>CAZEHR010000005.1:0-151130 GCA_964512265.1 uncultured Sphingobium sp. | reverse complement strand
AAGGGCGAGAGCATCCGCGTCTTCCCGATCTCGAACTGGACCGAGCTCGACATCTGGCAATATATCCATCTGAACGACATCCCGATCGTGCCGCTCTATTTCAGCGAGAAGCGCCCCACTGTGGAGCGTGATGGCCTCCTGCTGATGGTCGACGACGAGCGCTTTCCCCTGCGCGAAGGCGAAGAGCCGGTGATGCGCTCGATCCGTTTTCGCACGCTGGGCTGCTATCCGCTGACCGGCGCGGTCGAGAGCGACGCGAAGACGCTGCCGGAAGTCATTCAGGAAATGCTGCTCACCACCACGTCCGAGCGTCAGGGCCGCGTCATCGACAAGGATGGCGGCGATGCCTCGATGGAAAAGAAGAAGCAGGAGGGGTACTTTTGACACGCCGCCTCGCTTCCACTTATCGTCACCCTGAACTTGTTTCAGGGTCCATCTTTCCCCAGGCCCCCGCATCGCCGAAGGCGCGATGGATGCTGAAACAAGTTCAGCATGACGGAGTGAACTGATGTCCGACATGGCAGACCCCATCTACAAGACCGACGCGCTGATCGCAGAGGACATCGACGCCTATCTGGAGGCGCATCAACACAAGAGCCTGTTGCGCTTCATCACCTGCGGCAGCGTGGACGACGGCAAATCGACGCTAATCGGTCGCCTGCTCTATGACAGCAAGATGATCTTTGAGGATCAGCTCGCGGCGCTGGAGGCCGACTCCAAGCGCGTCGGCACGCAGGGGCAGGAAATAGATTTCGCGCTCCTCGTTGATGGCTTGGCCGCCGAGCGCGAGCAGGGCATCACCATCGATGTCGCCTATCGCTTCTTCACCACCGAAAAGCGCAAGTTCATCGTCGCGGACACGCCGGGGCATGAGCAATATACCCGCAACATGGTAACGGGCGCATCCACCGCCGACCTCGCCGTCATCCTTATCGATGCGCGCAAGGGCGTGCTCACCCAGACCCGCCGCCACAGCTATCTCGCCCATCTTATCGGCATCCGAAACATCGTGCTCGCGGTGAACAAGATGGACCTGGTGGATTATAGCCAACAGGTATTCGACGACATCGTCGCGGATTACACGGCGTTTGCCCAGTCCATCGGCATCGAGAGCTTCGTACCGATGCCGATTTCGGGCTTCAAGGGCGACAATATCACTGCCAACTCGCCCAACACGCCGTGGTACACCGGCAAGCCGCTGATCGAACATCTCGAAACGGTCGAGGTTGATGTTACGGCCGATCAGGCGAAGCCGTTCCGTATGGCGGTGCAGTGGGTTAACCGCCCGAACCTCGATTTCCGGGGCTTTTCCGGCCAGATCGCGACCGGCACGGTGAAGGCGGGTGACGCGATCCGCGTGCTGCCCTCGGGCAAGACCAGCACCGTCTCGCGCATCGTGACGCTGGATGGCGATCTCAATGAAGCGGTGGCCGGCCAGTCCGTCACGCTGTGTTTCGCGGATGAGATCGACTGTTCGCGCGGCGACGTGATCGCCATTGCCGATACGCCGCCCGAAGCCGCCAACCAGTTTGAGAGCACGCTCGTCTGGATGTCGGACGAGGCGCTGCATGTCGGCCGCGCCTATTGGATGAAGTTGGGCACGCAGATGGTGTCCGTCACCGTCCAGGCGCCCAAATATGTCGTGAACGTCAACACGATGGAGCACCTCGCCGCCAAGACGCTTGACCTGAACGCCATCGGCGTCGTCGAGCTCGCCACCGACAAGCCGGTAGTGTTCGAGGCATACACGCAGAACCGCACCCTGGGCGGCTTCATCCTTGTCGACAAGATCAGCAACAACACGGTGGCGGCGGGCATGTTGCACTTCTCGCTGCGGCGGGCGCAAAATGTCCACTGGCAGGCGCTCGACATCAGCCGTGAAGCGCACGCGAACCTCAAAAACCAAAAACCCGCCGTGCTGTGGTTCACCGGGCTTTCCGGCTCGGGCAAGTCGACCATAGCCAATCTCGTCGAGAAGAAGCTGCACCGGATGAACCGGCACACCTTCCTGCTCGACGGCGACAATGTCCGCCACGGCCTGAACAAGGATCTGGGCTTTACCGAAGCGGACCGTATCGAGAATATCCGCCGCGTCGGCGAGGTGGCGAAGCTGATGGCGGATGCCGGCCTCATCGTCATCACCGCCTTTATCTCGCCGTTCCGGGCGGAGCGCGAGATGGTGCGCGCGATGATCCCCGAGGGCGAATTCTTTGAAATTTTCATCGACACGCCGCTGGCCGAGGCTGAGAAGCGCGACGTGAAGGGGCTTTACAAGAAAGCGCGGTCGGGCGAGCTTAAGAACTTCACCGGCATAGACAGCCCCTATGAGGCGCCGGAGGGCCCCGAAATCCGCATCGACACAACCAAGATGGATGCTGAAGCCGCCGCCGACGCTATCATCGAGAGGTTGCTCGGGTGGCGTTGACGGACGCGGAGCTTGCCGCGCAACTTGCCGAGCATGCCGGGCGCATCCTGCTCGCTGTGCGGGACAGCGGTCTCATCGCGGCAAAGGCATTGGGCAAGGCAGGCGACCAGACGGCGAACCAGTTTCTGATCCACGCAATCCGCGAGCAGCGCCCGGACGATGGCCTGCTTTCGGAGGAATGCCAGTGCGATGGCTCGCGGCTGGACAAGTCCCGTGTCTGGATCATCGATCCGGTCGATGGCACGCGCGAATATGGCGAGGAGCGTACCGACTGGGCTGTGCACGTGGCGCTCAGCATCGAAGGCAAGCCGGAGATTGGAGCGGTCGCGCTGCCGGGGTTAGGGGAAGTGCTGCGCACCGATCAGCCGCGCCAGCTACCTCCGGCCGGGACGCCATTGCGGATGGTTGTCTCGCGGACCCGCCCCGCTGCCGAGGCAGTGAGCATCGCCGAAAAGCTCGGCGCCCAGCTCGTGCCCATGGGTTCGGCAGGTGCAAAGGCTATGGCGGTCATCCGTGGCGAGGCCGATATATATCTTCACTCCGGCGGGCAATATGAGTGGGACAGCTGCGCGCCCGCGGCCGTAGCGATCGCGCACGGCCTGCATGTCAGCCGCATAGACGGAAGCCCGCTCGTCTATAACCAACAGGACGTATACATGCCCGACTTGCTCATCTGCCGGAAGGAGCATGCCCGCCCGGTGCTCGATCTGGTGGCGGAGCTGGCTGCCTGATGGATTATCTGCATCCATTGTCGGGCTTCCTTGTAGGTACGATGGTCGGTCTGACCGGGGTCGGCGGCGGCTCGCTGATGGCGCCGATCATGATCCTGCTGCTCGGCGTTGCGCCAACGACGGCAGTAGGGACAGATCTCTGGTTTGCCGCGCTCACCAAGATGGTGGGCGGCGGGGTGCATCACAGCCAGGGGCATGCCGACTGGCAGGTGGTTCGCCGCCTCGCTTATGGCAGCCTTCCGGCGGCGGCGATCACTCTGTGGTTCCTCTCCGCCAATGGCGGCCATCAGATGAAGAGTGGTCTTGTGGTGCAGATGCTGGGCGCGGTTCTCATCGCTACGGCGGTCGTCACCCTGTTTCAGCGCAAGATCTACAGCTCTGCGGTCTCGATCGCTCCGGATCGTATCACGGAATATAGGCGTTTTCTCCCGGCGTTGACGGTGCTGTGCGGTGTCATATTGGGGACTATTGTAACGCTGACCTCGGTGGGTGCCGGCGCGCTGGGCGCGACAATGCTGGTGATGCTCTATCCCATCCGTATGACGATGCAGAAGATTGTGGGCACGGACATTGTCCATGCCGTCCCGCTGACGATGCTGGCGGGGCTGGGTTATTTCTGGATGGGGCTGGTGGATCTGTCGCTGCTCGGTTCGTTGCTGATTGGGTCCGTTCCGGGCATCGTCATTGGATCGAGCCTCACGAAGAGGGTGAATCCTGCGTTTCTGCGCGTAGCGCTGGCGCTGATGCTGATATTTTCCGGCGGCAAGCTGCTGCTTAGCTGACAACACATCGCGCACGTTATTTTTTGAGCGATTTTACGCGTTCACCCCCCTTGCTTCGCTGCTGCAGCAGGCCTAAAGCCGCGCCATAAGTCTTGGGTTAATTGCGTCGCAGGGGGCAAGCTTGGTCGATCTCAGCCAATATCTGCCAATTCTCATTTTTCTCGGTATCGCCCTCGCGCTTTCCAGCGTGTTCGTGTTCCTGCCGATGCTCGTCGCCCGCCTAACCGGCGCGCATCAGCCGAACGCCGACAAGCTTTCCGAATATGAGTGCGGCTTCCCGGCGTTCGAGGATCCGCGCAACCAGTTCGACGTGCGCTTCTACCTCGTCGCAATCCTGTTCATCATTTTCGATCTTGAGGCCGCGTTCCTCTTCCCCTGGGCCGTCAGCCTCGATCAGATCGGCTGGACCGGCTGGGCGACGATGATGATCTTCATTTTCGAGCTGGTGCTCGGCCTTGTCTATGCGTGGAAAAAGGGAGCACTCGATTGGGAGTAGAGCTAGAGCGGCCGCATACCGGACGCGCCCCGGCGCCCGGCACGGAGCCCGACCCGCAATTTTTCAATGCGCTCTCCACCGAAGTGCAGGACAAGGGCTTCCTCGTTACTTCGACCGAGGAACTGTTTCAGTGGGCGCGTACCGGCTCGCTGTGGTGGATGACGTTTGGCTTGGCCTGCTGCGCGGTCGAGATGATTCACGTCAACATGCCGCGCTATGATCTGGAGCGGTTCGGCGCCGCGCCGCGTGCATCCCCCCGCCAGTCGGACGTGATGATCGTCGCGGGCACGCTGTGCAACAAGATGGCCCCGGCGCTGCGCAAGGTCTATGACCAGATGTCGGAGCCGAAATACGTCATCTCGATGGGCAGCTGCGCCAATGGCGGCGGCTATTATCACTACAGCTATTCCGTTGTGCGCGGCTGCGACCGCATCGTGCCGGTCGACATCTATGTGCCCGGCTGCCCGCCGACTGCCGAAGCTTTGCTCTATGGCATCATGCAGCTTCAGCGGAAGATCCGCCGCGTGGGGACGATTGAGAGATGAGCAGCGTCCATTCCGCCCCCAGAGTCGTTCATGCCGATGACCTCGCGGACAGCCTCCGCGCGCTCGTAGGCGGGGATCTGCTCGCGCTGGTCGAGGCTGCCGACGAGATTACGCTCGTCGTCGCGCGCGATGCTCTCATCCGGGTGATGGAGGCACTGCGTGACGGTGCGCACTATCAGCAGCTGATGGAAATCGCGGGCGTTGACTATCCTGACCGGCCGGAGCGGTTCGAGGTGGTGTATCACCTGCTCTCGGTCACGAAGAACCACCGTGTGCGCGTCAAGGTCGGCACGGACGAGGCGACGCCGGTCCCTTCGGTCACAGGCCTGTGGCCGGTCGCCGGCTGGCTCGAGCGCGAAGTGTTCGACATGTACGGCGTGGTGTTCTCCGGCAACACGGATCTGCGCCGCATCCTCACCGACTATGGCTTTTCCGGCCATCCTCAGCGTAAGGACTTCCCGCTCACCGGCTTTGTCGAGCTGCGCTATAGCGAGGAAGACAAGCGCGTCGTGTATGAGCCGGTTCGCCTAGCGCAGGATTTCCGCAACTTCGATTTCATGAGCCCGTGGGAAGGCGCGCAATATGTGCTGCCGGGTGACGAGAAGGCCAAGGCGCAGGAGCAGGGCGCGCCCAGCCCTGCGCCCGCCGCGCCGCCGCCGCCCAAGGCGAGTGAATCGCCCGCGCCCAAGGTGACTACGCCCAAGACGACCGAACATCCCGGCCAGACTGGCGCGGGCAAGGCAGCCAACGTTGCCGCGAACGAGCAGTCCGCCGCCGTCAAGAAGCCGCGCGCCCCGCGCAAGACGGCCGCGCAAAAGTTGGCCGAGGCCGGGTCGAAACCCGCCCCCAAACCGCGCGCGACACGTAAAAAGAGCGAGGATAAGGCATGAGCGCCGAAACACTCGAACAGACGGAAAAGCGTCAGGTCGTCGTCGGCGTCGATGAGGATGGTATCCAGAACTATACGATCAACTTCGGACCTCAGCACCCGGCCGCGCACGGCGTGCTCCGCCTCGTGATGGAGCTGGACGGCGAGATCGTAGAGCGCTGCGATCCGCATGTCGGCCTGCTCCATCGCGGCACTGAGAAGCTGATCGAATACAAGACCTATCTTCAGGCGCTGCCCTATTTCGACCGGCTGGATTACTGCTCGCCGCTCGGCATGGAGCACAGCTATGTCCTCGCCATTGAGAAGCTGCTGAACCTCGAAGTGCCGCTGCGCGCGCAATATCTGCGCGTCTTCTTCGCCGAGCTCACCCGCATCTGCAATCACATGCTCAACCTCGGCAGTCATGTCATGGATGTCGGCGCGATGACGCCGAACCTGTGGCTGTTCGAAATCCGCGAGGATTGTCTCAACTTCTTCGAGCGCGCATCCGGCGCGCGTATGCACAGCGCGTACTTCCGCCCCGGCGGCGTGCATCAGGATGTGCCGCTGAAGCTCCTGACCGACATCGGCGACTGGCTCGATACGCGCCTGCCGCGCCTGTTCGAAGACGCGATCAGCCTCGTGGCGGATAACCGCATCTTCAAGCAGCGCAATGTCGACATCGCCGTCGTCTCCAAGGAAGATGCGCTCAAATGGGGCTTCTCCGGCCCAATGATCCGCGGCTCCGGCATCGCGTGGGACTTGCGCAAGAGCCAGCCCTACGACGTCTACGACCGCATGGAGTTCGACGTTCCCGTCGGCACCAACTATGACTGCTATGACCGCTTCATGGTCCGCGTCGAGGAAGTGCGCCAGTCCGCTCGCATCATGAAGCAGTGCCTCCAGCAAATGCCCGAAGGCCCGATCGCCTCGCTCGATCGCAAGGTCGTCCCGCCCAAGCGCGGCGAGATGAAATCGAGCATGGAAGCGCTGATCCACCACTTCAAGCTTTATACCGAGGGCTTCCACGTGCCCGCAGGCGAGGTTTATGTCGCCACCGAAAGCCCCAAGGGCGAGTTCGGCGTCTATCTGGTCAGTGACGGCAGCAACAAGCCCTATCGCTGCAAGATCCGCCCGACCGCTTTTTCGCATTTGCAGGCGATGGACTTCATGATGAAGGGCCACATGCTCGCCGACACCACCGCCGTCTTGGGCGCGATGGACATCGTGTTCGGGGAGTGTGACCGGTGAAACGAGTTGCCACTGTGATAATTCTGGTCCTGATAGTGGCAGCGGCGGGAAGGTACTATTGGTGGAGGAATCATTCCGATCCCCAGATCGTTTCGGGACCGTACTCCGACCGAGTTCTGGCGCTCATACAAGCTGTAGATGGTGGTGATACCGAACTAGTAAAAAAGACAATTTCAGCGAGTGTATATGAATACGGACATGGCGGCGATCGGAAGCTGCGTAAGGCTGAGATGTCAGACATCCCAGGCACTGTTCATGCGGACATTCCGGGGCGAGCCAAAGAATGTAGATTGATATCAATCGAAGGGTACAAATCTATAGTGTCGGCCGCTTGGCAATGTCCGTGCTGCGATCGGGGAGTGGATCGAAAGTTCTTTTTTTCTGGCACGCAGCTGGTGAAAATCAGCAATTGGCATGAGTTTTTGCTGTAATGACTGAAATCTCACTCCTCATCTCCTCCTCCGAGCGTCTCGCCATCGCCGAGGCCATGATCGCCGCGTACAACGCGCAGGATGTGGACACCTATGTGTCCTACATGACCGACGACGCCTGCGAGGCGAACTATCGTGGCGCGGTGGTGCGGGAAGGCAAGGAAGGCACGCGCTCTGGCCTCGCCGCCGCCTTCGCCAAATGGCCGCAGAACCACGCGGAAATCCGTGAGCGTCAGGCCATCGGCAATTACGTTCTCTTCCGCGAATATGTGACGCGCGGTCCGGCCACGGATGGCTCCGAGCTGGTCGAGCCGTTCGAGGTGATCGCGGTCTATTCCTTTGAAGGTGACAAGGTGGCTAGAGTGGAGTTTTTGCGGTGATGCAGTCTTCCAGCTCCGTCACCCCGGACTTGATCCGGGGTCCCGCTGCCCTTTCGGCGGTGGAAGAAAAGCGGGACCCCGGCTCGGCGGCCGGGGCGACGATCCTGGAGGATCGCCGTGGCTGACGCACCCCAAATTCCTGACGAAGCCGAAGTCCGCGCCCGCTGGGGCGGGTTCGCGTGGACTTCCGAAAACGCCGCGCAGGCCGAGAAAGTCATCGCGCGCTACCCCGCCGGGCGGCAGCATTCTGCCGTGATGCCGCTGCTCGATCTCGCCCAGCGTCAGGTCGGCGCCGAGACGAACACGCAGGGCTGGCTCCCGGTGCCGGTGATCGAATATGTCGCCGCTCAGATCGACATGCCCTATATGCGCGCCTACGAGGTCGCGACCTTCTATACCATGTACAACCTCGCGCCGGTCGGCCGCTATCATGTGCAGGTCTGCGGCACGACGCCGTGCATGCTGCGCGGGTCGGACGATGTGTTCGCCGCGTGCAAGGCGAAGGGGCTGCACAAGGGCGGCACCACCGCCGACGGTCTCTTCACCCTGAATGAGGTCGAGTGCCTCGGCGCCTGCGCCAACGCGCCGATGGTACAGATCAACGACGACAATTACGAAGACCTGACCTTCGAAACGATGACCGCGATCCTAGACGATCTCGCGGCGGGCAAGCAGCCCAAGATCGGCCCGCAGATCGACCGCCAGACGAGCTGCCCTGAGGGTGGGCCGTCCTCGCTCAAGGAAATGGTCAGCGAAAACCATGATTACCGGGGGGCCTGGTAAATGACTGACGCCACCGCACCCGCCGCTCCGCCGCCCTTCGTCGGCCCGCTGGAGGACAAGGACCGCATCTTCACCAACGTCTATGGCTTCCAGGACTGGGGCATAGACGCGGCGATGAGACGCGGCGACTGGGACAACACCAAGAAGCTGCTCGAAATCGGGCAGGATGGCATCATCGAGATCATCAAGGCGTCCGGCCTGCGTGGGCGCGGCGGCGCGGGCTTCCCCACCGGCATGAAATGGTCGTTCATGCCCAAGGAAAGCAAAGATGGCCGTCCGAGCTTCCTCGTCATCAACGCGGACGAATCCGAGCCGGGCTCCTGCAAGGACCGCGAGATCATCCGCCACGATCCGCACAAGCTGATCGAGGGCGCTCTGGTCGCTGGCTTCGCGATGCGCGCACGCGCCGCCTATATCTATATTCGAGGCGAGTTCATCTACGAGGCGAAGGTTCTCTTCGCCGCCGTCGAGCAGGCCTACTCACGAGGCTTCCTCGGCAAGAACGCCTGCGG
The DNA here is from genome assembly GCA_964512265.1 of uncultured Sphingobium sp. GTDB lineage: Bacteria > Pseudomonadota > Alphaproteobacteria > Sphingomonadales > Sphingomonadaceae > Sphingobium. Next base: position 141,926 of record CAZEHR010000005.1, on the reverse strand, counting down.
ATCGGGCTATGACTTCGATGTGTTCGTCCATCGCGGGGCAGGGGCCTATATCTGCGGCGAGGAAACCGCGCAGATTGAGAGCCTTGAGGGCAAGAAGGGCCAGCCGCGCCTCAAGCCGCCATTCCCGGCGGGCGCGGGCCTCTATGGCTGCCCCACCACGGTCAACAATGTCGAGAGCATCGCCGTCGCACCGACGATCCTGCGGCGCGGCGCGGCGTGGTTCTCCCGCTTCGGGCGGGATAACAACAAGGGCACCAAGCTGTTCCAGATCAGCGGCCATGTGAACAAGCCCTGCGTGGTCGAGGAGAGCATGAGCATCCCGTTCCGCGAGCTTATCGATCGGCATTGCGGCGGTATTCGCGGCGGCTGGGACAATCTGCTCGCCGTCATCCCCGGCGGCTCGTCGGTGCCGCTCGTCCCGGCCAAAGAGATCATGGACGCGCCGATGGATTTCGATGGCCTACGCGGACTCGGCTCCGGCCTCGGCACCGCTGCGGTGATCGTGATGGACAAGAGCACGGACATCGTGCGCGCCATTTCGCGACTGTCCTACTTCTACAAGCATGAGAGCTGCGGCCAGTGCACCCCGTGCCGCGAGGGCACCGGCTGGATGTGGCGCGTGATGGAGCGCCTGCGCACCGGCGAGGCGGCGATCGAAGAGATCGACATGCTCCAACAGGTGACGAAGCAGGTCGAAGGCCACACCATCTGCGCGCTGGGGGATGCGGCAGCCTGGCCGATCCAGGGCTTGATCCGGCATTTCCGCCCGGAAATCGAACGGCGGATTGTGGAGAATAAGGGCAGCGCGGCGTCGATGATGGAGGCGGCGGAGTGATGGTCAACCTTTCCTCCCGTCACCCTGAACTCGTTTCAGGGTCCATTTATCCCCACCGTCCTTCGCTTCATCCGGCGGGATGGATGCTGAAACAAGTTCAGCATGACGATCTTTTCGAGGTGGTCCGCTAATGCCTAAACTCACCGTAGATGGCGTAGAGATCGAGGTCCCGCAGGGCGCGACCGTGCTTCAGGCATGCGAGCTGGCGGGCAAGGAAATCCCGCGTTTCTGCTATCATGAGCGCCTTAGCATCGCCGGTAATTGCCGCATGTGCCTGGTCGAGGTCGCGCCGGGGCCGCCCAAGCCGCAAGCCTCCTGCGCGCTCCCCGCCGCCGAGGGCCAGACCATCCGCACCGACAGCGAGATGGTGAAGAAGGCGCGCGAAGGCGTGATGGAGTTCCTGCTCATCAACCACCCGCTCGATTGCCCTATCTGCGATCAGGGCGGCGAGTGCGACCTGCAGGACCAGTCCGTCGCCTATGGCAAGGGCGCGAGCCGCTTTGCCGAAAACAAGCGGGCCGTGACCGAGAAATATATGGGCCCGCTGGTCAAGACGGCAATGACGCGCTGCATTCAGTGCACGCGCTGCGTCCGCTTTGCCGAGGAAGTCGCGGGTGTGCCCCAGATCGGCGCGATCTATCGCGGCGAAAACATGCAGATCACCACCTATCTCGAGCATGCGGTCAAGAGTGAGCTTTCGGGCAATGTGGTCGATCTCTGCCCGGTCGGTGCGCTCACCGCCAAGCCCTATGCGTTCGAGGCGCGGCCGTGGGAGCTGAAAAAGACCTTCGCGATCGACGTGATGGACGCGCTCGGCACCAACATCCGCCTCGACAGTCGCGGGCGGCAGGTGCTGCGCGTGCTGCCGCGCGTCAACGATGACGTTAACGAGGAATGGGCGTCGGACAAGACGCGGCATCACGTCGATGCGCTGGTGCGCAAGCGCCTGGACAAGCCCTATGTCCGCAGGGGCGGCAAGCTCGTCGCGGCCAGCTGGGACGAGGCGTTCGCGGCCATTGCGGCGGTGAAGCATGGCGGCTCGGTCGCCGCTGTTGCGGGCGACATGCTCGATTGCGAGACGATGTATGCGGGCCGCGAGCTGGTCCGCGCATTGGGCGGCACGATGCTCGAAGGGCGGCAGACCGGCCTTGCCTATGATGTGTCGAGCCTCTCGGCCGTCAATTTCAACAGCACCATCGCGGGGGTCGAGACGGCCGACGCGATCCTGCTCGTCGGCACCAACCTGCGCTGGGAAGCGCCGCTCATCAACACGCGCGTGCGCAAGGCGATCAAGCGCGGGGCGAAGGTCTACGCCATCGGCCCGCAGCACGATCTCACCTATAAAGTTGAGTGGCTCGGCAACGATGCCTCGCTGCTGGCCAAGCTGCCCAAGGCGGTGATCGGCACCTTCCTCAACGCGAAGCGGCCGATGCTGATCGCGGGCGGCGGCATCCTCGCCAAGGACGGCGCACATGGCGACACGCTCGCGCTGGTCGAAACGCTCGGCCTTCTGAAGGAAGGCTGGAACGGCTACAACGTGCTGCATTTCGCCGCTGCGCGCATGGGCGGGCTGATGCTCGGGTTCGCCAGCCAGGGCGGCATCAAGGCCATTGCCGCCGCCAAGCCGAAACTCCTGTTCTCGCTGGGCGCGGACGAGGTGGACTACGGCCAGTTCGAGGGTTCCTTCAAGGTCTATATCGGCCATCATGGCGATGCGGGCGCGCACGCGGCGGATGTGATCCTGCCCGGCGCGTCCTATGCCGAGAAGGCGGGCACCTATGTGAACCTGGAAGGCCGTGTCCAGCGCGGCGACAAAGCGGTGTTCGCACCCGGCGATGCGCGCGAAGACTGGGCGATCCTGCGGGCTCTCAGCCAGGTGATGGGCAAGACCCTGCCGTTCGACAGCTTCGCCGAACTGCGCGCCAGGATGTTTGCCGATGTTCCTGCGCTCGGCACCGAAGGGCTGGTGGACTACGGCTGGTCCGCTCCGAAGCTCCCCACGGGGGCGAGCGGCGAATTCGGCTCGCCGATCAAGGACTACTACCTCACCAACGCCATCTGCCGCGCCTCGCCCACGATGCAGCGTTGCTCGGCGGAGCTGCTGCACGGTGAGACCTTTGCGGAGGCTGCGGAATGAGGTGGGTAGCGCATATTCACCCCTCCCCTTCAGGGGAGGGGCCGGGCGTGGGGTCTTGCGCAGCAACGACGCGCTTGGGGCATTTCCCCACCCCAACCCCTCCCCTGAAGGGGAGGGGCTTTAAGGGGATGCTTCAATGACCGCCTTTTTCCAATCCTATGGCATCCCGTTCGAGGCCGCGTGGCTGCTCTCGACCGTGATCGGCATTCTCCTGATCGCGTTGCCGCTCATGCTCGCCGTCGCGATGATCATCTATGCCGACCGCAAGATCTGGGCGGCGATGGCGCTGCGCCGTGGGCCCAACGTCGTTGGTCCGTTCGGCCTGCTGCAAAGCTTCGCGGACGGCCTCAAGGTCTTCCTGCAGGAAACGATCATCCCCAGCGCGGCGAACAAGGGGCTGTTCCTGATCGCGCCGATCATCACCTTCACTGTCGCGCTGCTGGCGTGGGCGGTGGTGCCGTTCGATGTCGGGGTGGTGCTGGCGGACATCAATGTCGGCCTGCTCTATATTCTCGCAATCTCGTCGCTCGGCGTTTACGGCATCGTAATCGCGGGCTGGGCATCGAACTCGAAATACCCGTTTTTCAGTGCGATGCGGGCAAGTGCTCAGATGATTTCTTATGAAGTCTCGATCGGCTTCGTCCTCATCTGCGTGGTGCTGTGGGCGGGCAGCTTCAACCTCTCGCAGATAGTCGAGAGCCAGAAGGGCTATTACGGCTTCTTGAACGGCAACGGCTTCAATCCATTGCTCTTCCCGATGGCGGTGATGTTCCTGATTTCCGCGATGGCCGAAACCGCGCGCGCACCGTTTGACCTGACCGAGGCGGAGAGCGAGCTGGTCGCGGGCTACCAGACCGAATATAGCTCGATGGCGTTCGCGCTCTACTGGCTCGGCGAATATGCCAACGTCATCCTGATGTGCGCATTGAACGCGATCCTGTTCTGGGGCGGCTACCTGCCCCCGGTCGACTGGGCGCCGCTCTATATGGTGCCGGGCATCCTCTGGCTGTTCGCGAAGATCCTGTTCTTCTTCTTCGTCTTTTCCTGGGTCAAGGCGACCGTCCCGCGCTATCGCTATGACCAGCTGATGCGGCTGGGCTGGAAAGTATTCCTGCCGACCTCGCTGCTCTTCGTGTTTCTGGTGAGCGGCTTCCTCATGCTGACGAGGTATGGGGGATGATGGCGATTGCAGCACTTCTTCAGGTTGTGGCCGGTGTTCCTGCTGCACCAGTGTCTTCCGCGCGACAAGTTACACATGATTTCGTTTGTCTCCTGCGAACGTCATCAAACAAACTTTTGAAACTCACGGGCGATTACCAGATTCGGGAATATAGCTCGCGAGGACGTGGCGCTATTAAGGTTAGCGTCAGGTCGGATGACAAAAAGTGGTCCTTTATTGATGGGAGCACAAACGCTGATTTCCAAAGCGGGCCTGATTGGTTCAGGATTATGTTTGACTTCACAGACCCCGCAGTAAATCAGGACACAGGCCTTGGCGCGTTAGACGATCAAGAATACACGCTTGATCTCAATTTTCCTGCAAGACTGTTGGAACTTAAGGGGCGGCTTGGCTTCGCGACGCTTCGCGCTCAGAAAGATGACACACCAAACAGATGGGAAGGGCTTCCGTATCCGATCTCGGCTGTTGGTCCTTGTGACATAAGTCCAAGAAAGGAAGCAACGCCATGAGCGTCGCCCACTACATCAAGTCCTTCACTCTCTGGGAATTCGTCAAAGCCCATTGGCTGACCTTGAAATATTTCTTCAAGCCCAAGGCGACGATCAACTATCCGTTCGAGAAGAACCCGATCTCGCCCCGCTTTCGCGGCGAACATGCGCTGCGCCGCTATCCCAATGGCGAGGAGCGCTGCATCGCGTGCAAGCTGTGCGAGGCGATCTGCCCGGCGCAGGCGATCACAATCGAGGCGCAGCCGCGTGAGGACGGCAGCCGCCGCACCACGCGCTACGATATCGACATGACCAAGTGCATCTATTGCGGTTTCTGCCAGGAGGCCTGCCCGGTCGACGCGATCGTAGAGGGGCCGAATTTCGAGTTCTCGACCGAGACGCGCGAGGAGCTGATCTACGACAAGGCGAAGCTGCTTGAAAATGGCGACAAATGGGAGCGGGCAATCGCGGCAAACCTTGCCGCCGATGCGCCCTATCGTTAAGGCGCGACGCAGGGGGATGAACATCCAGTGATACAGGTCTTCGCCTTTTATCTGTTTGCGACGCTGATGATCGCGGCGGGCGCGCTGACGATCTTCGCGCGCAATCCCGTCCATAGCGTGCTGTGGCTGATCGTCGCCTTCTTCAACGCGGCCGGGCTGATGGTGCTCGTCGGCGCCGAGTTCATCGCGATGCTGCTCGTCATCGTCTATGTCGGCGCGGTCGCTGTGCTGTTCCTGTTCGTCGTCATGATGCTCAACATCGACTTTGCCGAGCTACGCGCCGGGTTCGTCAGCTATCTGCCGTTCGGCGTGCTGATCGCGCTTGGGCTGCTGGCGGAAATATTGCTGGGGTTGGGCGTCTGGAAGGCCGGGCCGCTGCAGCTTTCTCAGCGCGCCGCGCCGACGCCCGCCGATGTGCCGAACATCAAGGCGATCGGGCAGGTGCTCTACACCGATTATATTTTCCTGTTCGAGGCGGCGGGCGTGATCCTGCTGGTCGCGATGATCGGCGCAATCGTGCTGACGCACCGCGCGCGCACCGGCGTCCGCGCACAGAATATCGACAAGCAGAACCGCCGCCGTCCGCAGGATGCCGTGGTCAACGTCAGTCAGCCCGTAGGGCAGGGGGTGGAGCTGTGATCGGCCTGCAACATTATCTGGTCGTCTCCGCCATCCTGTTCGTCATGGGCGTGCTCGGCATCTTCATCAACCGCAAGAACATCATCATCATCCTGATGGCGATCGAGCTGATCCTGCTCTCCGTGAACCTCAACCTCGTCGCGTTCTCGGCCTATCTGGGTGATCTCGTCGGCCAGATCTTCAGCATGTTCGTGCTGACCGTGGCGGCGGGTGAGGCGGCGATAGGCCTTGCCATTCTCGTTATCTATTTCCGCTCGCGCGGCACTATTGCCGTAGACGACGCCAACCGGATGAAGGGGTGATGGGGATGAAAAGGTTCGTCACCCTGAACTCGTTTCAGGGTCCATTTTGCCATGAAGTGCGGGGCCAAGGGGATGGATGGATGCTGAAACAAGTTCAGCATGACGTTTATGTCATGGTTGGAGGGGAACTATGACATCGATTCAGCTTATCGTTTTCCTCCCCCTGCTCGCCGCGATCATTGCGGGGCTGGGCAACAAGGCGCTGGGCAAGCTGCCCGCGAAGCTCATCACCACGGGCGCGCTGTTCGTCTCGTGCGCGCTCTCCTGGCCGATCTTCCTAAGCTATGTCGCGGGGGACGCCGGGCCTGCTGTCGTGCCCGTGCTCCACTGGCTGTCGTCGGGCAGCTTCGAGGCGGCGTGGGAGCTGCGCATTGACGCGCTCACCGCCGTGATGCTGGTTGTGGTGACGAGCGTGTCCGCGCTCGTCCACCTCTATAGCTGGGGCTATATGGACGAGGAGCCGGATCAGCCGCGCTTCTTCGCCTATCTCTCGCTCTTCACCTTCGCGATGCTGATGCTGGTGACGGCAAACAACCTGTTGCAGATGTTCTTCGGCTGGGAAGGGGTGGGCCTTGCGTCCTACCTCCTCATCGGCTTCTGGTTCCGCAAGCCTTCGGCCTCGGCCGCCGCGATCAAGGCGTTCGTCGTCAACCGCGTGGGCGACCTTGGCTTCATGCTAGGCATCTTCGGCACCTATCTGGTGTTCGATACGATCTCGATCCCGGATATCCTCGCCGCCGCGCCGGGCATGGCAGGCAGCACCATCGGTTTCCTGGGCTACCGCTTCGATACGATGACGGTACTGTGCCTGCTGCTGTTCGTCGGCGCATGCGGCAAGTCGGCGCAGCTCGGCCTGCACACATGGTTGCCGGACGCGATGGAAGGTCCGACCCCGGTCTCCGCGCTGATCCACGCCGCGACGATGGTGACGGCGGGCGTATTCATGGTCTGCCGCCTCTCGCCGATGTTCGAGACGAGCGAGACGGCCATGCACGTCGTGACCTATGTCGGCGCGGCGACCTGCCTCTTCGCGGCGACGGTCGGCACCACGCAGAACGACATCAAGCGCGTGATCGCCTATTCCACCTGTTCGCAGCTGGGCTACATGTTCTTCGCGGCGGGCGTCGGCGCCTATGGCGCGGCGATGTTCCACCTGTTCACCCACGCCTTCTTCAAGGCGCTGCTGTTCCTTGGCGCGGGCAGCGTGATCCACGCGATGCACCACGAGCAGGACATGCGCTATTACGGTGCGCTGCGTAAGGAAATACCGATCACCTTCTGGGGGATGACGGCCGGAACGCTGGCGATCACCGGCGTAGGCATCCCGGGCACCTTGTTCGGTTTCGCAGGCTTCTTCTCGAAGGACTCGATCATCGAGAGCGCCTATGCCGCTGGCGGCCCCGGAACATTCGCATTCCTAATCGGCGTCACCGCCGCATTGCTCACCAGCTTCTACAGCTGGCGGCTCGTGTTCCTCACCTTCTTCGGCAAGGCGCGCTGGGCAGGCAGCGAGCATATCCAGCACGCGGTGCACGACGCGCATGGCCATGGCGACCATCACGACCATCCGGACGAGGAAGATTCAGGTCATCATGACAGCCACAGCCACGCGCATGTCTCCGCGCCGGTGATCGGCACGGCGGGCTATCATCCTCACGAGAGCCCGCTCGTCATGCTGATCCCGCTGATCGTCCTGTCGATCGGCGCGGTGGCGGCAGGTTTCGTGTTCCATCATGCCTTCATCGACGCCGAAGGCGGTGCGGAGTTCTGGGCGCCATCGACCCTCGCGTTCGACGCGCATCTGATGCACGCGAGCCATGAGGTGCCGCTGTGGGTGAAATGGTCGCCGTTTACGGTCATGGCCACCGGGCTTGTCATCGCCTACCTCGCCTACCTCCGCAATACGGATTGGCCAGCCAAGTTCACGGCGCACTTCCATGTGCTCTACGACTTCCTGCTCAACAAATGGTACTTCGACGAGCTGTACGACATGCTGTTCGTAAAGCCCGCCTTCGCCATCGGCCGCTTTTTCTGGAAGCGGGGCGACGAGGGAACCATTGACCGCTTCGGCCCCAACGGCATGGCGGCGCTGGTCGTCGCAGGCGGGCGCGTCACGCGCAGGCTCCAGTCCGGCTATCTCTACACCTATGCGCTGGTGATGCTGCTTGGCCTCGCCGCCGCGGTAACCTGGGCGATAACAGTATCATGAACGAGCTCGGCTTTCCCATATTGTCCCTCATGATGGCAGTACCGATGGCGGGCGCGGCTGCGTGCCTGTTTTCGGGAGCCAGCACGGCGCGCACGATTGCGCTCATCGCTACCCTCGTCGATTTCGCGCTGGGCATCCTTCTATGGCTCAGTTTCGATCAGGGTGCCGGCCATGCGCAGTGGCAGTTCCAGGAATATGCACCAATCTTCGGCCGCTTCGCCTGGGCGATGGGGATAGACGGCATCGCGCTCACCCTGATCGCGCTCACGGTTTTCCTGATGCCGATCTGCATCCTCGCGAGCTGGGACAGCATAGAAAAGCGCGTCGGCGAATATATGGCCGCGTTCCTGTTCATGGAAACGCTGATGATCGGCGTGTTTGCGGCGCAGGATCTGTTCCTGTTCTACATCTTCTTCGAGGCTGGCCTGATCCCGATGTATCTCATCATCGGCATCTGGGGCGGCGTGAACCGCATTTACGCCAGCTATAAGTTCTTCCTCTACACGTTGCTCGGCTCGGTGCTGATGCTGATCGCGATGCTGTGGATGGCGCGCGAGGCGGGGACGACAGACATTCCGACGCTGATGGCTTATAATTTCGATCCGCAGGTGCAAACATGGCTGTGGCTAGCCTTCTTCGCCAGCTTTGCCGTCAAGATGCCGATGTGGCCGGTGCACACCTGGTTGCCCGATGCGCACGTGCAGGCGCCGACCGCAGGCTCGGTCATATTGGCGGGCGTGCTGTTGAAGATGGGCGGCTATGGCTTCATCCGCTTCTCACTGCCGATGTTCCCGGAAGCGTCCGCGCAGTTCGCGTGGCTCGTGTTTGCGCTGTCGATGGTTGCGGTGGTCTATACGTCGCTCGTCGCCCTCGTGCAGAGCGACATGAAAAAGCTCATCGCCTACAGCTCGGTCGCGCATATGGCGATCGTCACCGTCGGCCTGTTCGCCTTCAATCAGGCGGGCATCGAAGGCGCCATGATGGTGATGTTGGGCCACGGCCTCGTTTCCGGCGCGCTGTTCCTCTGCGTCGGCGTTATCTATGACCGGCTGCACACCCGTGAGATCGACCGTTATGGCGGCCTCTCCATCAACATGCCGAAATACGCGCTGCTGTTCATGCTGTTCACGATGGCGTCCGTCGGGCTACCCGGCACCTCGAATTTCGTGGGCGAGTTCCTGTCGCTGATGGGCGTTTACGAGGCGTCGAGCTGGGTCGCTTTGGTCTGCACCACCGGCATCATCCTCGGCGCGGCCTATATGCTCTATCTCTATCGTCGAATCTGCTTCGGCGACCAGAAAAACCCTGATGCCGCCGCGATGCCTGATCTCACGGCGCGGGAACTGGTGATGCTGGTGCCCATCGGCCTTTCGGTGCTGTGGATGGGCGTTTATCCAGAGAGCTTCCTCAGCCCCATGCGCGGTGATGTGCAGGCACTGGTGGCGCGCATCGCGCCCGCCAAGCCGGAGGGTGACGCAAAGCTGACGGCGGGCAAGCCGCAGCCACCCGCCGATCATGGCGCACACGAAGGCGGCCACGAGGCCGAAGAAACACATGCAACCGCTGGGGAGGCGCACTGATGTTGGATACCGCTTCCCTGATACTCGCGATGCCCGAACTGGTGCTGACGGCAGCCGGATTAATCCTGCTGATGATCTCTGCCTATGCGGGCGACAAGAGCGCGCAGCTTGTCGGTTGGCTGGCAGTCGCTTCGCTTGGTCTTGCCGCGCTGGCGCTCGGCCCGGCATGGACGGCGGGCGGGGACGCTTTTGGCGGCCTCTATCGCGGCGATGCTTTCTCGACCTTCGCCAAGGGACTGATCTACGCGGCCGCTGCCGTCTCGATTCTCATCGCGCCCCGCTTCTTCGCCACGGGCCAAGCCATCCGCGCAGAATACCCGATCCTGATCCTGTTTTCGTGCGTCGGCATGGGCATGATGGTGTCGGCGGGCGACATGCTCACGCTCTACGTCGGGCTGGAGATGCAGAGCCTCTCCGCCTATATCCTCGCCAGCTTCATGCGGCAGGACGGGCGCTCAGCCGAAGCGGGCCTCAAATATTTCGTGCTCGGCGCATTGGCGAGCGGTATCCTGCTTTACGGCATCTCGCTGCTTTATGGCTTCACCGGCTCGACCAGCTACGCAGGCATTTCCGCCGCGATGGCGGATGGCTTGTCGCATGGCGAGACCTTTGGTCTGGTGTTCGTGCTCGCGGGCCTTGCTTTCAAGATCAGCGCGGTGCCGTTCCATATGTGGACGCCGGACGTCTACGAGGGCGCGCCCACCCCCGTCACCGCCTTCTTCGCCAGCGCGCCCAAGGTTGCGGCATTGGGCCTCACCGTGCGCGTGGCCATGGAGGCGATGGGCAGTGCGGTATCGAGCTGGCAGCAGATCGTGGTGTTCGTCGCGCTCGCGTCGATCCTGTTCGGCGCGGTCGCCGCGATCGGCCAGACCAATATCAAGCGGCTTTTGGCCTACAGTTCGATCAATAATGTCGGCTTCGCGCTAATCGGCCTTGCGGCAGGCACGGCAGAAGGCGTTGCGGCGGTGATGAGCTACCTCGCCATCTATGTGGTGATGACGTTGGGCAGCTTCCTGTGCGTGCTGCAGATGCGCGACGCGAACGGCAATCCGGTGGAAGACATCGCCAGCCTCGCCGGTCTCTCCCAGAGCCGCAAGGGCCTCGCCGCCGCCATAGCCATCTTCATGTTCAGCCTGGCCGGTATTCCCCCTTTGATGGGCTTCTGGGCCAAGTTCCTGGTGTTCGATGCCGCCGTAGCCGCCGGGATGACCGGGCTCGCTGCCTTTGGTATCGCCATGTCGGTCGTCGGCGCATTCTATTATCTGAAGATCATCAAGACGATCTACTTCGACGAACCCGCCAATGCCTACGCACCAGCCGCCAGCCGGTTCGAAAGCGGGCTGATCGCCCTGTGCGCCACGCTCATCGTACTGGGGTATTTCTTCAACCCGTTGCTTGATACGCTGAGCGGAGCCGCGGCGGCGGCACTCCACTGAGCGGGATGCAGCTGCCCGTCCGGGTTGTCGGCGAAACGGGATCGACTAACGACGACATGAAGGCTCTCGCCGCTGCCGGGGAGCCGGAGGGCACATGGCTGCGCGCTGAGCGCCAGACCGCAGGCAAAGGCCGCATGGGCCGCGCCTGGCTGGGCGAGGCGGGCAATCTCTACGCCTCCACGCTCGTCCGCCTGACCCCGCTCGATCCGCCCGCGCACAGTCTCGCGCTGGTGATGGCGATTGCGGTCCATGATGCGCTGTCGGAATTCGCCGGCGCGGGCGTCCTCCGCCTCAAATGGCCGAATGACATCATGGCTGGGCAAGCCAAGCTTGCCGGTATGCTGCTGGAGCGCGCGGGCGATGCGGTTGTCGTCGGCGTCGGCGTCAACATCGCAAGCGCGCCTTCGCTGCCGGACCGGCAAACGACGTGCCTGCGCGATCTGGGCGTGGAAACCGCCGACGCCGCCCATGTCCTTGAGCGCGTGGCCGAGCATTTCGCGGCCTGGCTCGCCCGCTGGCGCACCTATGGGCTGGAGCCGGTGGGGCGCGCCTGGCAGGAGCGCGCCCATCGGCCCGGCACTGCGCTGATGGTGGAACTGCCCGATGGCGAGCGCATTTCCGGCACGTTCGAAGCGCTCGATCCGCAAGGCGCGCTTATCCTGCGCTTGGCGGATGGGGCGATCCGTGTCATGCATGCGGGCGACACTTTCCTGCTGTGACAGCACGCACCTTTTACGGAGTGACTTGACCGATGCTTCTGGCGATTGATGCCGGCAATACCAATGTCGTTTTCGCTCTCGTCGAGCCGGGGCAGGGCGGTGCCGCGCCCGTAATCCGCACGCGCTGGCGCATAGCCACCGACGCGCGGCGCACGGGTGATGAATATGCAGTCTGGCTCAACCAGCTGTTGATGCTCGAAGGTCTCACCATGGCGGACGTCGACGCCGTGATCATCGCCACCGTTGTCCCGCGCGCGCTACATAATCTGCGCACGCTCGCCAGCAAATATTTCAAGGTAGAACCACTCGTCGCGGGCGAGGCTGGCGCGGAGTGGGGCATCGTGCTCGATGTTGCGGAGCCCGAGTCCGTGGGCGCGGACAGGGTGATCAACGCCATTGCCGCCCACGCGCGCGAACCGGGCGATCTCATCGTCATCGATTTCGGCACCGCGACCACGTTCGACGTGGTCGACTATACCGGCGCCTACAAGGGCGGGATCATCGCGCCGGGCATCAACCTGTCGCTGGACGCGCTTGTGAGCGCGGCCGCCAAGCTGCCCCGCATCGCAATCGAGGCGCCCGCGACCCCTTCGGTCATCGGCCGCACCACCGAAGAACAGATGCATATCGGCGTCTTCTGGGGTTATGTCGCGATGATGGAGGGCCTGGTCGCGCGGATGCGCTCCCAGATCGGCCGCCCTGCAAAGGTGATCGCCACCGGCGGCCTCGCAGTATTGTTTGATGAACACACCAGCTTATTTGACCGGATCGTCTCTGATCTGACCATCGAAGGCCTGGCCATGTTATACAGCAGGAGCCAGCACGGCTGATGACCCCCAAAGACGAACTTCTGTTCCTGGCCCTCGGCGGGTCGGGCGAAATCGGCATGAACGCGAACCTTTATGGCTGTCGTGGCAAATGGATCATGGTCGATCTGGGCGTGACCTTCGCCGATCCCTTTTATCCGGGCATAGAACTGGTGATGCCCGACCTCGCGTTCATCGAGGAACGGCGGGACGACCTGCTCGGCATCGTGCTGACCCATGGCCACGAGGATCATATCGGCGCGCTGCCCTATCTCGCGGCGGACCTTGGCGTGCCGCTCTACGCCACGCCCTTCACGGCCGGCCTAATCGCGGGCAAGCTGGAGGAAGAGGGCCTGCGCGATCAGGTGGAGCTGCGCTCGGTCGATCTGGGCGGGTCGATCCAGCTCGGCGATTTCGCGATCCGTTATGTCGCGCTGGCCCATAGTATCGCCGAGGGCAACGCGTTGCTGATCGACACGCCCTTTGGTCGCATCTTCCACACCGGCGACTGGAAACTGGACGATGAGCCGCTGATCGGCGATCCAGCCAGTGAAGCGCAGCTGCGCGCGATCGGCGACGAGGGCGTGCTGGCATTGGTGTGTGACAGCACTAACGTGTTCAACACAGAGGCCAGCGGTTCCGAGGGCGGGGTCCGCGATGGGTTGCTCGATGTGATCAAGAGCGCCAAGGGCAGGGTGATCGTCACCACCTTTGCCTCCAACGTCGCGCGGCTGAAGACGCTGGGCGATGTCGCACGCGCCACCGGGCGACAGCTGTGCCTTGCCGGGCGATCGCTTGACAGGATCACCTCTGTCGCCAAGGCCAATGGCTATCTGCGCGATCTGCCGCCGTTGATAGACTGGGATCGCGCGATGGATCTTCCGCCCCGTGAGGTGTTGATCATAGCGACCGGCGGGCAGGGCGAGGCACGCGCCGCGCTGGCGCGCATGGCCGAGGGCACGCACCCGATCAAACCGGCGGCGGGGGACCTAGTCGTGTTCTCCTCAAAGCAAATCCCCGGCAACGAGATCGCGATCGGCCGCATTCAAAACGCCTTCGCCGCGCAGGGCGTGGAGATGGTGACGGAGAAGCAGGCGCATATCCACGTCTCCGGCCATCCCGGCCAGCCGGAGCTCCGGGCGATGTACGAATGGCTGCGGCCCGAAATCCTCCTGCCGGTGCATGGCGAGATGCGGCACATGCAGGCGCAGGCCCGCCTCGGCCTTGCGAGCGGCATCCCGACGGCGCTGGTGCAGAAAAACGGCGATCTTATCCGCCTCAGCCCCGGTGATCCGGCGGTGATCGGCCATGAGCAGACCGGGCGGCTGGTGCTGGATGGTGATGTCATTCTGCCTGCCGATGGCGGCACGATCAACGAGCGGCGCAAGCTCTCCATCAACGGCCAGATCAGCGTGGCGGTGGCGCGCGATGGCAAGGGGCGGCTGGTGGGCGCGCCGCAGCTCCGCCTCCAGGGCGTTCCGCTGGAGGAAGACCGCGAGGCCTTCCTCTCCGAGGCAACGGAATCCGCAGCCGAGGCGGTTGCCGCTGCGGCCATCCGCGACGTAGAAGCCGTGCGTGAGCAGGTTCGCCTCGCCGTGCGTCGCGCCGCGACCCGCTGGACCGGTAAGAAACCGATCGTCGACGTACTGATCATCGACATCTAGGTGCCCTCGCGCTATGGCGCGCGCATGAAGATCACGTCCATCATCGCCATTTACGCGCTGTTCTGGGTGATGAGCGCGTTCCTGATGCTCCCCTTGGGCGTCAAGACGCCGCACGAGACCGGAGAAGCGCTCGTGCCCGGCCAGGCTGACAGCGCGCCAGGTAACTTTCAGCCCCGGCGCCTAGCGATCCGCGCGACGATACTCTCGGCGATCCTGTTCGCGCTCTACTACGCCAATTACGTCAACGGCTGGGTGGGGATAGAGAGCCTCGACGTCAGCCGTTGGATGCACCGCTAAGGTACCTGGCGCGTCAGTCCTTCAGACGGTCGATCGCCTGCGCCAACGCCACGTAGAGCTTGCCGATGTCGGACGACAGCAGCGTGACGGCTATGGATGTGCCTTCTGGCGAGGCCAGTATCGTGCGCAGCATCGCCTCAAAATCGTGGACATAGCGGTTCACATTGTCGGCAAAGCCCGCATTGCGTTGATACAGCGCCCAGATCGCTTGAGACTCGGCGCTGTCGATCAGGCGGACCGCGCGCCGGGAGAATACGCCCCGGTCGCCCTTCAGATAGGCGGACCACAAGGTGTCGCTGACGTCGCCGGCCAATATCTTGGTCATGTCGATCGATATGCTGTTCAGCGATTCGATAAGAGCGGCGGACTGGCGCGAGAAGCTGTCCTGCTCGCGCTTCTGTGCGGCATCTTCGGCCTCGGCGATGCGGCGTTCGATGGAGGCAGTGGTGTCCGCGATGGTTATGAGCTGGCGCATCAGCCGGTCGGAAGCCGCATGGGCGGCCTGCACAGCGCGCTCGGCAACCGCACTCACTTCCTCTATCCGTGCATGGAATACATCGCCCAACCGCTCGTTCATCGCCTGCTCGCTGGCATCGCCAATCTGGCTGCTCGCCTCGGTGATGGCATTGAACAGAGCCTCCTTCGCGCGCAGGCCTGCCTGCTCGGCGGTGTCCTTGATGCGCAGCAGCGTCGCAACCATCTGCGGACCGGCGCTGTCAGACAGGCGGCGCGCGCCGGTGTCGGCCGATTCGATCGCGAGATTGAGCGCGTCGACCTGCTCGCGGCATCCGGCCAGCATATTCTCGCCGCCGTGCAGCAGGTCGCGCAGCTTCCGCTGCTGCCCGCTAAGCAGTTCCTCGGATTCACGCGCATGCCCGAGCACCGAGGCGGCCATCGTCTCCAGATGCTCGATCTCGGGCATGATCACCGTGATCAGGCGCTGGCTGCTGTCGATTTTGTCGTTGAGGCGCGCAAGCGCAGCCGGGTGGCCTTCGTCCAGCTCGCGCACGCTGGCGTCGAGCGCCACCAGCAGGCCTTCAATACGGGCAATCATGCCTTCCGCTGTTTTGTTGCCGGACTGCAGGGCTTCATCCAGATTGCGCGTGCGCTGCGTCAGGCCTTCCATCGTTTCACTCACGCGCTCGGAGCTGGCGACGCCCAGCGATTGCAGTTGTGCCAACTCGTCGCTCAGCGCCTCGATGCGCAGGGACATTGTGCGCGCGACATCGCCGATCGCCTCGGCGCGCTCCTGAACCATATCGTCCAGCTCGCGCAGCCGCCCCTCGATCTGGGCTATGCTCTCGCCATAAGCGAGCACGGCCTGCCCGCCTATGGAACCCAGCGAAGTGCGCGATTGCTCTATCAGCATGTTGAGCTCGGTCGAGCGCAAATCCAGCGCCACCCCCGCCTCGTCGATCGCCTTTCGGGCCATGTCGATCGCGGCGTCGATGCGGTTCGCGCTGATGTCGGCCATCCCCGTCACTTCTTCGGAGGCGGAGCGGGTGGCGTCCTGAATGCGCATCAGCTGCGCGGTCAGGCTTTGCGTCGTGGTGGTGGTGCGGGTGCGCGCTTCGTCGAGCAGGCGCGCCATCGAGTCGAGCCGCGCCTCCAGCCGGTCGACCTTTTCACCCAGCGTGTCCGTGCCCAGCGACAGGGTGGAGCTGACGCGCTCCGTGCGCGCCTCGACATCCGGCATCGCGTCGACAAGGCGGCCGAACTGCGTGGCGAGGCTGAGCCCGGCGCGTTCGATGATTTCCGCCTGTTGCGCAGACGTGCTGGCATGCTGGGTCAGCGTCTTGGCGGCGGCTTCAAGGTTGAGGCTCGCCGAGCCGCCATATTCCTCCAGCAGGCTCGCCTGATCGCGCAGCGTCTGGCGCGCGGTGTCGAGCTGCTGGTTGACGATGGCGAGGCGCATGTCGAGCGCGTCGGCCTCCTTGCGCAGCTGCGCGGTGATGCGGGCAAAGCGATCCGCCTCGCCCATGCTGCCGCGCGCGAGGATGAGATAGACGATGCCCAGCAGGATCAGCGGGGTCGCCATGCTTGCTGCCGCGAGCGGGATTTGCTCCAGCGCGGGCAGGCGGAAGCCGCGCGCGAACAGCAGATAGGCAGCAAAGCCGATCCACGCGACTGCCAGCGCGATGACCGCGAATCTACCCGCAGTAATCCAGCCGGACCCTGCGATGCTGGGTGCCGCCTCGTCGGTTTCGATCGGTTCATCCGTGGCAAAGCGGGAGAAAGCGGCGCCTTCCCCCTGCGGCTCCAGATCCTCACTGAAATCTTCTTCGCGCCTCAGGCCCACGATACCATCCCCGTTTCAGCCGCGGACTGTAGCAGCTTTTTTCGCGCAGCAAACGCCTATTTGCAACCGCTTGTTAACCGCGATCGGCTAGGGTTTGGTCATGGCTTTTGAAGGCGGAAACCTCAATATGGCTCTGGCCGCGGCGGTGGGCGACGACGCCAGCCTAGTCCGTGACCTACGCCGCGCGTTCCTCGAAAGCGCCGACCGCCAGATCGATCTGCTGGCCCGCTCGGCCGACGAGTCCGCCTGGCATCTAGCGCTCTGGCGCCTTAAGGGGCTGAGCGGCAGCTTCGGCGTGGTCCATATGATCGCGCTGATCGAAGAGGCGCAGGGATCCGCGCCGGGTGACGAGAAAATCCTCCGCCGCCTGCGCTCCGCGCTCGCCCTGCTCTCCGCAGACTGATTTCACTCGTATTGGCGGTTGCGAGCCGCCTCTTGCATATCGCGCGCCATGTTGCGAAGGTTGCGATTGATCTCCACCTGCAACCGGGCCTCGCAATTTTTCATGCCTCTCGCCGCGATCCTCTCTGCCCTCGCGCCCTCGGCCGACAGACCCGGTGTACCGCGCGCGCAGATCGTGTTCGCGGCCCAGACGCTGGTCGAATATCAGGCGCGGCAGGCGATACAGGCGGGCGCGACCCAGATCTATGTGATGATCGACGCGGTGACGCCCTTCTTCTCGCGCATGGTCGATCACTTCGCCGCCAGCGGCGCGCAGCTTCACCTCATCCGCGATATGCCCAGCCTCATACGGCAGTTGCCGCGCGAGAGTGACGTGCTACTGTTCGCTGATGGCGCGGTGATCGAGCAGGCCTATGTCGCCCAGCTCGGCCGGGGTGAGGGCAATGCGCTGCTTGTGGCGCAGGATGATAGCACGACCGCGCATCTCGAGCGCGTTGATGCGCAACATCGCTGGGCCGGCTTGGCCCGTGTCAGCCCCCACACTCTTTTCAATACGCTGGATCTGATAGGCGATTGGGACGTAATGCTCACGCTAATGCGCGCGGTCGTGCAAAATGCGCCACAGCGCATCTTGGTTGAGCCATCCGCGATCGCTGAGGGGCGCGTCGCACTGGTGGAACGGCAGGATACAGCCGATCTTGTCGGCCGCGCGCTTGCCGCCGCGCCGCTCTCGGGCAGTGCTGGCGCAGAGCATTATCTGCTGCAACGCCCGGCGCGCAGGGTGGCGACGCAGCTGTTGCGCATGCAGGTGTCAGCCGTGCATATTCGGTATGGCGCGCTGGCCGTGGCAGCGTTGGGCCTGCTGGCGATCGTGCCGGGATGGACCGTATTGCCGCTGTTGTTGCTGATCGCGGCACTGGTGGTCGATTTGGTCGCGCGGCAGATCGCGGCGCTAAGTCAGCATTACGATAAGAGCGCGATCACCGCACTGGCATTGCCGCTGCTGCTGGCGGTGGGGATAGGCGCGGTTGGCGCGCGGCAAGGCGATTGGGCGAATGGCCTGCACCTAGCGATATTGAGCGGTGCGGCGACCGTTCTGGCCGTGCGAGCGCGGATCACCGCATTGCCGCTCTGGGCCTGGGCCACACCCGGCTCGGCGCTCCTGCTGCTCTTCGCGGGCGCCCTGATCGGCCAGTTCGATGCCGCCCTCGCACTCGCCGCGTTATTGGCGCTGCTATCTCTGGTGGCGATGCTGTTGAAGGACGGCCGCAGCGGATAATTTTCTAGGTTTAGCCTATATTTACTGCGTTGCGCTACACACCGCAGCATGAGCGCGCCCTTGCCGGAGCAAGACCGGCCCAACCCTGACTGGCACAGCGCCTTGCCGCCCGGCTCTCCGGACAGCGAGGGCGATGCGATGCGCAACGCGCTGTTTTTGCACCGTTGTTTCGATGGGCGCGCCATGCGCTGGAGTGATGCGGTGGTGGCCCGTACACGGCGGCACATTGGCGGCTGTCTCACGGCCGTGGAAATGGCTTTGGGGCTGGAACTCGGCGCTGAAACTGAACTGCCTCTGCCCGATGCAGTGTGCTGGGGACGTGTGCAGGCCGATCCGGCACTGCTCAGTCCCATGCTACTGGCCGATATGCGCGATCGGGCGGCGATCGGCCTGATGGCGCAGGATGATATGCTGGCCGACAGGCAGGAGGATGCAGCTGCACCGCCCTTCGCCGATGGCATTGCCGATCTGCTTGCCGTCCTCGCGCTGGCGCAGTCGGGGTGGGCCGATGCAGGGCCGGACGGACGACCCATGCGTGCGGACCTCCCCGCCGAGGCGATGCCGGAGCTGGTCTGGACCGTGGGCGCACTCCTTGCCGACGCCTCACCTCCTGAGCGCGCCTCTGCCATAGATCATGCCTGCGCTGCTCTCCTCATGCGCCACGACGAACAGCATATGCCCTTCGCGCAGGCGGCGCTGCTGGCGCATCGGATGCGGGGGGCAGGCGAGGATGGTGATGCACTGCTTGGTCTCGCACGCCAGCGCCACATTCTCGCGCTGCTTGCGATCATGGCGGACAGGATTGGCGTTGATTTGCCACACCTCGTCCGCCAGGTCGTGGAGGGGGAGGAGCAGGCCCTTTTCACCCTCTGCCGCGCCGCCCAATTCCCGCGTGAGGTTGCCGTCCGCCTCGTGCTAGGGCGCAGGAGCGTGGCGCGTGGAGTGGATGATTCGGTGCTGGTTGATTATGCCGACGGTTATGACAGGACACCCGCGGCCGAGGCGCTTTCGAGTGTGGCTGGGCTGAGCCTCTCCGCCCCGATGCGCGCCAAGCTTGCGGCGGTATCTGCGCGGCGGCTGATGGTGCGTGGCGCCTGAGATGCCCCGCGCGGCAACCCTCCAGCTCCGGCTCGATAGCGCGGACCGCATCCTCAGCGCAGATGAGCCGATCCAGCGGCTTCAGGCGCAAGCAGGCGGCGCCGCCGATGGACGCATTGCAGTGCCCCAGATCGCGGCGGTGGCGCGGCTGGCGCGGCGCTTGAATATCCTGATCGCGCGGCCCTTGCTGATCGGCGGAGATACTGTCGACATCCGTTTGTGGGTGCGCGCCCGGCCGGTCGCGGGAGGGGTGGAACTGGGCTTTTCCGAATGGCAGGAAGCGCCGCATCAGCCCACTGCCGAGAATGCGGCGCTGCGCGCGGCAGAGATCGCGCTGGCCGCCGATGGAGCCGAGTGGCGCACCGATGCGCAGATGCGCTTCCTTCATCCCGGTGACACGCTCGATTTCGTTTCGGCGGGAGACGAGTTTGCCGCGATTTTCCTTGAGGGAGAAAGCGGTTCCCGACCCCTCTCGGCTGCCATCGCCGCGCAGCAGCCCTTTTTCGGGCTGGAGGCGCATGGCCCGGAGGGGCGGAGCGTGGTCCTGTCCGGCCATCCGCTGTTCGATGCGGACGGCGCCTTCCTCGGCTATCGCGGCAAGGCGAGTTTGCTCAAGGAAGAGCCGGCGCACGGGCCATCACCCGGCGCATCGTCCCCCCATCAACCGACCTTGCCCGATTTTGGCAAGCGGCTGGACCTTGCGCTGCGCCAGCCGCTCACCCGCATCATTGCCAATGCGGAGACGATCCGCAGCCGGGTTGAGGGCCCGATCCGGGGCGATTATGCTGCCTATGCTGCCGATATTGCCGACGCAGGACGGCATCTCATGGAACTGGTCGATGACCTTGCCGATCTGCAGGCGATAGACCGGCCCAATTTCTCGGTCGCGCAAGAGGAGATCGATCTGGCGGACATAGCCCGCCGCGCTGCCGGCCTGCTGGGCGTTAAGGCAGCGGACCGGGGGCTGCGCATCGAGGCGCCCAAAGTCGATGAGCGCGCCCCGGCCATCGGCGAATTTCGCCGTGCGCTTCAGATCGCTGTCAATCTGCTCGGCAATGCGGTGCGCTATTCGCCGGAGCAGTCGACGATCTGGCTCCGCGCCGAGGCGACGGACGATACCGCCACCCTGGTCGTAGCAGATCAGGGGCGCGGCATTGCGCCGGAAGATCAGCAGCGGGTGTTTGAGAAGTTCGAGCGTCTGGGGCGCGAAGATGCGGTGGGCACTGGCCTCGGCCTCTATATCTCACGGCGCCTTGCTCGCGCTATGGGCGGTGATATCACGATAGACAGCGCGCCGGGGCAGGGTGCACGCTTCATTCTGGCGCTGCCGGCGGGTAGCCCCCAATAGAAAAGGCGGACCCGCAGGCCCGCCTCTCCGCTTCATTCTGATGGCAGTTCTTAGCGCTTGTCGACCGGCACATAGTCGCGCTGCGTCGGCCCGGTGTAGAGCTGGCGCGGACGGCCGATCTTCTGCGCGGGATCGGAAATCATCTCGTTCCACTGCGCCACCCACCCCACGGTGCGGGCGAGTGCGAACAGCACGGTGAACATGTCGGTCGGGAAGCCGATCGCCGAGAGGATCACGCCCGAATAGAAGTCCACGTTCGGATACAGCTTCTTTTCGATGAAATAGGGGTCATGCAGCGCGATCTGCTCCAGCTCCTTGGCGACATCGAAGATCGGATCCTTGACGCCGAGCTTTTCGAGCACGTCCTTCGCGGTCTTCTGCATCACGGTCGCGCGCGGATCGTAGTTCTTGTACACGCGGTGGCCGAAGCCCATCAGGCGGAACGGATCGTTCTTGTCCTTGGCGCGGGCGATATATTCGGGGATCTTGTCGACCGTGCCAATCTCGCGCAGCATGTTGAGCGCCGCCTCGTTCGCGCCGCCATGCGCCGGGCCCCACAGGCAGGCGATGCCGGCCGCGATGCAGGCGAACGGGTTCGCGCCCGAAGAGCCAGCGAGGCGGACGGTCGAGGTCGAGGCGTTCTGCTCATGGTCGGCGTGGAGGATGAAGATCTTGTCCATCGCATCCACGATGACCGGATCGGGGATATATTCCTCGGCGGGGACCGAGAAGGTCATGCGCAGGAAGTTGGCGGTGTAGGATAGGTCGTTGCGCGGATAGACGAACGGTTGGCCGACGGAATATTTGTACGCCATTGCTGCGAGCGTCGGCATCTTCGCGATCAGGCGGTGGCTGGCGATGCGCCGCTGGATCGGATCGTTGATGTCGGTCGAGTCATGGTAGAAGGCCGACAGCGCGCCCACGACGCCGCACATAATCGCCATCGGGTGCGCGTCGCGGCGGAAACCGCGATAGAAGGTGGTAAGCTGCTCATGCACCATCGTGTGGCGGCTGATCGTGGTGACGAAGCTGTCAAGCGTCGCCTTGTCCGGCAGTTCGCCGTTCAGCAGCAGATAGGCTACCTCCATGAAGCTGGACTGCTCGGCAAGCTGATCGATCGGATAGCCGCGGTGCAGCAGGATGCCCTGATCGCCGTCGATATAGGTAAGGCCGGAGTCGCAGCTCGCGGTGGAGGTGAAGCCGGGATCGTAGGTGAACATGCCGGTGTCCGCATAGAGCTTGCGGATGTCGATGACCTGCGGCCCCACGCTGCCATCGAGCACCGCATAGTCATGCGCGCCGCCACCTGCCTCGATCTTTGCCGAATTACCCGCCATAGTCTGTCTCCCTGTCTTTACCCCTGGACGCCCAGTGCAGCGGCGTCTTCAAGCCTTGCTAAAACCTCTTCCTTGCCGAGCAGGAACAGGACATCGAAAATTCCGGGGGAGGTTGTGCGGCCGGTGAGGGCCGCGCGCAACGGTTGCGCCACCTTTCCTAACCCGATTTCGGCCGTTTCCGCAACCCCGCGTATGTGCTCCTCGATGGCGGATAGCGACCAATCGTCAATATTTTCCAACGCCCGCCCGCATTGCGCCACGAGATCGGTCCCGGCGTCGTCAAGCAGCGCCATTGCCTTGTCGTCGGGCACGATCGGGCGCTGGGCGAAGAGGAAAAGCGCGCCGTCGGCGATTTCGTGCAGCGTCTTTGCCCGCGGCTTGAGGCCCGCCATCGCCGAGGCGAGCAGCGAGACCTCGGCCTCGCTCAAGGCCCGGCCGATCAGCGCGGCGATGCGGGGTGCCACGAGATCGGCAAGGCGCACGTCGTCCGCCTCGCGGATATAATGGCCGTTGAGGTTTTCCAGCTTCTTCAGGTCAAAGCGCGAGGGCGAGCGGCCCACGCCCCCCAGATCGAACAGCTCGATCGCGCGCTCGCGGTCGATGATCTCCTCGTCGCCATGGCCCCAGCCGAGGCGCAGCAGATAGTTGCATACGGCCTCGGGCAGCATGCCCAGCTCGTCGCGATAGGCGTCCACGCCCATCGCGCCATGCCGCTTGGAAAGCTTGGCCCCATCCGCCCCATGGATCAGCGGGATGTGCGCATATATCGGCTCGGGCCACCCCATGGCCTTGATGATGCCGAGCTGCCGGAAGGCGTTATTGAGATGATCGTCGCCACGGATCACATGGGTCACGCCCATGTCCTGATCGTCCACCACCACCGCCAGCATATAGGTCGGCGTGCCGTCGGAGCGCAACAGGATCATGTCGTCCAGCTCGGCGTTTTTCACCACGACGCGGCCCTGCACTGCGTCCTCGATCACCGTCTCGCCCTCGCGCGGCGCCTTTAGGCGGATGACATAGGGCTTGTCGCCGCCTTCTGCCGGGTCGCGGTCGCGCCAGCGGCCGTCATAGCGCATCGGCTGCTTGGCTGCGCGCTGCTGTTCGCGCAGCTCCGCCAGTTCTTCGGGCGTCGCAAAGCATTTATAGGCATGCCCAGCATCGAGTAACGCATGCGCAACCTCGGCGTGGCGGGCTGCACGGGAAAACTGATAAACGGGCGGCTGGTCGCTCGAAAGGCCGAGCCAGTCCAGCCCGTCCAAAATCGCGTCGATCGCCGCATCGGTGGAGCGGGCGCGGTCGGTATCCTCGATCCGCAGCAGATAGGTGCCGCCATGATGGCGCGCAAAAAGCCAGTTGAACAGTGCGGTGCGGGCGCCGCCGATGTGGAGATAGCCGGTCGGCGATGGCGCGAACCGCGTAACGACTGGCCTTTTTTCTCCGGTTGCGTTCACTCAAATTTTCTCCGACAGTCCTCATCCCGGCTTATGGCTGGCCGCATCGTGTCCGGTCCCCGTGCGGCAGTGCGACCTTTGTGCAAGGATTCTGGCGCCCCTAGCATGGCTTCCTCTCTACTACAAACTGATGTTGCACCGCACCCTATTTTAGCGGGCCGCGCCGTGATGGCGAAACTGGAAGGCTGGTTGGAAGCGGAGCGGGAGCGGATCGGCCTATGGCTGCCGGTGGCGCTGGGCGCGGGGATAGCGGCCTGGTTCGTGCTGTCCGGCCCCGCGCTGTGGCTGGGCTGGATCATGTCGTGTTGCGCTGCGGCGCTGGCTGCGCAAGCATTCCTCCCGGTGGGCCGTGCGCGCGCGGCGCTTGTCGGGGCGGGGCTGCTCATGGCGGCGGGCTGTGTGCTGATCTGGGCGAAGGCGCTGCTGGTGGGAGAACCGCCGCTAAGGCGCCCCGTTCATGCCGCGTTCGAAGCGAAGGTGATCGCTGTCGAGGCTCAGCCTGCGCTGGGTCGTACCCGCCTCGTGCTCGCGCCCGAGGGGGCGGAGGGCCTGCCCACACGGGTGCGCCTCAACGTCGCTGAAGCCGATATGCCGCCGAAGGGGACAATCGGCGCGGGCGCGCTGGTAGCCGTGCGCGCACGGCTGCTTCCGCCGGCCGAGGCCGCCGTGCCGGGTGCCTATGATTTTGCTCTGCAGGCCTATTTCTCCGGCATCGGCGCCACCGGCAAGGCCCTGCCGCCCGTGCGGGTGCTGCGCCCGGCCGCGCCCGATGGCCTCGCCGCGTGGCGGGCCGACCTGTCGCACCATATCCGCGCGCAGTTGCCCGGCGGCGAGGGCGGCATTGCCGCCGCGCTGGCGACCGGCGATCAAGGCGCGATCGGCGAGGCGGATCAGGAGGCGATGCGGCGCAGCGGCCTCGCGCACCTGCTCTCGATTAGCGGGCTGCATGTCTCCGCACTGATCGCGGCGGTGATTCTCCTCACATATCGTCTGCTGGCGCTCAGTCCGTTTCTCGCGCTGCGATTGCATCTGCTGATGATTGCGGCGGGGGCGGGCGCCCTGGCGGGCATCGGCTATACGTTGTTCACCGGCGCGCAGGTGCCGACGGTGCGATCCTGCATTGCCGCACTGCTGGTGCTCGGCGGGCTGGCGCTGGGACGCGAGGCGATCAGCCTGCGCCTCGTGGCGGTGGGCGCGCTGGTGGTGCTGATATTCTGGCCCGAGGCGCTGATCGGTCCCAGCTTTCAGATGAGCTTCGCGGCGGTGACGGTGATCGTGGCACTCGCGGAGTTCCGGTGGTTTCGCGACAATTTTCAGGCGCGAGACGAAGGGTGGGTTGCGAAGGCGTGGCGGCATATCGCGGCGGTGCTCGTCATCGGGTTGGCGGTGGAGGCGGCGCTGATCCCGATCGCGCTCTATCATTTCCATCAGGCGGGTGCGCTCGGCGCATTCGCCAACATGATTGCGATCCCGCTCACGACATTTGTCATCATGCCGGCAGAGGCTGCGGCGCTTGCGCTGGACATGGTCGGGATGGGCGCGCCCTTGTGGTGGATCACGGGGGAGGCTCTGGGCGTGCTGCTGGCGCTGGCGCACCGTGTGGCGTCCGCCCCCTTCGCGCAGTGGGCGTTGCCGCACTTCGGTGCGACACCCTTCGCGATGGTGCTGCTCGGCGGTCTGTGGAGCATCCTGTGGCAGACGCGCGCGCGGCTCCTGGGGTTGGCCTTGTCGGCTTTGGGCGGCGCGATGATGGCCATGGCCCAAGCGCCCGATCTGCTGCTTACAGGTGACGGGCGCCATCTGGCGGTGCGACAGGCCGATGGATCGCTGGCGCTTTTGCGCGGGCGGGCGGGGGATTATGTGCGGGATATGCTGGCGAAGTCGGCGGGGGAGGGGGATGCGGCATCGGGGAAAACAGAGAGGGGCGGGGGGTCAGAGGAGACGAGAGAGGCGCTCTGGTCCCCGCTCGGCGAGGCACGCAACGCCCGGTGCAGCCGCGATCTTTGTTCGGTGCTTGTGCAGGGGGAAGGCCGGGACTGGCTGATCGTCGCAACCCAAAGCCGGGTGCGAGTGCCTTGGGCCGCGCTGACCGAGCTGTGCGGGCGGGCGGACATCGTGATCAGCGATCGCCGCCTGCCTGCTGCTTGTAAGCCGCGCTGGCTGAAGCTTGATCGTGCCCGGCTCAGCGAAACGGGCGGGGTCGCGGTCTACCTCGATCAAGAGCGCTGGGTGTCCGTTCGTGCTCCAGCAGACCAGCATCCCTGGATCATCCGGCCCCCAAGATCGCCCTTCATAGCCACCCAAAGGCCGTAACCCGGCTCCTGAGCAGATCGCGCGCCTTCAATTATACCGGCGCAACAGTCCTGCGAGCTTGCCCTGGATCCGCACCTGATTGGCATCGTAGACCTGCGGCTCATAGGCGGCGTTGGCGGGGTCGAGCCGCACGCGCGGCCCTTCGCGGCGGAAATATTTGAGCGTCGCTTCCTCGTCGTTCACCAGCGCGACGACGATCTGCCCTTCGCGGGCCACCTGCGTGCGCTGGATCAGCGCATAGTCGCCATCCAAAATGCCCGCCTCGATCATCGAGTCGCCTGAGACCTCCAGCGCATAATGCTCGCCAGAGCCAAGCAACGCGGCAGGCACCGGCAGCATGCGGTCGCTCTCCATCGCCTCGATCGGCACACCGGCGGCGATGCGGCCATGCAGCGGAATCTCGATCACGTCATTGGCAGCAATGGGAATCTGGCGCGGTGGTGCGGCGGTGGGAACGACAGCAGGCGGAACCTTCGGCGCAGCCTTCGCCACGCCCTCGGGCAGTTTCAGCACTTCCAGCGCGCGGGCGCGATTGGGCAGGCGGCGGATGAAACCGCGCTCCTCCAACGCGCTGATCAGGCGATGAATGCCCGATTTCGACCGCAGATCGAGCGCGTCCTTCATCTCGTCAAAGGAGGGCGAAACCCCGCCTTCCTCCAGCCGGCGCTGGATGAAGAGGAGCAGTTCCTGTTGTTTCGCGGTGAGCATGGGCGCCTCGTATAAGAACGAACGAGGAACGTATAAGAACCAAGCAAGAACATGTCAAGCCCGTCACAGCGGCAGAATTGACACTTCTTCCCCCGCTTGTGCGGCCAAGCTGCCAGCCTCCCGCCGGATCAGGCAGTTCGCGCGTGCCAGCGCGAGGGTTGCGGCGCTATCCTGCAGGCCGAGCGGGGTGGCGATGCCATCCGCCAGCACTGCCCGCACATAGTCATCCCGCCCGCCGACCTGCGGCATGGCGGCGCCAAGCCGTGCGCTGCTCATCTGCGGCATCGGATCGGCGCATCCCGCCATATGTCGCACGATCGGCAACAGAAACAGGTGAGCGGTCACATAGGCGGATACCGGATTGCCGGGCAGACCCAGGAACAGTGCATTGCCGAGCTTCCCAGCGATCAGCGGCTTGCCGGGTCGCATCCTGATCTTCCAGAAATCGATGCTTCCACCCGCCGCCTCCAGCGCGGGTTTGACGAGATCGTGATCCCCCACCGAAGCGCCACCGGTGGTGACGACGATATCATGATCGCGCACCGAGCGCATCGCTTCCGTCATCGCATCCAGCTCATCGGTGACAATGCCGAGGTCTTCGACGACGCAGGGAAGGCCGCCCAGCATCGCCGATAGCATCACCCCGTTGGAGGCGGGGATCTGGTCCGGCCCGGCAGGCTCGCCCGGCGGCACCAGTTCCGAACCGGTGGAAAGCAGGGCGATGCGGGGCAGCCGGGGCAGGGGGAGCGTGCCCCAGCCTGCCAGCGCGGCCAACGCGATATGCCGTGGAGTAAGGGCTGTGCCTGCGGGAATGAGCGACTGGCCCTCTTTGAAATCGGACCCCGCGCTCCTCACATGGCGACCCCTCGTGCCCGGCCCGTCGCCAGTGAGGTGCAGCATATCCCCCTCGCGAGAGACATCCTCCTGTATCACCACGGTATCGGCCCCATCGGGCATCACAGCGCCGGTATAGATGCGCACTGCTTCTCCGGGCTGAATAGCGCCCGCAAAGGCACTCCCCGCCGCACTCTCGCCGATCACGCGCCATGGGCCGGCTCTGTCGGCAAAGCGGATCGCATAGCCATCCATGGCCGAAAGGTCACACGCAGGCTGGGTGCGCCGGGCAATGATATCAGAGGGGGTCCAGCGCCTGGAAGCCTCCGCAATCGCCACGGTCTCGTCAGGCAGAGTGCGCGCCATCGCCAGCAGTCGGGCCTGCGCCTCCGCCACCGGCAGCAGGCTCATGGTGCGTCCGCCCGCCAGTCGCCCGATTTGCCGCCCGTCTTCTCGATCAAGGCAATCGGTCCCAATATCATGCCTTTATCGATCGCTTTTGCCATGTCGTATATGGTAAGCAGTGCGACGGATGCTGCCGTGAGCGCTTCCATCTCCACCCCGGTCTGGCCGGTCGTGCGCACTGTGGCGGTGGCGGTGACCCCTTCCTCGTCCGCCGACAGATCGAGCGTGACCTTGGACAGCATCAGCGGATGGCACAGCGGGATCAGCTCGGCGGTCTTTTTCGCCGCCATGATCCCCGCGACCCGCGCGACAGCAAGGACATCGCCTTTCTTGGTGCTTCCCTCGAGGATGGCTTGTGCAGCCTCCTTGCTCATCGAGATCCGCCCGCGCGCCACCGCCTGCCGCGTGGTCTCGGCCTTGGCCGATACATCGACCATGTGCGCCGCGCCCGCCTCATCGACATGGGTGAGGCGGCCGCCCGTCATGCCGCCTTGCCTAGCAACGCGCGGGTCGCGCCTTCCACATCGTTTGCACGCATCAGCGCCTCGCCAACCAGGAAACAACGGACTCCATGCGCCGCCATTTCAACAAGGTCCGCATGGCCGGTCAGCCCGCTCTCCGCCACAAAGGTGCAGCCCCCAGGCGCGTGGGAGATCAGCTCGTAAGTGCGCGCAAAATCCACTGTAAAGTCCCGCAGGTCCCGGTTGTTGACGCCGATCAGGCGAGAGCGCAGGCGGCTCGCGCGCTCCATTTCGGCGCGGTCATGCACCTCGATCAATACGTCCATGCCGAGGCCGAGCGCAGCGTCCTCAATCTCCGCCATTTGCGCATCATCCAGCGCCGCGACGATGATCAGGATCGCGTCCGCGCCGATCGCGCGGGCTTCCAGCACCTGCCAGGGATCGACCATGAAATCCTTGCGCAACACCGGCAACGAGCAAGCCGCCCGCGCGGCAACCAGATAGTCTTCGTGGCCCTGAAAATAGGGGGCATCGGTGAGCACCGAAAGGCACGCCGCACCGCCACGTTCATAAGCCGCCGCATGAGCGGGCGGATCAAAATCAGGCCGAATCAATCCTTTGGAAGGCGAAGCTTTCTTCACTTCTGCGATCAGGCCGAAACCCGTCTTCGCCGCCGCATCGAGCGCGCGCCGGAAACCGCGCGGCGGCGTCTGCGTGCCAGCCCGCGCTTCCAGATCGGCCAACGACACAGCCGCCTTGCGCGCCGCCACCTCCCCCCGCTTGGTGTCGCAAATCTCGATCAGCTTGTTGGTCATTTCCACGCTATCCAGCAGTTGAGCAGCGCATTGGCAAGCCCCTTGTCGATCGCTTCCGCCGCTTCCTCGACAGCCTCTTCGCCGTCTTCCGCCTCGCCTGCGACGATCAGCGCAGCCGCCGCATTGAGCAGCACCGCGTCACGATAGGCGCCGGGTTCCCCCTCCAGCAGGCGGCGCAGCGCAGCAGCATTGAACGCCGCATCGCCACCCCGGATCTCCGACAGCGGATGCCGGGGCAGGCCCACGCCTTCGGGCGCTATGATGTCATGCCCGAGGTCGAACCCGAGCGAGGCAAACCTGCTGACCCCGGCAATGGAAAGCTCATCCAGCCCTTCATCGCCAGAGACGATCATCGCCCGCTCGGTACCAAGCCTGTTCAACGCCTCGGCATAAACAGGCACATAGTCGGGCCGCGCAATGCCTAACAGTTGCCGCTTTACCCGCGCCGGGTTGGCAAGCGGGCCGAGCAGGTTGAAGATCGTGCGCTTGCCAATGCTTTTGCGGATCGGGGCCATGCGTTTGAGCGCCGGGTGATGCGCCTGCGCAAACAGGAAACAGATGCCCAGATCCCCGAGCTGCGCCTCCGCCACCGCTGGCGCGATGTCGAGCTTCACCCCCAGCGCTTCCAGCGTATCCGCGCCCCCAGCCTTGGAGGACGCCGCGCGGTTGCCGTGCTTCGCCACCGGAACGCCGCAGGCTGCTACCACTAAAGCAACGGCGGTCGAGACGTTCAGCGTATGCTGGCCATCGCCGCCCGTACCACATACGTCGATCGCGTTGGCTGGCGCTTCGATGGCGATCATCCGCTCGCGCATGGCCATTGCCGCGCCTGCGATCTCATCCGCTGTCTCGTCCCGTTCGGTCAGCGCGGTCAGGAAGGCAGCAATCTCGTCGTCGGTGCCTGCGCCATCCAGCATCGCGCCAAAGACAGCATTCGCCTCGTCCAGCGCCATCGGGCGGGCGGGATCGGGAAACGCGCTCACTTCGCTCAGGCCCGCTCTTTGACCGGCAGCCCGGCAATCCGCATGAAATTGGCCAGCATGTCGTGGCCATGCTCGGTGGCGATGCTTTCCGGGTGAAACTGCACGCTGTGGATCGGCAGGCTGGCATGGCGAAAGCCCATGACAGAGCCGTCCTCCGCAGTGGCGTTCACCAGCAGGCACTCCGGTATGTCCTCCACGATCAGCGAGTGATAGCGCGTCGCGGTAAAGGGGGAGGGCAGGCCCGCGAACAACCCGGTGCCGTCATGGCTGACCGGCGATGTCTTGCCGTGCATCAGGCCGCCGCGCACCACCTTGCCGCCGAAATATTGCCCGATCGACTGATGGCCAAGGCACACGCCGAGCAGCGGCTTGCCCGCTTCCGCGCAGGCACCCACCAGATCGAGGCTGATCCCCGCCTCATTGGGCGTGCACGGTCCGGGCGACAAGAGAAACGCCTCCGCGCCCGAGTTGATCGCCTGCCCCGCGCTCATCGCGTCATTGCGGACGACCTCCACTTGCGCCCCCAGCTCCATCAGATAATGGACGAGGTTCCAGGTGAAGCTGTCATAGTTGTCGATGACGAGGATCATGGTGTCACTGCCCATATCCGGCTTGTCGGCTGAGCGCCACCGCCTCTTTCGCCGCCGCCATCAGCGCGCCGGCCTTGGCCTCGCATTCCCGCTGTTCATATTCCGGCGTTGAGTCCGCTACGATGCCTGCTCCCGCCTGCGCATGCATCACGCCATCCTTCAGCACGGCGGTGCGCAGCACGATGCAGCTGTCCATATTGCCATCTGGCGCGAAATAGCCGACCCCGCCCGCATAGGCGCCGCGCGTTTCCGGCTCCAGCTCGGCGATGATCTCGCAGGCGCGAACCTTGGGCGCGCCCGAAACAGTACCCGCCGGAAAGCCCGCGAACAGCGCATCCAGCGCGTCCTTTCCCTCGCCCAGCCGACCGACCACATTAGAGACGATGTGCATGACATGGCTATAGAATTCGACAGTGTAGCTGTCCGTCACGCTCACCGTGCCCGCCGCCGCCACGCGCCCCACGTCGTTGCGGCCAAGATCGAGCAGCATCAGATGCTCGGCCCGCTCCTTGGGGTCGGCGAGCAGGCTGGCCTTGTTGGCGGCGTCCTCGCTCGCGGTCTTGCCCCGGGGGCGTGTGCCGGCAATCGGGCGGATCGTCACCTCGCCATCGCGCGCACGCACGAGTATTTCCGGGCTGGAACCGATCAACGCAAAGCCCGGCATGTCGAGGCAATAGAGGAAGGGCGAGGGATTGATCCGCCGCAACGCGCGATAGAGGGCGAGCGGCGGCAGCGGAAACGGCGCGGTAAAGCGCTGCGCCAGCACCACCTGAAAGATATCGCCCGCGACGATATAATCCTGCGCGGCAAGCACCATGTCGCGATACTGGCCGTCGGCAAGCACCGGCGTGAACGCGACCTCGTCGGGCGTATCGATCTGCACGGCGGGCGGCACCGGCCCGGCAAGCCGCGCGGCGGTGGCGTCAAGCCGCTCCTGCGCCGCCTCGATAGCGCGCTCCGGGTCCGCGAAGCTCCCGGCCCAGATCGGCGCAACGAGAAACAGCGCATCCTCCAGCCGGTCGAACACCAGAATGACCGACGGCCGCACAAACAGCATATCCGGTATGGCGAGCGGATTGGGCGCGGGGCGGGGCAGCTTCTCGACCAAGCCGATGGTTTCGTAACCGAAATGTCCGACGAGACAGGCGAGCGCCGGGGGCAGAGCGGGGTCCATCTCCGCCCGGCATTCGCGCACCAGCGCACGCAGCGCCGCCAGCGCACCGCCCTCCACTGGTGAAAAAGCCTGCCGGTCGGTCATCCAGGCGCGGTTGATCTGCGCGCTGTCTCCTTCCGCGCGAAACACCAGATCAGGGTCGATCCCCAGCAGGCTGTAACGCCCGCGCACCGCGCCGCCCTCAACCGACTCCAGCAGGAAGTCGCCACGCTCCGCCTGCATCAGCTTCAGCGCGGCGGAAATCGGTGTTTCCGTGTCGGCAATCAGCTTGCGCCAGACGAGCGCGGACCGGCCCGCACCCAGGGCGGCGCGGATAGCGTCCAGCGAAGCGGCGGCGGCGGTCGTCCCCATCGGCACGGCTCAGGGCTGGGGCGCGGTCGCGCCATTGGCGTCGCGCAGCGCCTTGGTGACATGGCCGACGGTGGCGGGATTGCGCTTCACGCCCAGCTCCCGCTCGGCGGCGCGTGCGAGCTGCTCGGCATATTCGTTGCCCGCAAGGCCCGAAAGGTCTGCGCGCACACGGTCGACCAGCCCCGGCACCTTGGCGGCGTCGCCCTGCGCCACGCTGTCGAGCTGGATCAGGAACGTGCCCTGATCGTCCGGGATCGGCATGGTCTTCACGCTGCCGCGCGTCATCGCGAACAGGATCGAGAGCTGTGCCGGAACACGCTGGTCCTGCCGCAACAGGTCGGCGCGGCGTACCGCGACCTTCTGCACCGGCGGCAGGGCAACTCCGGCACCCGCCATCGCCTTTTCCAGCGCTACGCCCTTGGCGACCTGCGCCTGGATCGTCTGCGCCAGTGCCCGCGCCTTTGCCGCTCCCTGGCTCAGCAGATACTGCTGCGCGACGATCGGCTTCACCTGCGCCAAGGGCGGCGGCGCGGCGGCAACGATATCGCCCACGCGCACCAGCGCATAGCGCGCGCCCTGCGTGATGGGCACGAACTGCGGGTCGTCATCCGCCTCCATGGCGAACCCGGCTTTTAGCACCGGAGCTATGTCTGCGGATGGCTTGTAAGCCGGATCGTTCACATTCTGCCCGGTGGGAAGCAGCACCGGCGTGGTCTCGACCGCCAGGCCGTTGTCCTTCACCGCCTCGTCGAAGGTCGTGCCGTTGGCGATGCCGTCCTCCACCTTGGCGACGAAATCGCTGAGCAGCGTGGCGCGCTTCTGGGTCTTCAATGTCTCGATGATCTGCGGCCGCACGGTGGCGAGTGGCCTTTCCGCGATCTTCTGCACCGCGCTCGTCTGTACCAGCGCCCAGCCGAGCGCGAGCTTGACCGGCCCCATAACCTTGCCCTGCGGCGCGGCGAACGCGGCCTCGGCGGCGGCCGGCGAGGCGACCTTGGCGTAATCCGCCTTGGATACTGCCTTGAGCGAAGAAACCTCAAGCCCGCTCGCCGCAGCGGCAGCGGAGAGCGAACCTGCCGCGGCAGCAGTCTTCGCCGCGCTCTCGGTCAGGAAGATCAGCTGCTGAATGTCGCGCGTCTCCCGGGCGGCATAATCGGCGCGGCGGCTGGCATAATAGGCCGCGATCTCGTTCTCGGTCGGGTTCGCGGCCGCCTCGAACCGGCTGGCGTCGACGATGGCGTAGCGGAACGAGCGTCGTTCCGGGATCGTATAGCGCGCGGCGTTGCTCTGGTAGAATGAGGCGAGCTGTGCGTCGGTCGGCGCGGCGGTGGGCCTGAATGCCGCGGCGGGAATGGCCGCGATGCGCCCCTCGCGCGCCTCCAGCAACAGCGAGGCATAGGGCAGCACCAGGCTGTCCGTCATCCGCGCGCCGAAGCTGGCAGGCGCGGCGACGATGCGCCCGGTCAGCTGCTGCGCGATGTCCTTGCGCAGTGCATCCTCGCTGATGCCCTGCGTGGTCAGCGCCTGGCGGAACAGCTCCTGGCTGAAGCTGCCGGTGGCGGTGTGGAAAGCGGGAATGGCCGCAATCTCGGCGTCGATCAGCCGCTTGCCGATATATATCCCCTGCTTGTGGCCGAATTCTTCAAGCGAAAGGGCGGTGACAAGTTGGCCATAAATCCCTTGCACGGCGCCGAGGCTCAGAAAGTCATCGATCTTCATGCCGGGATTCTCGCGGCGCTGCTGCTCGAACGCCCGCTGCACCCGCGTCTGCACCTCGGTATCGGGCAAAGATTTGCTTCCTATCCGGGTGGCCGTCCCTGCTCCAAACGGCGTAAAGGAACTGTATTTACCGCTGGTAATGTCCCCCGCGATAAAGGCGAACGCCACGGTCGCGAGGAAGAGCAGCGCAAAGACCGCACCGAACTTCGATCCCATGATGCGCCGAAAAAAACCGATCATTTATCTGTCCTGCCCAGGTCCGCCCGCGTCCGGGGCGGCGTGCGTATAAAAAATCCTGTGCCGCTTTAGGAGGAGAGGCCGCCCGCTTCAAGCGGGGACTGGACTTTACCGACTGAGGCGCTAATCGCGGCTCCATATCGGGAATAGCTGGAAAACGGAGGAACTATGAGCCGCAGGATGCTCGTTGTTGGCAACTGGAAGATGAACGGCCTGCGCGCGCAGCTTGTCGATGTCGAGGCGATCGGCGCGTTCGCTGCGGAGCATCCCGCCGTCGAGGTCGGCCTGTGCCTGCCCGCAACGCTGATCGCGGCGGCGGCAGACAAGGCAGGCGCGGCGTTCATCGGCGCGCAGGATTGCCACCAGAAGGCAAATGGCGCGCATACCGGCTGCCTCTCCGCCGCGATGCTTAAGGAAGCGGGCGCCACTCAAGTCATTGTCGGCCACAGCGAGCGCCGCACCGACCAGCATGAGAGCAGCGCAGATGTCGCCGCCAAGGCGCTGGCCGCCAAGGCGGAAGGCCTAAAGGTCATTCTGTGCCTGGGCGAAAGCCTCGAAACCCGCGATGCGGGCGAGGCGCTACCCTTCGTGCTCAATCAGCTTGCCGAGTCGCTGCCGCAAGGCGCGGCGGCCGACTGGCTTTCGATCGCCTATGAACCCATCTGGGCAATCGGCACCGGCCGTATCCCGACGATGGAGCAGATTGCCGAGATGCACGGTGGCATTCGCGGCAAGCTCGCGGAGCTGGCCGGGGCGGAAGTCGGCGCCGCAATGCGCATCCTCTACGGCGGTTCGGTCAATGCCGAGAACGCGGCCGAGATCTTCGCGCTCGAGGATGTCGACGGCGGGTTGGTCGGTGGCGCGAGTCTGACGGCGGCAAAATTCGGCCCGGTGATCGCGGCAGCGGGATAAACGCTGTGCCATTTTGACCAAGTTCAAAAATGCAAATCATTCGCAATAAGGATTGCAAACGATTTGCAATATCGGCATAGGACCCCCCGATTTGATCCGAGTCGGGGGTGTGCCGTGAATGCGCGTGTGATGCTGGCTGTGGCTATGGTGGCGGTTCCATCGGCGGCGATGGCAGACGAAGCGCCGCAGAATTCCGAAAGCGACATCATCGTCATCGGCCATTCGGATGGCTATGTTACCCGCAATTCCATCACGGCTACCAAGACGGACACCCCGCTGCTCGATGTGCCGCAAAGCATTTCCGTCGTCACGCGTGAGCAGCTGGATGACCAGGCCCAGCACAGCATGGCCGATGTGCTGCGCTATATGCCGGGCACTACCGTGGGGCAGGGTGAGGGCAACCGTGACCAGATTACCCTGCGCGGACAAAATACCACGGCTGACTTCTTCCTCGATGGCGTGCGCGACGACGTCCAATATTATCGCAGCCTCTATAATATAGAGCGGGTTGAGGTGCTGAAAGGCCCTTACGCCATGATCTTTGGCCGCGGCGGCGGCGGCGGCATCATCAACCGCGTGCAGAAAACGCCGCAGCGGGATCGCACCCGGATTGCGGGCGGAACGAGCGTCAACAGCTTCGGCGCGTGGGATATCTCGGCCGACGTCAATGTTCCGCTCAGCGCTTCCTCGGCGGTTCGGGTTAATGGCTTCTACGAGGAACTGGGCAACCACCGCGACTATTACGATGGCGAGCGCTACGCGATAAACCCCTATGTCGCGCTGGAGCTGGGCGCAGGCTGGCAGGCTGGCCTGTCCTATGAATATGTGAAGGATGACCGCGTCACCGATCGCGGCATCCCCTCGCTCAATTGCGGCGCCAATTGCGTGCGCGGGCCGCTGCCCGGTCATCGTGACAGCTTCTTCGGCGTGCCGGGCGTCAACCGCGCGGGGCTGGAGGCTCATATCGTCAAGGCGCGGCTTGATGGAGAGCTGGCGGACTGGCTCGATTGGTCGACAACCCTGCTCTATGGCGATTTCGACAAATATTACACCAACGTCTATGCCAACGGCCCCGCGACCGGCGTCAACGGCACGGTGGCGTTGGCGGGGTATATCGACCCCACCCAGCGGGAGAATTTCATTGCGCAGAGCAATCTCGTCGCCGATGTCGCGCTGGGCGGCATGGACAACAAGATTCTCATCGGGCTGGAATATGGCAACCAGCAGTCGGCGAACCAGCGCTATAACGCGGTGCTGTCATCCTCGACGTTGAACCTCGCGACCTTCGCCTATCCAACGGTGACTTTCCCCGCCGTCAGCCGCAGCACCCGCTCCGATGTGACCTTCTTCTCGGCCTATGTGCAGGATCAGATCAGCGTCAACGCGCATGTCGATATCATCGTCGGTGCGCGCTATGACCGGTTCGAGATCAAGGGCGTGGACATAGCCGGCAACAACCGCCGCTTTGCCCGCACGGATGAGAAAATATCCCCGCGCTTCGGCCTGATCCTGAAGCCGCAGGAAAATATCTCGATCTACAGCAGCTACAGCCAGTCGTTCCTGCCGCGATCGGGCGATCAGTTCCTCACCCTTGCGCCCGCCTCCGGCTCGACCCCCGCGCAGCAGGATCTCGCGCCCGAAAAGTTCACCAACTATGAGGTGGGCGCAAAGTGGGATATAAAGCCCAACCTCAATGTCACCGCCGCGCTGTTTCAGCTCGATCGCAGCAACGCGACAACGCCCAACCCAATTGCTCCGGCCCAGACCATTGTCGCCGGCACAACGCGCACGCGTGGGCTGGAGCTGGCGCTCAGCGGCAAGCTCACCAAGGCGTGGCAAGTCAGCGGGGGCTACACCTGGCAGGATGCCTACATCAAGGGCAATGACAGCATCCGCGTGGCGCAGGTGCCCAAACACCAGTTCGCGCTGTGGAACCGCTATGATTTCAACAGCACCGTCGGCGCGGGGCTGGGCGTCGTGCATCAGGCGAGCCAATATGCCGCGCTGCATAATCCGGGGGGCAACAGCTCCGCCACGCGCCTGCCCGGCTTCACCCGGGTGGATGCTGCACTGTTTTTCAGCCCGTCAGACAAGGTGCAACTTCAGGTCAATATCGAGAACCTGCTCGATGAAACCTATTATGCCGATGCGCACAACAACAACAACATCTCCACCGGCGCGCCGATCAACGCCCGCTTCACCGCGCGCGTGAAGTTCTGAAGGTCCGCCTGAAATGTG
Organism: uncultured Sphingobium sp.; assembly: GCA_964512265.1. Taxonomy (GTDB): domain Bacteria; phylum Pseudomonadota; class Alphaproteobacteria; order Sphingomonadales; family Sphingomonadaceae; genus Sphingobium. The sequence continues at coordinate 104,174 of CAZEHR010000005.1, read as the reverse complement.
ACACAAGGCGTTCTCATGCCGGTGCAGCAAAAGGCGGCTCGGCGGGTTGAACGCTTTGTCCATCCCCGCTAGAGAGGCGCGGCACACTGCTTCAGGACAACGGATAAGCTTTCATGTTCACATTTCTTCTCGTTGTGCAGGCGATCATCGCGACCTGCCTCGTCACCGTTATCCTGATGCAGCGCTCCGAGGGTGGGGGGCTGGGCATGGGCGGCAGCCCGTCCGGCTTCATGTCGGCGCGCGGCGCGGCGGATTTCCTGACGCGCTCCACCACCGTGCTGGCAACCGTTTTCGTCATGTTGAGCATCGCTCTGGCGGTGCTGGCGTCGGTGAAGCGCGCGCCGTCGCAGATTGACACCTCGCTCGCCAAGCAGGGCGGCGCTCCGCTGGAGCAGCAGGCTCCTGCCGCGCCCGCAAATGGCGATCCGCTCGCCGGGGCGGCGCAGAGCGTAGGCCAGGCACAGCCGCAGGGCACGGCCAACGGCGCGGTTCCGCTCGCGCAATAACCGCGCACTTACCTAGTCAAGCAATTTAATTGCAGGCGCGCCGCATCGCGCGCTTGCCCAACCCTCATGAATAAGGCTAATCGTCCCCTCCCATGGCGCGGTATATTTTCATAACCGGCGGCGTGGTCTCCTCGCTCGGCAAAGGCCTTATGGCCGCTTCGCTTGCAGCCCTGCTGCAGGCGCGGGGATATCGCGTGCGTATTCGTAAGTTCGATCCGTATCTCAATGTCGACCCCGGCACGATGTCGCCCTATCAGCATGGCGAGGTCTATGTGACGGATGACGGTGCCGAGACGGACCTTGACCTCGGCCATTACGAGCGCTTCACCGGCGTCTCGGCCCGGCAGTCGGACAACGTCACGCAGGGCCGCATCTATCAGACGATCATCACCAAGGAGCGGCGCGGAGACTATCTCGGCGCCACCGTTCAGGTGATCCCGCACGTGACCGACGAGATCAAGGCGTTCGCGCTGGCCGATACCGAGGGGCTGGATTTCGTGCTGTGCGAGATCGGCGGCACCGTGGGCGATATCGAGAGCCTGCCGTTCATGGAGGCAATCCGCCAGCTTCATAACGATCTGGGGCGCGGCCAGTCGATTTTCGTGCACGTAACCCTCGTGCCCTATATCGCCGCCGCCGGGGAGCTGAAGACCAAGCCGACCCAGCACAGCGTGCGCGAACTGACCTCATTGGGCATCCAGCCCGATATCCTGCTCTGCCGCTGCGAACAGCCGCTACCGGAGAGCGAGCGCGCCAAGATCGCGCTCTTCTGCAATGTCCGCACCCAGGCAGTGATCCCTGCGCTCGATGCGCCGAGCATCTACTCGGTGCCGACGCAATATCATGCCGAGGGGCTGGACGAAGAGGTGCTGCGCGCCTTCGGGATAGAAAACGCGCCAGAGCCGGAAATGGCGCGCTGGCTCGACATCATGGACCGCTATGCCAACCCCGAGGGGGAGGTGACGATCGGTGTCGTCGGCAAATATGTCGGCCTGCAGGATGCGTACAAGTCTTTGCACGAGGCGCTGGTGCATGGCGGACTCGCCAACCGGGTCAAGGTCAACATCCGATGGATCGACGCCGAGCTGTTCGAGGAGCCGGATAGCGACATCGCCGCGCGGTTGGAGCCGATGCACGGCATCCTCGTTCCCGGCGGCTTCGGTGTGCGCGGCTCGGAAGGCAAGATCGCCTCGGTCCGCTTCGCGCGCGAACGCGGCGTGCCGTTCTTCGGCATATGCCTGGGCATGCAGATGGCATGCATCGAGGGCGCGCGCAACACCGCCGGCATCGCCCATGCCTCCACCACCGAATTTGGTGAAACGTCAGAGCCTGTCGTCGGCCTCATCACCGAGTGGATGAGCGCAGAGGGCCTGCAACAACGCAGCGCCGAGGGTGATCTGGGCGGCACGATGCGGCTGGGCGCCTATGCCGCGAAGCTCACCGGCAACAGCGTGGTGGCGGGCATCTATGGCGGCACGGATATCAGCGAGCGCCACCGCCACCGCTACGAAGTCAACGCCGCCTATCGCGAGCCGCTCGAAAAGGGCGGGCTGATCTTCTCTGGCATGTCGCCAGACGGCCAGCTGCCCGAGATCGTCGAACGGCCCGATCACCCGTGGTTCATCGGCGTGCAGTTCCACCCGGAGCTGAAATCCAAACCGTTCGATCCGCACCCGCTCTTCGCCGGCTTTATCGAGGCTGCAGTGAAGCAGAGCCGCCTAGTATAGAAACAAAAAGCCCCTCCCCTTGAGGGGAGGGGTTGGGGTGGGGGCGTTTGTCCGCCACCCCCTGTTAGAGCATCGTGCCAAAAAGTGGGAACCGGTTTTTGGCAAAAACGATGCGACAACAAAAAGATAGAGCGCGCGTCTTGGGTCAGATTTAACGCAGCGCGCTCTAGATGCTCAGCTTAAGCCGCGTCGCTCTGCTTGCCGATCTCGACGATCTGCCCACCATTGATCGCGATCTTCTTCGGCTTCATCGCCTCGGGCACTTCCCGCACCAGCTCGATCGTCAGCAGGCCGTCGGCAAGGTTCGCGCTCTCGACCCGCACGAAATCGGCCAGTTCGAACCGGCGCTCGAAGCTGCGGTTGGCGATGCCGACATGTACGAATTTCGCGCGCTCATCGTTGCTGATTTCGGCCTTGCGGCCTGATACCTGAAGCAGGTTCTGCTGCGCCACGATGTCGAGCTCATCCTCGCGGAAGCCCGCGACGGCGAGCGTCACGCGGTACTTGTCGTCGGAAAGGCGCTCTATGTTGAACGGGGGATAATTATCGCCCTGCACCGCGCGCGCGTTGTTCTCGATCAGGTCGAACAGGCGGTCAAAGCCCACGGTCGAACGGCGATAGGGGGTAAGGTCAAATCCACGCATAGTCATATCTCCTCTGTTGAGCGAGTTGCACTTGCGCCGGATCCATCATGGCATCCGGCTTGATTGTCCGCCGCTGTTGCGCCCGGACACAGGAGATTTAGGTAAAGGTGATGGGGTTTCAAGGGGGTACGCCAGTCGGACGTCAAAGCATCTAGAAGGGGGCTTTTCTGCCGTTCGCTTTCATGCCAGATGCGGCGCCTGATCATGTGGGAGTGGGGGATTTCATGAAATTCAAATCTGTCTGTGTGTTCGTATTTTCGGCCATGGCGGCTATGCCTGCCGGGCCACTTATGGCTCAGCCATCCGCTACGCCCCAGGCGCTGCCTGCCGCAGTCTTCACCGATTCAGCGGCTACAGGGCTCGCCGCCACCAAGCGTGTCGCGATTACCAGCGTTATCATCGCATTTCAGGCGAGCACAGGCGCGGACGCAGGCGCGCAGTTTTTCGTGCCGTTCCTCACCTCTCGCGACAAGGTGCAGACGGTGCTCGCCATGCCCGATATGAACCCGAACCTGATGGATGCCATCAGCGGCGCCGCGCACCGCGAGCTTGCTGCACAGCTCACGGCCGCCGGCTATGAAGTCGTGCCGGATGATCAGGTGCAGGCGAGTGCCAATTATCGCGCGATCCTTCAGCAGGCAGGCTTCGCCAACCACAGCCGCTTCGCCAACTCGATGGGCGATGTCATGCTGGTAGGTGCACCGGGCCTCGCGCCCTATACCGCCTATCAGGGCGAAACCGGCAATTTCGTCTATCCCTCGACCACGTATCTGAGCTGGACTGGCGGCTTTGGCGGCAAGTCTGCTACTCCTGATGGCTTGTCTATCATGAAGCAGGCCAATGCGTGGAAGGTACCGGGCCTGGAAGTCGCGCTTGCCAAGGAGCTCAACGCCAACATCGTCAAGGCTTATTATGTCGTCAGCCTTGGCAAGGCCGACGCCAAGCGTTCCACATCCTACTCCGTTAGCCAGCATAGCGGCTTCTTCACCGATAGCAGCGGTGCGCTGAACATGGGAAGCTGGAACCAGCTGGACCGCAAAGTGACTGGTGCTGGCTCTGCTTTGGCGCAGGTCGGTCTGGTTTCTGACCAGACGCACATCGCCTTCCGCACGCCTGATGGCAACGCCAAGTGGCAGAAGGTGGCGATGACGAAAATCGTGCCGCCCAAGGATGGCGATGTCGTGGTGCGCATAGCTGAGCCTGTCATGGGCAGCACCGACTATTTCGACGTGCGCCAAGGTGATTTCCAGCGCAGCGGCGGCCTGATGTTCTCGGCGCAGAAGCGGGGTGACATCAACCTTCAGTTCAATGCCACGATCGCTGACGAAGCGGGTTACGGCAAGGAAGTGACCGGCATGATCGAGGCCGCCAACCGCGCGATGCTGGCCCTTGTACCGGCGAAGTAAAAGCTGAGTATAGCAAAACAATCGGCGCCTCCCGCTGGGGAAGACGCCGATTGCCGCTTGGGAGCTAACGGTTGCCGCTCGGGGCGGGATCAGGGATATTTCGTGGACCAGTCCGCCGGATAAGGGGCTGACCACGCGGCAGGCGCCGTCCATGTCGTGCCGCGCGGTGCGGCGCTCGCCTCTAATGTGCCGACCCGCGCCATGGCGTCGCTCACCGCGGCCTGGCGGCATGAGGGCACCGGCGGCGAGGCAGTATCGGACTCGCCCAGCTTCTCGCACAGCCAGCGCGCGGTCAGGTTCACCCGCTGGCGCAGCATCTTCTTGCCTTCCGCAGTGCTGATATCGAGGTCGGTATAGCTGACGGACTGCGAGAGCGACTGGATGTCGTCGGCGCTACGGCCGTACTTGCCGGTAATGATGATCTCCTCGGTGCCAGCCGTCGTCGAGGTTTGAGCCTGGGCGAAAGCGCCGCCGATAAAGGCAGTGCCGATAAGGGATGCGGTGATGAGCAAACGGTGGTGCATGGCTTCGTCTCCTGGGTCGCCGCAGACATGCGGCGGGTTAGCACCCCACAAGGGCCAGAACCCGTTCGACGCGATCAGGTTCCCGGTCAGGTAATAGCTCCGCCTGATCCGCACGGAGAAAATTAACCGTCAGCGGGTAAGAAATCGAAGAGTGAGGGCATCGAACATCAAAGAAATGCCAGTGTCGGAGGAGATGTAAGAGCAAAATGCCACCTATTTCCCTGGCAAAACAGGATTCTATCGTAATATCGCTCTCAGCCGGGCTGGTCTGGCTGGTAATCGAGCGGACGGAAACTTGCGACCGATTCTTCGAGTGGGTTCGGGACAATCCCGAAACCGAGATGGACTCTGTCATCCTCGCCTTCATTCTCGCCGCATTCGGCATCGCCATATTTGCATGGCGCAGATATCGGGAGATGCTTCTCGCCAGTTCGGCCCGAGAGCAGGCGGAACAGAAGGTGTGGATGATCGCCTATCATGATCCTCTGACTGGCCTTCCCAATCGCACGGCGCTGAGAGATAATCTCAAGCGGCTCACCACAGAGCCAAGCCAGAGGGAGGTTGCGCTCGTCTATCTTGATCTCGATCGCTTCAAATAGGTGAACGATACGCACGGTCACATCGCTGGAGACCGGCTTCTGCGACTGGTCGCACAGAGGCTGACGCAAAATAAGCGGGCAGACTACACCGCTTATCGGCTTGACGGCGACGAGTTCGCGCTCGTGATCGATATTACCGGATATGATGCTGCGTACGCCCAGAATACGGCACAGCAGATCGTTCAGATGATGACGGAGCCGTTCGAAGACCAGCGGCTGGTTCATCATATCGGTGCGACTGCGGGCCTTGCCCATTTTCCCGCGCATGCCGAAGATCATCTTGGCCTGATACGCGCTGCCGATGTTGCCCTCAATCGCGCGCGTGAAGCGGGGCGCAATCAGTGCCGCTGCTATGAAGCGGCGATGGACGAGCATATCAAGGCGCGCGCGGCGCTGGAGGTTGATCTGCGCGGGGCGGTTGCGCGCAAAGAGCTCGTGCCGTTCTACCAGCCGCTCGTCGACCTCAAGACCGGCGCGCTGATCGGGGTGGAGCTGCTCGCCCGCTGGCCGCGCGAAGATGGCTATGCCATCGGGCCGGATCAGTTCATTCCGATCGCCGAAGAGTGCGGGCTCATCACCGATCTGATGCTGTGCCTGATCGACAGGGCCTGCGAGGACACGCGCGCATGGCGCGCCGATCTCACGATCGCGATCAATATTTCGCCGGTGCAGTTTCAGGATCCGTGGCTCAGCCACAAGATCCTGGCCGCCCTCACGCGCAACGGCTTCGCGCCGCAACGATTTGCGATAGAGATCACCGAAAACGCTATCATCTCGGACGAACAAAGTGCCACGCGCAGCATCGAGTCGTTCAAAAATCAGGGCATGAAGATCGGCCTTGATGATTTCGGAACGGGCTATGCCAGCCTTCATCACCTGCGGCTCCTGCCCTTTGACAAGATCAAGATCGACCGCAGTTTCATCACCGATATCGATCATGATGCCGACAAGCTGAAAATGGCAAAGGCCATCATCGGGCTGGCCCATCATCTTGAGCTGCCCGTGATCGCGGAGGGTATCGAGACGGAGGGCGTTGCCGATATTTTGCGGGAGCTGGGCTGCGCCGTCGGGCAGGGCTATTATTTCAGCAAGCCCGTTCCGGCCGATAAGATGGCTGATCTGATAGCCCGCAATGGCACCGCATGGGGTGCGGCCGCCGTGCCACTCGCTGCTCCCGCCGCTATACCATCTCTCCCGCCAGCAGCCGTGGCAGCGCGCCACTCTCGCCGCGCGCTTCGTTCATAAAGCGGGACTTAAGCGGCCCGGCTCGCTGCACCGCCGCCAGTCCCGCGCGCCGGACCAGCGAGGGGAGCCGGCCCGGCACATCGAACAAGCGCACCAGCCCGCCCATCGCCATTGTGACCGAAAGCGTATCGAGGCTGCGCCAGCGCTGATAGCGGGTGAGAAGCTGCGCATCGCCCGGCTCCAGCCCCAGCCTCATCCCGTCCACGATGACCTCGATCAGCGCGGCAACATCGCGAAAACCCAGGTTAACGCCCTGTCCCGCAATCGGGTGGATCCCGTGCGCGGCGTCTCCGGCCAGCGCGAGGCGCGTGTCGGTGATCCGCGCCGCCCGATGATAGCCCAAGGGATAGCTGGAGCGCGGCCCTGCAAGGCTGATTTCGCCCAGAAAACCGCCGATCCGCTTCTGCGCTTCGGCCAGAAACCCGCGCTCACCGAGCTTCAGCATGGCCGGCGCCTGAGCAGAGGGCACGGTCCACACCACCGCGCTGCGGTATTTGCCCGGCAGGGCGGGCTGCATCGGCAGCAGCGCGAACGGCCCGCCGGGATAGAAAATTTCATAGGCCGTGCCCGCGTGATCGACCTCATGATGAAACGCGGTGACGATCGCGACATGATCATAGGCCCATTTCGCGACCGTGATGCCCGCCGCCTCGCGCGTAGGGCTGGCGCGCCCCTCCGCGCCAACGAGCAGCGAGCCGGAGAGCTTGGCGCCACTCGCCAGCGTCACGGAAACGCCCTCAAGGCTGCGTTCGACATGCAGCGCGCTATCGGGTTGATAGAGCGTCAGGTGCTCTGCCGCCTCGGCGCACTCGCGCAGGGCAAGCCGCGTCTCGCGGTTTTCGAACATGATGCCCATCGGCGTGTCGTCGTCTTCCGGTGGTGCAAAATCGAGCGTGCCCGGCTGCAATCCGTCAGACACCCAGATGCGCTCGATCGCGCAGCCCTTGCCCTCCAGCCGTTCCGCGATGCCGATCGCCTCAAACAGCTTCCAACTCGCGCTTGATATCGAGGAGACGCGCCCGTCAAAATTCGGCGCAAGCGTGGCCTCCGGTTGCGCCGGGTCGATCACCGCGCACGAAACGCCATGCTTCGAAAGGCCTATGCCCAGCGTCAGGCCGATCAACCCGCCGCCCATGATGATGACATCGAAGCGCCGCGTTTCCATGGCTATCAGCCGCCCGTGCCACCAACAGTCAACCTGTCGATCAGCAGCGTCGGCTGGCCCACGCCTGCGGGCACGCTCTGTCCCGCCTTGCCGCACATGCCGATGCCTTCATCCAGCGCCATGTCGTTGCCGATCCCGCTGATGCGGCTCATCGCCTCCGGTCCGTCACCGATCAGCGTCGCGCCCTTGATCGGATCGAGGATCTTGCCGTTCTTAACGCGGTAGGCCTCGGTGCAGGAAAACACGAACTTGCCCGAGACGATATCGACCTGCCCCCCGCCAAAGCTCTTGGCATAGATGCCGTCCTTCACGCGGGAGAGCAGCTCTTCCGGGTCATCCTCGCCGCCCTTCATGAAGGTGTTGGTCATGCGCGGCATCGGCGCGTGGGCATAATCCTCGCGCCGCCCGTTGCCCGTGGGCTCAACACCCATCAGGCGCGCGTTGAGCCGATCCTGCATATAACCCTTCAATATGCCGTCCTCGATCAGCACCGTCTCCTGCGTCGGTGTGCCCTCGTCATCGATCGAGAGCGAACCGCGCCGCTCGAAGATTGAGCCATCGTCCACCACGGTGACGCCCTTGGCCGCCACCTGCTCGCCGATGCGTCCCGAAAAAGCCGAGGTGCCCTTGCGGTTGAAATCGCCCTCCAGCCCATGGCCGACCGCCTCGTGCAGCAATACGCCGCACCAGCCGGAGCCAAGCAAAACCTGCATCTCCCCCGCCGGGGCATCGACCGAGCGGAGGTTGGTCTGCGCCTGTTTGATCGCTTCGTCGATCGCCCGGCGCCACACGCTTTCCTCCATCACGCCGTCATAGAGATAACGCCCGCCGACGCCGAACACGCCGGTTTCGCGCCGCCCGTTCTCTTCCATGATGACCGAGACGTTGAGGCGCACCAGCGGGCGAATGTCGCTCGCGGTAAAGCCATCGGCGCGCACGATGTCGATCACGGACCAGCTGCCCGCAAGGTTTACCGACACCTGGCTGACGCGCGGATCGGCGGCGCGCGCTACCGCGTCGATCTTGGCGCACAGCGCCACCTTCTCGGCAAAGGGAACGAGTTCAAGGGGATTGGCTTCCGTGTACAGATGCCGGTTTGTCCGCGCAGGGGGCGGGGCGGGGGACTGGCTCGCCGGATCGAGCAGGCTCAGCGTCTGCGCCGCGCGGTTGATCGCCGCCTCGCTGATCTCGTTCGCATGGGCAAAGCCCGTCATCTCGCCCGAAACCCCGCGCAGGCCAAATCCCTTGTCGGTCGAATAATCGGCGGTCTTCAGCCGCCCGTCGTCAAAGCCGAAGCTTTCGGTCGCCCGATATTGAAGATACAGTTCGCCATCGTCGCAGTTCTTGAGGGCCCTCGCGGTGAGGCGTTTCGCGCCATCGGGGTCAAGCATCCCGTCGCGATAGAGAAGGCCACGGGCATCGGTATATTGGGAGGAGCTGTCTGTCATGGAACCGATATAGAGCAGCGACGGGCTTTTACCAGTTCAAGATTTCCGTCATCCCGGACTTAGCTTTGCCCGGAAAAGCCTCGGCTTTTTCGAGGCAATGCTTGATCCGGGATCCAGCTTCTGCCCGCGCTGCCTACTGGATCCCGGATAGCGCTATTCCTGCCCAAATCCCGACGGATTTGGAAAAATCGGCTTGCGGGATGACGCGTCTGTATCAGGCGTCTAGTCTCGGCAGCCCCAGCCTGACCCTAATGGTCCGCCGGCCCGCCGATCAGCACAAATCGCCGGTCGCAATAGCCGCATTCGGCCGCGCCGCTCTCGTCGATTTCCAGCCACACGCGCGGATGGCCCAGCGCGGCTGGAATATCGCCCGATCCGTCGCAGGCGATGCGGCGCTTGTCGGTGCGGATGGTTTCCGGGCGATAGGGGTCGGGCTGGCTGCTCATGGACCCGCGCCTTAGCATCGGCGGTTAATAGGTTCAATATGCCGTTTGCGCACGCCGTAATCGTCGCTATGACGCGGGCATGACAGACATTCATTCCGCGCAGAACGCAATCGAGATCGCGCACCTGACCAAGGTCTATGCGGGCGGCAAGAAGGCGCTCGACGATGTGAGCCTCAACATTCCGCGCGGGCGCATTTTCGGCCTGCTCGGCCCCAACGGCGCGGGCAAATCGACGCTGATCAACATCCTCGCCGGGCTGGTGACGAAAACATCGGGCAGCGCGCGCATCTGGGGCTTTGACATCGATGCGAACCCGCGCAATTCCAAGAACAGCATCGGCATCGTCAATCAGGAAATCCTGTTCGATCCGTTCTTCACCCCGTTCGAGACCCTTGAAAATCAGGCGGGCTTCTATGGCGTGCACAAGGCCGAGCGCATCTCGATGGAGCTGCTGCGCGCCGTGCATCTGGAAGACAAGGCGCATGCCTACGCCCGCACCCTCTCGGGGGGCATGAAGCGCCGCCTCATGGTCGCGAAGGCGATGGTCCATTCCCCGCCGATCCTCGTGCTCGATGAACCCACGGCGGGCGTCGACATCATGCTGCGCCAGCAATTGTGGGACTATGTGCGCGAGCTGAACGCGCAGGGCGTCACCATCGTGCTCACCACCCACTATCTGGAGGAGGCCGAGGAGCTGTGCGACCGCATCGCCATCATCAACCATGGCCGCCTGATCGCCGACAAGCCGACGCGCGAGCTGGTGGACATGGCGCAGGAAAAGATCGTGATGGTGACGGTAGACCGCGACATCGCCACACTCCCCGCGCACCCGAGCTTCGACAAGGTCGAGAAGACCAGCGATCGGGTGTTCAGCATCAGCTACCGCAAGGATCGCGCCAATGCGGGCCAGGTGCTCGACGCCGTGCAGGCGTCCGGCTTCGGCATAGTCGACGTCGCCACGCGGGAGCCGGACCTGGAGGACGTGTTCCTCAACCTCACGAGTGAAGCGGCTTGACACCCCCGTCCGAAAATAAGCCGCATGTTCATTTGGTCACAGGCGGAACAGGAGCGGGCAAGACCAGCTACGCGCGCTCGCTTGCCGACTCCGTTCGGGGACTGGCGTTTTCGATTGACGACTGGATGGCGCGCTTGTTTTGGATGGATAGCCCGCAACCCATCCAGTTCGAATGGACATTGGAACGGATCGCGCGGTGTGAGGCGCAGATCAGGGGCGAGGTCGCGGCGCTGGCTCGTATCGGCGTCGAGTCTGTTCTCGATCTGGGTTTCACCAAATCGGCTCATCGTGCTGCCTTTGGCGCATTCGCAGACAGTATAGACACACCTGTCGCGCTACACTGGGTCGATGTGCCTGCCAACGAGCGCTGGCGCCGCGTCCAGCATCGAAACCAGGCGCGCAGTGATACCTATGCGCTGGATGTGACCCGTGAAATGTTCGATTTCATGGAGAGCGAGTGGGAGGCGCCGAGCCAAGAGGAAATGACGGCGCTCAACGGGCGGGTTATATGCTGAACCGATACGACGTCATCATCATCGGCTCCGGCGCTGCCGGGCTGACCGCCGCGATCAACCTCGCGCAGGACAAGCGCGTGCTGGTGCTCGCCAAGGGCGCGTTGGATGGCGGGTCGACCAACTGGGCGCAGGGCGGCATCGCGGCGGTGCTCGATGCGGGTGACAGCTTCGAAAGCCATGTCGAGGATACGATGATCGCGGGGGCGGGCCTCAATGACCGCGCCACGGTCGAGTTCGTCGTATCCGAAGCCCCCGCCGCGATAGAGCGTCTCGCCGCGCTCGGCGTGCCCTTCAACGCGAACGAAGACAGCGCCAGTAAAGACGGGGGAGGCGCCTCTTTCGGTGAGCGCTGGCACCTCACGCGCGAGGGCGGCCACTCGCACCGCCGCATCGTCCATGTCGACGATGCCACCGGCGCCGCCGTGCAGCAGGCGCTGGTGAAAGCGGCGGAGGCCAATCCCAACATCACCCTGATGCCGGACATGGTGGCGGTGGACCTCATCACCTCCCGCCATGCCGAGCGTTACTCGGGCGATGGGCATGTCTGGGGCGTCTACGCCTTCAACCGCAAGACCAAGCATGTCGACGCCTTCATCGGCCGCGCCACCATCCTCGCCACCGGCGGGGCAGGGCGTGCCTATCTCTTCTCCACCGCCCCGCGCGGCGCGACCGGCGATGGCATCGCGATGGCCTGGCGCGCGGGCTGCCGCGTCTCCAATATGGAGATGAACCAGTTCCACCCCACCTGCCTCTACAACCTTGAGGTCAAGAACTTCCTCATCACAGAGGCGGTGCGCGGCGAGGGCGGGCTGCTGAAGCTCCCCCCCGGCGCGCCCAATGGCGGCAAGCGCTTCATGGACCGGCACGACAAGCGCGGCGAGCTCGCCCCGCGCGATGTGGTGGCCCGCGCCATCGACCACGAGATCAAGCGCCTCGGCCTCGATTATGTCCACCTCGACATCAGCCACAAGGGCGAGGCCTTCGTGAAGGAGCATTTCCCCACGATCTACGCCCGCCTGCTCGATCTTGACATCGACATCACGAAAGAGCCGATCCCGGTCGTCCCCGCCCAGCATTATACCTGCGGCGGCGTGATCATAGACCTCGACGGGCGCACCGACCTGCCCGGCCTCTATGCTGCCGGGGAGGTGAGCGAGAGCGGCCTCCACGGCGCTAACCGCCTCGCGTCCAACAGCTTGCTCGAATGCTTCGTGTTCGGCGAGGCGGCGGCCAAACATATCCGCGCGCACTGGGACGAACTGCCCGCGCCCCCCGCGATCAAACCGTGGGACGAAAGCCGCGTTACCGATAGCGACGAGGAAGTGATCGTCCAGCACAACTGGAAGGAAATCCGCCGCTTCATGTGGGACTATGTCGGCATCGTGCGCACGACCAAGCGGCTGGAGCGCGCCAAGCACCGCATAGACCTGCTCGCGTCCGAGGTGGACGAATATTACGGCAATTTCCGCGTCACGCCGGACCTGATCGAGCTGCGCAACCTCGTCGACGTCGCCCGCCTCATCATCCGCTCGGCGCTGAAACGACACGAAAGCCGGGGCCTGCACTACACACTCGACTATCCGGAGATGCTGCCCAAGGCAGAGGATACCGTGCTGGCGCCATAAGGGTGCCAACCCGTCTTCCCGGAAGCTGATTTTCTCCAATTCCGACAGGGTTTGGGCGGAAAATCAAGCTATCCGGGATCCATGTGTCACAGGTGTGAACGAAAAAGCGGGATCCCGGATCAAGTCCGGGATGACTACAATTCCGATATCACTCCACTCCTTGCGTTCTGCTGGGGAGGTAGGGAGCAAGGAGCCTTAACAACCTTGAGAGAGCGGCCGTTGCCTTTTCTGGCGTTGAGCAGCATTGCGGACACGACAACAAGGGTACTTCCTTATACGGATGCATGATCCACTTGGATGTTGTTGGCAAGACTGAAATCAGCCGTAATTAAGCAGCGCTCACCATAGCTTGACGCTTACGCATCGCCATTCCGACTAAGCTGAAACCGGCAATCATCAGTGTCCAAACGCTTGGCTCAGGAACCCCTGACGGCTGCTCACCAGAGCCGCCCGGCCAGACACCCAGATTATTCAAGGTCAAACCAACCGGAGTATTTCCTGTGGGACACCATCCGCCTAGACCGCAGGCAAAATCCCGTACCCAGATATTAAATGGCTGACCAGATACCCCCCGGCCTGTTAGCTGATCAGCGTTGTAGGACAACTCGTAACCCGTCACTGAAGCATGTGCGCCATTATAAAGGTTTATATAACTGATGGAATTGAAGCCTGTGATGTAAAGGTTAGTACCTCCATCCATGTTGAAATATCCTACGGAACCATCAAACATTTTTACTGATGAATTTCCGGAAGCATTCACAAAACTTATGTTAGATCCAGAAAAAACATTGATATAGGTGTGGTCATACGAATTAATAAATGACACGTTAGAAGATATATCCGCATCAGCACTATCATTTAAATCTAAGAAACTGATCGAGCCATTGCTGTGGTTGAGGTGGGCTCCCCCATAAATCTTCCAAAAGGCGCCTCCGGCTCCAGGAAGAGTATTCACGACATCTCCAGGGCCACCAGAGCTAAAAGAAGGGGTGTCAGATGAAATGTTCGTGACAGTTGCATTTGTAGGTACTGAAAATAAACCAAGAATAATTAGCGCCTTACGCATGCAAACTCCTGTAAATACACGGATTCTCAAGTTGCATGATTAAGAGTGGTTCTAATGACCGTCAATAGGGATTTCATGCTGTGCCTTCTTGGTACAGAATGCCATATACTCGTGATGCCGGTCCATGGATTTCTATAAATTGGATCCCGAAGTCCTCGGTCTGAATGTCTCCATCCACTGCAAGATTGGGCAACGGGCATGTCCCCAACATCCCTGCCTCCACGGACCCACGCCCAGCGCTCAATCCCCCCTCAAAACCCTACCCTGGCCGTCACCCGCACATCCCGCCCGGCGAGCGGCGCATAGTCCTTCAAATAGCTCGCGTGCCGCCGTGCCGTCACGTCGAAGATGTTGTTGGCCGATAGCGTAACACTGGTCGCGCGGTTGCCTGCAATCGGCCGCCAGCTGATCGACGCATTGACCAGCGTGAACGCGCCTGTCTCGGTCTCGCGCGCGTTGTTGCGCTTCTGCGCAAAGCTGTGTTCCGCCTCGGCGCGCACCGTCCACGCCTCATTGCCCAGCTCTGCGCCGCCCATCACGCGCAGCGGCGGGATGCGCGGGGCAGGGCCAGCGCCCTTGATCGTCGCGCGCACATAATCCGCCGAACCGTCTAGGTTGAGCGCCGTCTCGCCCCAACGCGCAGCCGTCACGCTTGCTTCCGCCTCAAAGCCATAGGTCCGGGCATTGGCCTGGCTATAAGCGAAGCAGGGAAATTCTATCTCGGGCAGGCCAGTCGCGGCGAGGCAGACGCTTTCGTCCACCTCTGCGTCATAGATATAGCCGTCAAACCAGTTGTGATAGGCATTGAGCGCCACCGCATAGCCCGCGCCTGATCCGCGCACGCTGCCTTCCACGCCCCAGCTCTTTTCCTTGCCGAAGGCGGGGTTGCCCAGCTCGAACGCCTGCGTGCCCGCATGCGGCCCGCGCGCGAACAGTTCCTCTGCCGCCGGCGCGCGCTCGCTGCGCACCGCGCTCACCCCCAGCCGCCAGCCGGGCGCGGCCTCAAGGCTCGCCCCGGCTGAGAAAGACAGCGCATCGAAGCTGCGCCGCTGCGCCAGCACGCCAAGGTCCGCATCCTCCGCCGCGCTCACCCGCGCATGCTCAAAGCGCGCGCCGCCCTCGATGCGCAGCGCACCCATATCGAGCGATTGCAGCGTAAACAGGCCAAACTGCGTCGTGCTGTTTTTCGGCAGGAATTTCTCCTCGCCCACCACATAGAAATCGCGGGTGAAAATCTGGACGCCGCTCACGCCATCCCAGCCATCCCGCTTGGTCTGCACCAGCTCCGCACGCCCTTCCATGCCCTTCGCGAAGAAGCGCGTACCGACCGCGCCGTCTTCCTCGATCTCGGCATGGGTATAATCCGCATAGCCTGCGCGCAGGCGGATGCGGTCCACAAAGGCGCCATCGGCGTGCAGTTCGGCCCGCAGGTCGGCGCGGTCCTGCTTCATGTGGATGCTCACCGCCTCGGCTTCCTCGCCGGGCACCAGCGCATAGCGGATCGGCACGCCATATTGGTTGTCGATATGGTTGACGGAAAAGCCGATATCGCCGCCTGTGCCGATAAAGCTAAGCGCGCCCGCCACTTCCCAGCTTTCCGCCGCGCTGTTGGGCAGCTTGCCCCTCAATGTCGCCAGCTCGGCAATGTCCGGGTCGCCGCTCGCAATGGCTTTGGCGCGCAAGGCCGGGGTGAGGATAAAGCCGCCGGTGCTTAAGTTATCGCTCTTGCTCCAGCTGCCGTCAACATGCGCGACAAAGCCGCCGCCCAGCGGCGCTTCCGCCTTGCCAGAAAGCGTGCGTTCGTCTGCCGCGCTGCCATACGTGGCGATGCCTTCGATATGAACGGCTTCGTCAGGGATCTTGTGCGGAATGCGCGCATCGACCACATTCACCACGCCGCCGATCGCGCTCGATCCATAGAGCAGGGCGGCGGGGCCGCGCACCACCTCGACCCGCTCTGCTGTCAGCGGGTTGATCGCGACGGCATGGTCCACGGAAGTGTTGGAAACGTCGAAGCTGCCGATGCCGTCGGTCAACACGCGTACTCGCTCGCCCTGCAGGCCGCGCAGCACGGGGCGGGATGCGCTGGGGCCAAAGCTGGTGGCGGAGACGCCCGGCTGGCGGGACAGCGTCTCGCCGATGGTGCCGCGCAGTTCGCGGGCGAGCGTTTCGCCCGAGACGACGGAAACCCCACCCAGCGTGTCCGCAAGGCTGCGGTTGACGAGGGCGGTCACCACGATGTCCTGCGGCGCGCGGTCGTGATAGCTCGGGTCGCCGGTCCGGCTCTGCGTCTGCGCATGGGCCGCGGCCGGTGCGAAGAGGATCGCGGCAGCCGAAGCGAGGAGAACGGGGGAGGGGCGTCGGGCGGCTATGGTCACGGGGAGAGGGCGGCGGGAGGGTTTGGTCACAGGGCAGGCTCCGGCAGGGGGTCAGCAGAGGTGTGCGTTCGACGCCTGCGCGCTCTACCGTGAATGATATAACATATCAATTGCAAAATGCAGAACCGCTTTCACCGTGGAAAAAGCCATGGAAAACTAGTCAGTTCAGCGGAACAGAAACTCCGCTAGCGCCTGCACCGCCGGGTCCTGCGCCAGCGCCGGGCGGATCGCCTGCCGCACCTGGATCTGCGGTAGTCCGGAGGCATAAGCCAGCCGGGCGATCCCCCGCATCTTCCCGAAGTCCCGCGCCATCGGCCCGAAGGCGGGGAAGCACGCCGTGCCCTCCTTGAGGTGCTTCATGATGGCGTAGAGGTCGTCCGTCTCCAGCTCCGGCGCGGGCAGGGCGAGGCCGCTGTCCCTCAGTGCCTCCTCGGCCAGCAGGCGGGAGAGGTTGCCATGCCCCAGCGCCGCATAAGGGAGCGCCGCGATCTCCCGCGCGCCCAGCGCCTCCTCGGCCGCCAGCGGATGATCCGCACTGACGAAGATCGAGATGCGCTCGCTCCAGGCATAGCGGCTCGGGAAGCTGCGCCCCTCCGCCAGCGCATAATAATAAGCGATGTCCGCCGCGCCCTCATAAAACAGCCGCGCCGCCTGATCCTCGTCGATGCTCTCGAGCATCAGCGTAATACCGATGTCCGGGCTGGCCTCCTCGAACGCGAGCAACGCCTCCTGGAAATGGCTGAAGATCGCGGGGTGAGAGGCGAGGGTGATCGTCTGTATCGCCGCGCGTGATGAGGCGGAGTGCCGGTGCGCTGCTGGCGGCGCGTCGCCCAGCGGCGCAATTGCAAGCGGACGATGAGGACGGAAGTGCTTCGGCTCTACAGGGGGGGGCTCGTCCAGCGGCTCATAAGCAACCGTTTCGATCTCCGGCACACGCGGCGCTGGGGCCTCCGCCTGCTCGGGCACAGACCCCTCCGCCTTGCGTGGCACGATCAGTGCGTCCGTCCAGTCTCCCGGCCCATCGGCGCGCATTTCGCCCAGCGCGGTGACAACTTTGCGACCTGCGTCCGTCAGCTCCACGCCGCCTTCTTGCACGCTGAAGATCTGAACACCGACCATGTCCTCCAGGCTGTTCATAGTCGCGATCACTGTGGCGGGGGGCAGTCCGAGCGCCTCTGAACAGGCGGCAATGTTGCCGGTTGCCACCAAGCGAGCGAAAACGTCGAACTGCTGCGCTAAGGGGCCGACCATGGCCACAGGATAGGCTAAGCAGGGCGCAAGCGTAAAGCGCAATATGCCGTGTTGACGAAACCGTCCCGGCCGTGGCAAGGGGCTGCCAGCCATTGAGCGGGTATAGCATAGTGGTAATGCTCTAGCCTTCCAAGCTAGCTAGGCGGGTTCGATTCCCGCTACCCGCTCCATTTTCCTGGCCGATACAGTCCTGTTCCATCTAGACAAAGCCCGAAAAACCGGGCTCTTTTAGTGTCGGTTGACCGATGCTGTCTGATGCCGCTGACGCATCACTGCGCCAATACCGCCAAAGCCGAGGATCATAAGAGCCCAGGTGTCGGGCTCGGGGGATGGAGACCACGCAGTCAAACTAACACTTACGGGCTGCGTGAGATTTTCAAGGTTGATCCATAGATTCGCCGGGCCGTTAAGGTCACACTGAAAAGTCTCCCACTGACCAAAGAAATCCCTTGCTTGCCAGCAACCAGTTTGGAAGCGTCCAAACTTCTGATTATTCAGTGACACAAAGCCATCAGTGGTAAAGTCAGAGTACATATAGAATTTGCCATCAAGAAACTTCACGACGTCCAAGTACATGGATGTGGCAACGAACCCGGTTACGGGGGACGATGTTCGAATAGTAAATGTCTGAAAGCTAGGACTAATATTGTACCCGGAGTACTGATAAATGCTGTTTTGTGGAGTTAGCGTGATCGAGAGATCGAATGTCGTTACAGCTTTCGCCTGCCCGGCCATCGTCCAAAAAACTAATGCAGCGAGCGCGGCCAAAGATCTTGTTATGCTCATGCTCTCCTCCAGTTCCCACCCGCGTGATTTGCCCGGCGCCGTTGACGCATCGCCGCGCCGATGGCACCGAAGCCAGCTATCATGAGGGCCCATGTCGAGGGTTCGGGCGCTGCTGACACGGTAACGGCGTAGTCAACCGCGGCGCCAGGCGTGCCTGTAAATTTAATGGATGCCGAGTTGAATGACACTATCGTCGCCAGCGCACGTTCCCCAACCGGACCTAATCCGGGTATCACCCTTGCTGGCATAAATGTGGCTGTGCCAAAGCCATTTGGTTCATATGCGAATAGCCCGTTCGGGCGCGTCGGATCTGGACCAACGGGAATTGCCACGGTCTTGTCATATGGCGTGAAGTTGCTCGGCCTATAGGGCGTGACGTGATAGGTATAGAGAAATTCGGGCAATGCCGATGTCGCCAGGGGAGCGCTGATGACAATCCTGCATCGACCGCATGGACTGGTCGGCAAAGCTACCGTTGCCATTCCTGCATAGTCCAAAGTGGTCGTCCCGGTTGCCACACCTAAAACCGGCATGGCTGCCCCGGCTTGCCCAGCCGCCGCTGAACATACGAACGCGGCCATCGCCGCGAAGCCTTTGACGAATCGCATAGTCTTCCTCCATGCCCCGCGCGTACCATCGCTGCAGTGCAGCAGTTAGTCGAGTAAGGATGCCGTCATTTTGGATCAGTCTTGCTCTCGAAACCCGCTGAGTAATAACTCTCTGCTGAGGCCCTCAGGGGGAGGGCAAAAATCGGGCAAGAAAACGGCCTAGGGGGTATTATTGGGGGTATTCTGAAAAACGGCATCGTCAGAAGCATCGGATTACCGCGATTTATGTTATAATTTTAGATTCCCGCTACCGCTGAGACCTTCTGGCGCGCGCCTCAATCCCTCAATGCTTCGAACGCTCCATTGAGATAGAGCAGGGGGTTGATATCTTCCCGCAGGGAGACGTCCACCACGGATCCAATAACTATGGTGTGAGTCGCGAAAGCCAGCATTTCGCTTCGCTCGCATATGAGGCCTACTTGCGCGCCGGCGAGCAGCGGCGGGCCGAGAGGGTGTTGCTGCCATCCAGCATCGGCAAATCGCACGTCGCGCAGGCTGTTGTCGGAAAAAAGCCTTGCGGCTTCGATCTGATCCTGATGCAGCACGTTCACGCTGAAGTGTGTCGCGGCTATCAGGGCAGGGTGGAGCGAGGCCGATTTGTTGACGCAGACCAGAAGACTCGGAGGATCCATGGACACCGAGCATACTGCGGTGGCCGCCATGCCCCTCGGAGTACCCTCTTCGGTCACGCTGATAAGATTCACCGTTGCGGCAAGTCGGCGCATTGCCTGCCGGAATGCACTTGCGACCTCTTCAGTCATAGCCGTTTTCTCTCGCGTAAGTTTATGATTCCTGTGTGCTGGGTGGTCGCATAGCAGGCGTCATGGAGTGACACTAGTCCCCAAAGGGCTGGCATGCGGGTGGCACCTGGCTATAAGGCGCGGATGGCCATCGTTTTCCCGCGCCCGCGCTCCGCAGCCTCCGTCGTGTGGGGGGGGGCGGTTATGATCCTAGGGCTGTTCCTGATGCTGGCCTTTGGCCCGTCACGGCCGGTGCTTATGCTGCTTTCGCACGGTGCGCATCTGTTGCCGATAGTTGCGGCACTGTTGTTAGGGGTGCTGGTTTGGATCGACGGCTGGAGCCGCAATCGTATCCGGGTTGGTGGCTCCGTACTTCTGTGGCTGACTGCGATTGGCTGGCTGATATCATATCGCACACCCAACTGGCCCGCACCGGATGCCACTCGCCGCTCTGGGATGGAGGTCGTTCGCATCGTGACTTTCAACGCGTGGTTTGCCAACCGCGATCCTGAAGGTGCGGCGCAATGGGTTTTGAGCCAACAACCGGATGCAGTCGTTCTTCAGGAGGTAGGCTGGCGAAGCAGGATACTGCTTACCAAGCTTGCTCTTGAGTTACCCTATGTACTGACCTGCCATGGGTCACGTAGTTGCTCCACCGTGATCCTGTCTCGTCGCAAGCCAATGGAGATGCGCGGCCTCGCGCATGGCGACGCGGATAACCGCCGCGCTCTCTCGGCGGCCATCATGCGCTTTCCAGGGTTTACGCTGGTCGGCCTTCATCTCTCGCAGCCATGGCCCATGGGGGCGCACAAACGAGAACTGCTGTGGCTTGCAACAGAACTGGACGATGTGCCGCGCCAACATTTGATCGTGGTGGGAGATTTCAACGCGACCGGTTGGTCGATCACGATGCGCGATGCTGCGCGCATGCTGGGTTTGCGAACTCTGCCACCCGACCGGGCGAGCTGGCCTGCGCGTTCGTCGGGATGGCCGTTTCCCGCACTTTTCGACATCGACCACACGCTGCTCGGTCGTGATTGGGCATCAGCGTGGATGGAGCGTGGACCCGATCTGGGGTCGGACCATTATCCGTTCGTTGTGAAGCTGGTGACGCGGTGAGAGAGGAGCGGACGTCAAGTTTGATCGAGTCGCTTCAGCCGTTTAAATGGCTTGCCTATTTTTTTCAGGATTGGTCGCGACCATGATGTCGCTCTGACGCTGAAGGCAGAATACCCTCCAAGACCAGCAACATACGGGTTGGGATAGCGTTTTTGTAACGTGGGTGAATCCCTATACAGGCGTCTCACCGCTTTTTTTATAGTCTTGCCGTTGGCGAACCGACCGAAATGCCACCATCCGGAAGGGATAGCCGGATCGCTGTTCTTCGCCACCTCATCTTTGTACCAGTGCCACAGCTCGAAGACCTCCACGTTGTCCCTGGCATATCTTCTGGTCATGCTATCGCCAATGGGACCAAGCTTCGTGAAATGGAAAAACTTAAGAGGGCTGCCGTTCACGCGAGCCATACCCTCATCATCAAAGGTAATTGTACGCTGGCTTAAGTTCCAGCTTGCCACGTTTAGGCCTGGATCGCGTAATATCTTGACGGAATCGAAATAGCAGGGAACCAAATTACACCACTTTTGATCAACAAACAGTCCAATATCTAGCCTATCATGGCACCAATCCGTCAGTCTTGAGTCCCACCATTTAGCGAACCGGCGCCCTTCACTGGTGTTAGAGACGCCTACGAAGCCAAGATTGAATGAGCCATAATGGAGCGAGCAAATCTCATTATCGATTATCGCTCCCTTGTCTTCTCTTGGCTCAGGGTCGAGCTGATGGGGCGTGAGTACGATGCTGTGTGTGGTCAGCGCATCAACCACTTCATCCATAGGGTTAAAGAGAGCCGTATCAGGGTCAAAAAAGAATGCCTTTTCGCAATCAGGTTGGTCCAGAATATGGGCCAGCGCACGGCCCTTCACTCCTGTGCAGGCCTCGATCAAGTCGTGCCCAAAAATCCAGCGGTTGGCTTCAGAGCCGAACAAATCCTCAATGTATAATATCTTGTCGAAATCTTCGCGCGCAACTTCGAATTCGAAGGCTGGCGGCGGATGGTCGGATACTACTGCCCATATCACCCAGTCCGGGTGAACCTTCCTGATCGATCTAGCAAGTACGCGCGCTCTATTAACGTAGCTAAAGCTGAAGCTTGTAAATGCGTGTACAGCCATGATTGCCTTAAATTCCCATAACTTCAGAAGTCAGTTTGCTCCTACTGACGAGAAACCGGCGTTCGTTACGAATTTCCCTTATACATTTCACGGCGTCTAGGGCGGCGTCTGATGTCAGAAACTGCTCTAGTTCTGAACACGAGTTGAGAATAGTGCCCCTACCGTATTTTTCCACCAGCCTAACGATATTTCCCGACCAGCTGTTAGTTACAACATACGCACCCCCTGCGAGCGCCTCACAAGCGGTGAAAGAGAAGGTTTCCGCCCAACCCGGCCAAATTATCACAATGTCCACCTGGTTTTTTTCAAGGGCGTCTATCATCGCATTAGGTGCGGCAGCGGTTGTGTGGACTGGAATCCACTCGTAGTCCCCAGGCACGGGGGGACGGGCCGAGAAAACAAGAAACTTATACCGGCTCTCTGTCCGGTGCCTTTCGGCAATGCTTCGAAACACCGTCCAACCCTTTAGATGGGCTGGTGTACCTATAAATGCAACGCTGATAACGTCCGGTTGATCGACGGGCAGACCATTTTGTGTTGTTATTTCCTTTAGTTCGATATGCGGCAAAATCACCGAATTATTTGCAGCAAATTGGCTGAAAAATTTATCGGAGAATTCGCGCGCGATAGCTGAAGGAAAAATGAATTTCGCATTTGCTGCAGAAAATAGCTTGGTAGTGCGCAGGAGATGCTCGGACCGATCGCCGCCATAAACGCATGTCATGCAGGCGTTGGACGATGTATGGGGTGCATTACAGAATGTAATCCCATTCCTCATCAGGGTGTAGGAACGACATAAGCTGAAATAATCGTGCACCCAGATGTATGTTGGATACTGAGAAAATTCCACGAACATGTCACTAATCAGCTCAGGGGAATGACCCATGAGATGATGTACAACGAACGCCAATTGATATTCTTCCTCACAAAATCGTTTTACAACCTTGATCAATTGGGACATCGTTGTTGGGGGCAGCTCGCTCCCATTTATAGATGCCCCGACGCTCACATCTTCCCCGTGCGCGGCGAGCATTGTAATAGGCGTCGTTGGATATATATGTAGATAGTCCCAGTTGCGGGAGTTGAATTCGTGCAATTCTTTGTCAACGCAGAGCTGTATACCGCCTGACACCTTTTTAAAGTTATCATGGCTGAAAGAAATTATCACGCAGTTGGATAGTGAATTTCTCTTAATGATATCCAATAAGTCTTGTAAGTCATGAGGATGCGATGGTTGACGTTTATTCAGATTATCGATTTCGGTTTCCTTATTTTTCCGTATAATTTTGAGCACTTGTATTTGTCTATCAGCAAAATTTGAGATAGCTCCCGCGTGGAGAACGTCGTGAAATTTCCTTTTTATACGGCCGTTTTTTTTATGCGTGATCCAGTTGAAAGTTGGGCGAGTTTTAAGTTCATCGTCAAATAATATATATCGAGCAAGCGGTCGCAAACCCCCGGTTTTTGCAGAGAATAGTATGTAGTTTACTAGCTCTTTAATACTAAACTTCATATGCTTGACGACACTTTCTGTTTTTTATTGAAAATCTGTTTTTTCCAAAAATACTTTGCCCTTTCTGTAATTCTAGAACATCACAACGCAGCTGGGTCAATGCGTGTCTCTCTCCTTTTATAGACCAGAAATTGGACAAGTACTGAACTTGGCCAAGCATCATGGCGACGATATCTTCGGTATGCTTTATAGGAGAAATAATATTGCCAGAGACCTTTAAAGGAAGTTCCGTTCGTCGTTCGCATGGCAGGAAGAGTAGGCTGCACTCAGAGGCATCGCCGAAAAAATCATGACTATTTCGGAAAAAATTATCCCTGTTTGTAGCAAAGCTTCGGATACCGAAGATCTCGTAATTATCGACCGGCCAAAAATTATAAAGTTTGATTCCTGCAGAAATGGTGTTCGTTTCGCAGAATACGATCGGCCTGCACCGGGCTAGCATCTCTGCCCCGCCTTCCAAAACTGGGACTTCGTGGCCCTCGACGTCCACCTTGAGAAGGTCGGCGCGACTCAATGAAAAATCGTTCAGTACTGCGGTGGCGTGAGGTTCGCTTTTTTCCAGCATCTCAGTGTGATTGATGTGCATGGCTCCACGATTTTCGGAGGGAGCAGTCATCCAAACCTGCCGGCCTGAGACTGAGTCTAGGACGCACCGATGCATGGTGATATTGTCCAAAGGGGCCAGCGCAATGTTTTCCTGCAGCAGGTCTGCCGTCTGTTGGCACGCTTCAAAACTCAGGACGTGCCCCTCCTTACCTACCGCGTCCGAAAAAGCCCTAGTGTGTGTCCCATAGCATGCACCAATATCGAGCACAGTATCGCCAGTCCTGATCAAAGTCCGGAGCAGGGAAATCTCGTTCTGGGCCCACTCCCCATATGACTTGAGAGAGTCGCCTATGAGATCACATTCTTGCGGCACCACGAAAGGGCCGTATCGCGTATTGAGCCTGGATAGGCCGACAGGTCTCGGGGGCTCAGCTTCCATCACCGATATTTTTCCTCCACATGACATTTATTGTGGGAGCAGCACTCGGTGTTGTCGCTGCCAGCGCTGCTCGGCAAGCCACCACAGTTTATGATAAATACGGCGTTTGCGTAAATGCGCTCTTAGACGCACATAAGCCAGCTGCTCATCCGGCGCCATTTGCTCTAGGAACGCGCGCTTTTGCTCGCGGGCAGAGTTGGTGGAATATCCGCGTGTGACCGGGTGTCGGATGGTCACGGCCTCGTCGGTCATGGCGGTCAGGCCGCGTGCATAGGCTGCGCACAGGAACAGCCAGTCGATACCCAGGCCATATAGATTGCTGCTGTAATCTGCACGCTTCATCCGTGGATACAAGGCCGGGTTTAGCGCGAACACGAGCCCGTCGGTATGCGCCACGACGCTATAGTCGCTGTCAGAGATACGCCTCATGCGCGTGCGCTCAAGTCGCCAAGGCGTGCCGATGATCCGAGGCGTCCATATGCCGAGATCTGAGAAACGCTCGAAACCCGCACGGCACCGCGCTATCAGGCGCGGCCAATCGTCGCACCGGCAATCAGCATGGATGACCAGCATGATCTCCCCCGCGGCACAGTATTCTAGGCAGGCCTGAAACTTGTCAGCCCAATAGAGGTCGTCCCTGCGTTCAATGAGGGGAAAGGATGTAAGGCAGCTGGGCCGTCCGGCGGGATCGGAATAGATGATAGAGAGTTTGTTAGTGGAGCCAGCCACCGATTGAGCGATCGCAGCAGCGCGCTCATGTTGTCCGCGCCATGAAATGATGAATACATGGATGGGGGGCATTTCCTCGCCGCTCTCTATATATAAACGCGATCTCTATAGGCCTGTTGTCAGTCGCGGGAAACGGCTTTTCGGCTCAAACCGGTTTTTTTCGACATCCGATATACGGGAAGGCGGATGCTGTTCGCTATTGATGTCGGCGGATCAAGGCGCTAGCAGGCACGCAACGACTAGGGAATTTCAGGCATGGCGACTTTCACGCTTCCAAAAAACAGCAAAATCTCAGGCAAGGGCAAGGTCCATAAGGCCGGGGGCGCCGCCAATGTGAAGGCATTCAAGGTCTATCGTTATGATCCCGATTCGGGTCAGAACCCGCGCTACGACACGTTCGAGATCGATCTCGACGATTGCGGGCCGATGGTGCTCGACGCGCTCATCAAGATGAAAAACGAGCAGGACCCGTCGCTGACATTCCGTCGCTCCTGCCGCGAGGGTATTTGCGGCTCGTGCTCGATGAACATCAACGGCAAGAACGGCCTCGCCTGCACCACCGCGATCGAGGATTGCAAGGGCGAGGTGCGGATCACTCCTCTGCCGCATATGGACGTTATCAAGGATCTGGTGCCCGATTTCACCCATTTCTATGCGCAATATGCCTCGATCCAGCCTTGGCTGAAGACGGTGTCGACCACGCCTTCGGGCAAGGAGCGGCTCCAGTCGCCCGAGGATCGCGAGAAGCTGGATGGCCTCTACGAGTGCATCCTGTGCGCCTGCTGCTCCACCAGCTGCCCAAGCTACTGGTGGAATTCAGACAAGTTTCTCGGCCCGGCGATCTTGCTCCAGGCCTATCGCTGGCTGGCGGACAGCCGCGACGAGTTCACCGGCGAGCGCCTTGACGAGCTGGAAGATCCCTTCCGCCTCTATCGCTGCCACACGATCATGAACTGCGCCAATGTCTGCCCCAAGGGCCTGTCACCGGCCAAGGCCATCGCCGAGACCAAGAAGATGCTGGTCGAACGCGCGATCTGAGCATCGTGGCGGGTCGATGACCGACCTTCTCAACCGCTATCACGCGCTTATCGCATCCGGGGAGCTGCGCGCTGACCCGGATCAGGCGCAAGCGGCCGAGCGGCTGGCCCGCTTGCAGGCCGAGCTTGAGGCGCAGCCGCCGCGCGGGTCTACATTGTGGAAGCTGTTGCGCAAGCTGCCGGAGCCCCCGCGTGGGCTATATCTGTGGGGCGGGGTAGGGCGCGGCAAGTCCATGCTGATGGACCTGTTTTTCGAGTGTGTGCAGGTGAAGCGCAAGCGGCGTGCCCACTTCCATGAGTTCATGCTCGATGTCCACGCGCGCCTGCGCGAGGCCCGCAAATCCGAGAGTGGCGATCCGATCCCGCCTGTCGTCGCCTCGCTGGCTGAGGAGGCGCGGTTGCTGTGCTTTGACGAGATGGTCGTCAACAACATGGCGGACGCAGCGATCATGTCACGCCTGTTCGCGGGGCTGATGGAACAGCGGGTGACGATAGTCACCACCTCCAACCGTGTGCCGGATGACCTCTATAAGGACGGCCTCAACCGCCAGCTTTTCCTGCCCTTCATCGATACGGTCAAGGAGCGGCTCGATGTTATGAGCCTCAACGGACCGTTCGATTATCGGCGGGACCGGCTCGGCAACGCGAAATTATGGCAGGTGCCCAATGGCGAGGCGGCCACAAAGGCGATGAGCGAGGCCTTCTTCCGCCTCACGGATTTTCCGCCGGAGGACAAAGCCCATGTACCCAGCGAAGAGCTGTCGATCCCCGGCGGGCGGAGCATCCATGTGCCCAAATCGCTGAAAGGCGTGGCGGTTTTCTCATTCAAGCGGCTGTGCGCGGAGGCGCGGGGCGCGAGCGATTATCTGTCTATCGCGCGCCATTATCACAGTGTGATCATCGTTGGCATTCCGGTGCTGGGGCCGGAAAACCGCAACGAGGCCGCGCGGTTCGTAACGCTGATCGATGCGCTCTATGAATATAAGGTCAAGCTGCTCGCCAGCGCAGATGCGGAGCCGGATGCGCTTTATCCCACAGGTGATGGCGCGTTTGAGTTTGAGCGCACCGCCTCGCGGTTGATGGAGATGCAGTCTGACGAATATCTTGCAAAGGGGCACGGCGAATAGCGGCCTGTTAATTATTGCAATTAGTTCGCAGTATCACAAATAAGTTGCAGTGCAGCGAAAAGCAGTGTTGAATCCTTAACCAAATGCGCCTAAGCGGGCTCAGTTCATCTTGCCGGCGGGGGCCGGTGGCACAAGGAGACTGACTGCAATGGCTCGCAAGAAGATCGCGCTCATCGGCGCTGGCAATATCGGTGGCACTCTGGCGCATCTCGCCGCTCAGAAAGAGCTGGGCGATGTCGTGCTGTTTGACGTGGTGGAAGGCGTGCCGCAGGGAAAGGCGCTCGACCTGTCCCAGTGTGGTCCGATCGAAGGCTTCGACGCGAAGGTCACTGGCTCCAACGATTATGCTGACATTGCGGGCGCGGATGTCATCATCGTTACTGCAGGCGTAGCGCGCAAGCCCGGCATGAGCCGCGACGATCTGCTCGGCATCAACCTCAAGGTTATGAAGGCGGTGGGCGAGGGCATCAAGGCCCATGCGCCCAACGCGTTCGTCATTTGCATCACCAATCCGTTGGACGCGATGGTTTGGGCGCTGCGCGAATTCTCTGGCCTGCCGCATCATATGGTCGTCGGCATGGCAGGCGTGCTCGACAGCGCGCGCTTCAGCCACTTCATCGCCGACGAGTTCAACGTATCGGTAAAGGACGTGAATACGTTTGTGCTCGGTGGCCACGGCGACACGATGGTGCCGGTCACCCGCTATTCCACCGTCAATGGTATTCCGGTGCCCGATCTGGTAAAGATGGGCCTCTCGACGCAGGAGCGCATCGACGCGATCGTGCAGCGCACCCGCTCGGGTGGCGGCGAGATCGTCGCCCTCTTGAAGACCGGCTCGGCATTTTACGCGCCTGCCACCTCCGGCATCGCGATGGCCGAGGCCTATCTCAACGATCAAAAGCGCATCCTGCCCTGCGCGGCCTATGTGAACGGCGAATACGGAGTGAAGGATCTCTATGTCGGCGTCCCGGTGATGATCGGCGCAGGCGGCGTGGAAAAGGTTATCGAGATCGAGCTGGACGAAGCCGACAAGGCCGGTCTCCAGGTCTCGGTTGATGCGGTGAAGGAATTGCTGGTCGCCTGCAAAGGCATCGAGCCGAGCCTCGCCTGAACGAGCTGCACTCCCTCCCCAGGAAAAGTGTGCAGCCGGCGAGGGATAGATAAAATGCCACTCCACCTGAAGAAGGGGTAAGCATGTCCATTCTCATCGACAAGAACACAAAGGTCATCACCCAGGGGATGACAGGCGCGACTGGGACCTTCCATACCCAGCAGGCGCTGGCATACGGCACGCAGATGGTCGGCGGCGTCACGCCTGGCAAGGGCGGCACCACGCATGCCGAAACCGGCCTACCCATCTGGGATACCGTTGGCGAAGCCAAGGCTAAGAGCGGCGCAACAGCGTCAGTCATCTATGTGCCGCCGCCATTTGCAGCGGACTCGATCCTCGAAGCGATCGACGCAGAAATCCCACTGATAGTCTGCATTACCGAAGGCATTCCGGTGCTGGATATGGTGCGGGTAAAACGCGCGCTTTCGGGCAGCAAATCCCGCCTCATCGGCCCCAACTGCCCCGGTGTCCTCACGCCGGATGAATGCAAGATCGGCATCATGCCGGGCAACATCTTCAAGAAGGGTTCGGTTGGCGTTGTCTCGCGTTCCGGCACACTTACTTACGAGGCGGTGTTCCAGACCTCCAATGCTGGTCTCGGCCAGACCACGGCGGTCGGCATCGGCGGCGATCCGGTCAATGGCACCAACTTCATCGATGTGCTCGAGCTATTCCTCGGCGACGAAGCGACCAAGAGCATCATCATGATTGGCGAAATCGGCGGCGACGCTGAAGAGCAGGCTGCGCAGTTCCTGATGGATGAGGCCAAGAAAGGCCGCAAAAAGCCGATGGCCGGTTTCATCGCGGGCCGCACCGCCCCTCCGGGCCGGCGCATGGGCCATGCTGGGGCGATCGTCTCCGGCGGCAAGGGCGACGCCGAAAGCAAGATCGCCGCGATGGAAGCGGCGGGCATCAAGGTTGCGTCCAGCCCCTCTGAGCTGGGAACGACCCTTTTGGAAGTCCTTAAGGGCTGACGGAATATAAGACTCTCCGGCGGTGTTGATCATCGCCGGAGACGCGGAACATGGCGGCCTGAGCCGCACCGGCTCCTCCCCAGGGCGATTGGAACAGATCATGGGCTATGAAGGTCAGGATTTTGACGGCAGCAATGAAATAGAACGAGGCCCGAGCTGGGCGCGTTCCGGCTGGCCGCTCAACGCCACGGACGATCTTACGTCCGCTTTGGACCCGACGCAAATGGAAGTTGCCGTCAAGGCGGCAGCGAAGGGCGCAGGCAAGCCGCTATCCGATACAGAGATCAAGCAGGCGGCGTCAGACAGCATCCGCGCGATGATGCTGATCCGCACCTATCGGGTGCGCGGGCATCTTGCGGCCAACCTTGATCCGCTCGGCCTGTCGCACCGTGATATTCCGGCGGATCTTACGCCCGAATATCATGGTTTTTCCGGCGAGGCGCTGGATCGCAAGATCTATGTCGGTGGCACGCTGGGCATGGAATGGGCGACGATCCGCGAGATCGTGAATATCCTGCGTGCCAACTACTGCGGCAGTGTCGGCCTCGAATATATGCACATCTCGGATGTGGAGGAGCGCCGCTTCCTGCAGGACCGGATGGAAGGCGCGAACAAGGAAATAGAGTTCACGCCCGAGGGCAAGAAGGCGATCCTCTCCAAGGTGATCCACGCCGAGCAGTATGAGAAGTTTCTAGGCCGCAAATATGTCGGTACCAAGCGCTTCGGGCTGGACGGCGGCGAATCTATGATCCCTGCTTTGGAAGCGGTGATCAAATATGGCGGCGCGCGCGGGGTGCGTGAGATCGTTTACGGCATGGCGCATCGCGGGCGCTTGAATGTGCTAGCCAACGTGATGGCCAAGGGATTCCGCGTTATCTTCCACGAGTTTTCGGGCGGTACCGCCAATCCGGAGGATGTCGGTGGATCGGGCGATGTGAAATATCACCTCGGTACCAGTACCGACCGGGAATTCGACGGCATCAAGGTGCATATGAGCCTGGTGCCCAACCCATCTCACCTGGAAACCGTTGACCCGGTCGTGCTTGGCAAGGTGCGCGCCCAGCAGGTGTTCCGTGACGACCTTGAAAAACACGAGCAGGTGCTGCCTGTGCTGATCCACGGCGACGCGGCCTTCGCCGGGCAGGGTATCGTATGGGAGTGCTTCGGCTTTTCCGGCGTACGCGGTTACAACACCGGCGGTTGCATCCATTTCATCATCAACAACCAGATCGGCTTTACCACCAGCCCTCAGTTCTCGCGCGGCTCGCCCTATCCGAGCGACGTGGCGAAGGGTGTGCAGGCGCCGATTATTCACGTGAATGGCGACGATCCCGAGGCAGTTACCTTCGCATGCAAGCTCGCGGTCGATTATCGCCAGACCTTCCACCGCGATATCGTGATCGACATGTGGTGCTATCGCCGCTTCGGGCACAATGAGGGCGATGAGCCGGGCTTTACCCAGCCGTTGATGTACAAGGCGATCCGCCAGCATCCCCCCGTCAGCGAGGTCTACGCCTCTCGCCTGGTGGCGCAGGGCATGATCGACGAGGGCTTTGTCGCGTCGACGACCAAGGCGTTTACTGATCACCTCGAAGAAGAGTTCGAGGCAGCCAAAACCTACAAATCCAACCATGCGGACTGGTTTGCGGGCCGTTGGTCCGGCCTGCATCAACCAGCGGACATCGAAACGGCGCGCAAAAATGTAGAGACAGCGATATCCGGCAAGCTGTTTGACAGCCTAGGTCGCACTTTGACAACGATCCCTGAGGGCCATGAGGTTCACAAGACCCTGCGCCGCGTGATCGAGGCAAAGGCCGAGATGTTCAAGAGCGGCGAGGGGTTCGACTGGGCCACCGGAGAGGCGCTGGCGTTCGGCAGCTTGCTCTCGGAAGGCTATGGCGTGCGGCTTTCTGGGCAGGACTCCGGGCGCGGCACCTTCAGCCATCGCCACGCCGTATGGCTCGATCAGGAGACGGAAAAGCGCTATATCCCGCTCTCGACCATCCCGCACGGCAACTTCGAGGTGCTGGATAGCCCGCTCTCGGAATATGGCGTGCTCGGCTTCGAATATGGCTATGCGATGGCCGATCCCAAGAGCCTCGTGATCTGGGAGGCGCAGTTCGGCGATTTCGCCAACGGCGCGCAGATCATGATCGATCAGTATATCGCGTCGTCGGAATCCAAATGGCTGCGCGCCAACGGCCTCGTGCTGTTGCTGCCGCATGGTTATGAGGGGCAGGGACCGGAACATAGCTCAGCACGGCTGGAGCGGTTCCTCCAGCTTTGTGCCGAGGGGAATATACAGGTGGCGAACTGCACCACCCCGGCGAACTATTTCCATATCCTGCGCCGCCAGATGCTCCGTCCGTTCCGCAAGCCGCTAATCATCATGGCGCCCAAGTCGCTGCTGCGGCACAAACTGGCCGTGAGCAAGGCGGAAGACTTCATGGGCGCGCATCACTTCATGCGCATCCTGTCTGACACCAACCCGGCGCCGGACAAGGAAACGAAACGCCTGGTGCTCTGCACCGGCAAGGTGGCCTATGACCTGATCGAGGCGCGTGACGCGGCAGGGGATGCCAACACCCAGATCGTCCGCATCGAACAGATATATCCCTTCCCGACAGAGGCGCTCGCCATCCGTCTGGCGCGGATGACCAACCTTGAGGAAGTGATCTGGTGCCAGGAAGAGCCGCGCAACAATGGCGCGTGGTTCTTTGTCGAGCCGTTTATCGAGCAGGCTTTGGATGCCGCAGGCAAGGCGCCGATGCGCGCGCGCTATGCGGGGCGGAAGGCGTCCGCTTCGCCTGCGACCGGCCTCGCCAAGCGCCACCTCGCCGAGCAAGGCGCGCTCATCGCCGATGCATTGGGCCACAGCGTCCGCACCGAAATCAAACGTCAGCAGAAAGGCTGATCCATCATGGCTACCGAAGTCAAAGTCCCCACGCTGGGTGAATCCGTAACCGAGGCGACCGTCGGCGCGTGGCTGAAAAAGCCCGGTGATGCTGTGGCGCTCGATGAGCCCATTGCCAGTCTCGAGACGGACAAGGTCGCGGTCGATGTGCCGTCTCCGGTCGCGGGCGTGCTCGGCGAGCTACTGGTCAAGGAAGGTGACACCGTGAATGTCGGCGCTATCATCGCGACGGTTGAAGCGGGCGGGACAGCGGCGGCTTCTTCTCCAGCTCCTGCCGCAGCAGCTTCTGCGGCCCCTGCGCCAGCTGCCGTATCCGCTCCTCCCTCTACACCAACACCCGCACCAGCCAGCGCCGAAGACGCTGCTGCCGTGACTCTTTCTCCCGCTGTGCGCCGGCTGGTGTTGGAGCACGGGCTTGACCCCAGCAGCATCAAGGGCACCGGGCGCGATGGCCGCTTGACCAAGGATGATGTGATGGCCGCCGTCGCTGCCGGCACGGCAAAGGCGACGCAGGGCGCGCCTGCAGTGTCCGCATCTGCTGCCCCCGCTGCCCCGGCCTCATCTGCACGAGCTGAGGAGCGGGTGAAAATGACACGCCTGCGTCAGACGGTAGCCAAACGCCTCAAGAGTGCGCAGGAAACCGCCGCGTTGCTCACCACCTTCAATGATGTTGACATGTCGGCCGTGATCGAGGCGCGCAACAAGTACAAGGACCTGTTCGAGAAGAAGCACGGCGTGCGTCTTGGCTTCATGGGCTTCTTCACCAAGGCGGTATGCATGGCACTCAAGGACGTGCCTGCCGTCAACGCGCAGATCGAGGGCGATGAGATCGTTTATTACAACTATGCCGACATCTCAGTCGCGGTGTCCGCGCCCAATGGTCTTGTCGTCCCGGTCATCCGCAATGCCGAAACTATGAGTGTGGCAGAAATCGAGAAAACCATTGGCGATTTCGGCAAGAAAGCCAAGGACGGCGCTCTAACGATGGAAGACATGAAGGGCGGAACCTTCACCATCTCCAACGGTGGTGTCTTCGGCAGCCTGATGTCCACGCCTATCATCAACCCGCCGCAGAGCGCGGTGCTGGGTCTGCACCGCATCGAGGACCGACCCGTTGTGCGGGACGGGCAGGTTGTGGTGCGCCCAATGATGTATTTAGCGCTGAGCTACGACCATCGTCTGATTGACGGGCGCGAGGCTGTGACGTTCCTTGTCGCGATCAAGAATGCGATCGAAGATCCTACGCGCCTGCTGATCGATCTTTAAGAAACGGAGAGCCTGACATGGCCGAGTTTGACTATGATGTGCTGGTGATCGGCGCGGGGCCGGGCGGCTATGTCGCGGCGATCCGTGCGGCGCAGCTGGGTCTCAAGACCGCATGCGTCGAAAGCCGTGAGACGCTCGGCGGCACCTGCCTCAATGTCGGCTGCATTCCCTCCAAGGCGCTGTTGCATGCGTCCGAGAAGTTCGAGGAGGTCAACTCCGGCATGCTCGCCAAATATGGCGTGAAGGTCTCCGGGGCGTCGCTCGATCTCCCGACGATGATGGGCGAGAAGGACAAGGTTGTCTCGGGCCTCACCGGAGGCATCGCGTTCCTGTTCAAGAAGAACAAGGTCGACTGGCTGAAGGGCCATGCCAGCTTCAAGGATGCGCACAGCGTCGAAGTGGCTGGCAAGACCGTTACTGCGAAGAACATCGTTATTGCTACTGGCTCGTCCGTTACACCTCTGCCGGGTGTGGAGATCGACAACGCGAAAGGTGTGGTCGTCGATTCTACGGGAGCGATCGCGCTGGCCAAGGTTCCTGGGCATCTGGTCGTGATCGGTGGCGGCGTGATCGGGCTAGAGCTGGGCAGCGTGTGGCGCAGGCTGGGCGCGAAGGTTACCGTGGTCGAATATCTCGACCAGATCCTGCCCGGCATGGACGACGATGTCCGCAAGGATGCGGCGAAGATCTTCAAAAAGCAGGGCTTCGCGATCAAGACCGGCACCAAGGTGACGGGCGTTGCCGTGAAAGGCAAGAAGGCGACCGTAAGCATCGAACCAGCCGCGGGCGGTGCGGGAGAAAGCATCGAGGCCGATGTCGTGCTCGTAGCGATTGGCCGCAAGCCGAATACAGACGGGCTCGGGCTGGACAAGATCGGCCTAAGCCTCAACGCGCGTGGGCAGATCGAGACCGATCACGAGTTCGCCACCTCCGTCCCCGGCGTATGGGCGATCGGCGATGTGATCCCCGGCCCGATGCTCGCTCACAAGGCAGAGGACGAGGGGGTTGCGGTGGCGGAGAACATTGCGGGCCTCACCGGCATCGTCAATCATGACGTGATTCCGGGCGTGGTTTATACCCAACCGGAGATTGCCAGCGTAGGCCTCACCGAAGAGCAGGCCAAAGCCAAGGGCGCCATCAAGGTCGGCAAGTTCCCGATGATGGCCAACAGCCGCGCCAAGGCGAATGATGAGCCGGACGGTTTCGTGAAGATTATCGCCGAGGCGGATACGGACCGAGTGCTGGGCGTACACATCATCGCCTCGCTCGCTGGCACGATGATCGCGCAGGCCGCCCAGGCGATGGAGTTCGGCGCGTCATCTGAGGATATTGCTTATACCTGCCACGCGCACCCCACGCATAGCGAGGCGGTGAAAGAGGCGGCGATGGCGGTGCAGGGCAAACCCATTCACATGTGAGAACGTGTGGTCTGCCTAAGCCGGCGGCCCCTCGTCGTAACAAGGCAGCTCATCCGTCAGGGTGAGCCAGGCCTGTTTGTTCGACACCCAGATATGCTCGGTCGGTCGGAAACGGTTCGGCTCGTCCAGGCTGCCCATGCACAGGCCGATACTGTTTGCCGAGGCGCGCTCGGAAAAAAGGCTGGTTCCGCAGAGCGGGCAAAAGCCGCGACGCAGATCGGGCGAGCTGTGATACCAGCCCACTGGGCCGGTAATGGTCACGCTATCCAGGGGAACCCGCACCCGGGCATAAAAGGGCGCACCTGTCGCCTTTTGACAGAGTTTGCAATGGCATGCTCGTATGTCAATCGGCGCGGCCCCGGTGCTATAGCTGCAGGCTCCGCAAAGGCAGGATCCTGTTATTGATCGGGCCATGCTCTGCTCCTCAGCCTAAAATGCGCGAGACCAGCGCCAGCACGCCGCTCTCGCCAATGCGTGGGGCAAGGGCCGGTGTGCCGAACGCGCCGCACTCCAGGCAGCGCGCCTGGATTGATGCCCCTTCGGCCATAATGCGTACATCGGCCAGCGCACGCGTTAGCATCGCCCGCTGTCGGGCCGCCTGGTAGCCAATAAGATCACGCGATGAGGCTCTTGCGCGCGCGTGCGCCTCGCCTTCGCCTGTCATGCGCGCAATGAAGGCCGTGAATGGGTCTGGCTCCGGATCGATGTAGAGCGGCCGTGCCATGGCTGGGTCGATCTTCGCCAGCCGGGCGGCCTCTGCAACGGCTTCTTCCACGCCGCCGAACCGGTCCACAAGGCCGAGCTGGCGCGCGGTGCCGCCATCCCACACCCGGCCCTGCGCAATGCGGTCGATCTGCTCGGGCGTTTTCCTGCGCGCCTGCGCCACCAGCGTCAGGAAGCGGCGGTACATGTCTTCCACGCCGAGTTGGGAGATGCGGCTGAAATCCTGGCCGATGCCGCCCAATACATCCGGCTCGCCCGAGAGCGGGGTGGTCCTTATTGCGCTTGTTGTGATGCCGATGTTGTTGAGCATAGTTTCAAAGCTCGGAAGGATGCCGAACACGCCGATCGAGCCGGTGATCGTCGAGGGTTCTGCGACGATGCGGTCTGCCGCCGTGGCGATCCAGTATCCGCCGCTCGCCGCGACATTGCCCATCGAGGCGACGACGGGAATGCGCTTTGTCCGCGCGGCGGCGAGCGCGGCACGGATTTGCTCCGAGGCCAGCACCGACCCGCCGGGGGAGTCGATCCGCACTACCAACGCCTTGAGATCTTCATTGGCCAGCGCATCGTCGATCAACGCTGCGATGCTGTCTCCGCCCGCCATACCGGGGCCGGCTTCGCCATCGATGATGTCTCCGGCGACTGTGACGATCCCGATCTGGCCCCCCGGTGCATTGTGATGCGCGCGCGCATACTCTGCGAAGTTGATGGCGGCGAAGGAAGGCCCGTCCTGCGTGGAGGGTGCCTCTCCTGCGAGGGCAACCACGCGATCTTCGAAAGCGTGCTCGTCGCCCAACTTATCGATCAGCCCTGCCGAGACGGCCGCTTTCGACAGGTCGCCTTTCGCGGCTTCAACGATCTGAACAGGTGCAGCGGCGTAAGCGGCAATTTTTGCTCGCGGGCGGGCCTTGGCGACATCGGCCTGCCAGTTGGCCCACAGTGTATTGGCCAGCGCCTGGCTGGCGGCTTTCGCCTCGGGGGAGGGGGCGCTGAGCATGAAGGGCTCCACCGCGCTTTTATATGTGCCGACGCGATAGATATGGGCTGTGACGCCGAGCTTGTCGATCAACCCCTTGAAATAGGGCATGGATCCGCCAGGCCCGCTAAGCCCCACCGCGCCAAGCGGATTGAGCCAGACCTCGCTGGCATGCGCAGCAAGCATGTAGCTGTCGTCTGTATATAGTGTTGCATAGGCCAGCACAGGCTTCTTCGCGGCGCGCACGGCGTCGAGCGCCTTGCCCACTCGCATCAGCGCCACCTGCCCGCCACCCGAAAAGCCATCGAGATTGAGTACGACGGCCTTTACCCTCGCGTCCGAGCGGGCCGCGTTCAGTGCGCTCACCACATCGCGCAGGCGATATTCATATACCGGCGCATCGCTGCCCATCAGCGCAGAAAACGGGTCTGTCTCCTGTGGTTGCTCGACCAGGCTGCCGTTGAGATCGATCAGCAGCGCACCCTCATGCGTGTGTAGAGGGCGTTCGCCCGGTGCCATGCTCAGTACCGCATAGAGGCCTCCGAAGAACAGCAGCAGGAAGCACAGGACGAGCACATCCTTCACGCCCATGATGATGCGCCAGATGGCTTTCAGGAAGGTCATGCTGTGGCTCCGGCGATAAGTGGTCGCTTCGTTGCGGCTCTACCGTGTTGGCGGGTTCACCGCAAAGGAAAACCCGCCGTAGCGCGCGGCATAAGCCATGCGCTACGGCGGGTTGAACTACGCTATTGCGCTGATCAGAAGCGATAGCCAACGGTCAGCTGAAGGATCGGATAAACCTTGTAGCCATCGATGTCATCGTTGACGCTCTGGCGTTCGGCTTCGAGGTTGGTGAGAACTGTCGCGCATGATCCGGTATTCGAAGTGGCGCAAGTGCCCGTGATGGTCAGCGGCTTGATCTTCACCCGGCCCTGGAACAGCGCGCCCGCCTCAACGCCGAACACGAGCCCGCTGGACAGGCCGCCGCCATATCCCAGCGTGAGCGCCGGGGCGACGTCCTTGATATCCGTATCTGCGCGAACCGACGAGATTTCGGTCGGAGTGTAAGTTTGGCCGTTGATGGTGTAGCTGGCGCCGTTGTTGGCGATGCCGATGCCGCGCGCCTTGTTTCCGTTGAGCCGCAGCCCGCCCGACAAGCGGAAGCCGCCTCCAAACGGGTAGACGTCGACCATCACGCCGCCAGACTTCAGCTTGACCTTGCCGTCGTAGGTGATGTTATTCGAATCGATGTTGTGGCTGATGCTAAAGAAGGTAGCGTTGGCGCGCACACCGAACATTTCCGAGAGGCGATAGCCGACTTCGGGGCCGACACCAAGCGATCCGCCGGTGACGCCCACGCTTAGGCGCGCATCGTCACCGTCGGCGGCATAGGCCGCAACCGAAGTGGTCGCCGCCAACATGGCGGCAACGAGTGCCAGTGATTTCTTCATAAACTTCCCTTTTGATGAATGCTGTTACGCTTAGTGATTATTGTTTATGCGTCCCAGGACGGAGGCATAATCGCCGAACCCACAAAGGTAAAGATTACAAATCATGCTATTGAGACGAATCGTTCAAGTAAAATCAATAGCTTGTCGCAACTTGACGCTATTGGCCCCGACATCCGCAACCCTATAAAAAATTCCGGACCTGCCCCTTGATAGCCGAAGAACCGCCCCCATATACGGGCCGCTGGCACTCTCAGCCTGAGAGTGCTAATCGCAGTTTGTCTGGGGGTCTGCTCCGCCCGGCATCGCCTGTTCGGAGATGTAAGGGTGAAACGAGGTTAGGGGCCTCCGTTGGAAAGGGAAAGGCAATTATATGGGATTTCGTCCTTTGCATGACCGCGTTCTGGTCCGCCGCGTAGAGGCGGAGGAGAAGACCGCCGGTGGTATCATCATCCCCGACACCGCCAAGGAAAAGCCGCAGGAAGGCGAAGTCGTCTCTGTCGGCTCTGGCGCAAAGTCCGAGGACGGCAAGGTCACGCCGCTCGACGTCAAGGCCGGCGATCGCATCCTGTTCGGCAAGTGGTCCGGCACCGAGGTCAAGGTTGATGGCGAAGACCTGCTCATCATGAAAGAGTCGGATATCCTGGGCATCGTTGGCTAAGGCCAAAAGCCTCGCCATCCTGGGCTGAAATAAGCTTAAACCCACATAATTCAGAAAGCAGAGGTTATAACCATGGCTGCAAAAGACGTAAAATTCTCCCGCGACGCCCGTGAGCGCATCCTGCGCGGCGTCGATATCCTCGCCGACGCGGTGAAGGTGACGCTTGGCCCCAAGGGCCGCAATGTCGTGATCGACAAGAGCTTCGGCGCTCCCCGCATCACCAAGGACGGCGTCACCGTCGCCAAGGAAATCGAGCTGAAGGACAAGTTCGAGAACATGGGCGCGCAGATGATCCGCGAAGTCGCCAGCAAGGCGAACGATGCGGCCGGTGACGGCACCACCACCGCAACCGTTCTGGCGCAGGCCATTGTCCGTGAGGGCATGAAGTCGGTTGCTGCCGGCATGAACCCGATGGACCTGAAGCGCGGCATTGATCAGGCTGTCGGTAAGGTCGTCGAAGACCTCAAGGGTCGTTCCACCCCCGTTTCCGGCACCAATGAAATCGCCCAGGTCGGCATCATCTCGGCCAATGGTGACAAGGAAGTCGGCGAGAAGATCGCCGAAGCGATGGAAAAGGTCGGCAAAGAAGGCGTGATCACCGTCGAGGAAGCCAAGGGCCTTGAGTTTGAGCTCGATGTCGTTGAGGGCATGCAGTTCGACCGCGGCTATCTCAGCCCCTATTTCATCACCAACCCGGAAAAGATGCAGGTCGAACTCGCTGACCCGTACATCCTGATCCACGAGAAGAAGCTCTCGAACCTCCAGTCGATGCTGCCGATCCTTGAGGCAGTCGTGCAGTCGGGCCGCCCGCTGCTCATCATCGCAGAGGACATTGAGGGTGAGGCTCTGGCCACGCTCGTCGTCAACAAGCTGCGCGGCGGCCTCAAGGTTGCGGCTGTGAAGGCTCCGGGCTTCGGCGATCGCCGCAAGGCGATGCTGGAAGATATCGCGATCCTGACCAAGGGCGAGATGATCTCCGAGGACCTCGGCATCAAGCTTGAGAACGTCACCGTCGGCATGCTCGGCACCGCCAAGCGCGTCACCATCGACAAGGACAACACCACCATCGTCGATGGCGCAGGTGATGCGGACTCGATCAAGGGCCGCGTCGAGGCGATCCGCAAGCAGATCGAGATCACCACGTCCGACTATGATCGTGAAAAGCTGCAGGAGCGTCTTGCGAAGCTCGCTGGCGGCGTTGCTGTTATCAAGGTTGGCGGTGCGACTGAGGTCGAGGTCAAGGAGCGCAAGGATCGCGTCGACGACGCGCTGCACGCTACCCGCGCTGCGGTTGAGGAAGGCATCGTTCCCGGCGGCGGCACAGCGCTGCTCTATGCCACCAAGGCGCTCGAAGGCCTGAAGGGCGCAAACGACGACCAGACCCGCGGTATCGACATCGTCCGCAAGGCGATCCTCGCCCCCGCGCGCCAGATCGCCGAGAACGCTGGCCATGACGGTGCGGTCGTTACCGGTAACCTGCTGCGCGAAGCCAAGGAAGAGCAGGGCTTCAACGCCGCGACCGACACTTACGAGAACCTGAAGGCTGCCGGCGTTATCGACCCGACCAAGGTCGTGCGCACCGCGCTTCAGGATGCCGCTTCGGTGGCCGGTCTGCTCATCACCACCGAGGCGACCATCGCCGACGCGCCGGAAGACAAGGCCCCCGCGATGGGCGGTGGCATGCCCGGCGGCATGGGCGGCATGGGCGGCATGGACTTCTAAGTTCAGCCTACCGTCTGGTTACACAGGGAGCCGGGGGTGCACTCGCACCTCCGGCCTCTTTTTTGAGCTTTCGCCGCGATCGTGATTGACTGTGCGTCCGGCCTTCCGCATCACGCGAGAAGGCAGCCTCAGGAGTGCGCCATGATGAACCGTCGTTTTGAGGACCGCGTATTTCTGGGGCTGGTCTTTGGCGCCACGCTGCTGTTCCTGTGGCTGGTGGCAACATTCTTTGATGCGATCCTGTGGGCGGTAGTAGCGGCAATCATGCTCACACCTATGCAGCGTGCACTGATGCGTTGGCGGCCTGAGCACCCCAACAGCATGGCCGCCATCAGCCTCATAACCTTGATAGCCGTCTTCATCGTGCCGTTGATGGTCTTGATGAGCTTCTTGCTCCAGGAAGCAGCGCTACTGTATCAGGGCATTCAGACCGGCAAGATCGACTTTACTCAATATTTCGATCAGGTGCGCCATGCGCTGCCCCGCTGGGCACGCATTCAGCTCACCCGCGTCGGCTGGGGCAATCTGGATGGCATTCGCGAACAGCTCGGCGGATTGATCTCGAGCAGTTTTCAGACACTTGCGGCGCAGGCTCTCAGCGTCGGCCAACGCGCGGCGTCGTTCCTGCTGGCGCTGGCGGTGATGCTGTATCTCAGCTTTTTCATGCTGCGCGACGGAACATCGATGTCTCGCAAGGTGATTGAGGCGGTGCCGCTCCATCCTTCCCGCCGCGTGGCGCTTGCCGAGAAGTTTGCGGCAGTGGTCCGCGCCACCATCAAGGGCAATATGGTGGTGGCCATCGTGCAGGGGGCGCTCGGCGGTATCATTTTCTGGGCTCTGGGCATCGGCGGCGCGCTGCTCTGGAGCGTGCTGATGGCGTTCCTCTCGTTGATCCCCGCTCTAGGGACAGCCGTGGTGTGGATCCCGGTGGCGATCTACCTGTTTGCGACAGGAGCCGTGTTGAAGGGAGGCATATTGGTGTTCTGCGGCGTGTTCGTCATCGGCCTGGTCGACAATCTGCTGCGTCCCATTCTCGTCGGCCGCGATACGCAAATGCCGGACTATATGGTGTTGATCTCGACGCTGGGCGGATTGGAGCTGTTCGGCATGTCGGGGTTGATCGTCGGTCCGGTGATCGCGGCCTTTTTCCTCTCCGTGTGGGAGATTTTTATCGCCGACAGGGAGCGCCTTCCCGCGCCCACAGCGAGAACGGAGGGATGACGGCGATGCGTGGCTATTGGATCGCGGCACTCCTGCTCATGGGTGCCGCGCAGTCCCAGGCGCAAACTCCCTCCGCTGGGTCGCCGCCGTCCGCTGTTGCGCCCCAGCCAAAACCCGCCACAGTGCGGGTGGCGCTTCAGACGAGCGAGGGTGCGATCGTGCTGGAGCTGGAGAAGGATCGCGCCCCCATCTCCACCCGCAATTTCCTGCGCTATGTCGACGAGCGCCGCTATGACGGACAGACCTTCTATCGCGCCGTTAACATCGCCGAGAATTTCGGCCTCGTGCAGGCAGGCGTCAGGGTGATGAAGCCGGGGCAGAAAATCATCCCGCCGATCGCACACGAGCCGACGACGCAAACCGGCCTCTCACATCAGACGGGGACCGTTTCGAT
The DNA here is from genome assembly GCA_964512265.1 of uncultured Sphingobium sp. Taxonomy (GTDB): domain Bacteria; phylum Pseudomonadota; class Alphaproteobacteria; order Sphingomonadales; family Sphingomonadaceae; genus Sphingobium. Next base: position 62,027 of record CAZEHR010000005.1, on the reverse strand, counting down.
GGCGCGCCGCGCGCTCGGTACCGCGCAGTCCGACTTCTTCATCGTGATAGGAGACATGTCGAGCCTTGATGCCCAACCGAGCAAACCCGGTGACAATCAGGGCTTCGCCGCCTTCGGCAAGGTGGTGGAAGGGATGGACGTGGTCATGAAGATATTGAGCGGACCGATCAACCCCGCGCTCGGCGCGAAGGACGGCATGACTGGACAGATGCTGGCCAACCCGGTCCGTATCCTTACGGCCCGGCGGATGCAGGATGGGAAAGGCGTTGACGCTCGGTAGATGGCGTTATGCGGTACTTCAATGGGTCTGCAGTTTCGCGGCGTGGTTGCCATGGCAGATTCCAAGAAATAGCGCTTCAGCACGAGCTGGTGCTTTCTGCCGTGGTGAGCCCTGCTGGATTCGAACCAGCGACCTACTGATTAAAAGTCAGTTGCTCTACCGACTGAGCTAAGGGCCCGCAGGTGCGCAGCTGATGGATGCGCCCGCAAACAGGGGTTCACCTAGTCGGCGCTGGCGGCCCGGTCAACCGCTTCCGGGCAGGCGACGTGGTTTTTCCAGGCGCGCGCGCAAATGTGCGATGCGCAGACCCGTCATCGGATCGCGCCAGCGCGGCGCGATCTCGGCGAGCGGTTTCAAGACAAAGCCGCGCGCGCGAAAGGCGGGGTGGGGGATGATGAGGCCATCGCCGCCCCACATGCCGCCGCTCCACAGGATTATATCGAGGTCCAGCGTGCGCGCGCCCCAGACGCGGCGGCGCTTGCGCCCGGCCTTGCGCTCGATCTTGTGCAGCTTGTCCAGCACCTCAGGTGGATCGAGCCGCGTCTCCACGATCATGCAGGCATTGGCATAGCGGCGGCGGGAGGGGCCGAGAGGAGGCGTCTCAACTATCTTCGAACGCGCAATCGCGGCAAAGGGCTTACGCGACAGGCGCTCCATCGCCTTTTCCACCAGCCTATGCGGTGTGAGCGTGCGTGAGCGTGGCTGGTTGGAGCCGAGCGCAATCGCGTAGCGATGCTTGCCCTTGCCCACTCAGATGTCCTGCACGAGGCGCTGGTAGAGATCCGGCCGCCGGTCGCGAAAGAATCCCATGCCCGCCCGGTGCCTGCGTGCCCGTTCCAGGTCGAGCGTGGCGACCAGCGCACCGGTCTGCCAATCCTCGACCTCCGCCACCAGGTCTCCCCATTCGTCGGCGATGAAGCTGTGGCCATAATAGCTCTGCCCGCCCTCCACGCCATCGTTGCCGATGCGGTTGGCGGCGATCACCGGCATGCAGTTGGAGACGGCATGGCCGATCATCGCGCGGCGCCACATGCGGCTAGTGTCAAGCTCCGTGTCATACGGCTCCGAGCCGATGGCGGTTGGGAAGAGCAGCATCTCCGCACCCATCAGCGCCATGATCCGCGCGGTTTCGGGATACCACTGGTCCCAGCATATGCCCACGCCGATAGTGCCATATTTGGTGGGCCACACCTTGAAACCGCTGTTGCCGGGGCGGAAATAATATTTCTCCTCATAGCCCGGCCCATCGGGGATATGGCTCTTGCGATAGACACCCATGATCGCGCCCGTGTCGTCGATCATTGCAAGGCTGTTGTAATGATGCTGGCCGTCCCGCTCGAAAAAGCTGGTGGGGATATAGACGCCAAGCTCCGCCGCGAGCGCCTGCATGGCAAGCACAGCCGGGTGCTCGGCCGTGGGCAAAGCGCGGGCGAACAGCGCCTCATCCTCCACCGTGCAGAAATACGGCCCCTCGAATAATTCGGGCGGCAGGATGATCTTCGCCCCGCGCGCGGCAGCCTGACGCACGGCGCTTTCCACGGCGGCGATATTGGCCGCCATGTCATCGGTGAAGGCGAGTTGCAGCGCGGCGACGGTGGCTTTGGTCATGAAGTTACCTGTCAGTTGGTGCGGGCATCTGCTGGCTGGTGCAGTGGAAGCTGCCGCCGCCTGCCAATATCGCATCGGAGGGCAGGGCTACAACCTCCCGCCCCGGAAAAAATGGCCTGAGCGCTTCGACCGCCGCCGCGTCGTTCGGGCGGCCATAGGCGGGCACGATCACCGCCGCGTTGCCGATGAGGAAATTCATATAGGATGCGGGGATCACCGCGCCATCTGCCTCCACACGGCCCGGCGAGGGCATGGGCGCAACGGTGAGGCCATGCGCTTTGGCCCTCTCGCAAGCGTCCGCATAGATTGCGGCATTGGGGTCATCGTCCGTGGTCGCCTCAGGAATTGCGATCACGCCCGGCGCGACGAAGCGGGCAAGGTTGTCGACATGGCCGTCGGTATGATCGTTTATGAGGCCATCGCCCAGCCACAGCATGTCGCGCAAGCCCAGCGAACCCGCCAGCAATGTCTCGATCTGGCGGCGGTCCAGCCCCGGATTGCGATTGGGATTGAGCAGGCAGTCCTCGGTGGTGACGAACAGCCCGGTGCCATCGGTGTCGAGCGCGCCGCCCTCGAAGATCAGCGGCACCGAGCGGCAGGGCAGGGCGGTGCCAGCCGCGAGCCGTGCGCCGATGTCTTCGTCGCCCTGCATCTGATATTTGCCGCCCCAGCCGTTGAAGCGGAAATCTGCGAGCGAACGATTGCCCGCGCCATCGACCACAGCAATCGGCCCGGTATCACGCAGCCAAACGTCGCCAATAGGTTCTATGACGATCTTCACATCACTTGTGAGCAGTATGCTGGCCTGTGCGGCGCTGGCCGCGTCATTGCAGACGAGGCGCACTTCCTCGCCCTTTCCACCCGCGCGCACGGCATCGGCAAAGGCACAGAGCTGCGCCTGCGCCCGCGCCAGCGTCTCCGCGCCGCTCCATTCGTCGGCGTTCCAGGGAAAGCCGATCCACAGCCATTCATGCGGTTCCCACTCGGCGGGCATGCGGATGGTCATCTGCGGCAATTCCTCAAACGAAAAGGGCGGCTCCTGCGAACCGCCCTTTGCATAATTCGTTGCTGTCCGAAAGATTACCGCGAATAGAATTCGACGACGAGGTTCGGTTCCATCTTCACGGCATAGGGCACTTCGTCCAGCGTCGGCACGCGGACATAGGTGACCTTCGCCGGGCCATCGGGCGCCACATAATCGGGGATGTCGCGCTCGGCGAGGCTCTGTGCCTCCATCACCAGCGCCATCTCGCGGGCCTTCTTGCCCAGAGTGATCTCGTCACCCACCTTCACGAGGCGGCTGGCGATGTTGCACTTCACGCCGTTCACATAGATGTGGCCGTGCGAAACGAGCTGGCGGGCCGAAAAGATCGTCGGCGCGAACTTGGCGCGATAGACGACCGCGTCGAGGCGGCGCTCCAGCAGGCCGATCAGGTTCTGGCCGGTGTCGCCCTTCATGCGCGAAGCTTCGGTGTAGTTCTTCTTGAACTGCTTCTCGGTGATGTCCCCGTAATAGCCCTTCAGCTTCTGCTTTGCGCGCAGCTGGATGCCATAGTCGGACATCTTGCCCTTGCGGCGCTGGCCGTGCTGGCCGGGGCCATATTCGCGCTTGTTGACCGGGGACTTCGGGCGACCCCAGATGTTTTCGCCCATCCGGCGGTCGAGCTTGTATTTGGCGCTGGTGCGCTTCGTCATGTGATTTCCTTCAATTGCTAACAACGTGGCCCATGCCCGCAAGAGCGTGGGTTGATCCCGGTATCGCCTGATTTCCGTGTTTCAGGAGCAGGGCCGCCGCTTCACCGGGGTGCGGAGCCAATTGCGAAGGCGCGCCTATGGCCGTTCATTGCCCCAGAGTCAAGACTCGGCGGTTATCGGGCGCGCGGGTTGGCAAGGCTTGAAAGGACGCCGCGCAGCGTGCGCACCTCCAGATGGTTCCAGCCCGGCTTGGTGAGCAGGTTGCGCAAGGTGCGGCGCGTTGCCGCCGCCCGGCTCTCGGGGAAGAAATAGCCCGCCGCCTCCAGCATCGTGTCGAACTGCGCGATCATGCCCTCCAGCTCCTCCTGCGGGGCAGGGGGGAGCAGCTCCTCCTCCGTCGGCTGAATGAGCGACGCCTGCCCTTTGGACCATTCATAGGCCACAAGGATCACCGCCTGCGCCAGATTGAGCGAGGCAAACTCCGGGTTGATCGGCACCGTGAGGATCGTACGGCACAGCGCCACCTCCTCGGTCTCCAGCCCTGAGCGCTCCGGCCCGAATACGACGGCGCTGCGTCCCACAGCACCATGTATCTCCCGCGCGGCCTCTTCCGGCGTCACCACCGGCTTGGTCACGCCGCGCTTGCGCACCGTGGTGGCATAGACATGGGCGCAATCCGCCACAGCTTCCGCCAGCGTGTCATAAACCCGCGCGCCTTCCAGAACCTCATCCGCCCCAGCCGCCGCCGGGCCTGCATCAGGATTGGGCCAGCCATCGCGCGGGGCAACGAGGCGGAGCTCGGTCAGGCCGAAGTTGAGCATCGCCCGCGCCGCCTTGCCGATATTCTCGCCCAATTGCGGGCGTACGAGGACGATGACGGGGTGATAGTTTTCAATTCGGGTACCGTTCTCGACACCGGTCTCGATACACTCGACCGGCGCTCGAACCGAACGGCTGCTCTCATCGTCACCCCGTTCGTTTCGAGCAGTCGTCGAGCGCAGTCGAGACGACTGTCGAGAAATCGAGGCAGCGCTCTTCACCGCAGCGAAGTCGCCCCTGAACAACGCTTCCTTCTTCTTGCGCGACCAGTCCTTGATCTGCCGTTCACGTTCCAGCGCGTCGATGCGCTCGGGGAAGGCCTCGGAAAACATCAATTCTACCGGTCGGCGAGTGTGGGTATAGCCAGGAAGCGTGCCGGACTGATGTTGCGCCACGCGCCGGTCCAGGTCGTCCGTGTGCCCGGTGTAATAGCTGCCATCAGCGCATCGTAAAATATAAACCCAGAAGCTCACGCTGGCCGGTCTCTCACGCCTCGACCTTGCCAGTTGTCTTTGCTCTGGGTGAACAGGGCGCGCGCTCTATTCACCTCCCGCTTCCTTCACGGCGGAGGCGAAGTCCTCGAAATCCTGTGCCTCGCGGAAGTCCTTATAGACCGAGGCGAAGCGGATATAGGCGACGCTGTCGAGTTCTTTGAGCGCCGCCATAACCAGCCCGCCTATGGATTGCGCGCTGACCTCGTTTTCGCCGTTGGTCTCGATCTGGCGCTGGATGCCGGACGTGAGCTTTTCGATCCGCGCCGGGTCGATTGGGCGCTTGCGGCAGGCAATCTCCAGTGAGCGGGCGAGCTTGTCCCGGTCGAACGGCTGCCGGTCGCCATTGCTCTTTACCACCCAGATGTCGCGCAGCTGGATGCGCTCGAACGTCGTGAAGCGCGCGGCGCAGGCCTCGCACTGGCGACGGCGTCGGATCGCGGCGCCATCGTCCGTGGGCCGCGAGTCCTTCACCTGGCTGTCGTCATGTCCGCAGAATGGACAGCGCATTATCCTGCCTCCGCTACAGCAATGGTCATATTGCTGAGCGCAATGTCGCGCTCCTCTTCAGTTATTGTACCTAGCATCTTTTGTAGGCTGACTATTGACGAAAAAATCACACGATAAGAATTGCCAGTCATAGACAAGATACCACGATGGGTATGATATTCGCCCGATCCCAATTTATTCAACGCGATGTTGGCAATGAGAGTTAATACAACATCTCTTGGCAAAATCCCTTCACGCAATATTTTTGAACAAACGAGCTTATCATTTTTGCGAACAGCCTCGGCAACCAAGGGCTTCAGAACAGGCCAAGCAAATTCATCTTCAAAATCTGCGCCTATAATATCAAGAGCAGCAAGGCAGTCCTTGGTCTGCCGACTCACTCCCAGATCCTTTAACCAGTTCACTTACCCCTCGTAGATCGGGAAGCGCGCGCACAGCGCCGCCACGCGCTCGCGTACACTGGCTTCGATCGCGGGGTCGCCCGCCTCGCCCTTGTCCTTGAGGCCGCCGAGCACGTCCGCGATCATGTCACCGATCGCCTCGAACTCCACGACGCCGAAGCCGCGCGTGGTGCCTGCCGGGCTGCCGACGCGGATGCCGCTGGTCTTGGTGGGGGGCAGGGGGTCGCCCGGAATCCCGTTCTTGTTGCAGGTGATGCAGCTGCGCTCCAGCGCCTCGTCCGCATCCTTGCCACTGATCCCGTAAGGCCGCAGGTCGATGAGCGAGAGGTGGGTATCCGTGCCGCCCGAAACCACGGCGAGGCCGCGCGCTTCCAGCCGCGCCGCAAGTGCCTTGCTGTTCGCCAGCACCGCCTTGGCATAGGCCTTGAACTCGGGTGTCAGCGCCTCGCCGAACGCGACCGCCTTGGCGGCGATTACGTGCATCAGCGGGCCGCCCTGCAGGCCGGGGAAGATCGCCGAATTAATCTTCTTCGCAATCGCCTCGTCATCGGTGAGGATCATGCCGCCGCGCGGGCCGCGAAGCGTCTTGTGCGTGGTGGTGGTCACAACATGCGCGTGGCCGAAGGGCGTGGGGTGGACACCGCCAGCCACCAGACCCGCAAAGTGCGCCATATCCACCATGAACAGCGCGCCGACCTTGTCCGCGATGGCGCGAAAGCGGGCGAAGTCGATATGGCGGGGGTAGGCGCTGCCGCCGGTGATGATGAGCGTGGGCTTCGATTCCACCGCCAGCCGCTCGACCTCGTCATAATCGATGAGGTGCGTATCCTCGCGCACGCCATATTGCACGGCGTTGAACCACTTGCCGGACATGGCGGGCTTGGCGCCATGGGTAAGGTGGCCGCCTGCGTCGAGCGAAAGGCCCATGATCGTGTCGCCCGGCTTGGTCAACGCCAGCATCACGCCGCCGTTCGCCTGCGCGCCCGAGTGCGGCTGGACATTGGCAAAGCCGCAGCCGAACAGTTCCTTGGCGCGGTCGATGGCAAGCTGCTCCACGTCGTCCGAGGGCGCGCAGCCCTGATAATAGCGCTTGCCCGGATAGCCCTCGGCATATTTGTTGGTGAAGACAGAGCCCTGCGCCTCCAGCACCGCCTTGGAGACGATGTTCTCGCTCGCGATCAGCTCGATCTGGTTCTGCTCGCGCTTCAGCTCCTTGCTGATCGCGGCGGCAACCAGCGGATCGCGGCTGGCTACGCCTGCGGTGAAGAAATCGGCGGCGCGGATGTCGTTCGCGGCTTCGAGGGTGGCTGGGGCGGTGCTCATGAGGGCGGTCCTTTCCGGTTCAGAGCGAGGGGTTCGAGAGTTTGTCGACACGGCGCTGGTGGCGGTCGCCGCCGAACGCCGTCGAAAGGAAGGCGGTGAGGCACGCCTTGGCCATCTCCGGGCCGATCAGGCGCGCACCCATCGCGATGACGTTGGCGTCGTTATGCTCGCGGGAGAGGGCGGCAGACAGCGGCTCGGAGACAAGCGCGGCGCGGCACTTGGGGTTGCGGTTCACGGCGATCGATATGCCGATGCCCGATCCGCAGAGCGCAACGCCGCGCTCGGCCGCGCCGCTGGCAATGGCCTGGCCAAGCTTGTAGCCATAATCCGGGTAATCCACAGAGGTTCCGTCATGCGGGCCAAGGTCGTCCACCTCATGCCCTTGCTCGCGCAACCAGCCAGCCAGCTGCGCCTTCAGCTCGATGGCGGCATGGTCTGACGCGATGGCGATGCGCATGGGCGGTGGCTTTCCTCTGGCGGAGCGATTCGGCTTGGCGCCTATCTAGGCGCGATGCCTCGCAATTGCCACCGTCGCGTTGCCCGATTATGCCGGTGGCCGAAAAGGAGACATGCCATGAATGCCGCGCCCGTATCTGGAACAGTGCTGTCCGTGCTGATGCTCGCCGGGTTGGCGCTGGCGGGAGGAGGGGTTTATCTGTTCGTCCGCCAGCCGGAGAACCGCAAGCGCGCCTGGCTGATGATCATCGCCGGGCTGGTGATGTTTGCGAATGTCGCGATTTGGACGATTCCTCTATAGTTTTGAACGGCTTGCCGAATAGCGCCGCAGCCTGTCTCATCCGCCGGAACAGTATGTAAAGGCCGGGGTTGGATGCCATGTGTCTGTGAGTTGGACACGCAAAGGTAGAGGAGTTTACCATGGCAAATCCCAACCAGAACCAGGGCGATCAAAACCGTAATGATCAAAGCCGCCAACAGGGCGACGAGATCACGCCGGGCCGCCAGCAGAGCCAGCAGGACCAGAACCGCAACGATCAGTCGCGTCAGCAGGGTGGGCAGGACAGCACCCGTTCCGGTCAGCAGAACCAGCAGGACCAGGGCCGGAACCAACAGGGCGGCCAGACGGACCAGAACCGCTCAGGCCAGCAGAACCAGCAGAATCAGGGCGGTGGCCAGCAGGGCGGATATAATGAAAGAGACCGCTCGGATCAGTCCCGGCGCGAACAGCGCTGATTTCTGACCCAGCAAAGAAAAGGCCGCCAACCGGGCGGCCTTTTCGCGTTTCGGCTATCGAATGATTATTTGATCGGGCTGTCCGGTGACAAGCGCATGTCGAGATAATTGTCGACCGACATCATCACCTGATCCAGCTCATTCTCGAAGAAATGGTTGGCGTTGCGGATCTCGTCATGATGGATCGTGATGCCCTTTTGCGTCCGCAGCTTGTCGACCAGCTTCTGCACGGCATTGGCCGTCACTACTTCATCATGCGTGCCCTGCACGATGATGCCCGAGGCCGGGCAGGGGGCGAGGAAGCTGAAATCATACATGTTGGCGGGCGGCGCGACCGAGATGAACCCCCGGATTTCCGGCCTGCGCATCAATAGCTGCATGCCGATCCACGCGCCGAAGCTGAAGCCCGCAATCCAGGTCGTCTGCGCCTCCGGGTGGAAGCTCTGCACCCAGTCGAGCGCCGCTGCCGCGTCGGACAGTTCGCCGATGCCGTTGTCGAACGTGCCCTGGCTGCGCCCCACGCCCCGGAAGTTGAAGCGCAGCACCGCAAAGCCGCGTTTCACGAACGTCTTGTAGAGCGCCTGTGTGATGCGGTCGTTCATCGTGCCGCCACCTTGCGGGTGGGGGTGAAGGATCATCGCCACGGGAGCGCGGGGGCGGGGCGGCGGGCTGAAGCGGCCCTCAAGGCGGCCTTCGGGGCCGGGAAAGATCACGTCGGGCATGGCACCTGGCTGTCTGGCTAGAACGGTGGACCTCGGCCCGCGCTCGGCGCTGGCTAAGGATGAAGGAGCGCCTATATAGGACGCAACCGCAATTTCGCAATAAAATGAGTCGATCCGTGCCAAACGGCCTGTCTTTCACCCCGCAAAAGCGCATCTATCTCGATCACGCGGCGACCACGCCCGTGGCCGATGTGGCGCGTGAGGCGATGGTCGAAGCGCTGGCGCGCTGGGCCAATCCGTCCTCACCCCATGCCGATGGACGCGCGGCAAGGGCGGCGCTGGAGGACGCGCGGAGGCGCATCAAGGCTGCGCTGGGCTGGGATGGAGAACTGATCTTCACATCAGGCGCGAGCGAAGCGATTTCCATAGCGCTTAAGCAAGCGGCCGCCGAGCGCATCGCCGTTTCCCCCACTGAGCACGACGCGGTGTTGCGCGTGGCGGGTGAAGCTGCCGAACGACTGGTGGTAGATGCGGACGGCATAGTTACAGAGGTACGCGAAGCCGCACTCCACGCCATCCAGCATGTGAACAACGAAACCGGCGTGATCCAGCCGATCGCCGAACTCGCCGAGCGCATCCATGCGGCGGGCGGATGGCTGCTGTGCGATTGTGCGCAGAGCGCGGGCAAGATCGACCTGCCTGTGGCTGCGGATATGATCGCGATCTCGGCTCACAAATTCGGCGGACCGCCGGGCGTCGGGGCGCTGCTTGTTCGTGACCTGTCCTTGTTGCGGCCGACCGGCGGGCAGGAGCAGGGCTATCGCGGCGGCACGGAGAATCTGCCGGGCATACTGGGCATGGCGGCTGCCGTGGAGCAGGGGCGCGACTGGATGCGTGAAGCGGCGCGTCTGCGAGCGATGATAGACGCGGCAGTCTCCCAGGCAGGCGGCTCTGTCGTGGCAGGCGCGGCGGAGCGCATCCCCACCATCGCCAGCTATCGGATGCCGGGTGTGTCCGCACGCGCGCAGCTGATCCGCTTCGATGCGGCGGGCATTGCAGTGTCGGCCGGGGCGGCCTGTTCGTCGGGGACGCTGAAGACCAGCCCGGTGCTGCGCGCGCTCGGGTGGACCAATGACGCCGCTGACGAGGTGATCCGCGTGAGTTTCGGGCCGCAGACGAGCGAGGCCGAGGTGCGCGCGTTCATCGAGGCATGGCGCAGCATGGCCAAAGGGAAAGCGGCATGATCTATCTGGATTATCAGGCAACTACGCCGCTACCCTCGGAAGCTTTCGAGGCGATGGCGCCGTGGCTCAGGGACCATTTCGCCAATCCACACAGCGCGCACCGGCCAGGCCGCGCGGCGGCGGCGGCGATAGAGGTCGCGCGCGATCAGGTGGCGGCCCTGCTGCCGCTTGAGGGGCGTGTCGTCTTTACCTCGGGCGCCACCGAGGCGCTCAACATCGGGCTGGTCGGCGCGGCACGGAGCATGCGTGGCCGTGATGCGCGCCGCGAGCGCATCCTCCTGCCCGATACCGAACATGCCGCTGTGCGGGATACGGCGCTCGCGCTGCGCGCGGAAGGGTTTGAACCGGTGCTGCTCCCGGTGAAGCAGGATGGCCTGCTCGATCTGGCCGTCGTGAAGAATGCGCTCGACGAGCGCACAGCCGTGCTTGCGGTGATGCTCGTCAACAACGAGGTCGGCGTGATCCAGCCGGTCGACGCGCTTGGCCTGATGGCGCAGGAGGCAGGCGCGCTGTTCCTCTGTGATGCGGTGCAGGGGGCGGGGCGGGTCGATCTGCCGGTCGAAGCGGACATCATCGCGATTTCGGCGCACAAGGTCCACGGCCCCAAAGGCATCGGCGCGCTGTGGGTGCGCAATGGCATCGAGCTTCCGCCGTTGATCCATGGCGGCGGGCAGGAGGGCGGCTTGCGGTCCGGCACGCTGTCACCAGCGTTGTGTGCGGGGTTCGGGGTCGCATCGCGGCTGATGGCCGAGCGGCGCGAGGCTGACGCCACGCATGTAGCAACGCTCTGCTTACGCGCGCGGGAACTGTTCGCCGGTTGGACTCTTAATGGCAGCGTGGACCATCGCTACCTCGGCAATCTCAACCTCCGCCGCGAGGGGTTGGACGCCGCCCGGCTTATGGCCGATTGCCGCGATGTCGCGTTCTCGCTTGGGTCGGCCTGCGCCAGCGGATCGGGCAGGCCCAGCCATGTGCTGCGTGCGCTGGGGCTGTCGGATGCGCAGGCCCGGTCCTCGATCCGGCTCGGATTCGGGCGCTATACTACGCTCGACGAGATCGAGCGCGCCGCCGGGATCATCAACCGCGCGGCGCAGGCGCAGGAGTAAGAACGGCAATGCCCATAATCCGGTTTATCAGCGATGACGGTGAGAATATTCAGGAAGTTACCGCGCAAAGCGGAGACATATTGTTAGATGTTGCCCAGGCTGCGGGCCAGCCGCTCGAAGGCACGTGCGAGGGCCAGATGGCGTGCTCCACCTGCCATGTCATCATCGCTGCCGAGGATTTCGCCAGGCTGCCGCCCGCCTCCGAAGCTGAGGAGGATATGCTCGATCTCGCCGCCGCTGCCACACGCACCAGCCGCCTCGCTTGCCAGATCGTCCTGCCGCCGGATATGGACACCCTGACCGTACGCATGCCCGGCGAATGGCGCGATATGAAAGGCGTGTGAGGGTAGTGTCTCAGTTTGAATTTCGTTTCTTATATGGCCCGCGCTTAGCAGGAGCAGGAGCCATATCGTCCATCTTCGCCACGATGTCCTCAAGCGACCAGAGGCGATCAGTGATACCCACTGCCATAGCAGGTGACATGCGCAGCGACTTGTGGATGCGGCAGAAGTTATAGAAGGCGAAATAGAGCGCCAGCGCATGAATGTGATTGTCGAGCTTCTTTGAGAAGGCATTGGTCAGGCGGGTGAAGCGACGGTTCTGCATACGGATCGACAGGTTCATGCGCTCGACATGTGACGTGCTGACATGGGCAATGTCGGGATTACCTTCGACGCGGCGCTTGCGGATGCCAGTGCATTCGGCAGGGCTATACCGCTTCTCCGGGCCAGCGCCTTCCGCACCGCCATACAGCTTCACGAGCTGGGCAAAGTCAATGTCCGCACCGAAAGCGCCCTCTACAGCTTCCAGATAAGCCTTGTGACCGTCTGTGGTGAGTTGCACGCGATTAGCGAGGCGAGCGCGTAGATCGTCCATCAGGATCATCGCGCTTTCACCAGAACGATCCCCGACGAAATAAGCGACCATCAGCTTTGTGTCGCTGTCTAGCGCGGTCCATGTCCATACGTCGCCAGCGCCATCAGGAGCGGCCCTCGCGGTCGCAACGTTCTTTTCCTTGGCGTAGCAGAACGACCAGATTTCATCGCACTGGATGCGCGACGCCTTCACACCACGCACATACTCATCATGGATGGCAAGGCTGGTTTCTCCGGCCTCCACAAGCAGCTTGGCTACCGTATTGATCGACACGTCCGCAACGCGACTGATGGACCGCATGGACGATCCTTCGCAGAGCATCGCTAGGATTTGGGTGCGCTTGGCGAGAGGCAGCTTGTTCATGCCTCAATTCATAATGAACTTTTTGCTTGCTATCAAGCTTCTATTTCAAGTATTTTGTTCATCAATGAAAGCCATTGGTCTTGCATTGCGACACGAACCCAAGGTTCCGGGATTTCCGCGATAGAGGCGATGTTTGTAGTTGAGAGCTTCCCTTCTTCGTAGGCTTGCTTTAGCGGAATTAGTGCCGCTTTTGGCAGTAGCACACATAACGCATGAGCTATCTTGGCATGATCATTCAAACCTGGAATAGTCATTGCTGCTTCCACTGGTAGAGTGATCTCTTCCACCAATTTAGAAACCAGCTCCTTAGTGCATGCTGTTGCATGATGATTATCTAAAAGATGAAGCATCTCTTTGCAGCAAGCCATTCTAACCTCATAAGGATGGCTTGTTTGCGGATAAATAATTTCCGCTAATTTATGCTCTTCAATTGCATAGGGCGGTTTGGTGACATAAACTCTGAGCATGCCCTTTAGAACATACTCATCCATATCGACGGAATATCGAGTTATGCGGCTAACCTCTCCCGTATTTAGGATGAAATCTTTGATTTCCTCCAAAGGGATAGGTAAGATCGTTCGTCCCGCAAAATGTGTGTAGATTGATGAAGCCATAAGTGACGAGAGCTTATAACCAAGCTCTCGTCAATAGCTAGAGGTCTTTTACAAGTTCGAGAACATCTACCTGTTTCAAATTCTCTTTGAAAGCTGTGTCACCCTCAACCTTCCCATGATCTATTTGAAAGAGCGCCTTGTTGGCTTCTCTGCAAATATCTTCTGGCGAAACGGCATTGGATCTGCCACGCAAGAATTTGATATCGATGTGTTCGCGACCATTGTGCTCAAAGAGTGTCCTCATGAGCCGCGCTTGTTCTGTCATGTCCAACCTCCTTTCGCTCCAACGTGCGCTTGCAGCGGTTGCTGCAATTTCCTTGCGCTGCTTCGGGGATAACTTAGCCGTCCTCGCGACAGCACCAGCCTTCCCACTAAATTTACGACCGGGGGACGCATAACCATCGTCCTCAGCCTCACCCGTAGCGATCTTGCCTACCATAACTGCGCATGAGACTGCGTCGGCAGGCCTTTTCTGTCCTCGCGGACCTTTGGGCATCTTAACACTCCAATGCGTCAAACGTGTTGATAATTTATTAAAGTTCTCAAAACGTTCTTCTAAACGACTCTCTTATAGAGTATATGGTCTTGACATGCGATGAACGCAATCTTGTTTGCGACGAACCGCTCCAGTTTTCGCATGAATCATGCTTGACACATTTAAAAATCGCTGTATAGGACCGCGCCCCTTACGGAGAGTTGACGTTGTTGTCAACACAGTTTGTGATTGGTTGTTCCATTTTCGGGAACCATTTTGGGGCGGCTTGAAATGAACGTGTAAAATTGGATCAATGCAATCCAAATGCTAAATCCATCAAATTTCAAACTGAGACACTACCCGTGTGAGCGCCTGATTGCAATTCGGCGACGTTGCCTCCATATGGCACGCGGGAGTCGGGCGGACGTGGTCGTCGCCAACCTGGTCAGGTCCTGACGGAAGCAGCCACAGTGATTTCGCTGCGGGTCGTTCCGGCTCCTACTTTCTCGCCCCCGCCGCCGCCAATTCTTCGACAATGATGCGGCGAGCCGTTAGAACAGCCGCATGACCGATTCCCCGCCCACCACCGGCAGCGCCTATCGCGTGCTTGCGCGCAAATATCGGCCGCAGACCTTTGCCGAGCTGATCGGGCAGGATGCGATGGTGCAGACGCTGGGCAACGCGATCAAGCGCGGGCGGCTCGCCCATGCCTTTTTGATGACCGGCGTGCGCGGCGTGGGCAAAACCTCAACCGCGCGGCTCATCGCCAAGGCGCTGAACTGCATCGGCCCGGATGGGCAGGGCGGCCCGACCATCGACCCGTGTGGCCAATGCGAACCCTGCCTCGCCATCGCCGAGGGCCGCCACATCGACGTGATAGAGATGGACGCGGCGAGCCATACCGGCGTTGATGACGTGCGTGAGATCATCGAGGCGGTGCGCTATTCGGCGGTGTCGGCGCGCTACAAGGTCTACATCATTGACGAAGTGCACATGCTCTCCAAAAATGCCTTCAACGCGCTGTTGAAGACGCTGGAAGAGCCGCCCGCTCATGTGAAGTTCCTGTTCGCCACCACCGAGGTCAACAAGGTGCCGGTCACGGTGCTGTCCCGCTGCCAGCGGTTCGATCTGCGACGGATTTCGGCGGAAAAGCTCGCCGCGCACTTCGCTCATGTGGTGCGCGAGGAAGGGGTGGAGGCGGAGGCGGAAGCCTTGTCGCTGATCGCGCAGGCGGCCGAAGGGTCCGCGCGCGATGGCCTCTCAATCCTCGATCAGGCGATCGCCCATGCCGAGACCGAAGGGGCGGGCGACGGCGCGCGCGTCACCGCCGCGCAGGTGCGCGAAATGCTCGGCCTCTCGGACCGGGGCGCGATCCGCCGGCTGTTCGGATTGCTGCTGGTGGGGGACGCGCAAGGCGCACTGGCGATGATGCGCGAGCAGCATGAGCTCGGCGTAGAGCCGCTATCCATCCTGCGCGGTCTGCTGGAAACAGTACACGGCGTGACGCTGCTGAAGGCGGGCGGCAAGGGCGATGACCCCGCGCAATCGGTTGAGGAGCGGGAGGCGCTGGCCGACTGGGCAAGCCAGCTGGGCTTTGCGCCTCTGCACCGGCTGTGGCAGCTGTTGCTCAAGGGGCATGAGGAGGTTGCGCGCGCCGCGATGCCGACCGAGGCGGCGGACATGGCGCTGTTGCGGGTGATCCACGCGGCCAGCCTGCCCGATCCCTCGGAGCTGGCGCGGCTGCTTGAGGGTGGGACGCCTGCCGCATCCGCGCCGAATGCCGTGAGTTCCACCGCCGCCACACCGGCATCCACACCGGCCTCCTACATTCCGACTAGCTTCGATGGTCTACTGTCGCTGCTGGAATCGCGCCATCGGCGCATCTTGCGGGATGAGCTGTATGATTGTGCTCGCATTGTGTCCTATGAACCAGGCAAGCTGGTGATCCAACCCGCCGGACCTATGCATCACAACGCAGGAATGATCGCCGGCGAGCTGAGAGATATCACGAAAAGCGATTGGCAGGTTCAGTTCGCCGAAAGCGGCGGCCAACCAAGTCGGCAGGAGAGCGACAAGGCAGCTGAGGCTGCAGCAAAGGAAGCCATTCTGGCTCTACCCGTCATGCAGGAAGCGAAGGCAGCCTTTCCTGATGCCGTGTTGGAGTGGCCGGTCGACGAAAATGCGAAATGGAGCGAAAGCGCATGAAGGACTTGAACGAAATATTGGGCATGGCCCAGCGCGTGCAGGACGAGCTGGCCCGTGCGCAGGAAAATCTGGACAAGATCGAGGTCGAGGGCGCTGCCGGAGGCGGCGTCGTCAAGGTTCGCGCCACCGCCAAGGGGCGGATTACCGGCGTTTCCATTGACGAAAGCCTGCTCGCGCCGTCCGAAAAGCAGATCTTGGAAGATCTCGTCGCCGCCGCGTTCAACGACGCGCGCAAGAAGGCCGATGAAGCCTCCAGCGCCGAGATGGGCAAGATGACCAGCGGCCTCTCGCTGCCCCCCGGTTTCAAGCTGCCATTTTGATGGGCGACCGCGCTTGTTGGAGCAATCCTATTTTCAGCTTTTTGCGCTAAGGCTGCCGCACCATTGATCCGCGCGCTATAGAACACAATATAGGGTCCGTGCCCCTCTCCGGGTGCGCCAAGGAGTTTAGAACAGACATGCAATTCCCGCTGCTGCCCCTGCGCGACATCGTCGTCTTCCCGCAGATGATCGTCCCCCTGTTTGTTGGACGGGACAAAAGCGTTGTCGCCCTGGAAAAAGCCATGGAAGCGGACAAGGAAATTTTCCTCGTCTCCCAGCTCGATCCCGCCGAGGACGAGCCGGATCGCGATGCCCTCTATGACATGGGCGTGATCGCCACCGTGCTTCAATTGCTGAAGCTGCCTGATGGCACCGTGCGCGTGCTGGTAGAAGGCAAGCAGCGTGCTCGCCTTCAGGCGGTGTCGGACGCAGACGGCTATGTCTCGGCCGAGGTCGAGGCCGTGGAAGAGCAGGGGGCAAGCGGGCCGCAGGCTTCGGCGCTGATGCGCTCGGTCGCCGATCAGTTCGAGAATTACGCCAAGCTCAACAAGAAGCTGCCCGCCGAAACCCCGGTGCAGCTGCGCGAGATCGAGGAGGCGGGGCGGCTCGCAGACGCCGTCGCCGCGCACATCAGCGTCAAGGTGTCGGACAAGCAGGCCCTGCTCACCGAGACGGACGCTGCCAAGCGGCTCGAAATGGTCTTCGCCTTCATGGAGGGCGAGCTGGGCGTGCTGCAGGTCGAGAAGAAGATCCGCGGCCGCGTCAAGCGCCAGATGGAGAAGACCCAGCGCGAATATTATCTCAACGAGCAGTTGAAGGCGATCCAGCGCGAGCTGGGCGGCGCGGAAGGCGACGATGCCGACGAACTGGCCGAGCTTCAGGACAAGATCAACAAGCTCAAGATGACCAAGGAAGCGAAGGCCAAGGCCAACGCGGAATTGAAAAAGCTGAAGTCGATGCAGCCGATGTCCGCCGAGGCCACGGTCGTGCGCAACTATCTCGATGTGCTGCTGGGCCTGCCTTGGGGCAAGCGCAGCAAGGTCAAGAACGACCTTCGCCAGGCGCAGGAAATCCTTGATGCGGATCACTTCGCGCTTGAAAAGGTCAAGGACCGGATTGTCGAGTATCTCGCCGTGCAGGCGCGCACCAACAAGCTGAAGGGGCCGATCCTGTGCCTCGTCGGCCCTCCGGGCGTCGGCAAGACCTCGCTCGGCAAGTCGATCGCCAAGGCGTGCGGGCGCGAATTCGTGCGCCAGTCACTGGGCGGCGTGCGCGACGAGGCGGAAATCCGCGGCCACCGCCGAACCTATATCGGTTCGCTGCCGGGCAAGATCGTCTCCAATCTCAAAAAGGCAGGCAGCATGAACCCGCTGTTCCTGCTCGACGAGATCGACAAGCTCGGCCAGGACTTCCGTGGTGATCCCGCTTCCGCGCTCCTTGAGGTGCTGGATCCGGAGCAGAACTCCAAGTTCCAGGATCATTATCTGGAGATCGACCTCGATCTTTCGGACGTGATGTTCGTGACCACCGCGAACTCACTAAACCTGCCGCAGCCGCTGCTGGACCGGATGGAGATCATCCGGCTTGAGGGTTATACCGAGGACGAAAAGGTCGAGATCGCCCAGCGGCACTTGGTTCCCAAGCAGATCGAGGCGCATGGCCTCAAGGCGGACGAATTCTCCGTAACCGAAGGCGGCTTGCGTGACCTGATCCGCTATTACACGCGCGAGGCGGGAGTCCGCACGCTCGAGCGCGAGGTGGCGCGGCTGGCGCGCAAGGCGTTGCGCAAGATTCTGGAGGGCGGCGCGAAAAGCGTCGAGGTTACGTCCGAAAACCTCTCCGAATTCGCCGGCGTTCGCAAGTTCCGCCATGGCGTCGGCGAGGAGGAGAACCAGGTCGGTGCCGTGACCGGGCTGGCATGGACGGAGGTGGGCGGCGAGCTGTTGACCATCGAGTCCGTCACCGTGCCGGGCAAGGGGCAGATCAAGACCACCGGCAAGCTTGGCGAGGTCATGACCGAATCGGTGCAGGCCGCCTTCTCCTATGTGAAGGCGCGCGCGCCAGGCTATGGCATCCGGCCCAGTATCTTCAACCGCAAGGATATCCATATCCACTTGCCGGAGGGCGCTGTGCCCAAGGACGGACCATCGGCGGGCATTGGAATGGTTACGAGCATCGTTTCCACCCTGACCGGTGTGCCGGTGCGAAAAGATGTGGCGATGACCGGCGAAGTGACGTTGCGGGGGCGCGTACTCCCCATTGGCGGTCTTAAGGAGAAGCTTTTGGCCGCCCTGCGCGGTGGGATACGGACCGTACTCATTCCGCAGGAGAACGAGAAAGATCTGGCTGAAATCCCGGCAAATATCACCAGCAACCTGGAGATCGTTCCAGTCAACCATGTGGACGAAGTACTCGCCCGGGCGCTCGCAACGGCGCTCGAGCCCATCTCTTGGTCGGAAGAGGACGATCTCGCCGCGCAGCCCGTTGCATCGACGGGCCCGGACGGAGATATTGCAGTGCGTCATTAAAAATCGGATTGCCGGAGGATGATTTAACCGTCTCCTCCGGCATAACCACGCGATTTTTTTGGCTTTACCCTTTGACAGACGCCAAAATCCGCGCATTTATGGCGCTCCCGAATTAGCGATTCTGAATTCAACACAAGCAACGAGGGGGTTCCCACACAATGAACAAGCAGGATCTTATTGGCGCGGTCGCCGATGGTAGCGGTCTCAGCAAGACGGACGCGGCAAAGGCCGTCGAAGGCGTATTCGACGCGATCACCGGCGCGCTGAAGAAGGGCGACGAAGTGCGCCTCGTCGGCTTCGGCACCTTCTCCGTTTCCAAGCGCAAGGCGTCCACCGGTCGCAATCCGCGCACGGGCGAGACCATGACCATCAAGGCTTCTTCCCAGCCGAAGTTCAAGGCCGGCAAGGGCCTGAAGGACGCCGTCAACTGATAGCGTCGCCGCGCGTGCGCTAACGGCGCACAGCGGCATAGCCAGATCCTGTTCCCGCCTTTGCGGCGAGAGTTTTGGGGAGGATAATGAGGGCGGGGCTTCGGCTCCGCCCTTTTTACTGCTGATGGCCGGGCGAGGTCATTTGCCTGCTTGACGCTGGGGGCAGGCGCGCTTAAGTGACCGTCCGCCCCGCACGGGGGCGCTGTTTATGTGGCGATCGTAGCTCAGTTGGTTAGAGCGCTGGTTTGTGGTACCAGAGGTCGTGGGTTCGGATCCCATCGGTCGCCCCATTCCTCCAATCAGGTCGATTTCAGGGCCTGATCCAGTTTCTCAGCATGATCCAGCTTCGGGACTTCTCGGCATAGCTCAGCGTATAAGCCGGGCTGCTAGACGGCAGGTCGATGAGCGTCAAATCGTGTGCGCCTTCTCCTGCGCCAACAAACTGGCTTCGGCCGATACGGCTTGCTGTCTTGCCGTTGAAGGCGATGGCGCGCAGCTTCGGGAGGTGTGCGAGCAAAGACGCCAGATCGTTGGGCAGAGCACCCGTTATCCGGGTGTCGAGGCTGCCGGGGCGGGTAGCTTCGTTGATCACGTCCCACAGCCCGATGCCACAGGCCAGCAGGCCAGCAAGCCGCTCTTCATAAGGCAGTGTGGCAAGGCTCGCGCCGGACACTTCGCTCATCAGACGCCAGAACTGGTTCTGCGGATGCGCGTAATATTGCTGCATCGCCAGCGATCGCTGACCGGGCAGGCTGCCGAGCACCAACAGGCGGACGTCGGCGTCGCATACCGGCGCAAAGCAGCGCGACGGTCCCTCAGTCTCAGGTTGAACGGGCATGGTGGCGAGCCAGGAACAAGTGCAGCGCAAACCGGTGCCGATGATCCGCCGTCATCGCCACCCGGCGCCCAATCCCCGGCGGCTGTCTCGATCCACCGCGAGAATGATGCCTATGCACAGCATCACCGTAAGCATCGAGGACCCACCATAGGACATGAATGGCAGAGGAATACCCACGACCGGCGCCAGACCCATCACCATCATCAGGTTGATGGCGACGTAGAAGAAGACGGTCGTGGTCAGGCCTGCGGCGATGAGCGCGGAAAACCTGTCCTGCGCGCGCATCGAAACGCGGATGCCCCATTGGAACAGCAGCATGAAAGCCGCAATCAGCGCCACCCCGCCGACAAGTCCCCATTCCTCGGACATCGTGGCGAACACAAAATCCGTGTGGCCTTCAGGCAAATAATCTAGATGGCTCTGCGTGCCCCGTAAAAAGCCTTTGCCCCACAGGCCGCCAGAGCCAATCGCGATCTTCGACTGGCTGATATGATAGCCCGCGCCGAGCGGGTCGCTTTCCGGGTCCATGAAGATCAGCACGCGCTTCTGCTGATACTCATGCAAAAAACTGAAGGCGACGGGGATGATCGCGGCTCCTGCCAGCGCCGAGCCGACGAACAGCCGCAGCGGCAGCCCCGCCAGGAACATCACGGTCACCCCGCCGGCAGCTATCATAGTCGCGGTACCAAGATCGGGCTGGATCAGCACGAGTGCCCAGGGCACGCCGATCATTAACAGCGCTGGCCAGATCGCCGTCCAGCGGCGGGTTTCCCCCACCGGAAGGCGGGCGTAGAAACGCGCCACGGCCAGGACGATAACCGGTTTCATGAACTCCGAAGGCTGGAGCTGCATGAACCCCAGGTTGATCCATCGCTGACTGCCGCCCGCGACACCGCCGATCAGCTCAACCACAACCAGCGCACCCAGCACCGCTCCATAAGCGGGAAACGCCATGCGGGCGAACAGCTCCACCGGCACGCGTGAGAGCACCACCGCCATTCCTGTAAACAGCAGAAAACGGATGAGCTGGTTCATCGCCCAGGGCGTCATGCTGCCTCCAGCTGCGCTGTAAAGTACGGTGACGCCGAAGCAGGCGATTGCACCAACGAGCAGCATAACCCGCCAAGGCAGCCGGGCGACGGTGGAGGGGATGACACTCACTCTGCCGCCTCTTGCGCATTGCTGGCTGGGGCGGCGGCGGGATCATCAGCCTGTGTAGCAGCCGCAGGGGCTTCATCCGCACCGGGCGGGGCCTCGCTCGCGCTATTCACTGCATTGTCTGCAGGTGGGGCGGGAGAGGCCATGCCATGGGCGGCGCGATAGGCTGCCATCTGTTTCTCCTGCCGCACGAAGGGATCTCCGCCCCAGTTCTTCTCATAGGTGAGCAGACGTTCCATCGCGCCCTTGGGGTCGAACAGATAGCTCATCACGTCGCCGGAGATACGCGGCGCGTCCTGAATGATATCGACATGGCCGCCATGCTCTATGATCGTGCCGATGGCATAGCGCGGATTTTCGGCGGGCGCGAAGCCCTGAAACAGCGCGTGATCGCGCAGCTTGAAGGCGAGTGAGGCGTTGGAGCGCACGCCGCCTGCACGCTCCGCCATCGTGATGCGCCGGACCTGCGCTGTGCCCGTCTTGCCCGCCATCAGCACATTGGGGACGGAGAGGCGGGCGCCGCCACCTGTGCCCCTGCCGTTCACCACATCCCGCATGGCGGCCCAGATGATCTCCAGATGCTCCTGCGAGACGCCGAGTGGCTGGGCAGGCGGACGCTTGGCGCCGAACAGCAGGTTGGGCATCAGCGCCTTGCCGGAGGCGAGCCGCGCTGCCATCATCGCGATCTGCAACGGGTTCACCAGCATGTAACCTTGGCCGATGGTGGCGTTCACCGTATCGTAGACCTGCCAGTCTTCCTTGTATTTTTTCTTCTTCCAGGCTGCGTCCGGCACTGTGCCATAGCTCTGGCTGGGATAGGGCAGCGGAAATTTCTGCCCCAGACCAAGCTTGCGCGCCATATCGGCGATCACCTGCATGCCAAGGCGCTGCGCCATCACATAGAAATAGATGTCGCAGCTCTGCTCGATCCCGCGATGCATGTTCACCGCGCCATGCCCGCCGCGCCGCCAGCAGTGAAAGCGGCCATTGCCGACACGAATGGCTCCGCCGCAATTCACGGTCTCGTCCGGGCTCAGCCCCGCCTCGAGGAAGGAGAGGGCCACCATCGGCTTTACGGTCGATCCGGGGGGATAGAGGCCCTGGAGCGTCTTGTTGCGCAGCGGGATATGGTCATCCTGGCTCAGCATGTCCCATTCCATATGGCCGATGCCGTCGGAAAAGCTGTTGGGATCGAAGCTGGGCATGGATGCCATGGCGAGCAGATCACCGGTGCGGCAGTCGACGACGACGACCGAGCCGCTCTGTGTGCCGAGCCTGCGGCCCGCATATTCCTGCAGCCCCGCGTCTATCGTGAGCTGGATCGTCTTGCCCGGCGTGTCCGGCCTGGTGGTGAGTTCGCGCACCACCTTGCCGCGCGCGGTCACTTCCACACGCTTCGCGCCGGGCTTGCCGTTCAGCGCAGCCTCGAACGTGCGTTCCAGCCCGTCCTTGCCGATCTTGAACCCCGGCGTGATGAGCAGCGGGTCCTTGCGCTCCTCATAATCCTTGGCGGATGCGACGCCAACATAGCCGATGAGGTGGCCGACCGACGGCCCCGCCGGATAATCGCGGGAAAAGCCTTGCGCGGGCGCGATGCCGGGCAGGTCGGGCAGGCGGACAGAGATAGCCGCGAACTGATCGTAGCTGAGCTTGTCCGATACCTGCACCGGCTGAAATCCGGCCGCCTTGTCCAGCTCCTCGTTGATGCGATCGACGTCCTCGGGCGCGAGCGAG
The DNA here is from genome assembly GCA_964512265.1 of uncultured Sphingobium sp. GTDB lineage: Bacteria > Pseudomonadota > Alphaproteobacteria > Sphingomonadales > Sphingomonadaceae > Sphingobium. Next base: position 39,155 of record CAZEHR010000005.1, on the reverse strand, counting down.
AGTAGCTGCGCCAGCGTCCCCACTACCCGTTCCCGGTCCTGCAGCCGATCGGGAATGATATCGACGCGGAAATCCGTGCGGTTCTTGGCGATGGGCCTGCCGTGCCGGTCGATGATCCACCCGCGCCGGGGCGGCACCAGCGTAAGGTTTACGCGGTTGCTTTCGGCGAGCAGTGAGTATTTCTCGTTCTCTGCGATGCTGATCCAGCCCATCCGCGCGGCGAGCATCACCCCGATCCCCCCTTGTATCGCCCCCAGCACCATGGCGCGGCGCGTGAAAGTCTGGGAAAGGTTTGCCTGCGTGATATTCTTCGGAGTGAGCTTGGGAAATTTCATGCCATCATGCGCCAGCGGTCCGTTCGGGCGACCACGCGCACAATAAGCGGATAGAGCAGGGCAGACCAGAGGATTTGTGGAAGGATCAAGGGCACCGCGGCGCTACTTCCCGACAGCCGCGCAAAAACAAGCCCGCCGAACAGGAAGGCCGCCGCTGCTCCGAGCGCGATCAACCAGTCATGCCAATAATCGCGCCAGAACAGCCGGGTGTCGATCATTTCAATCGCGAGGTTGATGACAGACCACAGGAATATGGCGGTGCCGAGCGGGTTGCCGCTCATCAGGTCGTCGAACGCGCCCAGTGGCGCCGCCATCCACAACGGCCACAGCTCATGATGCAACAGGCGCCAACCCACGAACAATAGCAGGCCAAAGGGCGGGAGCGTCGGTGCCTGCGCGACGAGCGGGAGCAGCGTCGGCAATGCGGAGGCCAACAACACGGTCAGGATCGGCGTGCCATCCATCCGCCAAGTAGAAGGGGTATTGCCGAGGCGCGGAACCGGCGGGCTCACTGCGCCTCTCCAACAGAAGCCGCGCCATTGCTGGTTTGCCGCGCGACCGGGGCGGGGATATTCGCGTCATAGGCGCGCTCGACCATCACCGTCTCGACCCGCGCCGGGCTGGCGAGCGGCACGCCGATGGCATAGCCTTCGCGCAGGGCGACGACGATGGCCACGGGAATATTGGGCCGATAAATGCCGCCCGTACCGGTCGTGACCAGTATGTCGCCGGGGTGGAAGGGGTTCGCGCCCGCGCTCAGCGGCTTGATCTCCAGCGTCCCGTCATCCCGGCCGGAGCAGATCGCGCCGATATTGTCCTTGGCCCGGCGTACTGGGACTATATTTTGGCTGTCGGTCAGCAGCAGTAGGTCCGCGCTGCTCGGGCCTACAATCATCACACGGCCGACCAGTCCCTCCGGCGCGCGCACCGGCATACCCGCCGCAACGCCGGCGCTGCTGCCCGCGTTGATGCGCGCGAGGCGGCGGCTGATGGTCGAGGAGGACGAGATCATCCGCGCTATCGCGACCCTGTCCCGGCTCTCCTGCGCAATACCGAGCAGCTTCTTCAAACGCATATTTTCCTGCGCCACCGCCTCGGCCTCGATCAGCTTGACGCGGTTGGTTTCCACCTGCCGCCGCAGATCCGCATTCTGTGATCCCGCGTTGATGTAAGCGATGATCTGCTCGTCGATGGTGCCAAAGCCGCGCACCATAGAGTTGAGCGTGGAGGAGACCGGACTGGTAAGGGTTGCAGCGCCCGCGCGCAGCACGGCGAAGCCTGCAGGGTCGGCGGCCGATATCACGACTAGCAAAAGACCGACGACGGCGCACGCTATGGTGATCACATAGCTGGCGAACAAGCCATATTGCGCCCGCCTGTTCACTCCGGGACGGCGACTGGGCGGTCGCGCCATGGCAGGCGTACTCCTCTAGCCGTTACGCCGTTTGCAGCACGCCGCGGAACATCGGATCTTCCAGCGCGCGGCCGGTGCCGATGGCAACACAGGTGAGCGGATCCTCCGCGACGGTGACGGGCAGGCCGGTCTCGTCGCGCAGCTCGTCGTCGAGGCCTTTCAGCAGCGCGCCGCCGCCGGTGAGCACGATGCCCTGATCCACGATGTCTGCCGCCAGCTCAGGCGCGGTGTTTTCCAGGGCGATGCGGACGCCTTCGACAATGGTGCCGATGGGTTCGGCCAGCGCCTCGGCAATCTGCGCCTGTGTGATACTGATTTCCTTAGGCACGCCGTTGACGAGGTCGCGACCCTTGATGTGGATCGTCGCGCCGACACCGTCTGCGGGCGGCTGTGCGACGCCGAATTCCTTCTTGATGCGCTCGGCCGTTGCTTCGCCGATCAGCAGATTGTGATGGCGGCGCACGAACGAGACGATCGCCTCATCCATCTTGTCTCCGCCCACGCGCACCGAGGTGGTATAGGCCAGCCCGCGCAGGGAAAGCACCGCAACCTCGGTCGTGCCGCCGCCGATGTCGACCACCATCGAGCCGATCGGCTCCGTCACCGGCATGTCCGCGCCGATCGCGGCGGCCATCGGTTCCTCGATCAGGAATACCTGAGAAGCGCCCGCGTTGCTCGCCGCATCGCGGATCGCGCGGCGCTCCACGCTGGTGGAACCGGACGGCACGCAGATCACGATCTCCGGAAAGCGCCAGGGGCGCGCCTTGCCGCCGTGGACCTTTGTGATGAAGTGCTTGATCATCTGCTCGGCGACATCGATGTCGGCGATCACGCCATCGCGCAGCGGACGGATTGCCTCGATCGAGTCCGGCGTCTTGCCCATCATCAGCTTGGCGTCGTCACCTACCGCCTTGACGCGCTTGACGCCGTTGATGGTCTCAACCGCAACCACCGACGGTTCGTTGAGGACGATGCCGCGCCCCCGCACATAGACCACTGTGTTGGCGGTACCCAGGTCGATTGCCATGTCTTGCGAGGAGAATTTGAACAAGCGGGTGAAAATCGACATGCCTCATCCTGTTAACTAGGGTTCGCGCCATGCGCGCAGCGCCGGAAGAGAAGTTGAAAAAATATCCGGCCACCGCTCGCGGAATGCGCCCGCTTGGGCTAGTCAGGGCGATATGTCAATACGCCGCCTGCCCGAACACCTCGTCAACCGTATCGCCGCTGGTGAAGTGGTTGAAAGACCGGCAAGCGCACTCAAGGAGTTGACCGAAAACGCCATAGATGCGGGCGCGAGCCGCATCACGGTGCGGCTATCGGGCGGCGGGACCGACCGAATCGAAGTGATCGACGACGGCTGCGGCATGGATGCGGAAGACATGGCGCTTGCGCTGGAACGGCATGCTACGTCCAAGCTGCCGGATGAGCGCATCGAGGCAGTCGAAACGCTCGGTTTTCGCGGCGAGGCTTTGCCGTCCATCGCTTCGGTGGCGCGCCTGACGCTGGAGAGCCGGGTGCGCGGGCGCGACGGCTGGCAGCGCGTGGTCGACAATGGCGCGCTGGTCACAGAGGGCCCGTGCGCCGTTCCGCCGGGGACGAGTGTGCGCATCGAGGATCTGTTCGGCCGCGTGCCAGCCCGCCGCAAGTTCCTTCGCTCTCCCCGCGCCGAATATGCCGCCTGCCTCGATGTCGTCCGCCGCCTGGCGATGGCGCATCCCGACATCGCCTTTTCTCTGGAGCATGACGGGCGACGCGCACTTGCCGTTCAGCCAGGCGAGGGGCGCGAGGCGCGCGTCGCGGCGCTGACCGACCGGGCGCTGGCGGACAATCACGTCATCGTATCGCTGGAGCGGGAGGGGCTGCGCCTCTCAGGGGTCGCGAGCCTGCCTACTTACAACCGCGGGGTGGCAGACCATCTCTACCTGTTCGTCAATGGCCGCCCTGTGCGGGACCGGCTGTTGCTAGGCGCGGTGCGCGGCGCATATGCGGATCTTCTCGCGCGAGACAGGCACCCGGTACTGGCGTTGTTCCTTGATGTGCCGCCCTCGGAAGTCGATGTGAACGTCCACCCCGCCAAAACCGAGGTGCGCTTTCGCGACCCGGCCCTTGTGCGCGGGATGATCGTAAGCGGATTGAAACGGGCACTCGATGAGGCAGGGGTGCGGTCGGCGCAGCGGCCCGATATCGCGGCCATGGGGATGTGGCGTGCGGAGACTCCGTCTCCAACGCCGATCGGCAGACTGCCGATTTTCGAGCCGAGGGTGGAGGCTGCGGAGGTGCCTCCAGCCGGATCGTTCGTCGCGGACGCCGTGCGACAGTGGAGTGACTACGCACCAGCCACCCCCATGCCCGCTGCCCGCGCGGAGGCCGCACACCAGCCGGCGCCCGCTGTTCAGTCCTTCCCCCTCGGCATCGCGCGCGGACAGGTCGCGAAAACCTATATCGTCGCGGAGGCGGAGGACGGCCTCGTTCTCGTCGATCAGCACGCCGCCCATGAGCGGTTAGTGCTGGAGCGGATGCGTCGCGCGCTGGAGGGGGAGGGGCAGGGCGTCGCTGCGCAGGCGCTGTTGCTGCCACAGGTGGTGGAGCTGGACGAACCAAGCTGCGACCGGCTGGAAGCGCGCCTCTCCGAGCTGGCCGAGTTCGGGCTGGAGCTGGAGCGCTTCGGCCCCGCCGCCATGCTGGTGCGCGCCACGCCCGCGATGCTCGGCGCGGGGGACGCGGAAGGGCTGGTGCGCGATCTGGCGGACGACCTTGCCGAAACCGACCAGGCGCTCACGCTCAGGGAGCGGATCAACCATGTTGCAGCTACCATGGCCTGCCACGGCTCGGTGCGGGCCGGGCGGGTACTCTCGGTCGCTGAGATGAACGCTTTGCTCCGCGAGATGGAGGTCACCCCCCACTCAGGCCAGTGCAATCATGGCCGCCCGACATGGGTCAAGCTCGCCCACGGCGATATCGAGAAGTTGTTCGGGCGGAAGTGAATCCGCCTCAAGCGGGGCGGCGGCGGAACATGCCGATGGCGATCACGCTCATTACCGGTTCGTCATTCTGATTGAACACTGTCAGTCGTGTGCGCGTCATCCCCCGGTCGGGCTTGCTGCGCGAGGGCGTTTTTTCGAGCAGTTCCGCCGTGCAATGAAGAACATCGCCCGGATAGACCGGGCGCGTCCAGCGCAGTTCGTCCATGCCCGCGCCGCCTAGGCTCGATTGATCGAGGCCGACCGCCTGCCAGTGCCGCACCATCATGTTCATCATCATGGCGCATGTGTGCCATCCGCTGGCGGCGATCCTGCCGAAGATGCTGTGCGATGCCGCTTCGTCCTCAAGATGAAAAAGCTGCGGATCATATTTGGACGCAAATTCGATCACTTCTTTGCGCGTCACTGTATACTCACCAAAGCGCTCGACACTGCCGACTTCCAGATCATCGAAATATAGCGTCATTAATTCAGTGTCCCAATGAAAGCCGGGTGAAAAGGGTATAGCCCCATGGATGCCTGCCGTAAGCGGCATCGAGCGCGTCCGGCTTAAGGTAAGTGGATGCGCTGCCGCCCAGCGTCAAGTGAAACGGACTGTCGCCCAAAGGCGTATTCCAGGCATAGCCCGCCTGCAATTTCGTCACGCGGAAGGGCTGGTCGTGCAGCGGGTCGGCATGATCGGGGAACAGCTCGTCATTCTTCACATTCTCCACCCGCCCGAACAGCGCGTGGCGCTCGGTAAGCGCATAGTTCGCCTCCGCGATCCACGCGGTCAGCGTTTCGCCCGGATCGCGGTTCTTGGCGGAGAATGCCGCCATGGCGGACAAACGCCTGTCGGCATAATGGACGCTCGCGGTGGTGCGGTGTTCGTCCTCGCCACCGTGCAGCGCCTCCGGCTGCTTCAGGAAGCCATGGCTGACCTGCGCGGACCAGTTGGGCGTCGGGTTCCAAGTCGCGCGGATGGACCAGCTGTCGAGCTTGGGCGTTTCGATGTCCCACCGATGCTCGTCCGGCTCGCGGCCGCGAAAGGCCGACGCCTCGATCTGCCAGCGGCGCGCGGAAACGCCCGCCGTCACCACACCATAAGTGATGTGGGTGCTGTCGAACCAGTGGTGCGTGATCGGCGGCTCAGGATTATTGACCGCGCTGCCGCGGTGCATGAACGCGCTCGGGCCCAGCGCCGGTTCGCCCACCGGCCCGCCATAGAGGAACAGCGAAGTGCCCGGCGCGACATCGACATCGAGCTTTGCCGCGAGCTCCATGAACAGATCGTGCGGATGCTGCCGGTCGACAAGGGGCAGCCCGCGCGCCGTCTCGCCCGTGGCAAAGAGATTGGGGTAGCCAGATGCGTCCATCGCCGGTTCGAGGCTCAACATGGTTCGCAGCGCCAGCCGCGCACCGCCGAAATCCTTCTCCGCGCTCAGCATCGCCATGGAGGTGACGAACAATTTTTCATCCCCGCGCGGGCCAGAATGGTCGGTATATTTCGCGCTGACATCGCCGTGGAGCATCAACCACCAATCGTCTTTAGCTTCCTCGTGGATGCCATGCTCTTGTCCTTCTCTACCGGGGAGGCGGGAAGTACCGGAGCCTTGGGAATGCGGAGCGAAAGGTCGAACGTGGCACACGATTTCATCGCATAGTTGCACGGCCGAGATGGGCTCATCATGATGGCTAGGATGGGCATGACCGATTTGGTCGTTGAGATCGTCGTGCCCGCCCATCTCCTGCGCTGCGGCAGGAGAAACAAGGATGAGCATCGCGATTACACCACAAGAAACGCGGTTCACAAATTTTCTCCCGTCATGCTGAACTTGTTTCAGCATCCATCCATCCTTTCGCCCCTCCGGTGCGGAAGGCGAAATAGACCCTGAACCAAGTTCAGGGTGACGAAGGCATTAGCACACTCAACTATGCAAAAAGTGCATCACGTCGCCATCCTGCACCACATAGCCCTTGCCCTCGGCCCGCAGCTTGCCTGCCTCGCGCGCCTTGGCTTCGCCGCCCAGCGTGACATAGTCGTCATAGGCCACCGTTTCCGCGCGGATGAAGCCCTTCTCGAAGTCCGAGTGGATCTCGCCCGCGGCATTCGGCGCCGTCGCGCCCTTGTGCACTGTCCACGCCCGCGCTTCCTTGGGGCCGACCGTAAAAAACGTCAGCAGGTGGAGCAGCTCATAGCCAGCGCGGATCACGCGGGCGAGGCCGGTTTCATGCAGACCCAGCTCTTCGAGATATTCGATGCGCTCGGCCATTTCCATTCCCACCAGCTCGGATTCGATCGCGGCGGAGACGACCACCGCCTGCGCGCCTTCGGCCTTAGCCTTCTCGAACACCCGCGCTGAGAAGGCGTTCCCCTGCGCCGCATTCTCTTCCTCGACATTGCAGACGTAGAGCACCGGTTTCGACGTGAGCAGCTGCGCCTGCCTCAGCACGCGCGCTTCCTCCTCGTCATTGGGCGACACCAGCCGCGCGGGTTTGCCCTCGCGCAACAGGTCCAGCGCCTGACCCAGCACCGAGGCGACGAGCTTGCTTTCCTTATCGCCCTGCGCCGCCTTTTTCTGAGCGGCGGGCACGCGCTTTTCCAGCGACTCCAGGTCTGACAGCATCAGTTCGGTCTCGACCGTCTCGGCATCCGCGATCGGATCGACCCTGTTATCAACATGCTGTATGTCATCATTCTCAAAACATCTCAGCACATGGACAATCGCATCCACCTCGCGGATGTTACCGAGGAACTGGTTGCCCAGCCCTTCGCCCTTGCTTGCGCCGCGCACGAGCCCGGCGATATCGACAAAGGCGAGCTGTGTCGGGATGATCTTCTGGCTGCCTGCGATCTTTGCGAGCGTATCAAGTCGCGCATCCGGCACGGAGACGTTGCCGATGTTCGGCTCGATCGTGCAAAACGGATAATTCGCTGCCTGCGCCGCCTGCGTCTCGGTCAACGCATTGAAAAGGGTCGACTTGCCGACATTGGGCAGCCCGACGATACCGCATTTGAAACCCATGGCGTGCCTGACCTCATGATTGCTGGAATGCTCAGGCGCCAGCCCATAGGCGTTCGGCAGGCAGAGTTCCAGACCGAATGAGGGGAACCTCCGCCTCGCATGTTGGTTAAGCTAGCGTTCAGGACTGTGCCACGTTTATGCTGGGCATCACAAACTGCCGAAAGATGAGGCGTCAGCCCGCTTCGGACAGTCCGCCTTTTTCGTCGGAGCATGATCGAATGAGCTTTTCCCCGGTGTGTCGCGCATTGTCGCATTCCGTCGCGCCTGTCGCGCTTGCAATTTCCTCTTTCGCCGCCCCCGCGCTGGCGCAGACACAGGCCACGCCCGTCGCCGAGGTCACCACGCAGCTGCCGCGCGTCGCGGTGCCGAGCCACTATGCGATCAGGATGGCGCCGGACGCGGCCAACCTGAAATTCAGTGCGGAAGCGCAGATAGACATCGCGCTTTCGACCGCCACCAATGCGATAACTCTGAACGCTGCCGACCTTGCAATCTCTTCCGCCACCATCGCTATGGGCAAGGGCAAGCCGGTTGCCGGCACTATCGCCGCCGATGCCGCCGCGCAGACCGTGACCGTCACCTTTCCCAAGGCGTTGAAGCCAGGCACCTACAAGCTTGCCTTCGTATACACCGGGGTCATCAACACGCAGGCGAACGGCCTGTTCGCGCTCGATTACACCGATGGCGCGGGCGCATCGAAACGCGCGCTGTTCACCCAGTTCGAGGCGCCGGACGCGCGCCGTTTCGTGCCGAGCTGGGACGAGCCGAGCTACAAGGCCACCTTCGACCTTTCCGTGGTGGTGCCCAAGGGCCAGATGGCGGTCAGCAACATGCCGATTGCCTCCAGCGTCGCGCAGAAGGATGGCACGAGCCTCGTCACCTTCGGCACCAGCCCCAAGATGTCCACCTATCTGCTCTTCCTCGGCATGGGTGAGCTTGAGCGGATGACCACGAAATCGGGACCGACCGAACTTGGCGTCATTACCGGCAAGGGCAATGTCGCCAAGGCGCAGCTCGCGCTCGATGCCGCGGCGCAGATCCTGCCCTATTACAACGACTATTTCGGCGTGCCATTCCCGCTGCCCAAGCTCGACAACGTCGCCGGGCCAGGGCAGAGCCAGTTCTTCTCCGCCATGGAAAACTGGGGCGCGATCTTCACTTTCGAGCGCGCGCTGCTGGTCGACCCCAAGTCGACCTCAGAGGCTTCGAAGCGCCGGGTGTACGAGATCGTCGCGCATGAAGCTGCGCACCAGTGGTTCGGCAACCTCGTCACCATGGCGTGGTGGGATGATCTGTGGCTGAACGAAGGCTTTGCCAGCTGGATGGCCACCAAGGTCACGGACGTGATGCAGCCGGAGTGGGAGATGCTTCTCACCCGCGTTGATGGACGCGAGGCGGCGATGAGCCTGGATGCCTATGTAACGACCCACCCGGTCGTTCAGCATGTGAAAACGGTGGAAGAAGCCAATCAGGCCTTTGACGCGATCACCTATGAAAAGGGTGAGGCCGTCATCACCATGCTGGAGAATTTCGCGGGGGCCGACACATGGCGGGACGGCATTCGCGCCTATATGAAGAAGCACGCTTATGGGAATACGGTAACGAGCGATCTTTGGAGTGCGGTCGAGGCCGCCGGCGCCACGGGACTATCCACCATTGCGCATGATTTCACCAGCCAGCCCGGTATCCCGCTGGTCAAGGTGGACAGCGCACAATGCGTGAACGGCGTCACTCAACTCGCATTGAGCCAGAGCGAGTTCAGCCGCGATGCCAAAGAGGCTAAGGACAACTCGCCGTTGAGCTGGCATGTGCCGGTGAAGGCGCAGGTGCTGGGCGGCGCGGAGCAATCCGTCATCATGCAAGGCAAGGCGACGATAGAGCTGCAGGGTTGCGGCGCCTATGTGATCAACAAGGGGCAGGCGGGCTATTATCGCACGCTCTATCCGGCCGACAATGTCTCCGCGCTTGCCAAGGATTTCACAAAGCTGGCGTCGATCGACCAGAAGGGTGTACTTGCGGATAACTGGCAGCTCGGCCTCGGCGGCTATCAGCCGATGGCGCGTTCGCTCGATCTGGTCGATGCCGTGCCTGCCACAGCCAGCACCGCGATCCTTACCGCGCTGCCGGACTATCTCGCCGCCGCGCACGACATGTTCGAGGGTGACGCGGCCAGTCAGCAGCGGTTGCTGGGCTACGCCAGCGCCAAGCTGACCCCGATCCTCACCCGCATCGGCATGGATGTGAAGGAGGGCGAGGGCGCCCAGACTGCGTTGCTGCGTCAGTCGCTCATCGCAACCTTGGGTGACATGGGAGATCCCGCCGTCGTCGCCGAGGCGCAGCGGCGCTATGCCGCGCTGGGGACTAATCCGGCCGCGCTAGACGGGCCGATGAAGTTCGTCTGGCTGCGTATCGTTGCCCGCAATGCCGACCAGCCGACCTGGGACAATATGCGCAAGATGGCCAATGCGGCTCCGACCGCGCTGGAAAAGAGCCAGCTTTTCAGCCTGCTTGGTCGGGCGAAAGACGAAAAGCTCGCAACGCAGGCTCTCAATCTCGCCATGACCAAAGAGCCGGGTAACACTACTAGTGCAGATATCATCTCGTCCGTCGCTGATGAGCACAGTGCGCTGGCGGTCGATTTCGCACTCGCGCATCTCAACGACTATCTCGCGCTGATCGATTCGTCTGCGCGCAACCGGGCGATCGGGCGGCTGGGGGCAGGGTCTGCGGATATCGCGATGGCCGACAAGCTTGCCGCCTATGCGGAGGCAAATCTGTCCCCAGACGCGCGCAAGACGACCGATAGGGTGATCGCGGCGATCCGCGCCCGTGCCGCGGCCCGCACTCGCCTGAAACCGGAGGTGCTCGCCTGGCTGGATGGCAAGGCGTCCGCGCCAAGGTCGGTATCTGCCAGGGCGAAAAAGACGCGGAAGTAAGTAGGGGCAAAACGAAAGGGGCGGCTCCCACAGGAACCGCCCCTCGGATCTTCAGCGTGAAGCTGAAAGAAGCTTACTTCATCTCGACAGTGGCACCAGCCGCTTCGAGCTTCTTCTTCACTTCCTCGGCTTCCGCCTTGTTCACGCCTTCCTTGATCGCCTTCGGAGCGGACTCGACCAGCGACTTGGCTTCGGTCAGGCCCAGGCCGGTGATGGCGCGGACTTCCTTGATGACGGCGATCTTGTTGCCGCCGTCGCCGGTCAGGATCACGTCGAACTCGGTCTGCTCTTCAGCAGCCGGAGCGGCAGCAGCCGGGCCAGCGGCAGCAACCGCGACCGGAGCAGCGGCGGAAACGCCCCACTTCTCTTCCAGAGCCTTGGACAGCTCGGCAGCTTCGAGGACGGTGAGGGCCGACAGTTGATCGACCAGAGCATTGATATCAGCCATGTAACCTATCTACCTTTCTGAGCGGGGCGTGGCCCCTAATACTAGAGTTCCTGGTAAGTATCGAAGCTATCCACCTGAAATCAGGCGGCATCCTTCGTAGCATATGCGTTGAAAACCCGCGCGAGCTGTGCGGCCGGTGCCTGGGTGATGCCTGCGAGCTTGGTCGCCGGGGCTTGGATAAGCCCGACAAGCTTGGCGCGCATTTCATCCAGAGACGGCATCGAGGCGAGCGCCTTGATCCCTTCCGCGTTCAGCACAGTGCTGCCCATCGCCCCGCCAACGATCTCAAGTTTGTCGTTGGTCTTGGCGAACTCGACTGCCACCTTGGCGGCGGCAACCGGATCGACCGAAGTAGCGAGCGCAACGGGGCCGGTCAGCAGGTCGCTGATCGGCTCATACGCTGTGTCCTTCAGGGCGATCTTGGCGAGGCGGTTTTTCGATACCTTGTAAGCGGCCCCGGCCTCGCGCATCTTCTGGCGCAGCGACGTGGACTGCGCCACGGTCATGCCGAGGTTGCGGGTAACGACCACAACACCGACTTCGCCAAAAGTCACGTTCAGCGCGGATACCAACTCAGCTTTCTGGGTACGATCCATGCCATTCTCCATATTATCCCCCCGGCCCATCCGGAGGGATTGTGCGCACGCAGCAATGCCCTGAGGCACAGCCATCGTGCGTGTGTTCGAAAGGGGGTGGATCAAATGCCCGCTCAGGCTCTGCAGGCAGAGCATATGAGTCAGCGCGGAGGCACAACATCGCAATGCCGCAACCTCATGAAACTGTTCCCCGTCTCGGCCGGAAATTAAGGCGAGTAGATCCCGCCACCGACTGTCTCGAACGGTGCGTGGCAGACTTACGCCCGCCAGGCAGGTTGGGCCGCTACAGGAACATCCAGTAAATGTCCAGCGCTTTTCACCGAGGTCGCCATTATCTGAACCCGCTGATTTTAATGATTTTTTAACCTCATCTCTTCATGAAGACTGCGTTGCGTCCTGTGCCAAATCGGTACGGTATGGAGGAAGGGCGCTAACTATTGAGCGAATCGTGTCGGCTAAAGCATTGAAAATACAGGACAAATAGTGTCGCGAAAAATTTCTGGGGAGGGCGTGTGTTAACCACCTTAAGATTTGCAGCGACGAACCGGTTAAAATATAAGAGCAATCAAGGTCGGGACATCGAGTTTACTGGCAGGTCCGGCAACGGGCTTTTCCAGATTTGCATAGTTCAAGGGAGATAGACAATGCGGGCATTTGCCAAAATCGTATCGGCGGCGGCACTCGCCACCGCTACACTCAGCACGGCTAACGCCGCCGTCTACGTGTACAATTTCGCGGGCAACAACAATTCGAACAGCTACGGCACGCCGGGGAACACAATCACCCGCAGCGCCACCAGCGGTTCGACCACCGTCAGCGTTACGGCTTCGGGCTGGAGCAATGTCGGCAACGTCCTCAGCGCAGCCTGGCTTGGCAACTATCCTGAGGGTCTGGGTGTCAAGAACTCCGCAACTGACCAGAACTCGGTCGATAACTATGCAGGCGTGGATTACGTGCTCCTGCAGTTCAGCCGTCCGGTCAGCCTGACCAGCGCGTTCATCACCTCGAAGGGTTATCCCATCTTTCACCAGCCCGTGAAGGACGCTGACGCCGTGTTCAGCTTCGGCAACACTGCTGCTACGCTCGCCGGGTCCATCGTTACGCCGGTCGCAGCCAACTTCACCGGTCTGCGCAACGTTGCTACGAACGGTGAAACCGGCAAATTCTGGGCGATTGCCGCTGGTGGCGTGGATCGCACGTTTGACGCGTTCAAGATCGGCCAGATCACTGTCAGCGCCGTTCCTGAGCCCGCCACCTGGGCGATGATGATCCTGGGCATGGGTGCCGTTGGCATGGCGATGCGCAGCCGTCGCGCCAAGGCGACCAAGGTCAGCTACGCTTTCTGATTGAAGACGCGCTCTTCGCGCGCATAAAAGTGACCAAGGGATCGGCTATCCGGCTTATGCTGGGTAGCCGATTTCCATTATCTCCACCTCCTTCGCGCCGCCCGGCAGGTTGACCCGCCGCACGTCGCCCACCACCGCACCGCGCAGCGCGCGCGCCAGCGGAGCGTCCCAGCCGATCCGCCCCGATGCAGCGTCCGTCTCGTCATTGCCGACGATCGTGACGGTCCGGTGCACGTCTTCCTCGTCCGCCACCGTGACGGTAGCCCCGAAATAGACGCGGCTCTTATCGGGCTGTTGCGCCGGGTCGATCACCCGCGCATGCTGCATTTTCTTGGCCAGGCGCCGCAGCTGCCCGTCGATCTCGCGCATGCGCTTGCGGCCATACAGATAGTCGCCATTCTCGCTGCGGTCGCCGTTGCCCGCCGCCCAGCTGACGATCTCGACTATCTTCGGGCGCTCCTCGCCCAACAGCCGGTCATATTCGGCACGCAGCGCGGCGTAGCCTTGCGGGGTGATATAGTTGGTCTTGTCGTGCATGGCGGCAGGCGTATCAGCCCGCGCCGGTTTTGCCCAGATAGCGGCTCAGCGGCGCCACCGGCATTGCGGCGCCGACTTTCTGCGCGCGCATGGCGTCATAGACCACCGCATTCTCGAGCACGCGCTGCACATAATTGCGCGTTTCCGAGAAGGGGATCGCCTCGATCCAGCGGATGATATCCGCGCCGCCGGTGCAGGGGTTGCCGTTGGCGGTGATCCACTTGTTCACATTGCCCGGCCCCGCATTATAGGCGGCAATCGCGAGCGGATGGCAGCCGCCAAAACGTTCAAGCAGGCGCTGGAAATAGCTGCTCCCCAGCTGCATGTTATAGCTGGTGTCGCTGGTGAGGCTCGTGGGCATATAGGCGAGGCCGATCTTGCCCGCCGTTTCGCGCGCAGTGCCGGGCATGAGCTGCATCAGCCCGCGAGCGTCGGCGCGGCTGACGGCGGCCTTGTCGAACTGGCTCTCCTGCCGGGCGATGGCGTGTATCATCGTCCAGTTGGCCTGATGCTCCGGCGGAACAGGCAGGCTCGGGAAACTGGCAAGATTGTACGCGCTGCTCCCATCGGCGCGCGCCTTTCGGCCTACCATCACGCCAAGGTCCGGCCTCCCGATCCGTTCGGCCAGCTCGATGGCGAGTGCCCGCTCCGAGTCCGTGGTGACATTGGCCGCAATCGCGCGCAGGAAGAAGCTTTGGTCCGCCCAGCGTCCCGCAAGCCCCAGCGCACGCGCTGCGCGCACAAGCGCGCTACCCTCGAAATCGTCGCGTTCCTTGGCGCTCACCGGTGCGGCTAGCACGGCGCGAGGGGCGGGGACCGCTCGCCCCAGCCGCTCCAGCGCGAGTTGGCCATGAAACTGGTCGGGATAGCTGGCGGCAAGCTGGAAGAACCTGGTGCTGCCAGCGGTGTCTCTCGCGACGAGCGCCGCGCGTCCGGCCCAGTAATAGCCCTTCGACATCGTTTGCGGCGAGCGTGCGGCGGCGGCATAGCGCTGGAACATTGCGCCCGCATCGGCAGCCCGGCCCAGTTGCTCTAGCGCCGTCGTGCCCGCCAGCCAGGCAAGGCTGGTATAGTCGTCGCGCTCACCCAGCGGCCGCTCGCTCACATCCGTCCCGGCGGGGTAAGCGTCGTCGATCCGGCTGGCAATGCTGTAGGCGGTGCTGGCCTGCCCATCGGTCGCGGCCGCGCGAGCGTGAAGGAGCAGTACCTCGTACCATTTCTCGACATTGGTGGGGCGGGTGGTGAGCGCCTGCCGACCGGCTAGCATATCGCGCGCCAGCGCCGCGTTGCCGCTCGCCGCCAGCCACTGCGCCTTGTCGGCCAAATAGCCGGCATGGCCGCGCGCATAAGGGTCTGCGGCCTGCATCAGCGCGCCCGCATCCGGTGCATTGCGCTGCATCGCGATCCGCGCGGCCGTGATGGGCCGCATCTGTGGCGAGGCATAGGGCAGGGCGCGCTCGGCAGACGTGGCATTGCGCGCCCACAGCGCGGCATCGGCATGAACGTCGTGGTCGTCGGCAGAAAGGGACGCCGCAAACTGCCCGAGGATAAGCGCCTCGTCCTCCGGGGTCATCCCACCCATACGCCATGCGTTGCGCGCGGCGACACGGGCCTCGGCGGCTCGTCCGATCGCTTCCAGCGCCATCGCATGGCGCGCGCCGCCCGTAGCTGTTCGTGGTGGAAACGCGCTGAAGAACTCCACTACCTCGCTGGCGGGAGTCAGGGGGGTGATGCCCCGTTCGGCCAGCCCACGCATCCGGCTCTCGCCCGGCCAATCCGGGTGGGTAAGAAGAAAGCGCGAATAGGCCGCAAAGCCCCAGCCATCGCTCTGCTGGAGGCGCTTCCACTCATCGACATCCGCAAGAATGGCGGAGTCGGCGGTCTGCACTGCGCGGGCGCTCGCGGTCGGCCAATCGGGCGAGCCTTGAGGCAGCGCGGCGGAGGCGCCGGGCGGGATCGGCTGCACAATTTCCTTGCGCGGCCCGGTGATTTGCGCCACCGCGACCGACGCGATCAGCAGCGTGCCTGTAGCCATCAGTCGCCGATATACAGTGGTATGACGCATAGTCTCGCTCATGTTCCGGTGTGTTGCCCGATCCGATTTGCGTGAGTATGGCATGGCGATGATTATGCCGCGATGAACCGCATGTTTGAAGGAGTTTTTTCGCATGTTTTCCGGCTCGATACCGGCTCTCGTCACTTTCTTCCGGGATGGATCGCTCGACGAAGCGGCTTTCCGCGCGTTTGTCGATTGGCAGATCGCTGAAGGCAGCAGCGCGCTGGTACCCTGCGGCACCACCGGCGAAAGCGCGACGATGACGGTGGAGGAACACAACCGCGTCATCGCCATCTGCGTCGAGCAGGCGGGCGGGCGGGTGCCGGTGATTGCGGGTTGCGGATCCAACGACACGCGCATCGCGCTGGAGCATATGTTTGCGGCACAGGCGGCGGGTGCCGATGCGGCACTGGTCGTGGCGCCCTATTACAACAAGCCCAATCAGGAGGGCGTCTATCAGCACTTCGCCTATCTGGCGCAGCGCTGTAATCTGCCGATCATCCTCTACAATGTGCCGGGGCGCACCATCACCGACATCGGCGTGCCGGTAATGCACCGCCTGGCCGAGGAATATCAGACGATCATCGGCATCAAGGATGCGACAGGCAATCTCGGCCGGGTGACCGCGCAGCGCCTCGCCTGCGGCAAGGATTTCATCCAGCTTTCGGGCAATGACGAGACAGCGCTGGGCTTCAACGCCATGGGCGGCGTCGGCTGCATATCCGTGACCGCCAATGTCTCGCCGCGCCTGTGCGCCGAGTTTCAGGCCGCCATGGCTGCCGACGAGTGGGGCAGGGCGCTGGAAATTCAGGACAGATTATATCCGCTGCATGACGCCTTGTTCAGCGATTCTTCACCGGGGCCTACTAAATATGCGCTCTCGCGTATTCGCCCGGAGATGCCCACCGATGTTCGCCTGCCCATCACCTGGCCCAGCGCCGCAAGCCGGGCAGCAGTCGACCGCGCGCTGGAAATCGCAGGTCTGGTCTAGGGGCCGCTTCGTCCCCATATCCGCCGCAGGACAACAGATCATCATGGCCCGCCCCCGCCCCGAAGCCTTCAAAAAGGTCAAGACCGTCGCCGAGAACCGGCGCGCGCGCTTTGACTATGCGATTGACGAGGTGTTCGAGGCCGGCATCGTCCTGCAGGGCACAGAGGTGAAATCGCTGCGCTTCGGCGAGGGCTCGATCGCGGAGAGTTATGCCGAGGTGAAGGACGAGCAGGTCTGGCTTATCAACAGCAATATCCCGGAGTTCAGTCACGGCAACCGCTATAACCACGAGCCGAAGCGCCCGCGCAAGCTGCTGCTGCACCAGCGCGAGATCGCCAAGCTGCATGGCGCGGTGGCGCGCAAGGGCATGACGCTGGTGCCGCTGTCGATCTATTTCAACGGGCAGGGCCGCGCGAAGGTCGAGCTGGCGCTCGCCAAGGGCAAGAACGCCGCCGACAAGCGCGAGACGACCAAGGAGCGCGAGTGGAAGCGCGAGCAGGGCCGCCTGCTCAAGGAGCATGGCTGATGCAGAACCGGCTCACCCGCTGGTGGCATGCGCATGCGCCACGCCGCGAAGTGTTCGAAAACAGCCGCATTCTCGCGCCGATCGCGCATCGCGTGCTGGCGCCGGAGCTGTGGCGCTTTACCCGTCGCTCGGTGCCGCGCGGCGTGGCTTTGGGATTGCTCGTAGGCATCTTCCTGATGATTCCGGGGCTGCAGATTGCGGGCGCGGCGTTTCTTGCGCTGCCGTTCCGCGCGAACATCCCGCTGGCGGCGGCGATGACTTTCCTCAGCAACCCCGCCACCACGCCGCTCATATTGTGGGCGTCCGTCTATGTCGGCAATCTGGCGCTGGGGCGTTCGTCCGAGATCGCGCAATTTATGGCGCTGGTGAACGAGCATGCGGGCGCAGCGCGCTGGATGCAGTGGCTGGTGTCCGAGGCCGCACCGGCGATGATCTTCGGGCTGGCGCTCATCTCCATCGTCGCTGCGATAGTCGGATATTTCCTGGCCGATTGGGTGTGGCGCCAACATCTCTGGCGCAAGTGGAAGGCCCGGCGCGGCGAGTGAAGCTGACGCCGCTACCAGACTTTCGTCTTCATTTTCTGCTTCATCGCGCCCGGCACTTTGCTACTATGACAACCCAACACCATCCGCACGGGACGATAAGGACGTAAAACCGCCATGTCTGCGGCGCAGGGAAGCAGTTACAAGCAGGATATTCTCGCACTGACGGCGGAGCCGGACCGGCGCTATGCCCTGCCGCTCCTGCTGGCCGCTGCGGTGCTGAGCGCTGTGCTCGTGTTCGCGGCGCTGGGCGACTGGATCATCGCCTCGGGCTTTGCGGCGGCGGTGGTTGGGCTGGCGGGCCTTGCCTATGCGGTGCGCCCCGCTGAACCCGCAATAATCGCCACCCGCGAACTTCCGCCGGATTGGTCGATCGTGCGCGCGGCGGCGAACAGCGTGGGCATGGGCCTGGCGGTGACGGACCAGGCAGGCAAGCTCGTCTGCGCGAGCGACCTCTATGGCGAATGGTTCCCCGGCTGGCCTGCCCCCTCGGCGCTGCCGTTCGCGGCGGATCAGGTAGTGGCGCTGGTGCAGGCTGGGCGGCTAGCCGCGAGCGATGGGGAAGGGCGGTGCGATGGCCTCACCCACGGCGCGCTGCGGCTGGAAGCGCATGTCGCGCGCACCGGCAGGGCCGACGACTATCTGATCTGGCATTTCCAGCCTGTCCGCCAATCGAGCGTAATGGAAGATTTCGGCCGCATGATCTCGGGCGAGGTCGGCGGACAGCTGGGCGATGCCGGCATCATGGCGGCAATCATCGGCTCGGAAGGGCGCATCCGCAGCACCAACGACGCCTTCCTGATGCGCGCGCTCGGCCGGACCGATGCGGAGCTTAACGGGCGCGACTTCGCGGAGTTCTTCCGGCGCGACGATCAAGGCCGCATCTTCTTCGAGCGCGAGGCGATGTCGACGCTTCCCGTCGCGGTGTTCCGCGTGCTGCTGAAGAACGACCAGCCGGAAGGCCCCGCGCTCATCCTGCTGGTGGATCAGCCGGGCGACGCGACGCTGGGCGGCTCGTCTTTGTCCTATCTGCAAGGGCTGATGGCGCTGCTGCCCTTCGGCATCGCCATGGCGGACCGCGACGGTAGGCTATTGTTCCTCAACAATGTGTTCGCCCGCGCCGCCAATGTCCCCGATGGGCAGAAGCCCACCTATCCAGGTGATCTCGTCGTGGCGGAGGATCAGGCAGCGCTGGCTTCGGCGGTGCGGCGTTATGCCGTCGGCCCGCAAATGTCTGGAGACATCGCGGTGCGGCTGCGCAACCAACCCGAGGAACCGGTCGCCTTCAGCCTCGCGGGTGTGCGCGGGCTGGGCGAGGCCGCCGTTATGCTCACGCTCAAGGACGACAACGAGGAAGGCCGCCTCAAGCGGCAGGTGGCGCAGGCGACCAAGATGCAGGCCGTGGGCCAGCTCGCGGGCGGCGTCGCACATGATTTCAACAACATTCTCACCGCCATCATCGGCCATTGCGACCTGATGCTGATGCGCCACACGCCGGGAGACAGCGACTATGACGACATTCAGCACGTCAAATCGAACTCCAACCGCGCCGCGAGCCTGACGCGCCAGCTGCTCGCCTTCTCGCGCCAGCAGACCCTGCGCCCGCAGGTAATCCAGCTGCCGGATATCGTGTCTGACGTATCGAGCTTGCTCAAGCGCCTGATCGGCGAGAATGTGCGGCTTGAGGTAACCCATGGCCGCAATCTCGGCCATGTCCGGGCCGACCCCGGCCAGATCGAGCAGGTGATCGTCAACCTCGCCGTCAACGCGCGCGATGCTATGCCTGATGGCGGCACTGTCTCGATCCAGACCTTTTCCGTCACCGCAGGCCAGGCCCGCGAGATGCGCTCCACCGTGCTGCCTGCCGCCGATTATACCGGCCTGCGCATTTCAGACACAGGTACCGGCATCCCGCCCGAAATCCTGCCCAAGATCTTCGAGCCGTTCTTCACCACCAAGGAAGTGGGCAAGGGCACGGGGCTGGGCCTCTCCACCGTCTATGGCATCGTCAAGCAATCGGGCGGCTATATCTTCGCGGAGTCGGAGCCGGGGCGGGGGACGAGCTTTACCGTCTATCTGCCCGTCCACACTGCCGGGGTGGAGGAAAAGGAACCGGCATCGATCAAATCCGCCCCGCCGAGCCGCGGCAATTGGGGCACCGGCACCATCCTTCTTGTGGAGGATGAGGACATGGTCCGCGCGGTGGCCGAGCGCGCGCTTGCCCGCCAGGGCTACACCGTTCACACCGCGTCGGACGGGGAACAGGGGCTGGAGCGGCTGGCCGAACTGGAGCAGGTCGATCTACTCATCTCGGACGTCGTCATGCCCAATATGGATGGTCCGGCCATGGTGCGGCAGGCACGCGCCGCCCGGCCAGATCTGCCGGTACTGTTCATGTCTGGATATGCCGAGGAGCAGCTGCGCAAATCGATCGACATGGACAATGTCGCGTTCCTGCCCAAGCCTTTCTCGGTCGCGCAGTTATCCGAGGCGGTGGCGGAATGTTTCGCCAGAGCGGTCGAAAATCGTGCCGGGGTGTAGTAGGCGAACTACGAACGGTGCGGTTTTTGCTTGCGCCGCGCAAGGGCCTGCGCCAGCATCCGCTGCCGTCTGCACGAGATAACTACCGGTATTTGCATGGCTCTTTCCAAGGCACCTTCTGGCGCACACTCCATCCTCATTGTTGAGGACGAGGCGATTATCGCCATGATGCTGGAGGAATATCTCGGCGCGCTGGGTCATAACGTACATGGAATGGCTGCAAGCCTAGCCGACGCTGAGGCATTGATCGGAGAGACGGGCGATGGGATCGACCTCGCCATTCTAGACTGTCATCTGGGAGATGAAGAGGTCTGGCCCGTGGCGGACAGGCTGGCTGCGCTCGGCGTACCGATCATCCTCAGCTCCGGCGGCTCCATTTCCACCCTGCCGCCACGTTTCAGCGGCTGCGCGATGTTGCACAAGCCTTATACAATGGGCGCCTTGAGCGACCTTCTGGCTCAGCTATCTGACGCCGCCTGAAAATTTTTGTTCCCCTCTTGTTCCAAGAGAACAAATCGAATACATAAGCCTTCTACACGCAATCCCGGTTGCACTTGGCAGGAGACAGGCCCATGACCGCACAGCTCAAACTCATCGATTCCGACAAGAAGGGCAGTATGGACAGGCAGAAGGCATTGGAAGCCGCGCTGGCGCAGATCGACCGCGCATTCGGCAAGGGCAGCGCGATGAAGCTGGGCAGCCGCGAGAAGATGGAGATCGAGGCGGTCTCCACCGGGTCGTTGGGTCTGGACATCGCGCTCGGCATCGGCGGCATTCCGCGCGGCCGCATCATCGAGATTTATGGCCCGGAAAGCTCGGGCAAGACCACGCTGGCGCTCCACGCGATCGCCGAGGCGCAGAAGACGGGCGGCACGGCGGCTTTCGTCGATGCCGAGCACGCGCTCGATCCGGTCTATGCCAAGAAGCTGGGCGTCGACATTGACGAATTGATCGTGTCGCAGCCGGATACTGGCGAGCAAGCGCTCGAAATCGTCGATACGCTGGTGCGCTCCAACGCGGTTGATGTGCTGGTGGTCGATTCGGTGGCTGCCCTCGTGCCGCGCGCGGAGATCGAGGGAGAGATGGGCGACAGCCATGTCGGCCTGCAGGCGCGCCTGATGAGCCAGGCGTTGCGCAAGCTTACCGGCTCGATTTCGCGCTCGCGCTGCACCGTCATCTTCATCAACCAGGTGCGCATGAAGATCGGCGTCATGTATGGCAATCCGGAGACGACGACCGGCGGTAACGCGCTCAAATTCTATGCCTCCGTGCGTCTCGACATTCGCCGTACCGGCCAGATCAAGGACCGCGAGGAGATCATCGGCAACACCACCCGCGTCAAGGTGGTGAAGAACAAGGTCGCCCCGCCGTTCAAGCAGGTCGAGTTCGACATCATGTATGGCGAGGGCATCTCGAAAATCGGAGAAATCCTCGATCTCGGCGTCAAGGCGGGCATCGTCGAGAAGTCCGGCGCGTGGTTCTCTTACGACTCGGTCCGCATCGGCCAGGGACGCGAGAATGCGAAGACCTTCCTCAAGGAAAACCCCGAGCTGAAGGAGCGCCTTGAGGCTGCCATTCGCGGCAAGACCGAGGCGGTCTCCGAAGCAATGATGGCGGGGCCGGAGGATGGCGACGACCTCGACGGCTGAGCTAGGGCTCGGTATCCGCCGCCCTCGGGCCAGCGTCAATGCGCTCGCCTGAGCGCGGAACAAGACGAAAGCAGAAAAGCAGGGCGGGGGCAGGGGCTGATTTGGCGCTTGTCTCCGCCTTTGCGCTCGCCTAATCGCTCAGCTTATGACATCGACCAACGACATCCGCCGCTCCTTTCTCGACTATTTTGCCGGGCAGGGGCACACGTCCGTACCGTCCGCGCCGCTGGTGCCGCACAACGACCCGACGCTCATGTTCACCAATGCGGGGATGGTGCCGTTCAAGAATGTCTTCACCGGCCTTGAGACGCGACCCTACAAAACTGCCACCTCATCGCAGAAATGCGTCCGTGCGGGCGGCAAGCATAACGATCTCGACAATGTCGGCTATACCGCCCGGCACCATACATTTTTCGAGATGCTGGGCAATTTCAGCTTCGGCGACTATTTCAAGGAGCAGGCGATCCACCATGCGTGGACGCTGATCACCCGCGAATGGGGCATCGCGCCCGACCGCCTCACCGTTACCGTCTATCATGACGACGACGAGGCCTTTGGCCACTGGCGCAAGATCGCTGGCCTGCCGGAAGACCGCATTATCCGCATCGCAACGTCGGATAATTTCTGGTCGATGGGCGATACCGGACCCTGCGGTCCCTGCTCAGAAATCTTCTTCGATCACGGCGCGCACATCCCCGGCGGCCCTCCCGGATCGCCCGACGAGGATGGCGACCGCTTCGTCGAGATCTGGAACCTCGTGTTCATGCAGTTCGATCAGCAGGCGGACGGCACGCGCATCTCGCTGCCGCGCCCCAGCATCGATACCGGCATGGGGCTGGAGCGCATCGCCGCCGTGATGCAGGGCGTGCACGACAATTACGACACGGACACCTTCCGCGCGCTGATCGCCGAATCCGGCGCGCTGACAAACAGCGACACCGCCGGCGCCCACAAGGCGAGCCACCGCGTCATCGCCGATCATCTGCGCTCGTCCGGCTTCCTGATCGCCGACGGCGTGCTCCCGGCCAATGAGGGGCGCGGCTATGTGTTGCGGCGGATCATGCGCCGCGCCATGCGCCACGCCCATCTGCTCGGCACAACCGAGCCGCTGATGCATCGCCTCGTCGGTGCTTTGGTGAAGGAAATGAGCGGCGCTTACCCTGAGCTGTTGCGCGCGCAACCGCTGATCGAGGAAACGCTGCTGCGCGAGGAAACCCGCTTCCGCCAAACGCTCGACAAGGGCCTGCGGCTGCTGGACGACGCGACGGCGGACATGGCGGCGGGCGATGTGCTGCCGGGTGCCACCGCCTTCCGCCTCTACGACACCTTCGGTTTCCCCTACGACCTCACCGAAGACGCCCTGCGCGCCCAAGGCCTCGGCGTGGACCGGGCAGGGTTCGATGCCGCAATGGCCGAGCAGAAAGCCGCCGCCCGTGCCGCATGGAAGGGCTCGGGCGAGCGCGCGTCAGACGAGATCTGGTACGACATCGCCGAGGAGGCAGGCGCCACCGAGTTCATCGGCTATGACGCGACCAGCGGCGAGGGCCAGGTGGTCGCCATAGTGCGTGACGGCCAGCGCGTCGATCGCGCAATGGCCGGTGAAGACGCGATCATCGTCACCAACCAGACGCCTTTTTACGGCGAGAGCGGCGGCCAGACCGGCGATGCCGGGCGGATCAGCGGGACCAATGGGTTCGCGGCAGTGGTGAGCGATACGGCCAAGCCGCTTGGTCGGCTCCATGCGCATCATGCCCGGATTGAGGCGGGCGCGCTCGGCGTGGGTGACAGCGTGCACCTTTCGGTCGATGGTGCGCGGCGGGACCGCGTGCGCGCCAACCACAGCGCCACCCACCTGCTCCACGCGGCGCTCCGCAAGGCGCTCGGCGCGCATGTCACGCAGAAGGGCAGTCTCGTGACGGCCGACCGGCTCCGCTTCGACTTCTCGCACCCCGAGGCGCTCACGCCGGCGCAGATCGCGAGGGTCGAGGCAGACGTAAACGCCCATATCCGCGCAAACGGCGCTGTCACCACCCGGCTGATGACGCCGGACGATGCCATCGCGGCGGGCGCCATGGCGCTGTTCGGCGAGAAATATGGCGACGAGGTGCGCGTGCTCTCTATGGGCGACCTGACGGAGGAAGCGACCGGCGTCAGCAGCGGGGCGAGTTATTCGACCGAGCTGTGCGGCGGTACACATGTGCGCGCGCTTGGCGACATCGCGCTGTTCAAGATCGTCAGCGAAGGCGCGGTGGCGAGCGGCGTGCGGCGCATAGAGGCGCTGACCGGCGAGGCCGCGCGGCTCTGGCTCACCGAGCGCGAGGATGCCTTGAAGGCCACCGCCGCCGCGCTGCGCACCACGCCGGAAGACGTCCCCGCGCGCGTCTCGGCCCTGGCCGAGCAGCTGAAGAAGGCTGAGCGCGACCTTGCCGAAGCGAAAAAGGCGCTCGCGCTGGGTGGTGGAGGCAGCGCCGCCCCGGCCGGGCCGGAGGATGTCGGCGGTATCGCCTTCCTCGGCCAGATAATAGAGGGGCTGGACCCCAAGGACCTGCGCGGGCTGGTGGATGAAAACAAGCAGCGGCTTGGCTCCGGCGTCGCCGCTGTCATCGCCGTTACAGAAGGGCGCGCATCGATAGCGGCGGGCGTGACCGCCGATCTGGTGGAGCGCGTCAGCGCCGTCGATCTCGTGCGCGCGGGCGTGGAGGCGCTGGGCGGCAAAGGCGGCGGAGGGCGGCCAGACATGGCGCAGGGCGGCGGGCCGGATGGCGCCAACGCTTCGGCCGCGCTCGATGCGGTCCGCGCACTGCTCAAGGGGTGAAGTGATGCAAACCTGGCTGATGAAATCTGAACCGGATTGTTTCTCGTGGGACGACCTCGTCAGCAAGGGCAAGGCCGAGTGGGACGGCGTGCGCAATCACCTTGCGCAGACGCACATGAAGGCGATGAAAACCGGCGACCGCGCGCTGTTTTATCACAGCAATATCGGGCTGGAGGTCGTTGGCATCATGGAGATTGTCGAGGAAGCCGCGCCGGACAGCACAGACGATACCGGCCGGTGGATGGCGGTGCATGTCGCTCCGGTCGAAAAGCTGCCCAGGCCGGTCACGCTCAAGACGATGAAGGCCGACCCGGCGCTGAAGGATATGGTGATGCTGCGCCAGTCGCGCCTGTCCGTGTCCCCAGTGGGCGCGGAAGAATATGCGCATATCCTCCGCCTCGGCGGGCTTTGACTGCGGCTGGCTGCACCACCGAAAAACAGAAACCCCCGCCGCAGCGCGGCAGGGGCGATCTGGTCCGGCGGTATGAGGCGCGCCTTGGAGGGCACGCCGCGATCCGCAATTTACCCGAAAAGGGTCAGATAGGCCATCGCGGGAATGCCGAGCGAGACGACGCCGGCGAACGCGGTAAAGCCGAGATCAGCGATGTTTTTCATAATACGCTCCTGTGAACACCATATTGTGCTTTGTTTGCAGTCTCTGTTTATGTTGCGGCGCACCATAGCTCAAACGCAAAGGGTGAATTCGCGATTGCAGAAAATGCAACACATAATTCACCATGTTTTGCGGCAGGGCCTGCAAGGCGAACAGTTCAACGCAGACTTTGGCGCGATTTTCCGGTTATGACAGATCTGCCCATCCATGCCGTCATGCCGACGCTGCTCGATGTGTTGCGGCGCAATATCGGTGCGGTGCTCGTCGCGCCGCCCGGTGCTGGCAAGACGACGGCGGTGGCGCCGGCCCTGCTCGAAGAAGACTGGTGCACCGGCCAGGTCCTGCTGCTCTCCCCCCGCCGCCTCGCCGCGCGCGCCGCCGCAGAGCGCATCGCGGAGCTGACCGGCTCCAAGCCCGGCGGCCTCGTCGGCTACGCCACCCGCATGGACAGCCGCCTCTCGGCGCAAACGCGCGTCCTGGTGCTGACCGAAGGCATCTTCCGCAATCGCATTCAGACCGACCCGGAGCTTAGCGGCGTCTCCGCCGTGCTGTTTGACGAGGTGCATGAGCGCAGCCTCGACAGCGACTTCGGCCTTGCATTGGCGCTCGATGTGCAGGGCGCGCTGCGGCCGGACCTGCGCCTGCTCGCCATGTCCGCCACGCTCGATGGCGCGCGCTTTGCCCGCCTGATGGGCGATTGCCCGATCATCGAGAGCGAGGGCCGCGCCCATCCGCTCACCCTGCGCCACATCGGTCGCCGCGCCGAAGCGCGGATCGAGGACGAGATCGCCGCCGCATGCCGCCGCGCGCTCATGGACGAGGCGCATGGCGACATCCTCGCCTTCCTCCCCGGCGTGGCCGAGATCAACCGCACGGCAGAGCGCCTTGCCGGTCTTGCCAACGCCAGCGTGCTCCCGCTCCACGGCTCGCTCGAACCGGCGGACCAGCGCCGCGCCCTCGGCCCCGATCCGCAAGGCCGCCGCAAGATCATCCTCGCCACCAATATCGCCGAGACCAGCCTCACCGTTCCCGGCGTGCGCATCGTGGTGGACAGCGGCCTCACCCGCCGCGCGCGCTATGATCGGTCGGCTGGCGTCACGCGCCTTGTGACCGAAAAGGCGAGCCAGGCGGCGGTGACGCAGCGGGCGGGCCGCGCCGCGCGGCAGGAGGCGGGCGTCGCCTATCGGCTGTGGGAGGAGGCGGCGACCGGCGGCCTCGCCCCGTTCGATCCGCCCGAGATCGTGGAGAGCGACCTTTCCGGCCTGCTGCTCGAATGCCTGATCTGGGGCGTGGCGGACCCGGCTTCGCTCCGCTGGCTCGACCCGCCGCCGCCCGCCTCGCTGGCTGAAGCCCGCACCCGCCTCACCGCGCTGGGCGCGCTCGATGCAGCGGGCGGCATCACGCCGCATGGCCGCGCCATCGCGAAACTGCCGCTGGAGCCGCGCATCGCCCACATGCTGCTCGCCGCGCGCGATCTCGGCCTGGTGCGCAGCGCCTCCCGCATCGCCGCGCTGCTGGGAGAGCGGGGTCTGGGCGGCACAGGCGAAGACATGGCTGAGCGCCTGCGCCGCTTCGCGCAGGAGAAGGGCAGCCGCGCCGACGCCGCGCGCAGGCTGGCGGACCGCTGGGCGCGCATGGTGGGCGAGGGGGAGGGCGATTCACCCTCCACCGCCGACGCAGACGAACCCCACGCCGCCGGCCTCTGCCTCGCGCTCGCTTTCCCTGACAGAGTGTCGAAACGGCGCGGCGGCGATGGCGCGGAGTGGATCAGCGCCGGGGGCAGGGGCTTCCGCCTCGATCCCGCCAGCCCGCTTGCCCGCGCCGAATGGCTCGCGGTCGGCGCGGTGCAGGGCGCGGCATCGGGCGCGCGCATCCTCTCCGCCGCCCCGCTGGACCGGCGCGACATAGAGCGCCTGTTCGCAGACCGCATCACCGAGCAACGCAGCGTGCGCTTCCGTGCCGAGACCGGCGGCGTCGACGCCCGGCGCGAAACCCGGCTCGGCGGCATTGTGCTTACAAGCGGCGGAGACGACGCGCCCGATGCGACAGAGGTCGCCCGCGTACTCACACAAGCCGTGCGCACCCATGGCCTCGCTCTGCTGCCGTGGAGCAACGCCGCCCTGTCGCTGCGCCGCCGCGCGGGCTTTGCGGGCGTCGCCGAAATATCCGACCCCGCGCTCATCGCCAGCCTGGATGACTGGCTCCCGCCGCTCATCGAGGGCAAGCGCCGCCTCGCCGCCATAGACCCGCAAAGCCTCAACACAGTGCTGGACATGGCGCTGGGGTGGGACGGGCGCAAACGGCTCGATGCCCTTGCCCCGCCGCATTTCCTGACGCCCTTGGGCCATGAAGCCGCGATTGACTATGCCGCGCCCGGCGGCCCGGAGGTGGAGCTGCGCGTACAGGCGCTGTTCGGCCTCGCCGAGCATCCCACCATCGGGCCAGACAGGCTGCCCCTGCGCCTCAGCCTCACCTCACCCGCCGGCCGCCCGATCCAGACGACGAGCGACCTGCCCGGCTTCTGGGCGGGCAGCTGGGCGGATGTCGCCAAGGAAATGCGCGGGCGCTACCCCAAACACCACTGGCCGGACGACCCGGCGAGCGCCGCCGCCACCCTGCGCACCAAACGCAAATCTTGACGAAGCCGCCCGGCTGGGCATAGGGGAGGGCATCGGGTTCAGGGAGAAACGACGTGGCCGCGCATATCTATCAGACGCCGAAGAATGCGATGCAGTCTGGCAAGGCGCGCACATCGACCTGGGTGCTGGAGTTCGACCCCGCCGAGCCGAAGCGGCCCGATCCGCTCACCGGCTGGGCAGGCTCCGGCGACACGCGCCAGCAACTGCGCCTCACCTTTCCCTCGCTGGACGCTGCCAAGGCCTATGCCGAGCGCGAAGGCGTCAGCTATCATGTGACATTGCCCGCGCCCAAGGCGCTGAAGCTACAGGCCTACGCCGATAATTTTCGGTGAGGGGTGGGGGCCTTTGACGCCCCCGGGCTATTTATTGGCTATAGCTGACCCGCGCAGTCACACACCCCGCCGAAGCGCGCCGCCGCAACACCGCGCCAATCCCGCCAAAGCCGAGGATCATCAGCGCCCATGTGGAGGGTTCGGGGGCTGTGGCCCACACAGCGGCTCGAACATCAACCGGGCGATCAAGATTGATTAAGTCCAGATAAAAGTGGGGCGGCGAGTGGTCCCAATAACAATACTGCTTCTGGCCTGGAACTCCTGTATAAAACGGACATCCGGCGCTGAAAATAACCGACCTAGTATCGGCGAATATGGCACCAAAGCCACCGGGATAGTTATTAGCATATTCAAATTTTTTATACCGGAATACATCTTTGCTGAAATCATCAGGTATTGTGGCCCCTCCGGTAACAGGTGATGAAAACCGTAGAACCATTTGTTGCTGCTCGGCCTCTATATCCGGTCTGGCCGCATAACTTGGAGAGTCTGGCGTGAGTGTAAATTGCTGCTCCCAGATCTTCTCCGCGTGGGCCTGCCCGGTCAAAGCATAGAATATAGCAATTGCACCAAATGTCTTTGCCAACTGCGTAGTGATCTTCCGCTTACCGAGTATCATGGTCCGTCTCCGAAGCTGAAATGGTAAAACATGTGTAACTACCTCAACGCGCCATGACCCGCAATTCATCTAAACTTTGGCGGTCGTGTAGCAGGGCACGAAATAAGCTGCTTGCTCGGAGAGGCAAGCGATATTAATCGCTGGATGAAACACTTTGCGCAGATGTCTTTGCCTTTTCGAGGCTCTCGTGAAAGAGATTCCATAAATCTGGTCGCTCATTTTCTGATCCTCTTGCTGCATTAATCGTCTCTTCGAAGAAACTAATCGCCTCGTGCGGGAGTCCACCAGCTAGTGCCTCATGTCCGATCATGTGAAGCAGGAATATTTCATGTTGTTTGCAAGCCCAGTCAACAGAGTCGCATATTCCAGCCATGAGTTGTGGAATAATTGAAACGCCCATCACTAACATCTGCGGCTTTTCTAACATGGATTTCAGTCGCTCACCCTTTGCTGTGTGATGGACCCCGCCTGCGGCATTAGCGCAGTACGTTATTACGTCATAAACCTTATAAATATCACCGAACAACACTAAAATTTCTAGCGAAAGAAACTTATCAAGGGATAAGAATGTGATATTGTTAGTCGTATTACTCGGCCCAATTGAATGTCCTGTGCTAAAAATATTTGGGTACTCGCCAGTTATAGATTTTGACCATTCAACCATGCCGACAGCTCGAGTTTGGAAAGAAACGCCAAGCCTGGTGATCCTATTCATCATAGGGAGCAGCGGTCGGTCGTCTATCAAAAATTGTCTAACAACTGCCGACGCTTGAAGCATATGAAATTCGGAGGGGTTCGACACGAGCCGTCTCATTTCTCGTAACTTATTCAGAAATAGATTTCTATGGTCCAACTCGATGCAACCCTCTTTTGAATTATTATTATTTATTATCTAATGCGTTCAAGCGCAAGGAAACAACCCAGTCTTTATGCCCAAAATCCCCTGTCCTACAGCCCACCCGCTCTGATACACGCCCTCCCGTCCGCTCTCCCTCGAAGGCCAAGGGGTGCGATGCGGATGGGCTTTGTACGGTGCTGCGGGCCGGGGCGTGGGGACGCTCCTTCCTATCCCGGAGCGGCCATCGTTATCGCCGCGCCGGTTATGCCGTACCTGCCCACTAGCCGAGCTTCATGGCTTGGCTCCAAACTTGAAATAGTAATGCCAGCATGTTCGCCAACGCCGACAATTCCCGTGAGGGCTGGGGGCTTCGACGCCCCCGTCTATTTACTGGCTATAGCTGACCCGCGCAGTCACACGCCCCGCCGAAGCACGCCGCCGCATCGCCGCGCCAATACCCCCGAAGCCGAGGATAAGAAGAGACCATGTTGAGGGTTCTGGCGCGCCAGAGATAGCGATGTTGTAATCAATTTTCGAATTTGGCGTGCTGGTGAATTTAGCTACAGAAGAGATTAAGGTATGCGAAGTAACGATAGTTCTGGTTACTGGTCCAAAAAGTAATTTGCCCAGCTGGGCACCTGCTCCGAGAGGTATGATAATTCGAAATGTGTGTGGTACATCCACACTTTTCCAAGCCTGAAAAGTCACAGTCGTATCGTACTCTGGGCTAAATTTCGGCATTACGTGCATATTGAAAACAAACTCTGGTACTATCGAAGAAGCATTTGGCGCTATGATCCTGTATTCGCATCTCGCAACACAGATCTCACCGGGAAGTGTAGCGGAGGCGTAACCGCTACTATCTGTCATCACACTTCCTAAAATATGTACCCGCGCACCCGCTTGCCCCGGAGCTGCCATCGTCATCGTGGCGCCCATCAGTGCTGCACATGTCCACTTACCGATTTTCATGGCTGTCTCCGAAGCTGAAGATAATGTTGGAAGTAAATCTACCTTAACAGACCTTAATCCGCAAATCATTACCTGCACCAAATCCGAGCTATATTTGGCCTGCTTGCGCATCCGTCTCGTAACGGGACGATCCTTCATCCAGCAAACCGCGCCCCCCCCCAAAAAAATCCCCTGTCCTACAGCCCACCCGCTCTGCTACACCCCCTCCCGTCCGCTCTCCCTCGAAGGCCAAGGGGTGCGATGCGGATGGGCTTTGTGCGGTGCTGCGGGCCGGGGCGTGGGGACGCTCCTTCCTGCGCTGTAAACAGCCGTGCAACTGTCGGTCGGCGTGAAGACATTGGGCGAAAACCGGATATATCCGTGTCCCAAGGTGACGAACCGGCGGTGCCCAGTAATGATGTCCTGTAGGGGCGTCGGGTGGCACAGGGGATGCCCGGGCCCGGGGAGTGGCGCTTATCGGCTCCGCTCGCTCGCAAGCTCGCCCTCCTAGGTGCGATCCGGCCAACCATAATTGCCACTGAGCTCCGTACTTGCCTCTGCGGCAAGCGCACCAGCGCTTAATACGGGAAGAGCAGGACCGCTGGCCCGCCAAACAAGCACAGGCGCATCCATCGAATGCGCCAGACCATAAGTGTCCTCGATGCCCGATGCCCGTGGCAGGACGCGCCGACCGAATTCCTCTCGTCGCCAGAGAAGGCGGGCCCGCGCCTGCCAATCCAACAGCTTCGCCTGCGCGTCCTGCGGTCTTTGTGGCCCATTTCTCAAGCGAAATGGGCAGGACACGCCGACCGAATTCCTCTCGCCGCCAGAGAAGGCGGACCCGCGCCTGCCAATCCAACAGCTTCGCTACAACGGCCATGGTTAATTTTTCCGCCGCCGTCGCCCGCGCCCTCCCGCGCCGCTCCTATAATGCGCCCTGAAACCCTTTTCGGAGAGCGGATCATGGATGCGGATGTGGCGGATCAGTTGCGGGAGCGCCTGGCCTTTTTCAACATGGCGGGCGACGAGGATTATTACCCCTATGTCCGCAAGGCGCTCGGCCAGATGGGCGATGAGAGCCTCGACAAATTCTATCGCATGATCTCCGCCCAGCCGCATTTGCGGGACAAGTTCAGCTCGCCCGAGGCGATGAACAATGCCCGCCGGGCGCAGGTGGCGCATTGGGGGCATCTGTTCACCGGCCGCCCCACGCCCGAATATGCGATGCGCGCCAAACATATCGGCACCGTCCACTCGAAGATCGGGCTGGAGCCGCGCTGGTACATCGGCGGCTATGCCAATGTGCTGGCGGACGTGATCGTCCATCTGGTGAAGTCCTCGCCCTACGGCCGCCTGCCGGGCATGGAGCGGCTGGCCAAGACTCTGGTGGCGCTGATCCGCGCGGCGATGCTCGATATGGAGATTGCCGTCTCGACCTATTTCGACGCCGAGCAGGAAATGCGCAACGATATGCTCGGCAAGTTCGGCGATGTGCTGGGGCGGATGGCGCAGGGCGACCTCACCGTCTCGATGCCTCAGATGCAGGGCCAGTTCGGCGAGCTGGCGACGAACTTCAACAGCGCCGTGCGCCAGCTGCACGAGGCGATGGCGGCGGTGGCCTATAGCGTGGAGCATATTCACAGCGGGTCGGACGAGATCCGCGTGGCGTCAGATGATTTCGCCGCGCGGACGGAGCGCCAGTCCGCCTCGCTTGAGGAGACGGCCGCCGCGATGAGCGAGGTCACCGGCATGATCCAGCAGGGCGCGACCCAGACCAAGACGATGAACGAGACGGTCACGATCATGCAGCGCGAGATTGCCGAGGGCGGGCAGGTCGTCGCCAGCGCGGTCGAGGCGATGGACCAGATCCACCAGAGCTCCAGCGAGATCGCCCAGATCATCGACGTGATCGAGGGCATCGCCTTCCAGACCAACCTGCTCGCGCTCAATGCCGGGGTCGAGGCCGCGCGCGCGGGCGATGCGGGGCAGGGCTTCGCCGTGGTGGCAAGCGAAGTGCGCGCACTGGCGCAGCGCTCGTCCGACGCCGCGCAGGGCATCAAGGATCTGATCTCCAAGAGCGGCGCGCAGGTGGAAAAGGGCGTCAGCCTCGTCGGCCGCGCGGGCACGGTGTTGCAGGACATCGTCACCCGCATCAACGAGATGAGCGGCACCATGCAGGAGCTGGCGGCAGCAGCGGTGACGCAGGCTGAAACGCTCGATCATGTCAACGCAGCCGTGGGTGATATGGACCGCATGACTCAGCAGAACGCCGCCATGGCCGAGCAAAGCAACGCCGCCTCGCGCACCCTTGCGGTCGAGGCGGATTCCTTGAGCGACCAGATCAAGAAATTCCGCGTCGCCTTGAGTGCCAGCCGCGTGCGTGACGCCGCCAGAGGCAAGACCGGCTACCGCGCGGCTGCGTAAGCTTTGAGAGCCAGGAGAGGGGCGGGGGAAGCGCGCAGCACAGCGAGCTTCCCTCAAGCCTTATTGCGCCAACTTGAGCACCGCCATCGGCGCGACGCGCGTCTCGGGCGTAATCGTCCAGACGATCTGCTTGCCGCGCGGCCCATCCTTCGCGCCGTCCTCCTGATTCTGGCTGACGATCTCGGCATCGGTGGTGAGCGTGAACGTGCCGTTGCGCTCCTTCGCGCCTCCGCTTCCGCCCATATCGCCCATAGGCCCCGCCGCCGGGCCGCTCGCCTCCTCGCCGAACCCCGGCGCCAACATCCGCACCTTGCCGTCCGCGCGCACTTCTATCGCTAGGAACGGGATGATCGCCTTGGCGTCGACGTTGAACGGAAAGACGAAGCTGTGATCGAGCCTGCCGTCGATCCGGTAGTCGACGCTCAGCCTGTCAGACCCGGTGACGCGGACCGAGCGGAAGCCCTTTTCCTTCGCCAGCGCATCGGCAATCGCCTTGGTCTTGGCGGCGGTTTCCTTCGCCGCCTGCGCCGACTTTGCCGGAGCGGAAGCCTTGTCCTCGTCCTCATCGGTCATTCCCGGCATATGCCCCGATGGCTCGGCGACGATAACCTCTCCCACATAGGCAAAGCTGAACGTCCCGTCCTTGCGAATATCGAGGCTTGAAGTGAACTTGCCGGGGCTGAGCAGGCAGCCAGACAGCAAGAGCAGCGGAGCAATTGCGGCGGCTACACGGGTGAACATGGTCATGGCACTCTCCCCGGAATGGCAGACCTTCACTCAATCACCGATTGGTCGCGGCGTAAAGCGCGATCGCTGCGGCGTTGGATACGTTGAGGCTTTCCATGCGTGGGCTAATGGGGAGTTTCGCCACCATGTCGCAATGCGCCATGCTGTTGTGGCGCAGGCCGTCGCCCTCCGCGCCCAGCACCAGCGCCACCTTGCCCGCGCCCTTCAATGCGCCGGACAGGGTTTCGCTCGCCTCGCCGTCGAGCCCGATGCGCCAATAGCCCGCGTCGGCAATCTCATCGAGCGCGCGGGCAAGGTTCACCACCCGCACCCACGGCATGATCTCCAGGGCGCCGCTCGCCGCGCGCGCCAGCACGCCGCTCTCGGGCGGAGAATGCCGGTCCTGCGTCACGATCGCCAGCGCATTGAACGCCGCCGCAGAGCGGAAGATCGCGCCGACATTGTGCGGATCGGTCACCTGATCGAGCACGAGGATCGGGCGCGCATTCGCCGGGCCTTCCTCCGCGCCTTCCTCCAGCACATCGCCCAGCCATATGTCGTCGAGCGGCTCCACCTCCGCCACGATGCCCTGATGCGGCGCGTCGTGCGGCACCATCCGCCCCAGATCGGCCACGTCGGAATAGACGATGGGAAGCACGGGCGGCAGCTCCAGCGCGGAGATCGCGTCCCGCGTGCCCCAGATCTTGCGCACGACGCGGTCGGGATTCGCTAGTGCGGCGATGACGGCATGGCGGCCGTAAAGGCGGGGAAAGCCGCCCTTGGGCTTGCCGGTTCTGTGTCCTCTTTTCATATCCCGCTCTTTTCACCAACAAGCATTGACAGGCAAGCCTCGTTTCGCCATGAGCGCGGCTCCGACAGCGATTTACGCCCCGCAGGGCGAGCGCTGAACGAGGACAGGTGGCCGAGTGGTTAATGGCAGCAGACTGTAAATCTGCCCGCGAGAGCGTACGCTGGTTCGAATCCAGCCCTGTCCACCACCTCATCCAAGAAAGCTTGGATTTCCGGGGCGGTTGGAAAAACTAGGGTCTGCCTACAAGGCTACTGGTACATAACACCAGTACATGAAGGACGATCCTCCCCTGCTACCGAGGGCGTAATATCGGTTGGGTCGGCTCAAGATTGGTGGAGCCGCAACCGGGGTATGCCGCAATGAGCGGAGTACAGGCCCCACACCTTCAACGCCGTGAGGGCATCTATTACCTGCGTGTGCGGGTGCCGGATGCTGTTAGGCCGCTTGTCGGCAAAACGGAGATCGTTCGGTCTTTACGTACCGGATTGCTCCGCGAAGCCCGTCCGCGTGCTGCACTCCTCACGGCACTGGTGATGGAGGCATTTGACGTGATTAAGACTACCGTTATGACTGCTGCTGAGGCCCGGAACCTCATTCAACGCAGCTTTGTGGAAATAATTTCTGAACAGGAGCGGGTGGGGGGGTATATTCCGCATACTGCTGATCCAGACATGGAAATTGGAGAACAGAAGCACTTATCCGAAGAGCGGGTCACGTCTCTTCGTGAACAGCTAGACCTCAACAGATTTGATGGTGAGGTAAAGCAAAGGGTTCGTGCCCTTGTCCAGCAACAGGGGTTTGCCAGTAATCAGGTTTCCGAAGCTCGGTTTGCCGATCTGTCGAATGGTGTCGCTCAGATACTTATAGAACAGCAGCGTTTGTTTCAGTTACGCATGGAAGACCGGCTAGCTCCATATATACCTGCTAATGCGTTGTTTCTTAGTAGCGAAACTGCCGATCAGCCTATTCCGCAAATGCAGGCACACCCTGTACCTGTCTTTAAAGGGCCATCGCTGGGACAGTCTGTGGAGAAATTTCTCGATACCCATAAGGCCGTGTGGAAACACAAGACATATAAAGCGCGCTGCTGGCAATTGGGCTATCTGGTAGAGCATATCGGCGCTAGCCGTCCGGTCGCCAGCATCACGCCCAGTGATATTCGGGACTATCGGGACGCCGTACTCACCTTGCGGGCAAATCACGGTTACACTGCATCCCAAACGTTCGCAGCGAAACAGACCGACAATGTTGGGGCGAGGATCAAGCCCAAGACCGCTGATCTCATATTCCAGCCTGTGAAGACATTTTTCAAATGGGCCGTCTCTGCGGAAGGGTTGATCGAGAGCAGCCCCGCACGAGACATCAAGATTGTTGTACTAAAAGGGAAGAAGGAAGAGCCATCCCGACGTCCCTTTGAGCCGGATGAGATCGTCACACTGTTTTCAATGCCATTGTTCAATGGGTGCAAATCTGTGCATCGGCGCTATCTTCCCGGCGAAAAAGTGATCCGCGATGGAAAATATTGGCTGCCCATCCTCGGATACTACACCGGCTGCCGATTGGGGGAATTGGTGCAACTGGCGATAGAGGATGTTCGTCTGGTGGACGACGCCTACTATCTCGACCTCAACGAGAAGGAATTGCTTGGGTCCGATGAAAAGTCCGTGAAGACAACAGCGGGGATCAGGAGGGTTCCTTTGCATCCGGACCTCATTAAGCTTGGTTTCCCGGAATTCGTTACGAAGCGGGCCAAGCAGGACAAGTCCAATGTCCGGCTGTTCAAAGAGATCAAGTTCGGCGTGGATGGTCAGGCTTCGACGGAATATTCCAAGATTTTTGCAAGGCTATTGGACAAAGCCGGTCTGACCGACCCCAACTTGGTATTCCATAGCTGGAGACATGGCGCAGAAGACGCATTCAGGGATGCAGGTATTCAGCCGTACATCACTGACACCATCATCGGGCATGCCGACAACACGATGGGCGGGAAATATGGGAAGGGCGTCTCATTGAAAGTGCTGACCGATGCAGTGGCGGCGATGCAATTACCTGTACGACTGCCGGATGTCATCAAGTCCAAATAGGTCAATGCACAGCATGCTATAACCCTAATAGACTGATTTTTCACGGAATAGTAGTGCAATTAATTGCAATAATATCAACACATTATTTTTTATACATCATAGTTGACAATAGGAATATGTGATACTATTTTGTAAATGCTTGCGATGATCAAGGAGGATCGTCGGCATTCCGGGTAACCGAGTGTGCCGTCGTAAAGCAACCGGCACTCACTGTCCGGTCGCATCCTCCCGCGAGAAATCAGTGTCGAGAATGAAGGGCACTGATTATGACGTTGGAAGCAACTTTACTGACAATTGAAGAGGCGGCGGCCTATATAGGCTTCAGCCCTTGGACGCTCAGGAAATGGCGTTCTCTTGGCCGTGGACCGAGCTTCGTCCGTTTGGGTGGTAAGCTGGGCAGTGTTCGTTACCGGCTTTGTGATCTCGATGCATATATGGAAGCCTCCGTGGTTCATCCAGACGCCCAGAATGTTGCAATCAATTGCAAAGTGGAGGGGTGAGAAATGAAACTCGCGGCCACTGCCAAACTTAAAAAGTCCCAAATGCCCTATGATCTTGGGTATACGGTGGACCATGCCAAGCGCGTTCTGGGGCAATATTTCACCCCGGGTGTCGATATGGAAATCCGCAAGATCGTGAAATCTGTCCAGCGAAAGCAACGGAAATTTGGGGGCACAGCACGAGATGAGAAGATAAAACGAGCACGATCATTGGAATATTTGCTGTCGACCTCATACGGTTTTCGCGTAATTTCTGTCCTGCATGGCTATCCGAAGGGGGAGCACTCGCTTACATGGAAGAAGGTGAAGGAATTGGCTGACAAAGCCAATCCACGCCTGTCATCTGGGGAGACCGTAAACGTATCATTGGTGGAAAAGTCATCTGGTGGAAAACGGATTATTACGAAATTTCGCCCTGTAGCACGTACCAATCAAGCTATGGCTCGGGATATTATTTTTCTGCGACATGGACCCAGCAAATACGAATATGCCCGTAAGGGTCGTGGGCGTGAAAAGCTCATGGAGACTATTTCAAACATAAGGAAAGGAGGTGCAGTCCTTGCTCTCGGTACAATGGACATCGAGGATTGTT
Source organism: uncultured Sphingobium sp. (assembly GCA_964512265.1). GTDB lineage: Bacteria > Pseudomonadota > Alphaproteobacteria > Sphingomonadales > Sphingomonadaceae > Sphingobium. The sequence continues at coordinate 1,305 of CAZEHR010000005.1, read as the reverse complement.
TCCCGTCAATCGACAGAAAGGCGGTAAACAAGGCTCTTAAAGTATCGAAGGCGATTAGAGAGCACACATTGTATATTCATGATGATGTACATGTGGATATGAAGAATGCTTATGATGTTTCAGAGATCGCGGTGCGTGCCGGGTTATCGCAGGGTGCGCTGTCCTCAGTTATCGTTGCAGGAAAGGTCATCGAGCCTTGTCTTCATGGGGTGCAGGCTCCACTGAAGGCATCCTACATCGACAACATAACAATCGGCGGCAAGTCCGTTGATGAGGTGCAGGCGCTACTTGATGCCCTGGCTGTCCTTTTCGAAGGGCAGTACCCCGGTTCACCGCTTTTCTTGAAAGAACGTGACGCATTCAAAATAGGACGCAGATCAGATCTTCTTGGATATTGGCGAAGAACCGACATTGATGGGCTGAGGTTTACGCCATCAGAGGTTGCCATTCGCCGCTTCTATATGCGCCTTATGCGGGAACTCCTGACCCTGCCGCACAAGGAATGGGCTTCGGTTATTGAGGAGCGCGCTTACAATTGGGCTAGATCGTTTAGGCATTGGAAAACCCATGAGTTGGGGAGAGAAAACGTTCAGACCGTTTTCAGCGATCTGGTTGACCCGCTTTTCAAGGATGCGCATGCGATCATGATGAAGGCAATAAAAGCGGGAAAATCAGATAAATTCATCCGTCGTCTGGCTCGTGGGTTCACACGCAAAATCATGCCAAAATGCGTTTTAGCCGCGGCGAGCACCAACTTCATCTATATCGAACATGCCTTCTGCGATCCTCTTCCGGTAGCGAAACCTAAGCCGCTAGGGATTAATCCGAAGACGGGATGAGGAACGATGTGTCCACTGTTTTGTCTGGATTTGGCTTATCGAAATGGGGCTAGTTATATCGCGAAGTTGGGGAGAGGGGACGTTGGCGCGATCAGCATGGGCCATGCCAAAATATGCCTTGGATCGGTTCTTCGTAACAATTGGCAGGCATTGGTAGTTCGGACTTGTTGCGGGCAATTTCGTATCCCCAACCGCCGTCAAAATCTTGTTTCATTGTTACATCGAGGCCCCACGGGTAAACCGTGACAGACACAGGGTGAAGGCTAGCTATCATTGGTGGCCATTCGTTCTTTGGAACAGTTACCCCAGTCGCTAAATGGGTTGCAGTTAGGGATAGGGCTTCGGTTCTGATCGCTTTTAGTTTTTCTGTATCAGAAACCGGGCGGTTACAGCCGCTGAGCAGTGAAAAAACTGGACGCCTCGAAAAACTCTGGCTTTTGAGAGGCGGATTTGATTCATTGCTTTT
>CAZEHR010000004.1:0-165979 GCA_964512265.1 uncultured Sphingobium sp. | reverse complement strand
GGCAGCTTGCGCTTGCGGTCGATACGGACGTTGACGATGTCCTTGGCGTCGAACTCGAAATCGAGCCAGCTGCCGCGATAGGGGATCACGCGCGCGGCGAAAAGATATTTGCCGGAAGAGTGCGTCTTGCCGCGGTCATGATCGAACAGCACGCCGGGCGAACGGTGCATCTGGCTGACGATGACGCGCTCGGTGCCGTTGATGAAGAAGGTGCCGTTCTCTGTCATGAGCGGCATGTCGCCCATGTACACGTCCTGCTCCTTGATATCGAGCACGGAGCGGGTGTCGGTATCCTGATCCACTTCAAACACGATGAGGCGCAGGGTCACGCGCATCGGCGCGGCGAAGGTGATGCCCCGCTGGCGGCATTCCTCGACGTCGTATTTCGGGTCTTCCAGCTCGTAGTGGACGAAGTCCATCTCGGCGGTGCCGGCGAAATCGCGGATCGGGAACACGCTGCGCAGCGTCTTTTCGAGGCCGGAGACATAACCGATCTTGGGATCGGAGCGCAGGAACTGCTCATAGCTTTCGCGCTGCACCTCGATGAGGTTCGGCATCTGCACCACTTCGTGGATGTTGCCGAAAACCTTGCGGATGCGCTTTTTTGCTGTCGAAGTGGGGGCAGCTTTGGTCGCCATAGTCTCGTTCGCCTTTTTGGACGGGTGCCAATCAAAAAATCTTTCGCATCGCAGCGAAAATTCAGCCGATTCGGTGCGCGGGCAGGACCCGCAACAACGCAAAAAAGTGCGGGCCGGGGCTGTCCGATCCGCACTGTCAGCGATTGGGAACCTCCCGGTTTTGTCCCATTCGTCGCGGTCTGATCGCCATTCAGACCGTGGCCCGGACAAGGAGAGGCGCGATGCCCGGAGGCTCCGCGTTCCAACGCCATATAGGGTGGCTGTTGGAAATTGGGAAGGGGGAAAGAGCGTGTTTGTTGTTGCCGCTCCAGTCCTCTCCCCCTCCCAACCTCCCGACAGGGTATCTTATGGGAGGTTGGGAGGGGGAGAGGGCTGGCGCCGCTATCCGAAACGCTGCGCAGCAAGCGCGTTTCGGATCAGCTAAGGCGCTGCGGCGCCCACGCGGACTATCAGCGCCTGGCTGACACCCGGGTCGGCCGCCTTCAGCGCCTTGTCGAGCGAGCGGACGAGGTGGTTGACATCGACCGCGCTGAACGGGGAGGCGCGCAAGCGGGCGAAGTCCATCCCCGCCACCATCGCCACCGACCGCAGCTTCGCGATCGATGCGCCCAGCCGCGCCGCCGCCGCCGGATCGTGCGCGCGCAGCACCAGCGTGAAGCGCAATATGCCCTCCATATGCGCGCCGTCGATGATTGGCACAGCGATCTCGTCCATCGGCACGAGCGTCGCGCTGCCGCCCTTGCCGCCGCCTTCGGACGCTTCCGCCGGGCCGACGAGTAGCCCGGCGCCCGAAAGCGCGGCCATCATGCCGATGAACAGCGGGCGGTGGGGCAGGGCAAGGCGGCGGCGGAGAGCGGGCATCTTCCTATAATAGGAGGGAAACGCCTGCGCCCGCAGGCTGAAACGGAGGCAGCGCTGATATGAGCCGGGACCAGAAGCCCAAGCCGGTAAGGGCGGTGACCGTCGCGGGCAGCGGCGCGCCTGCCGATGAAGGCGAAGTAGGGGCGATCGAGGCTGCAGATTTGGGCGATGCAGAGCAGGGCGCGGCCGATCATGCGTCTGGGCGAGCCAGTGCTTTCCCGCTCATCCCCGCCCTGCTGTTCCTGATCGGCTGCGCGCTCGGCGGCGCGGCGCTTACTGCATTGCCGCATCAGATGCCGGAACTGGCTGCTTCGCTCTATGGAAACAGGCTGTGAAGCGTGCGGGGTTGCTGGCCGCGCTGCCGCTGATGCTTGGATCGACGGCGCCAGAGGCGGATCACTCGATGCCTGTCGCCCCTCCGGCATTTGTGAGTCCTGCGCCTGCGCTCCCGCTCAGCAGAGCGCGTTTGCCCGGCTTCGCGGCGGAACTCGCCAACCGCCCGCTGCCGCGCGGGCCCGAATTATGGACGGGGATATCGCCCGAGGACGCGCTGGAGCGGCTGGCGGTGGCTCCCGCCCCAGAGCGGCAGGCTGCGCGGTGGGACTATGCGCTGGGCCAGATCGGCGCGCGGCGTGCGGCAGAAGCGCTCGGCGCGCTGGATACGATGCTGGCGGACGATGCCGACATGGCGCTGGTGCCGGGCTATCGGCTGGCGCGGGGTGTCGCGCTCGCCATGCTTTCTCGCCCGGCAGAGGCACTGGCGATGCTGACCGACCCGATGCTGGCCCGCAACCCGGAGGCGTGCCTGTGGCGCTTGCTGGCGCAGGTGCAGGCAGAGAGAGCGGCTCCGGCGATGGCGGAGCTGAAATGCGCGATCCCGGCGGTGAACGCGCGGCGGCTTGAAAACGCGGGCACCTTCATCCGCGCGGCGGCATGGGCGGCAATCCGCACCAACAATGCCCGCACCGCGCTCGACTGGCTGGCGCAATTGCCTGACCATGACGACGCGGCCAACATACTGCGCGGCGAGGCACTGATCGCGCTGGGGAATTTGCCGGAGGGGCGGCTGCGGCTGGCCAGGGTACGGCAGGGCGGCGGGCCGGAGCACCGGATCGAAGCGGAGCTGGCGCTGGTGGAGGCGCTTGTCGCCCGCCACCAGATGCCGATTCCCGAGGCGCTGAAACGGACCGAACGCATCCTGTTTCTGTGGCGGGGCGGCGAAGTGGAGCAGCGCGCGCTCACGCTGGGCTATGATCTGGCCGAACAAAAGCGGGATGCCGTAGCCGCATTGCGCTTTGGTGGAATGTTGCTGCGCTATGGCGAACCGGGTGCGCGGGCGGGGGAGATATTGGCGGCGTGCCAGCAGCGGATGTTCGCCATTCTCGACCCTGCGAGCAAGCTCAAAATGGCGGATGCGGCGGGGCTGTTCTGGGATAATCGCGACCTCGCGCCTACAGGGCCGCAGGGTGACCGGATGCTGGATCTGCTGGCGGGGCGGCTCGCCGGGGCGGGGCTTTATGAGCACGCGGCGGACCTGCTGAGCTATCAGATGCGTGCGCGCGCCAAGGACGTGGAGAAAGGCCCCGTCTCTGCGCAGGTGGCGCGGCTCTATCTGCTTGGCGGACTGCCGGATAAGGCGATCCTCGCGCTGCGGGAGAGCGAGCAGCCGGCCTATCCGCCCGCGATCCTCGCCGCGCGGCGGCATGTGCAGGCGGTGGCGCTCTATCAGCTGGGGCGGGTTGGCGAGGCGCTCGCCCTGACCGAAGATCAGCCGGAGCTGGATGCCCTTCGCGCCGAGATGCTGTGGCGGCGGCGGGACTGGCGCGCATTGGCGGCGGAGGACGGCGCGCTTTCCGCCAAAGGCGCGTTGACGGCTGTCGATCAGGCCTTGATCCTGCGGCGAGCGGTGGCGCTCGCAATGCTGGGGGACGAGCGGGGCGTGACTGCATTGCGTGTGCGCCACGGGGCGGCATTTGCGCGCCTGCCCTCCGGCCCCGCCTTTGCGCTGCTGACCGGCCCGGCCAGCGCGATGACGAGCGACGGCATAACCCGCGCGATGGCGGCGATTCCGGCTGTCTCGGTGGCTGGGGAGGATGACGCGCTGTTGGACGCTTTGCCTCCCGCGCCCGCGTTAGTACCTCACAAATAATCGTTGAGGCTCAGTTTTGAAAGCTTGGCGAAGATCGAATAGCTCGCCTCCAGCACCATCTGCTGGCGCGTGAGGTCTATCGCCACCTGCGCGAGATCGGCGTCTTCATTCTTCGAGACGATGTCCTGCCACAGCAGGCTGCGGTCCTGCGCGCGCTGGGTGAGGGTGTCGATCTGCTGGAGGCGCAGGCCGTTGTCGGCCTGGGCGGTGCGGAGCTGGGTGAGGCCGCTGTCGAGATAGGTCAGCGCCTCGTTCATCTTGGCGCTCTGGGCCGCAGTCGGCGTGGTGCCGAAGGTGCCTGCTTCGGCGAGCGAGCGAAAGGCGAGATAGAGATCGTTGCCCACGTCGCTCGCCAGCAGCCCGTATTGGATCTGCTGCCCTTCCGCGACTTCGGCAGTCGCCTTGACCTGATCGTTGGTGAAGACGGTGGCGGGCGTGGTGCCGACGAGGTTGGGGAGCTGATCGACCTTGAACGGGGTATCGAGCGTCTGCCCGCCGCCGAACAGCGCCACGCCGCGCTCGCTGGCATTGAGGCTGGTGCGATAGCTGTGGAATGCGCCCTCGATCGCCGCCTGAAGGCCAGTCGTCTGGCCGGTGCCGATCGCCTGCATCAGCGTCTGGCGCAGCGACCCGGTCGCGGTGTCGATCGTCGTCATGCTGGCGTCGTAGATGGAGAGTGTGGTCGAGACCTGATCGCCGGTGGCGGCGTGGGCGTCGGCGCGGGCGAGCATTGCATGGGCGGAGAGGATGCGCGGGGCGACGCTGCCGAGATCAGCATAATCGAGCGCCTTCTTGCCGGTCGATATGCGTTGTTGCGTGACGGCGAGGTCAGCCTGCGCGCGCTGGATCGCGCTAGCCATCGTGACCTGCAGCGGGATGGAGGCTACGCGGGTCATGTTAGCGCATCATCTCGATGAGCGTGTCATACATCTGGCTGGCGGCGGTTATCACGCGGGCGGATGCGCCATAGCTGTTTTGCAGTACCACCATCTGAGAGAGTTCCTCATCGAGATTGACGCCGGAGAAGCTGTCGCGCCTGTTGACGGCGTCGGCCTTGCGGGAGGTGGCGTCTGTCATGCGGTCCTGCGCCAGCGCGGCGGTGGAGCCGATGCCGCCGACCAGATCGCTGGTGTAGCGTTGCAGGCTCGCCATGCCATGGCCGGAGAAATCGCGAACGGCGGTAAGCGCGTTGACCATGGAAAGCGCGCCGCTGACGTCGCCGCTGCCTAGCGCCCGGCTGCCGATGGCGATGCCGGGCTGGAGCATGGCGAGCGGCAAGCGGCTGGGGTTTCCGACCAGCTCCTTGCGCACCGCGCCGCTCTCTATGCCAGCCCATGCGCCGGTGAGGCCCGAAAGCGTCGTGAAGGTACGCCCGGTGCCTGCCCGATCGGTCGAGTCCGAGGGGATGGAGAGGCGCGCACCCGCATAGCCCGGCTGGGGCGTGAAGACGAAGCGGCCCTTCGCGTCCATGCTGAAGCTGCCATAGGCGGAGAGCGCGCTGGCGTTGAGGCTGGTGACGAGCGCGCCGAATGTGCCGCCCGTCTGGGGTGAGAGCGAGGCGCTGGCGAGTTCGCGCCCGGTTGCGTCGCGCAGCATCAGCTCCACCGTCTGGCCGGTGATGAAGCCATGCGGATCGGTGGCGGCGAAGCCTGTGGGCGCGAGCGCGCTGTCCGCGCTCTGGATCACATCGTTCAACCCGAAGAACTGCGAGAAGCCGACGCCCGCGCGGTCAGACGGCGGTGTGCCCTGCCCGATGGAAAGGCCGTTGCCGGGCGCGGTGGCTATGATGCTGAGCACGCCTTGCGCGTCGATGCTGGCGGTGGCCGCGCCGCCCACTCCAGCGTTTATCGCGGCAATGGCAGTGTTGACGGTCGCGCCCGCGCCCAGCGCGCTGAAATCGATCGTCGTGCTGGCGACAAGCGTGCCCTGCGCGTCCGTCACCGCGAACTGTGCCTGCCCCGAAAAGCCGAGCCGGTCCGTGCCCAGCAGCCCGGTGGCGCGCCCGCCGAGCGCGTTGGGCGGCGGCATGGCGGTGGCGGCGTTGGAGGCGCTGTTGACCGCTTCGGCCAGTCCGCCGAACAGCAGGCCGAGCTGGTCTGTGAAACCGGGGATCACACTGTCCCGCAAATTGACGAGCCCGCCAATCGCGCCGCCGCTTGCCGCGCCGGAGAGCTGGTCGCCGGTCGAAGCGCCGGGGGTGCCCGCGTCATCGGCGAAGCGGATGGCGATGGGTGGATATTTGCCCTGCGCCACCCCGCCGCCGGGGATCGCGTAATCCAGCTGGCGCAGCTGCCGGTCGAGCAGCACCTTGCCGTCCGCGCTGTCTATTGTGATCCGGCCGTCGGTCTGGTGGCGCACGCTTATCGAGATGAGGCCGGAGAGTTCCTCTATGCTTTGCATCCGCCTGTCTGCCGCGCCCGATGCGCTGCGCCCCAGCCCGTCCAGCCGCGCGACCTCGCCGTTCAGCTGATGGATGCGCAGCAGCAGGCTGTTGGCGCGCTCGACGTCATAGCCGATCTCGGCCTCGACATCGGCCTGCACTTGGTTGGCGTCCTGCCCGAGTTGCTGAAGCGAGGCGATAGCGTCGCGCACCTGCGCCACGAAATTGCCGACCGTCTGCGGCGAGTTGGGCAGGCCGGTCATCGCCGTGGCGGCAGCCGAAAGCGCGTCTATCCGCGCAGGGATGCCGCCTTCCGCTCCCGGCTGGCCGAGCAGCGATTGCAATCGGTCGAGATAGCCAGCCTCCGCCTCCGCCCGCCCGGCTTCGCCCGCGCGGCCATAGACGAGGTCTTCGAGGAACTGGTCGGCGATGCGGCTGGGCTCGCCGACAGTGACGCCGGTCACGCGGCCCTGCACCACCGCCGTGGTAAGGCTCACCGCCTCGCGCGCATAGCCGGGCGTGCCGACATTGGCGATGTTTGTAGACACAGTTTTCAATGCGGATTGAGCGGCGGAAAGGCCGGACCGGGCAGAGCTGAATATATCCGTCAGCGACATGGCGAGGATTTCCTCATCGCTTGAGGTTGCTCACTTCCTGGAGCATGTCGTCCACCGTCGTAATGATGCGCGAAGCGGCGCTGTAGGCGCGCTGAAAGCGGATCATATTGGTGAATTCCTCTGCAAGGTCGACCGTCGATCCCTCGAGCGTGCCGGATGAAATCGCGCCCGCGCCGAGCACGGTCGGCTCGTTCAGCGCAGGCGCGCCGGAGCCGTCTGACATCGAAAAGCCATTGCCCGGCAGGCGCGTGAGGCCATCGGGGTTGGGGAAGGTGGCGAGCGGAAGCTGATACAGTTCGCGCGCGGTGCCGTCCTCGAAGATAGCGGAGAGGCGGCCCTGCTTGTCCACCTCGACCGAGGCGATGTTGCCGAGCAGGCCACCGTTGACGATCGAGCTGATCATCGCGCTGGTGCTGCCGAACTGGGTGAGGCCATCAAGGCCGTTTTGCGTGCCGAGTTCGAGCTGGATCGGGTCCGCCGCCGCACTGTTGGTCCATACCGGGGTGATCGTGCCAAACAGGGCGGGGCTGCTTGCCACCACGTTGAGGCTGCCGTCCGGGTTGAAGGTGATCGTGCCGCTCGCCAGCAGGCCGTTGGCGGCGGTCACGTCGCTCGCGGGAGAAGCGTATATCTCCGCCTGCCAGACATTGGGCGCGGTCTTGAGGAAGGAGAGGTTGAGGCGGTGCGGGCCACCCTGCGCGTCGAACACATCGAGCGAGCGGGAGAAGGCCGGCGTCACCGCACCCGTCGCCATGTTGCCGGCTGCATATGCGCCGGTGAAGGCGGCCGTCGTCGACTGTAGGTTGGCCCGCATCTGGAGGCGCGTCGTCGCAGTGGCGGTGCCGGTCAGCTCGCCCACGCGAACGGGAGCAAGTGCCGCGAGATTGCCGGTGTTGACATAATTGCCGTTGTTGTCGAGCGCCCAGCCTTGGAGATAATAGCCCGCGCTGTTGCGCAAAAAGCCCTCTTCGTCGGGTCGGAATGAGCCTGCGCGCGTGAAAGCGATCTGGTCTGTCGGGTTGATGCCGCTGCGGGTCACGAAGAAGCCCGCGCCGTCTATGCCGAGGTCGGTGGTGCTGGACGATGCCTGCAACAAGCCCTGTTTAGAGATCATCGCATGTGGCGCGGCGGCCACACCCCCCGCTGAATAGGAGGTGACGATCGTGCCGTCGGTAACGAGGCTGCGGAACTGCGCCTCGACACCCTTATAGCCCACGGTGTTGATGTTGGTGATGTTGTCGGCCACCGTCGCCATCGCGCTCGATTGCGCGGAAAGGCCGGAAACGCCAGCGTAGAGCGCGGAATATAGGCTCACCTCAAACCCTCCTCAAGGCGGCGAGCGCACCACACACTCCCGCCGAACCATTATAGGAAGCCGCGCACCATTCCCCCAAATCCGGCAAGTCTTGCCGCGTTTTTTCGGCACACCCGGAAATTTTTGCCGCCCGCCTTCCTATAATGGCCTCAAGCACCGTTCGGGGATGGACATGCTGAAGATACGCCTGCGTCAGGGAGAGAAGATGGTGGTGAACGGCGCGGTACTGCGTGCCGGTGCGCCGACCACGCTCTGGCTCGAAAACGACGCGGCGATATTGCGCGGGCGGGAGGTTATGCGGCCGGAGGAGGCCGATACTCCCGCCCGGCGTCTCTATTTCTCCTGCATGATGGCCTATCTCGATCCCGCTCGACGGCAGCACCATCAGTACGACCTTGTCGCTCTGCTCGATGACCTGCTGCGCGCGCTCGAAAGCCCGCATGCCAAGGCTGCCTGCGCTGCGCTCGCCTGCGATGCCGCGAACGGAGATTATTATCGCGCGCTGGCGCACTGTCGCACGCTGATCGAGCATGAAGCCGCATTGCTGGGGCTGGCGGCGGGCAGCGTGAAGCACTGATGCGCGCCTCTCTCGCCGATGCCGCGCGCATTATCGCGCGGCTGCCTCCGACACGCGTCTATGGCCGGGTTGCAGCGGCGCATGGCTCGCTGATCGAGGTTGAAGGGCTGCTGCGCCATGCCAGCATCGGCGCGCATATTCGCATCGAGGCGGACGACGAACTACTCGATGCCGAGATTACCGGACTGGACCGCGATGTCGCCCATTGCCTGCCCTTTTGCGAGCCGAGAGGGCTGGCGGTGGGTGCGCGGGCGCATTTATGTGCGGGGCAGGAGACGATCCGCCCATCCCGCGCGTGGCTGGGGCGGATGGTCGATGGGCTGGGGCGGCCGGTGGACGGCAAGGGACCGCTGCCGATGGGCGGCGCGGCGCGGCCGATGCGGGCCGAGCCTCCGCCTGCGGCCGCAAGGGCGCGGGTCGGGGCTAGGGTCGATACAGGCGTGCGCGCGCTCGATCTTTTCGCGCCCTTGTGTGTGGGGCAGAGGCTCGGCCTGTTCGCAGGGTCGGGCGTCGGTAAATCGGTGCTGCTCTCGATGCTGGCGCGCTGGACTGCATGCGATGTCGCAGTGATCGGCCTGATCGGCGAGCGCGGGCGCGAGGTGCAGGAGTTCATCGAGGATGATCTGGGACCGGAAGGCCTCGCCCGGTCAGTGCTGGTGGTGGCGACGTCGGACGCGCCCGCGCTGATGCGCAGGCAGGCGGCGTGGACCACTCTGGCGGTGGCAGAATATTTTCGCGATGCCGGGCTGCATGTGCTGTGCCTGATGGATTCGGTGACGCGCTTTGCGATGGCGCAGCGGGAGATCGGGTTGGCGAATGGCGAACCGCCCGCCTCGCGCGGATATACGCCGTCCGTCTTTGCCGAGTTGCCGCGCCTGCTGGAGCGCGCCGGGCCGGGGCGGGAGGGGGAAGGCTCGATCACCGGGCTATTTACGGTGCTGGTAGACGGCGGAGACCATGACGAGCCTGTCGCTGATGCGGTGCGCGGGATATTGGACGGGCATGTCATCCTTTCTCGCCATATTGCCGAGCAGGGGCGCTATCCGGCGGTGGATTTGCTGAAATCGGTGTCGCGCACGCTGCCGCATTGCCTGTCGCCGGAACAGAACGCCTTGCGCACTCAGGCGCGGGCGCTGCTGTCATTGCATGGCGACATGGAGGAGATTGTGCGGCTGGGCGCCTATCAGACGGGCAGCAATGTTGAGGTTGATCGCGCCATCACGCTGGCCCCGCGCATCGAGGACATGCTCCGCCAAGGCAAGGATGAGCCGGGTGACGCACGGGCCGCATTTGCAGGGCTGGCAGAGATTCTCGAAGCAGGAGAGCCATGCCATGAAGACGCCGTTTGACCCCGTGGTTCGCATCGGCACGCGCGACATCGAGACGTTGCGCGATGCCTTGCGGCAGGAGATGGTGCGCGTCGCTGGACTGGCGCTGGACGGCGCGCGACTGGCGGACCGTGTTCGGAACGAGTGCAAGTTGGCGGAGACGGATGTCATGCTGCGTACCGATTCCTGGGTGCGTGTCCGCCAGGCGCAGGCGGAGCGGATCGTGCAGCAACGCACTGATGCGGAGGCTGGGCTGGTTCGTCTGCGCGAGCAGGCTATAGCCGTCTACGGCAAGTTGCGCGCGGCGGAGAAGGCGGCGAGCTCCTATATTGAACGGGCGGAGGCAGAGGCGCAGCGCAAGGCGCAGGCAGAGGCGGATGATCTCGCCTCTGCGCGACGGTTGCTGGAGCTGGGGCGCGGGCGCAAGCGGGCTTGGCAGCATGACGCGCCTTCCTGAGATAGCCGCTCTTGCTCCGGCCGAGCGTGCTCGCGCGCTGCTTTCAGGCGCAAAGGCGGAGCTAAATGGTCGCCTCTGGCGCGCGGCGCTTGGTGGAGCAGGCCTAGGTCAGGACGGCGATCCACACAGGTTCTATGTCCCGCCCTCGGACGGGCTGGAGGCTCTTTTGCGGCAGGCAATAGTCGAATCCCCACATGGTTCTGCGCACCCCCCATCCCCTACCACGATGATCGCCCCGGGGGCTACGTCGCCGGTCGCCTTCGCGCCGCTCGCCGTTGCAAACACGCGCTATGCCGGGGCGCTCAATTCTGCCAGCGCGCGCACCGGTATTCCGGCAACCGCGCTCAGCGCTATCATCGGCGCGGAGGCCGCGCGGGGGACCGATGGTGCGTGGAACCCGCTCTCGCGCAATCCCCGGTCCAGTGCGGCAGGGCTGGGGCAGTTCCTGTCAGACACTTGGCTTGGGCTCGCGCGGCAGAACGGTAGCTGGCTCAACAGATATGCGCGGGAGCGCGGGCTTATCGATGCGGCAGGACATATCGCGTCGGGTGCCAGGTCAACGTTACTCGCGCTGCGATATGACCCGCAGGCCGCGATCGAGAGCGTGGCAGACTATGCCCGCGCCAATGTAATGCGGCTGAGACAGGCGGGTGTCGCGGTTGACGAGAGCGCAGTAGCACTGACCCGTGCCGCCTATATCGGCCACCATCTGGGGCCTGGCGATGCGCAGAGGTTTTATAAGGGTGAGCTAACGGCAATCCGTGCTCGCGCGCTGCTTTCGGCCCAGATCGGGGCAGAGAAAGCTGAGCTGCGGATCGCGCAGGCTGGCGATGCAGCCAAGGCCCATCGCGGCTGGCTGCTGGATTATATTGCCAGAAATATAGGATAAGTATTCCTACTTATAGGATATTTCAGGATAAATAGAAGCCCCATCGGCCATGGTGCTCTCAGGCGGCAAGGGCTGCCGATCGCATTGCTCAGGGGATAACCAATGTCGAAATCTACCGAACTTCTCGAGGCGGCCGTTGCCGAGGTGATAGCCAACCGCCCTGCCGAGGGCGAGCGCCAGACCACGCGCCAACGCATCACTGCGGACCGCGCGTTCGCCACTGTGCTGCGGATCATCGCGCCGCGCATCCGCCACTTCATCAAGCAATATGGCCTGACCGCTCACTGGGAAGATGCCGAGCAGGTCTGCGCTATCGGGGTGCATCGCGCGATCGAGGCTTATGATCCCGCCAAGGCAATGTTTACCACCTTCGTCAACTGGCAGCTGCGCGGGGAGCTGCAGGGCTTGCGCTTTCGTCTGATGGATGACCAGCGCCCTTCGGCGAAGAAGGTGGAGGCGACGACCATCTCGTTGCATGCGATGGAACGCGGCGCGGATGGCGAGGACATGGCGCTCGAGACCATGATCGAGGATGAATATGCGGAGGAGCGCACCGAGGCGGCGGCGGCCGATCATCTGGCACAGCAAACCTGCGCCGCGCTGATGGATGAATATGTCGCGCATCTGCGCAGCGTTGGCATCGCGCAATTGAAGCGCAAGGCCGCCAGCACCAAGCCATTAGCCGAGCGGCGCGAGCGGTCCAGCGGATTGCCCGTATATGTGCAGCGGCGCGCTTCGCAGCTGGATCAGGAGGAGCTACGTAAACTCGACGAGCGCATCGCACGCGACTGCGACATCGTGCGCCGTCATCTTTTCGGGCAAGGCGACAGCGGAGCGGAGGAGCAGGAGCTGGGCCTGACGCGCGAACGCATCCGCCAGATTACCCGTCGGGCCGCCCGCCTCATGAGCGAACTGGCAGCGACCAACCGGCGTTTTGCCGCCGAGATCGATGAGGCCTCCAACACTCTGTTGCCTCGCGCCAGCCACATGGCGGTCGACGCAGGAACGGTGCGCGTGACGGAGCCTGAGCTGGAGTCTCTGGACACGCTGGTCCAAATCGCACTCACTGAAATGTCCCCCGCTATCCGGCATTAAAGCGCTATTCCCCAAAACCCCACGGCACCCTGGCGCCCCTCCCGACCGGAGGGGCGTCTTTTTGCACCATTTCGGATGTAATTTCCCGTCATATTATGTTTCTTACTCACGGGACATGATAGGGCGAGTAAGTGGGAAGCGCGGTACGCGAAAGTACATGGTGGGGAAAGACGTAGGACATGACCACGAAAGCGGGCATGAAGCAGGCTGGTCCTGCGCTGGCGGTTCGGTCGAAAGGGATTGAGAGGGGCGGGGGGGGCAATGCGCCCCTCGTCATCGATCCGTATCGAACCATTTTATTCCCCAACGCGGTGCGCATACGACGCACGGAGGCGGGCATATCTTCGCAGCTGGCGCTATGCGCAATGATCCCTCAGATACCCTATATTCGCCTTTCCAAGATCGAGCGGGGTGAAGTTTTTGCCCGGGCCGCGGAACTGTTCGCCATCGCCGGCGCGCTGAAACTGGCCGATCCGGCCGATCTCCTGATAGACATCGACGCCCCGGGCTTTTCGATGAAGGCATGGGCAGGCGAGCGCGCGATCGCCACTCCGTTGGGCGGCGAGGCGGAAGAGCTGGCAATGCTGTTGGCGGCAGCACTCCGGAGACTGCGGGCGGAACAACCCGCGGTGACGTTAGCCGGCTTGAACGAGAACTATGGTTTGCCCGCCGTTATCGTCTCACGCATCGAGAATGCCGTAAAGCCGATTCATCGTTGGAATGCCGAGACCATGGGGGGGCTTTGCGCGCTGTTCGGGGTGGCGGACAGGGCCGGGTTGAGCGCGCTGCTGTGGGGTGAGTTCGAGGCGGGGAGGCTGGCGGAATGGCTCGCGCGCATCCCCGGCGCGGATGAGCGCGAGGCGCGGACACGGGCGCGCATCGGAACGCTGCGTGCTGAGCTGGCGCGGATGCAGAAGGACGGGCGAGCGGCGATGCCGTGGCCGCACCCAGGAGCCCCCGCGGCGCGCGAAGCAGCGGTTTCGCCAAGCCGTATGCTCGAAGTGCTGGGAGTGCCTCTTGGAGACGGTCTGATCGAGCCATTTCCCAACCCGCAGTATGTGGCGCCTCCGCCCGATAGCGGGCCGGCAGCATATGCTCTGCGGATGTGCCGCGCGTCGCTGGGTGCCGCGATACCCGGCAGCGCAGTGCTGATTGTCGATCCCGATCGGGCGCCGGTCCAGGGTGGGCTGGCGGTGTTAAAGGATGGGGAGGGGCTACGCGTGCTCGCGCTCTCGACCGGTCAGGACGGCCGACTGATCGGACACAGTAGCAACCCGGAGAAGGCGATCCCGCTGGATGCGGTCTCGCCAGCTGATCTTGCCATGGTCACGGCTGTGCTGTTTCCCTGAAGGGTGAACTCTATATTCCGCCTGGAATAGCTGGCCAGCCGGCAGTCTCCAGCCCCTCGGCCAGCGCCGCGGCGCAGGCGTCAAGCACCTGTTGGCTGGTCGAGCGGATCACGAAGTTGCAGCCTACGCGCCCCTCGCGGAAGAAGGGATAGCTGCCGATCTGGCTGCCCTCGTGCGCGCGTTCCGTCGCCACCAGCAGCGCGGCGATCTCGCTCTCGGCCACCCAGCAGCCGACCTGCGTGGAAAGGACCGGGTCTCCTCCTTCAAGCGTGCCGGTCAGTGCGTCGAGCATGCCTGCGGTGATATGCGGCACGCCGGCCATGATGAACAGATTGCCGACGCGAATCCCCGGCGCGCCCGAATAGCGGTTCGGGATGAGGTCCGCACCCTCCGGCACACGGGCCATGCGCAGCCGCCCTTCATTGAGGCCCCCGCGCGTCTCGTAATATGTCTCCAGCACCGCGCGGGCATCCGGGTGGACCACCACAGAGACGCCCAGCGCCTTGGCCAGCGCATCGACGGTGATGTCATCATGCGTCGGGCCGATGCCGCCCGTGGTGAAGAGATAGTCATAGCGCGCGCGCAAGGCGTTTGCCGCCGCGATGATATCATCCTCCACGTCGGCCACCACCCGCACCTCACGCAAGCGGATGCCCTGCACATTGAGCCAGCTCGCGATTTGCGCGACATTCTTGTCCTGTGTGCGGCCGGAGAGGATTTCGTCGCCGATGACGAGCAGCGCGGCGGTCCAGATGCGTGCGGTCATGCCGGACGGGCCTTGGCTGCCAGCGCCTTCAGGCGCGCGAACCGATCGGGCGGCAGCAGCTCGGCGGGATTATAATATCCTTCAAAGGCAGGGATATCGGGCGGCAAAGCGACCCATTCCATCTTCTCGGCTGTATAGATCACCGCGTCGGGCCTGATGTCCGCGGGATTGTCCAGTGTTCCCACTCGCACGCCCGCTCCCAGCTCTCCCAGGCGCGGATAGTGGCTCCACAAGGCTGTGCCGCAGCGCGCGCAGCGCACGATGACATGATCTCCACCGCTTCCCGCTTTGACGACATGGCGCGTGGTCTCGCCGGAGAGCAAGGCAAGCTGCTCCGTCTCGACGAACATGTTGAGCACGGAAGGCGAACCCGTTTGCTGCTGGCACTGCCGACAATGACAGTTGTTGACGAAGATCGGTTCGCCCTTGACCTCATATCGCGCGGAGCCGCATGCGCAGCCGCCACTTCGAACCTCGCCAACCATTGTGCACTCCTTGTGATGGCGCGGACCTTGCGCCGAAGCGCCGGACCAATCAAGTCTCTCGTATTCTTTGCGTTGTTCGGATATAGTCAGCGCGATGACCGATTACATGACGATGACGGCTGAAAGCCCACCCACGCGCTCCACAGCGATCAAGCTCTACGACGAGAGCGGCTTTGCCGGGATGCGCAAGGCGGGGCGCCTAGCCGCCGAGATACTAGACGCCCTGGTGCCCTATGTGGTGCCTGGTGTGACGACCGGTGAGCTCGACGACATAGTCCGCCGCATGAGCATAGAGGGCGGTGGTGTTCCCGCAACGATGGGGTATCGCGGCTATCAGCACAGCTGCTGCACCTCGATCAACAATGTGATCTGTCACGGCATTCCGGGTGACCGCAAATTGGTGGAGGGCGACATCGTCAACATTGACGTGACGCCGCTGGTCGACGGCTGGCATGGCGACAGCAGCCGCATGTACATTGCGGGCGATGCGCCCATCAAGGCAAGGCGGCTGGTGGAAGTGACGTACGAATGCCTGATGCTGGGTATCGAGCAGGCGAAGCCGGGTAATCACCTCGGCGACATTGGCCATGCTATCCAGAAACATGCCGAAAGGCACCGCTACGGGGTGGTGCGCGATTTCTGCGGTCACGGGCTGGGGCGGGTTTTTCATGACAGCCCTGAGGTTGTGCATGTAGGCACGCCCGGCACCGGTCCTGAACTGAAGCCCGGCATGTTCTTCACCATCGAGCCGATGATCAACATAGGCAAGCCGGGTATCCGCATGTTGGAGGACGGCTGGACGGCGGTGACGCGCGACCGCACGCTTTCCGCCCAGTTCGAACATAGCATCGGAATCACGGAAACGGGCTGCGAAATCTTCACCCTCAGCCCCAAGGGCCTGCACTGCCCACCCTATAACGGCGCATAAAAAAGGCGGAGGTCTCGCTCCGCCTTTCCTCTAATCTTTCAGCCGGTCGGCCAGCGCCTGAAGCGTGATGTCGGGGATCACACCGCACGGGTCTTCGGCGCGCACGATGGCGGCGAGCCAGTTGCTGCGCTGGCCCATCTCGTCGAGCCGCTGGAGGTATTCCATGCAGCGCAGCATCACTTCCTCATCGAGGCAGAGTTGCACGCCGATTTCCTCCAGATCCTCGCGGAGCTGGTCCAGCTCGTCGGCTATCTTGCTCCTCAGTCCTAGAGGAGCAATGATAGGCGCGGCGAAATCTGAGTTGGATGAGGGAGCGGCTTCAGGCTGCAAGTTCCCGCTCCTCACACCGGGCGAGTATGACCTTGGCCAGATCAGGGATCGAAAGCTGCGCCTCGACCGCGCCCTTGGCTATAGCCGCGGCTGACGCTTCAAACACCATCGCGCTTTCCTTGTCCTGACATAGCGTGAGCCCGCCGAGCTGCTTGACCGCGCCCATGCCCGCCGCGCCGTCCGTACCGGCGCCCGAGAGGATGACGCCCACCGCCTTGTCCCGAGCGGCCTTGGCCACCGTGGTCAGCAGCAAGTCCGCCGAGGGACGCATGCCGTTCACGGGATCGCGCGCCACGAGGCGGATCGCGCCGCCCGGCCAACGGTCGACAAGGCCGTGCTTATCCGGCGCGGACAGCACATAGACATGCCCCGGCTGGAGCATCATGCCATCCTCGGCGAGCTTGACCTCAGGCGCAATCGCCTCGTTCAATCGTGCGGCGAACGGACCAGCGAGGCCTTCCTCCAACTGTTGCAGCACGATCGTCGGAGGGCAATTGACCGGCCATGCGGACAGTAGCTCGATCACGGCCGGGCCGCCACCCGTGGAGGCGCACAGTGCCACCATCGAACCGTTCCACTTGTAAGGCTTTGCCGCGTTGAGCGTGGTCTGCTCCTCGGCTGCCTTGGCCGCAGCCGCTGCAGCGGCTTCGGGGTCATATTTCTTGACCTTGCTCTTGGCGGCTGTCGCCACCAGCTTGCAGAGCTTGCCGGAAATCTTGGCGAATTCGTCAGGCGTGGCCTTGGTGGGTTTGGGGAAGCAGTCCACCGCGCCAAGCTCCAGCGCCTTCAGCGTCACTTCTGCGCCCTTTTGCGTCAGGGTCGAGAGCATGACGATCGGCATCGGCTTTGTTGTCATGATCTCGTGCAGGAAATCGATGCCGTTCATGCCGGGCATTTCAATGTCGAGCGTCACGACATCGGGCTTCATCTCCTCGATCATGTCGCGCGCTTCATCGGCGTTGGCGGCAGCGCCGACAACCATCAGGTCGCTCGACTGCTCGAGCGCGTTCGAAAACAGGGCGCGCATCGTGATCGAGTCATCGACGACCAGAACCTTAATTGCAGCCATTATGCCCTTACCTTCCCCACGTCATATTCCTTCGATACTGATCTCGTCGTTTCGGTACGCCTGGGGTCAGGCCGCTTCGGACAGATCGACGTCGGTCGTCAGCCCCGGAAGATCGAGCACCATGACCATGCGATCCTCCAGCGCCACCAGACCTTCGAGATAGGGCACGACGGCGTCGGTGCTGGTCGCCGGGGGTGGCTGGATGTCTTCATCCTGCGCCGTTACGATGTCGCTCACGGCGTCGACAATCAGGCCGCGCAGCTGGCCGCCGATCTGCGCCACGATGATGACGTGGCGGTCGGTCGGCGAGGTTGGCTCCCAGCCCAGGCGCGCCGCGAGGTCTATGACCGGCAGAACAGTGCCGCGCAGGTTGACTACGCCCGCGACATAATGCGGGACATGTGGGAGGCGTGTCGTGGGCGACCATGCGCGGATCTCGCGGATGGCCATGATGTCCAGGCCGAAGCTCTGGGTGCCGAGGTGAAATGTGATGAGCTGACGTGCCATGTTATGTCTCCAGTCCCCCTGATGCCATACTCAGTGCGTTACCCGGCGCAGCGCCGTATCCAGCTTGTCTGCGTCGAACGGCTTGACTATCCATCCGGTCGCGCCGGCGGAGCGAGCGCGCGCCTTCTTTTCGTCCGAACTTTCGGTCGACAGCACCAGGATCGGGCAGTCGCGAAAACGGGATTGTCCGCGTAGCGCCTCGATCAGGCCGAAACCATCCATGCGGGGCATGTTGATGTCCGTCACAATCACATCGATGTCGCTGCCGTTGTCGGCCAGCCATTCGAGCGCGGCGACGCCGTCCTCCGCCTGCGAGACCTGATAGCCGCGCGAGGAAAGGGCAGACCGTAACAGCGCGCGCATACTTGCGCTGTCGTCCACGGTCAGAACTCGTATAGTCTCAGACATACAGTAGGCCTCTTCTTACCTAAAACAGTTCCAGCTCGCCGCCGCTCAAGGCCGGCTGCGCAATCGGTTTCGACACTGGGGCCGCAACTTTCTCGACATGGCGGCAACGGGTGCGGCCTAGCACGGGATCGAAATCGACCCGTCGTGCCATATCGCCACCAACGTCCTGCCTCACGATCGGGATTCCTTCCTCCGCGAGGAAGGTCTGCGCGAACCGCGCATTCGCATCTCCGATCCGGGTCATCCCCGCGTGCATGTTGCCTCCGCCGTAAATGTGCGCCTTCATTCGGGACTTTACACCGCCACGTGTCATCATCTGGTTAATAAGAAGCTCCATCAGAAAAATTCCGTAATTCTGATCGGCGACGGTTCCGCTGCCCGGTGTCGGTTCGGCCAGCAGGAAATGGTTCATGCCGCCCACGCGGGCTATGGGATCGTACAGGCAGCAAGCGATGCAGCTGCCTAGCACGGTCGTCAGTATCTCTGGTGCTCCGGTGCCGACATAGACCTGCCCCTGCATCACGGTGATGCGGGCTGGGCTGCCGAGGGAGAGATCGGGGTCGTGCCGCATTTACTGGAGGCCGGCTGCCGAGAGGGCGCGCTCCGCTATGCGGGGCAGGGGGAGGATGTTCTCGGCGGCGCCCAAGTCCGCGGCAGCACGGGGCATGCCATAGACGGTGCTGGTCGCCTCGTCCTGCGCGATGGTGCGTCCACCCGCGCGGCGGATGGCGAGCAGGCCGCGCGCACCGTCCTGGCCCATGCCGGTCAGCAATATCCCGATCGCTGTCGGGCCGAGCTTTTGCGCGACGGACTCAAACATGGCGTCTATGCTAGGGCGATGGCCCGAGACTTTTTCGCCCTCGATCATTTTGGCGATTATCGTGTCAGTGCCGCCACCGACGATGGCATGCTTGTCGTTGCCCGGCGCGATGTAGATATGGCCGGCTTTTAGGACTTCGCCCGATTCGATCAGTTTCACCGTGGCCTTGCACTGCCGATCGAGGCGCTCGGCCATCGCGGGTGCAAACGCAGCGCTGATGTGCTGGACGATGATCGTGGGTGGGCAG
Source organism: uncultured Sphingobium sp. (assembly GCA_964512265.1). Taxonomy (GTDB): domain Bacteria; phylum Pseudomonadota; class Alphaproteobacteria; order Sphingomonadales; family Sphingomonadaceae; genus Sphingobium. The sequence goes on along the minus strand of CAZEHR010000004.1, from coordinate 146,764 downwards.
GTGGTGGGGAAGGCGGGCAGCAGATGATGCAGCGCCTCCACGCCGCCGGTCGAGGCGCCGATGGCGATGAGCTTGGTAATGGTACTGGCTGAGCGGGAGGCGACGATGGTTTGCTGCGCCACCGGGCTGACCGGGGCGGAAGGCCTGCTCGCCACGCGGACGAAGCGCACGCGCGCGGCCTCGCGCACCATATTGGCCAGCGTGCCGCCGTCATTCTCCAGCAGGGCGTTCACCGAGCCATCCGGCTTGGCATAACAATCGACCGCGCCCAGCTCCAGCGCGCGGATTGTAGTGTCGGCTCCCTTGCGGGTGATGCCGGACACAACCACCACCGGCATGGGGCGCAGCTGCATGATTTTCTCAAGGAAATCGAGGCCGTTCATGCCGGGCATTTCGATGTCCAGCGTCACGACATCGGGGTTCAGTTCGCGGATCATGCCGCGCGCTTCCATCGCGTCCTTGGCGGCGCCGATCACCTCGATGTCCGGCTCGCTGCCCAGCAGGCGCGACAGGATCGCGCGCATGGTCGCGGAGTCGTCGACTATAAGAACCCGTGTATTCACATTCTGTCCTTTCGATAGATCGTGCTGCCCACCAGGGTCAGAACGACTTGTGCAGGGCCGGCCACCCTCTCGCTGTGGCCGATGTAGAGGTGCCCGCCGGGCAAGAGCTGGTCGGCGAAGCGCGCGACCAGCCTGTCCTTGGTGGGCTGATCGAAATAGATCATGACATTGCGGCAGAAGATGACGTCGAACTGCTTGTTCATCGGCCAGTTGCCGAGTAGGTTGAGCCGCTTCACGTGGATCTTTGCGCATAGCTCCGGCGCGATTTTCGCCACGTCCCCATCGCGCTTGACCCAGCTGTTGGTGAGTGCCGTGGGCACGTCCTTCAGCGCTTCGATAGGATAAGTCGCCGCCTTCGCACCCGCGACCGCATGATCGGCAAGGTCGGTGGCAAGGATGGCGAGGTCTCCGTCCAGGAAAGTCCGCGCCTCTGCCCTGTCAGGCCCCATGAGCGTCATCGCGAGAGAATAGAGCTCCTCGCCTGTCGAGCATCCGGCGGACCAAATGCGCACCGGCTGGCGCGAACGGATCTTGTCCAGCAGCATCGGCCGCACTTCGCTCGCCAGATGCTCGAAATGATGACTCTCGCGGTAGAAGAAGGTGTGGTTAGTGGACAGGGCATTGATCGTCTTGCGCCGCGCAGTGTCATCCTTCTTGATGAACTCGATATAGCGCGAGAAGGTCTGTTGGCCGCTGTCTCGCACCAGCGGCGCGAGGCGGGAGTAGACGAGCGTTGCCTTGCCCGCAGGCAGCACAATACCGGCGATTTCGTAAACGATATCGCGGACCGCCTCGAAATCCGCGCGCGAGTATACCTGCGCACTAATCCCGGGGAAAGGCGTGAAACTCTCCTGAGCGAGCTGATTCATGCGGCAAGCGCGCTCCCGTGATGCGCGAAGTTGTCGGCCACCAGCGAGTCTACGTCCAGGATGAGCGCGACCTTGCCATCACCCAGGATGGTCGCACCCGCCACACCGATGACCGGCTGGTAATGTGCCTCCAGGCTCTTGATGACGAACTGGCGCTGATCGACGATGCTGTCGACCATCAGCACGGCCTGGCCATGGCTTTCGGTATCGACGACTATCAGCACGGCGTCCTGCGCCGTATCGGCGGCGCCCAGCGCGCCGACAGCATGGTCGAGCCGCACGATGGGGAGGAACTTTCCACGGTTGTTGAGCACCATCAGGTCCTTGCCGATATGCTGGACATCGGCCTGCTCGGGCCGGAGGCTCTCGAGAACATGCGTCAACGGGATCACGACCGTCTGGTCGCCCACGGTGACGATCATGCCGTCCGCGATGGCGAGAGTGAGCGGCAGGGCGAGCGTGAAGGTGCAGCCCTTGCCGGGGTGTGACTCGATCGAGATGCGACCGCCTAGATCCTTGACGTTCTGGCGCACAACATCCATGCCGACGCCGCGACCGGAGATGTTCGACACCGTCGCGGCGGTGGAGAATCCGGGCGCAAAGATCAGATGGTCGATTTCCTCGTTGGAAAGCTGAGTGCCGGGTGCAACGAGGCCCTTTTCGATCGCCTTCTTAAGCACCACCTCACGGTTAATGCCCGCGCCGTCGTCAGACAGTGAGATGACGATGCGTCCCGACCGCTGCTCGGCAGAGAGGTGCAGCTTACCCTCGGCAGGCTTGCCGTTGACGAGGCGGACTTCCGGCTTTTCGATGCCATGGTCCACTGCGTTGCGGATGAGGTGGGTGAGGGGTTCACCGAGGCGTTCCACCACCGTCTTGTCCAGCTCGGTCGCTTCGCCGCTCATGGTGAGCACTACGCGCTTGCCGGTGTCGGCCTCCAGCTCGCGCACGATGCGTGGTACGCGGGAGAAAACGGAGCCAATCGGCTGCGCGCGGATCGACATCGTGCTTTCCTGGATGTCGCGGGTCAGCAGGTCGAGCATGCCCATCTCGTCGATCGAGTTGAGGCCGTGGCTGGCAAGGCGTTGCGCCATCATCGCCTGCGCGATCACCAGCTCGCCGACCGTGTCGATCAGCTTGTCGAGCTTGGCGAGGTCGACGCGGACGGTCTGACCTACGGAGCTGGCCGTGCGTGCTGCCGCCGGAGTGGCGGGCGCGACGGGCGTTTCTGCGACAGCAGGAACCGCAGTTGCGACGGGCGTGGCGGCGACGGGCGCGGCGGCCGCAGGTGCCTGTGTGGGCGTCTCTGTGGCGGCGACCGGCGCGGCCTTCGGCTCAACCTTGGCCTTGACGGGCGCGATTTTCGGCATGGCTATTTCCACGCCGTCACGGGCGATCGGCGCGGAGAGCGGGTCAATTGTGAGCTCGCACTCATTGCCAATAAAATCAAAGACTTCTTCGATCGAATCCTTGCTGACATGGGGCGGTGCGAAGAAGGTCCAGGAGAGGTATGCTTTCTCTACATCGAGCGCCTCGAGCGCTGGAATATTGCTGGCGTCGGTGGCGATGCAGACGGCGCCCATTTCCTCCAGCTCGCGCAGCATCAGCAGCGGTTCGCTGCCGTTGCCGAGCGCGCCATCAAGGAAGCGCACTGCTACGCGCCAGCCATGATGTTCACCGGTTGCAGAAGCCATGGGCGCAGCGCCGCGTGCTTCGGCCTTAGCGGCGCGGGCGGCTTCCTGCTCTTCCATGTTCCGCTCAACCTCGGCGGCGGCGGCTTCCATCGCTGCGGCTTCCGCCTCATCGACGGCGAGATCGCCCATCATGGCATCGAGATCGAAATCGAGGCCCAGGTCGTCTGCCGGAGCGGCAGTCTCCTCGGCGGTTGCGGAGGTCGCTTCTTCGCTGGCGGCGGATGATGGAGCAGATGGCTCATCAAACACAGGCAGGCCCGCAGCGGCCTTTTCGGCGACTTCTTCCAGTTGCGCGCTGATCGCGGCATCATCGGGCAGGTTGCCCTCGCCGCGCACGGCGGCAACATGGTCCGCCAATATGTCGAACGCGCGGAGCATCAGCGTGTTCAGCCCTTCACTCAGGCCCAGTTCGCCATCCCGCACGTAGGACAAGACGGTTTCGAACTTGTGGGTGAACGCCTGCAACAGCGTGAAGCTGAAGGCGCCTGCGCCTCCCTTGATTGAATGCACCGCGCGGAAAATTCCGTTTACGGTGTCGGCATCCGCCGTGCCGGAGCGGCAGGCGAGCAAGCCTTCCTCGGCCTGGCCCAGCGCCTCTTCGCATTCGAGAAAGAAAATATTCTGGATCTCGTCATTGGTCATCGGAGTGTCCCATCCAGTTGAATGCGCTGGTCAGCCCGGCGATCTGCGCCGCGCCGAACATTGCCGGCGAGGCCTGAACCGTCATGGAAACGCCGCGCGCCACGGCGGTCTGTTGGGCGCTGAGCATGAGTTGCAAGCCAGATTGGCCGATACGGGTCACGTCCCGACCTTCCACCACGATGTCGGTGCCGGGCTTCAGCGCCTGATCGAGATGTGAGATCAGCGCGCTGGCCGTGGTGCGATCTATCACTGCTGGCAATATTATCATGCTCGTGCTCATCATTCCTGTTGTGGCGGATCAGAATTCCGACCAGTCGTCCGTGTCTGCCGAAAGCGCCAGATTGCCACTCACACGTGCGGCCGGGCGCGGTGTGGGGGCACTGACGGCTGCCGGACGCGCCGGAGCCGGGGACGAGGCCACGACGCCTAGCTTGAAGCGGGCGATCAGCTGATTGAGGTCTTCCGCCTCGGTGGCGAGGCTGCGGGCGGCGGCGGTCGATTCCTCGACCATCGCGGCGTTCTGCTGCGTCATCTTATCCATGTCATTGACCGATGAGTTGACCTGCTGGAGGCCGGCGGCCTGCGTTTCCGTGGATTCGGAAATGGAGGATATAAGTGCGCTGATCTCACCAACCCGAGTCACAATGCGCCCCAACATCGTACCCGCTTCGCCGACGAGGTCCACGCCTTCACCGACCTGCTGGGCGCTGGTGGTGATGAGATCCTTGATGTCGCGCGCGGCTTCGGCCGAGCGCTGCGCCAGAGCGCGGACCTCGTTGGCGACGACCGCGAAGCCCTTGCCCGCGTCACCCGCTCGTGCCGCCTCAACACCCGCATTGAGCGCGAGCAGGTTGGTCTGGAACGCGATGCCGTCGATCACGGTGATGATCTGGCTGATTTCCTGCGAGCTTTTTTCGATCGCGCCCATGGCCGTTACCGCCTTGTCGACAACAACACCGCCTTCGCTCGCCTCGCGGTGCGCGTCGGTGATGGCGGATGTGACTTGCGATGCGCTGTGCGCGGTTTCCTTCACCATACCGGTAATCTCGTTCATCGCGGTCGCCGATTCGGCGAGCGATGCCGCCTGCTGTTCGGTGCGCTGAGACAGATCGTTAGTGGCGGCGCGTATTTCGCTGGCACCGGCATGAATGGCTCGCGACGTCTGTGTTACCGAACTCATGGCATCGGCCAGACTCTCCATCGCACGGTTGAAGTCCTTGCGCAGGCTCTCATATTCCTTCGGCACATGCTTCGTGATGCGATAGGCGAGGTCGCCCTCAGCTAAGTGAGACAGCCCATTGCCGATAGCCTCAACCACATCATGCGACTGGTTGGAACTTTGTGCAACGGAGCGCGCATTTTCGCGAAATGCGCCCATGGCGGCGACCATGCGCCCTACGCAATCGGTATGATCGGAATAGGCGATCGGGCTGTCGAGGTCTCCGGCTGCCAGCCCTTCCATACGCGCAACGGTGTCGACATAGGGATCACAGATAAGCTTGCCCGCGACGATGACGGTGGACACCGCACCAGCAAGCGCGATGCCCGCGAGCGCGTAGCCAGCGCTGACCATACCCATCGCGGCGAGAGCGGTAGCCACCGCTCCGCACACGCCCCACATCGCGTGAATTACCAGTAGCGCCTTGAATTTCACCCGGATCGGCGCCTGCCGCTTGAACCAATCGAACATACTCGTTCTCCCCGGACACGCTACGACGCGAACCCCTCACGCCGTCGGTCGCTGTATTTATGCTGATAGTGCTATAAGAAATTGGTTAACGGAGCGTATCCGCAGGGTGCGCGCCGGCAGAAAAGGCATGCCGGATCAGGGGCTGCAGACGCGCGACAGCCCCTTTAGAATTCGCTCCAGTCGTCGGTGTCGGCTGAAAGGGCTAGATTGCCTGAGATAGCGCGCGGAGCCGGGCTGGACGTGACCTGGGGGCGGGCCGCGACGATGGTCTGCTCCAAAGCAGCAGGGCCGCCTTCGAGCTGGAATCGTGAGACGAGCTGACGCAGATTTTGGGCCTCCGAGGCCAGGCTGCGTGCGGCCGCGGTGGTTTCCTCGACCATCGCGGCGTTCTGCTGCGTCATCTTGTCCATCTCGTTCACGGTCCCGTTGACCTGCGCCATATTCTGGGCCTGTGTTTCGGTGGAGGAACCCATAGTGGTGATGAGGTCGCTGACCTCGCTCACCTTGCCGACAATGCGTCCGAGCATCTCGCCAGTCTGGCCGACGAGGTTGACACCCTGTTCGACCTGCTGGGTGCTGGTGGTGATAAGATCCTTGATGTCGCGCGCTGCCTCGGCGCTGCGTTGCGCGAGAGCGCGGACCTCGCTCGCCACCACCGCGAAACCCTTGCCAGCATCGCCCGCCCGCGCAGCCTCGACGCCTGCATTCAATGCGAGTAAGTTGGTCTGGAATGCGATGCCGTCTATCACGGTGATGATCTGGCTGATCTGGTGGGCAGAGGACTCGATCTCGCCCATCGCCTTGACCGCATTGTCGACGACTGCACCACCGTTGCGCGCCTCGTGGTGTGCCTCATCGATCGCGTCACGAACGCTGCTGCGGGCCTTGGCGGTGTCTTGCGCCATGGCTGTGACTGTGTTCATCGCCGCGGCTGTTTCCTCGAGCGAGGCCGCTTGATGCTCGGTGCGTTGCGACAAATCGTCGGCCGCGGCGCGGATCTGGGTGGCACCGGTGTCGACATTCGCTGAGGAAGTCGTGACATGCGACAATATGCCGTTGAGGTCCGCCATCGTGCGGTTGAAGCTCTCTCTCAGCGCCTCATATTCGCTGGCGAAAGGCTGGGCGATGCGATGGGTCATGTTGCCAGCGGCGAGCTGTTCGAGGCCTTCACCCAGTTCGGCCACGACGCGGCGCTGCTTTGCTTCGGCCTCGGCCTTGGCTATGCCGGCCGCGCGGAACACCAGCATGGCCTGCGCCATGTCACCGATTTCGTCGGCGCGGCCTTGGCCGGTTATGGCTATATCATAGTTTCCGTCCGCCATGGCACGCATCTCCGATGCCGTTTCGTTGACGGGTTCGATGACGCGGCTGCTTATCTTGCGCGTGGCCAACAACAGGGCGCCGACGATGATGCTGGCCGAAATCAACAGCCCCCCGACGGAGACATACAGGACAAGCGCACTGCGATCGTCCAGTTTCGTCTTCTCTTGAGCGGCCATCTCCACGAGCTTATCGATCTCAGCTCGGTGCGATATGAACACGGGGGTAATGCGCGTATCGTGAATCAGTTTCGCGCCGGTCCAGTCGCCGGCCCGCGCGGCGGCGACCATTGCATCGGCATCGGTCCAGAAAATATCGGCACTCTTGTTCGTTACCGCGATCTGTGCCTTAAGCTCCTCCGAGATATCGGCATTTCGCCAGTAGGCCTTGCGCTCTTCATAGGATTTGCGCAGATTTGCCAAGGCATCGGCGTGGCCGTCGAGCGTCTGATCCTCGATAATGATCGTTGTTTCGAGGAAGGGCTCGATGGCATATTGCGGAGGTGGCAATATATCAGCCACCAGATCGCTATGCAGTTGGTTGGCTTGGAATATCGGTCCGCCGAAGCCGATTTCTCGAATAGCGAACCCCGCGAGCAGGATAACGGATACGACAAGCATGATCAGCGCGGCCGCCCCTCGGCGCGCATATTGTCTTATAGTCATTAGCGAAGTCCCACGACATGTTTTCATTGCATGCCGCTAACCTTAACGAGCCGGGGTCAATAACTGGTAAATGACATGTAAAATATAGAATGCGGGAATTTACGGTCCATACTCAATCGATCAATATTGGCTCTTGTGGCGGAGCGGACTTGCTGGATGGCTTAATGAGCAGAACGAGCGGCATCACCGCAATCGCCAGCAGCATCATGACGTAGAAATCGTCGAGGAACGCGATCATCGTCGCCTGTCTGGTGACTTCGGCGTTGATCGCGGCCAAGGCGGCTGGCACTGCATCGCCAGTCAGAGCAACGAGGCGGGGGTCTGCCCAAAGGGTGTAGGGGGTGAGGTGGCCAACCAGATCCTCATGACTGGTCGCACTATTGCGGGCTAGCAGTGCCATCACGAGTGAAATGCCCGCCGACGAGCCAACCGAGCGGCAGAGATTGATTATGCCGGATGCGTCGGTGCGGTATTCCGGCTTGAGCGTCGCAAATGAGATTACGGTGATGGGGACGAACATCATCCCCAGCGCAAGACCCTGAAAGAAACCGTTCAAGGCCATCGCTACCCAGCTGACCTCGAGGCTCCAGCCGGTCATGTCCCAGAACGTCAGGGATATGATCGCAAGAGCGAGCGCAAGCCATAGCCGCAAATTGATCCTAGTCAGCAGGCGGCCGGTGATCGCCATGGTCAGCATCACGCCTACACCTCGACCCGCCAGGAGTAGCCCAGCATCCATCACCGGATAATTCATCAGCCCTTGCAGCATCACAGGCAGCAACGCCATGGACGACGTGAGCACCACACCCACCATGAACATCAGCAACGCACCAATCACCAGATTGCGATCGCGCATCAGGGCCAGAGGATAGAGCGGGTTGCGGCTGGTGAGACTATGCACGACAAACATCCAGAGGGCGGACACCGCCAGTCCCAGCTCCACCCAAATTTCTAGGCTGCTGAACCAGTCAGCATGCTGGCCGCGGTCCAGCATCAGCTGCAGCGAAGCCAGCCCGGTACCCAGCAGAGCCAGCCCCATGACGTCGAGCGAACGGGAAGGGCGCTTCACTTCTGGCAGGAATAGCAGCAAGCCCAGAATCGCCAGCAAACCTAGCGGGACATTGACAAAGAAAACCCAGCGCCAGTCCATGTTCTCGGTGAGCCAGCCGCCCAACACCGGCCCGAGGATAGGTCCAATGACGACGCCCATGCCGAATATCGCCATAGCCTGCCCCCGCTTCTCGGGTGGGGTGCTGTCAAGCATCACGGTCTGACCCAGCGGCGAGAGGAAAGCACCGGCCAACCCTTGCAGCACGCGAAATATGACCATGGACTGGAGATTTGCAGCGAGGCCGCACAACACCGAGGCGATCACAAAGCCCGTCACGGATGCAAGATAGAGCCGCCTCCGCCCTATATGATCGGCGAGCCAGCCCGTGGCAGGCATCGCAATAGCGGAGGCAACGATATAGCTGGTTAAAACCCAGCTCAGATTGTCTTGGTTGGCTCCAAGCGCAGACTGCATGTGCGGCAGCGCGACATTGGCGATGGTCATGTCCAGCACCTGGATCAGCGTGGCGAGCATTGCCGCCGCCTTCAGCCACACTGGGTGGCGGGGTGCCGGCACGGCAGGCTGCGCCTCAGCAGACTCCCCCGCCGTCGAGGCGTCAGTCGCTGACATAAATCGTAACTTCGCTGCTCAGACCGGCGATCAGCGGGCGTGGCGATGATTCGTCTATCGCTATGCGTACCGGCACGCGCTGGGTTACCTTGACCCAGTTGCCGTTCGCATTCTGGGCGGGAAGTACCGAGAATTCAGAGCCAGTGCCGCCGCCGATGCTTGCGACATGGCCCTTCAGCCTCACCCTGCTATAGGCATCGAGCGAGACGACCGCCCTCTGGCCTGGGCGAATATTGTCGAGCTGGGTCTCCTTGAAATTCGCCTCGACCCAGCTGCGGTTGTTGGCGACGATGCTGACTGCCGGTAGGCCGGGAGCGAGCATCTGGCCGATCTGAAGCCGGTCCACATTGCTCACCTTGCCGGATACGGGTGCGCGAATCTCGGTTCGGCTGAGGTCGAGAGCGGCCTTGGCGCGCTGAGCACGCGCCGCGGCGAGGCGCGGGTTGACACCCGGCACCTGCCCGCCAGTCGCCAGCGCGCTGCGGGCTTCGGCGGCATCAGCGCGCGCGGAACCCAGGTCGGCCTCCGCAACCTCGAGTGCGTGACGGGCGGCATCGAGCCTGGCTTTGGTTGTGAATCCGCTCGCGGCCAGTTCCCGCTGACGGTCATACTCCTTCTGCGCAAAGCCGATGTCGGCCTGAGCCTTGCTTATGTCGGCCCCCGTTCCCCGATATCGGGTAGTCAGCTCACCGACATTTACCTGTGCCGCCGCGATCGCCGCGTCCGCCTGAGCCAACGCGACGCGATATGGCTCGGGATCGACGCGGAAGAGGAGATCACCAGCCTGTACCTGCTGGTTTTCGTGGACCGAGACCGCAACGATGCGGCCCGAAACGTCGGAACTGACGGCAACGACATCCTGCCGCACATAGGCATTGTCGGTGCTCACAGTGCCGCGCGTCATCAGCCAGTAACCAAGCCCGGCAACAACGATCAGTAGCGGCACGGAGATCATCAGAAGCAGGCGTGTTCTGCGGCCACCCGTATTCGCGGCGGCATCCGCTTCCTCGGCTACCGGGGGTAGGGTGGGGGCGGCATAGGTCACCGGGCCGGGACGAGGTTGTTTGACGGCGGGATCGGCCTCAGCCATGGTGAGCCTCCTTAGGTGAATTTGTCTCGTCCGCGGTGCCTAATTTATCGCGTATCCTGGTGAGGCAGCGTCGGACTGTTTCCGCCTCCTCTTGGCTCATATCGGATGTGGCCCAGTCCAGCAGTCCCGCGCCATTCGCCTTGAGCTTGGCGACGGCGGGGAAGGCTGTGTCAGTAAGGTAGAGCGACCACGCCCGCCGGTCGTTCGGATCACGCCGTCGCTCCACCAGACCTGACTGTTCCAGACGATCCACCATGCGGCAGGCTGTAATTGGTTCAACATCAAGATGCTCAGCGAGCGCACCTTGATTTATGCCGGGGCAGCGTTGCAGCACCAGCAGAGCGCGCCACTGAGCACCCGTAGGGCCGGTCTGGCTCGCGAGCTCGCCGAAGCGTTTGCGAAACAGGCGCCCGATGTCGGCGCAGAGAAAGGCAAGATTCGATTCCATAGCCCACACATAATAGCTATGCTTATTATAATCAATCCTTAGTGTGCGATGCAGCATCGGTTGAAAGCCGCGAGCGCGGCATCGGCCTTTCCTCCGATGGGGTTGTGCGATAAGGCATGCATCCATGCTAACTTATTCCCTGTTCTCCGCCGCTGCGGCAGCTGCCAATGCCCCTTTACGCTTTGAAGATCTGGGACTGGATCCCGTTGCCCTCGACCTCGGCTTTTTCACACTCAAATGGTACAGCCTTGCCTATCTGTCAGGCATACTGATCGGCTATTGGTATCTGCTGAAGCTGATAGCTCAACCGGGCGCTCCGATGGCCCGCCGCCACGCGGATGACATGATCTTCTATGCCACTCTCGGCATTATATTGGGCGGCCGCCTCGCTTATGTGATCTTCTACGACCCTGAAATCTGGGCCAATCCTCTCGATGTTTTGAAGCTGTGGAACGGCGGCATGTCGTTTCATGGCGGCATGATCGGCGTTACGACTGCGCTTATTCTCATGGCACGCAAGGAGGGGCTGAACTGGCTCAGGATCCATGACTATGTGGCGTGCTGCGTGCCCTTTGGCCTGTTCTTCGGCCGTCTCGCCAATTTCGTGAACGGCGAATTATGGGGCAAGGCGACCGACGTACCGTGGGCGATCATCTTTCCCACCGGCGGCGACATTCCGCGTCACCCCAGCCAGCTTTACGAGGCGGCACTGGAGGGTGTGGTGCTGTTCCTCATCCTCTGGTTCGCCTTCTGGAAGACGAAGGCGCGCTATGAGCCGGGTAAGCTCGTGGGGCTGTTTCTGCTCGGCTATGGCGTGTTCCGCTTTGGCGTTGAGTATGTGCGCGAGGCGGATGCGCAGTTCGAGGGCACTTTCCTGTACACACACATTCACATGGGCCAGATCCTCACCCTGCCGATGATTGTCGGCGGGATCTACCTGATTGCCACGGCCAAGCGGCGGCGCGTGCGCGTGGAGGCAACGGCGGGCACGGCCAGCGTTGCCTGAAGTAAGCCCTGCCAAGTCCTTCGGCCGCAAGGAGCTGGGCTTTGCCGAGCGGCTGATCCGCAGCATCCATGCGGGCGGGCCGATCTCGCTGGCGAACTATATGGCGCAGGCCAACAGCCATTATTACGCCACGCGCAACCCTTTGGGCGCGGACGGCGATTTCATCACCGCGCCGGAGATCAGCCAGATGTTCGGCGAGCTGATCGGCCTGTGGCTTGCGGACATCTGGCACCGTGCTGGCCGGGCGGGCGCGCCTTATTATGTCGAGCTGGGGCCGGGGCGTGGCACGCTCGCCAAGGATGCGCTGCGCGCGATGCAGCAGGCGCGGCTCGCCCCGAAAGTGCATCTGGTCGAGACCAGCCCCGCCTTGCGCGCGCATCAGAGCGCCGCTGTCGCCCATGCGCAGTTCCATGACGATGTCGAGAGCCTGCCGGGTGATGCGCCGCTCCTCGTCGTCGCCAACGAGTTTTTCGACGCACTGCCGATCGCGCAGGCGGTGAAGGCGGCGGACGGCAGCTGGCGCGAGCTGATGGTCGGGCTGGGCGGCGAGGGGCGGGCGCTTGTTCCCGTGATCGGGGAACGGCGGGTCGATGCGCGCGTGCCCGAGGTGTTGCGCGATGCGGGTGATGGCGCGGTTCACGAGAGCTGCCCTGTCGGTGCGACGATCATGCTTACGCTCGCGCGGCGTATCGCTCGGCAGGGCGGGGCAATGATCGTGATCGACTATGGCTATGAAGGCCCGGCGCTGGGTGACACATTGCAGGCGGTGCGCGCGCATGAATATGCCGATCCCTATGTCGATCCGGGCGAGAATGACCTCACAGCCCATGTCGATTTCACGCTGCTCGCCAACGCCGCGCGGCAGGAGGGGCTGCGCGTCCAAGGCAGCGTGGGGCAGGGGGAATTTCTCGAGCGGCTCGGGCTGGGCGCGCGTGCGCGGATGCTGAGTGATGCCGCGCCGGAGCGGGCGCAAGAGATCGAGCAGGCGCGCCGCCGCCTCGCCGCGCCGGATCAAATGGGACGCCTGTTCCGCGTGCTGGGTGTGACCCACCCCGATTGGCCGACGCCGGAGGGATTTGCATGAAATTGGCGGATAATGGCGTGGCGCTGTGGCAGAGCGATTTGCTTTCCGGCCTGCCGCACGGGTTTCTCGGGCGGATCGGGGGCGCGTCGACGGGCCTTTATGCCGGACTGAATGTCGGGCTGGGGTCGGATGACGACCGGGACGCGATTGCCGAAAACCGCCGCCGCGTGGTGGAGGCGGTGATGCCGGGCGCGAGCCTCGTGACGGTGCATCAGGTCCATTCGCCCGATGTGGTGAGCGTCTCTGCTCCTTTTACCGATGATGCCGCGCGCCCGCCCGCCGATGCGCTCGTCACCGCGACGCCCGGCCTGCTGCTCGGCGTGTTGACGGCGGACTGCGTGCCGGTGTTGTTCGCGGACCAAGAGGCGGGAGTCGTCGGCGCGGCGCATGCGGGGTGGAAGGGCGCGCTATCGGGCGTGACCGATCGCACGATGGCCGCGATGGAGGCGCTGGGGGCGAAGGTCAGCCGGATCGCCTGTGCCATCGGCCCCTGCATCGCCCGCGCATCCTACGAGGTGGCCACGGAATTCGTCGAGCGGTTCGCGGCGGCCGATCCCGCCAACGAGCGCTTCTTCACCGATGGCCGCGCGGGCCATGCGCAGTTCGACATTGAGGCTTATGTAGCCGCTCGACTGGCGAGCGCGGGCGTGGGCAAGGTCGAGCTGCTAGGGCAAGATACATATGCGCAACCGGAGCGATTCTACAGCTATCGCCGCTCCTGCCACAAAGGCGAGCCGGGATATGGGCGGCAGATTTCGGTGATTGGGGTGGGCTTTCGATAGAGAAGGCTGGCGCTGTCCGAACACGACACCATTGCGGACGCTTTCTTCAATCGTCACCCTGAACTTGTTTCAGGGTCCATTTTTCCAGATTATACAAGGCTTTGTGGTGCACGATGGATGCTGAAACAAGTTCAGCATGACGAGTTCCCTTACCCCAACATTCCCGACACACTTTCACCCCCAATCCACCCGCGGCCACCCGCGCACCTGCGCCAGGATCGCCAGTGGCTTGTGCGGATTCGCGGCGTAGGGTTCGTCGGCGAATTCGAGCATCGGCGCGTCGGAGACATGGTCTGAATAGGCGCGGATGTGCGCTGCCTCGCGCGTGATGCCTTCGCCCGCCATCCAGTCGGTAATCATGCGCAGCTTGGCGGCGTCGTAACAGTTCTCTCCGGCGATCTTCGCGCGCACATAGTCCAGATCCTGCCCCAGATGATCGGTCGCGATCACGGCATCGAACCCCAGCCGCCGCGCTATCGCGTCGACATAAAGCCGGTAGGATGCAGTGGCGAGCACGAGGGTGTAGCCCTCGGCCTTGTCTTGCGCGATGCGGGCCAGCGCGCCCGCGCGGGTGTTCTTCGCCATAACCCCGTCAGCATAGCTCTCGATATGGGGGCCCAGGCGCACGCGGCTGACCCGTCCGCCGATCATCAGGCGTTGGTTGAGTTCTTTCAAGGTCTTGCGCCGGATGATCTTGGTCACGTAGGCAAGCATTGCCAGTAACACGAGGGGCGCGAGGATCAGCCGCCACGGCGCCATTCGCGCAGCTACGTGGAGCAGGAAGGGCGTGTAAGTGCCGCGGATCGTGATGGTGCGATCCATGTCGTAGATCGCCAATTTATGAACAGGCATGGACATATCGCACCGTTGGGGCGTTTCGGCTTGCCGTGCAACATTTTATGGATCAGTAATCGCGCCTGATGAGCGAGGCAGCATCATTCTCTATCGAGGACGCGAGCGAGGGCGCCGCACCGGTGCTGCGTCTCTCCGGGCCGCTCACCATCGCCCGTCTCGGCGATATGCCCAACGCATTGGAAGCAGAGACAGGCCCGTTCAGCGCGATAGACATCAGCGATGCACAGCATATCGACACGATCGGGGCGTGGCTGATCAGCAGCCTGTCCGCCAAATGGGGTTGCCCGATCAACGGCGCAGACGAGGACGCCGCACGGCTGCTGGAGGCGGTTAAGCCTGATGCCGATGCCGGCCCAGCCCCAGCGCTCCATGCTGAAAAAGTCACGCCGGTGGTGCGCGTGCTCGATCAGATCGGCGCGTCGACGGTAGTGGCGTGGCAAACGCTGGGCGGGCTGGTCGGTTTTCTGGGCGCGGTGATGGTCGCGAGCTGGGCGTTGATCCGCAATCCCTCGCGCTTTCGCTGGAACGCGGTGGTGCAGCGGTTCGAGGTGGTGGGCGTGTCGGCGCTCGGCATCATCGGGCTGATGAGCTTCCTCATCGGCATCGTCATTGCGCAGCAAGGCGCGGTGCAGCTGCGCGCGTTCGGCATGGAAATTTTGACCGTCAATCTGGTGGGTCGCCTGACCTTGCGTGAGCTGGGCGTGCTGATGACCGCGATCATGGTGGCGGGGCGCTCCGGCTCGGCGTTCGCGGCGCAGCTCGGCATGATGAAGCTGACGGAAGAAATCGACGCGATGCGCACCATCGGCGTCTCACCCATGGAAGCGCTGGTGATGCCGCGCATCATGGCGGCGGTGGTGATGATGCCGCTGTTGGGGTTTTACGCCTCGGTGCTGGCGATCATCGGCGGTGGCTTCATGTGCGCGATTTCGCTGGAGATTCCTCCCGTTACCTTCGTTCAGCGGCTGCGGGAGGTCGTGCCGCTGCATGACCTGTGGATCGGGTTGATAAAAGCGCCGGTGTTTGGCCTGATCATCGGCATGAGCGGATGTTTTCAGGGGCTGCTCGTCGAATCCAATGCCGAGGAAGTGGGGATTCGGACCACTGCGGCCGTGGTGCAGGCGATCTTCATGGTGATCGTGCTCGATGCCTTCTTCGCGGTGTTTTTCACCTGGGTGGGGTGGACATGAGCAGGAGCGAGCAGGGGGAGGATCTGGCAATTTGTGTGCGTGGCCTGCGCACCAGCTTCGGCGATCAGGTGGTGCACGAAGGGCTCGATCTTGATGTGCGTCGCGGTGAGATATTGGGTGTGGTGGGCGGTTCCGGCACCGGAAAGTCCGTCCTGATGCGCGCCATCATTGGCCTGCAACCGGCTGACGAGGGTGAGATCAGCGTTTTTGGCGAGCCAACGCTCGATAGGGATGATGAGGACACGCTGGCGCTGCGGCGGCGGTGGGGAGTGCTGTTTCAGGGCGGCGCGCTGTTCTCCACCCTTACAGTGACCGAGAATATCGAGGTGCCGCTGCGCGAATATTATCCGCATCTTTCGCCCCGGTTTCGCGACGAGATAGCCGCCTACAAGATCCGCATGACCGGCCTTCCAGCGGATGCCGGACCCAAGTTTCCCGCCGAACTCTCAGGCGGGATGAAGAAGCGTGCTGGCCTCGCCCGCGCGCTCGCGATTGATCCGGATCTGCTGTTCCTCGACGAACCCACAGCCGGGCTCGACCCGATCGGCGCCGCCGCGTTTGACGAGCGCACGCGCCAGCTGCAACAAACGCTGGGGCTGACCGTTTTCCTCATCACGCATGATCTCGATACCCTCCATGCCATTTGCGACCGTATCGCCGTCCTCGCGGACAAGCGCGTGATCGCGGTCGGCACTATTGACGATCTGCTGGCGACCGATCATCCGTGGATACAGGAATATTTCAACGGACCGCGCGGGCGGGCGGCACATCCGCAAAAAGCCGGAAAGGACGAAGGCTAGATGGAGACGCGATCCAACCATGTGCTGGTGGGCAGCGTGGTGCTGATCCTGCTGCTGGCGGTGATGGTGGCGGCGTTCTGGTTCTCGCGCATCGCCGATGGCGAGGACGAGCTCTATGACATCTATTTCAAGCAGTCCGTGACCGGGCTGGCCAAGGGGTCGGGTGTATCCTACTCGGGCGTGCCGTCCGGGCAGGTCAAGGAAATCGAGCTTTGGGACAAGGATCCCGGCTTCGTGCGTGTGCGCATCGCGGTGAAGGATGACACGCCCATATTGCAAGGCACCACGGCAACCATTCAGGGGGTAGGGTTCACGGGTGTATCGGAAATCGTGCTTGATGGCGCGGTTAAGGGCGCGCCGCCGATCGCTTGCCCCGAGGAGAACCCGCTCGCCTCCTGCCCCAATGGCGTGCCCGTGATCCCGACCAAGCCGGGCGCGCTGGGCGAGCTGCTGACCAACGCGCCGCAGTTGATCGAGCGGCTTTCGACCTTGACCGAGCGGCTGACCGAGCTGCTCAACGATCAGAACCAGAAAAGCATTTCCGGCATCCTGAAGAATGTCGACAGCTTGACCGGTACGCTGGCGGCGAGCGGGCCGGAAATCCGCGCGAGCATAGCCGAGACGCGCACCACCATGCAAAAGGCAGGGCTGGCGGCAGACGAGATCGCCAAGCTCGTCGGCACCACCAACACGCTGCTGGACGAGCAGGGGCGGCCGATGATCGCCGATCTGCGCAAGACGCTGCAATCCGCAAACCGCAGCCTCGATTCCTTCGACAAGGCGGTGTCTGAGGCGCAGCCGGGCGTCCGCAGCTTTTCGCGCGATACTATGCCGGAACTCAACCTGCTGATCCGCGATTTGCGCGAAATGTCGCGCGCTTTGCGGGGGATTTCTGAAAAGCTCGACCAACAGGGGGGTGGGGCGCTGCTCGGCGCGCCCGCTCTGCCGGACTACAAGGGCAATTGACCATGAGAGCGCACAGCCGCACCACCGCCCGCCTCCTCCCCCTTCTCGCGCTGAGCCTTGTGCTCGGCGGGTGCGTGAAGTTCGGGGCAAAGCCCCCGCCGCAGCTGCTCACCATCGCCGCAACGGCTGCACCGCCTGCGGGTCAGGTGATGAACAGTGCGGGCAAGCCTGTGATCAGCGTTTTTGCGCCCGATGTCCCGCGCGCGCTCGAAAGCCTGCGCGTTGCGGTCCGTGAAGATGCCACCAGCATCGCCTATGTGAAAAAGGCGCAGTGGGCGGAGACCCCGCGGCAGATGTTCCGCCGTGTGCTGGCTGAGACGATCGCTGCGGATGGTGGAGTATTCGTGGCGGAAGGGGAGCAGGGCGTCGTGCTGGGAGCACGGCGTCTGTCCGGCACGCTTGTCGAGTTTGGGCTCGACGCGGGTACTCGCGAGGCAGTCGTCACATTCGATGCGACAATGACGAGCGCGACGCCGGGCGAAGCAATCCGCCAACGCTTCACGGCGCGCGTGCCGCTACGCAAGATCGAGGCGGATCGCGTTGCGGGGCCGATCAACGAAGCGGCGAACAAGGTCGCTGCTGACGTGGCCGCTTGGGTAAAGAGCTAGCCTCGGGTCGCAGGCATAACAGGTGCATCAGCGGGCCGGTGGCGCGGCTCGGTTCATCTTTCTCTTCCCCTTTTGCACCCGGCTCTCTATACACTCGCCATGAGTGACGAAGCCCCAGAAAACACCCCAAACACCAACGAATATGGCGCGGATAGCATCAAGGTCCTGAAAGGGCTGGATGCGGTGCGCAAGCGGCCTGGCATGTACATCGGCGATACCGATGACGGCTCCGGCCTGCATCACATGGTGTTCGAGGTTTCGGACAACGCGATCGACGAGGCGCTGGCCGGGCATTGCGACAAGATTGTCATCACGCTCAATCCCGATGGATCGGTTTCGGTCGAGGATAATGGCCGAGGCATCCCGACCGATATTCACAAGGAAGAGGGCGTTTCCGCCGCTGAGGTCATCATGACCCAGCTGCACGCGGGCGGAAAGTTCGAGAACACGTCGGATGACAATGCCTATAAGGTCTCCGGGGGTCTCCACGGGGTGGGCGTCTCGGTGGTGAACGCGCTCTCGGAATTTCTGGATCTCACGATCTGGCGCGAGGGCAAGGAGCATTATATGCGCTTTGCCCATGGCGACGCGGTTGCGCCCCTCAAGGTGATGGGTGATGCGCCTGCGGGCAAAAAGGGGACCAAGGTCACGTTCCTTCCCAGCCCGGCCACATTCAAGATCACCGAGTTCGATTTCGAGAAGCTGGAGCACCGCTATCGCGAGCTGGCGTTCCTGAATTCCGGCGTGCGGCTGTTCCTGGTCGACGCGCGGCATGAGGAGAAAAAGGAGATCGAGCTGTTCTACGAGGGCGGTATCGCCGCGTTCGTCAGCTGGCTGGATCGCAACAAGACTCCGCTGATGCCCGCGCCTATTGCGATCAACGGCCAGCGAGATTCCATCGGCATCGACGTCGCGCTGGAGTGGAACGACAGCTATTACGAGAATGTGCTGTGCTTCACCAATAACATCCCGCAACGGGATGGCGGCACGCACCTGGCTGCCTTCCGCGCCGCGCTCACGCGTACGCTCAATAACTATGCCGAGAAGTCCGGCCAGCTTAAGAAGGAGAAAGTGTCGCTCACCGGTGAGGATATGCGCGAGGGGCTGACCGCGATCGTCTCGGTCAAGCTCCCCGATCCTAAATTCTCCTCACAGACCAAGGACAAGCTGGTCAGCTCCGAAGTTCGCCAGCCGCTGGAAAGCCTGATGGCTGACAAGATGGCGGAATGGCTGGAGGAAAACCCTGCAAACGCCAAGATGATCGTGCAGAAGGTGATCGACGCCGCGGCCGCGCGCGAGGCGGCGAAGCGGGCGCGTGAACTCACCCGGCGCAAGGGCGCGATGGACATCGCCTCTCTTCCCGGCAAGCTCGCGGACTGTCAGGAGCGCGACCCCGCCAAGTCCGAGCTGTTCCTGGTCGAGGGTGACTCGGCAGGTGGTTCGGCCAAACAGGGGCGCGACCGGCATTTTCAGGCGATCCTGCCCCTGCGCGGCAAGATTTTGAATGTGGAGCGCGCGCGGTTCGACCGGATGCTCGGCAGCCGCGAGATCGGCACGCTGATCCAGGCGATGGGCACCGGTATCCGCGATGATTTCAACGTAGAAAAGCTGCGCTATCACAAGATCGTCATCATGACCGACGCGGACGTGGACGGCGCGCATATTCGCACGCTACTGCTCACATTCTTCTACCGCCAGATGCCGCAAATCATTGAAAACGGACACCTTTTTATCGCTCAGCCGCCGCTGTACAAGGCAACGCGCGGGCGCAGCGAGGTCTACCTCAAGGACGACGCGGCGCTCGATCAATATCTGGTCGACAACGGCGTCGATACGATGGCGCTGGAGACGCATCAGGGCACTCGGCTGGGCGAGGACCTGCGCGGCCTGATCGATCATGCGCGCAGGATGCGCACGGTGATGCGCTATGTGCCCCGCCGCTATGATCCGCGCATCATCGAGGCGCTGGCGCTGAACGGGGCGCTCGATGTCGAGCTTACGGAAGCCGCGCGCACGGCTGCGCTGGCGGATGCCGTCCGGTGGATGGACACGCACGACGCGGAAGGCGCGTGGAGCGGCAGCATGAGCGAGGAAGGCGGCTATCACTTCCAGCGCAACTGGCGCGGCGTGACCGACCATATGGTGGTCGAGGCGGCATTTCTGGTGAGCGCGGAGGCGCGCAAGCTGCATGCCACGGTGGCGGAGCAGGTCGAGACCTATCGCCAGCCAAGCCGCCTGATCACAGCGAAGGCGATGGCAGCGGAAGATGCCGCTGCCGCTGCATCAGAGGATGGAGAAGATCTGCCTGCAGCGCCCGCCAAGGGCGTGACGGTCATCAGCCGCCCGAGCGAACTGCTCGACGCGATTCTTGCCGCCGGGCGCAAGGGGCTGGCGATCCAGCGCTACAAAGGTCTGGGCGAAATGAACGCGGAGCAGCTGTGGGAGACCACGCTCGATCCCGAAGCGCGCTCGATGTTGCGCGTGGGCATCGAGCAGGCGGATGTGGCGGACGAAATCTTCACCCGCCTGATGGGCGATGTGGTGGAGCCGCGCCGCGAGTTCATTCAGGACAATGCCCTGAATGTCGCCAATCTGGATGTGTGATGGGCGGGGCCGAGCTACTCGTAAACCGGCCCGCCTTCATATTGATCCAGCACCCAGCTTTCCGTCTTCGCGCCTTCGACCCATTCGACCATCCATGGGTGCGCGAGCATCGCGTCGACATAGGCCTGCGCCGTTTCGCTTACCGGCAGCTGATAGCCCTGAGTTCGGAACACAACTGGCGCGAACATGATGTCAGCCGCGCCGAACTCTCCGAACAGATAAGGCCCGCCCGCGCCGAAGCGTGACCGCGCCTCGCTCCACAGCGCATCGATCCGCACGATGTTCTCTGCCACCGCATCGCTCATCGGCTGGGCGTCGAAAACCTTGCGCACGTTCATGCTGCATGCCTTGCGCAGCGGCACATATCCGCTGTGCATCTCCGCCGCTATCGACCGTGCCAGCGCCAGCGCCGCCTTGTCTTTCGGCCAGAAGCGTGTGCCGCCGGTAATGTCATTGAGGTAATCGACAATGGCGATGCTGTCCCACACCGCGACGTCGCCATCCCACAGGGTCGGCACCTTGCCCGCAGACACCGCGAGATCAGCCTGTGTCTTACGTTGAGGCCAGTCCGCATCATACATCGGGACGACCACTTCTTCGTAGGGCAGGCCGGACTGCTTGACCGCAAGCCAGCCGCGCAGTGACCAGCTGGAATAGGCCTTGTTGCCGATGATGATTTTCAGCATGTTCGCTCCTTCACTCCACCGCCTCGATAACGGCCGCGCGCAGCTCCGCCAGCCCCATGCCCTTTTCCGATGAGGTGGCGATGATCTCCGGATGGGCGGCGGGGCGGGTGCGCGCTTCGGCCAAGGTGCGCGCGGTTACGTCCGCCAGCTCCGACGCCTTAATCTTGTCCGCCTTGGTCAGCACGATACGATAGCTCACCGCCGCATCGTCCAGCATTTTCATGATGTCGCGGTCGACATCCTTGATGCCGTGGCGCGCGTCGATCAGCAGCAGCGTGCGCTTCAGCACCACCCGTCCGCGCAGGTAATCGTTCACGAGGAAGCGCCACTTTTTCACGACATCCTTGGGCGCCTTGGCATAGCCGTAGCCCGGCATGTCGACGAGGCGGAACAGCAGGGGCTCACCCACGTCGAAGAAATTGAGCTCCTGCGTGCGACCTGGCGTGTTGGAGGTGCGCGCCAGTCCGTTGCGATTGGTGAGGGCGTTTAGCAGTGACGACTTGCCGACGTTGGAGCGGCCCGCAAACGCGACCTCCCGGACATCAGGCTCTGGTAGAAAGTTCAGCGACGGGGCGGAACGCAGGAAGGCGATCGGCCCGGCAAAGATGCGCCGAGCCTGTTCGATCCGGTCAGCCCCAGAGTCTTCACTCATTTTGTCTTCCCGTTCGCTTCGAGCGCGAGTTCGAGCCGGTCGAGAACTCGGGTCGAGAAGCCTGTTCTCGACTTGCTTTCTCGGCTTCGCTCGAAAGCTGCTCGAACCGAACGGAGGGAAGAAAACGCCATTACTGCGCCGGAGCCTGTTGCAGCTGTGGATGGCGGCTATAGAGCCATTTCTGCTGCGCGATGGTCAGCAGGTTTGAGGTGATCCAGTAGATCAGCAGCCCGGCCGCGAACGGTGCCATGATGAACATCATCATCCACGGCATAAGCGCAAAGATCTGCTTCTGCACCTCGTCCATCGGAGCGGGGTTGAGCTTGAACTGGAGCCACATGGTGATGCCAAGGATGATCGCAAGCACACCAACGCCAAGGAAGGCGGGGACCTCGAAAGGCAGAAGGCCGAACAGATTCAGCACATGCAGCGGATCGGGCGCGGAGAGATCCTTGATCCACAGCGCGAATGGCTGGTGCCGCATCTCGATGGTCAGCTGGAGCACCTTGTAGAGCGCGAAGAAGATCGGGATCTGAAGGAAGATCGGCATACAGCCGGAGAAGGGGTTAACCTTCTCCTTCTTGTAGAGGTCCATCAGTTCCTGCTGAAGCTTGGGCTTGTCGTCCTTATGCTTCTCCTGCAGCGCCTTCATCTTGGGCTGGATGGCGCGCATCGCCGCCATCGAGGCGAACTGTTTTTGCGCGATTGGGAACATCAGCGCGCGCACGACGAAGGTGAGGCAGATGATCGCCACGCCGAAGTTACCGATCTGCGTGAAGAGCCAGTGGAGCAGCGCGAAGATCGGCTTCTCGAACCAATAGAACCAGCCCCAGTCGATGGAGCGGTCGAACAGCGTGACGCCGCTGTCCTGATAGGCTTCCAGCACCTTCACTTCCTTGGCGCCGACGAACAGACGGTTGGACTGGCTGAGCGACCTGCCGGGGGCGAGCACGACCGGGGGCAGGCTCATGTCGGCCTGATAGGTTTCCTTTTGTTGCCCGGCTCGAAACGTGGCAGTTATAGCTGTGCCTTGATCCGGTATCAAAGAAGTTAGCCAGTAATGATCCGTAAAACCCAGCCATCCGCCCTTACTCTGGTAGATGTTTGTTCCAGCGACAGCTTTCGTACCGAATAATTTGGCAAAGAACCCCGGTTCTTCTCCATCTAAATTAGCAAATTCAACATCATAATTGGCCGCGCCGTCGAACACCCCGATCGGTCCCGTATGGATCGTCCAGGTCGAGGGATCCTTGGAGTGACCCACACGGCTGATGAAGCCATAGCTGCGCACCGCAACCGCGCCAGCGCCGCGATTGGTCACGCTCTGGCGCGCGGTGATCATGTAGTTCGCGTCGACCGAGAGCGCGATCTCGAACAGCTGGCCTGCATTATTGTCCCACCGCAATGTGACCGGCGTCGTGGGAGTGAGCTTGCTGCCCGAGGCCTGCCACATAGTATTGGCGTCCGGCCCCTTCAGCCCTTCGCCGGCCCAGCCGAAGCCCGCGAAATGTGCGTCCTTCGTCCCTGCCGGGGAGAAGAGGGTGATCGGCGGCGAATCCTTTTTGATCGTCTGGCGATAGGTCGGCAGCGTGATGTCGTCGATGCGCGCACCCCTCAGCGCAATCGAACCGGTGAGCTTGGGCGTCTCGATGATGACGCGGGGAGTTTGGCGCAGGGCGGTGGCGCGGTCCTGCGGCGCGACGGGCAGCGCGACGCCGGGCGTGGGCGCGCCGGGTGCGGAGGGCGCTGGCTGGGCGCTTTGCTGTGCGGATTGGGCAGGCTTCATCGAGCCGGGGAACAGCCGCTCCGCCACATACGGCCAACCAAACAGGATCAGACCCGTCAGCAACACGGCCAGTATCAGATTGCGCTTGTCGTCCACCTGTCAATGCTCCCCGCCGCTCGGCGTGTGTAGTTTGGTCCTTCAGGGGACGGGGTCATACCCCGATCCACCCCACGGATGGCAGCGCAATAGCCGTTTCAGCGCCAGCCAGCTACCCTTGATTGGCCCATATTTTCGGATCGCGCCGATGGCGTAATAAGAGCAGCTCGGGTGGTATCGGCAGGTAGGCGGCATCAGCCGCGATGGCCCCCATTGCCACAGCCGCGCGATGCCGATGAGGAGGCGGGAGATCATGCCCGGCGCACTTTGCGCAGCGCCTTCGCCAGCTCAGCCTCCAGCAGCGCGAAGTCCCGCTCGATTCCCCCCTCGCGGCCGATCAGCACATAGTCTGCGCCGGTGATTCCGCTCGTGGGCAGGATTGCGCGGGCGAGCGCGCGGAAGCGGCGCTTCATGCGGTTGCGCACCACTGCATTGCCGATTTTCTTGGTCACCGTGATGCCCAGCCGCATGGCGGGGTCTCCATCATGGCGTTCACGCACCAGCAGGACAAAGCCGGGCATGGGCGCGCGCCTGCCCTTGTTGCACGCGAGAAAATCGGCGCGCTTGCGAATCGTGGAAACGGGCGGCACCCCCGTAGGGGCGTCGACAGAGGCTTGGCTCAGGCCGAGAGGCTCTTGCGGCCGCGCGCACGGCGGGCGCGCAGCACCGCGCGGCCTCCGACGGTCGCCATGCGGGCGCGGAAGCCGTGCCGCCGCTTGCGGACCAGGTTGCTCGGCTGAAAGGTGCGCTTCATCGCTCATTCCTCAAAAATCGAATCATCAAAGGCAAAGCCGCCAGAACGGGGATTCCCGCCCGCCGCCGCCAAACAGACGCGTGCCGATAGGGAAAGCCGGGTGAAAAGTCAACGGGCGCGCGGCATGATTGACCCGAAGACGCTTTGGAGCGATGCAGTGCGGACATGCTGGGGGGTGGGGGGATGGAGCTCGCAAGTCAGTTCTTTGCGCTGATCATGGTTGCCGCGCCTTTGATTGCAGGCGCGGCGGTGATCGTCTGGCGTATGCACGGGCGCAGGCAAAAGATCCATTTGCTGGTGCTGACGCTGTTTCCACTGCTGTTGATGGCCGCCGTGCTGATGCTGGGAGCGATATTTTCGCCCCGTCATGATTCGGGGCTTGGCAATGTCGCGTTCGCCATAATGTTGATCGGCCTATTTGCTGTGCTGCCGTGGATGGCTGCATGTACAATTGGGTTCTTCATCGGCGCGATGTTGCGCCGCCGCTATCCGCCGCCAGAGCCGGTGCCGGTCGATACGGCGGTCGCTGCCGAGGTTGCCGCACCGCCACAGCCTGTCCTGTCCCGCCCGGCGCCTGCCCTCGTGCCGCCAGACATGTCTCAGCCGGCGCATCAGGAGTTTTCGCCGGACGGTTCCATCCGGGTCGACATTCAGCCCATCGAGTGGGCGCAGAGCCAGTTCGCGGCGACGCCCCGGGTAGTGCGGACTTCAGATGGGGAGGTGCTATGCGATCTGCTGGGATCGGACTGGGACGCGCATGTCGCCTATCCGCGCGATGGGTATGTCTGGCTCGGCCTGCGCCGCTATCGCGCGCCAGGGTATATGTTTGTGGAGTTCGATCTCGCCGCCGATCGCTACGCCATCGCGCTGGATGCGCTGGAGGAGCCGGATGAGGTCGGCCCGCTTCAGGACGTGAGCGACCGGCTGGAAATGTGGTGGGAGAAGGCCAGTGCGCGCGCGAGCACGCTTTATCGCGGCGACAAGGAGCATCCGGCTTCCGTGCAGGTTACGGGGAAGTTTGCCGCGTGGCGCTCGGCGCTCGCGATACTCATCGGGGCGATCGTGGCGATCGCGGTACTCACCTGGCTGTCGGTCACATATAATATCGACCCGCCGCGCACGCCGCTGGGGGTGCCGCATATTCCGCGCATGTCTCACTAAGGCAGCGGGGCTCAGCGCCTATCCGTCACCTTGATGCCGGTGGTGATGCGGTTGCCGATGATCTGGGGGCGGTCATTGGTCCAGTTCGCCACGAAGGTGCTGGTGCGGCCGTAATCGCCGCCGAAGCTCGCCTGATTATCACGGATCTGGAGGCTGTTGCTGTCCCACTCCCGCCCCTCGGGGGCAATGGTGATGAACGCGGAGTAATTGTCCTTGTCGCGCCCCTGCACCATGATGTTGTTGGCGATGAGGCCGGATGCGCCGTTCGACAGGTCGATCATATAGTTGGTGAGGTGGCCGGCGCGGTCATCGAACACGTTGCCGGTGATGGTGACGCGGGCGGCGCGGCTCTTTACGTAATGCCCGCCTTGCCCCGCCTCAAAGCGGGTCGCGGTGACGATGAGATGGCCATAATGCCCCACATAGAGGCTGTGCGCGCAGTCGAGATCGCGGTCGCAGCGGCCGAGCTTGCCGAAGATGCTGTGGTCGATGCGGATCGTCGACTGGGGATCGTCATGCGTAAGGATGCCCTCCTCGCTGGTGCGGAACAGGCTGGCCGAGACGGTGAGGTTGCCACGCTCCAGCCGGATTCCCGCGCCATTGCCATCGGGCACGCGCATGTTCTGGAAGATGATCGCCTCGATGATGGCGGTGCGGCCGCGGAGCACCAGCGCCGCCTTGCCCTCGCAGGTTACGCCATCGAACACCACGCTGCCTGGCCGCTGCGCACGGTAGGTGATGCTGCCCGCCTGCTGTACCGCGCACTGGCGATAGGTGCCCGGAGCTATGACGATAGTGCCGGAGCGATCTCCCACCGCCGCGACCGCTTCGGCCAACGAGCGATAGCTGCGGCCGGTCTCCATGATCGAGAAGGCGTCGGGCTGATTTGGCGCCGCGCCGAGCAGGGCGGGCACAGCGGCGAGCAAAAAGGCAGGGCGGGTAAGGCTCATCCGTTACGCTTAGCAGTTTGAGCGGTAGGAATCATCCCAGCGAGAATTTTTCATTCACCCTTGCAAATCGGAGCGAATCAGTCATATTATGGTGCTGCGGGCCGGGCCCCTCTGGCGATCATGCCCCTATGATCGTGATGTCGGACCGCATCGGGTGACCGGTGCGATGTTTGGCATTCCTCTTCCCCCATAAGCCATGCCGCATCGTTCCGGGCACCCGATTTGGATTAATTCCAATCGAGGAGTGCCATGAGAATGAAAGAGAGTTTTTATCGACTGCTGGTCAGGCATCAGCAGCTCGATGATGCCCTGCGCGCTGAGCAGCGGCGCCCGTTTCCCGACTTTGTCCAGCTCCAGCGGCTTAAGCGGCTCAAGCTGCGCATCAAGGACCGGCTGGCGGCTGCCGTGCGGGGCAGACGCATATTGCGGCCTTTGTAAGCGCTTGCACCGAAGCCTCGGGAAGCCGGGGTTTCGGTGATCCGCCTTAAGCTCTTGCAGCACTGGATATTTCATGGATTTCAGCTTCATTTTTCAGGATTGGCTGGGCACGCCGATCTGGCTCTGGAGCGCGTTTCTGGCGCTCGTCATCACGTTACTTGTCGCGGACCTCGGCCTATTTCACCGCGGCGCCCGCGTTATCGGCGTCAAGGAAAGCCTGGCGCTATCGGCCTTTTATATCACCGTTGGCGTGGCCTTCGGTGCGTGGGTCTGGTGGTATCTGGGCCAGGAAACCGGGCTTGCCTATCTCACCGGCTTCGTCATCGAGAAAAGCCTGGCGATGGACAACATCTTCGTCATCGCCATGATCTTCACTGCGCTCGCCATCCCCGCGCATCTGCAGCATCGGGTGCTGTTCTGGGGCGTGCTCGGCGTAGTGGTACTGCGCGGCATCATGATCGGCATGGGCGCGGCGCTGGTGTCTAACTATGCATGGGTGCTCTATATTTTTGCCGCGTTTCTGGTGTGGACCGGCATTGGCATGTGGCGCGCGTCGGGCAAGGCATATGATGTCGAGGGCAGCCCGATCCTGCGTTTCCTGCGGGCGCGGCTGCCGATAACGGACGGGCTGCACGGCGAACGCTTCTGGGTGCGGCAGGCCGACCCGCGGACGGGCCAGTTGCGGACCTTTGCTACGCCGCTGCTGCTCGCACTGCTGATGATCGAATTTGTCGACGTCGTCTTCGCGGTCGACAGCATTCCCGCCATCTTCGCGATCACCACCGATCCGTTCGTGGTCTATACGTCCAACATCTTCGCGATATTGGGCCTGCGCGCGCTCTATTTCGCGCTGGCGGCGATGGTCGATCGCTTTGCCTATCTCAAGCAGGCGCTCGCGGTGCTGCTGATCTTCATCGGTTCGAAGATCTTCGTGGCGGATATGCTGGGGCTGGCGAAGTTCCCGCCGATGCTCTCGCTCGGCATCACCTTTGCGATCCTCGCGACAGGCATCGGCTGGTCGCTGTGGAAGACGCGGGAAGGGGCGGTGCCCTCCACCGCGCAGGCAAGCTAGTCAAGGTTGGGACGCAACCACCTTTCCGCCGTCGCGATATCCACGTCGCGGCGGCGGGCATAGTCTTCCAGCTGATCCGGCCCGATCCGCGCCACACCGAAATATTCGGACTGCGGGTGGCCGAAATAGAAGCCGGAAACCGAAGCCGTCGGCCACATGGCAAGGCTGTCCGTCAGGGTGATGCCGGTGTGATGCGGCGCGTCGAGCATAGGAAAAAGCAGCTGCTTCTGGCTGTGATCCGGGCAGGCGGGATAGCCGGGCGCCGGGCGGATGCCGCGATACTCCTCCTTGATCAGCGCCTCGTTGGTGAGCTGTTCTCCTTGCGCATAGCCCCACAATTCGGTGCGGACATGATGGTGCAGCCGCTCGGCAAAGGCCTCGGCAAGGCGATCTGCCAGCGCCTTCAGCAAGATGTCGTTATAGTCGTCGTGACGCGCCTTGAACTGCGCCAGATGCGTCTCGATGCCATGGCCCGCTGTTACCGCGAAGCCGCCGATCCAGTCGCCATCGTGGCTTATGAAATCCGCGAGGCACATGTTCGCGCGGCCCTCGCGCTTCGCGATCTGCTGGCGCAGGAAGGGCATGCGGATGTGGCGCTCGTCTTCAACGTGGATGATGACATCATCACCCTCGCGGCGGCAGGGCCAGAGGGCGGCGACGCCCTTGGCGACGATCCACTTCTCGGCGATGATCTGATCGAGCATTTTCTGCGCGTCCTCGAACAGGCTGGATGCGCTTTCGCCCACCACCGGGTCGGTAAGGATTGCGGGATAGTTACCCGCCAGCTCCCACGCGCGGAAGAAGGGCGTCCAGTCGATATACTGCCGCAGGTCCGCCAGATCCCAGTCCGGGAATACATGCAGGCCGGGCTTCTTGGGGGCGTGAGGCTTCATCGTCTCGTCGATGGTGAAGGCGTTGGCGCGGGCGTCCTCGACTGAAATGAGCGTGCTCTGGCCCTTGCCGGCGCGGACCTCGCGGATGTGCTCATATTCCGCCGCCGTCTGGCCGACGAAGCCGTCCTTCTGCGTATCCGAAACGAGCGCTGTTGCGACGCCGACTGCCCGGCTCGCGTCGAGTACATGCACGACCGGGCCGTCATAGGCCTGATCGATCTTGAGCGCGGTGTGTACCTTGGATGTTGTCGCGCCGCCGATGAGCAGCGGCATCGTAAACCCGGCGCGCTGCATCTCCTCAGCCACCGTCACCATCTCGTCCAGCGAGGGCGTGATAAGGCCGGAGAGGCCGACCATGTCCGCGTCATTCTCGTTCGCCGCTTCCAAAATCGTCGCCCATGGCACCATCACGCCAAGGTCGATCACCTCGAAGCCGTTGCACTGCATGACGACGCCGACGATGTTCTTGCCGATGTCATGCACGTCGCCCTTTACCGTCGCCATGACGATGCGGCCCTTGCCTTTCGCGTTCGCGTCTTTCTCCGCCTCGATATAGGGGAAGAGGTGGGCTACAGCCTGCTTCATCACGCGCGCGGATTTCACCACCTGCGGCAGGAACATCTTGCCGGAGCCGAAAAGGTCTCCCACCACGTTCATGCCGTCCATCAGCGGTCCTTCGATTACCTCGATGGGCCTGCCGCCGCGTGCGGCGATGGCGAGACGGGCTTCCTCGGTGTCGGCGATTACGTGGGCATCGATGCCCTTCACCAGCGCGTGCTCGATCCGCTTTTCCACCGGCCAGCCGCGCCATTCCTCGGCGGCCTTCTCGGCGGCGGCGTCCTTGCCCTTGTACTTCTCTGCGAGATTGACCAGCCGCTCGCCTGCGTCAGGATCGCGGTTCAGCACCACATCCTCGCACGCCTGCCGCAGTTCGGGGTCTATCGTGTCATAGACGTCGAGCTGGCCGGCATTGACGATCGCCATGTCGAGCCCAGCGGGGATGGCGTGATAGAGGAACACGCTGTGCATCGCGCGGCGGACCGTCTCGTTGCCGCGGAAGGAGAAGCTGAGGT
Organism: uncultured Sphingobium sp.; assembly: GCA_964512265.1. GTDB lineage: Bacteria > Pseudomonadota > Alphaproteobacteria > Sphingomonadales > Sphingomonadaceae > Sphingobium. Next base: position 116,646 of record CAZEHR010000004.1, on the reverse strand, counting down.
TCGAGAGGCCGCCCGAAATATGCACATGCGGGCAGCGCGCGCGGATTTCCCTGCATGCCTCGATGAAATCGACGGCGTAGTTGTTATGCTCCTCGATCCCAGTGGCGACCGCGAAGATATTGGGGTCAAAGATGATGTCCTCGGGCGGAAAGCCGATGCCGACGAGCAGCTTGTAGGCGCGCTCGCAGATTTCGACCTTGCGCGCTTTGGTATCCGCCTGGCCGACCTCGTCGAACGCCATGACGACGACTGCGGCGCCATAGGCCATGCATTTGCGCGCATGCTCCAGAAACTGCGCCTCCCCCTCCTTCATGCTGATCGAGTTGACGATCGGCTTGCCGGAAACGCATTTCAGCCCTGCCTCGATTACGCTCCATTTCGAACTGTCGATCATCACCGGCACGCGGCTGATGTCCGGCTCGGCGGTGATGAGCTTCAGGAACTGCTCCATCGCGGCCAGGCTGTCGAGCAGGCCTTCGTCCATGTTGACGTCGATGATCTGCGCGCCGTTCTCCACCTGCTGCCGCGCGACCTCGACGGCCTTGGCATAGTCGCCCGCCATGATGAGCTTCTTGAACGCGGCGGAGCCGGTGACGTTGGTGCGCTCGCCGATGTTGACGAAGGTGGCGGAGGATTGGGTTGTCATATTCATTCTTTCCAAATGCCCTTCCTCTTCAGAGGAGGGGTTGGGGTGGTGGATCGAGGCGCTGGCCTACGGGGCTCCGCCCCACCCCCACCCCTCCCCTGAAGGGGAGGGGTGTTTTTGAGTTACGCCGCGATGTGCATGGGTTCTAACCCTGCAAGCCGGGTGACAACGGGCAGGGTGGGGATGGCGCGCGGGCTTGCGCCTTCCAGCGCCTTTGCAATCGCGCCGATATGGGCGGGTGTGGTGCCGCAGCATCCGCCGACCATGTTGACCAGCCCTTCCTCGATCCACACCTTGATCAGCGCGGCGGTCTGCTCCGGGAGCTCGTCATATTGGCCGAGTTCGTTGGGCAGGCCAGCATTGGGATAGGCGAGGATCAGAGTGTCCGCGATTTTGGAGAGTTCGGAGAGATAGGGCCGCAGCCTGTCCGCCCCGAAGGCGCAGTTCACGCCGATCGTGAGGGGTTTCAGGTGCCGCAGCGAATACCAGAACGCCGCGATGGTGTGACCGCTAAGGTTGCGGCCAGACATATCGGTGATCGTAAAGCTCATCATCAGCGGCACAGAGCGGCCAGACGCAGCCTCGGCTTCCTTCGCCGCCATACCCGCCGCCTTGGCGTTCAAGGTATCGAAGCAGGTTTCGACCAGCAGGAAATCAACTCCGCCCTCGATCAGCGCGGCGCACTGCTCGCGATATTGCTCTTTCAGCGTGTCGTAATCGACCTCGCGGAAGGCGGGGTCGTTGACCTGCGGCGAGATGGAAAGCGTCTTGTTGGTAGGGCCGATGGAGCCTGCGACAAAGCGCTTGATGCCGTCCTTCGCCTCCGCCGCGTCGCAGCACTCGCGGGCCAGCCGGGCTGCGGTCACGTTCAGCTCATGCACCAGATGCTCGCAGCCATAATCCGCCATCGCGATGCGCGTGCCGGAGAAGGTGTTGGTCTCAATCATGTCCGCGCCATTGTCGAGATAGGCGGTGTGGATCGCCTTCACGATGTCCGGCCGGGTGAGGCACAGCAGGTCGTTATTGCCCTTCTGGTCCTTTTCCAGCGGCAGGTCGCCGCGATAATCGGCTTCGGTGAGGCCGTATTTCTGGATCGAGGTGCCATAGCCGCCATCGAAGATCATCACCTTCTGCGCGGCGCGCTGGCGGAACAGGGTTTCGGCGCCAGAGTCATTCAGGGTCATGCGACTTGTCCTTGCGGGCGCAGGCCGAGCAGGTGGCAGATCGCATAGCTCAGTTCAGCGCGGTTCAATGTGTAGAAGTGAAAGCTGCGCACGCCGCCGGCATAGAGCTTGCGGCACAGCTCGGCGGTGATGGTGGCGGCGATCAGCTGGCGCGCTGGCGGGTGATCGTCCAGCCCCTCGAATAGCCGCGCCATCCAGCTGGGCACTTCTGTGTTGCACATGGCGGCCATCCTCTGCACGCCCGCGAAATTCGTGACGGGCATGATGCCGGGCAGAATTTCCGCCTCAATTCCCGCGGCTCGTGCTTTGTCGACGAAGCGGAAATAGGCCTCGGGTGAAAAGAAGAACTGCGTGATTGCGCGGGCCGCCCCGGCGTCAAGCTTGCGCTTGAGGTTGTCGAGGTCGGCCTGCGAGGAATGCGCCTCCGGGTGTGTCTCGGGATAGGCGGCGACGGAAATCTCGAAATCTTGCAGCGCGCGCAGACCCGCCACCAGCTCCGCCGCGCTGGCGTAGCCGTCTGGATGCGGTTCGAACTTCGCGCCCGTCTCAGGCGGATCGCCGCGTAGTGCAACGATATGGCGCACCCCGGCCTGCCAATAGGCATCGGCAACCTCGGCGATCTCGGCCTTGCTGGCGTCGACGCAGGTCAGATGTGCGGCGGCGGGGATGGAGGTATCCTTTGCGATGCGGGCAACCGTGCTGTGCGTGCGCTCGCGGGTCGATCCACCCGCGCCATAGGTGACCGAGATGAAACGGGGCGCCAGCGGCGTCAGAGTCTCTATGCTGTCCCACAGCTGGGCCTCCATCTTTTCCGTCTTGGGCGGAAAGAATTCGAAGCTCACTTCGGCGTCTCCTCCCAGATCGGCATAGAGCGGGGTGTCGAGGATGCGGCGCGCTTCTTCGAGCGCTCTACGTTCGGCATTCATGATATCTGTCGTTCCCTGATAGGCGTGACATTGGCGGATTTGCGCCGCCCGAGCCATAGTTTCACGGTGAGTTCGCCACCGGGCAGCGTGTCGGTCCGCTCCAGCGCAACCCCTGCCTCGGCAAACCAATCGGCGATCTGGTCATCCGAAAAGCCGAGGCGTTCGTGCTGATCGCGGGTGCGCAGTTCTTCGCGGTCGTGTGCGTCGAAGTCGACGATCAGCAGGCGACCGTCGTTTTTCAGCACGCGCGCGGCCTCTGCAACCGCGCGCTGGGGCGTGGCGCTATAGTGCAAAATCTGGTGCGCGGTGACGAGGTCTGCTGCAGCGTCGCCAAAGGGCAGGGCGCAGAAATCGCCGAGCAGCAGGTTGTATTTGTCGGCTCCCTCCTGCGGCAGCTTGGCGCGGGCGAGGCGAAGCATGTCAGGGCTGCGATCAATCGCGTCGACATGGCGCGCCCGTTCGCCCAGCAGCGCAATCATCCGCCCGGTGCCGGTGCCGAGATCAAGCAGATGGCTGAACGGCTCGGCTCCGAGCGCGCGGACGATGGCCTGCTCGACCTCTGCTTCAGGCACATAGAGCGAGCCGAGCGCGTCCCACTGCTCGGCATGGGCGGCGAAATAGTCGTCGGCCGCGCGCATGCGGTCCGCGCGGATCGCGGCGAGGCGGGCAAGATCGGCCTTGAGCCACAGGCCCTCGCTGGCTTCGGCGGGAATGTCCGCGAACATCTCCATCAGCTGGCGGCAGCTCGGGGACGGCGCAAGGCGCAAAAACACCCAGTTTCCTTCCTTGCGCCGATCGATGAGATCCGCTTCGGCGAGGATCTTCACATGGCGCGAGACGCGCGGCTGACTCTGGCCCACCGCCTGCGCGAGCTCACCTACGGAAAGCTCCATCGCACCCAAAAGGTGCATGATACGCATCCGCGTCGGGTCCGCCATTGCACGGAAGATGTCGAGCAATTCCGCCATAGTCACGCATATATAAAGAATTCTTTATATAGGTCAACCGGTATCGCCCAATCGCACCGACCGGCCATTTTTACGACAGTAACCGGTCACTCAGGCAATCAGGCGCTTGCGTTCGCCGAATCATGACAGTATTTATGCGCGCAGCAGGCTCAATAGGGGGTGAGCTTTTCTCCGAGAGAAGCCTGCTTTGTCAGTATCTCAGAGAAGGGTTTACCCATGACCAAGACTATCGCACTTTCGCTCGTAATTGCTTCCTCGCTTGGCCTCGCCGCTTGCTCCAAGAGCGAAGAAGGCAACGCCATGAACAATGCTGCCGAGAACGTTACGAACGCTGCCGAGAACACCATGAATGCCGCAATGAACGCCGGCGAGAACGTTGCCAACGCAGCGAACGCAACCGAGAATGCTGCGAACGCTCAGTAATTCTCTGGCATTTTGCTAAAGGATGGGGGTGCGGCCATGCGGTGCGCGCCCCTTTTCTGTTTTGGGACAAGGATTGAGGCATGAGCGGCTTGGCTGCGGTTTTCATCAGCAAGCGATCCTCCGCGGTACTGATGATGCTCGCTTCACTGGGAGGCTGTGGCGATAATGACAGCGCGGAGGGGCCGGGCGGCGTGACCGCTGGTGAAGCGCGCGCCCTCAATGAGGCGGCGGAGATGCTGGACGCCCGCGCTGCCAATGCCGCTTCCGCGCTGACGGCCAATGCGCAGAACACCGGAACCGACTAACTGCCCATTTATTGTGCACTGCACCGCTGCTGCCTAAATTTGCGGCGGCCTGACGGGCCTGGTCGCTGGCGTTGCCCACGTTAACGCGTTCTTAAGAACTTGGCACGGCTCTTGCGTATACCCCCTCGCACACCAGAATAAGGGGGTAGCATGAAACTAGTCATGGCAATCATCAAGCCGTTCAAGCTGGACGACGTGCGGGACGCTCTGTCTTCGCTCGGTGTCGCGGGCATGACGGTGAGCGAAGTCAAGGGCTTCGGACGTCAAAAGGGGCAGACCGAGATTTATCGCGGCGCCGAATACAGCACAAACATGGTTCCGAAGATCAAGGTCGAGGTCGTGTGCGATGACGCGCTCGCTCCCCGCGTGGTCGAGGCCGTTCAGCAGGCTGCGAACAGCGGTGCTATCGGCGATGGCAAGATTTTTGTTCTCGATGTCGGCGAAGCAGTGCGTATCCGCACGGGCGAAACCGGCGACACCGCGCTGTGATGAAAGGGGAAATAATGAGCGTTTCCAGAAAACTTTGCGGTGTGGCCGGGGCGATGGCCGCCCTCGCCGCCGCGACGCCCGTGTGGGCGCAGGATATGGTGAAAAATCCGACCGTCGAACAGATGGCGACAATGATGAACAAGGGCGACATCGCATGGATGCTCGTCTCTGCTGCCCTCGTGCTGATGATGTCGATTCCCGGCCTCGCGCTGTTCTATGGCGGCCTCGTACGCACCAAGAACATGCTTTCGGTGCTGATGCAGGTGTTCATGATCGTATCCGTTGCCGGCATTCTCTGGTGCCTCTACGGTTATTCGATGGCTTTCACCAGCGGCGGGGACAACCACTTCTTCGGAGGTTTCTCGAAGGCGTTCCTGACTGGCGTCACCAGCGGCACCTATGCCGCAACGTTCAGCAACAACCTCTATCTGCCTGAACTCGTGTTCGTCGTCTTCCAGATGACCTTCGCGATGATCACCCCGGCACTGATCGTCGGCGCCTTCGCCGAGCGCATCAAGTTTTCGGCGCTGATCGTGTTCGTGGTCGCCTGGTCGACGATCGTCTATTATCCGATCGCGCACATGGTGTGGTACTGGGCCGGACCCGACTTCCTGCCGGACGCACCGACCGACTACGGCTTCCTCTGGGGCATGGGCGCTCTGGACTTCGCCGGCGGCACCGTGGTGCACATCAACGCCGGTATTGCAGGTCTCGTGGGCTGTCTCATGGTTGGCAAGCGCATCGGTTTCCCCAAGGAAGCTATGGCTCCGCACTCGCTCACCATGACCATGATCGGCGCCTCGCTGCTGTGGGTCGGCTGGTTCGGCTTCAACGCGGGGTCCAACCTCGAAGCCAATGGCGTGACCGCGGTTGCGTTCATCAACACCATGGTCGCCACCTGTGCGGCGGCGGTCGCTTGGGCGCTTGTTGAGCAGGTCCATCACGGCAAGGCCTCGATGCTGGGCGCCGCCACGGGTGCGGTGGCCGGTCTGGTCGCCATCACCCCGGCCTCGGGCTTCGCCGCGCCGATGACATCGATCCTGCTGGGCTTCGTCGTTTCGCCGATCTGCTATCTCTTCGTCACCAAGGTGAAGAGCATGTTCGGCTATGACGACAGCCTCGATGTGTTCGGCGTCCACTGCATCGGCGGCATCGTCGGCGCGATCGCGACCGGCATCGTTGCCGATCCGGCGCTGGGTGGTCAGGGCTTCTTCGACTACACCCAGTTCCCGGCCGCTGTCGGCGCCTATGACATGGGTGCACAGGTCATCACGCAGATCAAGGCGGTTGTCGTCACGATCCTGTGGTCCGGTATCGGATCCGCTGTGCTCTACTTCATCATCGACAAGACCATCGGTCTGCGTCCGAGTGCGGAAGCCGAGCAGCAGGGCCTCGACCTCACCAGCCACGGCGAGCGCGCCTACAACATGTAAGAATTGGCAGGGCGGCGCGCGGAACCTCAAAGCGCCGCCCGCCTCACAGGGTTCCTCCTGCGAACATACCTGGGGCCGGCACATCAGTGTGTCGGCCCAATTTTCGTTTATTTCGGCGCGGCCAAGGCATCCATGATCTGGCGGACTGGCGAAAGGTCATAGCCCGCTGCAGAGGCGATATCAGAGAGTTCATTGGGCTCTTGCCCCGCGCGGGCGCGAGACAGCGCCCACAGTAAGGTGGAGCGGGTGCCGGAGCGGCAGTAAGCGAGCAGTTTGCCCCCATCGCTAACCTTACCCAGCGCCTCGTCCATCCCGTCAAGCTGCCACGGAGCAAAGCCGCTGTGATTCACTGGCACGGCAGCATAGCCGATGCCCGCTGCCGCAGCCGCTGCAGCAACATCGTTGCCCGGCGTCTGATCAGGTGACTCTCCTTCCGGCCGGTTGTTGAGGATGAAGCTGACGCCCATGTCCTTCGCGAGCGCCACATCCTCCACGCTGATTTGCGGCGATACGAGGACTGTCTCGGTAAGTTGGCGGAACATGGCCTATCTCCTTTGCAAGCCGCCTTTCATAGGCTGTGCGCGCGCAAGTTCAAGCGTCGAGCGGTTCCGCCATGTCGTCCCCGTCATGCTCCTGTGCCTGTTGCGCCCACATTTGCGCATAGAGGCCACCGCGGGCGACCAGCGCTGCGTGGGTGCCGCGCTCCGCGATGCTGCCCTGATCGAGCACGATAATTTCGTCTGCGTCGATTACGGTGGAGAGGCGGTGTGCGACGATGATCGTGGTGCGCATCTGTGCCATATCACGCAGCACTTGCTGGATCGAGGCCTCGGTGCGGCTGTCGAGCGCGCTGGTGGCTTCATCGAGGATCAGGATCGGCGGGTCCTTTACCAGCGTACGCGCGATCGCGACGCGCTGTTTCTCCCCGCCGGACAGCTTCAGGCCGCGTTCGCCCACACGTGTGTCATAACCTTTGGGCAAAGACACAATGAAATCATGGATCGCCGCGCCGCGCGCCGCCGTCTCGATTTCGGATTGGGAGGTGCCTTCGCGGCCATAGGCTATGTTGTAGCCGATCGTGTCGTTGAACAGAACCATATCCTGCGGTACGATGCCGATCTGCGCACGCAGCGAAGCCTGCGTGACCCGAGCGATATCCTGGCCGTCGATAAGGATGCGTCCTGCCTGGACATCATAGAAGCGGTACAGCAGGCGGGCGATGGTCGATTTGCCCGCGCCGGTCGGGCCGACAATGGCGAGTGTGTGCCCGGGAGGGATCGTCAGGCTCAGGCCATGCAATATCTCCCGATCGGCGTCATAACCAAAACGGACGTCTTCGAACTGCACTTGGCCGGCGCGAACCTGAAGCGGCTGGGCGCCGGGCACATCCACTATCTCCGCCGGCGTGTCCACCAGCGCGAACATCGCCTCCATGTCGATCACCCCCTGGCGGATGGTGCGATAGACCATGCCGAGCATGTCCAGCGGCCTGAACAGCTGGGCAAGAAGGGTGTTCACTAGTACGACGTCGCCGGTGGTGAACTGCCCCCGGCTCCAGCCCCATACTGTGTAGCCCATCGCGCCCGCCATCATCAGGTTGGTGATGAGCGACTGGCCGATATTGAGCGCGGCGAGGCTGTTTTCGGATTTGACGGCCGCGCGCGCGTAACTTTGCATCGCATCTGCGTAGCGGCGGGCCTCGCGGTCCTCCGCGCTGAAATATTTCACCGTCTCGAAGTTCAGCAGGCTATCGACCGCATGCGCCATAGCCCCGGTGTCAAGGTCCACCATGTCGCGGCGAAGCTGGTTGCGCCATTCCGTCACGGTGCGGGTGTACCAGATATAGAGGACGACCATGATGAGTGTGGCAACCACCAGACCCGCGCCGAATTTCGCAAAGAAGATGACGCAGACGGCGGTCAGCTCGATGATGGTCGGCGCGATGTTGAACAGCAGGAAATAAAGCATCGTGTCGATGCTCTTGGTGCCGCGCTCTATCACCTTGGTAACAGCGCCGGTCTTCCGGTTGAGATGAAAACGCAACGACAGCTTGTGGAGGTGCACAAAGACATGCTCTGCCAGTCGACGTGTTGCCTCCTGCCCAACGCGCTCGAACGCGACATTGCGCATGTTGTCGAACAATACCCCGCCAAAGCGCGCGCCCGCATAGGCGCAGACCAGCGCGATGGCGAGGATGGCTCCGCGCTCCATACCCGGCGCCATCCTGTCGATCACACCCTTATAGGCAAACGGCATCACCAGCGTGACCGCCTTGCTGGCGAGCACCAGCAGCATGGCGATCACCACGCGCGCACGCAGCGCTGGCGCGTCTATGGGCCAGAGATAAGGCAAAAAGCGCTTTAGCGTGGCCCACAGGGGCGGCGCAGGCGCATCTGGAGCGGCGGGATTGTCCGGTGGCATCGGTGGCCATTTAGGCGCTGAAACGGGGAATGCCAAGCCAGCGGTTCGCCTGGACCGGACATGGCTGCTGTGGGGTTCACCATATCCGGCCCAGGCAGGCCGCCGAAGCCGCCTTACGACTCATCCTCCGAGTGGGGTTGGAGGAAGGTCGCGGGGCATTCGATGTCATGAGAGCGCATTTGTCGCAAGACTGAAAATTGCAAAAAATGCCGTTAATTTAGTAAATTAGAGGATGGGTGTAGCATAGCCGCATCGGTGATCAGTCTCGCAGGAGATCGTTGATCGCGGTCTTGGCGCGGGTTTGCGCATCCACTCGCTTGACGATGACCGCGCAGGCGAGGTTCGGCCCCGCGCTGCCGTCAGGTAGGGCCTTTCCAGGTAGCGAGCCGGGCACAACTACCGAGTAGGGAGGCACCTCGCCGACGAAGATTTCGCCCGAGGTCCGGTCAATGATCTTGGTGGTGGCTGACAGGAATACGCCCATGGACAGCACAGCGCCGCGTCCCACACGCACGCCCTCCACCACTTCGGACCGCGCACCGATAAAGCAATCGTCCTCGATGATGACGGGGTCAGCCTGAAGGGGCTCGAGCACCCCGCCGATGCCGACACCGCCGGAGAGATGAACGTTCTTGCCGATCTGCGCGCAGCTGCCGACTGTCACCCACGTATCGACCATGGTACCCTCATCCACGAAGGCGCCTATATTGACGAAGCTCGGCATCAGCACGACATTTTTGGCAATATGGCTGCCGGCGCGGGCAATGCTGCCCGGCACGGCGCGAAAACCGGCGGCGCGATATTCCGCCTCGCCCCACCCTGCGAACTTGCTCGGCACCTTGTCCCACCAGAAGCTGGCGCCCGGCCCGCCGGGGATCAATTGATTATCATTGAGTCGGAACGAGAGCAGCACCGCCTTCTTGGCCCACTGGTTGACCTGCCATCCACCGTCTTTCGGCTCGGCCACGCGGATTTGACCGGCGTCGAGCATCGACAGCGCGCGTTCTACCGCGGAGCGCACCTCGCCGGTGGTGGCGGTCGAGATATTGGCGCGGTCTTCCCACGCGGCGTCTAGCGTGGCGATCAGGTCGGCATGGTCAGTCATGAAGCTATTCCCCGGATTGGCGTCAGATCAGTTGCGGGGGCATATCTCCGATGCAAGCCGCCGACGCAAGGGGCACCACGCTTATTTCAGGCAGCTATCCAGCCCCTGATCACGCACGATGCCCACCCGCCGGCTGATGCTGTTGCCATAGCGACGGGTGAAGCCTGATGGTGCAACCGCCGCGCGCCTTTTGGGCAATGGCAGCACGGCAGCGATACGCGCAGCCTCCGCGCGCGAAAGGGTGCTGGCGTCATGGTTGAAATAGCGCATCGCGCCTGCGTTTGCGCCGTAAGTGCCGATGCCCGTCTCCGCTACGTTCAAGTAGACTTCCATGATGCGGCGCTTGCCCCACAGCGCTTCGATCAACAGCGTGAAATAGGCCTCAAGCCCTTTGCGGAAGAAGCCGCCATTCTGCCAGAGGAAGACATTTTTGGCGGTCTGCTGGCTGATAGTGGAGCCGCCGCGAATGCGGCCCCCGCGCGCGTTGTGCCTGAAGGCTTTTTCGATCGCTTCCGCGTCAAAGCCGTGATGGAGACAGAACTTGCTGTCTTCCGCTGCTATCGCGGCCCGCGCCATGTCCGGGTCCATGTCGTCGAGGCTCATCCAGTCCTTGGTGATACCGTTCTTGTCGAACAGCATGGTCAGCGTCACCGGTGGCGGCACGAACCGGTAGATCACCACCATCACAACCGAGAGGATCAAGAACCCGACGATGATCCGCACCGGCCAGCGTATGAGATCACGCAGCGAGAAGGCGGAACGGGTTTTTGCGATAGTCCGGTTACGAGCCATGACGGAAGGAATAAACTCACCCGGGCGTTATAGTCCAGATGTCGCGCGCAGTTCCTTGAGGTCCGCCTCCGGGCGCGCGCCATAGTGGGAAATAATCTCCGCCGCGCACAGCGCGCCGAGGTGAAGGCAGGCGGTGAGATCCTGCCCCTCGACGAAGCCCGCGAGGAAACCTGCGGCGAACAGATCCCCCGCGCCGGTGGTGTCGATCACTTCCTCGACAGGCGCGGCGGTAACAGCATATCTTTGCCCGCCCGCCACAGCTATCGCGCCCTGCTCGCTGCGCGTTGACACCAGCACCGGCACCTTGGGCGCTATCGCCGCCACGGCCTGCTCGAAGTCCTGGACCTCAGCCAGCGCCTGTATTTCCGCCTCATTGGAGAAGAGAATGTCAATCAATCCGGCCTCGATCAACGCCATGAAGTCCGCGCGGTGCCGCTCGATCACGAAGCCGTCTGACAGCGTGAACGCGACCTTGCGCCCTGCCGCCCGCGCCAGCTCGATCGCGCTGCGCATCGCCTTGCGTGGCTCTTCCGGATCCCAGAGATAGCCCTCGAGATAAAGGATGCCCGCGCCACGGATCATCTCAGGATCGAGCGCGCTGGCGGGCAGATGCTGGGACGCGCCGAGGAAGGTGTTCATCGTCCGCTGCGCATCGGGCGTCACCATCACGAGGCAGCGCGCGGTCGGCACGCCTCCGCCTGACGCTGGAGTATGATAATCCACCCCTAGCGCCTTGATATCATGCGCGAAGATCTTGCCGAGCTGGTCGTCCGCCACCTGCCCGATAAAGCCGCAGGCCTTGCCCAGCGCGGCGAGGCCCGCCAGCGTATTGGCCGCCGAACCGCCGCTCGTCTCACGCCCAGCGCCCATCTCCGCATACAAGAAATCGGCCGTTTCCGCGTCGATCAACTGCATGCCACCCTTAGGTAGCGCATGGAGGGCGAGGAAGGCATCGTCGCTCGGCGCGATCACATCGACGATCGCATTGCCTATGGCGACGACATCATATTGGGGCTGGGTCAAGCAGGGTTCCTTGGCGGCTGGCGATGAACAGACTTTGGCGCGCCCGGCAGGATTCGAACCTGCGACCACCCGCTTAGAAGGCGGGTGCTCTATCCAGCTGAGCTACGGGCGCGGATGACACAGGCGCATAGCGTGGTTTGACGGCGGCGCAAAGGGCGATATGCGTAAGGACATGAGCGAGACATCCCTTCCCCACGTCGCGGCGAACAGCCTGCACGGCAGGCCGTTGCGCTATTATGATTTCGCGCTGGCGGCGTTCGTCACGATATTGCTGTTGTCCAACCTCATCGGCGCGGCAAAGCTGAGTGTGGTGGATGGGTTCGTCTTCGGCTCGGGCATATTGTTCTTTCCCATCGGTTATGTGTTGGGTGACGTACTGACCGAAGTCTATGGCTATGCGCGGGCGCGGCGGTGCGTCTGGGTGGGCTTCTGCGCCATGCTCTTCATGGCGGCGATGAGCGCGATCGTGGTGGCGATGCCTCCTTTTGCTGGCTGGACGTGCGCGGCGAGCGACAATGCGTTGTTCGCCAATGTGCTCAAGGCCAGCGATGCAGGGACCATATGTCAGGCGACCTATGACTCGGTGTTCGGCAGCACATGGCGCATCGTCGCGGCGTCCATCTTCGCATTCTGGGCAGGGGAATTCGTCAACAGCTATGTGCTCGCAAAGATGAAGGTGTGGACCAAGGGCAAGCATCTCTGGACGCGCACCATCGGTTCGACGATCTTCGGGCAGGCCGTGGACAGCCTGATCTTCTATCCGCTCGCCTTTCTGGGCGTATGGCCGACGGCTCAGGTGGGCGCGGTGCTCGTCACCAACTGGGCGCTGAAAGTGGGCTGGGAAGTGGTGCTCACTCCCGTCACCTATGCGGTGGTGGGCTTCATCAAGCGCCGCGAGGGGCTAGATATCTATGATGAAGGGACGGACTTCACGCCGTTCAAGGCGGGGGTTTAGGCTTAGGCCATCAGGCGCTCGCCATCATCCCCTCGACCAGTCCGGCGAACAGAAGCGCGCCGTCTGTATTGCCATGCGCAGGCTCGCAGGCGCGCTCCGGGTGGGGCATCATCCCCAGCACATTGCCGCCTTCGTTGAGGATGCCGGCAATATTGCGCGCGGAGCCATTGACGCTCTCTGCATAGCGGAAGGCGACGCGGCCTTCGCCTTCGAGCCGGTCCAGCGTGGCGGCGTCAGCGAAATAATTGCCGTCATGATGAGCGACCGGGATCGTGATCTGCTCGCCCGCCTGATAGCGTGACGTGAAAGCGCTCTGGCTGTTCTCGACCGTAAGCGCGACGTCGCGGCAGACGAAATGGATGCCCGCGTTGCGCATCAGCGCGCCCGGCAGCAAGCCCGATTCTGTCAGAACCTGAAAGCCGTTGCACACGCCCAGCACCATCACGCCCCTGTCCGCTGCCGCCTTCACCGCCGCCATGACTGGCGAACGCGAGGCCATAGCGCCGGAGCGCAGATAGTCGCCGTAGGAAAAGCCGCCGGGAACGGCAATCAGGTCAATGCCAGCAGGAATCTCGGTCTCGCGGTGCCAGAGCATGACCGGTTTGACGCCGCTGGCCTGCTCGATGGCGACGGCCATGTCGCGGTCGCAGTTGGAACCGGGAAAGACGATGACGGCGCTTTTCATGGGCTTACCCCAGCTTTTCGATGCGGTAGTTCTCGATCACGGTGTTTGCGAGCAGCTTGGCGCACATTGCATCGATATCGGGGTCAGTCGTACCGTCCGCCAGATCGAGCTCGATCATCTTGCCCGCGCGCACATCGTTGACGCCGTCAAAGCCCAAGCCTTCGAGCGCATGGTGTATCGCCTTGCCCTGCGGATCGAGCACGCCGTTCTTGAGGGTGACGAAAACGCGGGCTTTCATGGGGCGAGACTCCGTAGCTGTGGCGCGATGATATGCGACAAGCCCCTATGCCCGGATGCCGCTGAGGGCAAGCCCGCAACGCCCAAAAATCAGCTGCCCTTTTTCTTCCGGTGCTTGTCGAGGTCGAGCACGGTCGTCGCCTCGGCGCCTTCTTCCATCAGCAGGCCGAGGCGGCGCGCGACTTCCTGATAGGCTTCGACTTCGCCGCCCAGATCGCGGCGGAAGCGGTCCTTATCCAGCTTTTCGCCCGTCGCCATGTCCCACAGTCGGCAGCCGTCCGGGCTGATCTCGTCCGCGAGGATGATGCGGCTGTAATCGCCGTCCCACAGGCGGCCGAACTCCAGCTTGAAATCGACGAGGCGGATGCCGATGCCCGCGAACAGGCCACTCATGAAGTCGTTCACGCGGATCGCCATGTCGGCAATGTCGTGCATCTCTTCCTGGCTCGCCCAGCCGAAGCAGGCGATATGCTCCTCGGTGATCATCGGGTCGCCGAGCGCGTCGTCCTTGTAGTAATATTCGATAAGTGTGCGGGGAAGCTGCGTGCCTTCCTCGATCCCGAGCCGCTGAGAGAGGGAACCGGCCGCGACATTGCGCACCACCACCTCGATCGGCACGATCTCTACCTGCCGCACCAGCTGCTCGCGCATGTTGAGGCGACGGATGAAGTGCGTGGGCACGCCGATGTTGGAGAGCAGGGTGAACACATGCTCCGAAATGCGGTTGTTTAGCACGCCCTTGCCGTTGATCGTGCCCTTTTTCTGGGCATTGAAGGCGGTGGCGTCATCCTTGAAATACTGGATGATCGTGCCCGGCTCTGGGCCTTCATAAAGGATTTTGGCCTTGCCTTCGTAGATCTGGCGGCGACGAACCATCTTCGGGGTGCCTACTCGCAAAAAAGAATGAATGCGCCCCGGAAACGCGAATCGTGGGTAAGATCGGCGGCTCCGGGGCTGATGAACCGGCCCATAGCGCAAAGGGGGGCGGGGTGCAAATATTGCCCGCCCCCCTCGCCAAGGCGCTCTGGCATTGCTAATCCCGCACGCCATGACCACAGACTTCCGCGATCCGTTCGACAGCATCGTCAACCACTCATTCGATGAAGCCCTCTCCCAGCGGTATCTCGTTTATGCGCTCTCGACGATCACGGCGCGATCTCTGCCGGACCTGCGCGATGGGCTGAAGCCTGTTCACCGCCGCCTGCTGTGGGCCATGCGGCTGTTGCGGATGGAGCCTGCGGGCGCCGCGCCCGATGTGCTAATCGCGAATCCCGCGCGCAACACTACGCCTTACAAGAAATGCGCGCGCGTGGTCGGCGATGTCATAGGTAAATATCACCCGCATGGCGACCAGTCCGTCTATGATGCGATGGTTCGACTGGCGCAGGATTTTTCACTACGCACGCCGCTCGTCGATGGGCAGGGCAACTTCGGCAATGTCGATGGGGATAACGCGGCGGCGATGCGCTATACCGAAGCGCGGCTGACGCAGGCCGCGGCCGACCTGATGGCCGGGCTGGACGAAGGCACCGTCGAATTCCGTCCGACCTACAATGGCGAGGAGGAAGAGCCGGAGGTGTTTCCCGGCCTGTTCCCCAATCTGCTGGCCAATGGCGCGAGCGGCATCGCAGTCGGCATGGCGACGAGCATCCCGCCGCACAACGTGACCGAGATCATCGAGGCCGCCACCCTGCTGATCGATGAGCCGCAGGCCGAGCATGCGCGGCTGATGGAGATTGTGCGCGGGCCGGATATGCCCACAGGGGGCGTGCTTGTAGATAGTGCTGGGGTAATCTCGGAGGCCTATGCCACCGGGCGCGGCAGCATGCGGGTGCGTGCCAAGTGGCATCAGGAAGATGAGGGGCGCGGGCAATGGGTCGCCGTGATCACCGAAATCCCGTATCAGGTGCAAAAATCGAAGCTGATCGAGCAGATCGCTGCGCTCATCACCGACAAGAAGCTCCCCATCCTTGCCGATGTGCGCGATGAGAGCGACGAAGCGATCCGCATCGTGCTGGAGCCGCGCGCGCGCACGGTCGAGGTAGATGTCTTGATGGACAGCCTGTTCCGGCTGACCGATCTTGAAACGCGCTTTCCGCTCAACATGAATGTACTCGACGCCAGCCGCACCCCGCGCGTGCTCGGCTTGCGCGATGTGTTGACCCAGTGGCTGGCGCATCAGATTGACGTACTGGTCCGTCGCGCGAAGCATCGGCTGGATAAGATCGCCGCACGGCTTGAGCTGCTGGACGGCTACATCATCGCCTACCTCAACCTCGACCGTGTGATCGAGATCATCCGCACTGAGGATGAACCGAAAGAGGTGATGATGGCGGAGTTCAGCCTCACCGATCGGCAGGCCGAAGCGATCCTGAATATGCGTTTGCGGAGCTTGCGCAAGCTCGAGGAGATGGAGCTGCGGCGCGAGCATGCGGAGCTGCTCAAGGAGCGGGAGGAGTTGGAAAAGCTGGTCGAAAGCCCCGCGCGGCAGCGCACGCGTCTAAAACGAGATCTGGCCGAGCTGCGCAAGCGCTATGGGCCGGATACGCCGCTTGGCAAGCGCCGCACCCATCTGGAGGAAGCCGCGCCCCCACGCGAAATTCCGCTGGAAGCCATGATAGAGCGCGAGCCGATCACCGTCATTCTTTCGCAGCGCGGCTGGATCAGGGCGATGAAGGGGCATGTCGACCTCGCCTCGGCCGAGACGGCGAAGTTCAAGGAAGGTGACGGCCCGGCGTTCGCCTTCCATGCGCAGACGACCGACAAGCTGTTGCTCGCCTGTGCCAATGGGCGGTTCTACACATTAGGGGCGGACAAGCTGCCCGGAGGGCGCGGCTTCGGCGAGCCGGTGCGGCTGATGGTGGATCTAGATGGAGATACAGAGATTGTTGCGCTGCTGCCGGCGAGGGCGGGGGCGAAGATATTGCTCGCAGCATCAGACGGGCGCGGGTTCGTGGCGGTGATGGACGAGCTTATCGCCGAAACGCGCAAGGGCAAGCAGGTGGTCAACCTGAAACCCGGCGCGCGGGTCGCGGTCGTCCACGTCATCACGGCGGAGGCCGACACGGTTGCCGTGATCGGTGAGAACCGCAAGCTATTGGTGTTCCCGTTGTCCGAATTGCCGGAGATGACGCGTGGGCAGGGGGTCCAGCTCCAGCGCTATCGCGATGGCGGCCTGTCTGATGCGATTGCTTTC
Source organism: uncultured Sphingobium sp. (assembly GCA_964512265.1). Lineage (GTDB taxonomy): Bacteria > Pseudomonadota > Alphaproteobacteria > Sphingomonadales > Sphingomonadaceae > Sphingobium. The sequence continues at coordinate 99,858 of CAZEHR010000004.1, read as the reverse complement.
CGGCTGGTAGACGGCCTCAGCTGGCAGATGGGCGGCGACACTGGGCGGACGCGCACCGAAACGGACCTCGCGATGTGGCGCGTCGCGCGTGGAGCGGCTGGGCGTATGCCACCCACTGGGTTCCCGCGAAATAATCGGTTCAATTGAGGCACATAACTACGGAAAAACACATATGGTGAGTGTAATCTTAACTACATGAAAAGAATTGATATTATAGAATAGACCTTAGGGCATGTGTACGGCGCATGCTTCGTGCCGAAAATAATCGCGCCAAATACGCAAGCTGGCGCGGGATAGGTCGTTTAAGTCGCTATGGAAGGTTTGTCGCCAAGAGTCTGGAAAGGCGCTGATTTCGCACCGCCGTCGCGCCTTGCATCGGGGGTGCACGGGCCGGCAAGCGACGATCAGGCCAAAGCATTTCTGGATGCGCTGCCCTATGGCGCCGCTCTGATTGAATGGCGCGAGGGCGCCCCCCATTTCGAGCAGTGGAACCTTGAATTCGCCAGCAAGTTTGCCGTGGTGGTAGAAGGCCGGAACGCGCCGGCCGGCGGCGACCGGCAGTGGGTGCTCGATCTGCATGCAGAGATCATCGACTTCGCGGTAGCCGGAGCGACGTTGCGCCGTTTCGAGATCGAGCGGCTGGGTCCGCTAGGCGTGGAGGCTTTCCATTGTTCGCTAGGTTGGGTCGAGAGCGGCCCGGCGGACGGCCAGCGCATATTGCTGAACCTGGTCGATCGCACGGGGGATCGCCGGATCGAGGAGAGCTTGCGGCGGGAGCTTGTTTCGGACAGCCTTACCGCTTTGCCGAACCGCATCGGTTTCGGCGAGCTTATAGAGGCAATGGTCAACCCGGAAGGGGAGCTGGGCGCGCAAGCGCAGCTCGGCGTTCTCATCATCGACCTCATGCGCTTTGGCCGGGTGAACGAGGCGCTAGGCTCAATGGCGGGCGACGAACTGATCCTTTCTGTCGCCGCGCGATTGAAATCATGCGTGGCGGGCGATGCGGAGATCGCGCGGATCGGCGGCAATGATTTTGGTCTCTGCCTCGTGGCGCAAAACGGCATCTCCGATGTCATCGCGTTGGCGGAACGGGTGAACGCGGCGCTGTCTGCCCCGATCCGCCTGTCTAACCTGACCATATCTGTAAACTGTGCGATCGGTTGCTCGCTGGCGCCCCTGAGCGGTGCGGAGCCGGACGAGTTGGTGCGTCAGGCGCAGGCTGCCTCGCGCACTGCGAAGAAGAGCGGGCGGCTGGAAATTTACCGCGCGGGGGAGCTGGGTGCGGCGCGTCAGCGCTTCTTCCTAGAGAGCCGCCTGCGCGACGCTTTGACCCGTGATGGACTAAGCCTCAACTATCAACCCATGGTCGATCTCGCGAGCGACAAGATCGTCGGCTTCGAAGCGCTGGCTCGCTGGAACGACCCCGACCTTGGTCCGGTCTCGCCCAATGACTTCATTCCGGTGGCGGAGGAATCCGGCCTCATCGTCCAGCTCGGCCGCTGGGCAGTTCATGAAGCACTTAGGCAGCTCGCGGAATGGGATTTCATGGCGGGCGAGGTCGTGCCGCTGAAGATGAGCGTCAACCTGTCCTCGATCCAGATCGCGCGGGATGACATCGCTGCGATGGTAGCGGATGCGCTGGCGCTCAACGGAATGGAAGGCCACCGCCTTACGATCGAGCTGACCGAGAGCGCGCTGGTCGATGACCCGGCCAAATGCCGCGAACTGCTGGAGACTTTGAAGCGGGCCAATATCGCCGTGGCGATGGATGACTTCGGTACCGGCTTTTCGAACCTCGCCAGCCTCCAGAGCCTGCCGATCGACGTGCTGAAGATGGACCGCAGCTTTGTGACCGACATGCTGCTGGACAAGGACAAGCTGGCGATCGTTCGCACGATCCTCTCGCTCGCGCAGACGCTCGGGATCAAGACGACGGCGGAGGGCATCGAGGACTCGGCCGCCGCGAAGACGCTGCGCACCCTTGGGTGCACATATGGGCAGGGCTATTATTTCGCGCGGCCTCTGGGTGCTGAAGAGGCCTATGAATTCTGGCGGGCGCGCAGGAACTCCGCCACCTGAGCCTGAGCGATGGCCTGGGTGCGTTCTGCGTCTGGGAAGCGCTCTGCGATCCATTGCTCTTTCGACGTGGAAAGCAGTTTTGCGACATCGGGGCCGGCGGAGATACCCAGCGCGATGATGTCCCTACCGGAAAGCGGAAAAATGGGCGGATTCCAGTGTGATAGCGCAGCTATATCCCCTGGCGTCTCAGCACGATCCAGCAGTATAAGGTCCAGCGCAGCCTCGGTGCCGATACGATAGAGAAGTTCCTGCGCGCTGGCATGCGCGGGCGGAGGGGTAAGCGCGGTGACGATGCGCTTCCTCGCCTTGTTGGAGAGTTTCAGCCGCGCAGCCACCTGTTCGCCCAGCGCGGCATCGATCGGCAGCAAGGCAGCCAGGCGCAGCACTGCCGCAGGGGGCGTGCCCAATGCCGCTTCCCGTTCCCGCGCGATCAATGCCTCCAGCCGCGCCAGCCCAGCGCCGTCGATTTCCGGCAGTACGGGCGCGAGGATGCCGCCCTCGATCATCAGGCGAAGCACGGCGGCAGGATCGGGCAGTGCGAGCAGCTTCAGCAACTCGTCGGCAATCCGCTCACGCGAGAGTGCCATCAGGCTGTTGGCGTTATCCCGGCAGGCCGCATAAGCCGCCGCATCGGGCGGCAGCGCTCCGAACCGGGCGAGAAAGCGGAAATAGCGCAATATGCGCAAATGATCCTCGGCGATGCGCTGCGCAGGATCGCCGATGAAGCGCACGCGCCGCGCCTCCAGATCCTCCAGCCCGCCGAAAAAATCGTATATCTCGCCGCTTGCGGGGTCGGCATAGAGCGCGTTGATCGTGAAATCGCGCCGCGCGGCGTCCTCGCGCCAGTCGTCGGTATAGGCGATGGTCGCGCGGCGGCCATCCGTGCTGACGTCCGAGCGCAGCGTGGTTATCTCGACCGGGCGATGATCGAGCACCGCCGTAACAGTGCCATGGGCGATGCCGGTAGGCACGACCTTGATGCCTGCCCCGGTGAGGCGCTGCGTCACTTCCTCCGGTATCAGCCGCGTGGCGAGATCGATATCCGCCACCTCGAATCCCAGCAGCCCGTCACGTACCGCTCCACCGACCAGCCGCGTCTCCCCCTGCGCCGCGCCCAGCCGCGCGCAGAGGTCATCGAAGCCGGGGCGGTGGCGCCAGGATGCGTCAGGCAGTTGTGCCGTCGTCATAGCCCAGCCGCTGCGCAAGGTTGGCGATGATGGCGGCGGTCACGCCCCATATCCGATGCTCCCCCCATAATATTTCGTAATAATGATGCGTATCACCCTGAAACTCTACTTCTTTCCGCGTGCGATTGGCAGGGGCGAGCAAAAAATCGAGCGGGACCTCGAACAGCGCCTCCACCTCGCCCTCGTGTGGCGCGAAGGGCAGGTCGGGCGGGATGACGCCGAGCACCGGATGAATATCAAACCCGGTGAAGGTGTGATAACGGTCTGACACGCCGACAATCTCGACGTGAGCGGGGTCGAGCGCGATCTCTTCCTGCGCCTCGCGCAGTGCGGCGGCAATGGCGTCCGCGTCGCCTTCATCGAGCCGCCCGCCGGGAAACGCGACCTGCCCGGCATGTTTGCGCAGGTGTGAGGCCCGGCGGGTGAGGATGACGCCTGGATCCGGCCGGTCAGTGATGGCGATGAGCACGGCGGCGGGGGCGAGCGAGACGGGCTGCGTTATGCGCGCATCGGCAGTGCGCAGTGTTATTTCGCGCGCATGGCCCAGCTCAAGATCGGTTTTCAGCCGATGCGCCAGCGTCATGCAGGCTCCAGCGGGAAGAAAGTGCCTCCGCTCCACAGGCCGATGGGGGAGTCTGGGCTGGCCTGCTCGTCGAGCGCGATGGCGGCGAGTTCATAGAAGACCGGGCGCGCGACCAGCGCCTCCAGCCCGCTCCGCACATGGAGATAGGGGCGGGGTTCTTCGGCCGTGCCGCGGATGCTGAGGCGGTGTTCGCCATCCGCCACCACGAGATCGCCGGTATTGAGACGGAAGGCCAGACGGCGCGCTTCGCCGGTGCCCTCTGTGGACAGTTCGACCGCGATGAAGGGCGCATCCTCTACCTTGATCGAGAGCTTTTCGACCGGGGTGACGAGGACATAGCCGCCGTCCTCCTCACGCCGCAGGATCGTGGAGAACAGGCGCACCATCTCCTTGCGGCCGATGGGCGAGCCCTGATGAAACCATGTGCCGTCGCTTGCGATGCGCATCTCGCTGTCGCCGCGATGGTCGGGGTTCCAGCGCTCGACCGGCGGCAGTTTGCGCTCCGCCACCAGCCGCGCGACTTCGGCGAGCGAGAGGGATGCGAGGTCGGGCGGCGGGTCCATGGGCATGGAGGGTGAGATAGGGTGTGGCGCGCGGGATGGCAAATGATCGCTGGCTATCTGCGCTGGTTTCGTGAATCATTCCAGTAGGCGATGCGTTCCGCGATGCGCTTTTCGAGGCCACGATCGGTGGGGGCGTAGAAGGTTGCCGGTTTCATCTCCTCCGGCCAGTAATTGTCGCCGGAAAAGCCCTCTGGCGCGTCATGATCATAAGCGTAGTTTGCGCCATAGCCGATGTCCTTCATCAGCTTGGTCGGCGCGTTGAGGATGTTGGCGGGGGGCATCAGCGAGCCGGTGTCTTTGGCCGATTTCCATGCCGCCTTTTGCGCCTTGTAGGCGGCGTTGGACTTGGGGGCCGTGGCGAGATAGAGGCATGCCTGCACGATCGCCAGCTCGCCCTCGGGTGAGCCGAGGAAATCATAGGCGTCCTTGGCGGCGAGGCACTGGACCAGCGCCTGCGGATCGGCAAGGCCGATATCCTCGCTCGCAAAGCGCACCAGCCGCCGCAGCAGGTAAAGTGGCTCCTCGCCGGCCACCAGCATACGCGCGAGATAGTATAATGCGGCCTGCGGGTCTGACCCGCGCAGCGATTTGTGCAGGGCGGAGATGAGATTGTAATGCCCTTCGCGGTCCTTGTCATACACAGCGACGCGGCGATGCAGCAGGGCGGAGAGGGCGGGGGGATCGAGCGGGTCGGCAAGCTCCACCGCGAACAATGTCTCCGCCTGATTGAGCAGGAAGCGCCCGTCGCCATCCGCCGACGCGATCAGCGCCTTGCGTGCCTCGGGCGTGAGCGGGAGGGCGCGCTCCATCAGCGTCTCGGCGCGGCCGAGCAGCTTTTCCAGCGCAGTGTTGTCCAGCCGCCGCAGGATCAGCACCTGCGCGCGGGAAAGGAGGGCGGCGTTCAACTCGAAGCTCGGGTTCTCGGTCGTCGCGCCGACGAGCGTGATCGTCCCGTCCTCGACATAGGGCAGGAAGCCGTCCTGCTGGCTGCGGTTGAAACGGTGAATCTCGTCCACGAACAGCAATGTGCGTTGGCCGATCTTCGCGTGGTCGCGCGCGGCGGCGAAAATCTTTTTAAGGTCCGCAACGCCGGTGAACACGGCCGAGACCGGCTCGAACCGCATGCCGACGGCATCGGCGAGCAGGCGCGAGATGGTAGTTTTGCCGGTGCCGGGCGGCCCCCAGAAGATGATGGATGATAGCCTGCCCGCCGCCACCATCCGCCCGATCGCGCCTTCGGGGCCGGTCAGATGCTCCTGCCCGACGACATCCTCCAGCCGGGCGGGGCGCAGCCTGTCCGCCAGCGGGCCTTCGGATGCGGCCGTGGTGTCGGTTAAAGGAGCGGTGCCGGCAAAAAGGTCAGCCATGGGCAGACAATAGCCCGAAGCCGCTAAAGTTGCACGGGCGCGGGTGCACCCTTACTCGCCAAAGCCTCGCGGCGCGGCGTCGATTACGGAAAAGCCGGACGCGTCCACCTGCTGCACCTCCAGCGCGCGCTGGGCCACGCCATCGGAACCGAAGCGAAACGCGCCGTCGATCCCGGCGAATCCGCCCTTGTCCGTCAGGCGCGAGAGGGGGAAGGCGCTGCCCGGCCGCCAGTCCTGCGCGATGCGGACCGTGAGCAACACCGCGTCATACCCCATGGCTGCCAGCCGGTATGGCGCGGCGTTGAAGCGCGCGCGATATTTGGTGGCGAGCTGGCGGTAATAGGCGTCCGACACCGAAGCGAACCATGCGCCGCGCAGAGCCGGGCTGGTGGCGAGCGCGTTTTCGGTGTTCCACAGCTCTGTGCCGAGAATGCGGGCGGTGGCAGCGCCGCTCTTGCGCAAGATCGGCGCGGCCTGCATCGCGACGCGGCCGCCATCGGCGATCAGCACCGCCTCATAGTTTGCCGGTGGGCCGAGCTTCCTGATCGCGGCGGTGATCGCGCCGGGGGATCGGTCATAGTTCTGCATCGCGACGACGGTGCCGCCGCCCTGGCGCACGGTGGCGAGAAGCGCGTTGCCGGTGCGCTCGCCATAAGCGCCGCTAGGCACTAGCGCCGCGAACTTGGTGATGCCCTTGCCGCGCGCATAATCGACGACCCGCTCGACCGACTGGACCGGGGTATAGCCCATGATGAACACGCCGTTGCCGGCAACGCCGGTGTCGTTGGAGAAGCTGACGATCGGCACACCCGCACGGCGCGCGGGGGCAGCGGCGGCGTTCGCGTCTTCTGCGGTCAGCGGCCCGAGGATCAGCTTGTTGCCATCGTTGATCGCGCTCGTCACCGCATTGGCGATGCCGCGCCCGGTGTCATAAGTGGTGATGCGCACATTGGTGGCCTTGGTGTCCAGCAACGCCAGCGTGGTGGCGTTGGCGATAGACTGGCCGACGCCGGCGTTGGCGCCGGTAAGCGGCACAAGCAAGGCAACGCGATGGCGCTCGCTGTCGGACGGCAGGCCGGGCTGCACCACCGGAGGCTTGGCGGGGCCGGTCACCTCCGGCCCCTTGCCGCGCGGGATCATCGTCTGGCACGCCGAGAGCAGGACCGCGCCCGCCAGCACCATGAGTCGGGCCATGCCCCGCGCCCCGTTCCACAACTTCGCTTGCCGAAGGGCACCCGTCTCTGCCATTGCACATCCTTATATGGTCGAACCACTTTCTCCGGGCCTTTATATCGTGGCGGGGCCAATCGGCAACTTGTCTGATCTGACGCCCAGGGCGGCTCATATCCTCTGCAACGCCGATGTGGTGGCGGTGGAGGACAGCCGGGTGAGCGCGCGCCTGCTGCGCCATGCCGGGTCCGACCGGCCGATGCTGCCCTATCATGATCATAGCGACGAGGCGGTGCGGGCGAAGCTGGTGGCGCGGATGGCGGGTGAGGCGGTGGCGCTGTTGTCTGACGCGGGCACGCCGCTGATCTCCGACCCCGGCTACAAGCTGGTGCGCGATGCGCGCGCGGCGGGGCGGAGCGTGACGACCATTCCCGGCCCGTGCGCGGCGATAGCGGCGTTGACGCTCTCCGGCCTGCCGACGGACCGTTTCCTGTTCATGGGTTTCCTGCCTGCCAAGGCGAAGGCGCGGGCCGATGCTCTCGCCGAGGTGTCGGGGCTGAGGGCGAGTCTGGTGTTTTACGAGAGCGGGCCCCGCCTGGCGGCTGCGCTGTCAGACATGGCTCTGGCTCTGGGGGAGGGGCGCGAGGCGTGCGTTGCGCGCGAGATTACCAAGCTGCATGAGGAGGCGCGCACCGGCACCTTGGCGGAGCTGGCGCGTGCCTATGCCGCCGCCGATGCGCCGCCCAAGGGCGAGATCGTGGTGGTGGTCGGCCCGCCGGGGGAGGCTCCGGCGGCCAGCGCGGATGATGCGGATGCGTTGTTGCGGGAGGCGTTGGAGCGGCTGCCCGTGGGCAAGGCGGCGAGCGAGGTGGCGAAGGCGACCGGGCTGGATCGGCGCACTCTCTATGCCCGCGCACTCGACTTGAAGGCGGAATGAAGTCTCCCGCCCGCCTCGCCGCCGAAAAGCGCGGGCGGCAGGGCGAGCGCATCGCCGCCTGGTGGCTGCGCCTCAAGGGCTGGCAGATTCTGGCGCGGCGGGTGAAGACGCGGGCAGGGGAGATCGACCTCATCGCCCGGCGCGGCGGCCTTGTCATCTTCGTCGAGGTGAAGGCGCGCGCCACATCGGCGGAGCTGGACCTCGCGATAGACGAGCGCCGCTTGGTCCGCGTCGCTGCGGCGGCGGAAAGCGTGGCGCATGAGTATATGAAGGCGGGGGATGATATGCAGATCGATGTGATCCTGCTTGCGCCCGGCCACATGCCACGCCATGTGGCAAATGTGTGGATGGGCGGTTAGAGATCGCGCATCCAAAACTGTCACCCTGAACTCGTTTCAGGGTCCATTCGGGTCCATGGATGCTGAAACAAGTTCAGCATGACGGTGATTAAATGGAGAATGGATTGTTATGCCCTTGAATGTCGCCGTGCAGATGGACCCGATGGAGGGGATCAAGATCGGCGGGGATTCGACCTTCGCCATCATGCTCAGTGCGCAGGCGCGCGGGCACAGGCTGTGGCATTATGAGGCACCGGCGCTGACGCTGCGCGAGGGGCGGCTGATCGCGAAGGCGCGCCCTGTAACGGTGCAGCGGGTGGAGGGCGATCATTTCTCCTTCGGCGACTGGACGAGCCTTGATCTTGGCCGTGATGTCGACGTGGTGCTGATGCGGCAGGACCCGCCGTTTGACTTAAGCTATATCACCGCGACGCACCTGCTGGAGCGGATCGAGGGCGAGACGTTGGTGGTGAACAACCCGGCTGCCGTCCGCAATGCGCCGGAAAAGCTGTTCGTGCTCGATTATGCGCGCTTCATGCCGCCGACGATGATCACGCGTGACCTAGCGGAAGTGAAAAGCTTCCTCGCCGAGCATGGAGAGATCGTCGTCAAGCCGCTCTATGGCAATGCGGGCAATGCGGTGTTCCGTGTGGGTTCCGATGGCGCGAACCTTTCAGCGCTGGTCGAGCTGTTCAACGCGAGCTGGGTCGAGCCGTTCATGGTGCAGGCGTTCATCCCGGCGGTGAGCGATGGCGACAAGCGCATCGTGCTGGTCGATGGCGAGGTCGCGGGCGCGGTCAACCGCGTGCCGGGCAAGGGTGAAATCCGCTCCAACCTCGCGGTCGGTGGGTCGGCCGCCAAGACCGAGCTGACCGAGCGGGAGCGGGAGATCTGCGCGGCGTTAGGCCCGGAGCTGAAAAAAAGAGGGCTGCTGTTCGTCGGCATAGACGTGATCGGCGGCGAGTGGCTTACCGAGATCAACGTGACGTCTCCCACCGGCATCGTCTCCATCGATGCGTTCAACGGCACCGATACCGGCGCGATGATCTGGGACGCGATCGAGGCGAAGATCGTGTGAGGGCGGCGGCTCCAAAAGGCCGCATGTGCGTTGTGTGATGCATGAAAATCTTCCTCGAAGCCTGGCTGGACTATTATTTTGCCGAGCCGACCGAAATTCTCCTGCAAATCGAAGCCGCCGCAATCCCTGAGCAGACGCTGACGAACAACTTCCTCGCCACTTCCGAGACGCCGCACTTCGCGCGGGTGTCGGCCCATAATGCGATCGGCGAGCGGATATGGCTGCGGCATCAGGGCCAGCTGACGGTCGATTATCGTGCCACGGTGGAGATCCGTCGCATCGTCGCCGACATCGCCACGCTGGACAAGGTCGAGGTACACCTCCTTCCCGGAGAGACGGTGGAGTATATGCTGCCCTCGCTCTATTGCCCCGCACTAAAGTTCAGCAATTTCGTCGAGGCGGAGTTCGCCGGCGTTGATGGTGGGCACAAGGTCGCCGCCATGCGGGACTGGATACATCGCCATATCCGTTATGAGCCGGGGTCGAGTGACAGCGAAACCACCGCGCTCGATACGTTCGTCACCCGGCAGGGCATTTGCCGGGACTTTGCCCATCTGATGATAACGCTGGTGCGTGCTGCGGGTATTCCCGCGCGCATCGCCAGCGTCTATGCGCTGGGCGTAACGCCGCAGGACTTCCATGCCGTGGCGGAGGTTTTTCTGGGTGGGGAGTGGCATCTTGTCGACCCGACCGGGATGGCGGAGGAGGGCGCGATGGCGAAGATCGGCGTGGGACGCGATGCGGCGGATGTCGCATTCCTCACCGCTTACGGTTTCGCAGAGATGAACCAGCAGCGTGTACAGGTGACGGCGGCCTGACCTTATGTCTTCCATGACCGACTGGGTAATCCATCTGATCGACGGCGGCGGCTATTGGGGCATCGCGCTGCTGATGGTGCTGGAAAATGTTTTTCCGCCGATCCCGTCCGAACTCATCATGGGCATCGGCGGCATCCGCGTCGGGCAGGGGCGGATGGAGATGATCCCGCTGTTGATCGCGGGGACGGTGGGCACCACGATCGGCAATATTCCGTGGTACCTGCTGGGCTACACCCTTGGCATGGAGCGGCTGCGACCCTTTGTGAAGCGGTTCGGCCGGTTCCTGACGCTCGACTGGCACACGATCACGCATCTCAACCGGCTGTTCACCAGCCATGGCGAAAAGATCGTGTTCGTCATCCGCTTCATGCCCGCCTTCCGCACGATCGTCTCGCTGCCCGCAGGCATATTCCGCATGCACCCGCTGCGGTTCCTGGTGTGGACGGCGGCGGGCTCGACGATCTGGAACATCATTCTGGCGAGCGCGGGCTATTTTATGGGCGCGCACTTCAAGCGGATTGACGATTATCTTGGGCCGCTGGCGACGGCGACGCTGGCGTTCGGGCTGCTGTGGTTCGTGTGGCGGCTGATCCGCTGGAAGCCGAAAGAGGAGTGAGCGGCTGTTGTCAGGCGCGAGGATGCGCGTTGCGATAGATGTCGAGCAGGTGGGCGGCGTCGACTTGCGTGTAGATTTGCGTGGAGCTGAGGCTCGCGTGGCCGAGCAGCTCCTGTAGCGCGCGCAGGTCCGCGCCGCGCCCGAGGAGATGCGTGGCGAAGCTGTGGCGCAGGGCGTGGGGGCTGGTGCGCTCGGGCAGTTGCAGCCGCCGCCGCGCCTCGCGCACCGCCTTGCGAATGATGGCTGGGTCGAGCGGCCCGCCGCGTGCTCCACGGAACAGCGGCTCGGCCTTGCCGGTGCCATAAGGGCAGAGCGCGGCATATTCGGCCAAGGCCTCGCGCACTTGAGGGAGCAGCGGCACGATCCGCGTCTTGCCGCGCTTGCCGGTGATGCGGATCGTCTCGGCGGCGGGCACATCCCCTCCGGTGAACGAAAGCGCCTCCGAGATGCGCAGGCCCGCGCCATAGAGCAGCAGCAGCACCGCCCAGTTGCGCGCGGCGATCCACGGTTCGGCGACGTTTTCGGCTACATCTTCGCCGAGCGCGATCACATCGTCCGGGCTGACCGGGCGGGGCACGCCTTTCTTGACGCGCGGGCCGCGTATCGGCGGCACGGTTGCCTCCTCGCCGCCCGCGAACTTCAGGAAGGCGCGGATGGCGGACAATTCCCGCGCGGTGGAGGCGTTGCCGAGGCCTTCCGCGCGGCGGTGGGCGAGGAAAGCGCGCAGATCTGTTGCGGGGAGGGCGGCGAGGGTTTTGGCGGAAGGGGTTGCGCCCTGATGGCGGGCGAGAAAGCCCAGCAGTCGCTCCGCACTCGCGACATAGGCGCGCACCGTGTGGGCCGAGCGGCGACGCTCTGTCGAGAGATGCCGGTGCCATGCGGCGAGCAGGGGGTTAAGGCCGTTCATGACCCAAGTTATACCACAATCTGCGGCAGGATGGCATCGAGTAGCAGCATGCCCGCAGGCGTGACGGCGAGGTGGGGACCATCGGCGCGCAGCAGGCCGTGGGCGCCGAGCCGCGTCACCGCTGCGCGGTCGACCATCGCGATGTCATCGAGGCGGAGGCGGGCGGCAAGGGCGGCGATGTCTATGCCCTCGGCCAGCCGCAGCCCCATCATCAGCGCCTCGCGCGCCTGATCCTCACGTGAGAGCGGCGTTTCGGCTTCCGCGCCATGCCCGTTGCGGGTGACGGCGGCGAGCCAGTTTTCCGGCTTTTTGTGGCGCTGCGTGGCGCAGGTTCTGGTTGGTGATCGGTGCCAGCCCTCTCCCCCTCCCAACTCCCCGATATGGTATCCTATGGGAGGTTGGGAGGGGGAGAGGGCTGGTGCGGCATCCAGACAAAAAGGCCGCCGCCCGTGCGCGCCGGGGCCGATGCCGACATAATCCTGATAGCGCCAGTAGGCGAGGTTATGGCGGCTCTCCTCACCCGCGCGGGCGTGGTTGCTCACCTCATAGGCGGGGATGCCCGCCTGCGCCGTCATTTCCTGCGTCGCTTCATAAAGATCGGCGGCAGGGTCTGCGTCCAGCGGTGTGAAATCGCCCTGACGCACCAGGGTTTCGAAGCGGGTGCCCGGCTCTATGGTGAGCTGATAGAGCGAGAGGTGCGAGGTCTGGCGGGCGAGCGCGGCTTTGAGCTGTGTCTGCCAATGCGCGATGCTCTGGCCGGGCAGGGCGTAGATCAGGTCGAAGCTCACCCTTGCGAACGTGCTTTGCGCGACATCGAGCGCGGTGTGCGCCTCGGCTACATCATGCGCGCGACCGAGGAAGCGCAACGCCTCCGCCTCGAACGACTGGATTCCGAGTGACACGCGGTTGACGCCAGCCGCCGCGAGGTCGGCAAAGCGGGCGACTTCGACGCTGTTGGGGTTGGCCTCCAGCGTGATCTCGATGTCGTCCGCGAACGTCCAGTGCCGCCCGGCCGCCGCGATGAGATCCGCGACGAGAGCGGGCGGCATCAGGCTGGGTGTGCCGCCGCCGAAGAAGATCGAGCCGAGGGCGCGCTGGCCGGTCTGCGCGGCTTCATACGCCATGTCCGCCAGCAGTGCCGCGCGCCATGCGCCAACGTCCACGCTCTCGCGCACATGGCTGTTGAAATCGCAATAGGGGCATTTGGAAACGCAGAACGGCCAATGGATGTAAAGGGCCAGGGGGGATGGGTTTGCCCCGCTCAGAACACTGCCTCCACCAATTGCCGGAAGGCGTCCGCCCGGTGGCTCATCGCGTGCTTGGCGGCGGGGTCCATCTCCGCGAAGGTGATGGCGTGGCCTTGGGGCACGAAGATCGGGTCGTAGCCGAAGCCTTTCTCCCCGCGCGGCGGCCAGACGAGGCTGCCATCGACGCGGCCTTCGAAGCTTTCCACATGACCATCGGGCCAGGCGAGGCTCAATGCGCAGATGAAATGCGCGTCACGCGGGGCGTCCGGGCCTACTGCTTCGAGCGCTTGGTGGATCCTGGCCATGGCGAGCGAGAAGTCCTTGGCTTCGCCTGCCCAGCGCGCGGAATAGATGCCGGGGTCGCCGCCCAATGCCGATACGCAGAGGCCGCTGTCGTCAGCCAGTGCGGGCAGGCCGGATGCTGTCGCCGAGGCCAGAGCCTTCAGCTCGGCATTGGCGATGAAGGTGGTGCCTGTCTCCTCCGGCTCGGGCAGGCCGAGCGCGCCTGCGGACACCGGCTCCATGCCGTGCGGGCCGAGCAGCTCTGCAATCTCGCGCACCTTGCCCGCATTGTGGCTGGCGATCACCAGCCTGCCGGGGGAGAGCTTTCGTGTCACCTGCCGGTGGCTTTCCTCTGCGCCGCGAAAATCTCTCCGCAACCGATACGCGCGAGGCGCAGCAGGCGCAGCAACTCTTCCTCGTCAAAGGTCGCGCCCTCGGCGGTTGCCTGCACCTCGGCGAGCTTGCCATCGCCGGTCAGCACGAAATTGGCGTCGGCTTCGGCAGAGCTGTCCTCGACATAATCGAGATCGAGCACGGGCGTGCCGCCATGGATGCCGCAGCTCACTGCCGCGACTTGCGTGATGATGGGGTCGGTCTTGAGCGCGCCAGACGCCAGCAGCTTGTCCACCGCGATGCGCAGCGCGACCCATGCGCCGGAGATGGAGGCGGTGCGCGTGCCGCCGTCGGCCTGGATCACGTCGCAGTCGAGCGTGATCTGCCGCTCGCCCAGTGCTTTCAAGTCAACGATCGAGCGGAGCGAGCGGCCGATGAGGCGCTGGATTTCCTGCGTGCGGCCGGACTGTTTGCCCTTCGCGGCCTCGCGGCTGCCGCGTGTGTGGGTGGCGCGGGGGAGCATGCCATATTCCGCCGTGATCCAGCCTTCACCCTTGCCGCGCATGAAGGGGGGGACCTTTTCCTCGATGCTGGCGGTGCAGAGCACTCGGGTGTCGCCGAAGCTGACGAGGCAGCTGCCCTCGGCATGGCGGGTGAACCCCGGCTCGATGGCTATGCCACGCATTTGATCGGGGGTGCGGCCTGAAGGGCGCATGCTGGAACCTTTCTTTCTTGTGCTGTTGGTTGGGCTGTCGCTTATGCAGCAAGCGCCGCGCGCACAAGCGGATTCAGCCCAGCGCCCACATGCTTCAGCTCAACCAAACTCGCTTCGGTTCACCGATTTGGCGTTTCTGTCCGTCGCGCAACACCAGGCCGGGGCTGAACAATTCTCGATTAGCGTGTGTTAAATCCATCATGAAACAGCATTTTTCCCCCGCTCGCCCCGCCATAGCAGCGATTGCCGCTGTTATCGCCATCCCCTCCACAGCCGCGCTGGCGCAGACGGTTGACGCCGCGCCGCCGGTCATCATTGCGCCGACGGCTGAGCCTGCGACGCCCGCGCCTGCGCAGACGGCGCCTGCTCCAGCAGCCACGCCGCAGGTGATATTCCAGCCAAGTGCTCCGGTAGTGCAGCCGACGCCCGCGCCATCCGCCCCGCCTGTGACGGCCGCTGAAGAAGCGCCCGCCGCGCGACCCGCAACCCGTAGTGTCCGGGAAGCCGCGCCTACCCGCACGCCCTCTGCGGAGCGTCAGGCACCTGTCGCCGAGGCACGCCCGGTCCCCACATCTGTAAGTTCGGTGAACCCGAACCCTGTCGAGCGCAGCGTCGCCGCACCGACGCCTGAGGTAGCGCCAGTGACAGCTGCGCCGCAGACCTTGCCCGAAGAGGGTGGCTCAGACACCATGCTATGGTTGCTTGGCCTGGGTGCGCTTGGGCTGTTGGCAGGGGGCGCATACGCTGCCGCAAAGCGTAATCGGCGTGAAGAAGGTGAAATTGCCTACGCCACCCCTATCGCTGCGTCCAAGGAGCCGTTTGTCGCCGTCGACCCAACAGAAAGGCTGCTGACGCCGGAGGAAAGAATCATAGAGGAGCGTCATGCTGCGGCACCTTATGTCGAGCCCAGGATTACAGCGCCAGCCGCAGCGCCAATTCCCGCCGCGTCGGAGCTGACGGATCGGCAACGTGATGATTACGCTGATACCAGTCTATCGGAGCGGCGCGAAGCTCTGGTTGCGCAGGCACCCTCTGCGGAAAATCCGTTCCGCACGCGCAAGAACCGTCTGCGCAGGGCGAATTTCCTTCTGAGCCGTGAAGGCGTGTCGGAAAGTTCCTCGCCAGTTCGCGCTGAAGAGCGTGCAGAGGCGCCCAGCGCGCCAAGCGCGCCGATCGAGAGGCCACAGGTAAGCTACAGCTTTGGCAGCAGTGGCGCCCTGAAGCCACCGGTGCTGAAGCCGCGCTACAACTGAGGACAGGGCGATTGATGGGCGGCGGTCTGACAGGCCGCCGTCCTATTTCATGCATCGCAATTGAGCGGGCGCTAGAGTGCCCCTACATTGGGTGACATGCGAGTCACCCCGATCTCAGAACTGAACGACCGCGCGCGGGATGTATTCCGGCTTGTGGTCGAGAATTATCTGGGCAGCGGCGCGCCGGTTGGTTCGCGCACCATCAGCCAGCTGTCGGGCCTCAACCTCTCGTCCGCCTCCATCCGCACGGTGATGCAGGATCTGGAGGAGATGGGCCTGCTCGCCGCGCCGCATGTCTCCGCCGGGCGTATGCCGACCGAGAGCGGGCTGCGCCTGTTTGTCGACGGCATGATGCAGATGGCCGAACCCTCCCCCGAGGAACGCCGCGTTATCGAGCAGGGGCTGGGCGAGGGTGGCGGGCCTATCGAAACTGCGCTGGCATCGGCAAGCGCGATCCTCTCTGGCCTCTCCGCCTGCGCGGGAATGGTGCTCGTGCCCCGGCGCGAGACGGTGCTGCGCCAGTTCAGCTTCGTGCCGCTGGGGCAGGGCGGGCCGGGCAGGGGCGAGCAGGCGCTGGCGGTGCTGGTCGGCGCCGATGGCAGCATCGAGAACCGCATTGTCGATTTGCCTCCGGGGACCAGTGCGGCCGCGCTGATCGAGGCGGGGAATTTCATCTCTGCTCGTCTCTCCGGCCTTACGCTGACCGAGGCGCGGGAAAAATTGAGTGAGGAGCTAGCGCGAGACCGAGCCGCGCTCGATGAAGCAGCGCGAGGGCTGGTAGAGCGCGGGCTGGCGAGCTGGAGCAGCGATGCGGCCGAGCGCCCGGTGCTGATCGTGCGCGGGCAGGCGAACCTCATTGACGAACATGCCTCGGCCGACCTGGAGCGCGTGCGGCAGCTGCTGGAAGAGCTGGAGGGCAAGCAGGAGATTTCGCGGCTGATGGAAGGCGCGATGCAAGCCGCCGCCACCAAAATCTTCATCGGATCGGAGAACAAACTCTTTTCCTTGTCCGGTTCTTCGGTCATAGCCGCCCCCTATCGCGATGGGGAAGGGCGGGTCGTCGGCGTGGTCGGCGTGATCGGCCCCACCCGCTTGAACTATGCGCGCGTGATCCCCATGGTGGATTTCACCGCACAGACATTATCGAGATTGATGAGATGAACGACGAGAATATGGAACTGGACCAGAACGAAAAGGCGGAAACCCCTGAGGTGGAGGTGGGCGCGAGCGAGGCTCTGGATGATCTCGACGCCAAGCTTGCCGCGCTGGAGCAGGAGCTGGAGACGACGAAGCAGGACGTGCTCTATGCCCATGCCGAGACGCAGAATGTGCGCCGCCGTATGGAAAAAGAGCTGGCCGATGCCCGCGCCTACGCCGCGACGGCCTTTGCGCGCGATATCCTCTCGGTAGCGGACAATCTTGGCCGCGCCCTCGACTCCATTCCCGCCGAGCTGCGCGAGGACGACAAGTTCAAGGCGCTGGTCGTGGGGCTTGAGGCCACGGGCCGCGAGGTAGAAAGCGTATTCGCGCGCCACGGCATCGAGAAGGTGAAGGCGCTCGGCGAAGCGCTCGATCCCAATCTGCATCAGGCAATGGTAGAGCTGCCGAGCGATGAGGCTCCCGGCACGATCATTCAGGAGATGCAGGCGGGGTACAAGATCAAGGACCGCCTGTTGCGTCCGGCGCTGGTGGGGGTTGCGAAAAAACCGGATTAACTTGGGGTAAAACGGAGGGGCAAATATGAAATCCGCGGGCATTTTGGCGTTGGGACTCGTTGCTCTGGGATTGACCGGCCAGTCGGCGCTGGCGGCGGGGGATGCCGCGAAGGGCAAGCTGGTGTTTGCGCGTTGTGCTGTATGTCACGGCACCAAGGCGGGCGAGAAGCGCCTGGGGCCGACGCTCGCGGGAATATTCGGCCGCAAGGCGGGCACCATGCCCGGCTTTGCCTATTCCCCGGCGATGAGGAAATATGCCGTCAAATGGGATGCGCGGACGCTGGATGGTTATCTCGCCAAGCCGATGACGACGGTGCCAGGTACGCGCATGGCCTTTGCGGGCATACCCAACGCCGCAGATCGTGCGAATGTCATCGCCTATCTCCAGACCCTGAAGTAGCTCCCGTAAACGGCAGCAGCGCTTCCAGCTCGGCCTGTGGCGGCGCGCCCTTGGGGCACACACCGCGCCGATAGAGGAACACATGGCGGACGATTTCCGCCTGTTGCTCTATCCCGTACCGGGCAAAGGGCTTGGCTGGCTCCAGCGCATAATCATAGCGGCACCACGGATGGCGCATGAAGAGGAGATACCAGCGTCCTCTCGTCTGCGCCTGCCACACATGGGTCATCTCGTGGATGAAATGGCCCTGCATCGAGAGGCTTTCGCATCCGAAATCGGCGCAATACAGGTCACCATGCGGATGGAACCACAGGTGCCCATCCGGCGCCATCGTGTATGTGCGCGGCTGGAATGGCCAGAACTTGCGGATGTGCACGCGCACGCGATCATAGTCGATCGCCGATCCGAAAATTGAGGTGGCGAGGGCCTGTTCTCCGTCGGTTAGTGCGCGACTCGTCACTTGTGCGACTGGGTCAGTGCGCGTGCTCCATGGCGTTCATCGGTGCTGCGTCGCCGCCCGCTGTCTTAATGGCGGCGTCCACAGGCAGACGATCGCCGTTGGAGAAGAGGAACAGCAGGCTCAGCTTGCCTTCCTTCACCACTGCTGGATTGACGCCGAAGATCATCAGATGCTTGCCACCCGGCGCGAACGCGACCTTGGTTTGGGCGGGCACATCGACGGCCTCAAGCGGCGTCATCGTCATCTTGCCGTCTTTCATGGCATTGTCGTGCATCTCGATCCGGAGCGCGCCTTCCGTGCGCACATCGCGCAACTGCACCGCCTCCGGCCCGCCGTGGACCGTGAAATATCCGGAGGCGGGGGCCTCCGGATTGGCGTTCAACTGCACCCACGCCTGATCGACATAGAGCGGCGCGGGGTCCGCGCAGGAGGAGAGGGCCAGAGGCGCGGCGATCAGGGCGGCAAGGCGGGCGAAACGCAGCATGATAATCCCTCGAAACTGTCCCAAAATTCGACTCGTCGGCAATGCTAGGCGTTCGTGTGTCTTGTGCCAAGAAAAAGCGCCCCTATATCGCATCTCGAACGGGCGGCGGCACCGGCTCCTCTGTGGCGATGCCGCTCCCTCAACCGCTGAAACTTTGGGGTTAAAGAGGACATAGATGGCAAAAGTTATCGGTATCGATCTGGGCACGACCAACAGCTGCGTTGCTGTGATGGACGGGGGCAAGCCCAAGGTTATTGAAAATGCGGAAGGCGCGCGCACCACGCCCTCGATCGTCGCCTTCACCAAGGATGGCGAGCGCCTGATCGGCCAGCCGGCGAAGCGCCAGGCCGTGACCAACCCGGAAAACACGATCTTCGCGGTGAAGCGCCTTATCGGCCGCCGCTTCGACGATCCCATGACCTCCAAGGACATGGAGCTGGTGCCCTACACCATCACCAAGGGCGCCAACGGCGATGCCTGGGTGAAGGCGGGTGGCGAGGATTATTCCCCGTCGCAGATTTCGGCCTTCACGCTGCAGAAGATGAAGGAAACCGCCGAGAGCTATCTGGGCGAAACCGTGACGCAGGCCGTCATCACCGTGCCTGCCTACTTCAACGACGCCCAGCGTCAGGCGACCAAGGATGCCGGGCGCATCGCAGGGCTTGAAGTGCTGCGCATCATCAACGAGCCGACGGCGGCCGCGCTTGCCTATGGGCTTGAGAAGCAGGACGGCAAGACCATCGCGGTCTATGACCTTGGCGGCGGCACCTTCGACATCTCGATCCTCGAGATTGGTGACGGCGTGTTCGAGGTGAAGTCCACCAACGGCGACACCTTCCTTGGCGGCGAGGACTTCGACTCCAAGGTCGTCGAATATCTGGCAGAGAGCTTCAAGAAGGACGAGGGGATCGACCTCACCAAGGACAAGCTCGCGCTGCAGCGCCTGAAGGAAGCCGCCGAAAAGGCGAAGATCGAGCTGTCTTCCGCGCAGACGACCGAAGTCAACCTGCCGTTCATCACGGCGGACCAGAACGGGCCGAAGCACCTCGTCAAGACGATCACGCGTTCTGATCTGGAGCGTCTGGTGGCGGACCTGATCAAGCGCACGATGGAGCCGTGCCGCAAGGCGCTGGCCGATGCGGGTGTCTCCGCGAACGAGATCAGCGAAGTCGTGCTCGTCGGCGGCATGACCCGCATGCCCAAGGTGCGCGAGGCGGTGAAGGACTTCTTTGGCAAGGAGCCGCACACCGGCGTCAACCCGGATGAGGTCGTCGCGATGGGCGCGGCCATTCAGGCGGGTGTGCTCCAGGGCGACGTCAAGGACGTGCTGCTGCTCGACGTAACCCCGCTGTCGCTCGGCATCGAGACGCTGGGCGGCGTGTTCACCCGCATGATCGACCGCAACACCACGATCCCGGCCAAGAAATCCCAGGTCTATTCGACCGCGGACGACAACCAGCAGGCGGTGACGATCCGCGTGTTCCAGGGCGAGCGCGAAATGGCGGCGGACAACAAGCTGCTCGGCCAGTTCGACCTCGTGGGCATCCCGCCCGCGCCGCGCGGCGTGCCGCAGATCGAGGTGACGTTCGACATCGACGCCAACGGCATCGTCAACGTCTCCGCGAAGGACAAGGGCACCGGCAAGGAACAGCAGATCAAGATCCAGGCATCTGGCGGTCTGTCTGATGCCGACATCGACAAGATGGTCAAGGAAGCCGAGCAGTTTGCCGACGAGGACAAGAAGCGCCGCGAGGCCGCCGAGGCGAAGAACAACGCCGAGAGCCTTATCCACACCACCGAGCGCCAGCTGGAAGAGCATGGCGACAAGGTCGATGCCGCGCTGAAGGCTGAGATCGAAACCGCGATTGCCGCCGCCAAGACCGCGGTGGAAGGCAATGAGCCGGAAGCGATGAAGGAAAAGGCGCAGGAGCTTGCCACCGTGGCGATGAAGCTCGGCCAGGCGATCTACGAGAAGGAGCAGGCCGCCGCTGCCTCTCCCGATGCCGACGCCGGCGCGAAGAAGGACGACGATGTCGTCGACGCCGAATTCTCCGAAGTGGACGACAACGGCAAGGCGTAACGGCCAGTGATCTCCGGCTGCCTCGATCTGGGGAGAGGCAGCCGGACGTTCTCCCGGGGGAATGAATGAGCGCGCAAGTTGATTTTTACGAGCTGCTGGGTGTGGAGCGCACCGCCGATGGCGCGACGCTCAAGTCCGCCTATCGCAAGCTCGCGATGCAATATCACCCGGATCGCAACCCCGGCTGTCAGGACAGCGAGGCGAAGTTCAAGGCGATCAATCAGGCCTATGACTGCCTGAAGGACGACCAGAAACGCGCGGCCTATGACCGCTATGGCCATGCCGCGTTCGAGAATGGCGGGCCGGGCGGCTTCAACGGAGGCGGTGGAGCGGGTTTCTCTGACCTTGGCGACATCTTCGAGACGATTTTCGGCGGCAGCGGCTTTGGCGGCGGGCGCGGGCGGCAGCAACAGCGGCGCGGCGCGGACCTGCGTTATGACCTTGAAGTGTCACTGGAAGAAGCCTTCACCGGCAAGACGCAGGAAATCTCAATCGAGGTTTCGGCCGCGTGCGGCGAGTGCGACGGATCGGGCGCGACGCCGGGCACCGGCACCCGCGCCTGCACCACCTGCGGCGGCCACGGCCAGGTGCGCGCGCAACAGGGCTTTTTCGTGGTCGAGCGCACATGCCCGGCCTGCCACGGCGCGGGCAAGGTGATCGAAAGTCCCTGCCGCGCCTGCCGGGGCGAGGGGCGGGTCGACAAGCCCAAGACGCTTTCCGTCAACATTCCGGCGGGCGTGGACGAAGGCACGCGCATCCGCCTCTCCGGCGAGGGTGAGGCGGGCGCGCGCGGTGCCCCTCCGGGCGATCTCTATATTTTCGTGCATTTGAAGCGCCACCGCGTATTCGAGCGCGACGGCACGACCCTGTTCTGCCGCGCACCGGTGAGCTTCACCGCGGCGGCGCTGGGCGGCGAGATCGAGGTGCCGGGGCTGGACCGCGAGGTGGTGAAGATCAAGATTCCGGCGGGCATCCAGTCTGGCAAGCAACTGCGCCAGCGCGGCGCGGGCATGCCTGCGCTCAACTCACGCGGCGCGCGCGGCGACATGGTGGTGCAGATCGACGTAGAGACGCCGACGCGGCTAAGCGCGAAGCAGAAAGAACTGCTGGAGCAATTCCGCGCTACGGAGACAGGCGACGAATGTCCGGCATCGAGCGGCTTTTTCAGCAAGCTGAAAGAGATGTGGGACGATTTGGGGTAGGGATTGGCAAATAGGCCGGTAGTTGTTATATGCGGGTTATGGCCAAGCTCGATACCATAACTTCAGAGAAAGTCGTGCGCGATTCGAAGACGGGCCGTTTTGTTGTGGTCCGTGGAGCGGGTGCCCTGAAGGGGCATCTTACGTTGAAGAAGAGCGTAGACTTGACCAAACCCATTGCATCTCAGGCAGTTAAGGGTGGTCGTGACGCTGGACCAAGACCTCCGAAGCACTGATCCTTGCCGGGGATTTTGCTCGACACTCACGCTCTGTATTGGCTGGTCAGCGGCGAAAATGAACTGTCAGAAGAATCCTTGATAGCTATCGGGCAGTGCCAGGAAGCAGGCACCCTGTACGTATCTCCGGTAACTGCGTGGGAACTATCGGTTGCAACCAAGAAGAACCGTGTTGCTGGTAGGCCTCACCTAGGCGATGACTCCCCTGACCGATGGTTTCGAGATGCGGTCCGTGCCACGGAAGCGAGAGTGATACCAGTACGCCAACGCATTTCGTGCGAAGCGGCGAGAGTGGTGGGCGAAACAGGCCATAAGGATCCGGGAGATTGCTTCCTGATTGCGACAGCACGGGTCCGTCGGATTCCGATCGTGACTAGGGACGGAATTATCCAATCGATAGCAGAAGAAAAACCGGGTTATTTGGATATCATAGTCTGCTAGTATCCTCCACAACCCCCTTCAGCTCCGCAATCAAATCCGCGACATGGGTCAGATGCGGTTCCTCCTCCGCCAGTATCGCCGCGAAGGCCTTGAACTTGGCGGCGCGGGCAAGCTCCTCTGCGCCTGCCAGATCGCCCTCCTTCACGGTCGATAGCAATATGTCGATCATCCGCTCCGCGCCGTGGAGGCGGCCCCAGAGATAGTCGTTCTCGCGATAGACGCGGCTGAAGAACGCGCCGAAATTGTTGAACTCTATGCCTTTCAGCATCGCCGCCGCGCCGCCTGCGCGCAGCGAGGAGCAATCGTCGGGAGAGATGCGATCGACCTTGATCGGGTCGAACTCGTCCAGCCCCTCGCCCTGAAGCAACGGCAGCGTCGCGATGTCGTAAAACGGAAAGCCGAGATAGGTGAGCAGCATCGCCCGCCGTTCCGCCTTGGGCAGGCCCGAGAGCGCCCCGGCCAGCATCTCCTCCACCGCCACGTCCTTCGCCTTCAGATTGCGTGCCTCGGCCAGTTCGGACAGCGCGTGGGCGGGGTCGATCGCGGTCGCCTCGGCGGACTGGATCATCACCTCGGAATAGGAGTCGCTCGCCTCGCTCTCCTGATAGATGGCGAGCGCGGAATAGATCGAGTTGCGCATGATGCCGACCGCCTCGACCAGCTCCGGCGCAGGGCTGTCTGCCACCTCCGTGAGGCGCCGGGCCATGAAGCGCAGGCGGCGGATGCGAAAACCCAAGTCATGATCGCGGAAGAACGAGATGATTTCCGGCCGCGCGCCGCCCTTGCGCTCTTCGCGCATCTGGTCCAGCCCGTGCTCGCGGATATGTTCCCACACCGATTGGCGGAAGCGCTCACGCAGCGCGGGGCTGCCGTCTCCGCCCAAGCGAAACAGCATCGCCACCACTTCCTCTACAATGGAGGAGAGCTTCACCAGCGCATAAGCGGGGTAAGCAAAGCCGCTGTTGATGGCGGCGCGCGTCTGCGCCTTGGCGCGCCAGTTGGCGAGCCGCTCGGGCGTCGGCTGATCCAGGAACCAGGTGTGGCCGAAGGTGTCCTCGATCTCGCGCTCGATCTCCTCGCGCAGCGACTCGGTGATGCGGCGCATGCGGCGGATGGTGCGGGAGCGGGTTTCGATCGCCTCCAGATTGTCGCGGATCGGCTGCTCGCGCGGGATGTCGCTTAAGGAACCGAAGATGGTGCGCAGAAAGCCGGGCAGGGGCTTCTCGTCCGGCTCCTCACCGCCATTGTTCACCTTTTTGTTCCGGTTGAAGGCAAAGGCGCGGCCCGAGGTCGGCTTGGGGTCGATATAGACGAAGCGGCGGTCGATCTCGCGCCGCGCCGGGCGGTCTTTGAGCGCGCTGATGGCGGGGGCGAAGGGGGCATTGGTCAGCACCGATCCGTCGATCAGCACGGCATTTTCCGCCTGACCCAGCGCGCTATGCTGAGGCAGCACGCGGTTGAGAAAGCGTTCTCGCCCCGGCCAGTGGCGCTTTGCCTTGTCCAGCACCTTGTCCAGCTCTCGCACGGTGAAGGGCGGGAAGGCGCCGGGGAAGCTCGCGGTGGCGCGGGCGGCGAACACCAGCTCCGCCGCATCGGCGAGCGCGCCCTGCCGCAGCTTAGCGCGGAAGTTGATCGTGAGGCGGTGTTCCATCTCCTGTACTTCGGGCGGGGTATTCAGCCGCAGCACCTCGGGATAGCCCTCGAAATCCGTCACCGTCACCATCAGGTCGAGCGGGTAGGAAAAGGGCAGCAGCGGCCGCTCCCGGTGCGAGCGCGCCATGCTGTCAAACGCATCCAGCAACAGGCGCGTGAAGGTCTTGCCGCCGAAGGGAGGCTGGAACCAGCGCGAGCGCACGAAGCTAGAGAGCTTGCGGCGCACCTCCTCCCGCGTCTCGGGCGAGACCGTGCGTTCGACCGCATCCCCCCGGCGGCGCGCGGCGAGCCAGACGAGCGGCTGCGCCCAGAATTTGGTGAAGCGCGCTGCGGGCCGGGCGTCCGGGTCAAGCAGCTGCTCGACATCGGCATTGTCTAGCCACAGGTCGGTCAGCGGCTCAAGTGACTGGCCGGTCTCGATCGCCTGCGCGAGAAAAATGCCGTTGATCCCGCCCGCCGACGCGCCGGCGATGATGTCTATCACCACCCGCACGCGCAGCTTCGCCTGCTCGTCTATGCTGCGTAGCAAATCGCAATATACGCCGAGCACGCCATCCCGCTCGGCATGCTTGCCCTCATGGAAATCCCGGCTCGCCCGCGCGAAATTCCAGATTTCCTTTGTGATGCCGTGCATATAGACGGCAAGGCTGATGCCGCCGTAGCAGACGAGCGCCAGCCTCAGTTCCTTCTCCCGCATCCGGGAAGACTGTCATGTTCGTCGGCGGTTGTCGAGGGTGATGCGTGGTCAGAAAAGACCTTCGAGCACCTGGTCGCGCGGGCGGTGGCCATCGACCCAGATGCGGATATTGGCGATCACCTTGTCACCGGTGGCATCGCGCCCCTCGATGGTGGCAGAGCCCATATGCGGTTTGAGGACGACATTCCTGAGCGTCAGGAGGCGGGGGTCCACGGCCGGCTCGTGTGCATAGACATCCAGTCCTGCGCCCGCGATGCGTCCGCTTTGCAGCGCTTCGATTAGCGCCTCTTCATCGCATACCTCCGCGCGGGAGGTGTTGATGAGATAGGCGTCGGTCTTCAAGAGCCCGATGCGGCGCGCGTCGATCATGCCGCGGCTCTCGTCATTGAGCGGGCAGTGGATCGAGACGAAATCACTGGTGGAGAGCAGCTCGTCAAGCGACTCCACCCAGGTCGCGCGGGTGGCGCGCTCCACGCTTTCGGGCAGGCGGTGGCGGTTGTGATAGACGACCGAAAGCCCGAACGGTGCGGCGCGCAGCGCGACAGCCTGCCCGATACGTCCCATGCCGATGATGCCCAGCGTCTTGTCGCCGATGCGGTGGCCGAGCAGGCCGGATGGACTCCACCCCGCCCACTGCCCTGCGCGCAGGAGCTGTTCGCCTTCCGCCAGGCGGCGCGGCACGGCGATGATGAGCGCCATCGTCATGTCGGCGGTGTCATCGGTCAGCACGCCCGGCGTGTTGGTGACGAGTATGCCTTTCCGGCGCGCGGCGGCGAGGTCGATATGATCGACGCCATTGCCGAAATTGGCGATCATGCGCAGCCGCTCCGGCGCGGCGTCGATCAATGCTGCGTCAATATGGTCCGTCACCGTCGGCACCAGAACGTCGCAATCGGCCATGGCGGCGGCGAGCTGCCCGGGCGTCATCGGCGTGTCTGTGGGATTGAGCACCGTGTCGAACAGTTCGACCATCCGTTCCTCCACGCTCGGCGTCAGGCGGCGGGTGACGATCACTCTCGGGCGGGCGGGGCGCGGCATTTTCGGCATGGCATGACCGCTATCGCCTTGCGGTGGCCGAGGTCAAGCACAGATGGCGATACCACGCCGCCCCGATGCGCAAGGGGCTTGTCTTGGGAGGCGGCTTGCCGCTATCTGATGCGGGTGAGGATGAACGGCAAAGCTTCCTGTGCGCGGGTGCGGAGCGCAATATGCGTGGCGCTGTTGGCGGCGGCGGCTCTTGGCGCGCGCCCTGCCTATGCCGGTCCGAAAACGCCGCCCTACTGGGCCTCTATCGCGGCGGACGAGGCGCGGATGCGAGTGGGGCCGAGCCTCGATTATCCCTCCAACTGGATTTATCAGCGGCGCGACATGCCGGTGAAGGTCGTGCAGGTGCTGGGCAACTGGCGCAAGATCCAGGACCCCGACGGCACGCAGGGCTGGATGCATGTGCGCCTGTTGAGCGACGCAGCCACCGCGATGGTTCGGGATGTTGCCGCGGACATGCGGCAGGACCGCAGCGATACCACGCCGCTGCTGTACCGGGCAGAGCAGGGTGTCGTCGGCCGGGTCAGCGATTGCGGCGAGGGCTGGTGCCGGTTCGACGTCAGCGGCAAGCGCGGC
This sequence comes from uncultured Sphingobium sp., assembly GCA_964512265.1. Classification (GTDB taxonomy): domain Bacteria; phylum Pseudomonadota; class Alphaproteobacteria; order Sphingomonadales; family Sphingomonadaceae; genus Sphingobium. The sequence goes on along the minus strand of CAZEHR010000004.1, from coordinate 73,400 downwards.
TATGTGCGCGCGTCCTCGCTTTGGGGCGCGGTGAAATAGCCGCCTGATGCCCGATTTCCGCACCGATGCCCTGGTCGTGGGCGCGGGCGCCGTGGGCCTAGCCTGCGCGCGGGCACTGGCGCTGCGCGGGCGGCAGGTTGTGGTGCTGGAAAGCGCGGACGCCATCGGGCAGGGCGTTTCAAGCCGCAACTCCGAAGTGCTGCATGCGGGGATTTATTACCCCACCGGGTCGCTCAAGGCGCGGCTGTGCGTGGCGGGCAATGCGATGATACGGGAGTATCTGGCCGGGCGCGGCATCGGTCTGGATCCATGTGGCAAGCTGGTGGTGGCGACGAGCGATGATGAAGGGCCGAAGCTGGAGGCGCTGCACGCGCAGGCGATGGCCAATGATGTACCAGAGGTCGAGTGGATTACCGGCGCGCAGGCGCGGGCGCTGGAGCCTGCCTTGCGCGCGGAGGCGGCGTTGTTGTGCGGCACATCGGCGGTGTTCGACAGCCATGGCTATATGCTGGGCATGCAGGGCGACATCGAGGATGCGGGCGGCAGCATCGCGCTGCGCACACCGTTCGAGCGCGCGAGCCGGGATGCAGATGGTTTCGTCGTTCAGTGTGGCGGGGCGGAGCCGGTTAGCATCGGCTGCCGGTTGCTGGTGCTGGCGGCAGGGCTGGGCGCGCAGGCGGTAGCGAGTAGTGTGGAGGGCTTTCCCGACGCGCTGATACCGCAACGCCACCTCGCCAAGGGCAGCTATTTCGCGCTGCAGGGCAAGGCGCCGTTCGCGCGGCTGATCTATCCGCTGCCGGTGCACGGGTCGCTCGGCACGCATTACCGGCGCGATATCGGCGGCGTAGCGCGGTTCGGGCCGGACATCGAATGGGTGGAGGGCGAGGATTACAGCGTCGACCCGGCGCGAAAGCCGCAGTTCGTGGAAGCGATCCGGCGTTTCTGGCCGGACGTGAACGAGGACGCGCTGGTGCCGGATTATGCGGGCATCCGGCCCAAGATTCACGGACCGGGCGAGCCGCAGCCCGATTTTTCGATATTGTTCGATGGCAGCCACGGGTTGAGCGGACTGGCGGCGTTGTTCGGCATCGAAAGCCCGGGCCTCACATCTTCGATGGCGATCGGGGAATATGTTGCAGACGCCCTGCTGGGAGCGGAAGGATGACGGAGCCGCCGGTGCTGCTGGACGTCAGCCGCCTGATCTGGCGCGCGTGGATGGGCCTGCTGCCTACGGGAATAGACCGCGCTTGCATCGCCTATGTACGCCATTATCGCGGGCGGGCGCTGGCGGTGGTGCAGCGCGGCGGGATTACGCGGGTGCTGAATCCGGCGCTGTCTGAGCGGCTGTTCGACCTTCTGGTCGATCCTCCGGTGGACATCAGGTGGGAACTGATGCGGCTGATCCTGCCGGGGCTGGCCGGCGGCGCGGCGCGGAGCGCGATACGCGGCGCGTTCTATCTCAATGTCGGCCATACGGGGCTGGACCGGGCGGGACATGCGCGCTGGGTGCGGCGCAGCGGCGTGCGCGCGGTCTATTATGTGCATGACCTCATCCCGATCACGCACCCGCAATTCGCGCGGGCAGGCGTGCCGGAGCGGCACGCCATGCGGATGCGCAGCGTGTTGCGCCAGGGCGCGGCGGTGATCGCCAACAGCGCGGACAGCGTACAGGCGCTCGGCGCGTTTGCGCGTGACGAAGGCTTGCCGATGCCGCCCACCCTTATCGCGCCGCTGGGGGTGGAGGCGCATGCGAGCGCACTGGAGCTCACCCCGCGGGAGCCGCCCACCTTCGTGATGCTGGGCACAATCGAGGGACGCAAGAACCATGCGCTGATATTGCGGGTGTGGCGGCGCCTGATCGCGCGGCTGGGCGAGCAGACGCCGCGCCTCGTCATCATCGGCCAGCGCGGCTGGCAGGCGGACGATATCTTTCGTCAGCTGGATGACGACGCGACATTGCGGCCTTATGTGAGGGAGCTGGGCCGGTGCGACGACGCGGAATTGCAGCGCTGGCTCGGGTCTGCGCGGGCGCTGTTGTTCCCCAGCTTTGTCGAGGGGCAGGGGCTGCCCCTGATCGAGGCGCTGACAGCCGGCGTGCCGGTCATCGCCAGCGACCTTGCCGTGTTCCGCGAGACGGCAGGCGCGATCCCCGACTATCTCGATCCGCAGGATGAGGCCGCGTGGGAAGCGGCGGTGATGGATTATGCCGCGCAGCTTAGCGATGCGCGGCAGCGCCAGCTGGAGCGTATGCGGGACTTTACGCCGCCGTCGTGGGAAGCGCATTTCAGGACGGTGGAGAGGTGGCTGGAGCGGTTGGCTTAAGCGCCCTCACGCCACTGGCGCGTGCGCTTCCTCGATCAGCCTGGCGATGGCCGGGCGGCATGATCCGCAGTTGGTGCCTGCGCTCAATGCCTTGCCCACCGCCTCGACGCTGGTGAGCGCCTGATCGCGGATCGCGCGCGTGATGCTGTATGCGCCGATGTCGAAACACACGCACACCACCGGCCCGGCGTCGGGCGCAGGCGAGGCGGCGCGCCCGGCGAGCAGTTCCGCGCCCTGCGGCTGTTCGTCTGGCCCCAGTTGCGCCAATATCCATTCGCGCGGGGGGAGCGAGCCGGAGCGGGTGAGGAACAGTGCCGCCTGCAGGCGCCCGGCATCATCGCGCACGGCAACGCGCAGGCTCCCTCGCGCGCCATCGCGGGCCTCGATGCGCTCGCCCTCGGGGAGCAGCGCTTCTATGTCGATCGCGCCCTGGCCTGCCAGCTCGGTGAGCCAGCCATGCTCGCCCCTCACCCGCGTCCAGTAGCAGTCCGCCGCTATGTCTGGCCGCTCGACGCTGACGAGGAAGGCGCGCCAGTCTGCGGCATAAGGCGCAATGGCCGCTGCGCTGTTCTTGAAGGCGGGCTGGCCGGATATGGGATCTACCTTTTGGCCGGGTAGCCTGCCCGTGCGCCCGCCGGATGAGATCTGGTCCGTCCAGTGCATCGGCACGAACAGCTCGCCCCGACGCTGGCCGTCTGAGACGCTCACGCGATAGAGGCTGCTGCCTGAAGGTGTGGAGATGCTGGCGATGCTGTGGTTGGCGAGGCCGAATGCGGCGGCGTCATCGGGGTGAATCTCCACCCAAGGCTCGCGCCGGTGTTGCGAGAGTTTGGGGCTGAGGGCGGTGCGTGTCATCGTGTGCCAGTGGTCGCGCGTGCGCCCGGTGTTGAGGCGCAAGGGGAAGGCGGGGTCGGTCTCTTGCGCGGGCGGCGTGACCGGCACCAGCCGCGCCTTGCCATCGGGCGTGGAGTAATGCGCATCGGCATAGGGCGCTGCGCTGCCCCATTGCCACGGCGCCCAAGCATCATAGTCGGCGTCAGAAAGCTCTGTCCATTCAGACAGATCGAGCACGCGGCTGCCATCGTTGCGAAAGCCCGTCTGCGCCGCATATTCCCGGAAGACTGCTGCGGCGGAGGGGTAGGCGAAGGCGTCCGCCCACCCCATGCGGCGGGCGACATCGGCTACGATGTCCCAGTCCGCGCGTGCTTCGCCGGGCGGCGGGAAAATCGGGCGCTGGCGGGAAATGACGCGCTCGCTGTTGGTGACCGTGCCGTCCTTCTCGCCCCATGCCAGCGCGGGCAGCTTTACATGGGCAAAACGGGAAGTGTCCGTCTCGGCCATGCAATCCGACACGACGACGAAATCGCACCGCTCCATCGCCGCGCGCACGAAACCGGCATCGGGCATCGAGACGGCGGGGTTGGTCGCCATGATCCACAGCGCCTTGATGCGCCCGTCATGCACGGCGCGGAACATGTCGACGGCCTTGAGGCCCGGCGTGCGCGCGATCGTGGGGCTGGCCCAAAAGTCTTGAGCCGAGGCGCATTCCTCCGCGGAAAAGCCCATATGCGCGGCGAGCATCGAGGCAAGCCCGCCGACCTCGCGCCCGCCCATTGCATTGGGCTGGCCGGTGATCGAGAACGGCCCCATGCCCGGCTGGCCGATGCGCCCCATGGCGAGATGCAGGTTGATGATCGCGTTGCCTTTGTCCGTACCGCTGGCGGACTGGTTTGCGCCCTGGCTGAACAGGGTGATGGTTTTGGGATGCCGGGCGAGGAGATCAAAGAAGGCGGTGCGCGTGGTGTCATCCAGCCCGTCTTCCCCTGCGCAGAGCTGATCCCAGAAGCCATCGGGCGCGTTGACATGGGTGGCGAGATAGGAGTCATCGAGCAATCCGCGCGCTTTCATGTCGATCAGCGCCGCGTTGAACAGCGCGACATCGCCATCGGGGCGGATCGGCAGATGCAGGTCCGCGCGTTCGGCGGTTTCGGTGCGGCGCGGGTCGATGACGACCAGCTTGGTGCCGTGCGCCTCTCGCGCCGCCTCGATCCGCTGCCACACGACCGGGTGGCACCATGCGGTGTTGGAGCCGACCAGCACGATCAGCTCTGCCGCTTCCAAATCGGAGTAGGAGCAGGGCACTACATCCTCGCCGAAGGCGCGGACATGCGCCGCCACCGCGCTCGCCATGCAGAGGCGCGAATTGGTGTCGATGTTGGCCGAGCCGATGAACCCCTTCATCAGCTTGTTGGCGACGTAATAATCTTCCGTAAGCAGTTGGCCGGAGACGTAGAAGGCAACGCTGTCCGGCCCGTGCTCTGCGATCGTATCGGAGAAGCGTTGCGCCACCAGATCGAGTGCCGCATCCCAGCTGGCGCGCGCGCCGTTGACTTCGGGATAGAGCAGCCGACCTTCGAGGCTCACCGTCTCACCCAGATGCGTGCCCTTGGAGCAGAGCTTGCCCGCATTCGCCGGGTGTGTGGCATCGCCCTTGATTAGCACTGAGCGTTCGCCCGTCCGTGTCGCCGCGATGCCGCACCCCACGCCGCAATAGGGGCAGGCGGTGCGAACCATGTGCGCTCCCTCCGTCATGGGGGTGGATTGGGGAATGCCGGACGGCCCCACCCCCGGCCCCTCCCCTGAAGGGGAGGGGAGTTTCATCCATCCACTCCCTGCAAGGCTTCCTTGCGCGCTATGAGGATGCGCCCGCCGTCTATCTTGACCGGGATGGTCGGCACGCAGCCCATGTCATCGCCCAGCGCTTCGCCGGTGACGAGGCTGATCCGCCAGTTGTGCAGCGGGCAGGTGACGGTGGTGTCATGCACGATGCCCTGAGAGAGCGGCCCCTGTTTATGCGGGCATTTGTTGAGCAGGGCATAGACACTGCCGTTGGCGGTGCGAAAGATCGCGATTTCCTCGCCGCCCTGCACCGGGAGCGTGCGCGCTCCCAATGCCGGGAGCTGATCCACCGGGCCGATGTCGAGCCAGTCTGCGGTGACCATCAGTGTGCTCCCACCACGGCGAAGGGGCGGATCTCGGCAATATGCTGGTGCAGATGCGCCTCCTTGCCCGCCGCGCGCTCGGCCCAGGGGTCTTTTTGCAGATACTTCTGCGCGTGAAGGAAGCGGCCATAGAGCGCCTTGCGGCCTTCATGATCGTCCACCACCTTGGCCTTCACATATTCGAGGCCGACCCGCTCGATCCACGGCGCGGTGCGATCGAGATAGCGCGCCTCCTCGCGGTAAAGCTGGATGAAGGCGCCGCAATATTCGAGTGCCTCTTCCTCTGTGGCGACTTTGCAGAGCAGGTCCGTGCCGCGCAGGTGGATGCCGCCGTTGCCGCCGACGAGCAGCTCGTAGCCGCTGTCTACACAGATCACGCCGAAGTCCTTGATCGTCGCCTCGGCGCAGTTGCGCGGGCAGCCGGAGACCGCGATCTTGAACTTGTGCGGCATCCAGCTGCCCCAAGTCATCTGTTCGAGGAGGATGCCGAGGCCGGTCGAATCCTGCGTGCCGAAGCGGCACCATTCGGAGCCGACGCAGGTTTTCACCGTGCGCAGCGCCTTGCCATAGGCGTGGCCGGAGACCATCCCGGCGGCGTTGAGGTCCGCCCAGATCGCGGGTAAATCCTCCTTCTTGATGCCGAACAGGTCGAGCCGCTGACCGCCCGTCACCTTCACCATACGCGCGCCATATTTCTCGGCGGCGTCGGCGATGGCGCGCAGTTCCTTCGGCGTGGTGACGCCGCCCCACATGCGTGGGACGACAGAATAGGTGCCGTCCTTTTGGATGTTGGCGTGCATCCGTTCGTTGACGAAGCGGCTTTGCGGGTCTTCCTTGTGCTCGGCGGGCCAGGCGCACAGAAGATAATAATTGAGCGCGGGGCGGCAGGAGGAGCAGCCGTCTGGCGTGCTCCACGAAAGCGCCTGCATCACCGCCGGGATTTCCTTGAGGCTTTTCTCCAGGATCGCGGCGCGGACATCCTCGTGGGTGAAGCTGGTGCATTTGCACATCGGCTTGTTGTCGCGCTCTCCAGCGAATTCGTCTCCCAGCGCCAGGGCCAGCAGGTTTTCGACAAGGCCGGTGCAACTGCCGCAGCTTGCGGACGCCTTGCAGCCGGAGCGCACCGCATCGAGCGACTGTGCACCACCCGCGATGCAGGCCATTACCTGCCCCTTGGATACGCCGTTGCAGCCGCAAATTTCCGCGTCATCGGAAAGGGCGGCAACGGCATCAATAGGGTTTGCGGTGGCGCCCCCGCCAGATGCAAACGCCTGCCCGAAGATCAGCGCGTCGCGGATGTCCGCAATGTCCTCGCCCTTTTTGAGCAGGTCGAAATACCAGTTGCCGTCCGCCGTATCGCCATAGAGCACCGCGCCGACGATCCTGTCCTGCTTCACGATCACGCGCTTGTAGACGCCGCGCGTCGCGTCGCGCAGCACAATGTCCTCGCAGCCCTCGCCGCCGGAAAAGTCGCCCGCAGAAAACAGGTCTATGCCCGATACCTTGAGCTTTGTGGAGGTGACGGAGCCCTTATAGGGGTTTTCGCTGCCCACCAGCCCATCGGCAAGGCTTCGGCACATCTCCCACAGCGGTGCGACGAGGCCGTAAACCTGGCCGTCATGCTCGACGCATTCGCCCACCGCGAGCACATCGGCGTCGGAGGTGACCATATGATCGTCGACCTGAATGCCGCGCCCCACAGCGAGGCCTGCTTCCTTCGCGAGGGCAGTGCTCGGGCGAATGCCGACCGCCATTACGACAATGTCAGCCTTGATCTCCGTGCCGTCCTTGAGGCGGACGCCTTCGACCTTGTCCGTGCCGATGATCTCGGCGGTGTCGGCCTGCGTCAGTATCGTCTGGCCGCGCCGCTCCAGCTCCGTCTTCAGCAGCCACGCCGCCGCCTCATCGAGTTGGCGTTCCATCAGGGTTGGCATCAGATGCAGTACGGTGACCTGCATGCCCCGGAGCGACAGTCCATGAGCCGCCTCCAGGCCAAGCAGGCCACCGCCGATGACCACCGCATTCCCCCCCAGGTCTGCGGCGGCCAACATCTTGTCCACATCATCGAGATCGCGGAAAGTGACGACGCCGGGCAGATCCTTGCCCGGCACGGGGATGATGAATGGGTCGGAGCCGGTGGCGATCAGCAGCTTGTCGTAGCTGACCGACATGCCCGACTTCGCTGTCACGGTCTTGGCCGCGCGGTCGATGCCGAGTACCGGATCACCGGAGATCAGCGCGATGCCGTTGTGTGCATACCAATCCGGCCCGTTGATGATGATGTCTTCGAAGGTTTTTTCCCCGGCAAGGACGGGAGAGAGCATGATCCGGTTGTAATTGACGCGCGGCTCGGCTCCGAAAATGGTGATGCGGAACTTGCCGGGGTCGCGCGCCAATATTTCCTCGACCGCGCGGCAGCCGGCCATGCCGTTGCCGATGACGACGAGGTGCGGGCGAGGATCGGGGGGGGAGGCGACCATGTCTCTCTTGTCCTTGATGGATTACAGCGCGTATTCGAGTTGCAGCCAGAACTTGCTGGTATCGACGTCACCGCGGAATTTGAGGAAGCCCTTGGCATCGTAGTCTGCGTATTTCATGAGCAAAGTGAGGCTCTTCGTCGGCTTGAAGCCGATTTGAGCGTCCCATTCCTGACCATATTTGAAGTTGCCGACATCGCTCTTGAAGCTGTGCCACACGACCGCGGCATTGAGGCCTGCGAGGCTCTTGACCTTGGGCTTCACGGCAACGCCTGCGTAGATGTCTTCCAGCCCGATGCCGGTCGCACTAGTGGGGGTGTTGAGGAACATGTCCGCCCAGCCGTTGAATTTATGCAACGTCGCCATCGGCGTCTGGAAGGCTACGCGGGTCTTTGCCGGTGTGATGTCACCGCCGAGCAGCTCGTAACCGGCGGTCAGCGTCCAGATGCCATAGCTTAGCCCCGCCTCAGCGGCGATGTAGTCCACCGAATAATCGCCGGGGTTGAGCTTATAGTCGTATTGCTTTGCATAGCTGGCCATCAGGTTGAGGCTGGCCTTAGGCGACAGCTTGAAGGTCGAGGTGGCCCGCGCGCCATAGGTCTGGGTGGAGGTGGCCTTCACCGGCTCCTTGGCATCAAAATCGAGCAGGTAGGAAAATGCCTTGAGCTTCACCGGACCAAGCGTGCCACCAGCAGCAAGGAACACGAAGCCGCCTGAATATGCCTGACGCGAACCTGCGTCGACGCCGAAGATCGTGCGCTGGGACCAGCTATAGGTGCCATCGAGGCTGATCGGGCCGAGGGTGGCTTCGGCGCGGACCGCGTCGAAGGTCTGCTCGTTCTGGCGCCAGCCAACCGAGCCGACGAAGCGCTGATCGTCAAGGTTGATGCGCTGGCGGCCACCAGTGAGGGTGAAGGTCTTGGTCTTGTACTGGATCTGCGCGCGGTTCAGCTCGATATTCTTCGGGTCTGAAATCACGGAGTAACCGGCCCGGAGCTGGTGGCTGAAGCCAATGGATGCCGGCGTGAATATTTCCGGGAACGCGGTGTAGCCATCGTCTGCCGCGAGCGTCGCTTCCGCCTCGACCAGCGCGGAAAAGCCGCTCTTGGTGCTGAGCGTGATGCCTGGGCGTACGCGCATGGTGACCGCTTCTGCGTCGGTAGTCGGCTGGTCGACATTTTCATAACGCAGGCGCGCGTCGATGCTGGGCTTTAGCTTGAAGGTTTCGGCTTGGGCGGATTGCGCCGCGAGAGCGGCCGTGGTGCCCATCAGGGCCGCGAGTGTGATGGATTTCGTGTGCATAACTTCCCCCTTTTGTCCTGTGGCATGTGCGCTCAGGACATCCTCTCTCGTTTTGAGACTGATGTGCGTGCCGCCCCGCGCGGCTGCGGCTCAGGCCGCCTGCAAGGTCGCGGGGTTGCGATACCGCTCGTGCAGGAAGTGGACGACCGCGTGACGCGCGTCGGCATATTCGGGCAGATCCATCGCCGCGAGGCGTGCGCGCGGACGCGGGATGTGGACCTTGAGGTCCTCGCCGATCCGCGCGGCTGGGCCGTTGGTCATCATGATGACGCGGTCAGACAACAGCACGGCTTCGTCGACATCGTGCGTGATCATAAGCACGGTGTTGTTGAGCCGGGCCTGAAGATCCATCACCACATCCTGCAACGCAGCGCGGGTGAGGGCGTCTAGCGCGCCAAACGGTTCGTCCATCAGCAGCACGCGCGGCTGCATCGCGATCGCGCGGGCGATGCCGACGCGCTGCTTCATGCCGCCGGAAAGCTCACCGGGGCGCTTGTTCGCCGCGTGAGCCATCTGCACCAGCTCGAGGTTGTGCAGCGCCCATTCCTTGCGCTCGGCCTTGCTCTTGCCCTTGGCGGTCTTGTCGACGGCGAGGCAGACATTTTCCTCCACCGTCAGCCAGGGGAGCAGTGAGTGATCCTGGAACACCACCGCGCGATCCACGCCCGGCGCATCAACCACCTGATTGTCAAGGAATACGACGCCGCGCGTCGGCTTCACCAGCCCGGCCACCACATTGAGCAGCGTCGATTTGCCGCAGCCGGAGTGGCCGATCAGCGAGACGAATTCGCCCTTCTCGATGCTGAGGCTGATCTTGTCGAGCGCGCAAAACGTGCCCTTCTTGGTCGGGAACTCCACGCAGATGTCTTCGAGTGCGAGATAGCTTCTCTGTTTCATGAGCGTTTCTCCTCAGGCGGTCCGGGCGACCTTGCGGCCGATGAAGGCGACGATGCGGTCCAGCGCGAAGCCGACAAGGCCGATCCAGATCAGCGCGACGATGGTGTCGGTCAGCAGCGAGCTGTTGTAGCTGTCCCAGATGAAGAAGCCGATGCCGGTGCCGCCCTGCACCATCTCTGCCGCAACGATCGCGAGCCAGCTCATGCCGACGCCGATGCGAAGCCCGGTGAACATGTGCGGCACGGTGGCGGGCAGCATGATCTTGGTGAAATATTCGATCGGGTTGAGGTTCAGCACCTTGCCGACATTCACATAGGCGGCGGGCATGGACTGGACGCCTGCGGCCGTGTTCAAGATCACCGGCCAGATCGCGGTGATGAAGATGAGGAAGATCGTGGAGGGCTGCGCCTGTTGGAAGATCGCGAGGCTGATCGGCAACCACGCGAGCGGCGGCACGGTGCGCAGCACCTGGAACAGCGGATCGAGCGCGCGATAGGCGAACACGCTCTGCCCAACGAGGATGCCGAGCGCTATGCCGAGGATCGCGGCCAGGCTATAGCCCATCATGACGCGCTTGAGGCTGGTGACGATATGCCCGGCGATGCCGACGACACCTTCCTCGCTGACATGCACGCCGGAGAAGTCGACGGTCACGCCCTCGAACGGGTTGACGATCAGCTCGTGGCTATCTTGCCAGACCTTGAGCGGCGAGGGGAAGGTTGCGTCCGGGCTGCCGCACGCCACCTGCCACAGGCCGAACAGCACGACGAGCATCAACAACGTGGGCAGGGTTTGCGCGGCAATGGACCGCAACTTTTCTTCCCACGCCTGCATCGGAGCGGGCATAGGCGGCAATTGGCGACGCTTTATGGCGTCTTCGGGATAGGGCACGACTGTGGCTCCGGCGGCCGGAGAGGAGGGCGCGGAAGCACCCTCGCTCTGGCCTTTGTTTGCTAGGGGGGATGAGGCAGACATGGATATGCTCCGTCAGACGCGCTTGATGCCGAGGCTGGCGAGATAGGCCTTGGGGTTGGCGGGGTTGAAGACCTTGCCGTCGAAGAACTTCTCCGGCCCGCGACTGTCGCTTGCGGGTCCCTTGCCACCGATTGCCGCTGCCGCCTTGCGCCAGATGTCGCTGCGGTTGACCTTGGCGATGATGGCATTGGTGTTGAGGGTCATCGGCAACTTGCCCCAGCGCTGATTCTCGGTGAGGAACCAGAGATCATGGCTCTTGTAGGGGAAGGAGGCAAAGCCGCCGAAGAAGCGCATCCTGAACGCCGCGTTGGGGAATTTGCGCCCGTCGCCCATGGTGAAGTTGCCCTGCAGGCGGTCGGCAATGTCGCTCACCGGCACCTTGAAATATTGCGGCCCGGAGATCATCATCGCCATTCGCGCAATGTTGGCGGGGTTGTCCGCCCAGCGCTGCGCCTCGATGATCGCGGCGGTAATGGCGACGGCGGCGCGGGGGTTTTGATCTACCCAGTCCGAGCGCATGGCAAAGCTTTTTTCCGGGTGGTTCATCCACATCTGGCCGGTGGAAACGGCGGTGTAGCCGAGCTGCTGGGCAACCAGCTGGTCGTTCCACGGCTCGCCGACGCAGAAGGCGTCCATCGTGTCCGCGCGCATGTTGGCGACCATCTGTGGCGGCGGAATGGTGATCAGCGAAATGTCGTTGTCAGGATCGATGCCGCCAGCCGCCAGCCAATAGCGGATCCAGAGATCGTGCGTGCCGCCGGGGAAGGTCATCGCCATCGTGATCTTCTTGCCTGCTGCCTTCCGCTGGGCGATCACGCCTTTCATCGCGGCAGAGTTAAGACCGGCTTTGGCACCGAGATATTCCTTGGAAACCGATATGCCCTGTCCGTTGACGTTGAGGCGGGCGAGGATGCTCATCGGCGTCTGTTTGGCCTGAAAGCCCATAGAGAGGAAATAAGGCATCGGCGTCAGGATATGCGCGCCATCAATGCCGCCGCCTTCGTTGCCCAGCACAAGGTTGTCGCGCGTGGCGCCCCAGCTCGCCTGCTTGGCGACAATCACGTTGGGCATGCCATATTTGGCGAACAGGCCCAGCTCCTTGGCGATGATCAGCGGCGCTGAATCGGTCAATGCGATGAAGCCGAGCTTTGCTCCCTGAACTTCCGGCCCCGGACCGGCCGCAAAGGCGCCAGATGGAAATGCCTGCTGCACCGCACCCAAAAGGGCAGCTGTGCCGCTGGTTTTCAATATGCCTCTGCGGCTGATCCCCTGCTGTTCGTCCTGTTCCGCCATCGAAAATGCTCCTTCCCGAACCCGTTGCATGAGGCGAAGTCCGTGGACCGCGCCATTCCCCTTGTGCGCTTCCGCCTGAGCGCCGGACCCGTGATAGACGCAAAAAAACCGCCTCGAATCACAGCTATGAGCTGGTTCGGGCGGCTGCGTTGCCTCCGGTGCCGTGTGCGGCGGTATCAAGCCAGACCCGCCATTGGGTGAGGCCGATAAATCATGCCAAGACATCCTTGTCTCGTCGGTTCCAAGATTGGCACTGATTCGCCGTTTGGGCAAGAGGGAAAATTTTGCGTTGCACAAAATGCAATCGTTGCACCCCCTCATCAAGCCTGAGCAAGATAGGCGTCAAGTTGATCCGGATCGAATGCGCGCCCGTCGAAGAATGTGTCCGGCCCCAGCAGCAGCCGGCCTTGCACTGTGCCCACGCCGGTCGTCTCGCTGATCCCGCCCTCCAGCTTCGCGCTGGCGCCTGGCAGGGGTACCTGTGTTCCGGCAAAGGCCGCGCGATAGATGTCGGGCCGGAACACCCGCTGTGCGGCGGCATAGCCTTCGTCTGACTTCACGACATGACCCGCCTGAACCATCTGCGCATAGAGCCACGCCGCCTGGCTGACCCAAGGGAAGTTTGCCGCCTCGCGATGCTGGAACATGAAATCCGGGATATGCTGCGGCTCCTGCCCGGCCGCCAGCGTAATGCGATCTGCAATCGCGCGCTCGATCAGGTCGGCCGATCCGTCGAGGTAATCGGCGCGCGCAAGGATGGCGGCGTTTGCCGAATGACGGTCGGGATCGATGAAGACCTCACCCGCCCTGTAAAGCGCGCGAATCAGGCGGTGGACGATCTCCGGCTCCGCTTCCGCTCGCGCCGCCTGCATCGCGAGCACCTTTTCCACTCCGCGCAACCATATATGTGAAGTGACGTTGACGATCACACCGACTCCGCGCTCTACGGCAACGCTGTTCCAAGGCTCGCCCACGCAGATGCCGTCGATCTCACGCAGGCTGAGCGCCTCGGCGGCGAAGGGTGGGGCGATGGTGACGATCTCGACATCGCGCGCGACATCGACGCCGCTGCCGCGCAGCCAATATTGCAGCATGTAATTGTGGCTGGAATAGCGATGCACGACGCCGAAACGCAGCCGCGTTCCCTCGCGTGCTCGCAAGCTTATGAGGGCGGCGAGCCTCTGCCCCAATGTAACCGAATCGAGCAGCTCTCCATGCGCGCCGATCGCCTCGGCCAGCGGCGGCGCAAGCGTGACCGCATTGCCGTTAAGGCCGAGCACGAACGGTACCGCCATCGGCACGGCAGGCCGATCCAGCCCGAGTGTCGACGCGAGCGCCAGAGGGGCGACGAGGTGTGCGGCGTCCGTCCCGCCATAGATCAGCCGGTCGCGCACGGTCGCCCAGCTCATGTCGCGCACCAGCTCTAGGTCGATGCCCTGCTCCTCGGCGAGGCCCAGCTCTTTCGCCAGGATGGGTAGGGCGGCGTCCACCAGCGGGAGAAAGCCGATACGAAACGGATCGAGGCTCACAAAGCACCTCCCAACAGATTTTCCGCGGTGACGATGGCCTGCGCGATATCGGCAATGCGGCGGTTGCTCTGCATCGCGTGGGTGCGCAGCAGCTTGTAGGCGTCCGGCTCGGAGAGGCCGCGCTTCTTCATCAGGATCAGCTTGGCCTCGTCCACCACCTTGCGCTCGGCCAGTTGCGAGCGTGCCTCGGCCAGCTCGGTCTGGAGGCGGTTGAACGCCTGAAAGCGGCGCACGGCAAGATCGAGCACAGGTTTGATGCGCTCCTTGCGCAGCCCGTCCACGACATAGGCGGAGATGCCGGCGTCGACCGCCTCTGCGATCGCGCTCTCGTCCGACTGGTCAACGAACATCGCGATCGGCCTAGCGAGCGCGCGCGACAGGGCGAAGGTTTCCTCCAGCATGTCGCGGCTGGGGTTTTCGAGGTTCATCAGCACGACGTCGGGTGAGCACACCTCCAGCTTGGCGGCGAGTCCGTGCCGGTCGAGAAAGATGTGCAGGTCAGAGAGGCCCGCCTCGCGCAAGCCTTCCTCGATGACGGCGGCGCGCGCCGCGCTGTCATCGATTACCGCTATCCGCATTGGAGACCATCATGCTGCATCGCAGCATCAATGGGACGAGTCTCGTCCTCGAGTCAACGGCTCATCGCATTTCAGGCCAGAACGCGGTTAGCGGACACGCGGTCCGCCAAACGGCATCGGCGGCGGCGGGCGACGGGTGCCGCGTGGCAATTGCGCCTGATAGGCCCGGCCGCAATGCTCGACGCAATAAGGGAAACCGGGGTTCACCTTCTCGCCGCAGAAATGGAAATCCGGCTCGCCCGGGTGGCCCATCGGCCATTTGCAGATCTTCTCTGTTAGGTCGAGCAGGCTCGTCTTGTCCGCGATTTCCGGGCTGGGCTTGGCGGGCACGAGCCGGCGCGGCGGGGCGGGGGGGATCGGCGCCTGCTGGTCGCCCGGACCCTGGCGCATGAAGCCGCCGGGGCCGATCGAGACGATGCGCTGCTGCGGACGCGGCGTGGGTGCTGCTTCCAGCGGCTGGGGGGCGGCGTCATCCATGTCGAACGGCGGGGTATCCGCCTCCGCGCGGGTGGGAGAGGGGTTGGCGGAAGGCGCAGGGGCAGCTGCGCGCATCTCTGTGCCGGGCGTATCGGGCTTGCGAGCGATTGGTTTTTTGCGCGGTGCCTCATTCGCCTTGACCGGCGATGGGCGCGACTGAAGGCCGAGGCGATGCGCCTTGCCTATAACCGCATTGCGGCTAACACCGCCCAGCTCGTCGGCGATCTGGCTGGCGGTCATGCCCTTTTCCCACATGGACTTGAGCTGATCTATGCGTTCGTCGGTCCAGGACAAGACTCACTCCATCACTTGATGCTGTTTTGGCGGCTGAGGAGCGCATATGGCGGTTGCCGACTCGTATATCAACCGCTTTGCGTGAATCGCGCCGGTTTTGCCTTGCCCAGCTGCTGGCCAGCCGATAATCGGGCTGGCTATGACAGATCAGACCCAGCCTGCGCACCCCGTTCGCTTTTCCGAGCCGGGCGTGCCGCGCATTCGCCGCATCAACTGGTCTGGCACGCGGGCGCTCTATATCAAGGAAGTAAGGCGCTTCATGAAGGTGCAGCTCCAGACGATATGGGCGCCATCGATCACGACCTTGCTCTATCTCATCATCTTCACGGTGGCGCTGGGCGGTGAGCGGCGGACGATCCTTGGCGCGCCGTTCGCGGATTTCATCGCGCCCGGCCTCATCATGATGGGGATGATCCAGAACGCATTCGCCAATTCGAGCTTCGGCATGCTGGTCGGCAAGATTCAGGGTACGATCGTCGATTATCTGATGCCGCCCATTTCCACGGCGGAGCTGCTGTTTGCGCAGGTGGCGGCGGCCATGACGCGCGCAGCGTTTGTCGGTGTGGCCATCGGCATTGCGATTGCGCTGTGGCCGGGTGTGCACATCGCGCCGCGCCATGTGTGGGCGATTGTCGTTTTCTGGGCGTTGGGGACGATGTTCGTCAGTTTTCTCGGCGTGCTGACCTCGATCTGGGCTGAAAAGTTCGATCATGCCGCCGCGATCACAAACTTCGTCGTCGCGCCCTTGTCGCTGTTGTCCGGCACATTCTATTCGGTGGACAGGCTCTCGCCGGTGTTTCAGGCGATCAGCCACGCCAACCCGTTTTTCTACGCGATCTCCGGCTTTCGCTATGGCTTTCTGTCAGTCGCGGATACCGAGGTGGTGCGCGGCATGGTGGTGCTGGGCGGGTTGAACGTGGTGCTCGGCTTCCTGTGCTACACGCTGCTGAAAAGCGGGTGGAAGATCCGGCCTTAAGTTTGTCGCCGCCCGGCGAGCCTGCGGCCTGGCTTCTCCACGCCGTGATAGAGGATGACGGACGCCGCGAGGGTTAGCAGCATGAACAGCGCGACCAGATGTGGCGCGATGTTCCCGGCGTTGTCCACGAACGCGATCTTGAACCAGATGAACAACATGAAGTGCGACAGATAGGTCGCGTAGCTGATCTCCCCCAGATATACGAGCGGCCGCGCGATCCGTCCGCCGCGCTGCGAATGGTCCGCGATCAGATAGATGAGCGCTGCGGTGACGAGCGGGAAGGCGACCAGCTCATTGGTGATGCCGCTCGCCCAGCTGAGGCAGCCTGCAAGCAGAGCTACGAGGGACATAGCGCGTGAGCGCCGATCCACGCCCTGTTGCCACAAGGCGCAGAGCAGGCAGCCGATGCTGAATTCCGCTATGCAGCGCGCGAGGCCGCTCCGCACGATATGGCCGCCGAGGTTGGTATAGCCCATCGCAAGCATCCCCGCCGCCAGCGCGGTGATGAGGCAGGCGATGGCCCCCGCTATCGCCCAGCGCGGCGCGCGGGCTATCGGCCGGAACAGCAGTACCAGCAGCGGAAACAGCAGATAGGCCGCGAACTCGGTACTGATCGACCAGGCGGGGTGGTTCCAGCTCAAATCCGGGGTGAAGCCCCAGTTCTGGAGCATCAGGACATGCAGCGGCAGCTCGGCCCACGGATAACCCGCCGTGCTGCGCCCGGTCGCTTCGAGCAGCAGGACGAAACCCACGGTCAGGGCGAGCATCACAGCGTAGAGAGGGTAAATGCGCGCCAGCCGTCGGCGCAGGAAGGCAGGGGTCGCGGCCAGCCCCCGAGCCGTGAACTCGCCGCTGGCCGAGAGCCAGATGACGAAGCCCGACAGGATGAAAAAGAAATCGACCGCGAGGTAGCCCTTGTGGATCACATTCAGCACATCGGCGGGCAGCCATGGCATGCCGCTGCGGATGTGGAACAGCACGACGAACCACGCAGCGATGCCGCGGGCGGCGGTGAGGCCGTCAAGCTGGGGTCTTGGTGGCGTGCTCATGCGGGGCGGGCGCTCGCCCTGCCGGCGAAGATCGGCACCACAGCTTCCGCCTTGCGCAGCCGGGCAAGATAGGTCGAGAGGCCGATCTGCAACGCCAGCAACATGAACACGAAGGGCTGGTACGCGATGCCGACGAAGGCTGCGCCGAGCAGATAGATGAGGTGACCCTGCTGCAATGCTAGCGCCAAGGGCGCGACCCAAGCCTCATCCTCGCGCCCGCGCTTTGTATAGAGTCGATAGACACGGTGCGTCGAAACGAACGACAGCAGATGGATCAACGCCCACAGCATGAAGCCGGGATAGCCCTGTTCGCCGAGCATCTCGAAATAGGCGCTGTGATAGGCGCGGCCTTCCTCGATGATATGCTCCTTTACGATGCGCTTGTCGTTGCCGATCCCCTCGGTGCGGAGTGCGTCATATTCAAACTTGTTGGCGCGATAGGCATCAAACCCTCCGCCCATCGGGTGGGTCTCGACGTAATCGAGCGTCCATTTCCACACCTCGACACGGGTGGAGGCGCTCTGGTCGCCCTGATAGTTCTTGATCGTGCCCATGCGCTCGGTGAAGCTGGTCGGCAGGAACGGGATGGCGACGAGCGCCAGCGCGGCGATGCCGAGGCCATATTGCAGGCGTTTCTTGCTGCGCCAGAGGAGCAGCGCGCCCAGCAGGATGATACAGAGCAGGCCAGTGCGCGTTACCGTGCCGATGGGGATCAGCAGGCACGCGCCGCAGAGCGCGACGGCATAAAAAGTGACAAGGCGGCTGGGGCGAAAAATCGTGCCGTGTTTAGATAGCCACAGGATCAGCGGAATGATGGCGATCGCGACCATTGAGATGGTGGAGCCTTCATAGAGGCCGCTATTGTCCTCCACCATCAGGTTGAGTTCGCCATAGCCGCCGCCGGATATGATAGTCTTGATGCCGCCGGTGACTATAATCGTGCTGGCGCACAGCACCATCACCAGCGCCAGCGCCTCAATGCGCAGGCGCGTGCGCAAGGTGAGCGGCAGGAAGATCGCGAAGACCAGGCTCTTCCATACCCACGCCCATTTGGCCTGCGCGTCGATCGGGAAATCGGCGTGGGTCGTGGTGTATGCGCACCAGACGAGCAGCGCGACCATGAGGAGTTGTCGCCAGGAAAGGCGGCTGTCGCGTTTGTTGTCGATCAGGAGCCATCCGCCGAACGCGCCTGCGAAGGCTATCAGCGAAATGGGGATGGAATTGAGCAGGAAATAGCTCAATCGCTGGGGTGAGACGATGTCGATGTAAGCGTAGGTCAGCACGAAAAGGAAAGGACGCTTGAGCGCGATGAGGAACATCGCGGCAAGGAAGATCAGGAAGAAGATGTCACGCATCGCGGGACTTACCGTGCTCTTCGGCGTCGAGGTCTGCGCGGCGCAGCAGCCGCCAGCAGGCAAGGAACACCAGCGCGTGGCTCAATAGTAGGGAGAATGTGTCGATCATCGCGCGGCTTTTCCGAACAAGTCCTTAGCCGATCATGGTTGACGCGGCGTTAAATATTTGCGCGCTAAGGAGGCGGAATATGACGCGCGTTCTGCACATCCTCGATCACAGCCTGCCGCTGCATAGCGGTTACACGTTCCGCACGCGCGCGATCCTCCGCGCGCAGATGGCGCAGGGGCTGGAGGTGCGCGGGCTGACCGGGCAGCGGCACAGCGCGAGCGGCCCTGCTGTCGAAACCGTCGACGAGATCACCTTTTTCCGCACGACCGCGCCGCGCCGGGGCGGCCCACCGCTCGTGCGCGAATGGTCCGAAGTTGCCGATCTGGAGCATGCGCTGGAAGGCGTGATCCGCAGCTGGCGACCGGATATCATTCACGCGCATTCCCCTGTGCTGAACGCACTCGCGGCGCAGCGGGTCGCGCAGAGGCACAGCATCCCGATGCTCTACGAAATCCGTGCCTTCTGGGAGGACGCGGCGGTGAGCAACGGCACGGCGACCGAGGGTGGGCTGCAATATCGTTTGACCCGATGGCTCGAGACGCGCGCGGTGAAACGCGCCGATGCGGTGGCGGTGATCTGCGAAGGGTTGAAGGGCGATCTGGTGGCGCGCGGGATCGACCTGGCCAAGATCGTCGTGTCTCCTAATGGCGTGGACATGGAGATGTTCGGCGACCCTGTGCCGCCCGATGCCGCCTTGCGGGCGACGCTGGGGCTGGACGATGCCGAGGTAATAGGATTCATCGGCAGCTTCTATGACTATGAGGGGCTGGACGACCTCATCGCCGCGATGCCGACGCTGGTCGCGGCGCGCCCGAAGGCGAAGCTGCTGCTCGTCGGCGGTGGGCCGATGGAGGCTGCCCTGCGCGCCCAGGCTGAAGGCTCGAGCGCGCGTGACGCGATCCGTTTTGTCGGACGCGTGCCGCATGACGAAGTGGAGAATTATTACGCGCTCACGGACGTCCTAGCCTATCCGCGCAAGGCGCAGCGGCTGACCGAGCTTGTGACGCCGCTCAAGCCCCTGGAGGCCATGGCGCAGGGGAGATTGGTGGCGGCATCTGCCGTCGGCGGGCACAGGGAGCTGATCGAGGACGGCGTGACCGGGACCTTGTTTGCGCCCGACAATCCCGCTTCGATTGCCGATGCGCTCGGGCGCCTGCTTGCCGATCGAGCGGGATGGGAGGCGCGCCGCGCCACTGCCAGAGCCTTCGTGGAGGGCGAGCGAAACTGGGCCGTCAACGTCAGTCGTTATCAACCTGTTTACCATATTCTGCTTGAAAAGGCCGGATAACGCCTTCCAGCAGGCTTAAGGACCACAGTGAAACGCCGTGACGCCCATATCATCCTCGTCACACTCGCCGGATTGGGCGGGGCGGGGGCGGGCGCGCTCATTCCTGTGGATGTGCTGGAACTGGCCAGCCGGGCGAGTGGAGTGGCACGCTTCGTGCCCGCCGCCGCGCCGCCGCTCGGTGAAACGGCACGAATGCTGTTCGTCGGACTTGCCGGGCTGGGTACTGCAGGACTGGTGACTTTCGGGTCGCCATGGCGAGGCCGAACATCACACAAACACAAAGAGGATCGCGACATGACATTCATGGAAACCGCCTTGGGTGGCCTCTTCCGTCGCAAGGTGAAGCGGGTTGAGCTGGCGGATGCGCCGCCCGCACCAGAGGCTGAACTCGAGCTTCTCCCCTCCGTGCGCCGGGCAGACGCCCACCCCGATGCGCCGCCACGCGCCCCGCTGATGGTCAGCCGCGACCTCGGCGGGGGAGTCTCTCCACTGGTCGAGGAGCCACGCGAGCTGATCGTTGAGGACATCACCGGCCTTGCGATGCCCCGTGCGCCGGAGCCTCTGCCGTGGGAGGCGATCGAGACCGAAATGAGTCGTCTGCTCGAAAATGTGCGCTTCCGCCCGGTCGAGCACCCGCAATTCGTGTCGGAACCCGTCGCCGCCGAATCCGTATCCGCCGGACCCACGATCCGTGACCTGACCGAGCGGCTGGAACGCGGCATTGCCCGACGTCGTGGACTGCCGGACGCCTTGACGCCGACCACCCAGCAAATGGAGCTGCAAGCCGAAGGTCTGGACGACGAAACCGGGGAACAGCCGCTGCTGTCCCCCGATCTTGATGCCGCACTGGCGGCGTTGCGCGGCCTGAGCGCGCGCGTGGGCTGATATTTACCAGTCTTCCACGGTCAGCACCGTGACGCGCAGACAAAACACGCCCGATGCACTGTGAGGCGATGCCTCCGCGCCATCGACCGCAGCCTCCTCTTGTCGCCATTCGTCGATGCAGGCATCGGCGACGATGTGCCCCGATATCGTAAACTCCGCCTCGGGCAGGGCTTCGGCAAAGCGGGTCGCGCAATCCTGAGCGTGGTCCCCCGCAAAGCGCGTGATCACGCGGTGCTGCGCGCCGGTGAAAGTAGCACTCGCCCACGGGCGTGACGAACTCGCGATAACGGACATATCCGGTCCGGCAAGTTCTGAAAGCCGTGCTATCACCCGCACATGCGGATCGCGCCGGGGCTGACGTGGCCAGTCGCGGCTGCGCAGCCGCCTCCGCTCGCGGGTGAGGGGAACGGAATGATGGAACTGGGGTTGGGCGCGTTTCATTGGCTGATCGCTCCATTTCGGAATATGTTCATGAAATGTTCTATCTTTCGGATCATTCT
Source organism: uncultured Sphingobium sp. (assembly GCA_964512265.1). GTDB lineage: Bacteria > Pseudomonadota > Alphaproteobacteria > Sphingomonadales > Sphingomonadaceae > Sphingobium. Next base: position 52,092 of record CAZEHR010000004.1, on the reverse strand, counting down.
CGGGCTAGGTTCCCGCCCGTTTCTTATATCGAACACGAGTCGCGGGTCTCGCACGGCGTCCCGCCCGAAACGAGTAGGAGCCATCCCCGTGTCCCGCAGGAAATTCTCGATCTTCCGTAAAATGGACGTCATTTTCCCTTCCTTTTCCAACAGCTTGTCTATCACGAGTCGACAAATAGGAATAATCCTATATTCCGGGCGAAATCCAACATGTCTAGGAAATTTCTCAAACACATGGGGCCAAAATGGATGAGAACGCACCACGCGAGTTCCTCGCCAGGCTGATAGCTGACCGGGGTGAGAATTATGGTTCACTCTCCCGTCTGATCGGGCGGAATGTGGCCTATATTCAGCAGTTTATTAAGCGCGGCACACCCCGGAAACTGGACGAGGAAGACCGCAGGCTGCTTGCGCGCTATTTTGGTGTGGATGAGGTGCTGCTGGGTGCGCCCGGGCCGGACGCGCCTCCGCACATGCTCTCGGACCAACGACAAGAATCTAAGATATTTCCTAAACTTGAGGGCGTGGCGTCCATACCTCGGTTGCTCGTCGAGGCTTCCGCGGGGCATGGCGCACTGGCCGAGGGTGAGGAGGAGGTCGCGACTATTGGGTTTGATCGGCACTGGCTGAAACAGCTCGGCTTATCGCCTGAAACTCTCTCCATTATCGATGTAAAAGGGGAATCGATGGCGCCTACGCTGGGCAATGGCGACACGATCATGGTCGATTGCGCCGACGGGGCAGAGCGGTTGCGCGACGGCATCTATGTGCTGAGGCTTGACGATGCTCTGATGGTCAAGCGCGTCGCCCTCTCGCCTCGCCGCGGGGGCGGGGGGCTGACGATATCGAGCGACAATCCGCATTATCCGAGCTGGCACGATGTTGACCCCGCGCTGGTCGATATCGTCGGCAGGGTGGTATGGAGTTGCCGGCGGCTGGTATAACAGGAAGCGGTTGCAAGCCGGGCGATCCTGCCCCACATCGCGTCTATGACAGACACGTCCAAGCAGGCCGCGCCGCCGTTGCGCGCGGCGATCATTCCCGTCACCCCGCTTCAACAGAACTGCACTTTGTTTTGGTGCACCGCCACTATGCGTGGCGCTTTTGTCGATCCCGGCGGCGATCTCGACCGCCTCAAGGCCGCCGCGCGGGAGCAGGGGGTAGCAATTGAGAAGATACTGGTCACCCATGGCCATATCGATCACTGTGGACAGGCGGGGATTCTCGCAGCCGAGCTGGGCGTGCCGATCGAGGGGCCGCAGGAGGCCGATCGCTTCTGGATCGCCCGGTTGGAGGAAGACGGCCGCAAATACGGCGTCACCGGCAAGGCCTTCGAGCCGGATCGGTGGCTTCAGGGCGGAGACTCGGTTCAGGTCGGTGATCTCACGCTCGATGTCATCCACTGCCCTGGTCATACGCCGGGCCATGTCGTGTTCTACCACGCGCCCTCGCGCCTCGCGCTGGTCGGTGACGTTTTGTTCCAGGGGTCAATCGGGCGGACGGACTTCCCGCTCGGCAATCACCAGCAACTGATTGACGCGATCACGCAGCGACTCTGGCCGTTGGGAGATGACGTGGCGTTCGTGCCGGGCCACGGGCCCATGAGCAACTTCGGCCACGAGCGCGCGACCAACCCCTTCGTCGGCGACCGCGCACTGGCAGGATAAGGGGACGGAATGATCGTCGAGGAATATATAGCCTCCAGCCCAGAGATCGCCCAGCCCGCCTTGCGCGAAATCCGGCGGATGGCGCGTGCTCTATGTCCCGACGCGCAGGAGACCATCAGCTACAGGATGCCAGCGTTCCGGCAGGGCAGGGTCTTCCTCTACTTTGCGGCGTTCAAGCATCATATCGGCATCTACCCTCCGGTGAAGCAGCCTGCAGATCTGGTGGATGCCTTGGCCCCTTATCGCGGGCCGAAGGGCAATCTCCAGTTCCGCTTTGCGGACGGCATCCCTTATGAACTCATCGAGAGGGTCATCATTGCGCTGCATGCCAGCTATGCGGTGGGGACGGGCGCACAACCGAGACAATAACTCTTGCCCTGCTGGAAAAACCCGCTATAGGCGCATGACTTCGCGACAGCCGGGGCGCGCATTGCGCAGTCGGTTCCGCGTCGGCCCAGCCGATGCAGAGCCTTCCCCGAACGTCGCATCAACCGATTATAGATACGGATACAGGTGCCGACATGGCTGTCCCGAAGCGGAAAACATCTCCATCCAAGCGCGGCATGCGCCGCAGCCATGATTCGCTCAAGGTTGAGGCATTCCAGGAATGCACCAACTGTGGCGAGTTGAAGCGCCCACATCATCTGTGCACCGCTTGTGGCCACTATAACGGCCGCGAAGTCATCGCCGTCGGGGCCTGATTCGGAGCCGCTGACATTCAGGGGGAACATGTGACCGGCAAGCCGCATATCGCCATAGACGCGATGGGCGGCGATGAAGGCGTACGCGTCATGATGGCGGGTGTGGCCGAGGCTCGGCGCCGGCATGATGGATTGCGCTTCACCCTGTTCGGAGACGAGACGCGCATCAAGGCCGCGCTCGATAACCACCCCAATTTGCGCGCTGCGTCAGACATCGTTCACACGGACGGTGTGGTCGATGCGAGCGAAAAGCCCGCGGCAGCCATTCGCCGTGCCAAGAGCACCTCGATGGGCCTCGCGATCGACGCGGTGAAGCGGGGCGAGGCTGGCGCTGCGGTTTCGGCCGGCAATACGGGCGCGCTGATGGCTATGGCCAAGCTCGCGCTGCGCACTATGGCCGGGATCGATCGCCCGGCGCTCGCCGCGTTGCTGCCCACCCTGGGCGACAATGACGTGGTGATGCTGGATCTGGGCGCGAACACAGAATGCGACGCGCGTAACCTCGTGCAGTTCGCGGTGATGGGCGCCGCCTATGCCCGTGCGGCGATGGAGCTGGAGCGTCCGCGCGTCCGCCTGCTCAATATCGGCACCGAAGACCTCAAAGGCACGGACGAAATTCGCGATGCCGCCGCAATCCTGCGGGCGAGCCCTCAGCTTGCGATGCAGTTCGATGGCTTTACCGAGGGCGACAAGCTGGCGCGCGGCGAGGCGGACGTGATCGTGAGCGACGGCTTCTCCGGCAATATCGCGCTCAAGACGGCGGAAGGAACCGCCCGTTTCGTCACAGACTTGCTGCGCCGGGCCTTCACAAGCTCAACCCGCTCCAAGATAGGGTTCCTGATTTCCAAGCCCGCCATGCATCTCTTGCGTCATCATCTCGACCCCAACCAGCATAATGGTGCGGTGTTTCTGGGGCTCAATGGTGTTGTCGTAAAAAGCCACGGCAATGCAAATGCGGCTGGCGTTGCCAATGCCGTCCATGTCGCGGCGCGCCTGCTGGAGGCGGACATCACTCAGCGCATTACGAGTGAGCTTGCACGCGTCGACGCCCTGGGAAAGATGGAGCTGGCCTCCTGATGATTCGCCGTTCGGTCTTGCTGGGCACAGGTTCTGCCCTGCCCGCGAAATCTGTCAGCAATGCAGAGATCGCCGAGCGCGTGGACACCAGCGACGAATGGATTCGCGAACGCACGGGCATCGCCAACCGCTATATTGCGGGCGAGGGGGAAACGACCGCCACGCTCGGAGCACAGGCGGCACGCGCGGCGCTGGAGTCCGCTGGCATCGACGCGCAGCAGATCGATCTCATCGTGCTGGCGACCGCGACGCCGGATCAGACGTTTCCCGCGAGCGCGACCCGTGTGCAGGCAGCGCTGGGGATCAACGATTGCATCGCGTTCGATGTGGCTGCGGTGTGCTCCGGTTTCCTCTACGCTGTGAGCGTCGCCGACAGTATGATCAGCTCCGGCGCAGCGACTAAGGCGCTGGTGATCGGCGCGGAGACTTTCTCGCGCATACTCGATTGGGAAGACAGGACGACCTGCGTGCTATTCGGCGATGGCGCCGGAGCGATCGTGCTTGGCGCAGAGGAGAGCGAGCGCGGTGAACGCGGCATCCTCGCCACCAAGCTGCACGCGGACGGGCGGCATAACGAGCTGCTCTATGTCGATGGCGGTCCCTCGACCACGGGCACTGTCGGCAAGCTGCGTATGAAGGGGCAGGAAGTGTTCCGCCATGCTGTCACCAACCTCGCCGCCGTTCTTCGCGAGGTGTTGGAGATGGCAGGAGAGCGTGCGGAAAATATTGATTGGGTCGTGCCTCATCAGGCCAATGCCCGCATCCTTGATGCCACCGCGCGCAAGCTGGGCCTCGCACCGGAAAAGGTGATAATTACCGTCGACCGACACGCCAATACGTCTGCCGCATCCGTACCCCTCGCGCTCGACGTTGCGGTGCGCGACGGGCGCATCAAACCCGGCAATCTGGTAGTGATGGAGGCCATGGGGGGCGGCTTCACCTGGGGCGCCTGCCTCATTCGACTGTAATAGTTGTAAATTTCCGCCACATTTGCTCCGATTTGATGCAAATTGGCGCGGATTCCGTTCAGCGCACTTGCAAAAGCGATTAGCTTCGGGAATCAAGTGCGCAATTCTAGGTGGGAAGAAGAGAAAGATCCGTACATGGGGGGTAAAGACACGCTGACGCGCGCCGATCTGGCAGAGAGTCTGAACGGGAAAGTGGGTCTTTCCCGCGCCGAATCCGCGCGGCTGGTTGAGTCGATTCTTGATTTGATGTGCGACGCTCTGTCGAAGGGCGAGAACGTCAAGATTTCGGGCTTCGGCACCTTTGTATTAAGAGACAAGTCTGCGCGTGTCGGCCGCAATCCCAAAACAGGGGTTGAGGTCCCGATAACTCCGCGTCGTGTGCTCACTTTCCGGCCGAGCCAGATCATGCGAGAGCAGGTTTCCAAAAGCTGAATGTAGTCGTTGGGCTCTCTGAGCAATTGACGCAGCTGACCCGCCGGGTAAAGTGGCGGCATGGCCAAGCAATCCGGAGCTTTTCTTACCATCGGCGAACTGTCTGCCGAGCTGAATGTTCCTCAGCACATCCTGCGCTATTGGGAGACGCGCTTTCCGGCGCTGCGTCCGCTGCAGCGCGCGGGCAACCGCCGTTATTACCGACCAGACGATGTGGAAATGGCCCGGCGCATCCATCGATTGCTAACCGTCGACGGATATACGGTTCGCGGTGCGCAGCAGGCTTTGTCGGGCAAGGGAGGCGGAGGGGCGCATGCGCCGCGCGAGGCTGATCCGGCGGCCTCCTCGGTAAATGTCGCTGCCCCCTCGCTTCAAGGCAACGATGATATGCTTGCTCGCCTCGTTGCCATGCGCGATCGGCTGATCGCAGCGCTAGGATAACAAACGTTCAGTCTGCATCGGGCCCCAGGGAAGGATCGAGATCTCGCGGCCGGGTCAGCGCATCAAGGCGAACGCCGCTCTTGCAGTCGAGCGTGGACCAGTCATCCCCATCCCAGCGCAACACAGCGAGCGATGCTGTAGGAAATTTTTCTTCGACCAGAGCGCGCAGCGGCGAGGCGCCATCATCGGCTATCAGTTCGAGGATCAGGTCCTCAAGCCCGGGATTGTGACCAGCCATCATCAGCATATCGACGCCTGCCCCGGTCTCGCGAATCAGATCGAGCAGGGTGGCAGAAGATGCAAGGTAAATGCGCCGGTCCCATTCCGTTTCCGGCAATGTTCCCGCGCCTTCACGGAACCCCTCCAGTGTCTGGATCACGCGCACGGCGGGAGAGGCGATGAGTCGCTGAGGTGCCAAACCCTCCGACGCCGCCTTCCTGCCCATCATTACGGCAGCGCGCACGCCTTTCGCATTGAGCGGCCTGTCGAAATCCCGCAGCTCCGGGTGATCCCAGCCTGATTTGGCGTGGCGCAGCAGGATCAGGGTTTTCATTTTTGCGGCATCCTCGATTCATCCCCCTGATGCACCAAAGGCGTTGCAAATCCAAGTCGTTCGCTCACTGTAATAACCGCTTCATCAAGGGTGGTGCGCCGGATCGGGACACAGGGCGGAAAGGCGCTCAACAAGCGGCTCGGCATGGCTGCAGAGAGGATGACGAACACGCCCTTGTCATCCGCCCGGCGAATGAGGCGACCGAAGGCTTGCGCAAGCCGTGCGCGGATGATCGCGTCGTCATAGGCATTGCCGCCACCATCCTCGCTTTTGGCGGCAAGCTTGCGCGCGGCGTGGAGCACGGTCGGCTTGGACCAGGGCACGCCTTCCATGATGAGCAGGCGCAGCGAGTGGCCGGGCACATCCACCCCGTCACGCAGCGCATCGGTGCCGAGCAGTGAGGCGCGCATGTCGTCACGGAAGATGTCCACCAAGGTGCCGGTATCGATCGGGTCGACATGCTGGGCGTACAGCGGCAGGCTGGCGCGGGCCAACCTGTCCGCGATGCGGGCGTGCACTGCGCGCAGGCGGCGGATGGCGGTGAACAGGCCGAGCGCGCCGCCGTTCGAGGCTTCGATCAACCGCGCATAGGCAGCAGAGAGGGCAGCGATGTCTCCGCGCTTGACATCGGTAACGATAAGCACTTCCGCCTGCGTGGCATAATCGAAGGGGCTGGCTGCCTCGAACCGCTGGACCGGCCCATCGATATGCACTGCCCCGGTACGCGCCTCGGCCCGCGCCCAGCCTTCCCCGAGGCTGCCGCGCAGTGTGGCGGAGGTGAGCAGCGCGCCGTGCGCGCCTTTCAGCACCGTCTCGGCGAACGGGCGGGTAGGGTCGAGCCAGTGGCGGTGGAGGCCCATATCATATTCGCGCCCCTCGAACCGATCGACCGCCAGCCAGTCGACGAAATCAGGGTTGCCCGGCCCACCGATGCGGGCCAGCAGCGCGATCCAGCCAGAGAGCAGATCCGTGCGCCATTGCAGCGAGCCGATCGCCCCCTCGATGCGCGCGCGGGCGGGGCCATCCATCCAGTCCGGCGCGTCGGTGAGGAGGGCTTCTAGGCGCTTGGCGAGATGGTTGAGGGGGCGGAGCAGGCTATCGAGCGCGGCGGCGGCGTCGGTTGCTGCCTCCACGAGCGCGCCGTCCGGCTCGGCCAGTTCCGCCTCCAGCCCGTAACCCGCGTCGGCGTCTGACGCTTTGCCGTCCTCCGCGCGGGCGAACACATGTGCGCGCACCGCGCACAACAACCGCTCAACCGGGCCGAACGGCTCGCCCTGCACCACGCGTTTCAGCCATTCGTCTGCGGGGAGCAGGCTGGCGGCGTCCCGCGCCTGAGCGATCGCGGCGGCGCCTTCCGCGTCATAGCTGGCCACGTCGGCGAGGCGGGCGGATAGGCCTCGCCGTCGCCCGCGTGCTGCGCCTTCGGGGCCGATCACCCAGCGGCGCAGCTCGATCGTCTCCTGCCCCGTCAGCGCGACGGCGAAGGTCGAATCTGCGGCGTCGAAAATGTGATGCGCCTCGTCCAGAATCAGGCGGGTGGGCGCGCCGCCCTCGTCGCGCCCGCGTGCCGCATTGATCATCACCAGCGCATGATTGGCGATGACGATATCGGCTTGCGCCGCGCCGCGCACGCTGTGTTCGATGAAGCATTTGCGGTAATGCGGACAGCCTGCATAGACGCATTCCCCGCGCCGGTCGGTCAGCGCGGTGGAGCCGTTGCGGCGGAACAGGGTGGGCAGCCAGCCGGGCAGGTCGCCGCCGACCATATCGCCGTCCTTGCTGTAGGCCGCCCAGCGCGCCACCAGTTGGGCGAGGATCGCCGCGCGTCCCGAGAAGCCGCCTTGTAGCGCGTCTTCGAGATTGAGCAGGCAAAGATAATTCTCGCGCCCCTTGCGCACCACCACGCGCGGGGCGGTCTGCCCGCCGGGGATGGCGGGGATACGTCGGGTCTCGGCGTCAAGCTGGCGCTGAAGCGCTTTGGTGTAGGTCGAGACCCAGACTGCGCCGCCCGCGCGCGCCGCCCAGAGCGACGCCGGGGCGAGGTAGCCCAGCGTCTTGCCGATGCCGGTGCCCGCCTCGGCCAGCAGCATGTTCGGCCGGTCCCGCTCGCGGCGCGGGGCGAAGGCCGTGGCGGCGGAGAGCGCATAGGCCTTCTGGCCGGGCCGTGGCTCCGCTGCGTTGCCCGTCAGGGCCGCCAGCCGGGCCTCTATGTCTTCTGGCGCGGGTGTGTAGGGGCGCGGCGCGGGGCGAGGGGAGGCTTCCTCCCACTCCGGCAGGCGGCTGAACAGCCAGCGGTCATTGTCCTTCGGGCGCTCGATACGGGGTAGAACGAGGGGCGCCCACGGCCAGCGCAGCCTTTGCAGCGATTGCGCGGACATCCAGGCGCCTTCCCGCTCACGCCAATCCGGCTTGCCCAACTGCGCCAGCAACGCACCAGCCGTAGCGATCAGTAAAGGCGGGATATCCTGCTCTCGCTGCGGCTCATCCAGCCCCAGCGCGCGCGCCAGCCCGGCAGGCGTTGGCACGAGGAAGCGCGCAGGATGGACGAACGCCCACAGCTCCAGCAGATCGAGGCCGGACAGCGCGTCATAGCCCAGCCGCTGGCCAGTCAGGGGCGCGTTGAGGAGCAGCACTGGCGTTTCCGCCGCAATCGAGACGGCCTCTCCCCGCGTGACGACGCGGGCCTCGCCGCCCGCCTCGCACAGCCAAAGTCCGGCATGGCTGGCGTGGAGCGCGGGCAGGGGGGGGATGGCGGGAGGAGAGCCGGTGGTCACTTCGCCCATGTAGCGAAGCGAGGGGGCGCTTACAAACCCCGGCGGCCAAATCCGGCAACGGGCCGCCGCATCGGGTTGAGCGGCGTGCGTGCGGGCAGATGCGCGGTCGGCATTGACGCGCCATGCGTGTTCATGGCCGCGCCTTTTTGCCGCACCTCATGATCGAGCACCGCCTGTTGCAACCGGGTATAGAGCGGGCCATCCTCCAGCGCGAACGGGAAGCGCGCGCCGATCCGGTCATCCTCCGCCCAAGCGACGATGCCGAACAGAATCTGCCCCTCATATTCGATCTGAAAATGCGCACCGGGAGCAAGGCTGATGCCGTCGATCAGCGCGCCATGCTCTGTGAGGTTGCGCAGCACGGCATCAGATGTCACCAGCACGCTCGATATCCGCACCGGGATATCCACCGGAATGCGCATCTCGCGCTTGTACTGAATCTGGTCGTTCTGCCGTTCCATCATTGCCCAAAGATAGCAGGATAGGCTTAATCCGCGGTAAACCGTGAAATGGAAGCAACCGAGAAAGAGCTTAAATTTCTGTACGGAGGCGGCTAAGGGGCGCGCATGACCGACATCAATACATTGCGCGAAGCCGCCCTTATTTCCAAAGCCTGGCCGCATGAGGAGGCGCGCAAGGTGCTGAAGCGACTCGGCAATGCCGCGCCTTCCAAGGGCTATGCACTGTTCGAGACCGGATATGGCCCGTCCGGCCTGCCGCATATCGGCACCTTCAACGAAGTGTTGCGCACGACGATGGTGCGCCGCGCTTTCGAAGAAATGTCAGATATCCCCACGCGCCTGATCGCTTTTTCTGACGATATGGATGGCCTGCGCAAAGTACCGGACAATGTACCCAATCAGGAGATGTTGAGGGAGCATCTGGGCAAGCCGCTCACCGCCATCCCTGATCCGTTCGGCAGGTTCGACAGCTTCGCCGCGCACAATAACGCGATGTTGCGGGAGTTTCTGGATCGGTTTGGCTTCGACTATGATTTCCGCAGCTCGACCGAGCAATACCGCTCCGGCGCTTTTGATGAGGCGCTGCGCAATGTTCTGTGCACCTATCAGAAGATCATGGACATCATGCTCCCGACCCTTCGAGCCGAGCGCGCGGCGACATATTCGCCTGTGCTGCCCGTCAGCCCGCGGTCCGGCGTGGTGTTGCAGGTTCCGCTGGAGGTGGTGGACGCCGAGGCCGGGCTGGTGCGGTTCGAGGACGAAGGGGAAGTCATCGAGCATTGCATCCTCTCCGGCGGGGCGAAGCTGCAATGGAAGGTCGATTGGGCGATGCGCTGGGTCGCGCTGGATGTCGACTATGAGATGTATGGCAAGGATTTGACCGACAGCGGCGTGCAATCCGGCAAGATCGCGCAGGTGCTGGGCGGGCGGAAGCCCGAGGGGCTGATCTACGAAATGTTCCTCGATGAAAAGGGCGAAAAGATCAGCAAATCCAAGGGCAACGGCCTGTCCCTGGAGGAATGGCTGACCTATGGCAGCGAGGAGAGCCTCGCCTTCTATGCCTATCGCGAGCCGAAAAGCGCCAAGCAGCTCCATATCGGCGTGATCCCGCGCGCGGTCGACGAATATGAGCAGTTTCGCGGCAATTACGCATCCCAGCCGCTCGACAAGCAGCTCGGCAACCCGGTGCATCATATTCACGCGGCGCGAGGAGAAGCTGTGCCCGAACAGGCGCTGCCCGTGAGCTATGGGTTGCTGCTCAATCTCGTTGGCGTGATGGGGGCTGAGGCGACGGCGGAAAGGGTGTGGGCCTATCTGTCGAACTATGTCGAAGGCGCCTCGCCGGATAACTATCCGCAGCTCGCCGGACTCGTCGACAACGCCCTCGCCTATAACCGTGATTTCGTCGCGCCGACATTGAAGCGGCGCAAGCCGGAGGACAACGAGGCCCGCGCGCTGGCGGAGCTGGATGCGCAGCTAGGCGCGCTTCCCGACGATGCCTCGGCGGAGGACATCCAGAATATCGTCTACGCGATCGGCAAGGACCCGCATTATGGGTTCGAGCAGCTGCGGGACTGGTTCAAGGCGCTGTATCAGACGCTGCTCGGCGCTGACCAAGGCCCGCGCATGGGCAGCTTCATCGCGCTTTATGGCATAGAAAATAGCCGGCGGCTGATCGCGGAAGCACTGCGGGCATAGAAAAACCGCCCGGATCGCTCCGGGCGGTTTTCCAAAAAGCCTCTTAGAAGAAGAAGCTGTAGTACACGTCGATCACCCGGCCGCTGCGCAGGTCGATCAGCAGCACGTCGTCATAGTTGCGGACCCAGCGGGCATAGCCCGGAGCGGGCGGCAGACGATAGCGCCACGGATCGTTCACATAATAGCGCGGGGCATAGTAGATCCGGTTGACGCGGGCGCCACGATCCCAGCGGTGGTAGCGATCCGGCCCGCGCCAGTTACCGCGCGAATAGATGCGCGGGTTGTCGCGGCGATAGTCGCGCAACTCGCGGGAATAGCGATTTTCCGCACGATGCACGTCGCGGCGTTCCTCGCGGATGTCGCGGCGGTCGCCGTCCCGATAGGCCTCGCGCAGCTCGCGGCGCTCCTGATTGAGATCACGGCGGGCATCGCGCACGTCACCACGGTCCTCACGCCGTTCCTCGCGGTGTTCGCGGCGGTCATGGCGCCAGTCCTGCGCGTTGGCGGTTATGGGCAGGGTCACGCCGGTCAGCGCGGTGGCGGCCATCGCGGCGGAGAGTATCAGTTTACGCATAGTCGTTCTCCTCATTCCTTTCGGCTGGCTGTGCCTTGCCGACACCATGCTTATTGCCGATTCGATCTGAATGACGTGGGAATGACGGGTTCAGACAATTGAAAGGGTTATAAGCAGCTGTGCTCAACGCCTGGACGCATCTTTAGAGCCAGGGTCGCTCACGAAACCACAAGGTGAGCACATATTTGACGCCTGCTTCCACCGGCCTCGCATAATGTGCGCTGTCGGTGTTGGGCGCGCCATCCTTGCCCATGTTGTTCCATAAGAGCAGCGCACCTTCGGCGGGGGTGACGGACAGTGTACTGCTGACGAACTGCGTCTCGCCACCCGCCTCGACATCGGAGCAATAGAGCATCGCCGTCCATGTACGCTGGCCGCCCATCTCGCGCATGTCCGGCCAATATGTGTCGTTCAGCGGGAAATAGTCCCAGTGCGGTTTGTACTCCTGCCCGGGGGTATAGCGCTGACCCTGCAACGTCTCGGTAAAGCGCAGTTCGACTCCCATAAGGGCGCAGATGCGCGCTGTCAGGGTGGTGACGAGCGGGTCTGCCCGGTCCATGTGGCAGCTGTGGCTCGTGCGGTACTCCGGCCCCTGCGTGCCGGAGAACAGGATCGAGGGCTGCGCGCCCGCGTCGATCATCGCGCGCAGGGCGGCGCACTCGGCGTGCGTCGCGAAATGCGGGCGCAGGAAGAGGTCGAGCCGTGCATCGCCCAACCGTTCGATCATCGGGTTGCGACCCAGCTTGGCGCTGACCTTTTGCCCGATGGCCGCGCGCGCAGGTGAGGGTTGGTCGGCGTCGTCAGGATACGGGCCGCCCTGCGGGGTGGCAGCTTCGCCTGCGTGTTTGCGAGAGCCGAAGAGCGGCAGGCGCGAGAGCAGGCTCATTCCGCTGGCCCGGTTGACCCAGCCGCTTCCTGCTGCCCAGCGGGGCTTGGCGCAGCCGTCGCAGGCCCGCTCATCATCCCCGCCGCCCGGCGGATCGCGGCACGGATGCGGGGATAGGTACCGCAGCGGCAGATGTTGGTGATTGCTGCGTCTATATCCGCGTCGGACGGCGCGCGGTTCTTCTTCAGCAAGACGGCGGCGGCCATGATCATGCCGGGCTGGCAATAGCCGCATTGCGGCAGGTTCGCTTCGATCCATGCTTGCTGCACCGGGTGGCTGCGGTCGGTCGAGAGCGCCTCGATCGTGGTTACAAAGCGCCCCTCGCACGCCGCGATGGAAATGCGGCAGGAGCGCACCGCCTCGCCATCGACATCGACGGTGCATGCGCCGCAGTCTCCGGTGCCGCAGCCATATTTGGCGCCAGTGAGGTTCGACGCATCGCGCAGCGCCCACAACAGCGGCGTCTCGGGGTCCATCAGATAGCGCACCGGGCGGTCATTCACCGTAAAGCTCGTCATACACCGGCTTATGGCAGCAGATACGGCGCATCTCCAGCCGGAAACGCGCGCTTTCTGCTTGATGTTAAGCCTGTTCGCTGATACGGCGCGCCGATCACGACGCAGCCAACGGCTTGCGGCGCTATGGTTTTTGTTGTTTTTCGGCTGTGTGTATGGCGAATGACTCGCCCTCCAGCCATGCTAGATTGGAGCAAGACGGCCTTATGCAAATCATCGTCCGCGACAATAATGTCGATCAGGCACTGCGCGCGCTCAAGAAGAAGCTGCAGCGCGAGGGCGTGTATCGGGAGATGAAACTGCGCCGTCATTACGAAAAGCCGTCCGAGAAGCGCGCCCGCGAAAAGGCCGCCGCTGTACGCCGCGCCCGCAAGCTGGAGCGTAAGCGCGTGGAGCGTGACGGCAGCCGGTAAGGCTCTGGCAATGCGCGTTGGGTCAGGCCCGGCGCGCATTTTTTCTGTTTTCATACCAAGATATTGGGGCTGATCCATGTCCGTCACCGCCGTTCCGCTTCGCCCGATCGCCAAAGGCTCGTTGGGCCGCTTGTGGATTGGGGTGGCGGCAGTAGCGCTGGCGGCGGCCGGTCTCGCCTATGCCGGACAGCGCAACCTGCAGCCTTCGGGCGCGGCGTTCCTTGTCGACAACGGCAAGCAGGCGGGGGTGATCACCACCGACAGCGGCCTGCAATATCAGGTTATCCGCGAGGGTGAGGGCCCAAGCCCGACGGCAGGTGACATTGCGCTGGTGGGCTATACCGGTACGCTTGTCGACGGGAAGGTTTTCGATCAGAGCGAGCAGGCGGCGATGCCGGTCGATGGCGTCGTGCCGGGGTTCGGCGAGGCGCTGCAACTCATGAAGCGTGGCGGCGAATACAAGATCTTCATCCCGCCTGCATTGGGTTATGGCGACAAGGAGTCCGGCCCGATTCCCGCCAACTCCGTGCTGATCTTCAGCGTGAAGCTGCTCGATTTCAAATCACGCGCCGAAATCATGGCGATGCAACAGCAGATGCGCCAGATGCAGGGCGGCGTCGAGGGCATGCAGCCCTAATTTCGGGCTGGGTACGGTTTCGACCTATCTCACCGTCATGCTGAAACACGTTCAGCATGACGTATGGCATGTAAACTAGTTTTCGTTAGTCGCGCTTCGCGTGCAGGCTCGCGCCTGCACGGCCGCCGCGCAGCGAAGTCCACCAGCTGAGCGGGTTCCACAGGTTCGTCGTTCCATCGACCGAAAAAGTGATGAACTCCGCGCGTCCGCCAATGCTTTCGAACGGCACTGGGCCACCCAGTCCGCGCTCGGCCAGCGTGGCCCGGCTGTCCGCGCTGTTGTCCCGGTTGTCGCCCATGAGGAAGAGGTGGCCTGCGGGGATTTTTTCGGGGCCATACCAGTCGAGTCCACCGGGGCTGTGACCGGTATCGATGATCGTGTAATGTCGTCTGTTGGGAAGCGTCTCTTCGAAGACCGGCAGACGGCAATAGTGCTTGCCGTCGTCCCCTAATGCCAAAGCGCCTGGAAACTGGTCTGGCGGGCAGGGTGCATTGTCGTCTACCTGCAGCATCAGCGGTGGCAATGTTTTCTGCGGCAGCGGCACGCCGTTCAGGATCACCGTGCCGCCGCGCACCTCGATGGTATCGCCCGGCAGGCCGATGACGCGCTTGATATAGTCTTCGTTACTGTCATGCGGATTGACGATCACGACATCGCCGCGCTCTGGCAGTCGGCCTGATAGTCGTCCAGGAAAGAACGGCAGGGTTATACCTAGAGGTTCAGGCTCCCTACGCAGAATTAAAGTGCGAAACATCGCCGCTGGGTTAGGTATAGAAGGCGAGGCGTAGGACCAGCCATAGGGATATTTGCTCACCACCAGCCGGTCGCCCTTCAGCAGCACCGGCATCATCGATTCGCTGGGGATGTAGAAGGGCTTGGCGATGAAGCTGTGAAAGCCCAATACGCAGAACAGGAGCACGGCGAGGCTCTTGAACTCGCCCCACCAGTCGATGCCGCGCGTGGCGGGCCTTGCGGGAGCGCTCTCGGCAATGTCTGTCATATGCCCATCATTTCCATTCACGCGGCGGCATCCGGCACCGCCTCCAGGATCACAAACGCCTGCGCGAATGGATGATCGTCGGTGAGCGTGAGATGAACGCGCATAGTGTGGCCGGGCGGGGTCATCGCCGCGAGGCGCGCGGCCGCGCCGTTGGTCAGCTCCAGCGTCGGCGCGCCCGATGGCGCGTTCACCACGCCGATGTCGCGCATGTAAACGCCATGGTTGAACCCGGTGCCGACCGCCTTGGAGAACGCCTCCTTGGCGGCGAAGCGTTTGGCCAGCGTACCCGCCTTGGTGAACGGGCGTTTGGCCGCCTTGGCCCGTTCGGTGGCGGTAAAGACCCGCAGTTCAAACCGCTCGCCATGCCGCTCCAGCACCTTGGCCAGCCGGTCAATGTTGCAGAGGTCGGAACCGAGGCCGATGATCATCGTGCGGCGTCCATATGCGCGCGCATGGTATGGATGGCGTCGGCAAAGCCGGTGAAAATCGCCTCGCCGACGAGGAAGTGGCCGATGTTGAGTTCGCGGATCTGCGGGATCGCCGCAACCGGGCCGACATTGTCGAACGTCAGGCCGTGGCCCGCATGCGGCTCTATGCCGTTGCGGGCGGCGAGGGCGGCGGCGTCGGATATGCGGCGCAGCTCCTCGGCGCGGGCCTGACCATCGAGATGGGCGTAGCGACCGGTGTGAAACTCCACCACCGGCGCGCCCAAGCGGATTGCGGCGTCAATCTGCGCCACGTCCGGCTCTATGAACAGCGAGACGCGCACGCCGGCATCGCTCAACGCGCGAACCATCGGCGCAAGCGCATCGAACTGACGCGCGGCGTCCAGCCCGCCCTCTGTCGTGCGCTCTTCGCGCTTTTCGGGGACGATGCAGGCGGCATGAGGCTTGTGTCGCAGGGCGATCTCCAGCATCTCGTCTGTCGCCGCCATTTCGAGATTGAGCGGCACCGTCAGTGCGGCCATCAGGCTGGCGATATCCTCGTCGCGGATATGGCGGCGGTCTTCGCGCAGGTGCGCCGTGATGCCGTCCGCGCCTGCCTCCACCGCCATCAGGGCGGCCCCCACTGGGTCCGGATGGTCACCCCCACGCGCGTTGCGGATCGTCGCCACATGATCGATGTTGACGCCGAGGCGCAGAGGCAGCGGCGTGGCCACTAGGCGGCGTTTTTCCGGCTGCCCGGCTTGGTCGCGGGGGTGGCGGCCAGCTCGGGCGGGAGCGCAGCGGCGTCATAAACCGGAAAGTTCAGGGATACGAGCGGGTAGAAGGGCACGCCCAGCTCCGCCTCGCCTGCCGAACGATCGACCAGCGCAGCTTCGGCGAGCACAATGCCTCCCTCGGCGCGCACCGCGTTCATCGCCTCGCGCGAGGAAAGGCCGGTCGTTACTACATCCTCGACCAGCAGCACTTTCTGGCCCGGTTCGATCGCAAAGCCGCGCCGCAGCGTGAACGTACCTTCCGGCCGCTCGAGGAAAATCGCGTCAACTCCCAGAGCGCGGCCCATCTCGTGGCCGATGATCAGGCCGCCCATAGCGGGAGACACGACCAGATCAATCTCAGCCTTTAGGTCGCGCGGCAGCTTTTGCGCCAGTGCCAGCGCCAAGCGGCCAGCGCGCTCCGCGTTCATCAGCACTCGTGCGCATTGCAGATAAAAGGCGCTGTGCTTGCCCGACGAGAGCACGAAATGCCCCTCCAGCAGCGCATCGGCCGCGCGAAATTCCGCCAGTATCGCGTCGTCAGTCATTACCCAAGAATCCGTTTCCTTTTCCGCGGTGCAGATAGGGGTGTTAGGCGGCTCTTGCAACCTTCAACAAAAAGCCGTTTTGCGGCTTGAGCCTGCCGGAAACCATGCCTATAAGCCCGCCAGTTATGTCCCTGCACGCTCTTGTGCGCTGGATGGGGCAAGGCCTAAGGGGAACGGGGTATAATACGCCTATGAATATCGTGAAATCATTGCTTGCGGCGGGATTGCTGGCCCTCGTGCCGGCGGTGGCCGTATCACCTCAGGTGCTGGCACAGGAGGCCGCGCCTTCGGCTGCCGCGCCAGCTGATTCGGCAGCCCTGCCCGCCGATGCCGCCGCAAATGCCGCTGCCCCCGCCGCCGAAAAGGTCGCCGCGCCAGAGCGCATGAAGCCGACGCAAGGCATTGGCATGCCCAAGCCGGGCGAATACACGATCCAGGAACAGTTCAGTCCCACTGGCCGCGAGGCGCTATGGATCCATGACGCGCTGTTGCTGCCGATCATCACGGTGATCTCGCTGTTCGTGCTGGGACTGATGCTCTATATCATGATCCGTTTCCGCCGGTCCGCCAACCCCGTCCCGTCCAAGACCGCGCACAACACCTTTATCGAGATCGTCTGGACCGTGGTTCCTGTGCTGATCCTAGTGGTGATCGCGGTGCCCTCGATCGGCCTGATCGCCGAGCAGTATAAGCCCGCGCCCAAGGACGCGCTGACGGTCAAGGTCACGGGCTATCAGTGGTACTGGGGCTACGAGTTCCCTGATCAGGGCATACCCGAATATGTGTCGAACATTCTGCCGCCAGAAAAGGCGCTGGAAAATGGCGAGCCCAATCTGCTCGCGGCTGATAATCGGCTGGTCCTTCCCGTGGGACGCCCGATCAAGCTCATCATCACTGCTGCGGATGTGATCCACAGCTTTGCGGTGCCTGCGCTTTGGTTCAAGCTGGACGCGGTGCCTGGGCGCTTGAACGAGCGCAGCATCATCATCGAGAAGCCGGGTGTCTATTATGGCCAATGCTCGGAGTTGTGCGGCGTGAAGCATGCGTTCATGCCCATCGCAATTGAGGCAAGACCGGAGGCAGAGTGGGAGCAATGGGTCCGCTCGCAAGGGGGTGATCCCAAGGGTGGTGCGGCGAAGACCGCCGCCGCAGCCGCGCCTGCCGCGCCCTCAAAGATTTGATATAAGGGTCTCTTCATCATGACAACGATTGCAGCAGACGCTCACGGCCACGCCCACGATCATCACGATGCGGACCACAAGCCGGGCTTTTTCGCCCGCTGGTTCATGTCGACCAACCACAAGGACATCGGCACCCTCTACCTCATCTTCGCGATTATCGCGGGGGTTATCGGTGGCGCGATTTCCGGCCTGATGCGGGTCGAGCTGGCGCAGCCGGGTATCCAATATCTCCAGGCATGGGCTTCCATCGCTGAGGGCGGCAACGCCTCTATCGATCAGGCATATCACCTGTGGAACGTACTGATCACTGCACACGGCCTCATCATGGTGTTCTTCATGGTGATGCCGGCAATCATCGGCGGGTTTGGCAACTGGTTTGTTCCAATCATGATCGGTGCGCCGGACATGGCGTTCCCCCGCATGAACAATATCAGCTTCTGGCTGCTGATCCCGGCCTTCCTCCTGCTGCTCGGTTCGACTTTCGTGCCAGGCGGCGCCGGCAATGGTGCGGGCACTGGATGGACGGTCTACGCTCCGCTCTCGACCTCGGGTTCGCCTGGCCCAGCGGTGGACATGGCGATCCTGTCGCTCCACATCGCGGGTGCCAGCTCGATCCTGGGCGCGATCAACTTCATCACCACCATCTTTAACATGCGCGCGCCGGGGATGACCCTGCACAAGATGCCGCTGTTCGTGTGGTCGGTGCTGGTCACCGCGTTCCTGCTTCTGCTCGCGCTGCCGGTACTCGCGGCGGCGATCACGATGCTGTTGACTGACCGCAACTTCGGCACCGTGTTCTATGACGGCCTGAAGGGCGGCGATCCGGAGCTGTATCAGCACCTGTTCTGGTTCTTCGGCCACCCCGAAGTATACATCATGATTCTGCCGGGTTTCGGTATCATCAGCCAGATCGTCTCGACCTTCAGCCGCAAGCCGGTATTCGGTTATCTCGGCATGGCTTACGCGATGGTGGCGATCGGCGTGGTCGGCTTCGTCGTGTGGGCACACCACATGTACACCACCGGCATGAGCGTGAACGTGAAGATGTATTTCACTGCCGCGACCATGGTAATCGCGGTGCCAACCGGCGTGAAGATCTTCTCGTGGATCGCGACGATGTGGGGCGGCTCGCTCAGCTTCAAGACGCCGATGGTGTGGGCGCTCGGCTTCATCTTCATGTTCACCGTGGGCGGTGTCACCGGCGTGGTGCTCGCGAACGGCGGCGTGGATGATGTGATGCACGACACCTATTATGTTGTCGCGCACTTCCATTATGTGCTGTCGCTCGGCGCGGTGTTCTCGCTCTTCGCGGGCTTCTATTACTGGTTCCCGAAGATGACCGGCCGCATGTATAGCGAGCTGCTCGGTCAGCTGCACTTCTGGGTCTTCTTCATTGGCGTGAACGTGCTGTTCTTCCCGATGCATTTCCTAGGCTTGTCGGGCATGCCGCGTCGTTACCCCGACTACCCGGAGGCATTCGCTTATTGGAATGGCATCGCAACCCACGGCTATGAGATCATGGCAGTTGGCGTGCTGATCTGGTTCGTGAACATCGCTTATTCGATGATGTTCGGCGCCAAGGCTGAGGGCAATCCCTGGGGCGATGGTGCGACGACGCTGGAATGGACGCTCTCCAGCCCGCCGCCCTATCACCAGTTCGAGACCCTGCCCGTGATCGAGGACAGCGCGCACCACTAAGCGCGCGCAGCAGGGATAGTTGAGTGCGGGGGCGGGCTTGAAATGGCTCGCCCTCAGCCGCATTTCTCTTTGCCCCCGGAGTGGCGCGACGACCATGACGACCGCGACGATGAATAGCATGACCCTCACCGCAGACTGGCGCGATTTCGTTGCGCTCACGAAGCCGCGCGTGATGACGCTGGTCGTGTTCACCGGCCTGTGTGGTCTGCTGGCTGCGCCTGGAAATATTCACCCTGTGCTCGCCTTCACCGCGATCCTCTGCATTGCACTGGGTGCGGGCGCAGCGGCGGCGCTCAATCAATGGGTGGAGGCGGACAGCGACGGTCTGATGAAGCGTACCGCGGCCCGCCCCCTGCCTGCGGGACGGATGGAGCGGCAGTCCGCTCTCCATTTCGGGGTGGGCCTGTCCTTCTTTTCCGTGATCCTGATGGGCCTTGCGCTCAACTGGTTCGCTGCGACGATCCTGGCCATCTCGATCCTGTTCTATGTCTTTGTCTACACGATCTGGCTCAAGCCGCGCACCGCGCAGAACATCGTGATTGGCGGTGCGGCGGGCGCTTTCCCGCCGGTGATCGGCTGGGCAGCGGTGACCGGTGATGTCTCTGCGCTGCCGATCGCGCTTTTCTGCCTGATCTTTTTCTGGACGCCGCCGCATTTCTGGGCGCTGGCGCTTTATGTACGGCCCGATTACGCCGCAGCCGGTATTCCGATGTTGCCTGTTGTCGCGGGTGAGCGCGAAACGCGCCGCCAGATCTGGGGCTACACCGCGATCATGGCGGTGGCCGCATTTGCGCCGGTGCTGTTGCGGCTCACGGGGGCTGTTTATGGCACCGTGGCGCTGGTGGCGACTTTGGTATTCGCCGTAATGGCGTTTCGCGTGTTCAGCTCGCTGGAGCTGGACCCCTCTAAGATGAAGGCGGAGCGCGCATTGTTCCGCTATTCGATCCTTTATCTGTTCATTCTGTTCGGAGCGGTGGTCGTGGACCGCTGGATAGCGGCATGAGCGCGGATGACGACAAGCCGCCGCTCGATGAGCCGCAGATCCGAGCCCGCCAGCAGGCCCGCGCCAGGGTGATGGCGCTGGCACTCGGTGCGTTCGTGATCCTCGTGTTCGCGATTTCCATCGTCAAGATGACAGGCAAGGGCTGAACCATGGAACAGGCGGCGGCAGCTCCCTTCAACAATCTGGCTCAGGCGAAGCTGCGGCGCACGGCGCTGATGGCGCTATCCATCGCACTGGGCGCGTTCGGCCTGGGCTTCGCATCGGTGCCGCTCTATCGATATTTCTGCCAGGTTACCGGCTTTGGCGGCACCACCCAGCGCGCCGAGGCGGACACGGGTGTGAAGCCGGTCCCCGGCAAAACCATGTCGGTCCGCTTCGACTCGAATGTCGCACCCGGCATGCCGTGGCATTTCCGGCCGGAGCACACCACGCAGACTGTACAGATCGGCGCGCGCTCTTTCACCACCTTCATCGCCAAGAACATGAGCGACAAGCCGGTGACGGGTACCGCGGTGTTCAACGTGACGCCGACGCAATCGGGCGCCTTTTTCACCAAGATCCAGTGCTTCTGCTTCACAGAGCAAACTCTCCAGCCGGGGCAGGAAGTGCGGATGCCGGTGATCTATTATGTGGATCCGAAGATACTTGACGATCCGGACAACAAGGATACGCAGCAGATTACCTTGAGCTACACGTTCAATCCTGTTGAGCCGAGCGAAAAGCGGAGCTAAGGACGTTTCAACTTATTTCTGGGGAACAGGGAAGAGAGCATATGGCAGGCGCCAAGAACCACGATTATCATATTCTACCGCCGAGCATCTGGCCGCTTATGGGTGCGATGTCTGCGCTGGCGCTTGCAATGGGCGGCATCATGTGGATGCATCCGGAGCAGATGGGCAATGCTGGCGCTGCCGTGTTCTACTTGGGCCTTGCAGGCGTGCTCGCCACGATGTTTTTCTGGTGGACGGATGTGGTGAAGGAAGCGCACGCTGGCGATCACACCCCGGTGGTGTCGCTGCACCTGCGTTACGGCATGATCCTGTTCATCGCCTCGGAGGTGATGTTCTTTGTCGGCTGGTTCTGGGCATTCTTCGATTTCTCGCTGTTCCCTTCTGCGCTCGAGCCGATCGAGGGACTGTTCCCGTCAAAGGATATCGAGGTTCTCAACGCATTCGAGCTGCCACTGCTCAACACGCTGATCCTGCTTTGCTCGGGCACGACGGTGACCTGGGCGCATCACGCGCTGATCCATGGCGACCGGGAGGGGCTCAAGAAGGGCCTGCTCGCGACCATCCTGCTGGGTGCGCTGTTCTCGGCGATCCAGGCCTATGAATATGCGCATGCGCCTTTCGCCTTTGGCGAGACGCCTTATGGCTCGGCCTTCTATATGGCGACCGGGTTCCACGGCTTCCACGTGCTGGTCGGCACGATCTTCCTGATTGTCTGCCTCGTGCGGGCCAACAAGGGCCACTTCACGCCCCGCCAGCACTTCGGCTTCGAGGCGGCTGCGTGGTATTGGCACTTCGTTGACGTGGTGTGGCTGTTCCTTTTCGCTGCCATCTATGTGTGGGGCGGCTGGGGCGCGCCGATCCACGGCGGCTGATGGCAATGGACATGGGCGCGCGATGACCGATCAGGCGACGCCGCCCGCCCCGCTGCTTCTGGCATCTGCAAAGGGTCTGTGCCCGCGATGCGGCGCGCAGACCCTTTTTGTTTCGCCGGTACGCTTTGCCGACAGTTGCCGCATGTGCGGCCTCGATTATCGCCAGTTTAATGTTGGTGACGGCCCGGCCGCATTTTTGACGCTGATCGTCGGCGGGCTGATCCTCGGTCTTGCGCTGGCGCTGGAGTTCAGCGTGCATCCGCCGCTCGTGGTTCACCTACTGCTTTGGCCGGTGCTGACCGTCGCCTGTGTGGTTGGCTCGCTACGGGTGGCGAAGGCGATGCTGCTGACACTCGAATACAAGAACAAGGCGGCGGAGGGCGTGCTGGCCAACCCATCCGACCCGCGCGAGGGCAGAGACGCATGACGCGCTGGCTGCCTCGCGCATGGCCGTTCCTCCCGACACTGCTGGTGCTCGCGGCCGTTATGGCGATGGTCACGCTGGGTGTGTGGCAGCTGAAACGCGCGGGACAAAAAGAGGCGCTGATAGCCGAGGTGCGTCATAACCCGGCGTTGCCGCCGCGCTCCTTTCCTGCCATCGGCCCCGTCACGCCGGAGATGACATTTCGCCGGTCTTCGCTGCACTGTTTGCGCGTGGTCGGATGGCAGCTCGAAGCCGGACGCGCGGCAGATGGCTCGTCGGGCTTCCGTTACATCGCCCAGTGCACCACCGGGGCGGAAGGGCAGGGGGCGCTGGTGGCGCTCGGCATCGGGGGCAAGCCGGATATGAAGCCGGGCTGGACCGGCGGCAATATTGCGGGGTGGATCAGCAAGGAGCCGGACCATCGCTCGCTCATCGCGCAGTTGACCGGGCCTGAGGTGGTGCTGCGCCCGATGCTGGTGGCGGCTGCATCACCCGTGGCGGAGCTGAAATCCACTGTGCTCCCGAGCCCGGACGATATTCCGAATAACCACCGCAGCTATGCCGTGCAATGGTTCCTGTTTGCTGCCGTGGCGCTCATCATCTACGTGCTGGCACTCAAACGCCGCGAAGCCAAGGCCGAGCCGGACTCTTAATTCTTGCCCGATCCGGCCCGCCACGCTAGGCCGCTGCCCATGAAATATATCAGTACACGCGGCAGCGCACCGGCGCTGGACTTCGAGAATGTGACGCTGGCCGGTCTCGCAACCGATGGCGGCCTCTATGTGCCGGAAAGCTGGCCGACTTTCTCAGCGGACCAGATCCGCGCGCTGGCTGGCCTGTCTTATGTCGAGACAGCGGTGCGGGTGATGCTGCCGTTCGTGGCGGGATCGTTGACCGAAGACGAGCTGCGTGACCTGTGCACCGCCGCCTATGGACGCTTCGCCCACAAGGCTGTCACGCCGCTGGTCCAGCTCGATCATCGCCAGTGGCTGCTGGAGCTGTTTCATGGCCCGACGCTCGCCTTCAAGGATGTGGCGCTGCAACTGCTCGGCCTATTGTTCGAGAAGTTTCTCGCCCGGCGCGAGGACCGTATCACTATCGTGGGCGCGACATCGGGCGACACCGGCTCCGCCGCGATCGACGCGGTAGCCGGGCGCCACAAAATCGACATCTTCATGCTGCATCCGCATGGCCGCGTGTCCGACGTACAGCGCCGCCAGATGACGACGGTGCTGGCACCCAATGTCCACAATATCGCGATCGATGGCAGCTTTGACGATGCGCAGGCGCTGGTCAAAGCGATGTTCAACGATGCGGATTTCCGCGCTAAGCACAATCTCTCTGCCGTCAACAGCATCAACTGGGCGCGGCTGATGGCGCAGGTCGTCTATTATTTCTACGCCGCCGTGCGGCTGGGCGCACCGGAGCGGGAGGTCGCTTTCTCGGTGCCGACCGGCAATTTCGGAGATGTATTCGCCGGTTATGTCGCGGCGCAGATGGGCTTGCCGGTGGCGCGGCTCATCGTCGCCACAAACGTGAACGACATTCTCCACCGCGCGGTGGCCGAGGGCGATTATAGTCAGGGGCAGGTGGTGCCGACCGCGACGCCGAGCATGGATATACAGGTGAGCAGCAATTTCGAGCGGCTGCTGTTCGATGTCGGCGGGCGGGACGGGCTGGCGCTGGCCGGGCAGATGCGCAGCTTTGAGACCAGCAAGGCGATGCGCCTCACCAATGCGCAGCGCGAGGGCGCCTCGAAGCTGTTTACCTCGCATCGCGTGGATGCGGATGGCATGAACCTCGCGCTGCGCTGGGCTTATGAGTCCGCGTGCCAGGTGATCGACCCGCACAGCGCTATCGGCCTGGCGGCGGCGCTGGCAGCGGACGATCTGCCTGCCGATCTGCCTGTGGTGACGCTCGCGACTGCACATGCCGCGAAGTTCCGCGATGCCGTTGAGCGCGCTACGGGCGTGCGGCCTTCGATGCCGGCACGAGTCGGTACGCTGTTCGACCGCGAGGAGGCCTATGCCCGCCTACCCGCGACCTATGAAGCCGTCACCGCCCACATCGCGGGCCTCGCCACCGCACGGCAGTGAACCTCTCTACGCTCATCGGCGAGCCCTGGGCCGACTATGGCCTGATAGACAGCGGTCATGGGCGCAAGCTGGAGCGCTATGGCCCCTATCGCTTCATCCGGCCCGAGCCGCAGGCGCTATGGGCGCCCGCCTCGCCGGACTGGAAGGCCCATGCGGAGTTCGTGCCGGGGTCAGATGAGGAGGGTGGCGGCCGCTGGTATTGGGAAGACCGCAGCTTGCCCCAGAGCTGGCCGCTGACGTGGCAGGAGGTACGCTTTGCCGCCTCGTGCACGCCCTTCCGCCATCTCGGTTTCTTCCCGGATATGGCGCCGGTGTGGGATTGGATGCGCGGGCGCCTTGATGGGCTGGAAAGCCCGGCCGCGATGAACCTGTTCGGCTATACCGGCGTCGGGACGCTTGCGCTGGCGACGAGTGGCGCGCAGATGGTGCATGTCGACGCGTCCAAAAAGTCGGTGGCGGCAGCGCGCGAGAATGCGGCGCTTTCCGGCATGGCCGACGCGCCCATCCGCTGGATCACGGACGATGCGCAAAAGTTCGTCGCGCGCGAGGTGCGGCGTGGGCGGCGCTATGACGGGATCATTCTCGACCCGCCCAAATATGGGCGCGGGCCAGACGGCGAAGTATGGCGGTTGGAGGAGCATCTCGCGCCGCTGGTGGCCGATTGCCGCAGGCTACTGGATGCGGACAGCCGCTTTCTGTTCCTGACGGTCTATGCCGTTCGCATGTCCGCGCTCGCCATCGGTGAGCTGCTGAATCAGGTCTTCGCAGACCTGCCGGGCACCGTCGAATGCGGTGAGCTTGCCGTGCGCGAAGAGGCGCGCGGGCTGCTGCTCCCCACCGCAATCTGGGCGCGGTGGAACGGGCGCTAAGCGCGACCATCGCCGCAAGCCGGACCAAATACGGCTCAAACCCTCTCCATTACTCGGTTCGTCGCACTATCGGGTCCAACCGTCACCCCACGGTTTATCGAGGTGGGACCGTTCATTTACGGGAAAGGTTAACGCGAACAGTCGAGAGCAGTCGTTAAAAATGAAAGGAATGTCGCACATGGATGTCAGTTCAAAAGGAACCCGCCTTTTATTACCCCTCGCCGTGCTGGCGTTGCCCGCTTGGGGTAGCCTCGCCGCGCAGCAGCAGGAGCCGGTGGCCGATCCCAACATCATAGTGAACGGCGCGCAGGCGCAAGAACCCGCTGCTCCAATGACGGAGGGACCGGAGGTCAAGGGCACGATCACGGCGCGCAGTGGTGACAAGATGAAGGTAACCACCGCCGATGGAACCAGCTCGGTCATCACCCTCAATGATGCTACCAAGGTCAAGGCCGCTAGCGGCCTGTTCGGCAGCAGCAAGAAGCTCGGTGCGGAATCTCTGCTCAACGGCATCCCGGTTACCGTGAAGACGATGCAGGCTGCGGATGGCAGCCTCTACGCGAGCCAGATCAGCTTCAAGAACAATGATCTCAAGACCGCAACGATGATCCGCAACGGAACCAACCAGCGCTTTGAGGAACAGGCCGCGGCGACCGAGGCACTGCGTGGCCGCATGGGTGACATCGACAAGTACAACATCAAGAACACCACGAACGTCTATTTCGACACCGGCACGGCCGCGCTGTCTCCGCAAGCCAAGGCAGAGCTGTGCGCCGCGGCCACGCAGGCCGAGGGCACCAACAATGCGCTGATGCTCGTCGTCGGCTATACCGACTCCGTCGGCAGCGAGGAATATAATCAGGTGCTGAGCGAGAAGCGGGCCAGCAGCGTCATCAACTATCTCCAGCAGGCATGTCGCTGGAAGCCCTATCGCATGCTGACCCCGACCGGCATGGCAGAGGCCGATCCGCTTGCCAGCAACGATACGGATGAGGGCAAGGCGCAGAACCGCCGCGTGGCGGTGAATATCCTCGTCAGCAAGGGACTCGACGGGCTCTGATTTGGTCAGGAGGGGGCAGGCCGACCCGCCCCCTTCAGGCGACTGAGCGATCTTGCCGGACCAGCCGGTTCTGAATCGCCTCCGCAGTATCGGGCCTGCCGAACAGATAGCCTTGCAACTGCTGGCATCCAGCAGATTCAAGGAATCTGCGCTGCTCGTTTGTCTCTACGCCTTCGGCCGTAATCGTCATGTGCAAAGCGTGACCAAGATTGACAACTGAGCGGATGATCTCCGCAGCCTCGTTCGAGGTCTCTATGCTCTTGATAAAGCTCTGGTCTATCTTGATCTTGTCGAACGCGAACCGGCGCAAATAACTCAAAGACGAATAGCCGGTGCCAAAATCGTCGAGTGCGATGCGGAAACCCATGTGATGCAGCGTTGCAAGCACGGTCTGCACCCGTTCGCTCTCTTCCAGCAGCAGGCTTTCGGTCACTTCCAGCTCAAACCGGCGGGGATCAATCCCGAACCGCTCGACCAGCCGGTTGACGATCGAGAGAAAATCGGGGTGCTTTAGCTGGCGAGGCGATAGGTTGATCGCGGTGGTAATCGTTGGCCAGCGGTAGGAATCCTGGAAGGCCCGCTCCATCACCCATGCGCCTAGCTCTGAAATCTGCCCGTTGCGCTCGGCAATGGGGACGAAGACTGCGGGGGAGATCGTGCCTTTAGTGGGGTGGTTCCAGCGCACCAGCGCCTCTAGGCCACTAATATCGCTTCCCGGGGCGTCACACAGGGGTTGATAGTGCAGCTCGAGTTGGCCATCAGCAATGGCATTGCGTAAATCGCTCTCCAGCTCTCGCCTCATGCGGACGCTCTCGTCCATTTCCGGCGAGAACATCTGGATGCTGTTGCGCCCTTCATTCTTTGACCGGTACAGCGCCATATCGGCGAGGCGCAACAAATCGGCGATGTTGTCCGCATGCGCAGGGCCGAGTGCGATCCCAGCCGAGGTGGAAATGCGCAGATGCTCGCTGTGCAGAGAAAAGGTTTCCTTCAGGCTACCGAGCGCCTCTTCGATGATGCGCTGCGCGTGCGCCTCGTCGAGCGCATTGGCGGCAATAGCGAACTCGTCGCCTCCCAGCCGTGCCAGTATCGCGCTCTCGGGCAACCTGTTCATGATTCGACGGCCCACGGCACGGATCAGCTCGTCCCCAACCTGATGCCCCAGCGTGTCGTTCACATCCTTGAAATTGTCGAGATCGAGCATGGTAATAACGGTAAGCCCGACACCCGATGCGTTGGCGCGTTCGATCATCTCCGTCGCCTTGTCATTGAAGGAGCGGCGATTGAGCAGGCCAGTCAGCTCGTCATGCGCGGCGCGCATGTGCAACCGTCGTTCGGCATGACCAAAGTCGACTTCGAGTCGCGAGAGATGGTTGTTGAGGAGATGCCACATCGCGAAAAAGCTGGCTCCAGCCAGCGCCGACAGCATAAGCAGCAATACGCGCATGCGGCCCTTGACCTCTGCGAGCTCCTTGGTCGCATAGTCTGACAGACTGCCGACAAACCGGGTCGTCCCATCTGAGAGTATCTTTTTCTGCGCGCGATATTCGCCGCTGTCGAGAATAGTGCGGGCGCGGGCCAGATTGCCTTGGCTCACCGCCCGAAATGAGGCAATCTCCAGCGCGACGAGCGCTTTGTTGGCTTGACTGGTCTCTTCATCGAACCGCAGTGACATGGCGCTTGGTGCTAGTGCCTTTGCCTGTGCGATATGCCTATCGATAGCCGGGAGGTGCTGGTTATAGCGTTCGACCCAGCGCTTCTCGCCCGTCACCGCCGCCATCCAGGCAGACATGGTGAGGCGTTCGTCCTCAAGCCGGATACGTTCCGAAATCACGGCCGCCGCGCGCATTTTCTCGTCAGCGGCTGCTATGACCCGGTCAGAATAGCTGCGCTCCATGGGAAGGGCCACAAGCAGCAGGGCCGTCATCCCGAACGCGGCGAGCAATGAGCGCCGTGCAGTGCGCACGATTTCGCCGATCATCGACTGATGGTTTGCCACCCGCCATCCACCATCATTCTTATTGGGGATGGGTCTATCGTCAGAGTGTCAAGATTTGGTTATGAGCGTCTTCGATAAACGGGTTGTCCCTAAAGATGTCAGCACCTTATGCGCGGAGGGTCACAAGTCTTCGCCGCCTACTCCCTGCCGGCGCGCATCGCCGCGCCAGCCGCCATCGGCGTGATCGCGACCAGCAGCAACGATATTGCCGCGAGGAATTTGAGCGCCGCGCCTGGCGCCCCGTGCAACGCCCCGGCCCCAAATATCAGCAGTGGCACGGCGAGGGGCAGCGCCAGCATCCCCGATAGCGCGCCAGCGCTGCGCAGCCCTGCCGTCAGCGCCGCTACCAGCACCCCAAGCGCGGCGAGAGCTGGTGTGCCGATCGCCAGCCCCGCCTCCAGTCGTAGCACCGTACCCGCATCAAGCTTAAGCAGCGCAGCTGCGGGCAGCGCGGCGATCATGAGCGGTGGGCCGAAGCTGATCCAGTGGGCGAGCATCTTTGCGAGCGCGATGCTCTCGTCAGAAATGCCACGGACAAGATATTGGTCGAACTGGCCGGAGTGGGTATCTGGAGCGATCAGCCGGTCTATGGGGAGCAGCGCGGCGAGCAGCGCCGCTATCCACAGGACACCGCCCCCGGTCGCGCTCAGGAGGCGTGCATCCGGGCCGACCGCGAAGGGAAAGAGGCTCGCGACCAGCGCGAGGAAAATCACCGGCAGCCACAGTCCGCCGCTGCCCCATGCCGCCGCGATATCCCGGCGCATCATCAGCCAGAGTGCGCGCGTCATGCGGCGTGCTCCGAAAGGTCAAGCGTGCGCGTGAAGTGGTGAGGCAGGGCAAAGTGCGAAGCGGCGATAATTGCGCCGCCCTGGGCGACATGTCCGTCCATTGCCCGGCCCAGAGCGGCTAGCGAGGGATCGTCCAGCCCGTTTCCCGGCTCGTCGAGCAGCCAGAGCTTTGCTGGCGAGGCCATGGCGCGGGCGAGCACCGCGCGTTTGCGCTGGCCGGTGGAGAGCATCCGCACGGGCAGCTCCGCCAAGGGCGCGAGCGCCAGCCGCATCATTGCCTGTTCCACCCGCTCAGGCGCGGCGTGATCGAGCCGCGCCCAGAACATCAACGCATCACGCAGCGGGCGCTCCTGGTCCAGCGCGGCGCGCTCGTCAGCAAGGGCGACGCCGTGCGTCTCGTTGAACTCAATAGCTCCTATGGAGCAGGGAAGGAGGCCGCATAGCTGCCGCAAAAGGCTGGATTTGCCGACGCCGTTCGGTCCCCTGACGCGCAGGCTTTCTCCCGCCGCCAAGGCGAAGGACAGGCCGGAATAGAGCCGCCGTCCGCCCCGAACACAGGCCAGGTCCGAGACTCGGATGACCATCAGAGCGTTGCGCCGTTATAGTGATGCCAGGCGAGGATCGCCGCGGCGCCGCGATGCGGGCGCCAGGCTTCTGCAAGTGCGCGCAGTTCCTTTTCGCTCGGCCGGGTTGCCATGCCGACCAGCTCGCCTATCGCGATTTGCACCGCGAGGTCTCCCGCTGGCCAGATGTCGCCACGCCCCTCGGCGAACAGAAGGTAGATTTCGGCGGACCACCTTCCGATGCCTTTGATCTTCACCAGCTCCGCTATCGCCAACTCATCGTCGTCGGGAAGGTTGTGCAGGTCGATCCCGCCCGAAACCACCAGCTCTGCGAGGCTGCGCGCATAGCCCTGCTTCTGCCGGGAAAGGCCACAGCCGCGCAGCGCTTCAAAATCTTGCATTAGCAGCGCCTCGGGCGGGCATCCTTCGCCCAGCAATGCTTCAAGCCTGCGCCACACAGCTGCTGCCGCTGCTACACTCACCTGCTGACCGACTATGGTACGCAGCAGTGTGTCGTAGCCGGTTGCCCGCACACGCGGCTCCGGATAGCCGAGCCGCTCGATTGCGCGCGCCAGTCCCGGCTCGATCGCGCACAGCGCATCTATGCTGCTCTTAAGGGCGGCGGACGTGTGAACCATGGTCAGACTGTTAGCGGCACAGACCGAGCGCCGCCAGCTTGAAATCCTGCACGAAGCAGCTAAGGCGGCTATGAATGAGAGGCGAATGCTGGAGCAGTATAAATGGTGAAGCTTGTTGTTATCAATCGGGGCGGTGAGGAAAGCGAGATCGAAGCCAATGAAGGGATGAGCGTCATGGAGGCGCTGCGCGACCATGGCATGGACGAGCTGCTCGCGCTGTGCGGCGGATGCTGCTCCTGCGCAACGTGCCACGTCTATATCGACCCCGCCTTCGCCGAGGTATTGCCCCCGCGCAGCGAGGACGAAGACGATCTGCTCGACAGCTCCGACCACAAGACCGAGCTGAGCCGCCTGTCATGCCAGGTGCCGATCACCCCCGCACTTGACGGCCTGCGCGTAACCATCGCGCCCGAAGACTGATACGGCTTGAAGAGGCGGCGTGCTCAGGCGCACCGCCCATATTGCTGTGTTCTCATGCAAGCGGCTGGAGCGGGTGAGGGGAATCGAACCCCCGTCGTAAGCTTGGGAAGCTTCTGCTCTGCCATTGAGCTACACCCGCGCGATTTCGCGTGGTCGCGAGCGCGCTTCGGTGCCACGGAGCCACACTTTCGTCAATATACCAATGCGATATTTCCCCTTGAAACGGGAATTTATCGGGAAATCATATCTGTCCGTTTTGAGGAGTGGCTGGATAGAAATGGCTTGAAACCTAAGTTTTTGGCGGTAATTTGGGGTAGTTTGGTGATTGAGAAGCGGGAAATCTTTAAGCCCCAAACGGGAATACTACCGGACCTAAACGGGAATTGCTGTGGAGCGATACGGGTATTCGATGAGTGCGATTTCAGGGACATCAAAGCCCCGCAAACCCAGAAATCGTGCCGCCAAACGCAATGTCGCGCAGCCGGGTTATACCAGCGACATACGGCAACAGCCAAACATCACGCTGACCGATCTGCAGGCTACGCAGTTGCTCGCCAGCTTCCTGCCCCTGCGCAAGCCGGAGTTGGAACCAAACCTTGGCGACGATGAGCTTATAGTCGAACTCAAGCAGTTGGTGGGCAGTTACCAGTCGTGGAAGGCGGAACCGAACCCGTCCAGATCCGAAGCCTATTATCAGTTGCGGCAACTGGCTCGTCTTGCAGCAAAGCAGGATGAGCTTGCCGATACGGAGCGGGAAGAGCGTATGACGCTAATCTATCGCCCCAATGATGTGGCACAGGTTG
This sequence comes from uncultured Sphingobium sp., assembly GCA_964512265.1. GTDB lineage: Bacteria > Pseudomonadota > Alphaproteobacteria > Sphingomonadales > Sphingomonadaceae > Sphingobium. The sequence continues at coordinate 20,404 of CAZEHR010000004.1, read as the reverse complement.
CGCTATGGGCTGGCCTGTTGCGCCACCCGCGATGGCCTGAGGATAGTAATCTCCCTGTGTGGTGCTGGCTATGGTCTCCCGAGATTGACTGGACGATCGTAGCTGAAGCGGCGTTTGATGTGGCCATCCAGTTCAGTTCGCAGGGGGACAGCCCCAATATAGCGCTGCATGCAACGGTGAGCGAACTCATCCGCCTTTATGAGGCCAATAGCGGGTGTAGGGCGGTGTTCCAGAAAAGTCGGGAAGCGCCATCAGCCATCTACAGACTAGCCTATACCTTTTTTACGCACGCTGATCCTGATCTGCCCAAGTCGACCATTGCCAGTGCCATGGAAAGCGCTCTTCGTGCCCGCAACCAACGCGCGCGATCTGCCCAATCTTTCCAACCGGCTTTTCAAGCGCCGTAAATAGCCCCGTATTGGAGTGGCCCCTTCATTAGAAAGGAGGCTACCCATGAAAAGATTCAATTCGGATCTTAGGGTCAATACCGTCGCGATTGACGACATCAAACCATACGAAAATAACCCCTGGGAGCATCCGCCCGAACAGGTAAGCCTGATCGGACGGAGCATCAAAAGGCATGGCTTTGTCGCACCGATATTGGTGAATAAGGACATGGTGGTGATAGCTGGTCATGGTCGCCTGTTGGCGGCCAAGGAACTCGGCATGACCCATGTGCCGGTGATCATTTTGCCGCACCTGACCCAAGCCGAGGAAAGAAGCCTCAGGATAGCCGACAACAAGATCTCCCATCAGGGACGATGGTCGGTCGAAAATCTCAAGGCCGAGTTCGAACTTATCGTCGAACTTGACGTGAGCTTCGACCCCGTCGACATCGGTTTTCAGACGGCCGAGTTCGATGCGGTGCGGTTCGGGCGTAAGGAGGAGAGCGAATCCGATCTTGTGCCCGAGCCTGATCTGGATGCGGCGGTTGTCACGCAATCGAGCGATGTCTGGACCAGCACAGATGGGCGTTATCGTATCATCTGCGGCGATGCGCGCGATCCCGAAGTCTATGTCCGGCTGCTGGTAAACGACAAAGCGGACATGGCGATCAGTGATCCGCCCTATAACGTGCCCATCAACGGGCATGTGAGCGGGCAGGGCAAGGTTCGCCACCAGGAATTCCGCATGGCCAGTGGGGAGCTGAGCGAGGCGGAGTTTGCCGCGTTCACGGAAGTAGTGCTGACCCATCAGCGTGACTATAGCAAGCCCGGTTCTGTCAGCATGCAGTTCATTGACTGGAGATCAGTGGACATGATGATCGGGGTGGGCAAGCGTGTCTACAGCACGATGCTCAACCTGTGCATATGGGTGAAGACCAATGCGGGCCTCGGCTCACTTTGGCGCAGCCAATATGAAATGGTCTGCGTGTTCCGTACACCGGGCGGCAAGCACACGAACAACGTGCAGCTGGGCCGCCATGGGCGCAACCGGAGCAATATCTGGAAATATGCTGGGGTCAACACCTTCCGCAAGGACCGGATGAAGGACCTGAAAGCCCATCCAACCTGCAAGCCGGTGGATCTCATTGCCGATGCGATTCTCGATGTCACCAACCGCAATGATCTGGTGCTCGATGCCTTTCTGGGTTCCGGCACCACGCTTCTTGCCGCCCACAAAACGGGGCGGCGGGCTGCAGGGATCGAGATCGATCCTCGCTATGTCGACCTAGCGATCACCCGGTTCACCGAAAAGACCGGAATCCATTTCACCAATCAGGACGGCCAGAGCTTCGAGGAAGCCAGAGCTGCGCGCATTAACGGAGACAAATAATGAGTGATTATGACGATGATGATATGCCGCGCAACCAGCGGCGGAGAAAATCGCGCCGACCCTCGCCGCTTTACAAAGCGAACAATGAGGGCGGCTATGGCAATCCACCAGTCAGCCAGCAGTTCCAGCCGGGCAACCAGGGAGGACCGGGCCGGACCAAGGGCGTAACCAGTCTTGAATCGGCCTTGCGCAGGATGTTTGCGTCCAAGGTTCGTGTTACAAAGGACGGAAAGGTGATAGAGATGGATATGGCCGAAGCTATGGTCGAGCGGCTGCGGCAGTTCATCTTGGGGAAGGACCTTAAAGGGTTCCTGCTTGGCCTTGAGCTCATGCAAAAATATGGCCCCCGCAATGAGCAACCCGAAGTCATTTATGGCTTTGACTGGGACGGCATGTCATTTGTACAAAAACGCGCGCTGTACAATCTGCTTCGATCACTCACTCCTTATGATCGACGTGAGCTTATGGCCAGTATCCGGGAAATACAGCGAAAGCTGGGCCGGGACCCCAAGAAGCTGAAAGGCGAATAGCGCATAAGATAGTCCCCACGCGGCGTTCAAACGCGCCCGGACGCCACAGCTCCGTGAGCGCGCGGGTGGTATTTGTCATCCGCGCGCTTTCAGTTCCGGTTAAGCCCGAAGATTTTGCTGCGAAGTTTGTTCTTCCAGAGATTTTCCATCCCAAGAACGGCGTCGAGGCTGTCCACGGAGCCTGCGACCTGCAGGATGCTGACCAGCCAGTCGGCGCGCTCGCGGGTGCGCAAGGCGACATTGCCGCCATGGCCATCGGCCTCATAGGTCATCCAGCGCCCCCAGAAGCCGCGGGTTCCGGTCGCAGAGCCGACATAGAGCTCGCCTGTGCGGGGGCAGGTCAGGAGATAGATGCCGCGTGCGGCCTCAAGCTGTGCGATCCATGACGGTGGAGCTTCGGCAATGTGAGAGAGCGGCGCCATCAGCTGCATATGGCCTGGATACGGTGCCTCCTGCCCTTCGAGATGCAGTTCGGTGATAATCTTCTTCTGTTGGTCGGCGCGCTGCTTCCATGCCCGCTTGCCCGAGGCTCCACCACCCCAGTCGATATAGAGCTTGCCACTATAGGCGGAGAGGTGATCGGAGAGCTGGGTGGGATAATGATCGTCTATACCTGGGCTGAGCGTGTTGCCGGTCTCGAGTATGGTGTGCGAATCCACAGGTCGAGGCGTGCCGACCTCATAGAGTCCGGCAAAAAGCGTGCGACCATCATGCAACCCCACAAAACTTGCCCACCAGCGCCCGGTGAACCATGCGCGCTGGGCAATGAGCTGGTAGGATTGATAGCGCTCGAACCCCTCCTGATCCATGCGCCAGAGTTCCAGGGGTGTGCGCCCATCCGGCAGACGTGTCTGGTGGCGCAGCAGGCGCACATGGGCAGGATCGATGCTGCATTCCTGCAAGAGCATGTTGAATCGCAGCAGGCTCATCGGGCTATGATTCCGCAGGTGATGAGACCATTGCGGAAGCTCTGGTCGATCGGGATCGGCTTCCTGCCCTTCAGTGTCTCCTGTCCCACCGCATATGTATTGGCAGAAGGCAGGCCATAGAGCGGCGTTGCTGCCTGCTGGCGGAACAGCAGGCTTGTACCGGCCAGCATCTCATCGAGCATCGCTTTGGCCTGCTCGCCGCTCGCCATCGTCGCGGTGGCGGTGAGAGCTGTGACCATCTCGCTCTGTTGCCGCATGGTCGCCTCAAGGACGTTGCTATAGGCGGCAACCGCGCCGTTGGAGGGGGATGCGGGTGTTTTGCTGTCCCCCTCCTGAGCTGGACCTCGATCACTCCCTGAGACCGCCACAGGCGGCGCAGGTGCCGCGCCGGTATTGCCAGAGGCAGCGGGATTGTCGATCGCCCGGAGCGTGCGATAGGGCCGATCATCCACCCGCCAGACGATATCGCCGACCGGCAGCCGAACCTTGCCCCCGCTCGAGACGCCGACAAGCAGCCCTGCATCGGGAATGGTCTCGACCACCGCATAGAGCATGCCGACCCGACTGAAGCGCATGCCGCCAATCCGGTCGAGTGCGCTTACCGCGCATGTGCTGCGGCCAGTGATGGGATCTTGCGTTTGCACAACCGACCAGGCGCCCTTACTCCTGGCAGTGGCGGTGTGAGCCATGGCAGCGATAGCAATAGCAATAGCAATAGCTGCCGCTGTTGCCGGCACTCGCATGGCAAACTTAGATGCACGTAACTGGCTGCTCTTCATCGTCACCCTCTCGTCCAGAGCGACGTGTAAACCCTATTCCCAGCTTCCTCGTCGCACCTATGTCCTCTCGGGGCGACGGCCGAAGCCGGATGTTGGAAACCTGACGTACGTACAGGCGCATGCGCCTTTACCGTTACCGGCTGGACATGCGCGCATGCCACCCGGCCAATATCTCGACCGAGTTCGTACGTTGGGGTTTCCACGCCCCGCTCCCTGGCTTTCACAGGGAACGACGCGACCATTGCTCTTGCAGGCGAAAGGTTCAAGCAGAAAGTATGTTGCCCCTCGGATCAGTATGCCCAAGGCACCAAATGTAATTGTCAGTTTTCTGAAATAGCCATAGCTGCAGCGGCGAGTTTTGCTATCGCGTCTGCTCGTAGTTTGAGTGCTTCGAGCGCGTTCAATATTTCTTCCGCGCATTCGAACGGCGGGCGAATGATGGAAAGGGTATCCTCCATGATTGCTGCCGCCTTCATGCAAAGCCAGAGCATAAGCTGCTCATCATCGGCGCTCATATGCTGCTCGTCGAAATCCGGTTGATGATTGCCTGCACGGCGGTGTCGTCCTCGACATAGATCTTGCGAATTTCACCCACCTGCTGTGCGCTCCAGCCCATGATATCTCCCACCTCCTGATCCGACAGGCTCAGCTTCACGAGCCGCGTCGCGTAGGTTCCGCGCACATCGTGAAGATGCTTCTTGCGGCCATCGCTATGGCGGATGTCGAGCGCGTCCCGCACCTCGTTGAAACCATGGCTGAAGCCATCTCCACTCCAGCTCAGCCCTCGGCTGTTGACCAACACGGTTTCCACTCCGGGCACGCGGGCGCGATGTCGCAGTTCATCCAATAGGATGCGCAATTCGGGCGTAACGGGGATGATAGCCCGCTTGCGGCGACGCCCGCTTTTCTGTGTCACGCGCTTGATCGTGAATTGCTCGATCTCCAGCCAAGTTAGCGCAACCAGATCGGCGCGGCGCAGGCCAGTCATCGCGGCAAGCCGCATGCCGTCAGCTACATGCTCGGGCGCAATGGCGCAGAATCGATCGATTTCGTCATCCAGCCAGATGATCTCGGCGCGCGAGCCCGGCTTATAGAGGCGCGGGATGTTGGAGGCGATGTTGATGGTCACCCAGCCATGCAGTCGAGCCCAGGCGAGCATGTGATGGAGGACGGTCAGCTGGTGATCGGCCGTGCGAGGCTGATGCGCGTATTCGTTGCGCCATGCGAGGATGGCCTGCAGTTGTTGCGGATGCGACCAAAGCGCCACGGGCGTGGCGCCCCATCGATTGCGGATGCGCTCGACAATGAGGCGCCAGACATAGCGCGTCCGATCAGCGAGTTGGTTCCATTCTGGACTTAGAAGATAGGCATCGATGAGAGCGTTGAGACTACTGTTTTGCGTCGGAAACGCCCTTTGATAACGGGCAGACGGCAGGTGCGAGCCGTACGTGCTCACACAGGCCCCCGCAGCCGCTCCGGGCAACGATAAGCGAATCTGATAACTACTGAACATGCTGAATCCCTGAGCTTTTGGGGGTAGTGCACGAATGCTCGAACGGTGTGCGAAGTCCAGTCGGAATGTGAGGGCCTTTCAGAGGGTGTTTATAGCGTGCGACCGGCTGAGCGTCCCGGGGCAAAGCGCTCTGGACAGGCAATGCCCTGCCGGTTAGGACGGCGCATGAACAAGAATATGGTTAAACGTTATGGATAGCCCCCGCATAGGCTCCGAAGTCGAAGCAGGTTACTCACGGATTTCCGGGGCGGGTTCTTATGGGCCATCAAGCATTGGGGTCAATGTAATGCGTCGGCTTAAATCGCTCGGCCCGTTATTCTGGATCACCGTGGTGATCCCCACCACCATTGCTATTCTCTATTTTGGCTTGTTCGCCTCCGATGTCTATATATCGGAATCCCGCTTCGTTGTGCGCAGCCCAGACAAGCCGGCGACGACCGGGCTTGGCGTGCTCCTGAAATCGACCGGCTTCACCAACGGTGGTGACGAAATCTTTGCGGCGCAGGATTATGTCGCGTCTCGTGATGCCTTAACGGCGCTCAACCGTGGCGGATCATTTGAGAAGGCATACTCGGCCGGCGATATTTCGCTTTTCGACAGGTTCAATTCGTTGGGCACGGGCGATACGTTCGAGGACCTGTACAAATATTATCAGAAGAAGGTGAAGGTCGATCATGACACTACTTCATCGATCACCACGCTGTCCGTGCGCGCCTATACGCCGCAGGATGCGCAGCGCTTCAATGCCCAGCTGCTTGAAATGGCGGAGGCGACCGTCAATAAGCTCAACACGCGCGGGCGGCAGGATCTGATCCGCTTTGCCCAGATCGAGGTGGACGAAGCTAAACAGAAGGCGCGTGAAGCCGCCTCCGCGCTGGCGATATATCGGAACCGCGAAGGGGTGGTGGATCCTGAGAAGCAGGCGGCTGTGCAGCTCCAGATGATCTCGAAGATCCAGGACGAATTGATCGCAACCCGATCGCAGCTGCGCCAGCTGCGCAACTTTGCAGCGCAAAACCCACAGATGCCGGTTCTGGAGACGAAGGCCGAAGACCTCAAGGCGCAGATCGACGAGGAGCTTGGGAAGGTAGCAGGGGATAGCAAATCCCTTTCATCCACCGCTGCGCAATATCAGCGCCTTGCTTTGGAGGCACAGTTCGCCGACAAGAACTTGGCGGGGGCGCTGGCCTCTCTCCAAGAGGCGCGAAACGAGGCGCAGCGGAAGCAGGCCTATGTGGAGCGTATCGTCGAGCCGAATACGCCGGACGATGCACTTGAACCACGGAGGTTGAGAGGGGTGTTAGCTGTCTTAGCTCTGGGACTAGCGGTTTGGGGCATTTTGCGGATGCTCTTTGCAGGTATCCGAGAGCATATTGGTTGATCTATATGCGCAGGGAATTGAATAGCTCGTTATCGAGGTCATGGGTTATTCAGCGGCGAATCGTATTCGCGCTAGTTATGCGAGAAGCGCTGACGCGATATGGTAGGCATAATATTGGCTTTCTTTGGCTGTTTGTCGAGCCGATGATTTTTACCATTGGTATCACTATCTTCTGGACATTTACCAAGTCGGTGCATGGCTCACATCTTCCAATAGTGCCATTCGCGATCACGGGATATTCGTCGGTTCTTGTATGGCGCAATATTCCTGGCCGTCTTTCAGGCGCAGTCCTTCCCAATGTTGGGATCATGCACCATCGCAACGTCCGACTGATTGACATCTATTTTGCACGACTTCTGTTGGAGACATCCGGGGTGTCGATGTCATTTCTCTTTCTGACCCTTGCTTTCTGGTCGGTGGGTTGGACTGAATTACCGGAAGATGTCCTACAGGTGCTCTCTGGTTGGCTGCTTTTAAACTGGTTTGGCTGGTCGATGGGACTGCTCATAGGGTCGTTCAGTGAGCAGACAGAGATTATAGAGAAAATATGGCATCCGGCGACCTATTTCCTGTTTCCGCTCTCTGGTGCGGCTTTCATTGCGGATGCGCTCCCGCCGGCTTTCCGGGATTTCGTTCTATGGCTGCCGATGGTCAACTGTGTTGAATATATCCGTGAGGGGTTTTTCGGATCTGCCTTCGTGGCGCATTACGATCTTGGTTATGTCGTAATCTGCTGCTGCATTATGAGTGTCGCAGGATTGCTCAATGTCAATTATGTCGCCAACCGGATTGTTCTGCAGTGATTCGGCTTGAGCGCGTGACGAAGCGTTATCCGTTAGGCAATGGTCACCGTGTGGTGCTGCAGGATGTTAATCTTGAAATCGCCAGGGGCGAGAAGGTTGGCATACTAGGGCGAAACGGTGCCGGAAAATCTACGACCATAAGGCTTTTGAGTGGAGCAGAACTGCCGTCGACGGGGCGGGTGGTCCGCGACATGACCGTTTCATGGCCCCTTGCGTTTGGCGGTGCCTTCCAAAGCTCGCTCACTGGAAGAGATAATCTGAGGTTGATCTGCCGTATATACGGTAAAGACCATGACGACTGTATTGATTTCGTAAGCGATTTCTCCGAGCTCGGCGCCTACCTTGATGAACCGATACGGAACTATTCCTCTGGCATGAGCGCACGGCTAGCTTTCGCCATCTCAATGGTAATAGAATTTGACTGTTTTTTAATTGACGAAGTAGTCGCTGTGGGCGACAGCCGATTCCATCAAAAGTGCCATGAGGAGCTGTTCGTTAAACGTATTGATCGATCATTCGTAATCGTGTCTCACGATACAGAATATATTCGCCATCATTGCGATATCGCTCTTGTTTTGAGAGACAGTACTTTTCACCAATTCTCTAGCATAGATGAAGCAATTGATAATTATGTCAGTAATTAAGGAGTTGACCCATTGAAAGCGGTGCTACTAGCGGGCGGACTCGGTACTCGGATTTCGGAAGAGACTGTCAATAAGCCGAAGCCAATGATTGAGATTGGCGGAAAGCCAATTCTTTGGCATATCATGAAGATATATTCTGCTCATGGAATCAATGATTTCATTGTATGTCTTGGTTATAAGGGGTATGTAATCAAGGAGTTTTTTGCAAATTACTATTTGCATACCTCTGACGTAACATTCAATATGCGTGATAATTCGATGAATATTCATGCTAATAAGTCAGAACCCTGGTCTGTTACTTTGATAGATACAGGCGATGACACAATGATTGGTGGGCGGATCAAGCGAATTCTACCCTTCATAGGTGACGAGGAGGCTTTCTGTCTGACCTATGGAGATGGTGTGGGGAATGTGGACATCGGAGCTGTAATTGCTACGCATCGCTCCGAGGGCAAGCTTGCAACCGTCACGGCAACACAGCCTCCAGGCCGTTTCGGCTCGCTACGGTACGATGGAAACCAAGTGCTCGGATTTCAGGAGAAGCCGCAAGGAGACGGTGGCTGGATTAATGGTGGGTTCTTCGTACTTTCGCCCAAGGTCGGCGATTATATAGAGGGAGACGATACGGTTTGGGAGCGCGAGCCGATGGAGCAGCTCGCCGCAGAGGGCCAGTTATCGGTCCATTTTCATGAGGGATTCTGGCAGCCGATGGATACTTTGCGCGACAAACGTCAACTGGAGGACTTGTGGGCATCAGGCGTCGCGCCGTGGAAGATATGGTGAGAAAATTATGAAAATTCTGATTACTGGCAACATGGGTTATGTCGGGCCAAAGTTGGTATCGCATTTGAGAAGTACCTTGCCCGATGCGATTTTGTATGGTTACGACAGCGGTCTTTTTGCGCACTGCTTGACCGCGCCTGGCGCTTTTCCCGAAACCGGATGCGCACGCCAGTATTTTGGCGATGTTCGAGATCTTCCAGATGAGTTGCTTTCAGAAGTTGACGCGGTTGTACTGCTTGCGGCCATTTCCAATGACCCGATGGGGCAGAAATATGAAGGTGTCACAAACGAGATTAATTATGGGGCGTGTGCCGATATCGCCAAACGGGCCATTAAGCTGGACGTGAAGCGCATCGTTTTTGCTTCAAGTTGCAGTATGTATGGATTCGCGGCTGGTGGGCCCCGCAAGGAAACGGACGATCTCAATCCACTAACCGCATATGCGCGGTCTAAAGTGGCAACTGAGAAGGCGTTGGAACAATTGGAGCACGGAGACGCTGTAATCACTTCTCTGCGGTTTTCTACAGCATGCGGAATGTCACCTCGATTGCGGCTTGATCTTGTGCTGAACGACTTTGTAGCGTGCGCTCTTGCCAACCACGAGATTACGGTGCTCAGCGACGGAACGCCGTGGCGCCCACTCATTGACGTAAAGGATATGGCGCGGGCGATCGAATGGGCGCTCGTTCGTTCGCCGGATGCCGGTGGCAATTATCTCGCTGTTAATGTGGGCTCCGACGACTGGAATTATCAGGTCAAAGACCTTGCCGAAGCTGTAGCTAAGGCAGTTCCAGGTACCTCAGTCTCCATCAATGTGGATGCGCCGCCAGACAAACGGTCTTATCGTGTTGACTTTGCCAGGTATCGTGCACTGGCTCCCGATCATCAGCCGCAGGTCAAACTGGAACAAGCGATCAATGAACTCGTTGAAGGCCTGCGGGAAATGAACTTCGCTGACGGCGATTTCCGTTCGTCGCAGTTCATGAGGCTGAAAGTTTTGGAAAATCATTCTCAGGCAGGACGCCTCGATGATTCTCTATACTGGCGCTGATCGCTCGGATATGAGATGAGGTTTTCATGATTTTCAACGAGATGCCGCTGAAAGGCGCATACACAATAGATTTGCAGCCGCACGGCGATCAACGTGGTTTCTTCGCTAGGGCATTCTGTGAGAAGGAATTTGGCGCGAATGGTCTGGAGACCAATTTCGTTCAGATGAACGATTCGTTCAATGCCAAGGCGGGTGTATTACGAGGCATGCACTTTCAGCGTCCACCTTTTTCTGAAGTGAAGCTTGTGCGATGTATCAGGGGTGCATTGTTCGATTTCATCGTCGACTTGAGGCCTGACTCCCCCACGTTTAAGCAGTGGTCTGGCGTTGAACTTACGGCGGAAAATCGGCGCATGATTTACGTGCCGAGAGGTTTCGGACACGCATTTGTGACGTTAAAAGACGATACAGAGGCGCTTTACATGGCAAGCGCTTTTTATGATCCTGCTTCTGAGGGAGGGGTTCGTTATGACGATCCCGATCTAATGATTGATCTGCCCGTCACGATCTCAGAGATTTCAGATAAGGATCGGGCCTGGCCCGACTTGGCTCAGCAAGATTTGGAGTTTTTAAGGGGTCTTTGAGGTAGTTTTGAATTCGGCGTTGAACGAGGCGCGGTAGGGGCATGGATTATAGGTGCGATTGCCTCGTGGTGGGCGCGGGAGTTGTGGGCCTAGCGGTTGCACGAGAATTCCAGCTGGCTGGCTATGAGACGTTTGTCATTGATCGAGCGGAGACTTTTGGTACAGAAACTAGTTCGCGCAACTCGGAGGTAATTCACGCAGGGATATATTATCCCTCCGGCTCCCTCAAGGCACAGCATTGCGTACAAGGTAGACAACTGCTTTATGATTACTGTGTGGCGAGAGATATTCCGCACAAGCGCATTGGAAAGATTATTGTTGCTACTTCGCATTCCGAGACGGGGGCACTTGACCGCTATCGAACAAGTGCCAGCCTCAATGGCGTGAACGACCTGATTTGGTTAGATGGCGATGAAGTGGCGCGGCTCGAACCCAGTGTTCGCGCTGTCGCAGGGCTGCTCTCACCTAGTACCGGCATTATTGATAGTCATGCATTTATGCTTGCCCTGCTTCATGACCTTCAGATGGCCGGCGGCCATTTCGTCCCATCGTGCGAAATGACCGGCGGCGTGTCAGAAGGTGAGCGAGGCATCTGCGTTTCGCTCGATGACGGGTCCGAAGTTTTCACTCGATGGCTTATTAACTGTTCAGGGCATAACGCGCCAGCGACCGCACGATCGATTGAGGGTTTTTTACCAGAACACGCCCCCGATAGCCATTTCGCGGTCGGTCACTATTATGTCTTGAATGGGGCGTCGCCATTCTCGCATTTGGTCTATCCTGTTGCCCCTCCTGGAGCGCTGGGCGTCCACGTTACTTTGGATATGGGCGGCCAGGTGAAATTCGGACCGGACATTCGTTGGATCGACAAGCTTGACTATAGCTTTGACGATAGTCGACGCGGAGCTTTCATTGAGGCGATACAGTCATATTTTCCTGGACTCAATCCGGATATGCTCTGCGAAGGCTATACCGGCATTCGACCGAAAATCGCCAGCGCTTCCAAGCCGGATATGGACTTCGTCATTCAGGACGAGCGAACGCATGGCACTGTCGGGCTGGTAAATCTCTTCGGTATAGAATCGCCGGGGTTGACGGCATCCTTATCCATCGCCAAGACCGTAGCTGCTATTGCTCAGCGATAATCTATCGCGCGAAATGGCCTGGATCGGGTTATTCGCGAGGATAACCGCATGGTATTTGAGGAGGCTTCCTGTCACGGTGCTTACTTATGGGCTCCCCACGAATAGCGGAAGTACGCATTTTCCGCGTTTGCAAACTCTGTTCTGGATATTGATGACCGCCTCATGTTCTGGAAATTAGCTACATACACCAAGTCAGTGGCGGTTCCGCTGATTGAGGGATATCTACGCTGGCGCGACCGCATCGGCCTTGCAATGCTGAAGCTAAGCGGCAAATCCACAGTTGTAGACGTGCAAAATGCTGATCGCCTCACGAGCGACCGCGTTGTTATATTTGCGGCCTATCCCACTGAAAAGCTCGCATCATTCCACATCCGCTTTCTAGAAAAGTGGGAGCGGCGAGGGTATTGCATCATCATAGCTAGCCACCACCCACGCGCAACGGAAATCCTTCGACCTTTGGCTGAGCGTGGATGGTGCGTGATCCGGCGTCGGCCGTTCGGTCGGGATTTTGGCTGTTACCGGGATGCATCTCGATTGCTCTATGATTTGCAGGACAGCGGGCAGGCAAATTTTTCGCGTGTCGTATACATTAACGATAGCGTCGTCACGGTCGATACCGCTGAGGAGCAGATCATCAGCTATATCGATGCCCCCAGCCGTCATTTCGTTGGCATTACCGACAATTACGATCGCGGATATCACATCAGTTCGTATATGTTTGGCATATCAGGTCAGGTGTTTCGTGAGCGTCGGGTGCGTGACTATTGGCGCAAATATGGTGCTGTTTCTACGCGTCGATATGCTATTTCCAAAGGCGAAATAGGCTTTTCGCGCTGTATAACAAAGACGGGCTATATCCCGCATGTTCAATGGCCTATAGCAAAGCTGAAATCTCGGCTCGAGAGATTGGACCTAGACCGGGTGAGCATGATTGCTGAGGCTATGGAGCCCCATTTTAAATCGCGGCACAAACATCCGCTAATTCAAGTGAATGAAAGTCTTGATGAATTCGTGTCTTCGAAGAAAAGGCTTTTAGCTGAAGACCCTGCTCAGAAGCTCGGTGGTTTAATCAGCCAGTTCGTTCGATCTTCCGGGAACAGGCCACAACCCAAGCCTGTCGGCGGCCGACATATGGAGTTGATTGACCTCCCTAATGAGAAGCAGGTCGCGGTATTTAATCGCACCGCCCGAGATCGGATGACGGACACTATTGTAGGCTATATTTTCCGTGGCAGCCATATCCATCATGGTGCTGCCCCCTTGCTATTCTTAGGGGCGGGAGTCCTCAAGAAGGACTTGGTTCTGAGGCGTGTCATCGAACCATTTAACGTCGAAAAGTTGTTGCTGGATTCAAGGGCTTGCGCTTCTCATGAGGTTGAGGAAATATTGTTGGAGATAGTTGCTCGCGGTCATCCCAAATCCTTTAGGGGCAGGCGTGCACTCATGCTGCGTTGGGATTTCATATGAACTTCTGGTCGGAGCGATAGCTCATCTATGCGCATTCTGATTTTAATGGACAATGCCACGTTGGTGCAGCTGGTTTCCGGGCAACCCCCCATCGCCGGATTCAGCCATGACAAGAACCTGTTTCAGTTTGCTCACGAATCTTTGCGAAAAGGATATGAGCTGTTCATTTGTTCGATCCAGGACGACAAGCGCACGTCGCAATATAATCGCATTTACAGCGTCTATCCGTTCTGGGATGCTCGGCCCGATGGAACAGACTATGGTACGGTTTGCCCGGACATCGTGGTTGGCGTTTTTCTGGAGGCGATGAATGTCCGCACCGTGTTCCCTCATGCAAAGATCGTAGCAATCCAAGCCGCAATTCACTGGTCGGAATCGCCGGAGTCCTTTGGTGCCGAATATCTGTTCGATACCATCACAGCCATACGGTACAATGTCGACTTTTTGATCACGCAAAACGTGCGGATGAAGAACCTGCTCGACGTGTTCTTCAAATTCGTTGCGAAGACCTCGATTGCTGAGCGCATGATCGTAGCTCCGCTTGGAATTGTGGAGGAGGAGCGTCGAGAAGTCGTCGACAGGCAACAAATTCGGCGTCAGATGGGGTTAGCGGACGGCGAAATTGCTATCGTCAACTCCGGTGGCGTATGGTCTTGGACTGATTTCAATTGCTTCATCTCTGCCTTTTGCCGTCATTGCGATGCGCGCGTAAGCAAACTGAAGATCTTCATCATGGGATTTCAGCAACCTGAGAATGATTTTCATACAGCTTATATCGCCCAGACTAAGAAAATTATCAGCCAGTACTCTCACCTTATCGACCGGAATATTGTCATCGAAGATGACTGGTATCGAGCGAGCAGAGTGGTTAAAAAGTATACAGCAGCGGCTGACGTCGGCCTGAACGTCAATCTTCCTACTCTGGAGAACTGGCAGAGCTATCGTCTCCGCTTTCTCGATTATCTCTACTTTGGCATTCCTGCAATCAACACGGCAGGGGATCAGGTCGCAGACGAGGTGTGCCCTGAGGCGTTATTTGTGGTGACTCCCGGCAACGAAAAAAGCTACTTGGATGTGCTGGAGGCGATTGAAAGTGACCCACAATGTTTGGCGACCAGAGCTGCGGCAATGCACAAACTTGCGCGGAGTTATGATAGCCGGGCCACTTATGGTGTGGCAATTGACCATATTGTCGCAAGTCCGAGGCGCCCTGAGAGAGATTTTGCAGCCTGGCCTGAAACTGTGCTGGATTTCGCAACCCGACGGGCGGGAGATATGTTTAAAGGGCGTCTCGCGGCGCGACTTGGCGAATGGTTGGACGACTGAACGGGGGCGGGCGAATGAGAATATTGCTGACCGGTGCGACAGGTTTTCTGGGTTCTTATATAGCGGCGGATTTATTGGCGCGTGGCGATGAGGTTCTAGCTATACATCGGGCAGGCACGACGCTTGATCGTCTGAAAAAAGTTTCTGGCGATCATCTGGCTACAGCACAAATGTCCGAGGGCTACGATAATCTCGAGGATATTGTCGCGCAGTTCCAGCCAGACGCCGTCATCCATGTCGCCGCCAAGAGCAGAGGTAGCGAGGCATCATCCGAGCTCAAAGAATATGTCGATGCCAACATCCTTTTCCCCAGTCGCTTGGTGCAAGCGATGCAAGCAGCCGGCGTTCGCGCACTCGTAAACGCGGGCACTAGCTGGCAGTGGGCAGAGGATGGCTCTTATCGGCCGTTCAACTACTATGCAGCCACAAAGCAATGTTTTGAGGATATTCTGCCTCATTATTGCGATACCGGTCTCAACTGTGCAACACTGCGCTTGTTCGATGTTGCGGGGCCGGCTGATGACCGCAATAGGATCATTGATCTTTTGATCGATGCGGGCTTGCGAGGTGAGGCGCTCAAGATGTCGCCGGGCGAGCAGCATATGTACATTGTCGACGTGCGAGACGCGGCTAGAGCTTTCGCCGATGTGGCCAAATTGGTTGCTTCAGGCGATATTATAGCTCACCAAATTTATGGTCTCCGCTCGCCGGCCTCCATCAATCTTATTAAATTGGTGGAGCTGCTGCAGCAGGAGACGGATCTGCGGATTGATGTGGAATTTGGGGGCCGTCCTTATCGTGCTCGTGAGATCATGCATCCTTACGATGGGCAGCCGTTGCCGCCCGGATGGCAGCCGCGCTTTACGTTGCAACAGACGTTAAAGGACATGGTCCATTTCCGGCAACAAGCTCTGCTGAGCGCGTGATGCTTCTCAGCCCCCGATAGTGAACAAGCTTTGAATACTTGGGATCCACTGCATCTTCCGCAAATAACGCTTTGCGCGGTCGCTTCCATCGATCCAGCACCGGCCTTGCGGGCGTTGCGGCTCAGCATGCGTGGGATACGGTTCGGCAGTGTCAAGTTAATCAGTAGCATTCTTCTTGATGAGGTCCCCGCGAGCATTGAGCAAATCAAGATCGAACCATTTTCTGACATAAGCGGCTATTCGCGTTTTATGATGAAGGATCTCTGCTCCTACATCAGTACGCCTTATGTACTAGTTGTTCAGTGGGACGGTTTTGTGAATGAACCGACGATGTGGAATGCCATTTTCCTTTCCTATGATTATGTAGGGGCGCCTTGGCCTCAATTTGACAAGGTGCGGTCAGTCGGCAACGGGGGGTTTTCCTTGCGCTCTCGTCGACTGCTGGAGGCCACAGCCGATCCTGCCGTAAGTGCTTACCATCCCGAGGATGTGGGTATCTGCCACGTCAATCGCTCAGTGTTGGAGCAGGGCTTTGACATTCGCATAGCGCCATGGGAGGTAGCTAGCCAATTCGCATTCGAGCGAGAAAATACGCGAAAATGTTTCGGCTTCCATGGCTCATTCAATTTCCCGGAGGTGTTGGGGGACGACCTGCGCGCTTTCATCAATGAAACCCCTGCTAAGCTGTTCCTCAATAGAGATGGGCGTGACCTGTGTCGTAAAATGGCGAGCAGCTCCGATCGCGCGACCGCTATAGCGGGAAGGCGACTGGCCCGGGAGCTCGCCCGCCTCTCTCCGGTTTCGCGGCAGTCATGGAAGACGTTGCTTGATACGCATAAGTTGTGCAGATGAGACCGTATATTTCGAGAGCGACATTCAGTGCGAAGATCATTCTGAGGCGGAAGGTACAAATATAAGATGGACGATTATCTGACATTTGGGAGGCATCATCTTGCCGCCACTCATCAGGGCGCCTTTGCGCAGCATCTCGAGCCGGAGCTGAGACCGATTCTTGATTTTCTGCGGTTGACCAACCTTAAGCAAAACAGGCTAGGTCTGGCTCTCATTCAGGAATGGGCGCGGGGAATGTTGGCATTGAACGTTGAACAGATAGACAAGCGAACGACGGAGTTCACTGGCTTCGCTATTCCTCATGGTGATCTCGGGGGAGATCCTCGTTTTTTCGCAAATGGCGAGCGCGTCACCGACATCGAGCTGCACATTCCCAACCACATCGATAGCGCAATCGATCCAGAGGGAGGACGTCATTTCGGCGTGCGGTTCCGCATCAAGGGATATGACGTCCTGAATATGAAAAAGCGCTTGGAGATCGCGATGGCTTCTGGCCCAAGCTGGGTTCAGCCGGATCCCTACGGGAGCCTCTGGTTTGGTCCGTCGTCAGATCCATTGCCTGCCGCGGCCAATCTAACGAGGATCGGTGGGCGCGATGGCGCTCCCGAGCAATATCTCAAATTCGGGGCGACATTAATCTATAAGCTGGAATATCTGCTTAAACAGATGGGCTATGAGGGTTTTTCGTCCTTCGATCGCATACTCGACTGGGGCTGCGGGTGCGGGCGTATGCTGCGGTTTTTCGACAAATCTGATCGACACAGGCTCACCGGGATCGATATCGACGGACAGAACATTGCCTGGAACCGCGAGAATATGGGTGATATCGCCTTTGAGCAAATTGCCACGGACCCGCCAACGCCGTTTGAGAACGGCCGGTTCAATCTGATCTATGCCAACTCGGTAATGACTCACCTAACAGTCGATGATCAGTTCGCTTGGCTACGAGAGCTTGCTCGCATCGCCGCACCTGGTGCGATCGTTGCGCTGACTATACATGGCTGGCACTCATGGGCGATACTGGGTTGGCAGGAAATGAACACGCTGCTTCAGTTTAAGGAGAACGGCATCCGGGTTGCGGACGAGCTTAACCCCGACATCGCGGATGTGCCTGGCAACCGGTACACTGACACAGCCCACACCCATGAGTATATTTATAGAGAGTGGGGGAAATATTTCGATGTCCGGGGCATTGTTGAGGGTTTCTCCGGAACGCAGGCGATGGTGATCCTACAGGCGAGGGCATAAACTTGGTCAAGTCAGCTAAGGACAAGCCGTCAGGGACGGACGTCGCAAATGGTGCACTGAAAGTTGTCTATCACAACGAGATCATTCTCACGGACTATCAGTTTTGTTTCGGAACGGTTCAGCCTGGCTCTCAGCCGTCCTTCTTTCTGAAAGTCGAATGTCCGGTCACAGAGCGTATGGCTGGTCTGCACATACCGCACGTTGAGGGCGAGGCGTTTGATTTTATTAATTTTGACTGGGCCCTTGCTAAGAAGGCTGGCGGCTCAACTCGTGTCACATGCTACTTAAAGTTTGACCTGATACTGGAAGAAGGACAGCGACGCTGGATCGTACTTGTAGACGAGAGCGGCGCACACCGCCGGGTGGCCGTGGCTCAGATGCGTAACGGGCATTGCTCGATAGAGCCTTTCAACCCATTAATTTGTGCCTCCGCGAATCTGTTGAGCGATCGAGAGTTGCGCTACACGCCGATCTTCATTGGGGGCGCTCCAAAATCTGGCACGACCTGGATGGAAATGCTGCTCAATGCCCATCCTAAGTGTGTCATCACCGGCGAAAACGGATTTTGGGATTGGCCGTTCAACAATTACAACCTCGCAAAACTTCCGATGCCTGCAGAAGAGCGCCACATTCGTCGAGCCTCAGTGGTGCAAGAACCCTATTCAAATGCAATTGGTATGATGGGTTTTGGTCGAGCGGAGATTACTTTTCGGCAGCTGGCAACACTCACCCAAGCCTCGCATGTTGGAGACAAAAGCCCTGGAAATGCGTTGCACGCCCAGCAAATACTTTTGCTCTTCCCTCACGGCCATTACATACATTGCTACAGACATCCGCTCGATGTAGCGGTCTCGAGGGCATACCACGAAGTATTGATTCTTAAAAATGCAGCCGATAAGCTGGTTTCGTCCAAAGTATACTCGATACTCCCATCTGGCATTGTATCAGAAATTGTGGATGGCCAAGATGATTTGGAGAAGATGGTTGCCGAAACGCTCGGCGATAGGGACTTTCTGCGGGTTGTTTTCGATGGCTGGCTCTCGAGCAATCATTACGCGGCACTCGCCAAACAGCAGTATCCTGATCGAGTTCATTTCGTGAGTTACGAGTCCCTGTCCGCTGCACCCGAGGGTACGATCAGGCAGCTCTTTAAACTTCTAGATTTGGAGTCGTCGCTCGAGATTGTGACAGGGGTGGTAGACCGCTGCGATTTCAACAAGGTCAGCGGAGGGCGGGATCGGGGCGCCGGTGATAATTCATCGTTCTTTCGTAAGGGCGTAGTGGGGGATTTCTCCAATCATTTCACCCGCGCAACCGTAGGGTGGGCGAAGGGATACCTCGCAAAAAGAGACCCTTACTTCACTGGCGGGTATTTTTGAGATCGGTGGATCAACAAGTCGGATAAGTGCTTGTAATGATCTGATTGAGTTCAACCGGCCACTCAATCTGGCACTCGCCGATCTTCTCCAGATAAACGGCTGAGCTTTCGTAACCTGCGCTGTATTCAGCGTCGTGCTTGTCTGGTCTCCAGATGAAGGGAATGAGAAAATGCTCATGCGCCATAGCGCGCCCGATGATCTTGAAACCGGTTATATGGTTGAACAGCCCATCCCAACTTGTATCGGAAAAGCGCCAGAAGTCCCACGGCATATCGTGAAGCCCTAGAGTCTGGTGGGTGTGAATGAATGCAATACCGCCGACGCGAAGAACGCGATTCATTTCTAACGCGACTTTCCACGGCATGAGAAGGTGCTCGAAAACGCTGACCGAGTATACCGCATCAAAGCTGCCAGCAGGAAAGTGAGATGAAAGCTGATGGGCATCGCCCACCACATGCACGTTGTCGCCTGGAGCGATGTCGAGTACGGTAACCTCATGATGAGGGAAAAGCGCTGATCGGTCAACCTCTGAGCGGGCACGCCCCCCTATGTCGAGCATCCTGGAAAAATCTGGATTTTGCAGACGTTCCACAAAACGTGCGTGCAGTTCTGACGTGGTGACATTCGTCAGACGGCGGCTCATCATTTCGTCAAAATCATGAGTGATTCGTTTGCCGTTGGAGGTGTGAAATACCAACTTCCCTCCTGTCGGGAAAGCTGGAGCCGATTTGATGATTTGACATCTGAATCCCTTATCTGGGCCGAGTGTCGCTACCCCACCATGGTGTAGCCCCACCTCGGCTCGGCAGAATGCTATATCCGGGTGTTCGAAACTGACCGACACCAGCGATGAATCGGGGCAATGGAACCATCCGTTGATAAACAGAAAATCATGGAATTTGGCGGCGGCATCAATTTCTGCCATGCCCTCCTGAACAACTTGTGATTTTCCTCGTAGCCGCCGGATGAGCGAGCGCGTAGTTTTTATCATAATCAGAAGGTTCCCCCTAGCCTGATAGGCATAGGCAGCGAGCATGGCTCGATCAACCTAATTGCTGGCAAACCCGCGGCTAAATGACATAGTCACTCACCAGCGTGCCCTGTGCGTTATAGGTAAGCACATGCTGGTTCCAGCTTTGGGTATTGTCCTGATCGAAGTCGACGAGGATGCGTGAGCCATCGTCATAGTTGCGGTCCCAGAGATCGATGCGGGCCTGGGTGTCGAAATAGAGTAGTTCGTTGGCAAGGCTTGAGGCGTTGGCCGCGTCATAATCTATGACGACCCGGC
>CAZEHR010000003.1:85960-247024 GCA_964512265.1 uncultured Sphingobium sp. | reverse complement strand
CGTAGTTGAAGATCACCCGGCTGGCATCATCGTTGGTCTGATCCAGCTGAACCAGTCGATCCAGCGTGTCGTAATAGCTCACCACCTGGGCAGTCCCGTTCGCATTGCCGGGATCGAGCACCACAGATACGCGGCTGCCATCGTCATAGCGCGTCGCGTAATCGACCAGCTGCAACGACAGATTGTAGGTCTGCGTCTGACGCGACCAGTTCTGGTTGCCCGCATTGTCGTTGGTCTCGAGTTCCAGAAGTTCAAAGCCCTGCGCTGCATAATTGAACGAGGGGATCGCTATCCCATCCTTCATCACCAAGCGGTCAATACCAGCCCCGCCCGTAACGTTCGCAGCATTGTCAGTGGCATCCCAATACACCCGGTCATCCCCATCGCCGCCAGAAAGGGTGTCAGCATGAGACGTTCCCCTAATCGTATCGTTACCTGTCGACCCGTTAATGGTGACCGTTATCGGAGTGGTTTCAAACTGCCAGCCAGAAAGATCAATCGTACCCGCCGAAACGCCGTTCACGATCACGCTGCCCTTGCCGCGTATGAGCGCATTTGCGCCAAATGCCGCCGCGTGTGCTGCGTCAATCGTCAGCTGCGCATCCCCATAGGATGGAGTGGTTCCAGCCCCGACAGTGGCGGGATTGAGCCAGATCCCTTCCATATTGGCCAGCGTGCCAGCGAACGTCACAGATCCGCTGACGCGCAGATAGTCGGTTCCTGCACCGCCGTCGAAAAGATCGTCAGCATAATTGCCCTGAGAGGTGCTGGATAGCGCCAACAACATGTCAGTGCCGCCACCGCCGAAAAGCTGGTCGGCCCCGTTGGCGCCGCCATTCAAAAATTCGGTGTCGTTTCCACCGGTTAGAATATCACCGAATGCGCTGCCCACCAAAGCCTCGATGCCGACATGGTTCGCGTTGGCCGTCAGGCTGGATCCCCCGGTGCCGCCTGCCACCAGGGTAAGAACGTCACTGTTCGGGATGTTCGAAGTGCTGGAGGCAGCGCTAAGATCGACCGTCCAGTTATTCCGCGTAACATTCGGCATCGTGTATGTGCCTGCCGGGCCTGCCGCCAGCACGAGTGCGTCCGCCGCCGCGCTTCCTGTCGCTACAATCCCTGCAAGATTGGAGTTGATTTGTGATAGCAGGAAAATGGCCTGAACGGCCGACCCTGCATTACCCTGGAATTGCAGTTGTTCGAAACCGTTGACCGTTGAATTGATGAAGTTGGCCACATATGTGGGCGGTTGTGTCTGGCTGAGCTGCCCGAAGGCGGAAATACGAAGTATGTCGGTTCCCGTTCCTCCGTCGAAGCTGCTGCCGGAAAATGGGTTGGTTGTTGAGGGCTGGGAAGCAGTGATCACGACTATATCATTGCCCGCACCACCTACGATCTGATCGGGCCCACCGGCTCCTGCCAAAACGAAGTCGTTGCCCGCCAAGCCATCGAAAACGTCTGTGAAGTCATGGCCAAAATAGGTATCGTCACTGGCAGTCCCTGGATCGTCCGAGCTGCCGCCGCTTGCAATAAAGGATGCCTGAGACAATGAAGAGAGCTGGGTATTCTTGATGGTCAAGCTGTGTTGCACACCTCCATAGGGGAAACTCAGCACCGTATCCGCGCCGACCTGACTCAAAAAAGGTTTGAGCATATCGAAATTCGCGACGACATCAGGCACCGCAATGACATCCTGACCGATCGTGAAGTCCATTATGGTGTCGTTGCCATAGCTTGCGGCAAATATGTCATCGCCTGCACCGCCGGTCAGGACGTCGTTGCCATCGTCGCCTTCAAGAATATCATCACCTGCGCCGCCCGAAATCGTGTCGTTGCCGATATCGCCGTACAAATAGTCGGTAGTGGACGAACCAGTGATGTTGTCGTTGCCGGAGGTGCCATAGACTTCAAAGTCAATGGCAGAGCCCGCCGCAATCTGAATGAGGCTGGCATCGAAGCTGGTCCCTTCCATCGTATACCAGATCGAGCCGCTTCCTTCGATCAGACTGATATTAAACTGGTCAGCGACGGATTCGGAGATGTCGAGAATTGTCGGATTGGGCGGATTTGTATTCTGAGCGGGTGCTAGGCGGATGCGTTCAACCGAAGAGACGGTGCCATGGAAATTGACATAGCCGCCGAAAACCATGGTGTCAGTGCCAGTGCCGCCGTCAAAGGTAGTGGCAGAGAAAGTGTTGAACTGACCGCTGTTGTTGGTGACGGAAAAGAAATCATCGCCACCGCCCGCGGACAGAGTGTCAGTACCATTCGAGGCTACCAAAGAATCCTGGCTGGAGCCGCCCAACAGCGTATCGTTGCCATTGCCGCCGACCAAGATCTCCAACCCGGTATGGGCGTCAGTGGCCTGCAACGTAAAATTTCCTGCTCCCGCTGCAGCGAGAATGACGACGTCGCCGTTTACGGCCGACCCTGCAATGCTCGTGTCGGTCGTCCAGTTAGTCTTTACGAACGTTGGCATCGAGTATGTGCCAGCGGTCTGCACAAACATGAACAGACGATCTGCCCCCGCACCGCCGTTGAGCGTCAGATTGCTCACGAAGCCAGAATTAAACTGGGAATACGAAGCTTGGATTTGGCTGGCGACTCCGGCCGTGGAGTTAAAATCGATGCGCTCAATCGAGGAGAAAGATCCGCCAGTGATATTATAGAACCATAAGGGGCCGGTCGGGCTGGATAGGGGCAACGGAGGAGTTACAAGTTTCAGCGTGTCAGTGCCATTGCCGCCATTAAACTGGTCGCCCGGATCCGCTGCGTCCATTTCCAAAATATCATTGCCGTCATCGCCGTTTAGAATATCTACTCCGCGGCCACCGTTTAACGTGTCGTCGCCTGTGAGTCCGTTTATGGTGTCGTCACCGGATGTTCCGTTCAGCGGATCATTGTTTGGTGTTCCGTTGATCGTGCCCATAAACTCTTCCCCTCAATTTCGACTCAGAATTGATTCTTTCGACTCAGAATTGATTCTGATGCACCTTGCCAGGGGCTATTCATTTAATCAACAGTTTGCGGCAACCATTCGTCTAAAATCGAGACGATTTGGTTCAGACCTTGCCGAACGAAAGTAACGCTGTAAATCAAATGCGGTCCTGTACTCAGATCATTCATCAAAAACGTCCTCTAATCGCGCTTGCTTCGGTTATACTTGCCGATGCAAAATGTAGGAGAAGTATAGAATATGCCGGCAACGAAATCGTTGCGTTTACTTTGGTCATCTGCATTGATGAACCACGCTCTGAGGCGTCGCCGGGATGATAGGTTGCAAACACTCACTGCCGAGGGAAGCGACGCAGATGGCCCGTCGCTATTGCGCGCTTTACAGGATGACAAACGCGCTTGCAGCACTATAGATGCTTCCGCTTGTCCGGAATCAGGGCCGGGCGGAGTGCAAGATTTTGATGCCAAGCCGGAGTGGATGGCCGCAGGTGTTCCCGGAGGATCGTAACCCAATGACAAGCGCAATCCCAGGTGCGCAGCCCCGGCAGGGCTGGCGTGCAGTGGTCCTTTCAGCCCTGATCTGCTCAACAACCTTGTCAGGCTGTGGCCTTCGCAGCGCGGCCGGACCATCCACGGGGGCTGTCCTGAAAGCGGACGACACAGCGTTATCAACAGCAGACATCAAGATAATCGACGTGTCAGACGATGTCGCGCGCAGGGTCTTTGCCAGCGCTCAGGCGTCCTCCTTCGCCGCAAGCCTGGGGGACGGTCTTCCCGTAGGCTCGGTGGTGGGCAAGGGTGATGTGCTTGATATCGCAATTTGGGAAGCGCCACCCGCCGCCTTGTTCGGTGCAGCCGGTGGTGATGCGCGCCTCACCTCGTCGAGTTCGACTGCGCGCGGCACGACTTTGCCCGAACAGATGGTGGATAGCGACGGTCGGATCACGATTCCCTTCATCGGGCAGGTTCAGGCTTCGGGGCGCACGCCGCAGCAGATCAGCCGGGACATCGTCTCGCGCCTAAATGGCATGGCGCACCAGCCGCAGGTGATCGTGCGGGTGGCGCGTAATGCGACCACCAACGTCACCATTGTCGGCGATGTGGCGAACAGCACCCGCGTGCCGCTGACGGCCCGTGGCGAGCGCGTGCTCGATGTGCTCGCGAGCGCGGGAGGCGTGAAGCAGCCGGTCGGCAAGACCGTTATTCAGATCACGCGGGGCACCGAGGTAGCGTCGCTGCCGCTGGAGACGATCATCAAGGAACCGCGCCAGAATATCCGGCTTCAGCCTGACGACGTGGTGACTGCTCTGTTCCAGCCCTATAGCTTCACCGCTCTGGGTGCGACCGGGGCCAACGCCGAGATCGCCTTTGAGGCGACGGGTATAACCCTGGCGCAGGCGCTGGGCAGGGCAGGGGGCCTACAGGATCAGCGCGCTGACGTTCGCGGCGCCTTCCTGTTCCGCCTGGAGGATCCGGCGGCGCTCGATCCTGCTCTGGCCACAGGCGCACGGACGACGCCTGAGGGTAAGATCCCGGTTATCTATCGCATTGATATGAAGGACCCGGCGACATTCTTTGCGGCGCAGAGCTTCCCGGTGCGCAACAAGGACGTGATCTACGTTTCAAACGCGCCGCTTGCCGAATTTCAGAAGTTCGTGAACGTGGTCTCGTCGCTTGTCTATCCGATCCTCGCGGTCAACAATGCCGCGAAGGGGAATTGAGGCACGGAGTTGGAGGGCACGCCCCATCAACTCCGCGCGTACCGGTCCTCATAGCGAACGATATCGTCCTCACCGAGATAGGCGCCGGTCTGCACCTCGATCATCTCGACCGGGATCTTGCCAGGATTTTCGAGCCGGTGCACCGCGCCCAGCGGCACATAGACGGACTCGTTCGCGCTCACGAGTTTCTTGAAATCGCCGATCGTCACCTGCGCGGTGCCGCCCACCACGATCCAGTGCTCTGCGCGATGCGTGTGACTCTGCAGCGAGAGCGCCTGCCCGGGATTGACGACAATGCGTTTCACCTGAAAGCCGTTGCCGACTGCTAGGCTCTCGAACCAGCCCCAGGGGCGCATATCGCGCGGCATCGCCTCGCCTTGCCGGATGCCGCGCTCCTTGAGGCTCTTCACCGCCTCGCCCACGCGCTGGCTCGCGGATTTAGGCGCCACCAGCACCGCGTCCGGCATGGCGACGACAATCATATCCTCCAGGCCAATGCCGACAAGCTCAAGCCCGTCTGCTTCCGAGCGCAGCAAGGTGTCGGTGCAATCGATCGCGGTCGCCTGCGCCGAGCAAATGTTCCCCGCCGCATCCGGCCCGCTTTCCTGCCACACGCTTTTCCAGTCGCCGAGGTCCGACCAGCCGGCGGAGAAGGGCATGACCGCGAGGTTCGACGCCTTCTCCATGATCGCATAGTCGATCGAGATGGCATGCGCGTTGCTCCAGGCTTCCGCCCCCAAGCGGGTGAAGCCGAGGTCGGTAGTGCCCGTATCTACCGCTGCGCTGACGGCATTGAGCAGTTCCGGCGCGTGGGCGCGGTAAGCGTCGATGATCGCGCTTACAGAAAACAGGAAAATTCCCGCGTTCCAGAGATACCGACCCGATGCCAGCATCTCCTCTGCACGCGCGGCATCCGGCTTTTCGACAAAGCGGATGAGCGATTGCGGTTCGCTTGCTGATCGGGCTGCGGGGTCGGCAAGCTCCAGATAGCCATAGCCGGTCTCGGGGCGCGTCGGCTCGATCCCGAAGGTGACGAGATCGCCCGCCTCTGCCCGCGTGGCGGCGGCGCACACCGTTGCGCGGAAGGCACCCGCGTCGGGGATCAGATGGTCGGACGGCAGGATCAACATCAGTGCATCGGGCGCCTGTTTCGCAAGCGTCAATGCGGCGGCGAGCACGGCAGGCGCAGTGTTGCGCCCCTCCGGCTCGATCAGCACGGCGGCGGGCTTTTGCTTCACTGCGTCGAGTTGCTCGAGCACGATGAAACGGAACGGATCGCCCGTCACAACCAGCGGCGCAGCAAAGCCCTCACCGCTAGCCAAAGTCGCGGCGCGTTGAAACAGGCTGGTCTCGCCCATCAGCTGCGCGAACTGCTTGGGGAATGCCTTGCGAGAGAGCGGCCACAGCCGCGTGCCCGAACCGCCGCAGAGGATTACGGGATAGATGTGTGAGTGGGTCGTCATTGCTGTCGCGCGTGCCCTTTGCTGCGTCGGTCGGTCGCCGCATGACTATCGGCCTGAGCCGAAATAGCCAACAGCGATATCAGGATTCGTATAATAAGCAGGTGCCAATTTGGTTTCGATTGCCACGCCCTGTGGCGCAAATATGAGGCAAGACTGTTACGCCTGGCGATGCCATTGTGCCCCGGCGTACTGATGCCGCACGGGCTGTCGCCCCGCCCACATCAGGCAAATCAATGTTTGCAGATGCCAATCTGAAGCATAGCCGCTGGCTTTATGCGTCATAATGTGGCATTATATGAGTTATAAATGGAAGGTCTATCACTCATGGCTTGGAATTGGCAGCAGCCCGAATGGCCGGATTTTCGCTGGAACCTTGAAGGTCTGGCACCCCTCGAAGCCCGGTTCATGCAGCAGTCCGGGGTACAGATTGGCTCAATCCGCCATTTCGATGATGAAGTCCGCGCCCATGTTCTGGTCGATATCCTTACCAGCGAGGCGTTGAAAACGTCTGAAATCGAGGGAGAGATACTGAACCGCGACAGCGTTCAGGCATCCATACTGCGGCATTTCGGGATGGGAACCGATCATCGTCGCATTCCCCCTGCTGAACGGGGAATTTCCGATTTGCTCTTCGATCTACACCGCAATTTTGATCAGCAACTAACGGAAGACACTCTGCACCGCTGGCATGTAATGGTGACGGCAGGGCGCACGGATTTGCACGACACAGGCCGCTACCGCACTGAAGGCGATCCTATGCAGGTGGTATCAGGCGCAATTCATAAGCCCAAGGTGCATTTTGAAGCACCGGCATCCGATAAGCTGGCATGTGAAATGCAGCGCTTCACCGCGTGGTTTGCAACAACAGCCCCTACAGGTAATAAACCACTACCACCGCTCACCCGTGCAGGGCTGGCGCATCTCTATTTTGTTTCCATCCATCCGTATGAGGACGGCAATGGGCGTATTGCCCGCGCCCTCGCGGAAAAGGCATTGGCGCAAGCCATAGGCCAGCCAACCTTGCTGGCATTGTCTCACACCATACAACGCGGACGAAAGGCCTATTACGACGCGCTGGAAGCGAACAACAAGACGATGGAGGTCACTGGCTGGCTTACCTATTTTGCCGAGGCGGTGCTGGCGGCACAAAGCCATAGCCAGAGCATGATCGACTTCCTCATCGAAAAGACCAAACTCTTTGATCGTTTACGCGGCAAGCTCAATGAGCGGCAGGATAGAGTGCTTACCCGCATGTTCCGTGAAGGATCGGGAGGGTTTAAGGGTGGCCTCAGCGCCGCCAATTATATCACTATCACCGGCGCGTCACGGGCAACCGTAACACGCGACCTTGCCCAGCTTGTCGATATGGGGGCGTTGACAGTGACCGGGACGCTCAAGGCGACACGCTACTCTCTCAACATTCCGACACAGGCGTTGGCCCGCAACTAGACCTGCCAACCCTGCCCATATTCATGGAGGCGCGTGCTCCAGCGAGGTCGATGTGCCGCTGGCTTGCTATGTCCTTTGGCCGCGCATGTGGCAGGACTGTTATGCCCGGCGATGTCATCGCGCCCCAGCGTACTGATGCCGCACGAATTGTCTGGCTACCGCGATGCCGCATCGAAGGTCGGTACAACCAACACGCATCGAGCATGGCGACCGGTCCACACTGGCCTCACGCCGCTCAGCGCGCGAACCGCACTCCGAGCCAGAACGTACGCGGGGTGCCGAGATCGATCGAGCCGCCGGCATTGCGCGTCATGACGGCCTTGTCGAACAGATTCTCGACCCGGCCTGCCAGCGATACGCCATAGCCCAGCGGAAGGCGCGCGGTGCCATCGAGGGTGAGCGCGCCGGGCAGGGCGTCGGTCTGGAGATCGTCCTCATATTGCTTGCCGACATAGCGCAGGGTCGCGGAGAGCCACGGGCCACGCGCGGGCGCCCATGCGAGGGTGGCGCTCGCAGCATGGGCGGGGGTTTGCGCCGGGCGAAGGCCGTCAAATGCCTGCCCCGGCGCTGTGACCTTACTGTCTGTATAGGCGTAGCTCGCGGAGAGGGAGACATCGCCCCGCCGCGCACTGGCGTTGAGTTCGATCCCCTTCGCCACGATCGCATCGACATTCTGGCGTCTGCGCGTCGTGGCATTGAGGGTGACGTTGGCAATGGCTTTTTCCACGTGGATTAAGAATGCGCTTGCGGAAAGCGTGACCCCGGCCACCGGTTTCACATCAAAGCCTGCTTCGACGCCCTTGAGCGTCTCCGGTTTCAAGGCGGCATTCGCCTGAGTGGTGATCGGGAACACGACAAATCCGCGATAGAGCTCGTTCAGTGTCGGCAGGCGAAAGCCGGTGTAGGCAGCGGCGCGGACGCTTGCCGCCTCGCTCAGCCGCAGCAGCGCACCGGCGCGGAAACTTACCCTCCAGCCGTTGCGGTCGGCATAGCCGATATGGGTCAGCGCGCCCGCCGGGCTGGTGCTGTCGTTGAACCCGTTGCGGATGCTCCAGCGATCCGCCCGCGCGCCGCCGGTCAGGATCAGCCGGCCCAAGGTCCAGTCGTCCTCGATGAAGAAGCCCGTCGTGGTCTGGTCGCCGCCCGCATGGCGATGCGCGGTCGCAAGGCCGGTAACGGTGCTATAGGGATCTTCATACATGTCGCCGGTAGCATATCGCGTATCCGCGCCGATGCGCAGCACATGGGCCTCGCCGACCGGCGGGCGCAGCTCGATCTTGCCGCCGATGCCGGTGGACGGCGTCTTGCGCTGGTCGAGCGTCTTGCGAAAGTTCGTCGCGCTGATCACAACATTGCCAAAATCGCGCGCCTGCACATAGGCGAGCGCGTCGACTTTCCATGCGCCCCGGCCGATCAGGCGGATGCTGGCGTCCATGCCTTCGCTGCGGCTGTCGGCCCCGGCAAAGCGCAGGGTGCGGTCGTCGCGAAACACGGTCGCATTCGCCTGCAGCTCTAAATCGGTGCGCAGTGGTACGGCCGCGCGCACGGAGGTGGACCAGCTTTCGTAACGCGCAGGCACGCTGGCGCTGACGCGCTGGCTTGTTGGCGTCGTCCAGAAGCCGTCGCCCCGATCCCACCGGCCCGAGATGGAGACGAACCCCGCGCCGAGATCGGGGGAGAAGGAGGCGGCCAGCTCACGCGCGTCGCGACTGCCGTAAAAAGCGCTCGCTGCGAGGAGCGGGAGTTCGGCCCGCGTCGCGCTCGTAAGCTCGATTGTGCCGGCCACCGCACCCGCCCCGAAGGCGCCGACGCCACCGCCGCGGGTGATGCGAATGCGCGAGAGCCGCTCCGGCACCAGCGCGTTGAAGGGGATATAGCCGAAAAAGGGATCGGCGACGGGTATGCCGTCCAGCAACACCAGAGTGCGGCTCGATGCATTGCCGCCCAGCGCCCTTACCGTTGCGCCTTGAGCGGAGGGATTGGCGGAGCGGCTGTCGGAGCGGCGGAACTGCTGAAATCCCGCAACGTCAGCCAAGATGGTTTCGATCCGCCCCGAGGGGCTGTCCGTCAGCCGGTCGCGGTCGATCGTGACCGAGCCATAAGCGGGTGTGGCAGGCGGGAGCGGGAGCACGCCACCCAATACGACGATAGTGCTGTTTTCCTGCGCGGCTGCAGGCAGCGCGCATCCCAGCGCGGCGAGGGCGATAATATATCTTGGCATCGGGCCAGCCGTTTAGGGGCTTTGGCGCGGGAAGGGAAGGCAGGTTGCTGATCTTTGCGGCGGGGTGCGCCAGCGTGCGGCAGGCTCACCGCAGCCAATAGCGCAGCACCAGCGAGACGCAGCCCACAGCGGCAACGCTCATCGCCCAGATCGCGACAAACCAGCCTAGCTGCCTACCACCTGGCATCAGTGGTATCCGTCCTGCCCGACTTTGCCCCGAAACACCCAATAGGACCAGACGGTATAGGCAAGGATGATCGGGATCATCAGCCCCGCGCCGATCAGCATGAAGATCTGGCTCCGTTCCGGCGCGGCGGCCTCCCAGATCGTTACACGCGCGGGGATGACATTGGGCCATATCGATATGCCGAGGCCAACGAGGCACAGGCCAAACAAGGCCAGCGCCCAGAAGAAGGGCTGGGCATCTCTCCTGAGGCGCAGGCTGCGGTAAAACAGTCCGGTGACGATGACCGTCGCCAGCGGGACTTGCGCTGTCGCCAGCACGCCGGGAAAGGAGAGCCAGCGCCGGTAATATTGCGGCTCAAGCGTCAGCGTCATCAGGCTGATCGCGCCGATCATGGCGAGCAACGCAACACCAAGCCGCCCGGCATAGGTCACCACCTGACGCTGAAGCGCGCCCTCGGCCTTCCAGTTCAGCCAGCACGCGCCTAATAGCGCATAGCCCACCACCAGCCCGGCGCCGGTCAGCAGGCTGAAGGGTGAAAGCCACTCCCACCAGCCCCCGGCATAGGCGCGGTTCTCGACGGTGATGCCCTGTAGCAGCGCACCGAGCGCAATGCCCTGCGCGAAGGTCGCGACCAGCGATCCTGTTGTAAATGCTCGGTCCCAGAAGGCCCGGTGTGCCGGGTCCCGCCAGCGAAACTCGAACGCCACGCCCCGGAACACGAGGCCCAGCAGCATCGCGATCATCGGCGCATAGAGTGCCGGGAGCACGATGGCGTAGGCAAGCGGGAACGCGGCCAATAGTCCGCCCACGCCCATCACCAGCCAGGTTTCATTGCCGTCCCACACCGGTGCGATGCTGCTCATCGCGGTATCCCGGTCTTGCCCCGCTTTGAAGAAAGGGAAAAGGATGCCGATGCCGAGATCGAACCCGTCCATCACGACATAGGCGGTGATGGCAAAGCCGATGATGCAGGCCCAGATGACAGTCAGGTCCATCACGCACTCTCCCCGCTTTCCTTGACGTCCGGCGCGCTATCACCCGCGAGCACCTGTGGGGCCGGGGTCAAGCCGGCGGTGCGGATCGGCGCGTCGCCCGGCGGCGGTTCATGCGCCTCTGGCGGCTTCTGCATCAGCCGCAGCAGATACCAGATGCCCGCGCCGAACACCGCGAAATAAACTAGAACGAACGCCACCAGCGATGCGGCAACAGCGGGTGCATCGAGCGGCGAGGCGCTATCGACCGTGCGGAGCAGGCCATAGATGGTGAATGGCTGGCGGCCCACTTCGGTCACGACCCAGCCAGCCAGCACGGCGATGAAACCCGATGGGCCCATGATGAGCGCCGAACGATGCAGAGAGGGCCAGTCATACAGCGATCCGCGCGCCCGCGCGAGCAGGCTCCACAGCCCGATGCCGAGCATCGCGAAACCCAGCCCCACCATCACGCGAAACGCCCAGAACACGATGCCCACCGGCGGCTCGTCTGCATCGGGCACGGTATCGAGCCCTGCCAGCGGCGCGTTCCAGTCATGTTTCAGGATGAGCGAGGAGGCCTTGGGGATCTGTAGCGCATAGTCTACGCGCTTTTCCGCCGAATTGGGGATGCCGAACAGGATGAGCGGCGCGCCCTCCGGGTGGCTCTCAAAATGCCCCTCCATCGCCATCACCTTGGCGGGTTGATGCTCCAACGTATTGAGGCCGTGCATGTCGCCCGCGAAAATCTGCATCGGCGCGACGATGGCCGCCATCCACATCGCCATCGAAAACATTGTCCGCGCACCCGGGTTCTGCCGGTCCTTCAGCAGATGCCATGCGCCGACCGCGCCAACCGCAAAGGCGGTGGTCAGATAGGCGGCGAGCAGCGTATGGACGAGCCGATAGGGGAAGCTGGGGTTGAAGATGATCGCCCACCAGCTTGGCCCTGGCAGGAACTGCCCGTTGGCGCCCAGTTCATAGCCGACCGGCGTCTGCATCCAGCTGTTGACCGACAATATCCAGAATGCCGAGATGAACGTGCCGACCGCGACCGCCAGCGTCGCGAGAAAATGCAGCCTGCGCCCGACCTTGTTGATGCCGAACAGCATCACGCCGAGAAACCCGGCCTCCAGAAAGAATGCCGTGAGCACCTCATAGGCCATCAGCGGGCCGATTACCGGACCCGCCTTGTCCGAAAACACCGACCAGTTGGTGCCGAACTGATAGGACATCACGATCCCGGAGACGACGCCCATCGCGAACACGACCGCGAAAATCTTGAGCCAGTAGCGATAGAGGTTGGCATAGACGCCTTTCCCCGTCTTGAGCCACAAGCCCTCCAGCACCGCCAGATAGCTTGCCAGGCCGATCGAAAAGGCCGGAAACAGGAAATGGAAACTGACCGTGAAGGCGAATTGTATGCGGGCGAGGATTATCGCCCAGTCCTGTTCGATCATATCATCCCCCTTGCGAGCCAGAGGTCGGATGGCCCTTGCGCCGCGTCCTCGGCATCCGCCAAAGCCATCGCTGTCGTAAACGCCGCGTTCTGCGACAGAAAGATCTGCCCGGAAAGATCGCTTGGCAGCGCCGAATGTTCCAGCGCGTCCATCACCGGGCCCTTCACCTCGGACAGGTGGAGCTTTACTCCGGCATCGGCGAGGCGATGGTTGATCGCCTCGAGGCTCTCGAGCGCGGAAGCGTCGATCGCGTTCACGGCCGAGCACATGAGGATCAGGTGCCTGAGCCTTGGCTGCTCGGCCACCGCCTCCAGCACATACTCCTCCAGCCAGCGGGCGTTCAGATAGGTGAGGCTCTCGTCGATGCGGATGGTAAGGATGCGCGGATCAGTGAAAACCTTGTGCCGTTTGACGTTCCGGAAATGCTCGGTTTCGGGCACGCGTCCGACAATGGCGGCATGAGGCCGCGACGCACGCCAGAGGAACAGCGCAAGGCTCAAGCCCACACCGGCGATTACGCCCGGCTCGACCCCGGCCAGCAGGGTGACGAGGATCGTCGCCATCATCGCCGCGAAGTCCGGTTTGGAATAGCGGAGCACATGGGCGGGAGTTTTGAAATCGACCAGGCTGAGCACGGCCACAATGATGGTCGCGGCCAGCGTTGCTATCGGCAGTGAGGCGAGCAGCGGCGTCAGGAACAGCGCCGCGAGCAATATTCCCATCGCGGTAAAGGCGCCCGCCGCTGGCGTTTCGGCACCCGCATCGAAATTGACGACCGAGCGTGCAAATCCGCCGGTCACGGGATAGCCGCCAGACAGGCTCGCCGCGATGTTGGCTGCGCCAAGACCGATCAGCTCCTGATCCGGGCGGATGCGCTGGCGCTTCTTGGCGGCGAGCGTCTGCGCGACCGAGACGCTCTCGACAAAACCGATGATGGAGAGCAGCAACGCAGGCACGGCCAGCCGCTGCCACAAATCGGCATCGAACAGGGGCACGGTGAACGGCGGCAGACTCTGCGGAATGGCGCCGACGACCCTGACGCCTTGCGCTTCCAGATCGAGCGCGATCACCGCCAGCGTCGAAACGGCGACGGCAGCAATTGGCCCGGCTTTGGCGATCAGATCGGCGGGGCGGGCGGCGAGCCCCAGACGCATGAGCAGCGGTTTCAATCCCTTGCGAACCCAATAGAGAAAGGCTGTCGCCGCTACGCCGATCACCACCGTGGGCAGATTGATGCCCCCGATATTGCTGGCGAGCGTAGTGACAAGTTCCGGCATAGCCTCGCCGCTCGCCCTGATGCCCAGAATGGACTTTAGCTGGCTCGTGGCGATGATCAGCCCTGAGGCGGTGATGAAGCCCGATACGACCGGGTGTGACAGCAGATTGGCGAGGAACCCCAGCCGCAACACCCCCATCATGACCAGCATCAGGCCAGAGAGCAGCGCCAGCACCAGCGTGGCGGCAATGAATTCGGGGCTATCGGGCGGCGCGATGTCGCTCGCTGCCGTCAGCGTCATCAGCGATATGACGGCGACCGGCCCCACGGCCAGCGCCCGGCTCGTTCCGAACAGCGCATAGGCGATGATCGGCAGGATCGAGGCATAGAGCCCGATTTCCGGCGGCAAGCCCGCAAGCATCGCGTAGGCGAGGCTCTGCGGGATCAGCATGATGGTGACGATGGCCGCCGCGACCAGATCGTTAGTCAGGGTCTCGCTGTTATACTGCCGGCCCCAGTCCAGAACGGGCAAATACCGCTCAAGCCCCATCATCGTCAGGCACCGATCTTATGCGGCGCAACCATCCATTCGCGCCCCTTGAGCATGCCGTGCCAATAGACCGGCGGCAATATGGTATCCTTGAGCAGCCAGGAAAGCCGCGAAGGTCGGGTGCCGTCGATCAGCCAGTTGGGGAAGCTGGGCAGCAGCTTGCCGCCATAGCCGAACTCCGCCAGCACGATCTTGCCTGCCTCGACTGTCAGCGGGCAACTGCCATAGCCGTCATAATCCGCGACCGGCGGCTTGCATTCGAGCGCCGCAAGCGCGTTGACCGCGACGACCGGCGCCTGTTTGCGCGCGGCGGCGGCGGTTTTGGCGTTGGAGGCGGAGCAGGCGTCACCCAGCGCAAAGATATTGGGATAGCGCACATGCTGCAACGTCGCCTCGCTCACCTCGATAAAACCGGATGCCGCCGCCAGCGGGCTAAAGCGGACAAAATCGGGCGCGACCTGTGGCGGCACGACATGGATCATATCGAAGCGTTCCTCGACCCGCGCCACCGCCTCGCCGCGCTTCTGCTCGAACGTCGCGATCTTTGCCGCGCCATCGATCGCCACCAGCGTGGATTCCAGGTTCAGGTGCGCGCCATAACGCTCGACATATTCCATCAGTGCGGGAACATAGGCGGCGACACCGAACAGCACCGCTCCGGCGGTGTGGAACTGGACGTCGATATTGTTGAGCGCACCTGCCCTCTCCCAGCGATGGCAGGAGAGATACATCGCCTTCTGCGGCGCGCCCGCGCATTTGATCGGCATCACGGGCTGGGTGAACAGCGCGCGCCCGCCTGTGAAGTCCTTGACCAGTCTGTTGGTATAGGGGGCAAGATCATAACGGTAATTGGACGTCACCCCGTTGCGGCCAAGCGCCTCGGCGAGTCCCGGGATCGCATCCCAATCGAGCTTGATGCCGGGGCAGGCGATGAGCACCTTATAGGCGACGCTGCCACCATCGCAGAGCAGCACCTTGTTCTCCTCCGGCGCAAATCCGCTCGCCGAGGCCTTGATCCATTCCGCGCCGCGCGGGATAAGCCGCGCTTCGCGCCGACGGGTGAATTCAGGATTGAATATGCCTGCGCCGACCATGGTCCAGCCGGGTTGATAATAATGGACTTCGCTCGGTTCGATGATAGCGAGCGAGAGATCGCGGTTGCGCTTCAAGATGCTCGCGGAGGTGGCGATCCCGGCGCTGCCGCCCCCGACGATCACGATGTCATAGACGCGCGCGGGGCGATCAGTGGAACGCGCAGCGCCCGCCATCTCAACCAGCTTTGCCGAGCGCGCGCCGGAACGGCAATAGGCAAGGACGGGCGCGGGAAGGCGGGACAATGCCGCGGCCATATCGGCGGCGTTCTCTTCGGTGAGGGCACCTGATACGGCGGGAATATGCGCAAATGCCAGACCGGCGGACGTCGCTGCGGCCTCTATGATCGCCGCATTGGGTTGTTGCGGTTCTTCCCTGTCCGGCCGGTTGCAGATGATCGAGCGAAATCCGGCTTTCGCAAGCTGCGGCACGTCATCGACGCTGATCTGCGGCGCTACGCTGACATGCTCATTGAGGCGCCTGACGTCCATATGTCCTCCTCCTCCATCGAAACGCGGGCTTGTTCTGTTATCGTGTGGCGACCCGATGCGCGATCATTCCCCCCAGCATCGCCAGAACGACGATCACGGCCTTGCCGGGCGCGAGCGCGAGATCGGCGAGCGCTGGCCCTGGGCAAAGGCCGCTGATGCCCCAGCCCATGCCGAACAGAACCGCGCCAAGAGCGAGCTTGCCGTCGATCCTGCTCGTGCCCGGCAAATCGAAATGTGCGTCGGCAAAAGGCCTGTCGAGGCGGCGCTGGATGATCCACGCTATCGCCATTGGGATCATCGCCCCGCCCATGACGAAGGCCAAGGTCGGATCCCAATTGCCGAACAGATCGAGGAACGCCTGCACCCGCTGCGGATCGGCCATGCCAGAAAAGGCCAGACCCGCGCCAAACAATAGGCCCGCGATCAGGGCAACCCCAGCGCGGTTCACAATACGCCTCCCGCGCGCATTGCGGCCACGGTCGCAAATCCCGCGCCCATGAACACTGCCGTGGCGACGATGGATCGTCGGGACAGGCGGGACATGCCGCACACGCCGTGCCCGCTGGTGCATCCCGATCCCAGCCGCGTGCCAAATCCCACTAGAAGCCCGCCGATGATGAGCGGGAGCGGTGAGACTGGAAAGTGTGTGACAACGCCGCCGGTAAGCAGCGACACGATCAGCGCGCCCAAAGGCAGGCCGAGGATGAAGGTGGCTGCCACAACGCGCGGCGCTCCGGTATCGGCCAGCCCTGTCGCGCGCGCGGCCAGCCCGCTCACGCCGGCAATGCGACCCAGCCCCAACAGCATGATCGCTGCGGCCAGCCCGATCATCAGGCCGCCCACAAAGCCTTCGACCGGCACGGCGTGAGGGAAGGCCGCAATCACAGCGCGTCCACCGGGATCTTGAGATAGGTAACGCCATTGTCCTCGGGCGGCGGCATATGCCCGGCGCGCATGTTGACCTGCACCGAGGGCAGGATCAGTCTCGGCATAGCGAGCGTCTTGTCGCGCGCTTCGCGCATCGCGACGAAGTCATCCTCGCTCACGCCATCGTGGATATGGATATTGGCCTGCCGCTCGGCCTCGACCGTCGTTTCCCAGGCGTAGCTCGTCCGCCCTTCCGGCAGATAGTCATGGCACATGAAAAGCCGCGTATCGGGCGGGAGCGAGAGCAGGCGGCGCGCCGACTGATAGAGCCTGCGCGCGTCGCCGCCCGGAAAGTCCGCCCGCGCGGTGCCATAATCGGGCATGAACATGGTGTCGCCGACAAAGACGGCGTCGCCGACTACATAGGCAATACAGGCGGGCGTATGGCCCGGCACGTGCAGAACCGTGACATCCAGCTTGCCGATCTTGAACGTGTCGCCATCGGCAAAAAGGGCGTCGAAGTCCGAGCCGTCGCGCCTGAATTCCGGCCCCGCGTTGAAGACGGTGCCGAACACCTGCTGCACCGTGGCGATATGCTCGCCGATCGCGATTTTGCCGCCCAGCTCCTTTTGAAGATAGGGCGCGGCGGAGAGATGATCGGCATGCGCGTGGGTTTCGAGCAGCCAGTCGACGCCGAGCGCCTTCTCCTTGACATAGGCGATGATCGCGTCGGCTGACGCGCGCGAGGTGCGGCCCGATGCGGGATCATAATCAAGCACGCTGTCGACGATCGCTGCCCAAAGGGTTTCGGGGTCGTGCACCACATAAGAGACAGTGAAAGTCGGCTCGTCGAAAAATGCCT
Source organism: uncultured Sphingobium sp. (assembly GCA_964512265.1). Classification (GTDB taxonomy): domain Bacteria; phylum Pseudomonadota; class Alphaproteobacteria; order Sphingomonadales; family Sphingomonadaceae; genus Sphingobium. The sequence continues at coordinate 229,519 of CAZEHR010000003.1, read as the reverse complement.
TGATCACAGGGACCCCGGATTGTGCCGCGCGAACCTGCGCGGTGGCGGTTGCAAGGGCTGAATCGCTCATGGGAACTCCTGAGATTACATATTTACATAAAACATGTAATTGAATAAAGTGGCCAGGTCAAGGGTGTTGGCCCGCACGTTCGAAAGTTGAAAGAGCATCATGCATGCAGGATGAGTACCGGATGGATAGCAGGCCCCCGCTGCGCATCGGCGATAGCGCGCCGGATTTCAGCGCACGCAGCACAGCAGGGGACGTGAAACTATCGCAATTTCGAGGGAAATGGCTGGTCTTCTTCTCTCATCCGGCGGATTTTACGCCAGTCTGCACCACCGAGTTTGTCGCGCTTGCCAAGGCGGCAGATCGGTTCGCAGCGCTGGATTGTGCCTTGCTGGGACTGTCGGTTGACAGCCTGTTTTCTCACGTGGCCTGGATGCGCGCGATCCGGGAGATCTTCGGCGTCACTATCAGTTTTCCTGTAATCGAGGATCCCAGCATGGCGGTGGGCCGGGCCTTCGGGATGATCGACGCTCACGCGCGTGACAGCGCCTCCATCCGCAGCACCTATTTCCTCGATCCTGAGGGCGTTATTCGCGCGATCACGACCTATCCTCATAATGTCGGTCGGTCGGTGGAGGAGATGCTTCGAATGGTCGCCGCGTTGCAGCGCGCAGCGGGTGACACAGTGCTGACGCCTGAGGGCTGGCAGCCGGGCGACGCGGTGCTTGTGCCCCCTGATGCGGCGGGCATAGACGGCAGTGCGGACTGGTTCTGCCGGCAGGCGGGGGCGCCATGAGCGCGCTCTACCAGAGCCGGACGCTTGCCGACCTCGCGACCGACAGGCTCAAGGTCTATGCTCAGCCGCAGCGGCTGATGATCCTTTCCTGCCTGCTGCGGGGGGAAAAGACGGTGGGTGACATCGATATGGCGACCGGCATAGGTCAACCCGCGCTCAGCCAGCAGTTGGCGGAACTGCGCCGCGCCGAGATGGTGAAATCGCGGCGCAAAGCAAGACAGGTCTATTATGACCTGTCCGACGATACAGTTCGCCTGTGTGTGCGAAGCTTGGAAGCGATTCTGAGTGACCCAGCCGATCTGTTCGGGGCGCTCGGCTCTGCAATATGGCTAGGGCAAGCGCAACAAGAGCCGGACACGACGCCCGCCGGTGCCGCAGCATTCGTTCGATTGTGTGAAAGCGGCTAACGGCCGGTCGCTGGCTCAGGGCACAGGGCTGCGGCGTATCAGAGCGCCGCTGCGCCGCTGGGCACTGACGCGGATATAAGTATCGAGCATCGCCTGATTGACGGCATCCCAGCGATTGCGCTTGGAAAGCTCCAACCCCGCTGTTCCATGTCGGGTACGCAGCGCAGCATCGGTGCAATAGGTTTCCAAGGTATCGGCGAACTGCCCCACGGCGCCGGGGCGGATCAGGCGGCCGGTCACGCCGTCGCGCACGAGGCTGTCGCTGCCTGTCGCCTGCGCGGCCACCACCGGCAGGCCGCAGGCCATCGTCTCCAGCGTCACATTGCCGAACGCTTCGGTGACGGAGGGGTTGAACAGCATGTCCATGCTGGCCACTGCGCGCCCCAGCTCGGGTCCCGTGACAAAGCCGAGGAAGCGCGCGTCCGGCAGGCGATGCTCGAACCACCCGCGCGCCGGACCGTCACCTATTACCATCACCTTGTGCGACACCTGCCTGCGCTGGAGCTCGGCAATTGTGTCTGCAAAAATGTCCAGCCCCTTTTCCATGACGACCCGGCCGATGAAGCCTATCACCGGCATATCGGCGGGGATGCTCAACTCGGCGCGCCAAGCAAGGTCGCGATTTTTGGGGGTGAAGATGCTTTCGTCTATGCCGCGCGTCCACACGCCCACATCATAGCTCATGCGCTGCTGGCGCAGCATCTGCGCCAAGGTCTCCGATGGCGCCATGATCGCGTCGCACCGGCGGTAAAATCGGCGCAGCATCGCCTCGACCAGAGGCTCCAGAAAGGCAAGGCCGTAATAGCGCGGATAGGTCTCAAAGCGGGTATGCACCGAGGCTACGACCGGCAGGCCATGCTCCCGCCCGTAGCTGAGCGCGCCATGGCCTAGCGCATCGGGGCTAGAGACATGAATGAGCGTAGGGGCGAAGGCGCGCAGGTCCCGCTTGACGGCACGCGTCAGGCCGCGCGGAAAGCGATATTCGGGGCGGCGCGGGATCGGCCAGGATGGCACGCTCACAAGATCGCCCTCCGGCTCGAAGGCGGGCGTGTCGGTCGTTGGAGAATAGACGCGCACCACCACACCCTTGCGCAGCAGATAGCCAACCAGCTTGTTGAGCGCCTGATTGGCGCCGTCCTTCACATAATTATAGTTGCCGCTGAACAGCGCGACACGCATCGGTTGGTCTGGCATCGGCCCTCTATAGACGCGGGGGGAGGGGAACGCAAAGCGCGCCGATCAGTCCTTGGCGAGAAGGTGTTCGCGCACTGGCGGATGCAGGCGCAGGCGGGTGACTCGCCGGGTGTCCGCCGCGATAATCTCAAGCCGCCAGCCGCTTTCGTGATGCAACAGGATCTCGCCTACTGCAGGTACCTGCCCGGCGATGATGAAGGCGAGGCCGCCCAGCGTGTCGATGTCTTCCTCGACCTCGGCAAGGCGCGGGTCGAGTCGCTCCGCCACATCTTCCAGCTCGGCGCGCGCATCGGCTTCCCATAGGCCATCCTCAAGCGCGACCAGCATCTCCTCGGGCGCGTCGTCATGCTCGTCCTCGACGTCGCCGACGATCTCCTCGACCAGATCCTCGAAGGTGAGCAATCCTTCTGTCCCCGAATATTCATCGAGCACGATAGCAAGGTGTGTGCGCTTGGCGCGCATCTCGACGAGAAGGTCAAGAACCCCCATGCTTTCAGGGACATAGAGTGGTTGCCTGATGAGCGGTTCGAGCGTCTTGGGGTGCGCCTCGCCGCGCGCCAATATGCCGAAGGCGTCGCGGATATGCACCATGCCGACGATGGTATCGAGCGTCCCGCGATAGACCGGAATTCGGCTGTGACCGGCTTCCGTGAAGAGCGCGACGAGGTCCGCGAAGCTCGCGCTTTCCTCGATCGCGATAATGTCCGCGCGGGGTACGGCGACGTCGTCGACGGTATGCTCGCTGAAATGCAGGAGATTGCGGAGCATCTGCCGCTCCAGCGGCGAGAGGTCTCCCTTGACGCGCTGGCCCGGCTCCTCTCCGGTTTCCTCGTCATATTCGTCGATCGCTTCTTCCAGCTCGCGCCGCAGCGTGTGATCGGAATCATTGCCGAACAGCAGGGACTTGATGCCCCGCCATATACTGCCGCCTTCGCCGGCGGCGGCGCCACTACTGTCCGCTTCCTTGGTGCTGGACGGGCTATCGTCAGCCATTTTCCACCTGGTCCCCTGTTGGAGCGGCATAGGGATTGGCGATGTTGAGGCTCGCGAGCGCGCTCACCTCCATCGCTTCCATCTCTTCCGCTTCATGCTCATTCATATGGTCATAGCCGAGCAAATGCAAAGTCCCATGCGCGATCAGATGGGTGGCATGGTCTGCAAAGGCGATGCCTTTTTCCTCCGCCTCGCGTGCGCATGTCTCACGCGCCAGCACGATGTCACCGAGCAAGACCTCGCCGTCATCCGAATTGGAGAGGGTTTCGAGCAGATCCTGCTGCACCATCGGAAAGGAAAGAACGTTCGTTGGCGCGTCCTTTTGCCGGTAGGCGGCGTTGAGATGTTGCACCTCCGCGTCGTCGGTCAGCCGGACGGACAGCTCCACACAGACCTTGGCGTTGCGCAGCTCATCATGCGGCGTCTGCGCAAAGGCGGCGATCACGGCGCGTTGCGCCAGCGCGGGCCAGTCTGCCTCCGCTGGCCAACTCTCCTCGCCCGAAAGCGCTATGTCTAACATCAGGCGTCCGGTCCCTCATAAGCCTGCACGATCCGCCCGACGATGGGGTGACGCACCACATCCGCCGCGCCGAACCGCACCACCGATATACCGTCGACCCCCTCCAATCGTTCCACCGCATCGGCAAGCCCTGATCCGCCAGCCATCGGTAGCAGATCGACCTGATTGGGATCGCCGCACACCACCATGCGGCTGCCTTCACCGAAGCGGGTGAGGAACATCTTCATCTGCGCCTTGGTGGTGTTCTGTGCCTCGTCCAGAATGATGAACGCACTGGCAAGCGTGCGCCCGCGCATGAACGCCAGGGGCGCGATCTCTATCTCGCCGCTGGCGATGCGCCGCTCCACCTGCTCGGCGGGCAGGCAGTCATAGAGCGCATCGTAAAGCGGACGGAGATAGGGATCGACTTTCTCCTTCATGTCGCCCGGCAAAAAGCCGAGGCGTTCACCGGCCTCTACTGCCGGGCGGGAGAGGATCAGTCGGTCGACCGACCCGGTGATGAGCTGGCTCACGGCCTGCGCGACCGCGACATAGGTCTTGCCCGTGCCCGCCGGGCCGAGCGCGAAGATGATATCCTTGCGCGCCAGCTCCTCCATATAGCGGGTCTGGGTCGCGCTGCGTGGCACGATCGTCTTCTTGCGCGTGCGGATCATGATGCTGGGTGGCTGCGCGACATCATGGCGGATGATGCCATCCAGCGTCGGCTCGGCAGACATGGCGATCACCGCCTCCACCGCGCCGGGGTCGATCTCCTGCCCTTTGGCGACGCGGTTATAGAGGCCCATCAGCACATCGCGCGCTCTCGCCGCGGCCTCAGCCTCGCCCTCAATCTGCACCCGGTTGCCGCGCGCGCCGATATAGACGCCCAGCCGGTTTTCGATGGCAACGAGGTTCTGGTCATATTGGCCGAACACCTGCCCCAGCAGATGCGGTTTGTCGAAGTTGATATCGAGACGGGCGCGATCGCCGGGTTCGGCAGGGGCGTGTTTTTTGGGCATCAGCGAGCGGTCCGATGGGTCAAGCAGCTTTCCTCCTCACAATGTCTCCCGCCAGGCTGTTTGGCCCGGCGGAGACGATATCGACCTCAATCATGTCGCCGATCTGCGCGCCCTCGGCATAGACATGCACCGATTGCAGCCAAGGCGATTTGCCCACGAGTTGTCCCGGCTTGCGCCCCGGCTTTTCGATCAGCACCGCGCACCGCTTGCCGACGGTGGCCTGATTGAAAGCGAGCTGATCGGCGATGACCTGCGCCTGAAGCTGTTTGAGCCGCGCATCCATCACTTCTGACGCGATCTGATCGGTCATGTCGGCGGCGGGCGTGCCAGGGCGGGGCGAGTATTTGAAGCTAAACGCATAGGCATAGCCCACCTCGCGGATAAGGCTCATGGTCGCCTCGAAGTCGGCATCGGTTTCACCGGGGAAGCCGACGATGAAATCGCCAGACAGCGCGATGTCCGGCCGCACCGTGCGTACTTTGTCGAGCAGGCGCAGATAGCTGTCGCGCGTGTGGCTGCGGTTCATGGCCTTCAATATCGGGTCGGAGCCGGATTGCACCGGAAGGTGCAGATAGGGCATCAGCTTTTCGACCTCGGCATGCGCAGCGATGAGGCCGTCGGTCATGTCGTTGGGATGGCTGGTGGTATAGCGGATGCGCGCCAAGCCATCGATCTTGTCCAGCGCGCGGATAAGGTCGTGCAGGCCGCGCCCGCTGTCATCGACCCAGGCATTCACATTCTGGCCCAGCAATGTAATTTCCTTGGCGCCGCCATCGACCAGCGCCTTCGCCTCGTCGATGATCGCGTCCCACGGCCGGCTTATCTCTGCGCCGCGCGTATAGGGCACCACGCAATAGGTGCAGAATTTGTCGCAGCCCTCCTGCACCGTGAGGAAGGCCGTGGGGCGGGGCTGCTTCGCGCGGCCGGGCAGGGCACCGAATTTGGAGGCGGCGGGCATATCGGTATCGAGCGCCTCTTCGCCCCGCACGGCCTTGTCGACGAGATCGGGCAGGCGATGATAGGCCTGTGGTCCGACTACGATGTCGACCATCTTGGTGCGCCGGGTAATCTCCGGTCCTTCGGCTTGCGCAACGCAGCCCGCCACCGCGATCATCGGGCGGGTGCCATCCTCGCGCCGCAAGCGCCCAATGTCGGAATAGACTTTTTCCGCCGCCTTCTCGCGAATGTGGCACGTGTTGAGCACCACCATGTCGGCACTCAAACCATCCTCAACAGCGGTCATGCCTTGCGCGCCGAGCATTTCGGCCATGCGCTCGCCGTCATAGACGTTCATCTGGCAGCCGAAGGATTTGACGTGGAATGTGCGCGGGGATTTTGGGGTGGTAAGGCGAGTCATTGGCCCAGCTATACAGGCCCGCCCGCCGACAAGAAAGCCATATGGCGCGCTTTTCTAGGCTTTTCGGTCGAGCGCGACGCCATAGAGTTCCATGCGGTGATCGACCAGGCGGAAACCCAGCTTTTCCGCGATCTGGCGCTGAAGCTGCTCGAGCTCCGGGTCGACGAACTCTATGACATTCCCGGTCTCGACATCTATGAGATGATCATGATGCGCCTCCGGGGCAGCTTCGTAGCGGGCGCGGCCATCGCCGAAATCGTGCCGCTCCAATATGCCCGCTTCTTCGAACAGGCGGACAGTGCGGTAGACCGTCGCGATCGAGATGCCGGGATCGATCGCTGAAGACCGCTCGTGCAGCCGCTCCACATCAGGATGATCTTCCGCGTCAGAAAGGACGCGTGCGATGATCCTGCGTTGCTCCGTGATTCGCAGGCCCTTCTCGGCGCACAGCGCCTCTATGTCTATCTTGCGCGGCATGAAGCCCTAACTCTTCTTGGCATAGCGGTATCGCCTTAGTCTAGACTGTCCGCACGAAATGAAAAGGGAGCAGGACGATTTTGTCGCCCGCTCCCCGTCTCCCCCCGATAACGGGAGCAATTATTTGCCGCGCTTGGTTCCGCGCGATTTGCCGAGGCCAATCTTCTTTGCGAGCGAGCGGCGCTGATCCGCGTAGTTGGGGGCAACCATCGGATAATCAGCGGGCAAGCCCCACTTGGCGCGATAGTCGTCCGGGGTCATCTTGTAATGCGTCATCAGATGGCGCTTCAGCATCTTCAGCTTTTTACCGTCCTCAAGGCAGACAATATAGTCAGGCTTGATCGAGGCACGCACTGAAACTGCCGGCTCCGGCTTTACCTCTGGCACGGGGGCCGGGTTCTCGAGCGACGAAAGCGCTGAGTGCACATTCTGAATGAGTTGCGGCAGATCCGAGACGGCGACGCTGTTGTTTGAAACATGCGCGGCAACGATATCGGATGTAAGCGTGATCAACATTTCGCTCTTGGCGGCGTTATCGTCCATGAAATATCTCCTTATGTCTTTATGCGGCCCTTGTTGGACAGGCCACTTCTGCCCGTCTTCGCACTGCCATATAGGATAAAATGGGATAATGGCAACAGTTACTTCAAGTTACAGCTCTAGACTGAGACTTAGCGCATCGTAGCAAGTTCCGTCTACCCCCTTATAATAGGACGGACGCCTATGAATATGTTCGAATCCTGCGCGTTTATAGAAATTGATCGCTCGGTTATTTTCGCGCACTTCGATATGCAGCAATGTTACGTTCGATTTTCGTGCCCTAATGATACAGTTTTTCAATAGTTTCGCCCCGACGCCACGATCACGCCATTTGGGATCAACGGCGATGAGCAGCAATTCCGCTTCGTCGGCCACATGGCGCGTCAATGCAAAGCCCAACGTCGCCTGATCGAGCTGGGCTAGAAGCAGGCTTACACCAGGCAGGCTCATGAATCCGGCGAGCTGGGATGCCGTCCAGGCTTCGCCATAATGCGGATCGAAGGCGGAGGTCATCACCGCCATCGCCGCCGCTTCGGCGCGATGATTCGGGCGGTCAAACTCTTCGATGCGCAGCATGTCGCTGACAGCGGGGGCCATGTCAGACCTGTCCTGAAGCGGCGGGCAGGGCGGCGTCGGCGCCCCGGCCATAGCTGGCTGATGCGCCTTCGGTGAGCGCACTTCCGGGCAGCAGCAGGGCGGCCCGCGCGTCGGGGTAGAGCAGGCGCCCTGCGCCCGATCCACGCGCAGAAACGAGCGTCTGCGCGCCGGTGCCATAGAGCAGCGGCGCCTCGGTCATGGCAGCCAGCTGGGCAATGGGAACCGAACAAGCCGGCGCCAGCGGAGCAAGATTCGCCCTGTCGTACTGCTGCCAGAACAGTTCGCCATGACCGCCGGTCTGCGCGATGGAAAGTATTGGCTCCTCAGCGCCCATCTGGCGCGCCTGTGCCGCCAACAGCGCAAGGCCCGAGTAGCTCTTGAGTGCTGCCCCCCACGCGAACGCCAGCGCGCGCGCCGCGGCCAGCCCCACGCGAATACCAGTAAAGCTGCCCGGCCCGGCATCGACCCATATCTGCTCGGCCCGGCCGCCATCTGGCAGGGTTGCAATGGCGGGGATCAGCTTTTCGGCGTGGCCGCGCCCGGCGATTTCGTGATGATGAGCGAGAAGCACGCCATCCTCGAACAAAGCGACGGACAGCGCCTCGCTCGCCGTGTCGATTACCAGAAGCCGCCCGGGGTCCGCCTGCATGCCCGGCGCTTAGCCGCTTCCCCCGCCGCCCGCAATGCGGATCAAACGGCGAGAACCTCGGTTACCTCTGGCACATAGTGTTTCAGCAGTTGCTCGATGCCGTTCTTGAGCGTCGCGGAGGAGGATGGGCAGCCGGAGCATGCGCCCTTCATGCGCAGATAAACCTTGCCCTTGTCGAAGCCGCGATAGACGATGTCTCCGCCGTCATTGGCGACGGCCGGGCGCACGCGGGTGTCGATCAGCTCGCGAATCTGTTCGACGATCTCGGCGTCGGCCGGATCATCGGCGAAACCCGTGTCTGCATCATCGGCGGGAACGCTGATGCCCGCTGCCGTGCCCGCGCGGAACAGCGGCATGTCCGCGGAAAAATGATCGAGCAGGATCGACAGCACATCTGGCTTGGTGGCGGCCCAGTCGCCGCCCGGCGCGATCGTGACGGAGATGAAGTCCGCGCCGAAGAATACGCCGGTCACGTCGCTTAAGGTGAACAGGGCCTCTGCCAGCGGCGAAGCTTCAGCTTCCTCGGCGTCGGCAAAGTCGCGCGTGCCCGCCGGCATCACGGCCCGGCCGGGCAGGAACTTCAACGTGGCGGGATTGGGCGTTTTTTCGGTTTCTATCAGCATGAACGCGATGTGGCGATTATGCCTCAGTGATTCAAGCGAAAACGGCTTGGCAAGCGAATAGGCTTGCTTTGTTGGAACCGCATCGCCATATGCCGCCCTGCGCGACGACGGGCCAAATGGCCTATATTGCGATTGGCGGCGTGAACGCTCCGGCCTGTTAAGGCGACGGAACCGGCCAATACCTCGCGCAAGCTTATTGAGGCTTCCCAATTCACGCGGGTCGTTTCGGACACCCGCCTAGCGTGTGCGCCCTGTGAAGGCGCGCGTGCGCTACGCTCAATATTGTGAGTATTATACTATGGAATTCAAGGACTTCGGCCTCGCAGAGCCGATCATGAAGGCGCTTGGCGCCAAGAATTATTCTGTTCCCACCCCGATCCAGCAACAGGCGATCCCGACTGTGTTGTCGGGTAGGGATCTGTGCGGCATTGCTCAGACCGGCACCGGCAAGACGGCGGCGTTTGCGCTGCCGACGCTGGACCGGCTCTCGCGGGTGACGAAGCACACGCCGCCGCACACCTGCCGCGTGCTGGTGCTGTCTCCCACACGCGAACTCGCCGCGCAGATCGCCCAGAGCTTTCGCGACTACGCCCGCTTCATGCGATTGAACGTCGCGACGGTGTTTGGCGGCGTACCGATCCACAAGCAGATCCGGCAGCTAAGCCAGGGCGTGGATGTGCTGGTGGCGACGCCGGGCCGCCTGCTCGATATCCTGTCGCAGAAGGCGTTTCATTTGAAGGGCGTTGAAGTGCTGGTGCTCGATGAGGCGGACCAGATGATGGACATGGGCTTCATCCATCCGGTGAAGCAGATCGTCTCGTTCGTGCCGAAAGAGCGGCAGACCTTGTTCTTTTCCGCCACCATGCCCAAGGAAATCGCGGCGCTGGCGAAGCAGTTCCTGAACGACCCCGCCACCGTTTCGGTCGCGCCGCCTGCCACCACGGCAGAGCGGATCGTGCAGCGCGCTTTTCACGTCAACCAGGGCGAGAAGCAGGCATTGCTCACCCATATCCTCCGCACCGAGGAGATCGACCGCGCGCTCATCTTCACCCGCACCAAATATGGCGCGGACAAGGTGGTTCGGGCGCTCGCAGGGGCGGGCATCAACGCGGTGGCGATCCACGGTGACAAGTCGCAGGGCCAGCGCACGGCCGCGTTGCAGGCGTTCCGCGCCGGGCAGGTCAAGCTGCTGGTGGCGACCGACATTGCGGCGCGGGGCATTGACGTGTCGGGCCTCAGCCATGTCATCAATTTCGAGATTCCCAACAACCCGGATCAATATGTCCACCGCATCGGCCGCACCGCGCGCGCCGGGGCGGATGGCATCGCGATCAGCCTCGTGTCCGATGACGAGCGGTCTTATTTGAAGGCGATCGAGCGGCTGACACGGACCCAGAGCGAGGTCGTCCCGCTGCCCGCCGGGATGGCAGAGCTGGTGCGGAATCTTCCCAAGCCCGCGCCCCGCAAGACTGCGGATGCTCGCCCGCCGCGCCCGCAACAGGTGCGCGAGAAGCAGCCGCGTCAGCACCGCGAACGTGGAGAGCAGGGCGATGGCGCCCGGCCGTTCCGCCCCCGACGCAGGAAGAGCGTCGGCGCATACAAGGGCGCGGTTCAACGGGTAGGGTAATAGGTCGCGCCGTGTATGCGGCGCGATATTGTCAGTAGCGGTTCAGTAATTCGCCGCTATGACGGGAGGCGATGACCCATCGCTTCCCGCCGCGCGCCCTCGTTTTCACTCTAGCGGCGTTATCGCTGATCGCGGGGCAGGGGGAAGTATTCGCCCGCGCTCTGGCTAAGCCTGCCAAGGCGGCAGCGGCGGTCTCGCCTACGCCCGCGCGGCCATGGCTTTACGAAAACAGCGACGTTCCGGTGGACAGCGCCTGGCTGTTCGGCACATTGCCCAACGGCCTGCGCTACGCCATCCGCCGTAACAGCGTGCCGCCGGGCCTGCTCTCCATCCGTGTGCGTGTCGATGCCGGATCGCTGCACGAACGGCCTGAGGAATCAGGCTATGCGCATTTCATCGAGCATCTGACATTCCGTGGGTCCAAATTTGTGCCCGATGGCGAATCCAAGCGCATCTGGCAGCGGCTTGGCGTCACCTTTGGGTCAGATAGCAACGCGCAGACCACGCCCACCGCCACCACGTACGCGCTCGATCTGCCCGATGCCTCGTCTGGCGGGCTGGAGGAAAGCATCAAGATCCTCGCCGGCATGATGAGCGACCCCAATATCATCCCCGCTGCCGTGGAGGCGGAGCGGGCGGTCGTGCTCGCCGAGATGCGCGAGCGGCAGAGCGCGGGATCGCGGGCTCAGGACGCTGCGCGCGCGCTATTCTTTGCGGGGCAGCCGCTGGGTAGCCACGCCCCCATTGGCACCACCAAGAGCCTCGACGTGGCAACGGCGAACACGCTGCGCGCCTTCCACGATCGCTGGTATCGCCCGGAAAATGTGGTGATAGCTGTGTCGGGCGATGCGGACCCTAAGGCGATCGAGGCGCTGATCCGCGAACATTTCTCCGGCTGGAAGGCGGACGGAGCAGCAATGCCTGCGCCCGATTTCGGCAGGCCGAACCCTGCTGCGCCTGCGAGCGCCGTGGTGGTTCAGCCGGGTGTGCCCGCATCCCTCTCACTCGCATGGTTGCGTCCGTGGGAGCCTAAGGCCGACACGATCGTCTACAACCAGCACAAGCTGAGCGACACGGTCGCGATCCAGATGATCAACCGGCGGCTGGAGGAAGCCGCCCGCCGCCCCGGTTCCGCTTTCCTGCAGGCGAGCATCGACACGGATGACACCAGCCGCTCGGCCAATGCCACCTATGTCAGCGTGGTTCCATCGGCCAAGGGATGGGAAGCGGCGCTGCGCGAAGTCCGCGCGATCATCGAGGACGCGAAGGCCGAGCCGCCGAGCGAGACCGAGATCGAGCGCGAATATCGCGCGTTCGAGACCGCGCTCGCCATCGATGTGGAGAACCGTGACACCGAGGCGAGCGCGACACAGGCGAGCAACATCGTCGCCGCTGTCGACATCCGCGAGACGACGGTGACGCCGCAGGCCGCGCTGGAGATCTATCGCTCGGCCCGCCCGATCATGACGCCCGCATATATGCTCGATGCGACGCGACGTATGTTCAGCGCAGATGCGGTACGCGCCATGCTCGTGCTACCGCAGGATGAGGAGGGGGCGCAGGCGCGGCTCGATGCCGCCATGAAGGCGCAGGTAGCCGCCGCGCAAGGCGCGCGCATCACCGGCAAGATCATAACAATGGCTGATTTGCCGACCCTTCCGCCGCCCGGCAAGGTGGTTTCCCGCGGGCCGGCCGGGGTGCTGGACATCGAGTCCGTTACCTTCGCGAACGGCGTGCGCATGACGCTGTTCGCCAACAGCGTCGAGAGCGGAAAGGTGCGCGTCAATGTGCGCTTCGGCCATGGGTTGCTCGGCCTGTCGCCGCGCAAGGCGGAACCTACCTGGGCGGCGGGCTATGTGCTGGGTGCGAACGGCATCGGTACTTTGGGCCAGCGCGAGCTGGATGAGCTGACCAACGCCCGTAGGCTGGGCTTCGACTTCGGCATAGACGAGGACGCTTTCGAGATGGCGGCGCTGACCCGCCCGGCCGATTACAAGGATCAGCTGAGGCTGTTCGCGGCGAAGCTCTACGCGCCGGGCTGGGACCCCGCGCCGGTGGAGCGGGCGAAGGCGGGGATGCTCGCCGCCTACGACAGCGCGTCCGCCACGCCGGGCGGTGTACTGGGGCAGGAGCTTGGCTGGCTTTTGCGCAAAAAGGACGCGCGCTATCGGGTGCCGGACAAGGCCGAGATTACTGCGCTCACGCCCGAGCAGTTTCGCGCCTTCTGGGAGCCGATATTGGCGTCTGGCCCTATCGAGGTGCAGATCTTCGGCGATGTGAAGGCTGACGAGGCGATCGACGCGGTGGCGCAGACCTTTGGCGCGTTACCCGCGCGGGCGGGGCAGCCGATGCAGCGCGCCGCGCGCAAAGTGCGCTTCCCAGCGCACAACCCAAAGCCGCTCGTCCTCACCCACACAGGCGATGCCGATCAGGCGGCCGCCGTCATTGCCTGGCCTACAGGCGCCGGGCTGGCGGGCGTGCGCGAGGGGCGGCAGCTCGATATCTTGGCGCAGATCATCAACGACCGCCTGTTCGAGCGGCTGCGCGCGGCCGAAGGGGTCGCCTATTCCCCCAGCGCGCAGTCCGACTGGCCCTTAAGCTTTGATCGGGGCCGGGGCTATCTCCTTGCGATGAGCCAGTTGAAACCGGGAAGCACCCACTATTTCTTCTCGCTGGTGCGCGAAATCGCGGCGGATCTCGCCGCCCGTCCGGTGAGCGCGGACGAACTTCAGCGCGTGCTTGCGCCCTTGCGCCAGCAGCTATCACGCGCCAGCACCGGCAATGCCTTCTGGATGGATCAGATGGAAGGCGCGGCTTACGACAGCCGCCGGGTCACGGCGCTATCGACCCTCGCGAAGGACATGCTTAGTATCTCGCCCGAGCAACTGCGAGCGCTTGCCGCGAAATATCTGGTGGACAAGAAGAGCTATTCGGTCGTGGTCTTGCCGAAGGGGGAGTGATACTCTCTCGTTCGTCACCCTGAACTTGGTTCAGAGTCCATCCGGCCGTTCGAGCGAAGGCTTGTTGAGCGTAATGAATGCTGAAACGAGTTCAGCATGACGCATATATTACTTAGTCACTACAGGATATATTTGCTCAAATCCGTATTGCGCGAGATGCTCGATAGCTGGGCATCCACATAGGCACCGTCGACTGTCAGTGTCTCGCCCTTGCGGTCCTCCGCGTCGAAGCTCACATCCTCCAGCAGCTTCTCCATCACGGTCTGAAGCCTGCGCGCGCCGATATTCTCGACTTGACTGTTAACCTCCGCTGCAATGCGCGCCACCGCGCGGATGCCGCTTGTCGTCAGGTCGATCGTCACGCCCTCGGTGGCGAGCAACGCCTTGTACTGCTCGGCAAGGCTCGCCTTGGTGTCCGACAGGATCGCAACGAAATCTTCCTCGCTCAGGCCCTTCAGCTCGACCCGGATCGGCAAGCGGCCCTGCAGCTCGGGCAGCAGATCGCTCGGCTTCGCGACATGAAACGCGCCGGACGCGATGAACAGGATATGGTCGGTCTTCAGCGGACCATATTTGGTCGAGACGGTGGTGCCCTCGATCAGCGGCAACAGATCGCGCTGCACACCCTCACGGCTGACCGAGCCGCCGCGCACGTCGGACACCGCAATCTTGTCGACCTCATCCAGAAACACGATGCCGTTCTGCTCGGCCTGAGCCAAGGCGACGCGGTTCAAATCGTCAGTGTCGAGGCGCTTGTCCTGCTCCTCCTCGACCAGCTTGTCCCATGCGTCAGCCACGCGCAGCTTGCGCCGCTTCTTCGCCTGCTGGCCGAACGCCTTGCCCATCATGTCGGATAGGTTGATCATGCCGATCTGCCCACCCATGCCGGGGATCTCCAGCGGCATGGACGGCGCATCCGCCACCTCTATTTCGACCTCTGCATCGTTCATCTGGCCGGACTCGATGCGGTCACGATAGGCGAGGCGCGTCGCCTGGCTCGCTTCCTTGCCAGTGAGGGCATCCAGGAGCCGCTCCATCGCCGCTTCGGATGCCGCATGGCGCACGGACTCGCGCCGCCGGTCCCGCTCCAGCCGCACGGCCTCCTCCACCAGATCGCGCACGATCTGCTCGACATCGCGGCCAACATAGCCCACTTCGGTGAACTTGGTCGCCTCCACCTTGACGAACGGCGCGTCCGCAAGCTTGGCGAGGCGGCGCGAAATCTCGGTCTTGCCGCAGCCGGTGGGGCCGATCATCAGGATGTTCTTGGGCGTCACCTCGTCGCGCAGCTCGGGGCTGAGCTGCTGCCGGCGCCAGCGGTTGCGCAGTGCGACGGCGACCGCGCGCTTGGCGTCCTTCTGGCCGATGATGTGCTCGTCGAGCGCGGCGACAATCGCCTTGGGGGTGAGGGCAGGGTTCATGGGGTAATCTCTCGGCGTAAATGTGTTTCAGGCGGCGCTATCCAGCGCCTCCAGCGTGATGCTGTCGTTCGTATAGACGCACAGCTCAGCCGCGATCTTCATCGCCTTGCGCGCCAGCGTCTCGGCGTCTTCCTCATAGTCCATCAGCGCCCGCGCGGCGGAGAGGGCGAAATTGCCGCCCGAGCCTATCGCCGCGATGCCATCGACGGGTTCGAGCACGTCGCCATTGCCGGTAAGGATCAGCGTCACGTCCTTGTCCGCCACGGCCATCATCGCCTCCAGATTGCGCAGATATTTGTCTGTGCGCCAGTCCTTCGCCAGCTCCACCGCTGCGCGCATTAGCTGGCCGTTGTGGCGCTCAAGCTTGGATTCCAGTCGCTCGAACAGCGTGAAGGCATCGGCCGTCGCGCCAGCGAACCCACCTATGACGGAGCCGTCGTGCAGGCGGCGCACCTTGCGGGCATTGGGCTTCATGATTGTCGGCCCCATGCTGACCTGGCCATCTCCGGCGACGACGACCCGGCCATTTTTGCGGACTGAGAGAATTGTGGTGCCGTGCCATTGCGGCATGGCGGAGGAGGAAGATGCGTTCATGCTCCGCCATATGGGCGGGAGCGGGCGTCGGTTCAAGATTGGATGCCGTCTTCGCGCCCGTCTTGACAGCCGCCCGCCCCGGTGCCAATGCGCGGCTTCCCTTTTTGGGGCGCGTAGCTCAGTGGTAGAGCACACCCTTCACACGGGTGGGGTCGTAGGTTCAATCCCTACCGCGCCCACCATCGGCTAGGCGAACCGCGGGGCGGCGCTATTATAGCATTCCCGAATTGCGATAGCTTTTCGCACAGATTCCGGCCAGAGCATTGGGATCAATGCCGCTTCACGCCAAAGAGAGCCGATCATTATGCCCAGTCCCCAGTCCGCAATTGTTATCGGGTCCGGGTTCGGCGGGCTGGCGCTCGCGATCAGGCTTCAGAGCGCAGGGGTAGCGACCACGATACTTGAAGCGCGGGATCGGCCCGGCGGCCGCGCCTATGTCTGGAAGGAGGCGGGGTATACCTTTGATGCCGGGCCTACGGTGATCACCGACCCGGCCTGCCTGGAGGAGTTGTGGGCGCTCTCGGGCAGCCGGATGGCGGACGATGTAACGCTGCTGCCGGTTCAGCCTTTCTATCGCCTGCTGTGGAATGACGGCACGCGGTTCGATTATTCCAACGACGATGCCCGGCTAGAGGCCGAAATCGGGAAGCTGGATCCTGCCGATGTGGCCGGATACGCTCGGTTCCTCGAATATTCCGGCGCTGTGTACGAGGAAGGCTATGTCAAACTCGGCGCCGTGCCGTTCCTGAGCTTTTCCAGCATGATAAAGGCGGCGCCAGCCCTGGCGAAGCATCAGGCGTGGCGCTCGGTCTATTCGATGGTGTCGCGCTTTGTGCGCAACGAGAAACTGCGGCAGGCGCTGTCGTTTCATACCCTCCTCGTCGGCGGCAACCCGATGAACACCAGCAGCATTTACGCGCTTATTCACAAGCTGGAGAAAGACGGCGGCGTGTGGTTCGCCAAGGGCGGCACAAACGCGCTGGTGAGCGGGATGGTCGCCTTGTTCGAACGGCTGGGGGGCACGCTGCTGCTTGGGCAGGCGGCGACGCGCATCATCCATGCAGGCAAGCGCGTGACGGCTGTTCAAACCGCAGCCGGGCGTACGCTCAACGCGGACATGATCGCCAGCAATGGCGATCTGGTGCACAGCTATGGACTGATCGAGGGTTCATCCTATGCGCAGGGCAAAGTGCGCGCGCTGAAGCGCAAGCGGTTCTCGCCCAGCCTGTTCGTGGTTCACTTCGGGTTGAACGGCGCCTTTCCCGATATCGCACACCACAGTATCCTGTTTTCAGATCGTTATGGCCCGTTGCTCAAGGATATTTATAAAGACGGCACACTTCCCCCAGACCCGTCGCTCTATCTCCACAACCCCTGCGCTACTGACCCGGACATGGCCCCGCCGGGCAAATCCGCCTTCTATGCGCTCGCCCCTGTGTCGCATATGGGCCGCGCGCCGGTGGACTGGGCGCACGAAGGGCCGCGCTATCGCGAGATAGTGCTGAACAGAATTCGCGACCTGCTGATCCCCGATCTGCATGAGCGGCTGGACCACTGCTTCCACTATACGCCGCAGGATTTCGCTGATGATCTGGGCGCGCATCTCGGCAGCGCCTTCAGCCTGGAGCCGGTGCTGACCCAGAGCGCATGGTTTCGTGGCCATAATCGCGACGATCATTTCGGCAATCTCTATTTCGTCGGCGCGGGTACGCATCCCGGCGCGGGGATACCCGGCGTGGTGGGCAGCGCCAAGGCGACCGCAAGCCTTATGGTGTGACGGGCGCTCCTCCGCTATAGTCCCGCCATGCATACCGCCACGCTTATCCTGATCTTCCTCGCCACGCTCGCGGGCATGGAACTGTTTGCCTATGCCATGCACCGCTGGGTCATGCACGGGCCGGGCTGGTTCCTGCACGCGAGCCACCACCGCGCGCGCACCGGACCGTTCGAGTGGAACGATCTTTATGCCGCGATCTTCGCTATCCCGTCTATCGTACTGATTTACCTGGGGGTACGCGGCGGCTGGGGCGATGGCGCTACGGCGGTGGGCGCGGGCATTGCGGGCTATGGCATGATTTATTTCGGCTTTCACGACTGGATCGTGCACCAGCGCCTGCCGCACCGCATCGTGCCGCGCTCGCGCTATTTCAAACGCATCGTGCAGGCGCACCGCTTGCATCACGCGGTCGAGAGTAAGCGCGGCACCGTGAGCTTCGGCTTCCTCTATGCCCCGCCGGTTGACGCCCTGAAAGCGGCCCTCAAGCAATCGGGCGAAGCGCGGCTGCGGGAGCCCGGCGCCTAAGCCGGCCGCGTCCAGAGGCCAGCGCGCGGGGAATAAGCAGGCGTGAACGGCGCGCGCATCAGTGCTCCCGCAAAAAGCCCAAGCTTGGCGGCGGAACCAGTGCGTACCCGCTCGTCCCACGCCATTGTCCCCCGTTGCACCACCCTCTCGCCGATCGCGCCATAGATCGCGTCCGCCGCCAGCACGGCGAGGCGCGAACGGGGCGCAAGATGCGCCGCGCCGATCCGCGCCGATGCGCGATAAGGGCGAGACAGCGCCACCAGCCTGCGCGCCATCCGCGCCAGCTTGGGCCGATGCTGGGGCAGGGGGATATCCGCTTCAGCCAGATCCTCCGCCTTCAGCCATTGTGCCGGCAGATAACAGCGCCCGGCCAGCGCATCGGGCACGATGTCGCGCGCTATATTGGCAAGCTGAAACGCCAGCCCGAGGTCGGACGCGCGATCGAGCACCTCCCGCTCGGCCGGATCGACGCCCATCACCACCGCCATCATGCAGCCCACGCTGCCCGCAACATGATAGCAATAGCGCAGCAGATCGTCCTCGCTCTCCGGTCGCCAGTCCGCCGCATCGAGCGCGAACCCGGCGATATGGTCGTCGATGAAGGCGCGGGGCATGTGCGTCTCTTTCGCCACCAGACGAAGCGCGGCAAACGGCGCGGGCACAGGCGCGTCGCTGGTGAGCGCGGCGTCGGTCAGCGCCACCAGTCGCGCATGGGCCGCTTGCGCATCCTCCTGCGTCGCCGTGGCAAAGCCGCCCAGCTCCTGCCCGTCGGTCATGTCATCCGCCGCGCGGCACCATGCGTAGAGCAGCCAGGCCCGCTCGCGCGTCGTGGGCGCGAACAGCCTGCTCGCCGCCGCAAAGCTCTGTGATCCGCGCGCGATGCTCTGATAGGCGGCCCGCACCAGCGCGGCGCGATCGGCTTGCGTCATACCCCGCTGCCCATCAGCGCCCGCGCCGCCGCCGCTATCGAGACCGGCGGCTTGCCGGTGAGAATAGCGAGCTTGTCCGAGGCCGTCAGCGCGCCTGCATAAAATCGTCCGATCCGCTCCGGCGAGAGGCGATAGAAATGGGCGAAGATGCGGTGGCGCTCCTCCGGTTTGGCGGCATGAAACAGCATCCGGTTCAACAGCCGGAAATAGCCGCTCTCCCGCCAGTGCGCCATAAAGCGCGCCCGCGTCCACCGCGCCAGCTGCGCGCCGTCGAGCGGGCCGGGCAGGGCAGACAGCTCCTCCGCCAGGCGCAGCGCCAGCCCGAAGGAATAGCCGGTCGTCGCATGGAAGAATCCGCCGCGCAGGCCCAGCCGCGCTATCGCGTCGCTCTTCGGCCAGAATACATCTGGGTCTCCGCCGATCAGGATCGGCAGCACGCCCGTCTCCTGCCGCAGCTCCTCACCCGCAAGCCCGCGCGCCTGCGCCAGTTCCCTTACGCGGTCCGCGACTTGCCCCACATCAAGATCGGGCGTGTTGCTGTAATAAGTGTCCTCCACCAGCACCGTCTCGGCGCTCAGCGGCAGCACATAGACGAAACGATAGCCGTCGATCTGCGGCAGCCGCGCGTCCATCACCGTGGCGCAGTCCGGCTCCCGCGCGCGCGCCGCAAACTCGATGCCGACGAACTTTTGCCAGCCCAGCTCCAGCCCCGGCATCGGCCCATCCGGCCCGCGTGCATCGATCACCGCCCGCGCTGCAATGCGTTCGCCGGAGGGAAGCGTCACGGCATCGCTCTCTATCCGCGCTACCTCTGTGTTCAGCCGGTAAGCCGCCTCCGGCAGCCGCGCCCGCACCAGCGCGTCGAGCGCCGCCGCATTGGTGGCGTTATAGGCCATGGGCAGCACACGCTCGCGCCCCTCGAACGCAACGCGGTGGCGCGGCCAGCGCACCGGGGTGAGCGCCTCGACCAGATCGGCCGCGCCCGGCGGCACATCGCTGTCGAAGAAGGACCAGACATGATTGCCGCCAAAGCTTGCTCCGCCTTCGATCAGCAACAGCGGAATGTCCGGGCGCCGCTCCGCCAGCCGAAGCGCGGCGAGCGCACCCGCCAGCCCGCCGCCGACAATCACCAGAGGAAGCCCGTTCGTCATCAAGGGGTCTTATCCTGTGAGGTCAGCCAAACCAAGCGGCAAGACGTGCACTTTGGGGAGGAGGGGAGGTCCGCCCCCCGCCGCCTGCTCTCTTTCCTTGGTGCGACAGGCGTTGTAACGAGGGGGCATGCCTCCTGCCGCCCGTCCGCTCACAATCTGCGTACTCCCATTGATGGCGCTGGCGCTTTCCGGCTCCGCACCGCCTGCGCCTGCGGGTTCCGGGGCGCTCGATATCGAGATCACGGGCATCCGCTCCGCGCAGGGCGTGGTGCGGCTCGCGCTCTGTCCGCCCCGCTCCGGCTTTCCCGATTGCGGGGCGGCAGCCATCCGGTCGACGTCCGCTCCGGCGGGGCGCGGCCATTTGCATATCCATCTTGCGGATCTGCCAGAGGGACCGCTCGCCGTCAGCGTCTTTCACGATGCCAACGGTAACGGGCGCATGGACAGCTTCGTCGGTATCCCGCGCGAGGGCTATGGCTTTTCGGGCAATCCGCCCTTCCGCCCGCGCGCGCCGCGTTTTGAGGAGGCGCAGCTGAACCTCGCCGGGCATGACAGCATCACGATCAGCCTGCGCTATCTCCTCTGAAGGCTGGCGTCCACGCCCCGCCGCGCCGCAACCTTCCCGATCATTTATTGCCTTTGTCTGTTAACATTCTTCCTGTAGATTGCGGGGATGGAGAGCGATAAGCCGATTTGGCGGGAGTGTTATAACCACCCCGTTGCTTGGGACACCGTCTTCGCGCCGATGTCCCTTCCCGACATGCTGCTGGCCCAGGCGGAAGAGACGCCGCTCGCGCCGCTTATTGATTTTATGGGCAGGCGCTACAGCTATGCCGATGTCGTTTCGGGTGCGCGCCGGGTCGCATGCGGGTTGCTCAAACTGGGGATAAAGCGGGGCGACCGGGTCGGCCTGTTTCTGCCCAATGTGCCGCACTATGTCGCTGCTTATTACGGCGCGATGATGATGGGCGCGACCGTCGTCAACTTCTCGCCCCTCTACACGGTGGAGGAGCTGAAATATCAGGCGGAGGATAGCGGCACCAAGGTGCTTTTCACCCTCTCGGTAAAGGCGTTGCTGCCGCGCGCGCTCAAGGTGCTTGATCAGAGCTGTATCGAGCATCTGGTCGTTGGCTCGGTTGCGGGCGGGTTACCGGCCGGAAAATCGCTGCTCTACCGCTTCTTCAAGGCCGATGACGAGGCGCAGGTGCCAGAGGATGACCGGCGCATATCGCGCTTTTCCCGCGTCATCGCCAATGATGGTGATTGCCCACCCGTGCTGATCGATCCGCTAAGCGACATAGCGCTGTTGCAATATACAGGCGGCACGACAGGCACGCCCAAGGGGGCGATGCTGACCCATCAGAACCTCAGCGCGAACGCGCGCCAGGTCGCGATGGTCGATCCTCACCACCGCGAAAAAGACGACCGCATAATCGGTGTGCTGCCGCTGTTCCATGTCTTCGCCAACACATGCGTGCTCAACCGCACGGTGGCGAAGGGAGGCGAGATGGTGTTGCTACCCCGCTTTGATGCCGAGCAAGTGATGCACGCGATCGAGCGCACCCGCGCCAGCTATATGCCTGGTGTGCCCACCATGTATCAGGCGCTGCTCGATCATCCTGCCATACACCACACGGATTTCTCCTCGCTTCGGGTCTGTATCTCGGGCGGTGCGCCTTTGCCGCGCGAAGTGAAGGACCAGTTCGAGCACGCGACGGGCGCCCGCATCGCCGAGGGCTATGGCCTGACCGAGAGCAGCGGTGTCGTGAGCGCCAATCCCTACGAGGGGCATAACAAGGCGGGCACCATCGGCCAGCCCATGCCCGGGACGCGTGTCAAGCTGCTCGATCGCGAAGACCCGCAGCGCGATGCCGATCCAGGCGAGCCTGGCGAGCTTGCGTTTGCCGGCCCACAAGTGATGAAGGGCTATTGGCGGCGGCCAGAGGCGGACAAGGAGGTGTTCGTGGGTGAGTATCTGCGCACCGGCGATGTCGCCACCATCGATGGCGAAGGCTATATCCGCATAGTCGACCGCATCAAGGACATGATCACCGTGGGAGGCTTCAAGGTCTTCCCCAGCCAGGTCGAGGCCGTGCTTTACCGGCATCCTGCGGTGAAAGAGGCGCTGGTTATCGGCATCCCCGACGCCTATCGCGGCGAGAGTCCCAAGGCGTTCGTCGCGCTGCGGGAAGGGACCGAGGCGAGCGGGGAGGAGCTGAAAATCTGGCTCAATCCCCAGGTGGGCAAGCACGAACAGGTGGTGGCGGTCGAAATTCGCGACAGCCTGCCCAAAACGCTGGTAGGCAAACTCTCGCGCAAGGAGTTGGTAGCCGAGGAGCGCGAGAAATATGACACAGCAAGGCGAACAAATGGCTGAAGAAATTGCGACTCTGGCGGGCGGCTGCTTCTGGTGTACCGAGGCGGTGTTCCTTCAGCTCGCCGGGGTGCTGGCTGTGGAGAGCGGCTATATCGGTGGCGAGACTGTTGATCCCACTTACGAGGAGGTATGTTCCGGCCGCACCGGCCATGCCGAGGCGATCCGCATCCGCTTCGACCCCGCTGTCATCAGCTATAACGACCTGCTGGACATCTTTTTCGCCACGCATGACCCGACGCAGCTGAACCGGCAGGGCAATGACATCGGCACGCAATACCGTTCCGCCATCTTCCCGCATGACGCGGCGCAGGGGGAGGCGGCGAGGGCGGGCATAGAGCGGGCGCAAACCGATTGGGCGATGCCGATCGTGACCACAATCGAGCCGCTGGCCGAGTGGTATCCTGCCGAAGGCTATCATCAGGATTACTGGAACCGAGCGGGAGATAGAAACCCCTATTGTATGGCAGTAATTCCTCCCAAACTTCAGAAACTACGCAAGAAATTTTCCGAAAGGCTAACGGCATGATATCGCGCGCGCTGCTTGCCGGTGGTCTCGCTGTCGTCCTCGCTGGGTGCGTTAGCACGGTCGGCAAGGTCGTCACCGCGCCGGTCAAGGCCGGGGCGAAGGCGGCGGACTGGATGACGACGAGCCAGGACGAGGCGGACCGCAATCGCGGGCGGGAGATACGCCGTCAGGAAGAGGCCGCGCGAAAGGCTTGCAAGAAACAAGGCAGGCGGGACTGCGGGGAAGACTGAAGCTCAGGCCGCTGCGCGCCGCAGCCGGTCGTTGATCGCCAGACCGACGCCCTCCGTCGGCACGGGGGCGACCGCGATGCGCGAGGCGGAACTGGCGTCGGCAATGTGCAGCGCGGCGAACAATGCGGCGGCGGCTTCGTCGAGATCTGCGGTTTCCGAGAGGCTGATGTCGCCCCTCACCGGGCCAAAGCCGATCAGATACTCGCCCGCCAACGACTCGGTCGCGTTGAGCCGCACCGGCTTCGATGGGGCATAATGGCTCTCCATCTGTCCAGGCGCCTCGATCCCGTGTTCGCCGCCCGCAACGACCACCGGCAGCCCGCTCGCTTCCTCCAGCATCGCCGCCGTGATCGGGCCGGGGCGCAGCAGGCGGACATGGTCTCCCGCGGACGCGGCGATAGTCGACTCGATCCCGCGCTTCGTCGGCCCGCCATCGAGCACCAGCCGGGTGCGCCCGCCCAGGCTGCGCAGCACATGCTCCGCGTTCGTCGGGCTGATCGCGCCGGAGCGATTGGCAGAGGGGGCGGCGAGGGGCGCGCGGCTCTCCTCGATCAGGGCGAGCATCGCCGGGTGCGCGGCACAGCGGAGAGCAACCGTCGGCAAGCCTGCCATCACCAGCGGAGAAAGACCCGCTTCCGCCCGCACCGGCAACACGAGGGTCAGCGGCCCCGGCCAGAAGGCATCCGCAAGACACAGGGAGATGTCATCCAACTCGGCAAGGGCCCGCGCCATCGCCACATCGGACACATGCACGATCAGCGGGTTGAATGCCGGGCGCCCCTTGGCGGCATAAATGCGCGCTACGGCGTCGCTGTTGCGCGCGTCTGCCGCGAGGCCATATACCGTCTCGGTCGGCACGGCCACGGTCTGGCCCGCGCGGATCAGCTCCGCCGCATAGGCAATGCCGGCCTCGTCGAAGGCGCGCAGTTCGGTGGTGAGATCAGGTTGCACGCGCCGCGCTATAGGGATTTGTGCGGGCGGGGGGAAGGGCGAAGCCTTGCCGCAGCCATGCCCAGCCGATAGAGCATGCCGCCATGACCGAAGACCTGCTCTCTCGCATTGCCTCCGCGCTCGAACGGCTCGCCCCACCTGCACCGCCGCAGGCGGACCTCAACGCGTATCCAGCCTATGTGTGGAATGGCCGCTACGCGCAGGCGATCGCGGCCTTCGCTCCGGCCGATTATGCGCTGCTCACCGGCATAGACGAGCAGAAAGGCCGCCTGCTGGAGAACACGCGCCGCCACGCCGCCGGTCTACCCGCGCACGATGCGTTGCTCTGGGGATCGCGCGGGACTGGGAAGTCCGCCAGCGTCGGCGCGGTCGTCGGTGCGTTGCAGGGCGAGGGGGCGGACATCGCGCTGATGCAATGCACCGCCGATCATCTCGAATCGCTGCCCGATCTGTTCGCCTTGTTGCGCGGAGTGGCGCGGCCCTTCATCCTCTTCATCGACGACTTGGGATTTGACGAGGCCAGCAGCGGCACCGATGCTCGCGTGCTGCGCTCGCTGCTCGACGGCGGAGCGAGCGCGCGCCCGGCCAATGTGCGGCTCTACGTCACGTCGAACCGGCGCCACATCCTGCCGCGCCAGATGTCGGAGCAGGATGACCCGATCAATCTGCGCGATGTGGTTGATGACAAGATGGCGCTGTCAGACCGGTTCGGCCTGTCGCTCGGCTTTCATGCGATGGATCAGGACACCTATCTCGCGATTGTCGAGGGCTATGCAAAGCACTTTGCGCTGCCGTTTGACGGTGCGGACGCTGTGCAGTGGGCAACTCGGCGCGGCAGCCGGTCGGGCCGGGTGGCGTGGCAATATGTAACCGAACTCGCCGGGCGCGAGGGCAAGCGGCTGGTTATTTCTTTATAACCCGCCAGATCACCCCGCCGACATCATCGCTCACCAGCAGCGCGCCATCCTTTGCCACCAGTACGTCGACCGGCCGGCCGCGCGCTTCCTCCGTGTCTGCGGAAAGGAAGCCGCTCAGTACGTCGATCGGCTTGCCGTTCTGCGAGGCGCGTCCGTCCTTCTCGAACGGCACGAACACGACCTTGTAGCCCGCCTTGGGTGTGCGGTTCCAGCTGCCGTGCAGGCCGACGAACGCGCCGCGCTCATAGGGCGCACCGAGCTTCGCTCCGTTAGAAAATGTCAGACCCAGCGGCGCGGTGTGGTTGCCGAGCGCAAAGTCCGGCCGCTTGGTATACTCGCGGATTTCCGGCCTGCCCGGCTGCACGCGCCGGTCCTCATAGCCGCCCCAGTAATTCCACGGCCAGCCATAGAAGCCGCCGAATTCCACGCGGGTGAGATAATCGGGCACAAGGTCGGATCCCAGCATGTCGCGCTCGTTCACCACAGTCCACAGCGCGCCCGAAACCGGCTCCCACGCCATGCCGACAGGGTTGCGCAAGCCGCTGGCATAGATGCGATTGTCGCCGGTCTTCGGGTCAAGCTCGATGATCGCCGCGCGGTTGGTCTCCGTCTCCAACCCATTCTCGCCGATGTTGGAATTGGCCCCGATGCCGATATAGAGCAGGCTGCCGTCCGGGCTGGCAAGCAGGCTGCGTGTCCAGTGCGGGTTGGGTGCGCCGTGCGGCAGAGAGACGATCTTGCGGCCCGTTGCAGTGATGCGGGTTTCGCCCTCCTTATAGGGGAAGGCCAACACTGCGTCGGTGTTCGCGACATAGAGCGTGTCACCCACCAGCGCCATGCCATAGGGAGAGTTGAGGCCGGTGAGGAACGGCGTCTTCAGCTCCGCCTTGCCGTCGCCATCCGCATCGCGCAGCAAGGTGATCCGGTTAGCCGGGGCACCGCCCGCTCCGGCCTTGTTCATGTACCATGCGGTGATCTTGTCGACGATGCCGTCTGGCTCGCGCTTCGGCCCGCCGGTCTCCGCCACCAGCACATCGCCGTTGGGCAGCTTCAGCATCGAGCGCGGGTGATCGAGCCCCTCGGCAAAGCGGACTACGCCAAGTCCGTTGGCCGGGGTAGGTGCCTCGCCCGTCTTCCAGCCTACGGCCTCGGCAATGTTGGGCACCGGGATCCATTGCGAGCGTGGGCTGGTGATCTGTGGCACCCGGCCCATGTCCGCGCCATAGGCCAGCCGTGCCTCGTCCGGCCGCGTCATATAAAAGAGCGCGCCCAATATGACGACGAGGAAGATCAGGCTTAGGGAGATTATGTGCTTCATCATGCTTTCATCGTCCACGTTCCCGCAACCAAATTCCCACCGCGATGGCGATGCCCAGCCCGAGGCCAACGAGCAGGCCGATGCTCGGCTGTCCCAGCAGCCCGCCAACTACCGCCCCCACCGGCACCAGCCCCGCGATGAAGCATCCGCCCGCGCTGGCCGCCTTGCTCTGTGTTGGGCCGTTCATGCCTTTGTCCGTTGCGCTGATTTGGTCATCCTCGCCTCATATCGGGACATGGTCCGTCCCGCCAGCGCACAATTGTCCCGATTTGGCATTTGCCTAACGGTGCATTGACGTTCGCACCCCGCGCAATTGCGTGTGCGTGCGATACTGGCACGGCGCTTGGACATGGGAACCCATATAAGGTCGCAAACACGCGGGGTATCATGCAAGTTCCAATATTGGGGGATCGCCAGAGTTTCGAAGACGCTTCGGAACTCATGAAGGCATTTGGCGCGCATGCGGGGCGCGAAGCGGCCTTGCGCGCGGACAAGAGCCGAGACGTGGGCAACCATCTCCGCTTCTGCCACTGGCGGCAGATCGAGCGGATGATCTTCCTACTTTCGATCAATCAGCCGGTGGGAACGATACACTGAACCGATTGTCATTCCCGCGAACGCGGGAATCTAGGGTCCAGCATCACTATTTTGACTGGATCCCCGCTTGCGCGGGGATGACGAAAGCGCGCGCGGTCAAAACGGCCGCTTTCACAATTTCAGGCCCGCCGCCTCATCCAGCCCGCACAGCAGGTTGAGGTTCTGCACCGCCGCGCCCGATGCGCCCTTGCCGAGATTGTCCAGCGCGGCAACGAGGCGCACCTGCGCGCCATCGGGTGAGGCGAAAACGAACAGGTCCATGCCGTCCGTTCCAGCCAACCGCTCAATCGGCATGCTCGCGCCCTCATAGTTCTCAACAAACCGCACGATGCGCGAACCCGCATAGGCCTCGCCCAGCACCTCGCGCACAGCATCCGGAGAGGGCGCGCCGGGTAGCGCCGAAAGATGCACTGGTACCTCGACGATCATCCCGCGCAGCGTGTCCGCCACAGACGGTGCAAAGATCGGCGGCACGGAAAGCCCAGCATGCTGCGTCATCTCCGGCACATGCTTGTGCGCGAGGGTGAGGCCATAGCCATACCACGCCGCCGGGCGGCCGTTCGCGCCCTCGAAATCCGCGATCATGCTCTTGCCGCCGCCCGAATAGCCGGAGACCGCATTGACGCTCAGCGTCGTATGGGAGGGGATGACGCCTGCGCGCACCAGCGGCGCGACCAGCGCGAGGAAGCCGGTAGGATAGCAACCGGGGTTGCTGATCCGCTTCGATCCCGCCACCGCCTCGTGCCCGACCAGCTCCGGGAAGCCATAAGTCCAGCCCGGCGCCACGCGGTGCGCGGTCGAGGCATCGATCACCTTGGTGCGGTCGTTGGCGATGAGCGAGACGGCCTCGCGCGCCGCATCGTCCGGCAGGCAGAGGATCACCACGTCGGCGTCGTTGATCGCTTGGCGCCGCGCGGATGCGTCCTTGCGCTGCGCGTCATCGAGCAGGATAAGCGCAAACTCGCTCCGCCGCTCAAGCCGCTCGCGGATCTCCAGCCCGGTCGTACCCGCAGCGCCGTCGATGAAAACGGAATGCGTCATAGCGATACCCTCTGCCGGGCCAGGACCGGTTGGTCATGATCGGGCTTCAGCCGCGCAATCACATCGTCCAGCGGCTCGATCATCGTGCTCATCCAATAGGCATTGGCATGGAGCATATTCACCGCATCGACCATGACGCCCACATGGCCGGGGAAGAAAATCACGTCGCCGCGCTGAAGCGGCGCGTCCGGCGCGATCGGGTCACCGATGCTCTCCCGCTGCAAATCGCTGTCGCGCGGCACCTTGACGCCGGCTTGCCCCAGCGCGAGCTGAACCAGGCCGGAGCAATCGATGCCGCCCGCGCCGCGCCCGCCCCAGACATAAGGCTGGCCGATCTGCTGCTCCGCCGCCGCCACCCAGTCGTCCTCGAACTCGGTGATGGGCAGCACATGGCGCACATGCACCGCGCCCGCCTCGGTGATAATGAAATCGCCCTCTGCCGCGCCCGCGATGCGCGCGCCGGTAGGCAGCGATCCCACCACCGGCGATTTGATGTCCGCCTGCGCAAACACCGGCGCGCAGCGCGCCGTCACATGATGCGTCGGGCCGAGCGCGCCCACGCCCAGCGCCGCGCGCTCGACATAGCCGACATAGCCGTCATGGTCGCAAAAGCCCCATGCCCAGCCGCCGGTCACATCGAGCAGGTGAAAGGTCTCGCCCGGCAGCAGTTGCGACGCCGCGCGGGCATCGGCCGCGCCCGCCTCGCGCACAAACGCGGCCTGCCCAAGGCAGTGCACCGGCTCCGCCTTGGCGTAATGCGGCGCAAACAGCACCCCGGCGAGGCTGAAATCCGCCAGATCGCCGCGCACGGCGTTCACCCGCCGGTCAAGCTTTACCGACCGGCCATCAAGGTGAAAACGGGTGCGCTCGGCCTTGCCCCGCGGGATAATATTCTGATCGGCGTTCATCGGCTGCCCCCTGCGATGAATGGTGTTGCGCGTCAAGAGCTTGTGGATCTCACAACCGCGGGTAGCGCGCCTCGATCATCGCAAAAGCTGCGCGCAGGCCGAGTGCATCGCCGCCTTTGGGTCGCCCCGGCTTGGCGGCATTGCGCCACGCAAAAGTATCGAAATGCGCCCAGTGTGCGTCGCTGCCGTTCACGAACTTCTTCAAAAACAGCGCGGCGGTGATCGCACCGGCAAAGCCGCTCTCGCCCGCATTGGCAATGTCGGCGATGTCCGATTTCAGCATATCGTCATAGCCATCCCACAAGGGCAGACGCCAGACCGGGTCGTCCACCGCCTCGCCCGCTTTGGCCAGCCCGTCCGCCAGCGCGTCATCATTCGCGAACAGCGCAGGCAGATCCGGCCCCAGCGCCACGCGGGCCGCCCCGGTCAGCGTCGCGAAATCGAGGATCAGCTCCGGCGCATCTTCCACCGCCTTGGTGATCGCATCCCCCAGAACCAGCCGCCCTTCGGCATCGGTGTTGCCGATCTCCACCGTCATGCCATTGCGGGTGGCGAGCACATCGCCGGGGCGGAAGGCATTGCCCGCCACCGCATTCTCCACCGCCGGGATCAGCAGGTGCAGCCGCACCGGCAACCGGCTCTCCATGATGAGCTGCGCCAGCGCCAATGCATGCGCCGCACCGCCCATGTCCTTCTTCATCAGGCGCATGGCCGAGCTGGGCTTGATGTCCAGCCCGCCGCTGTCGAAGCACACGCCCTTGCCGATGATGGCGACACGCGGGTGCGCAGGGTTTCCCCATGTCAGCTCGATGAGGCGCGGCGCGTGGCTGCGCGCCGCCGCGCGGCCGACCGCGTGGATCATCGGGTAATGCTGCTCCAGCGTGTCGCCCTGCGTCACCACCAGCGTGGCGTCATGATCGCGCGCCACCGCTTCCGCTGCCGCCTCCAGCTCCGCCGGGCCCATGTCGGCGGCGGGGGTGTTGACGAGATCGCGCACGAGCTTTGTCGCGCGGGCAAGCCGCACCGCAGGCTCGATCCGCGCGATGTCCTTCGTCAGCAACACGCGCGCCCCCACAGGCGCGTCGTCCTTCCTGGTGCGATAGCGATCGAACCGATACTGCGCGGCAAGCCAGCCGAACAGGGCAGGGCCGGTCTCCGCCTCGCCCTCTACCCGATAGCTCCCCTGTGGCAGGCCCTCCGCCAGCCTGGCGAGGCACCATGTCGAGAGCGTGCCCGTATCGCCCACGCCCGCCACCACGGCCCAGTCGTCAGCGCGCTCGGCGGGGAGGATAGCGAAGCTGGCGGCCTTGCCGGTAAACTTCTGCGCCGCCACAGCCGCGCGGTCGCGCTCCGGCCGGGCGGAGAGCCAGGCGTCAAAGCCTTTGGTGTCGACGAGGTGGATGGAGCGGGCGTCCTGCCCGGTTTCGGGCAGGATGAGGTCTGAATAATCGGTCATGCGCCCTTGTGTAGGGGATCAACCGGCACGCCGTAAAGATCATGCTCGTCTGCATCTTCGATTGTCACATCGATGATGTCTCCGGGGGCGAGGGCGGGGTGCGCCGCCTCCACATCGCGCAGGAAGACATTGCCGTCGATCTCCGGCGCATCGGCCTGGGACCGGGCTGTGGCGCCAATTGACCCGTCCTCATCCGCCTCGCCTACCTCGTCGATGATGACCTGTAGCGTGCGGCCGATCTTCGCCTGCAACTTGGTAGCGGAAATGCGCGCGGTAGCCTCCATGATGCGGGCATAGCGCTCTTCCTTCACCGCTTCCGGCACCGCATCGGGCAGGGCATTGGCTGCCGCGCCCTCGACCGGCTCAAACCGGAACGCGCCGACGCGGTCGAGCTGCGCTTCCTCCAGCCAGTCGAGCAGATACTGGAAATCCGCCTCCGTCTCGCCCGGAAAGCCGACGACGAAGCTGGATCGGATCGCGATATCCGGGCAGATCGCGCGCCAGCTGCGGATGCGCTCCAGCACCTTGGCTTCGTTCGCTGGGCGCTTCATGGCTTTCAACACCGATGGCGCGGCATGCTGGAACGGGATGTCGAGATAGGGCGTCAACTTGCCCTCGGCCATCAGCGGGATAACCTGATCGACATGGGGGTAGGGGTAGACATAATGCAGGCGCGTCCAAACGCCCAGTTCGCCCAGCGCCGCCGCCAGATCGGTCATGTGCGCTCTAACAGGTCGCCCATGCCACTCGCGCGCCTCATGTTTGATGTCCACGCCATAGGCCGAGGTGTCCTGGCTGATGACGAGCAGTTCCTTGGTCCCGGCCTGCACCAGCTTCTCCGCCTCGCGCAGCACCGCATCGACCCGGCGGCTCACCAGATCGCCCCTCAGCGAAGGGATGATGCAGAAGGCGCAGCGGTGGTTGCACCCTTCGGAAATCTTCAGATAGCTGTAATGCCGTGGCGTCAGCTTCAGCCCGCCTTCGGGCACCAGATCGACGAACGCATTGGGCACCGGTGGCGCGGCTTCGTGCACCGCGTTCACCACCGCCTCATATTGATGCGCGCCGGTGACGGCGAGCACATCGGGAAAGCGTGCGCGGATAAGCTCCGCCTCGTTGCCCATGCAGCCGGTCACGATCACGCGGCCATTCTCGGCAATCGCCTCGCCGATCGCCTCCAGCGATTCCTCCTTGGCGCTGTCCAGAAAGCCGCAGGTGTTGACGAGCACCACGTCCGCCCCGGCATAATCGGGCGACATGGCATAGCCGTCCGCGCGCAGCTTGGTGAGGATGCGTTCTGAGTCCACCAGCGCCTTGGGGCAGCCAAGCGACACCATGCCGACTTTCGGCGCAGGAGGAATTTTCGTTGCCATGATCGCGCGGCGCATAGCCTTTCCCCGAGGCAATGTCACGCGTGGGCTGGCGTGGGTAAATACCTTGTCAATGATATGCGCGTATTACCGCCTAATCGCTTGATAAAGGTCGCCGATGTTCAAGTCCCGTGAACCGCGAGAGCCAGTGATATTGCCGGTCCGCATCCGCATGGATTCGGGCTGGGTCAACGCGACCATCCGCAACGTCTCCACCAAGGGGATGAAGCTCGAAATGCCATCCCCCCCGCCCAAGGGCAGCTTCATAGAAATCCGGCGCGGGCAGGTCGTGGTCGTCGGGCAGGTGCGTTGGAGCGAGGAGGGCTGCTGCGGCCTGCTGGCTCAGGGGCGGGTGCCGGTGGCGCAACTGAAGGGCGCGCCTTTGCCTGGCACCCTGCCGCGCCGGAGCGAGGACGGAACGGAAGTCGATCGCCGCGCCAGCGCGCGCGTGCTGACGCCCGAGGAAGTCGCCGAGCGCAGTCGGCTGAAATCCATGGTGATGCAGAAGGTCATCATCGCGGCGGCAGGTGTCGCCGGCGCGGCGTTCATCGGATCGCTGATGCTCGGCGTGCTGGAAACGCCGATGGCGGTGATCGAAAAGCATCTTTGATCCGAAACAGGCAGCTTCGCTGCGTTTCGGATAATCGGCACCAGCCCCGTGGTCGAGGCGCGTGACTCGACCACGGGGCTGGTGCCGCCCTTCAAACAAAAAGCTTATTCAACCCCGCCATCGATCCGTCATGCGTCAGGTCATAATGCAGCGGCGTCACGCTGATGAAGCCGGCGTTGATCGCTTCAAGGTCGGTTCCCGGCTGTTCCGCCTCGCTGGTGTCCATCCCGAACCAGTAATAGCGATATCCGCGTGGGTCCTTGCCCTCGATCACATGGGCGAGGCCCATGTCGTGAAAGCCCTGCCGCGCCACGCGTATGCCCTGCACCTCTGAGGGTTCAATCGCGGGGAAGTTGACGTTGACGAGCATCTGTTCGCCCGGCGGCGCCTTGAGCAGCGCGCGTACCACGCGCTCGCCCCAGACTGCGGCACAGCCGAACGGCACCTCGTCGCCCATGCCTTCCTTCCGGTAGACCTGAGACAGCGCGATCGAGCGTATGCCCGAAATCGCGCCTTCCATCGCGGCCGACACGGTGCCGGAATAGGTGACATGCTCACCCAGATTCGCGCCACGGTTGACGCCGGAGAGCACGAGGTCCGGCTTGCAGTCCTTCATCAGATGGCTCACCGCCATCATCACCGCGTCGGTTGGCGTGCCGGTGACACTGTAATGCTGGTGCCCATGCTTGCGGATGCGCAAGGGCCGGGTTAGCGTCAGGCTGTGGCCCGCGCCCGACTGCTCCTCGGATGGCGCAACGATCCAGATATCATCCGTAATCGTCCGCGCGATCTTGAGCAGCACTTGAAGGCCGGGGGCGTGAACGCCGTCGTCGTTGGTAAGCAGGATGCGCATTGTGGGTTTCCATCTTCAGTACTGTCATGCTGAACTTGTTTCAGCATCCATGGACCCTGAAACAAGTTCAGGGTGATGAGAGGTTTTATCGTGGCGTCAATATCTCGACCCCGCCCATATAGGGGGCGAGGACTTCCGGCACGATGACGCTGCCGTCTGCTTGCTGGTAATTTTCCAGCACAGCCACCAGCGTCCGCCCCACCGCCAGGCCGGAGCCATTCAATGTATGCAGGAAGCGCGTGCCTTTCTCGCCCTCGGGCCGATAGCGCGCATTCATGCGCCGCGCCTGGAAGTCGCCACAGTTGGAGACGGAGCTGATCTCGCGATAGCAGTTCTGGCTCGGCAGCCAGACTTCGAGGTCATATGTCTTGGCGGCGGAAAAGCCCATGTCGCCGGTGCAGAGCAGCATCTTGCGATAGGGCAGGCCGAGCGCCTGAAGGATTCCTTCCGCAGAGGCCAGCATATGCTCATGCTCCGCCGGGCTGTCCTCCGGGCGACAGATGGAAACCAGTTCGACCTTCTCGAACTGATGCTGGCGGATGAACCCACGCGTATCGCGCCCAGCGCTCCCGGCTTCCGAGCGGAAGCAGGGGGTCAGCGCGGTAAAGCGCAGGGGGAGGGTGGCGTCCGTCACGATCTGCTCGCGCACTAGATTGGTGAGCGACACTTCGGCGGTGGGGATGAGCCAGCGGCCCTCGGTGGTCTGAAACAGGTCTTCGGCAAACTTCGGCAACTGCCCGGTGCCATAGAGCGTGGCGTCCCTCACCAGCAGCGGCGGGTTCACCTCCTCATAGCCGTTCTGCCCGGTCTGCGTATCGAGCATGAACTGCGCTAAAGCTCTGTGCAGCCGCGC
Source organism: uncultured Sphingobium sp. (assembly GCA_964512265.1). Classification (GTDB taxonomy): domain Bacteria; phylum Pseudomonadota; class Alphaproteobacteria; order Sphingomonadales; family Sphingomonadaceae; genus Sphingobium. Next base: position 195,370 of record CAZEHR010000003.1, on the reverse strand, counting down.
CATGCCGCCGCGCAGCGCAGCGAAGCGCGCGCCAGACATCGCGGCCGCCGCCTCGAAATCCAGCCCCAGCGCTGGGCCGAAATCGGCATGATCCTGCGGTGTGAAGTCGAAGCTGCGCGGGGTGCCCCAGCGGCTGACCTCGACATTGGCATGCTCGTCCGCGCCTTCCGGCACATCGGCGGCGGGTAGGTTGGGGATGGCGGCGAGCATCGCGTCCAGCGCTGCCCCCGTCTCCTTTTCCTTCTCCTCCAGCGCGGGGATGCTGTCCTTCAGCGCCGCAACCTCGGCCTTAAGCGCGTCGGCCTTGGCGAAATCCTTCTGCCCCATCGCCGCGCCAATCGCCTTGCTTGCCTCGTTGCGCTTGGCCAGCGCGTTTTGCAGCTCGGTCGAGACACCGCGCCATGTTTCGTCAACGCCCAATATCTGCGCGCTCATACCCTCCAGCCCGCGCCGCTTCAGCGCCGCGTCGAAGGCTTGCGGATTGTCACGGATGGAGCGGATGTCGTGCATGGGCTTTGGCGTCCGGTAGCGGGAAATATCCCGCGCCCTATGCCTTCCCCGCCAGCCTTAGGCAAGCCAAACACAAAAGAGGCGGCGCAGCCTTAACCGCGTCGCCCCAAAATTCGCCCCATGCAGGCGAATTACTGTGCTTCGGTCTCCGGCTCGGCGCGCTTGGCGAACCGCTGACGCGCGACCAGCGCCGCCGCCGCCGCGCCGAACAGCAATACCATCGGCGGCGCGGGCACATCGGTGCCGCCGCTGCTCGACGAGGTGGAGCTGCTGCTTGAGGAGGACGTACTGGACGAGGTCGAGGAAGACGTCGACGTCGAGGTCGATGTGCTGGTCGATCCGCCGAAGCTCGACGAGCTGACATTGCCAGACGACGTGCTCGATGAGGTGGACGACGAGGTCGAGACATTGCCCGAAGAGGTAGATACCCCGCTCGACGTAGAGACGCCGCCGGTAGACGTGCTGACTCCGCCCGTAGATGTACTGACGCCACCCGTGGACGTGCTCACGCCGCCCGTGGACGTGCTGACCCCGCCGGTCGAGGTGCTGGTGCTCACGCCGCCGGTCGAGGTGCTGACCCCGCCGCTGGTGGAGCTGGAGGTCGACGTCGACGAAATGCCACCGCTCGATGTCGAGGAACCGCCGGTGGAGGTGGACGATCCCCCGGTCGAGGTCGAGGTGCTGCCGCCGGTCGAGGTCAGGCCGCCGGTCGAGGTCGAGGTACTGCCGCCCGTGGATGTCAATCCGCCTGTAGAGCTTGAGGTGCTGCTCGAACCGCCGCTGGTGGTGGACGAGATGGTTACGACCACGCTGCCGCCGCCTCCGCCGCTGCCGCCGAAGAAGCCGCCGAAAAATCCGCCGCCGCCAAAGCCGCCCCAGCCGCCGCTACCGCCGCCATAGACGACAGGCGTGCCCCCGCTGGTGCTGGTGCCGGTCGCGATCTCGGGCTGCGGGGCGATATAGGGGGCAGGCGCGGGCAGCGGGATCGGCGCGGGCTGCGCGATCACCGGGAAGGCCTTGTCCGCCGGCTTGCGCTTGATCGGCTTGCGATGCACCACCTTGGCGGGCTTTACGGATTTCGCGCTCTTGGTGGAATGGACGACTGCCGGGCGCGGGCGCTCGGCATAGTGCACGGCGCCGCCACCCAGCACCGCCCCACCCGCCGCACAGGCGCATAATTTCGCAACAGCTGTCTTCACCGACATATCTTGTTCCCACATCATCGCATAGCCACGAGGCTGTGTCCCCGTCGCGCGTACGCGGTTCATTAACTCACAAACGCAAAATAGAGCGTTAACTGCAAGCCAATTAACCCCGTTTACGTGTCCGTCGCGCGATATTTTACAAGCCGAATATAGCTGCGCGCTCCCGATGTCCTGTATTGGCACGTTTTGGATCGTGCGGGGCGGCCTCCGCTTTTTCTGCGGAGCATAGTGGCAGTGCCTTGTGTGGCGGCGGCGGCATGGCTATAGGCGCGACAGCATGGCTTGCGCAATGCAGCCTCATGGGCTGCCCGTGCGCGATCGGGAGAGACAGATGGCGAGTAATCTAAGCCCCGGCGATCACGGAAAAGCGGTCGTAGCCTTGCCCGATGGTTATCGGCCGTCGGCGGACGAAGAGTTCATGAACCCGCTGCAGCTTGAATATTTCCGCCAGAGGCTGCTTGACTGGAAGAAGCAGATTCTCGCCGAGGCGGAGGGCACGCTCGCCGTGCTGCAGAGCGAGCCGCTCCGCGAACCCGACATGAACGACCGCGCATCGAGCGAAACGGACTGGTCGATCGAGCTGCGCACGCGCGATCGCCAGCGCAAGCTCATTTCCAAGATCGACGCGGCGCTGCGCCGAATCGATGAGGGCGAATATGGCTATTGCGAGGTAACAGGCGAGCCGATCTCGCTCGGGCGGCTCGAAGCGCGCCCCATCGCGACGATGACGCTGGAGGCACAGGAACGGCACGAGCGCCAGGAAAAGGTCTCGCGGGACGATTGACCGCATAACCGCCTTGCCGTTTTGATTTTATAGAGATTATCCTAGTAGCTGGGGTGGCCTCACGAGACCGCTAAAGCGGCAGGGCGCGCATTCATAATAATAAAACACGGGTTGCAAATGACAGATAATAAAGGGGATAATCCCCGTTCCGGCGGCCGGGACAGCATGTTCCTGTTCGCTCAGTTGCGCGACTTGCAGGGCAATCAGCTTGGCAAGGCGATCATTCGCAACCTCTCCGCGACAGGTATGCTAGCCGAGGGCAAATTCGTCCTGAAGCGGGGCGACATCGTACGATTCGCGCTTGGCGAAGCTGGCGAGCTGAGCGGTGAGGTCATGCGCGTAGACGATGGCCGCTATGGCATCCAGTTCCATCGCGAGATAGACCCGGCCGCCGCGCGCAGGCGAATCGGTTCGAAAGCGAAATAACGCACCGCGTCGCACCGACCGCTCTCTACGGGCGGTGCGCTTCCCTGGGGAGTTCAGCGCACTCCAGGGATCAGTCGGTCATGCGCCGCGCAGCTCTTCCTTCAACCGCAGATTCCGCTTCTTGAGATCGGCGAGCAATAATGCATCCGGCAGGGGCCGGCTCATCTCAAGGCGAATCTTGGCCTTCAGCGCGTCACGCTTGGCCTGAAGGGCGGTAATGTGGCTGTATTCCATGACATTCTCCAAACTGAATGCGGTGGATGACGGAATAGATCATGATTCGCCCGCCGAGTCTCGCATGAATTTTGGTGCCGTCGATAATGTGGCCGGGCATCACGTCAAACGGAGCTATGTTCTGGACGATGCGGTGGCAACTGCGCTATTCACCGGGCCATGAATCCCGAAGATGTCATGCGCCGGATCGAACTGCTGAGGCAGGAGCATCGCGATCTCGATACCGCGATCTCGGCCCTGATCGAGAGCGGCGCGCGCGACCAGCTGCAACTTGCCCGGCTCAAGAAGCGCAAGCTGATGCTGCGGGACGAAATAGCGATGCTGGAGGATCAGCTTATCCCGGATATCATCGCCTGATTTTCGTGCCCCTATGGGACATTTGTCATCCATCGGGTCGTTTACCATGTACCTGTGCTGACAAAGGCGACGCGATATGCCACCCAGCGGGAATGCACCCCGCCGAGTCTCTGCATCCCGCCCTGTTCTCTCGCCTCGTCGACGGCCTCTACGTTGAGGCGCTGGTGATGGCGGATGAGGCGCGCGCCTATTTTGACCGGCAGGGCAGTGCGGACAAGAGCCGCTATGATACCATGACCCGGCTCTCCTTCACCTGCGAATCGCTGAAGGTGACGACACGGTTGATGCACATTATCGCCTGGCTGATGACGCAGAAGGCGTGGCAGCGCGGCGAAATTGCGACCGACGCGCTGGGCGATCCCAAATACCGGCTCGGCCCGGCGGCTGAGACCGAAGGGGCCGTCATGGCGATCATGCCGAGCGGCGCGCGTCAGCTCGTGGAGGGCAGTCAGTCGCTCTACCAGCGCGTTCTGCGCCTCCAGAATCGCATGGAGGCGGCGCTCAACCGCGCGCGCACGGAGCGAGAGCCTTCCCCCGCACCCACCAGCCCGGCGCTGGAGCTGATCGGCAGGCTTGAAAAGAGCTTCTAGCGGCATTCGATAATGCCATAGCGCATTGCGGCGGACCCGGCCGTTGACTAGGGTAGGCGAGGCTGCTCGCCCGCTCGGCTGTCGGGGAACGCAACACGCGGCCAGAGGTTGTGCACACGTGACGGCAAAATGGGCGGATCGGCGGTGGAGGGCGGCGTGGGCGCTGGCCTGTGCGCTCGCCCTCGTGCCTCAGGGCGTCGCTGCGCAGACTGCTCCGTCGCCGACTCCGGCCGCACCCCCAGCCACTCCCGACGACGAGAGCTTCTCGCTCGATCTTGACAGCAGCCTCGATGTCGGGGTCGACTGGCCGGATCTCAGCGCAAAGGCGCCGGAGGAGGCAGCCCTCTTGCCGCCCGAAGCCCCCTCCGATCCGGGTATCGATGCCCCCCCGCAAAGCGCAGACGCCGCCCCACCGCTGGTGATGGATGACCTCGCCGGCCGGGAAGAAGAGATGCCCCCTGCAACCCCCGAGGCCGACCGCAACGCCATAGCGGACGACGGCGCGGAGTATCGCTACGGCATTCTGCTTACCGGGCTGGATGGCGTGGCGGACGACGTATTCCGTTCCCGCTTCAGAGGGCTTTCCGTGTTGCAGGAACAGCGCGGCAAGGCGACCAACCTCGCGCAGATCAACCGGCGGATGCGGCTCGATGCCGAGTTGCTGGACCGCATTCTACGCGCCAAGGGCTATTATGACGCGATCGTGCGCCCCGCCGTGCGCGCGCCTGAGGCGGGGAGCGCCAGCCAGCGACTGCGCGTCATCTTCGATGTCCGCCTCGGCGAACGCTACACACTCTCGCGCGTGGCGCTGCCCGGCCTGGCCGTGGCGGCGGAGCGGGTGGAGGCGCTGCGCACGGCGTTTCCAGTGAAGGTGGGCCAGCCGGTCGATGCCGACGCGATCTTCGCCGGTCGGGATGCTCTGGCCGTCGCGCTGGGCGAAAACGGCTTCCCGTTCGCGCAGGTGGAAGAGCCGGTCGTCACCATCGATCACGAGACCCGCAAGGGCGACCTCGAAATGATTGTGCGGGCGGGCGGCTATCGCACTTTTGGCGCAATCGTCGTCGATGACCTGCCCCGCCGCCTGTTTTCGGCGCGCCATCTGTCGCGGATCGCCCGGTTCGACCGGGGCGATGTTTATCAGGCCACCGATGTGGAGGATTTGCGCCGCGCGATCATCGCCACCAGCCTTGCCTCCAGCGTCACGGTAAAGCCGGTGGACAGCGGCGATGGCGAGCATGTCGATATCGCCGTCTCCGTCGTTCCCGGCCCAGTGCGCAGTATCACCGGCGAAATCGGCTATGGCACCGGCGAAGGCTTCCGCCTGCAAGGAAGCTGGCAGCACCGCAATTTTTTCCCACCCGAAGGCGCCATTACCGTCAGCGGCCTGCTTGGAACCAAGGAACAGGCGGCGGGCCTCACCTACCGGCGCAACAATTTCCCGAAGCGGGATCATGTCCTGACTGCAGGTTTGAATGCGCGACACCAGAATCTCGACGCTTTCGAAGCGCGCACCTTCGCGCTCACTGCCGGGCTGGAACGGCAGACCAACATCCTGTACCAGAAGAAATGGGTGTGGAGCGTCGGCGGGGAACTGAGCTTCTCGCAGGAGAAGGACGTGTTCGCAGGCGCCGTGGCGGAGACGGAGCGCAACTATTACATCGCCGCGCTGCCGCTATCGCTCACTTATGACGCAAGCGATGACCTTCTGGATCCTCGTACCGGTTTCCGGCTCGGCGCGCGCGTGAGCCCGGAACTCGCGCGCCAGAGCGGCGCCTTCAGTTATCTGCGCGCGCAGGTGGATGGCAGCATCTATGTGCCGGTGGGCGAAAAAGTGGTGGTCGCCTCGCGCGTTCGGCTCGGGTCGATCCTGGGCGGCGTAAGCGCGGACCGGGTGGCGCCTTCGCGGCGCTTTTATGCAGGCGGCGGCGCATCTGTCCGCGGCTATGGCTATCAGGCAATCGGCCCGCGGGACAGCCGCAACGAGCCGGTGGGGGGCAAAAGCCTCGCCGAATTCTCTCTGGAGGCGCGCGTGCGTTTCGGTGCGTTCGGTGTGGTGCCTTTCATGGATGCGGGCAATATATCTACCGGATTTCTGCCGAAATTGTCGCAAGTGCGCTACGGTGCCGGTGTTGGTCTGCGCTATTATTCCAACTTCGGGCCGATCCGCATTGATGTTGGAACGCCGCTCAACCGTCAGCCGGGCGATAGCCGCATCGCTGTGGCGGTGTCGCTCGGGCAGGCGTTCTGATGGCGGAGGAGGGCGCCGAGACATCCGGCGCAGAACCGGCGCGCGCAGCATGGGGTGCGCGGTTGAAGCGAGCGGTGCGCCTGTCACGCAGGGCGATTACTGTCGCGCTGTTGGTGGTGTTGCTCGCCATCGGTGGCACCCTGGCCTGGCTGGACAGCGCGCCCGGCCATCGTTTCGCTGCTCGCCAGATCGCGGCATGGGCGCCGCAATCGGGGTTGCGCATCACGGTCGGGCGGATTGAGGGGAGTCTCTATCGCGACGCGCTGCTGCATGATGTGCGCGTGGCGGATACGCGCGGCGTGTTTCTTGAGGCGGAGCGGGTGCGGCTCAACTGGTGGCCGCTGGGCTGGCTCTCGAACCGGCTCGAAATAGATACGCTGCACATTCCCCGCGCGAAGCTCCATCGACTGCCCAAGCTGCGGCCGGGGAAGCCGGGCAAGATATTGCCAGATTTTGATATTAGAATCATGAGGTTAGCGGTCGACAGGCTGGAGATGGGGCGGGGGGTCAGCGGCCATGCCGATGTGCTGAGCCTTGTGGGAGACGCCGATATCCGTGGCGGCCATGCACTGTTGGATTTGCGCCTCGCCTCCCTCACCGGCCGTGACAGCCTCGTTCTGGCGCTCGACAGCCGCCCCGACGAAAACCGTTTCAACGTGGAAATAGCCATAGACGCGCCGGCCCGCGGCCTGCTCGCCACACTCGCCAGATTGAAGCAGGACGCCAACCTCCGCCTTGAGGGAAAAGGCGATTGGGCGGCGTGGGACGGCCGCCTGGTCGCCACGCTCGACCGCCAGTCCGCCGCCGGGCTGGACATCCACTTGCGCAAGGGCGCGTTCCAGATCGAGGGCGCGGTTTCGGGCGGCGCGATCGCTACGCGCGGCCTGCTCGCCCGCCTGTCTTCCCCACAGATGCAAATCCGCGCCGACGGCCGCTATGCGAACAAACTTGTCACCGGCACGCTCGCCGCTCAGTCGGACGCGCTCGTGCTTAACCTCGCGGGCGGCCTCCACCTCAACGGCTGGGGCTATGACAATCTGATCGTCGATGTCGGCCTGCGCAAGCCGGGCGCTCTGCTGCGCAATTTCGATGCGCGCGCCCTTGTCGCCCGGTTGCGGCTCAATGGGCCAATCGACTCCACACGATTCGATTATCTGCTGAAGGCCGACAAGCTCCGCTTCGGCAAAACCGCACTGCATGGTGTTCGCGCAGCAGGTGAGGGGCGGATCGGCGCCGAGGGGCGACCCACCTTCATCCCGCTCAACCTCTCAGCCCAGCGTATCGACGGCCAAGGTGATATTATTGCCTCGGTCCTGCGCGGTATTAGTATAAACGGGTTGTTGCAGAAGAACGGCAATGTCCTCACGTCTGCCCCGCTCAAACTGCGGTCCGACAGGCTGAACGGCGAACTGGTAGCGCTATTTGATCTCAAGTCCGGGCGCTATGACCTGGCGCTGACCGGTGACGTGCGTGGCATAGAAATACGCGGGCTGGGCCGCGTCGACCTGCAATCCCGCCTGCGCGCAGTTCCCGGCCCGCAGGGAGCGTTCGCACTATCGGGCAAGGTCGCGGCGGCGGTGCGTAGGTTGGACAACGCCTTTCTGCGCACTCTGGGCGGCGGCTTGCCGAGAGTGCAGTCCGATATCACGCTGGGACGCGATGGCCGGTTGGCTCTGAACCGGCTGGCCCTGCGCGCGCCGTTGTTGATGCTGAACGGCTCGGGAGTGCGCAATCCCGACGGCAGTGTGCGGCTGGTTGGTAGCGGGACGCATGCCCGATATGGCCCGGTGCGCCTGACGCTCACGGGCAGGATCGACCGGCCCGCTGTAGAGGCGGTGTTCGCCCGCCCGATGAACGGCGCGGCTGGCCTTGCGGATATCCGCCTTTTGCTCGATCCCGATCCCGCCGGATATTCCTATAAAGCGAGCGGACAATCCGCCCTTGGCGCTTTCGAAAGCACCGGCATGATCGAGCTGCCACCGGGTGGCGCCCAGAGCGCGATCCGGGTTGATAGACTTCGCGTCAGCGGGTCCGAAGGGAGCGGCAGGCTGCTGATCGTTTCCGGAGGGTTGTCAGGCCGTTTGCTCTTCGCCGGGCAGGTCCATGGCGCCGTTGATTTGGCCGTGGTTGCGGGAGTCCAGAAAATCTCTGCTTCGCTGCGCATCGATAATGCGCAGTTCGACGGGCCTGTACGGGTCGACCTGTTCCGGGGACGATTGAGGGCCGATGTAAGTCTGGACCTCGGTGGCACTAATCTAAACGCTACGCTTTCGGGCAGCGGTGCGCAGGTCGGCGGGTTTCGGATCAATCGTTTCGCGATGGACGCCCACATGGTCGATGGGTTGGGCAAGGTGCGAGCGACCCTGCTGGGCCAGCGGGGTCGGCAGTTCAACGTCAAGCTGGATGCCGATGTTGCGCGTGATGAGATTGCCTTAGCGCTATCCGGTACCTTGGATGGTCGGGCGGTTTCGCTGGACCGGCGTGCGCGCCTGCGGAGGGTGGAGGGTGGTTGGGCGCTCGACGCCGTCACACTGCGCTATAATGGCGGCGCCGCGCTCATCAGGAACGCGCATTTTGGCGATGAGACGCGGCTGGATCTCAGCCTTCAACGCATGCCACTCTCGCTGCTCGACCTTTCGAACAGCGATATGGGGTTGGCGGGCCTAGCCAGTGGAACCTTGCGTTATTCGCAGCCGCGCGGAGGCCTGCCCAGCGGCTCCGCACGCCTCACCGTGCGCGGGCTGAGCCGTTCCGGCCTCACGCGTACGTCAACTCCCGTTGACCTCGGGCTCAATGCCGACCTCAGCTCCACGCGTCTCGCGCTGCGCGCGGTCATGACGCAAAAGGGAACGACGATCGGCAGGGCGCAGGCTTTGATGACCCCGCTCACCGCGCAGGGTAGCCTCATGGAACGGCTGCGCGCCGCGCCGGTGCGGGCGCAGCTACGATATGTCGGCCCCGCCGAGGCTGTGTGGCGCATGAGTCGGATCGAGATCATCGACATAACCGGAAACACCGCGCTACGAGCTGACATTGGCGGCACAGGCGCTAATCCTGTGATCACGGGGGCACTGTTGACGCGAGATGCCGTGCTCGAGAGCCCCGTGACCGGCATGCGTCTCTCAAGACTGAGCGCGCAGGCGCGGTTCGACGGCTCCAGACTGGTGTTCTCCCGGCTCGATGGCGTGGCGCGCAATGGCGGGCAGGTGAGCGGACAGGGCAGCTTCGATTTCTCGCTGGGGCAGGGTGTGGGCATCGACATGGCACTGAACGCCGATAACGCCGAGTTGCTCGACCGGGACGATATCGGCGCAACGGTGAGCGGCCCTATTGCTATCCGATCGAACGGGATGGGCGGGACGATCAGCGGGAAACTGGATGTCATCCGCAGTAGCTTTGCGCTCGGGCGTGCGGCGGCTGTAGCGCAGATTCCCGAACTCCAGATTATAGAACGTAACGGCCGGCAAGGTGATTTCACGCCTGTTGACCGGGGAGCGGCGTGGAGCCTCGATATCGACGCGCGCGCGCGCAACCGCCTGATGGTGAACGGCATGGGCTTGGCGAGCGAGTGGCGCATGAATCTCGCAATCGGCGGCAGCGTCACCAGCCCGAGGCTGGTCGGGACCGCGGAGATGGTGCGAGGTACCTATGATTTTGCAGGACGACGGTTTGACCTAACCTCCGGTACGCTGCGGTTCGATGGTACCGTCCCTGCTAACCCGGAGCTAGACATCACAGCCGAAGCGGCGCTCAGTGGCCTTAACGCCACCATCCATATTACGGGCTCGAGCGCTGCGCCGATCATCTCGTTCACCAGCGTGCCGGCAATGCCGCAAGATGAAGTGCTCTCCCGCCTCCTGTTTGGATCTGGGATCACCCAGCTTTCAGCGCCGGAGGCGTTGCAGCTGGCGGCTGCCGTCACGTCGCTGAGGGGCGGGCAGGGTGGCCTAGATCCCATTAACGCTGTGCGCAGGGCGGCGGGCCTTGATCGGCTACGGATACTGGCCGCAGACCAGACGACTGGCCAGGGAACAGCTATCGGCGCCGGGAAATATATCACACGCCGCATCTATGTGGAGCTGATCAGCGATGGGCAGGGCTACTCGGCAACGCGACTGGAATATCAGGTCACGCGCTGGCTTTCCCTACTTTCCAGTATTTCTACATTAGGGCGCCAAAGTATTACTGCAAGAATTTCCAAGGATTATTAGCTTGTTAACCTCGATCGTGCATCATTCCGGCAAAAGATAAAAAATCAGAGCTGTGGGTTGTGTGCTGGAGAGGAAGTTCATGACTATCAGAGCCCTTGTTTCGTATGCAACCGCCATATTCTTTGTGCTGATGCTCTCAGCAATCGGCATCGGTGGTATGCGAATAAACGAGATACGTATGGGCGGACCGATCCAGACGAATACGCAGCACGCTTCCGACCTGATAGCCGATATCCTGCCGCCGCCCGAATATGTCATAGAGCCGTATCTGGAGGCCTCGCTGCTCGCGCGAGATCCGTCGAGCTATACCTTGCGGGCACAGCGGCTGCAAAAATTGCGCGCCGACTATGATTCGCGCCATAGCTACTGGCTCGAAACGCATTTTGATCCAGCGCTGCAAAAACTCGTGACGCAGGACACGCATCACCCTGCGATGAAATTCTGGTCTGTGCTCGATTCGGAATTCTTGCCCGCTGTTCGAACTGGCGACCAGCAGCGCATTGACCTGGCCTTTGCTGACCTCGCAGCTGCATATGAGATGCATCGCGGTAAGGTGGATGAAACCGTCCGCATGGCGCTGGATTATCAACAGAAGCTGAAGAACGATGCAGAGAACCAGCTCGCAACCACACTTACGATGCTTTTTGCCTTAGCCGGGGCGATGGTGGTGCTGTTTCTGGTTTTCGCCGGCTTTATTCAAGGGCGGGTCGTTTCGCCAATACGACGATTGGGGCGCCAGATGCACGCCATGGCCCGGGGTGATTCGGTGAACATTGGCCGTGACGCGAGGCGTCAGGATGAGATTGGCGAGGCGGCGCGCGCACTGGACGATATCGTTGTCTCGGTTGCGGAGAGAGCGGCGCGGGAATCTCGTGAGAAGGCTGAAACACAGGGAATGATTGTCGACGCGCTCGGTATCGCCTTGGAAAATTTGCGCAGCGGCATACTGCACCATCGCATTACGGCATCATTTCCCCCCGAATATGTGAGCCTGCGTGACGATTTCAACAAGGCCGCAGATTCGATGCAACAAGCCATGGAGGAAGTCACGACCTGCGTTAATATGCTCAACACGAGCGCGTCGGAGATTGACACCGCTACACAGGACTTGTCTCAACGGACGGAGCACCAGGCCGCCAATCTGGAAGAGACGGCGGCGGCGATGCAACAGTTAACCGGACGCGTGGCAGAGGCCGCTTCGGCTTCTCGCACGGCGCATGGCACTGTGATCGATGTTCGCCAGCGCGCGGATGAGAATGGTGAGACGGTCAAACGGGCGATCGAGGCCATGAGTGGAATCGAGGAAAGCGCCCAGGCTATTGCACAGATCACCAATGTGATCGACGGTATAGCCTTTCAGACCAACCTGCTCGCCCTGAACGCCGGAGTCGAGGCTGCCCGCGCGGGCGATGCGGGCAAGGGCTTTGCTGTTGTCGCAAACGAGGTGCGCGCGCTCGCCCAGCGGTGTTCAGACGCCGCGCGTGATATCAAGGCACTGATTCAGGACAGCAATGCTCATATTGATGGGGGAGTCGCGCTAGTGCGCGCGTCAGGCGAGGCGTTGCAGCAGATCATGGACCGCGTCGGCAATATTGCCGGCCTTATCGAGATGATAGCGGAGTCTGCCAACAGCCAGGCGGAGGGAGTGCAGCAGATCAACGTCACGATCGGCAGCATCGATCGCATGACCCAACAAAACGCTGCCATGGGCGAGGAATGCAATGCCGCCGCTCGCATTCTGAAGAACGAGTCGGATCGGCTGCGCGACATGGTTAGCCGATTCGACGTCGGCCCCCGACAAGCGAGGTGCGCCTCCGCACCTGTAACAGTCGCGGCGCGCGCCGCTTGATTTTGTCTGCCCCACTGGAAAGGCCCGGCGGCATTGCTGCCACCGGGCCTTCTTTTTTCCATGTTTCCTGAGGAATCAGGAGCTGTAGTACATGTCGAACTCGACCGGGCTGGGCGTCATTTCCCAGACGGCAACGTCCTCGCGCTTCAGCTCGATGTAGGCTTCGATCTGATCCTTGGTGAATACGTCACCCTTCAGCAGGAAGTCCATATCGGCCTCCAGGCTGTCCAGCGCCTCGCGGAGCGAGCCGCAGACGGTGGGAACGAGCGACAGCTCTTCGGGCGGAAGGTCATACAGGTTCTTGTCCATCGGATCGCCCGGGTGGATCTTGTTCTGAATGCCGTCCAGACCCGCCATCAGGAGCGACGCATAGCAGAGATAGGGATTGGCGAGCGCGTCCGGGAAGCGGAATTCAACGCGCTTGGCCTTGGAGCCGCTGCCATAAGGGATACGGCAGGAGGCCGAGCGGTTGCGGCTGGAGTAGGCCAGCAGCACCGGCGCTTCATAGCCCGGCACCAGACGCTTGTAGCTGTTGGTGGTCGGGTTGGTGAAGGCGTTTAGCGCCTTAGCATGCTTGATGACGCCGCCGATGAAATACAGGCACATGTCAGACAGACCAGCATAGCCGTCACCCGCGAACAGCGGGTTCTTGCCGTCCCAGATCGACATGTGCGTGTGCATGCCGGAGCCGTTGTCGAGCTTAATCGGCTTGGGCATGAATGTCGCGGTCTTGCCATAGGCCTGCGCAACCTGATGCACGACATACTTATAGATCTGCATGCGGTCGGCGGTCGTCACCAGCGTGCCGAAGGTCATGCCCAGCTCGTGCTGCGCAGCGGCGACTTCGTGGTGGTGCTTGTCGCATGGCAGGCCCATCTCAAGCATGGTCGAGACCATCTCGCCGCGGATGTCCATGCAGCTGTCGACCGGAGCGACCGGGAAATAACCGCCCTTAGCACGCGGACGGTGGCCCAGATTGCCGCCCTCATATTCACGGCCGGTATTGGTGGGCAGTTCGATGTCGTCGATCTTGAAGAAGCTGCCGTCATAGCCGGTGGAGAAGCGGACATCGTCGAACATGAAGAACTCGGCTTCGGGGCCGACATAGATCGTGTCGCCAATGCCGGTGGTCTTCAGGAATGCCTCGGCGCGCTTGGCGGTGCTGCGCGGATCGCGGGCATAGAGTTCGCCGTTCGAGGGCTCGACGATGTCGCAGAACAGGATCATCATCGGCGTTGCGCTGAAAGGATCGATATAGACCGCGTCCAGATCGGGCTTCAGGATCATGTCGGACTCGTTGATAGCCTTCCAGCCCTCGATCGAGCTGCCGTCGAACATCAGGCCTTCGGCAAGCTCATCCTCGCCCATCACGCCTGCGCACATGGTGAGGTGCTGCCACTTGCCCTTGGGATCAGTGAAGCGCAGATCGACCCACTCGATCTCCTTCTCTTCGATCATTTTCAGGATGTCTTTGGGCGAATTCGCCATGTCTGCATACCCTTTCTACAGTTTCGACCGGGTCCTTTCCCGGATCGGCAGTTCAAATCATGAGTATTCCGCTTGGCTCACCGCTGCGGAAATGAATGGAAGCGTTCAGATCGCGTCGTTATCGCGTTCCCCGGTGCGGATGCGTAGCGCGGACTCTATCGCCGATACGAAGATTTTGCCGTCGCCAATGCGGCCCGTCTGGGCGGCGGCGGCGATCGCTTCTACAACACGACTGGCCAGCTCGTCTTCCACGACTACCTCAAGCTTAACCTTGGGAAGGAAGTCGACCACATATTCGGCACCGCGATACAGCTCCGTATGTCCCTTCTGGCGCCCGAATCCCTTGGCCTCGGTCACCGTAATGCCAGAAACTCCGACCTCATGCAGCGCCTCTTTGACCTCATCGAGCTTGAATGGCTTGATGATCGCCTCAACCTTTTTCATGTGGTTTCCACCCCTTAATTCCCTTGCGGGACGTATCATGGATGTCACGCATCCACCCCCGAGCAGCGCATAGGCGCGACACAAGGCCGCATGGACCGCGACTCGCAGGCAAACTCTCCGCGATGCGGGCGTAAAAGTCTATAATGCTGCCGATTCAGGCAGGGGACGTGAATTTTGCCTGTTTTTTAGGCACGCGTCTTAGCACTACGCGTTGCGGATTTCCGTCAGCCGACGCTCCCATGCAAGTGCGTGGCCGATGATAGTATCAAGGTTGGCAAAGCGCGGTTTCCAAGGGAAGGTCGCCATGATCTTGCGGTTGTCAGAAACCAGCGAGGCGGGGTCCCCCGCACGGCGTCCCTCGATGCGACGCTCGATGTTGAGGTTAGTGACGCGATCCACCGCGTCTAACACTTCCAATACTGAGAAGCCCGTTCCATAGCCGCAGTTCAGCAGATAGTTGCGCGCTGGCTCAGCAATAAGGGCCTCCAGCGCCAGGACATGCGCGGCCGCCAGGTCGGATACGTGGATATAATCTCGAACTCCGGTGCCGTCAGGCGTGTCGAAATCCGTACCAAATACGCCGACATGGCTCCGTTTGCCGAGCGCTGCCTCGACCGCAACCTTGATGAGATGGGTGGCGCCCGCGGTTGATTGCCCCGAGCGCGCCTGCGGATCCGCACCGGCGACGTTGAAATAGCGCAGTGCGCAATAGTTGATAGGATGCGCCGCCGAGATGTCCGCTAGCATATACTCCGTCATCAGCTTGGACATGCCATAAGGGTTGATTGGGCGTTGCGGGCAGCTCTCTGAGATTGGGCTGACCTCGGGCATGCCGTATGTTGCCGCAGTTGACGAGAAGATGAAATGGGGCACGCCACACCGCACCGCGCTCTCAATCAGCGCGCGACTGTTTACAGTGTTGTTATGATAATATTTCAATGGATTATCGACCGACTCCGGCACAACGATTGAGCCCGCGAAATGCATGACTGCCTCGACGCCGTGCGCGCGCATTGTGGCCTCAACCGTTGACTGGTCGCCGATGTCTGCCTCAATGAGAGGGACGTCTTCGGGAAGAGCGAAGCGAAAGCCGGTAGAAAGATTGTCCACCACAACCACGGACCACCCAGCATCCCGCAGGGCTAGTACCGCATGGCTGCCAATATAGCCGGCGCCGCCGGTAACAAGCACGGTTGGCATTGTGGACATTACTTCTATCTCCGTTGCGTTCGCCCGTATCGATTAGCGGGTTGAGGACAGAGTATGCAATGCAGACTCGCAGAAAAAGCACCGCTGAATCGAGATGTCCTCTTTATAACGCTATCTTGGGCAAGGATCCGCGATGGCGCCATGTGTCAGCCTGTGATCGGACGTCTGGTGATGCCAGTGCTGTTAATTTAATAAACGTATTTCTAATGGCCGCCGGTCAATTTAGCGATATAGGCCTGATGAGGATTAGCGGCGGCTCTTGATGCGCCTCTTATCTCAAAATTATGGGTGCCGCGGAGCATACAGGAAATGACCGATAAGCAGGAAGCATCTGAAGCGGCACGTATTCCACATGAGGTGCAGGATGCAGTACGTACGCTCATACGGTGGGCAGGCGACGATCCAGAGCGAGAAGGACTTCTCGACACGCCCCGACGCGTCGCGCGCGCCTGGAGGGAATATTGCGAGGGCTATGGCGAAGATCCCGCTTATCATCTCTCTCGGATTTTTCACGAGGTCGGCGGCTATGACGAGATCGTGCTCCTGAAAGGTATCCCTTTCCAGTCCCATTGCGAGCATCACATGGCGCCGATTACTGGCGTCGCGCACATCGGCTATCTGCCGGGCGATTATGTTGTGGGAATCTCAAAGCTGGCACGCGTGCTGCATGGTTTCGCACGCAGGCTTCAGGTGCAGGAGCGGCTGACCGCCGAGGTGGCGGATTGCATATGGGAGCATCTGCATCCGCGCGGTGTCGCCGTGGTGATCGAAGCAACCCATGGCTGCATGACCGGCCGGGGCGTCCGCACGCCTGATGTGGTAATGAAAACAAGCCGCATGATGGGCGTCTTCAGGGATGACGAAAAGAGCCGCAAGGAAGTGCTGCGCCTGATGGGGCTTTAGCAATGGAAGACGCCGCGCCGATCGCGCTGGTGACCGGAGGGCACAGGCGGCTCGGCGCGCATATTGCCTTGGCGCTGGGTAGGGCCGGCTATCAGCTCGCCTTGCATGGCAGCCACGACTGCGAGCTGGAGGACTGGCTGGCGAAGGGTCTGGCGGATGGCGGTGTGAAGTGGGCAGGATTTGTCGCCGACTTCGCCCATCCGGAAAGCGCAACCGCGCTTTTTCGCGAGGTAGCTTCACATTTCGGCCGGGCACCAGATCTGCTCGTTAACAGCGCAGCGCTTTTCGGGCAGGACAGGTTGGAAGACACCACGGCCGAGGCGCTGATGCTGCATTTCGCTGTGAACAGCTCCGCGCCGGTGCTGCTGACGCAGGCGTTTGCACAGGCGACTGGCGGCGGGGATGGGCGGTCCATCGTCAACATTCTGGATCAGCGCCTCAGCCACCCACATGGCGACCAGCTGGCCTACACCCTTTCCAAGCAGTCACTCGCGGGCTTTACCCAGATCGCCGCGCGGGAGTTGGCGGGCCGAGGCATCAGGGTGAATGCGGTTGCACCGGGGCTGACTATCGCCACGCCGGATTATGATGGCGCTCAGATCGAGAGATTGGGGGATATGATGCCGCTCGCGAGACTGCCTTCGCCAGACGAGATTGCTGAAGCAGTGCTGTATCTCGCCCGCGCCCGTGCAGTGACCGGCCAGGTTATCGCGGTTGACGGCGGCGCACATATGCGAAGCTTTCCGAGGGATTTCATGCATTTGTAGAAAATGAAAGGCCCGCCAGATCACTCGGGCGGGCCTTGAAATTTTGTAACAGGAGGGCGGCTTATGCTGCCGTCTGTTCCTCGGTGGCTTCCGCTTCCTCGCGGGCGATCTCGCCCGGCTCAGCATTGGGATCGTAATCCTCAGTGAAGCCTGCCTCGTCTTTCTCGAACATCTGCGCCATCACATCGACGCCATCCTTCTGGAGGTCGGCCTCTTCCGGCGAACGCGCGACGTTGACCGTGATGGTGACGGCGACTTCCGGGTGGAGGTTCACGCGCACATCGAACACGCCGAGCGTCTTGATCGGGCGTTCGAGCACGATCATCGCCTTGGTCACTATCTTGTGGCCATCGGCGTGCAGCGCGTCGACGATGTCACGCACCGCGACCGAGCCGTAAAGATGCCCGGCGTTGGACGCCTGACGGATCAGCACGATCTGCTGGCCGTCCACGGTACCCGCTTCCTTCTCGGCGCCAGCACGGCGGGCGGCGTTGTCCGCCTCGATCTTTGCGCGGTTGGCTTCGAACACCTTGCGGTTGGAAGCGTTGGAGCGAAGCGCCTTCTTGTTGGGCAGCAAATAGTTGCGCGCATAACCGTCCTTGACGGTGACGACGTCGCCAATAGCGCCCAGCTTCTCGATCCGTTCGAGCAGAATGATTTCCATGTCTTAGCTCCTCACTTCACGATGTAGGGCAGCAGGCCCAGATGGCGGGCGCGCTTGATGGCCTGAGCCAGCTCGCGCTGCTTCTTGGCGGACACCGCGGTGATGCGGCTGGGGACGATCTTGCCGCGCTCGGACACGAAGCCCTGCAGTAGACGAACGTCCTTGTAATCGATCTTCGGCGCATCCTTGGCGGCGAAGGGGCAGCTCTTGCGGCGGCGGAAAAATGGGCGTGCCATGTCTCTATATCTCCTTATTCGCCGTCAAATTCAGCGCGTTCGCGGCGCGGACCGCGCTCACCACGCTCGGGGCGATCGCCATCACGGCCCCCACGACGCTCACGGTCGCGGTCGCTCTTGCGCATCATCACTGACGGGCCGGCTTCCAGCGCATCGACGCGGACGGTCATATAGCGGATGACGTCTTCGTTGATCTGGGTCTGGCGCTCCAGCTCGGCGACGACGCCTGCGGGCGCGTCGATGTTGAGCATCACATAATGCGCCTTGCGGTTCTTGGCGATCTTGTAGGCGAGCGAACGCAGACCCCAGGTCTCGACCTTGGTCACCTTGCCCTGATTCGCTTCGATGATGGTGGTGGCGTTTTCCGCCAGCGCGTCCACCTGGGCCTGGGCCAGGTCCTGACGCGCAAGAAAAACATGCTCGTATAGCGGCATGACAGCTTGCTTTCTTCGTTGGCCGATTGCTGACGGGCGCACCATGCGCACCGCCCCTCCGGCTGTCGTCTTGGCATTCCTCGCGCAGCCATCCGGCTTTGCGAAGGCGCGCCTATGGCGGAAATGCCCGGGAAATGCAAGGGGCTTCCATGGCGCGTGCAAATCGTTATGGGAGCGTGCGGCACATTTGAAACAAGGAGACGCGGATGCGCGCATTCATCTTTCCGGGGCAGGGCAGCCAGCAGGTTGGCATGGGCAAGGCGCTTGCGGAGGCCAGCACTGTCGCTCGCGAAGTGTTTCAGGAGGTGGACGAGGCGCTCTCGCAAAACTTGTTCCGTATTATGTGCGACGGGCCGGAAAGCGACCTGACGCTGACGGAAAACGCGCAGCCGGCCATTATGGCGAACGCGATCGCGACGCTGCGGGTGGTCGAGAAAGAGGGTGGGCTGAATCTAGCCGACAAGGGCGATTATGTCGCGGGGCACAGTCTCGGTGAATATACTGCGTTGTGCGCAGCGAAGGCATTCGATCTCGCCATCACGGCGCGGCTGCTGAAGCTGCGCGGTCAGGCGATGCAGGCCGCCGTGCCGGTGGGCGAGGGGGCAATGGCCGCGCTGTTGGGCGCAGACATCGACAAGGCGCAGGCGCTGGCCGATGCGGCGGCTGAGGGCGAGGTCTGCACTGTCGCCAATGACAATGACCCGACGCAGGTCGTAATCTCCGGGCACAGGGGCGCTGTCGAGCGCGCGGTGGCACTGGTGAAGGAATACGGCATCAAGCGCGGCGTCCTGCTGCCCGTCTCGGCTCCGTTTCATTGCACGCTAATGCAACCGGCGGCCGATGCGATGGCCGAGGCGCTGGCCCAAGCGAGCATCAATGCGCCGCTGCTGCCGGTCTATGCCAATGTGCTCGCCGCGCCGATCGCGTCGCCAGACGATATTCGCGCGCGTCTGGTGGAGCAGGTAACGGGCCGCGTGCGCTGGCGCGAGAGTGTTGGCGCGATGTGGGATGCGGGTGTCACCGATTTCATCGAGCTGGGCGGCAAGGTGCTCGGCCCGATGGTCAAGCGCATCGCTCCTGATGCGACCGTAACGAGCGTCGTGAACATGGACGACATCGAGGCGCTGCTGGCCGCAATCTGATTTCAGGGAGGATATATGTTCGATCTTACGGGAATGACCGCGCTGGTGACGGGCGCTAGCGGTGGCATTGGGTCTGCCATTGCCAAGGGCCTCGCGGCGCAGGGGGCGCGGCTGGCGCTGTCGGGCAGCAATGTGGACAAGCTTCAGGCGTTCGCAAGTGAGCTTGGCGGCGATCACGTCTGCCTGCCCTGCAACCTGTCTGACTCCGCCGCCGTCGATGCGCTCGTGCCGCAGGCGGTGGAGGCGCTGGGAGGCAAGCTCGACATTCTGGTGAACAATGCCGGTGTCACGCGCGATAATCTTATCTTGCGCATGAAGGACGAAGAGTGGGCGGATGTGATACGCATCAACCTGGAGGCCGCGTTCCGCCTCATTCGCGCCGCCGCCAAGCCGATGATGAAGGCGCGCTTCGGCCGCATCATCTCGATCACATCTGTCGTGGGCGTTACCGGCAATCCGGGGCAATCGAACTACGCGGCGTCCAAGGCCGGACTCATCGGTATGTCCAAGGCCTTAGCTCAGGAACTGGCGAGCCGGAATGTGACGGTGAACTGCATCGCGCCCGGCTTCATCCGCTCCGCCATGACGGACGCGCTGACCGACGCGCAGAAGGACGCCATACTCACCAAGATCCCGGCGGGTGCGCTGGGCGAGGGAGACGACATTGCCGCCGCGGCTGTTTACCTCGCCTCGCGCGATGCCGGGTATGTCACCGGGCAGACGCTTCACGTCAACGGCGGCATGGCGATGATTTGACGACTTGGGTCTTGCAACGCCGCCTCGGGGGTTCTAGGGCATGGGCGCAGCAACGGGTTAACATTCGTTCATATCGGACAGTACAAAGGGACCACTCATGAGTGAGACTGCGGATCGCGTAAAGAAAATCGTCATCGAGCATCTGGGCGTCGAGGCGGACAAGGTGACCGAGGATGCCAGCTTCATCGACGATCTGGGCGCGGACAGCCTCGACATCGTCGAGCTGGTGATGGCGTTCGAGGAAGAGTTCGGCGTCGAGATTCCTGACGATGCGGCCGAGAAAATCGGCACCGTCAAGGATGCGATCGACTATATCGACAGCAAGCAGTAAGCGCGCTGTGTCTGCGGCCGGACGCACTCCGCCGGACGCAGAGGACGAGAAGATATGCGGTGGCGGCTTTCCGGCGCGGCTTTGCCCGTGTTAAGGAGGCCGCCATTTTTACTGTGGGGATGGAGCGGCCCGGCACTGATAGGGCCGTTCGCGCAGTTTTGGTGAGGAGCTGGGTATGCGTCGTGTGGTCGTAACGGGCCTTGGTATGGTTTCCCCGCTGGGCGCGGATGTCGAGACCACTTGGAAGAACATTCTCGCTTCGAAAAGCGGCGCAGGGCGGATTACCAAGTTCGACACCAGCGATTATGCATGCCAGATCGCCTGCGAGGTAAAGCCCGCCGATCACGAATATGGCTTCGACGCCGGAAAGCGCGTGGACCACAAGGTGCAGCGTCAGGTCGATCCGTTCATCGTGTTCGGCATCGACGCCGCCGGGCAGGCGCTGGAGGATGCGGGCCTCACCGAGATGTCTGACGCGGACAAGCTGCGCGCGGGCTGCTCCATTGGATCGGGCATCGGTGGGCTTCCGGGGATCGAAAGCGAGTCGCTGGTGCTGGCGGAGAAAGGCCCGCGCCGCGTGTCGCCGCACTTCGTCCATGGGCGCCTGATCAACCTCATCTCCGGTCAGGTCTCCATCAAATATGGCTTGATGGGCCCGAACCATGCTGTCGTCACCGCATGCTCTACCGGCGCGCACTCGATCGGCGATGCCGCGCGGATGATCGCGATGGACGACTCGGACATCATGCTGGCGGGCGGCGCAGAGAGCACAATCTGCCCCATAGGAATCGCCGGGTTCAGCCAGGCAAAGGCGCTCTCCACCAGTTTCAACGATGCGCCGGAAAAGGCCAGCCGCCCTTATGACCAAGCGCGCGACGGTTTCGTGATGGGCGAGGGCGCAGGAGTCGTCGTGCTTGAGGAATATGAGCACGCCAAGGCGCGCGGCGCAAAGATCTATGCGGAAGTGGTGGGCTATGGCCTTTCAGGCGATGCCTATCACGTGACTGCACCGCATCCGGAAGGCTCGGGCGCCTACCGTTCGATGGAGATGGCGCTCCGCAAGTCCGGCCTGTCGATCAACGATATCGACTATGTCAATGCGCATGGGACTTCCACCCCGTTGGGTGACGAGCTTGAGTTGGGCGCGGTGCGCCGCCTGTTCGGTTCGGCCATCGACACCATGTCGATGAGCTCGACCAAGTCCGCCATCGGCCATCTGCTGGGCGGCGCGGGCGCGGTCGAAAGCATCTTCTGCATTCTCGCGCTGCGTGATCAGGTGGTGCCGCCGACGCTCAACCTAGAAAACCCTAGCGAGAGCTGCGTGGGGGTCGACCTCGTGCCCCATGTCGCCAAACAGCGCAGCGTCAAGGCGGTGCTGAACAACAGCTTCGGATTTGGTGGGACCAATGCCAGCCTGATCATGAAGGCAATCTGACGCTTACCATGCGCCGCACTGTCCTGATTCTGGTGGGGCTGGTGCTGGCCAGTGTGATGATTGCCGGAGCGGTGTTCGTGGCGGGGTGGACCGGGTCTGGCCCCGCGCGGGAGGACACAGCCTTCACCCTGCAAAGTGGCGCAACGCTGAAGAGCGCGGCGACAGAGCTGGAGCGGGCCGGGCTGGTTAGCTCTGCCGATCGATTCTATCTCCGCGCGCGCCTGCTGGGCGGATCTTCTGCGATCAAGGCGGGCGAATATCTGGTGCCGGGCGGTGCGAGCGAGAAGGAGATTCTCGCTATTCTCGCTGGCGGCGTGGGGATCAATCGCTTCATCACCATTCCCGAAGGCATGCCGTCGATCCTCGTCTACGAGCGGCTGATGGCGGCAGATCAGCTCACCGGCACGGTTGAAGTCCCCGCCGAGGGAAGCATACTTCCTGACACCTATGCGTATGACAAGGGTGACAGCCGCGTTGAGGTGCTGGCGCGAATGCAGGGGGCGATGACGCGGGCACTCGAGGCAGCCTGGGCCAGCCGTTCCGCCCAGACGGTCGTCAAGTCCAAGGCCGAGGCGGTGACCCTTGCCAGCATCGTTGAAAAGGAAACCTCGGTTCCTGCGGAGCGACGGATGGTCGCGGGAGTCTATTCCAATCGACTGCGCGTCGGCATGCGGTTGCAGGCAGACCCGACGATCATCTATCCCATCACCAAGGGGAAGCCGCTTGGAAGGCGGATCAAGCGATCGGAAATCCTCGCGGTGAACGGGTACAACACCTATTCGATGGCAGGTCTCCCTAAAGGACCGATCGCCAACCCCAGTAAGGCGTCGATCGAGGCGGTGCTGAACCCCGAGAAGACGAAAGCGCTCTATTTCGTCGCGGATGGCAGTGGCGGACATGTCTTTGCCGATACGCTGGAGCAGCACAACGCCAATGTCGCCAAGTGGTTCGCGATCAGGAAAGAGCGCGGTATTTGATCAGTTCGGCTTTTTGCGCTTGAGGTGATCGCATGGGCAGTTCTAAGGTGCAGGCATGACGACAGAGACTGATGAGACCGTAGCCCAAACCCCGGACGAGAATGCGCAGGACAAGGGCGCCAGCTGGACCAAGCCCGCGTTGATCGGACTGGGCGGAGCAGTGGCCTCGGCCGCAATAGCGGCGGCGGTGATCTATGCGGGGCGGTCAAAGCGCAAGAAGGTCGATAAGCTCGCCGCTGCCGAGAAAACCCCGCCTACCGACTGAGGCTTTGGAGCCTGCACAGCGTCAGGCTGCGCCATAGCCATTCGGCGGGGCCGTATCGGAAGCGAGCCAGCCAGGGTGACGACCATATCAGCATCAGCGCCCACACCGGCATTACGAAGAGATAGACCTCCGCGCGCGGCACTGAGGCGAACAGGCCCAACCCCCAGCCGTAAAAGACGCCGGTCATTACCAGGCTGCTGAGCAGGTAATTGCTGAACGCCATGCGCCCCGCCGCCGCAACCCGGCCAAGGAACGCGCGAGGAGCCGCCATCGAAAAAGCGAGGATCAGCGCGGCATAGCCGACCGTGAGGGGAATGCGGCACGGGAAAGACCAGGTCATCACAACGGCGAATGTGGTGGCGGGATCGAACCCTTTGGCCCACGCCCAGATGCCTAATCCCAGCATGGGCGGCAGGCCGATGAGGAAGCAATGGCGCGCGGTGCCGAGATATTGTTCGCGCGCCCATTTGCCGCTGAGGAATCCGCCTTTCAGCATGGCGATGCCAAGCAACATGAAGCCGAGCGTATCGAAACTCATGTAGAGCAAACCCGCAAATCCCCAGTGCCAGATATCCGCGAGTTTATGCGAGAAAATGTCAGCCCAGCTGCCTTTGTAGAGGGCTATTTCCACGTGGATTGCATGTTTGTCGAGCAGCTGGGGGTAGTAGGAAAGGGTGCCGTCCTGTTGGATTCCAACAGTCAGCACGATGAGCAGCGCCAGCTGAGCCGCGAAGGCGAGGAAGGCGAGCTTCACCAGCTCCAGCGGCTGCCGCCCGGCGAAGCGCATCGCGACGAGGCCGATTACCGCATACAGCGTCAATATATCGCCCCACCACAGCAGCAGATAGTGCGCAATTCCGAACGCAAACAGCCATAAACTGCGCACTATCATGTATGATTGCCCGTTTTTTCCGGCCATCTCCGCGCGGTCCATCAGCAGGATCATCGACGCGCCATAGAGCAAGGAGAACAGCCCGCGCATCTTGCCATCCACCAACAGAAACGACACCAGCCACGCCAGCCTGTCCGCCACGCTTGTCCCGCCCCAGGCGTTGGGGTTGATATAGGCCGCCTGCGGCATCGAAAAGGCGATGATGTTCATCAGCAATATGCCCATCACCGCGAAGCCGCGGGTGATGTCGATCATCGGCAGGCGGTTTTCCTCGCGCGCGGGGGCCATGTTGGTCCTTCACCTTCTCATGATTTGCGCATAGGGCTTTGTCATGATCGAGCAACGCGCGCAACGGATTGGCAGAGCTTTTGGCGCGGCCGCCCCGCATTATGACGCGCACGCGGGCATCCAGCGCGTGGTCGCGGCGACGCTGGCGCAGTTGTTGCGGCTTCAGCCGGTCAAGCCCTCGGCCGATGGCGGCAGGCTGCGCATCCTCGAAATCGGCTGTGGCACCGGGCTGTTGACGCGCCATCTGCGCGGCCTGTTCCCGGATGCAGAGATCGTCGCGACCGACATATCGGCGGAGATGATTGCGCAGGCCGAGCGCGGCGGCGATCTGGCGGCGCGCTTCCTCGTGATGGATGGCGAGGCCCCCGCGTTTGACGGCGCGCATTTCGACCTCATCGCCTCAAGCCTGACCTTTCAATGGTTTGCGGACCTGCCGAGCGCGCTCGACCGGCTGACGGCTCTGTTGCGGCCGGGAGGCAGCCTGATGTTTGCGACGATGGCGGAGCGCAGCTTTCACGAATGGCGCGCGGCGCATGAGGCACTTGGCCTGCAGGCGGGAACGCCGCTCTACCCCGATGCCGACACATTGCGCGCGATGCTAGCCCGCCATGCCGACGCCTTCCTGTTTGAGGAGGAGTATGCGCATGACTTTGGAGGGGCGAGGGGGCTGCTCGCGCATCTCAAAGGGATCGGCGCGACGGTGCCTGTCGAGGGGCGCGAGCCGCTGGTCGCCGGGCAGATGCGCAAGGTCATGCGCGCGTTCGACAAGGCGGGCGGGGTGTGCACCTATCATGTCGCCTATTGCCGGGTGACGCGAGTGGCGGAGCATCGGGCATGACCGACGGCTACACGATCCGCCGCGCTGTGCCGGCCGACGCATCCGCGCTCGCGGTGCTCAAGAGGCGCACGTTTCGCGAGACATTCGTGGATGGCCCCGTGCCCATTGAGTATAGCGCCGAAAATCTGGCGCTGTTCGAGCGGGAGTCCTACGGCGAAGATGTGGTTGCGGCACAGTTGCATGACGCGCGCCGGGCGCACTGGGTCGCGCAGGCGAGCGATGGTGGCCTCGTCGGCTATGCGCATGTCGGCCCCTGCAAGCTTCCGCATGCGGAGGCGCGGCCGGAGCAGGGCGAGCTGTATCAACTCTATGTGACCGAACACTGCCAGGGCACCGGGCTGGGCAGGGCGTTGCTGGACCATGCGCTCGACTGGCTGGCCGAACATATGCCGGGGCCGGTCTGGCTCGGCGTGTTTTCCGGCAACCACCGCGCGCAACAGGTCTATGCGGCGCGCGGGTTCACCAAGGTCGGCGACTATGGTTTCAAGGTCGGCGATCAGTTCGACCATGAGTTTATCTATCGCCGTGACGGGGATTAGGTGTGGGGTAGGATGTGGTTCGGTCTGAACCAGATTTCGCGCTGTCACCGCCATCTACGTCATGCTGAACTTGTTTCAGCATCCATCTCGCGGCAAGTTCGGTGATGTGATCGAGAAGCAACCTTGCGTTTATCTCCTCGCGAGCAAGCCCTATGGTACGCTCTACATCGGCGTAACATCGGATCTCGTTTCGCGGTTATACCAGCACCGCGCTCAGGCTATTCCGGGCTTCACTAACCGCTACGCCGTCCACATGCTCGTGCGCTATGAAATGTTCGGCGACATGGAGCAGGCGATCCTGCGCGAGAAACAGCTCAAGCGCTGGCACAGGCAATGGAAAATCAATCTGATCGAGAGTGAAAATCCGCATTGGGCCGATCTTGCACCTTCGCTCGGGTTTGAGCCATTGAGGCGCAATGGATGCTGAAACAAGTTCAGCATGACGGGGGGTGAGGTTGCTCCCCCTCAAACCTCCCCGTCCATCAGCTTCGGGAAGAAGCCCTCATGCGCGGTGCGCAGGTCGGTGAGGGAGACGGCGTGGTCGCTGTCGGCCAGTTCGAAGATCAGGCGGTTGGCGACGGTGCGGCCGATGGGTTGCACCGGTACGCCCGCGGCTTCGCCCGCGGCGAGGAAGTCCGCCAGCGCGGCGTCGCCGATGGTGACGATGTAGACGCCCTGATCCTCGGCGAAGAAGGCGCGGGGATCGTCAAACGCGTGATCGGCCTCGTGGCTCTGGATCATCGCGCCGATATTGCCAGCGAGCGCCATTTCCGCGACCGTTACCGCAATGCCGCCGTCCGACACGTCATGGCAGGCGTTGATGGCGCCTGAGGCGATCTGCGCGCGGATGAAGTCTCCGGTTGTGCGCTCTGCGGCGAGATCGACCGGCGGGGGCGGGCCATCCTCACGCCCGTGGCATTCGCGCAGCCAGATGCTCTGGCCAAGGTGGCCCTGCCAGTGGCCGACGGCAAGGATGATGTCGCCCACGCCCTTAAACGCAATGGTGGCGTTTTTCGTCCAGTCCTTCAGCAGGCCGATGGCGCCGATGGCAGGCGTGGGGAGAATGGCGGAGCCGCCGCCGGTCGCCTTGCTCTCATTATAGAGGCTTACGTTGCCCGAGACGATCGGGAAATCCAGTGCGCGGCAGGCCTCGCCCATCCCTTCGAGGCAGCCCACAAATTGGCCCATGATCTCCGGCCGTTGCGGATTGGCGAAGTTGAGGCAATTGGTGACGGCGAGCGGGGTTGCGCCCACGGCGGTGATGTTGCGCCAGCATTCGGCGATGGCCTGCTTGCCGCCCTCCTGCGGGTCGGCGAAGCAATAGCGCGGGGTGCAATCGGTGCTGATCGCGATGGCCTTGTCTGTGCCGTGGACGCGCACCAGCGCGGCGTCTCCGCCCGGCGCCTGCACCGTGTCGCCGCCGACCTTGTTGTCATACTGCTCCCAGATCCAGCGGCGGGAGGCGATGTCCGGGCTGCCCATCATCTTGAGGAGATCGGCGCCCATGTCTGCACAGGC
This sequence comes from uncultured Sphingobium sp., assembly GCA_964512265.1. Classification (GTDB taxonomy): domain Bacteria; phylum Pseudomonadota; class Alphaproteobacteria; order Sphingomonadales; family Sphingomonadaceae; genus Sphingobium. Next base: position 167,830 of record CAZEHR010000003.1, on the reverse strand, counting down.
GGGTATGTCTGTGAGGGGCGGGCGCTTGGGAGTGGGGACGTGCGGGCGGTCATAGAGCGGTGCGTCGTCCGCCAGCGGGGCGAGGGGAATGTCGCACACCGTCTCGCCATGATGGACGAGGACCATGCGACCGGTGTCGGTCACCTCGCCGATCACCGCAAAGTCCAGCTCCCACTTGTGAAAGATGTCTTGCGCAAAGGCCTCCTTGCCGGGCTTCAGCACCATCAGCATGCGCTCCTGACTTTCGGAGAGCATCATCTCGTAAGCGGTCATGCCGGTTTCGCGCTGGGGCACCTTGTCCATATCGAGCCGGATGCCGACGCCGCCTTTGGACGCCATTTCCACGCTGGAGGAGGTGAGGCCCGCCGCGCCCATGTCCTGTATCGCGACGATCGCGTCTGACGCCATCAGCTCAAGGCATGCCTCGATCAGCAGCTTTTCGGTGAAGGGATCCCCGACCTGCACGGTGGGGCGCTTTTCCTCGCTGTCCTCGCCGAAGTCCGCACTCGCCATCGTCGCGCCGTGGATACCGTCGCGCCCGGTCTTGGAGCCGACATAGACGATGGGGTTGCCGACACCAGAGGCTGCCGAATAGAAGATCTTGTCCGTCTCGGCGACGCCGACGGTCATGGCGTTCACAAGGATATTGCCGTCATAGGCAGGGTGGAAGTTTACCTCGCCGCCCACGGTCGGTACGCCCACGCAATTGCCGTAGCCGCCGATGCCGCGCACCACGCCGCTGATCAGGTGGCGCATCTTGGGGTGATCGGGGCGGCCGAAGCGCAGCGCGTTCATGTTGGCGATGGGGCGCGCGCCCATGGTGAACACGTCACGCAGGATGCCGCCAACGCCGGTTGCCGCGCCCTGATATGGCTCGATGTAGCTGGGGTGGTTGTGGCTCTCCATCTTGAAGATCGCCGCCTGCCCGTCGCCGATGTCAACCACGCCCGCGTTCTCGCCGGGGCCGCAGATGACCTGCGGACCTTCCGTAGGGAGCTTCTTCAGATGGATGCGCGAGGATTTGTAAGAGCAATGCTCCGACCACATCACCGAGAAGATGCCGAGCTCGGTCAAGTTCGGCTCACGCCCGAGCGCGTTCAGCACGCGGGCATATTCTTCCTCGCTGAGGCCGTGTTCGGCGACGATCTGGGGCGTGATGGCGGACTGGGCTGTGGCTGTGTCGGTCATGGCCCACGCCCTTAATCAACTTGCCGCACGGTTGGAACCGCTTTTGCTGTGCCAGGCGCAATAAAATGGGCCGGATGATCGCTCACCCGGCCCGGTATCTGTCCGAAATTTGTCGCTGTGCTGAAATTTCGGGGGAGCGGGCGGCGCCGCTCTATAGCATTATGCCTTGCAGCTCTGCGAGCCCTTGCCCGGCAGCTCGGCGGTGACGGCATCGCCATTGCCGGTGAGCGAGTAACCCTCCGCGGTGAAGGGCTTGCCCGGCTCGGCCATCTGGAGCTTGGTGGCGGTGCCTTCCTTCTCGGTCTTCACCATCGCGGTCTTGTCGTCAGACATGAAGTCGACGAACAGCAGCGAGCCATCGCCGCAGCGGTAGGACTTGCTGACCTTCACGCTGGGCGGCAGCTCGACCGGCGCGGCGTTATTGAGCTGGTCGGCAAGGGGGTCTTGCGGCGAGCGATCGATCACCTCGGGCTGGTCGTTGTTGCACGCGGCGAGAGCAAACAGGGCCGTAACGGCGGCAATATGCATGCTATTCTTCATCTTCGGCTTTCCAAAATCTAGGTGCGATGAGCTTGCGGAATATAAATGTTGCCTATGTGCAGGCGCAGCAATTCCGTCAATGGTTAACGGTATGTGGGCGGCATTTTTTAGCGAAAAAGGCGGCAACGTGCAAAATATCCATTGGGGCGCAATCGCAGGGGGGTCACGCGGCGCTTGACCGGGGGCGAGGGGGACGCCAAAGCTGCGTCATGGGACAGGATATGTTAACCCCGCCTGAGCAGGATGCACTGTCGTTCGAAGACGCGCTGCGTGAGCTGGAAGCTATCGTGCACAAGCTGGAGCGCGGCGATGTCGCGCTCGATGAGTCCATCGCGCTTTATGCGCGCGGCGAGGCGTTGCGTGCGCAGTGCCAGAAGCGACTGGCCGATGCCGAGGCGCGGATCGAGAAGCTGACGCTTGGCGCGGGCGGCGTTCCGTCCGGCACCGAAGCCTTTCGTGCGGACTGAGATGGCCCGGCCGGGTGATGGAGATAAAGGCGCGGCTTTGCTGAGCAGCGCGCTTTCCGAAATCTGTGCCGATGTCGACGCGGCGCTCGATACGCTGCTCGCCGTGCCCGATGACCCGCGCTGCCCGCTGATCGAGGCGATGCGACATGCGGCTATTGGCGGAGGCAAGCGGATGCGTCCCCTGCTGGTGAGGGCGGCGGGTGCGCTGTTTTCGCTGGATCCCGAGGGGCTGCTGCGGGTTGGCCTCGCTGCCGAATGTATCCATGTTTACAGCCTCGTGCATGACGATTTGCCCGCGATGGACAATGACGACATGCGCCGGGGCAAGCCGACCGTGCACAAGGCGTTCGACGAGGCGACGGCGATCCTGGCCGGAGACAGTCTGCACGACCTCGCCTTCGAGATACTGGCAGACGAAGAGACCCATCCCGACCCGTTCGTGCGCATCAACCTTGTGCGTGCGCTGGCGAAGGCGAGCGGAACCAACGGCATGGCGGGCGGGCAGATGATGGACATTGCGGCGGAAAGCGCGGTGTTCGATCTGCCGACAATCACACGGCTGCAACAGCTGAAGACCGGCGCGCTGATCGGCTTTTGTCTGGAGGCGGCGGCGATCATGGCGCATCTGCCGCCCGAAGCGCGCACCGGGCTGCACGGCTATGCGCATGATCTTGGCCTTGCCTTCCAGATCGCCGACGACCTGCTCGATATCGAGGGTGACGCGGCGGTCACCGGCAAGGCGGTGGGCAAGGATGCGCAGGCGGGCAAGCAGACCTTCGCCTCGTTGCTGGGGCCTGAGCGCGCGCGCGAACAGGCGCGCATGCTGGTGGAACAGGCGAAAGCGCATTTGCATGATTTTGACGAGCGGGCAGACCTGCTGCGTGCGATTGCCGATTATGTGATCGAAAGGGACCACTGATATGGGGGGCAAGGCTGGGACACGGATCGGGGTCTATCCCGGCACATTCGATCCTATCACGCTGGGGCATATGGACATCATCCGCCGCGGGGCGAAGCTGGTGGACAAACTCGTTATCGGCGTCACGACCAACGCCAGCAAATCGCCGATGTTCTCGCTCGACGAGCGGCTGGAGATGGTGCGGCGCGAGTGCGCGGGGCTGGAGGCCGAGGTCGAGGTCGTCGCGTTCGACGCGCTGCTGATGGATTTTGCGGCGGCGCAAAGCGCGGGCGTGATTATCCGGGGGCTGCGCGCGGTGGCGGACTTCGAATATGAATATCAGATGGCGGGCATGAACCAGCAGATCAACGACAAGGTCGAGACCGTGTTCCTGATGGCGGACGTCTCGCTTCAGCCGATCGCGTCCCGGCTGGTGAAGGAAATCGCGCTTTACGGCGGGCCGATCCACCGTTTCGTCAGCCCCACGGTGCGCGACGAGGTGGCGGCACGGGTCACGCAAATGGGGCGCAAGGGAGCGTGATGCTCATTTTTGGTTCATCCGCATCTCATTATCGCGCATATGGTGCGCAGAATCGCAATCGGAGAGGCTATTTGATGAAGCCCAGCATGTTTGTTCGGATGGCCCTCGCGGCGTTGATGGCGTTCGGAGCCGTCGGCAGCACCGGCACCGCTTTCGCGCAGAACAAGGCGCAGGCGGAGGAGATGGAAAAGGCCGAACGCTCCGCCAAGGCAGCACGGCAGGCCGAGGCCTTGCGCAAGGCGCCCAAGGCGGCGCTGCCTCCCGCTAGCGTGCCGCTCGACCCGGCAAACGTGTGGGTGCTTCAGCTCTCCAACGGCGGTACCGTGCGCATCCAGTTGCGGCCCGATGTCGCGCCCAACCATGTCGCGCGCATCAAGGAACTAACCAACCGGGGCTTTTATAACGGACTGATCTTCCACCGCGTGATCGAGGGTTTCATGGCCCAGGGCGGGGACCCCAAGGGCGATGGCACAGGTGGGTCTGATCTCCCTGATCTCAATGCCGAGTTCAGCTATCTGCCGCATGTGCGCGGCGTCGTCTCGATGGCGCGATCGCAGGAAGAGAATAGCGCCAACAGCCAGTTCTTCATCATGCTGTTCCCGCGCATGCAGCTTGACCACAAATATACTGTGGTCGGCCGCGTGATAGACGGGATGGCGGCGGCGGATGCTATCGCCAAGGGTGAGCCGCCCGAGAACCCGACCAAGATCGTGACCGCGCGCATGGAAGCCGCCGCTTCGGCGAGTTGACAGGCGAGGCGCGGAGCTGATCCGCAGACGTTATGGACGTTAGCCTATTCGACTTCGTGCTGCCGCCCGAGCGCATTGCCCTGCGCCCCGCCGAGCCGCGCGACGCCGCGCGTATACTGGTGCTGGAGGGCATCGGAATGCGCGATGCGCATGTGCGCGATCTGCCCGGCCTGCTGCGCGCGGGCGACTGCCTCGTGTTCAACGATACGCGCGTAATCCCGGCGCAGCTCGAGGGAACGCGCGGAGAGGCGCGTATCGGCGCGACGCTGCACAAGCGCATCGACCTGCGCCGCTGGCAGGCATTTGTGCGCAACGCCAAGCGGCTGCGCGCGGGCGACCGGATAGACTTCGGCGCGGGTGTTTCCGCGATTGCCGAAAGCCGGGATGACGAGGGCGGCTTCACGCTGTATTTCGAGGGGGACGAGCCGGTAGAGCTGCTGCTGGAGCGGGCAGGGCGGATGCCGCTGCCCCCTTATATCGCGGGCAAGCGCGCTGCCGACGAGCGCGACAAGGCGGATTACCAGACGATGTTCGCGCAAAAGGATGGCGCGGTCGCCGCGCCCACGGCCGCGCTGCATTTCACGCCCGCTCTGATTGCGGCGCTGGATGAGGCGGGGGTCGGCACCGAGCGGGTGACGCTCCATGTCGGGGCGGGCACATTCCTGCCGGTCAAGGCGCAGGATACCGAAGACCACCGAATGCACGCGGAGTGGGGGAGTATAAGCGCTGATGTGGCGGAGCGGCTGAACGCCGTGCGGGCGCGGGGTGGGCGGGTGATTGCCGTTGGTACGACGTCTCTGCGCGTGCTCGAAAGCGCGGCGGATGAGGCGGGGCTGCTCCAGGCCTGGACCGGCGAGACGCGCATCTTCATCACGCCCGGCTATCGTTTTCGCGCGATTGACGGGCTGATGACCAATTTTCACCTGCCGCGTTCGACCCTGTTCATGCTGGTCAGCGCTTTGATGGGGCTTGAGCGGATGCAGGCGGCCTATGCCCATGCCGTTGCGCGCAGCTATCGCTTTTACTCATACGGCGACGCCAGTCTGCTCATCCCCTGATCCGCCCTTCTCGCGGCTCCCAAGGAACTATCGGCCATGCCATTTATTGTAACAGGCAAGGCGCAAATTTTCCAAGAGGAGCAGCCAATGGCTTTGTTGAAATTAGCATTCGCATCGGCGCTGGGCTACGGCCTGTACCGCTATATGAAGAAGGGCCCGCAAGGAATGTCGCGTGCGGCATTTGCCACGGGTGAATCGACACCTGGCACCGTCGATGTGCGGAACGCCGGGCAGGAAGCAATGGCAAGCGATATCAACGACTGGGACAAGCAGGATCAGGCGAGCGACGAGAGCTTCCCGGCAAGCGATCCGCCATCGAGCAACCGGTTCACCTGATCGTTCAGTTTAATATTTTGCGTGAGAGGTCGCCCAGCTCTGCGAAGAGCGCGGCGGCCTTTTTCGTGAGGGCGGGATCGGTCTGTGGTGCGGAGCGCTCTGGCACGGCGCGGATTTCCTGCAAGGCATCTGCCTGAATGCCAATCAGGGATGCTATGGCGGGCCACAACGCGGGGTTAAGCGCCAGGTCCTCAGAGGGCACGATAAGCATATTGTCGTGGGCTTGCGCCGCTTCGATCAACGCCTGATGAGCGAAAATCCATCGGTTGAGCCAATAATCGAGAGTTTCAGGGTCTTCGAACACCTCATCGCTCCGCCATGCGAACGGGCGGTGTGTGGCGCCGAACTCATGATGGCCGAGCCACTGCATGTAACTTTGGGTAAAGCGGTCCGCTTCTGCAAAGCGGCGATGCTGTGAGAGCAGGCTCATCGCGTGGCTGACGGGATCGCGGACGGGCACGAGGAAGGTCGAGTCCGGCATCGCCTTCGCCAGAGCGGGCAGGCGCAGGATCATATTGTTGTTCTTCGAGAGATAGCGCGTCTTGCCGGTGCGCAGCAGCACAAGGCGGATAAGGTCGCGATAGCCGGCGATCTGATCCCGGTCCGGCTTGTGCGGAGTCAACCGATCCTTGCGGATGTAGTCCTTGCCTGCGAACACCCGCCAATAGACCTCGTCCAGCGCCTCGGGGCTATGCTGATCGACCGCAATCCCGTCACCATGCGCGCGCTCTTTCTTCTCGCCCGCCTGCGCGCCGCGCGCCGAGACCTTCTGCCACAAATTGGGCGCGAGCACGAACGGCATATCGGCGTAGGTGAGCGAACCGAACCCGCCGGAGCTGTGAATCTCGCGCATCAGGATCGTCGTGCCCGCGCGCGCAAGGCCGCATACGAAGACGTGGCGGCCGTCGTCCGGCGGGGCAGTCTTGAGGAACATGCCTTTTTCGATGTCGTGGATCATCTCCGCGCGCATGGCCGAACCGAGCGCCAGATGATGTAGCAGTTTGTCGAGCGCGCTGTAGTCAGCCACGCATCACCTTGAGGCGAAGTAGCACATAGCCGATGGACACCGCGCACAGCAGGGCGATTGCGGCGGGCTGCATCAGCAGATCAAGCCAGCGTGTCCCTCCGCCGGGCGCGACAAATCCGACAAGCGCCACCGGCGCCACCGCGCAGCAGAGCAGCAGGAAAAACAGCACCGAACAGCGGGCCATGCGGGCCGAATAGACGGGCAATATCCGCTCTTTCCAGTGGTCCGAAATGTGCTTGCTCGCAAGGAGTGCGGCCGATTTGCGCGCGACTTCGCCCAGCCCCTGCGCCTGGCCCAGCACCGGCAGGCGCAAGAACAGCTCGCTCGCCGCGATGGCCGCGACCGCCAGCAATACGGCGTCCGTCACGGTCACGCCTGCGCCTTACTCGCCGCCCGCCGTGCCATCGCCATCGCCCTTCTTGCGGCGCTTGAGTACGCGCTTGATCGGATACCAGAGGATTGCGAACAGGCCCAGGAAGATCGAGCCGATCACGCCCAGCACTGCGCCGATCGCGCCCGCGCCGACGCCGGGGCCGATATAGGCCATCGCCGGATTGGGCAACAGCAGCGCAGCGAGCGCCGCGGAAAAGGCGAGTGCGGACAGTCGGTTAATCAGGTCGAAACGCATCATGCTTCCCCCAGAGGATCAGTTTCGGCTCGCCTTATGCGCTATGGAGCGGCACTTGTCACGGCCATCAACCATGAATTTGCCGCAACCGCGAAGCCGGTCGCCGCGGCAGGCCACTGTGCCAAATCGGGACGATTGCAGGGGTGAGGTTAACTTTTTGTCAATCCCGCTGACGTATAGCGAAGTTTGGGACGTGGAGAAGCCTTTGCGCAGACTGGGCACACAATTGCTGACTCTTCTCGCGCGGGCGAGGGCGAACGAGGCCGATATCAGGCGGCCGCTAGTCGAGAGCCTCTATGCCTCGCCGACATCGCTCGCGATCGGCGCGCTTTCCGGCTTCCTCCTGAGTATCGCGATCGCCCATATCTCTCACGATCCGATGATGACCGGATGCGCGGTCGTTATCTCGCTGATCGCGGTGGGGCGGACGATTTCCGCGATTTTCTATTACCGCAAGCTCAAGAGCGGCGTGGCGCGCGCCTATCGCCGCTGGGAGATGGCATACGAGCTGGGCGCGTGGAGCTATGCCGCGATGCTCGGCATACTGGCGCTGGTGACATTGGTGCGTACCGACAACCCGGCCATCCACATGCTCTCGGTCGCGCTGGCAACAGGCTATGGCGCGGGCATAGCCGGGCGCAATGCGGGTCGGGTCAAGATCGCGCTGGGGCAGACGAGCCTCGCGCTGCTCCCCACCGTCGTGGGGCTGTGGTTGAGCGGTGATTTCGGCTATCGCACGCTTGCGGTCGTGCTTTTCGCCATGATCTTCGCGATGCGTGATATCACCCGCACAACCCACAACATCGTTGTCGAGGCGTTGCGGGGCAAGCAGGAGAAATCGCTGCTCGCCGCCAAGTTTGAGCGCATGGCCCGCTATGACAGTCTCACTAATCTCGAAAACCGGATGGCGATGCAGATGCGTCTGCGCGAGCTGTTCGAAACCAACCGGCGCACGCATGATGCGTTCTCGATCCTGTGGATGGACCTCGACAAGTTCAAGGAGGTGAACGATTCGCTGGGCCATCAGGTAGGCGATGGCCTGCTCCGCGCGGTTGCGGAGCGGCTGACCGACACGCTGGGCGCGCGCGGCCATGTTGCGCGCTTCGGGGGTGACGAATTCGTGATCCTCTGCCCCGGCCTTAGCCGCGCGGATGCGCAGGAGCTTGCCGGAGAACTGCTGGAGGCGCTGCACAAGGGCATGCGCCTGGGAGAGCATTTCCTCATCAACACCGCTTCCATCGGCATCGCCGTCGGCCCGCAGGACGGGCGCGACGCCGAGGAACTGATGCAGCATGCGGACCTCGCGCTCTATGAAGCCAAGGACAAGGGCCGCAACCGCGTCGTCAGCTTCGCCTGGTCGATGAAGGAGCGGTTCCACCGCATCCACGAGATCGAGACCGGCCTGCGCCGCGCGGTCGCAAATGACGAGCTGGTGCTCAAATTCCAGCCGATCTTCGAAGTGAAGAGCGGGCGTATCGCTGTATGCGAGGCGCTGTTGCGCTGGAACCACCCGACGCTGGGGCAAATTTCCCCAGCCGAGTTCATTCCGCTGGCCGAAAGCACGGGCATGATCGAGGAGATCACCCACTGGACGATCGACCGCGCTTGCGAGGCAGCGGCGCACTGGCCGGAAGACGTTCGCCTCGCGATCAATATCTCGCCCGCAGTGCTGCATTCGGGCGCGCTCCCTACCGCGGTGATCGAGGCGCTCGTGAAGACCGGGCTTGCTGCGCGCAGGCTGGAGCTGGAGATGACCGAGTCGGTCTTCCTCGACGACGACACCCACACACAGCATATGCTGAAAGCCCTGCAACAGATCGGACTGCGCATGGTGCTGGATGATTTCGGCACCGGCTATTCGTCGCTAAGTTATCTGCGTTCCTACCGCTTTGACGGCATCAAGATCGACCGCAGCTTCATGACCGGGATTGCCACCAGCGTGGAAGACCAGGCGATCGTGCGTGCGGTAGGCCTGATGGCGGAGGCGCTGGACATGGAGATCGTTGCCGAGGGAATCGAGACGCAGGAGCAGCTCGATTACGCGCGGGATGCCGGCATCCACACGGTGCAAGGCTTCCTGATGAGCGAGCCGCAGTCGGTTGCGGCGATGACCGACATGGTGTTGCGCAACGTCACCATTCCCGCAGCGATTGCCGCAAAGTCCAACCGCTCCGGCGTGGTGCGGGCGGCGGTGGCATCGTCAAAAGAGCGGCGCCGCGCCAACGGCTAGGGCGGATCGACATTCAGCCCATGCGGGGCTGCAAAGCCCGATTTTCTGTGCTTCGGTGCTCACGTACCTGAAAGTACGCTGCGCTCCGATGCTCGAAAATCAGACTTCTCGCCTCCACCTGAACTGAATGTCGATCCGCCTCAAAATACTTTAGCGCCGATGCAGCCGGGTTTGCGCAGCCGCGAGCCTGCGCATCATCTTGATGTCGCGCTCGGTCAGCTTCATCGCGGTATCGACCCAGCCGTCGACGATGTCGCGCAGCTCTGCCAGCTCGAGCGGCATAACCCGCCGCCCGGCGCGGAACACACCGAGCTGCCCGGCATGACGATCGCGGTTGGTGGCGATATATTCGCGCGCCACCTCCTCGCCCTTGCCGGGATCCGCCAGTACCGCGATCACGCCCATCTCGTGCATTTCCTCGGCGGTGTAGACCTTGCCAGAGAGGATCATCCGCTCCGCCACCACATGGCCCAGCTTGCGCGCGAGGATGGAATATGCGCCCATGCCGGGGAACAGGCCGAACAGCACCTCGGGCAGGCCGAAGCGGGCCTGCCGCTCGGCGATGATGACATCGAAGCACATCAGCGCCTCGAACCCGCCGCCCAGGGCGTCGCCCTGCGCCAGCCCGATATTGATGACCGGCATGTCGTTGCAGTGCCACACCCGATCGACAATATCGACGCAGAGATGGCTGTACTGCCTCAGCGTTTCGCGATCCTGATTTTCGATGCAGCGGGCAAACATCTCCAGATCGCCGCCGAGATTGAACACCCCGGGGAAGCGCGAGCCGAGGACCATGTAGCGCAGCTCTTCCGGATTGGCTGCGAAGACCTTCTTGGCTTCCATCTGCCAGGTCATGGTATCGCGAAGCAGACCGATATTGTAATTCGGCCTATCGAGCGGGGTGATGAACGCCCACAAGGTGTTCAGCTCAGGCTCCCACTGCACGTCGATCTGACCCAGGTCGAACAACTTCGATTGGCCGGGAAGATCGAACGCTTGCTCTGAATCAAGGTCCGAGGATGCCAGCGGCGCAGGGGCCAGTGGCTCTGTGGCGGCTGACGGCAGCGCCATATTGTCGACCTCGCTCTCCTCAACGACAGCGATGTCCAGCGCGCCCCTGCGTATATCGTCCATCGTCCCCCTCGTCTTGAATGCGACCCAAAATCAGGACGAACGGAACATGGGAAGGATGACAGCGCAACGACGGGACTCGGCGAAAAGCAATCCGTTAACCAATTCATGTAAAATCTGTGGCATAAAAACTACAGCATTTTCCGGCATTTGTTAACTTTTATGGTAAATTTGCCACAGGTTATCGGGTGAACCCGGTGAGCGGACAGAACTTTTTGCTAACCAGTTCACCCTAATCTGCTGACATGATTCGCAGAGAGCGTGACAAGACCCGGATGACCCTGATCCTCCACACTACCGAGGGAGTGGGCTGGCCCCTGCGCTTCTCAGCCGACTGTGCTCAGTTCATCGGCCGTTATCGCAGGGTCGAGAACTTTGGCCCCGCGTCGGGGCTGCTGCACTTCCTGCCGGGGCACATCGCCTGACATAATCCTTGCTGACAGGCCGCGTGCCAGGCCTTAAGGCGCGTGGCGATGAGCACAGCACAGCCCCGTTTCCAGTTTCAGGTCAGCGCCACGGATGGCAAGGCCCGTACCGGCGTCATCACGATGATGCGCGGGGATATCCGGACGCCTGCCTTCATGCCAGTCGGCACCGCCGCCACGGTGAAGGCGATGCGCGCCGACGAAGTGCGCGCGGCCGGCGCCGACATCATATTGGGCAACACCTATCACCTCATGTTGCGCCCCGGCGCCGAGCGGGTCGCGCGGCTAGGCGGGCTGCATCGCTTCATGGGATGGGAGCGTCCGATACTCACCGACAGCGGCGGCTATCAGGTGATGAGCCTGTCCGATCTCACCAAGATGAGCGAGGAGGGTGTGGCCTTCGCCAGCCATATCGACGGATCGCGCCATATGCTCAGCCCGGAACGCTCGATGGAAATCCAGCGACTGCTGGGTTCCGACATTGTGATGGCATTCGATGAATGCACCAAGAATGGCGCGACTTATGACGAAGCGGCGCTCTCGATGGAGCGATCAATGCGCTGGGCGGCGCGGTCCCGCGCGGGGTTCGACGCCGGAGAGGAGCATGCGGGCCGCTCAGCGCTGTTCGGCATCCAGCAGGGCGCGCTGGATCGGGATTTGCGGGCAATCTCGGCGCAGAAGCTGATCGACATTGGCTTCGATGGCTATGCGGTGGGCGGCCTTGCAGTGGGAGAGGGGCAGGAGGCGATGTTTGCCACGCTCGACTTTGCGCCCGATATGCTGCCTGTCGAAAAGCCGCGCTATCTGATGGGCGTGGGCAAGCCGGACGATATCGTGGGGGCGGTGGAGCGCGGGATCGATATGTTCGATTGCGTTCTGCCGACCCGCTCGGGCCGCAATGGGCAGGCCTTCACGTGGGACGGGCCGGTTAACATCCGCAACGCCAAATATGCGGAGGACGATGCGCCTCTCGATCCATCCTGCGATTGCCCCGTTTGCCAGGGCCATAGCCGGGCCTATCTCCACCATCTCATCAAAGCGAAAGAAATACTGGGTGCAATGCTGATGACCCAGCATAATATACATTTTTATCAGTCGCTTATGGCGCAGATTCGCGATGCGATATCAGAAGGGCGTTTTGCGGCCTTCGCCGGTGCCTTTCGCGCACGCTATGGTGCGCGCGGCGGGTAGGTGCGCGCTATTGCGCGACCGGGATGAGCACGCTGTAGCGCCCTGCGTCCGCATCATGTTCCAGCGGCGTACGCAATTGTCGGGCGAGGCCGCCGAGCACGCGCGAGCATAGCTCTGCGCTGCGCTGAGACGCGGCGCTGACATCATGCTGCGGCGGCAGCTGGAGTATGAGGCAGGCCTTTGTCTTGTCGGTGTCCAGCGACTTGAGGCTGATATGCAGGACTCTCGCCGCGCCCTGAGAGATGGCGAGATCGGCCAGCTCGGCGGTCATGAACGCAACCGGCGCGGCGACATCGTGGTGCAGCAGGATATCGTCACACTCGACGCTGAAATCGAGCGCACCATCGCCTTGGATCTGGGCCGAAGTGCGCAGGCTGGTCACGATCTCATTGAGTACCACGCGCGCGCGCACGCCATTCTGATGCTCGAGCTCCGCATAATGGTTGCGCTGGACCACCGCGAGCGCATCCACCCTCCGCTGGATCGAGAGATAGGCCGCCGCCTTGCCCGGATCATCAGTCGCGCGCCAGTGCAGGCTGATGAGGCTGGAGATGATCTGAAGATTGTTCTTGACCCTGTGATGCACTTCACGCGTCAGCCTCGTCTGGTCGGCGAGTGCATGCTGCATCTCTTCCTCGTGCCGCGCGACATCGCGCGTGAGCGCGTGAAACGCCTCGCTCAGTTCGGCGATTTCCTGCGCGGCGCTCTTGGCGGCGGCGGGCGGAGTGAGGATCTTGCCGGGGCGGTAAGTGGCCATTTCGCGCCGGAGCGCCACCAGCGGGCGTACCAACAGTCTGCGCGCGATGTGCCATCCCAGCACCGCTGCCGCCGCGGCAGCGACTGCCATCAGCACAGACATGAACACGCTGTTATAGTCCAAGACCGGCCTCAGCTCAGGCGTTTGAGCAGGTCGAGCATTTCATCCGGCACGCTCTCCTCTACCGTTTGCTGGTAGATCGAGCGCAGGGCATTGCCTAGCGTGGCGTTTTCGTCTGCGATCGGGGCAAGCGGTGAGCCGTCAATGCGGTCTCGCGCTGTATCTCCGGACATAACGGGCGCTGGGTCATCGGCCTTCTCTGCGGCCTGATCCGGCTCGTCATTAGTCATCCCTGAATCCCTTTTGCCCCAATGATGACGAAACATGCTTCACTGTCCGTTCACAACGGTTATGGTCCATAGGCTATTGTAGGCGCGCCGCCAAGATTGCCGCCTTGAACAATTGTGACGACCGTGAGGAAACTATTTCGCGGTTGGTTGGTTCCATGGTTTTTGGGGCCTGCAAAAAATGTCGACGCCGCCAGAGCGAGAAGGGAGTGCTTACACTATGTCATTGGGCCAGCAGCTTTATCCCCATCTTCCCTTTCTGCGCCGCTACGCCCGGGCGCTGACGGGCAGCCAGATGCGGGGAGACGCTTATGTACGCGCCACGCTGGAGGTTATCGTCGAGGCGCCTGACGAATTTCCCAAGGACATGGATGTGCGGCTGGGCCTGTATCAAACGTTCAACCGAATCTGGGCCTCATCTGATCTCGAAGGCAGCGATTTTGGCGGTGGCGACGAGAGCGAACGGCAGGCCTTGGCTCGGGCGAGGCTTGCACGGATGACGCCACTGCCGCGCCAGGCGCTGTTGCTTACCGCGATGGAGGGGTTCAGCCATACGGAGGCGGGGGTGCTGATGGGCATCAGCGCGCAGGATGTGGAAGCTCTCGTAGGGGAGGCAATGAGCGAGATCGATCGCCAGACCCGCGCCTCTGTGCTCGTGATCGAGGACGAGCCGATCATTGCAATGGATATCGAGACAATCGTGCGTGACATGGGTCATGACGTCACCGGGATCGCCGTGACGCGCGACGAGGCAGTGCAGATGGCTCTGTCATCCCGCCCCGGCCTGGTGCTGGCTGATATCCAGCTTGCCGATGACTCGAGTGGTATCGACGCAGTAAAGGACATTCTCGCCGAGTTTACGGTACCCGTGATCTTCATCACCGCCTTCCCGGAGCGTCTGCTGACCGGCGAACGTCCAGAGCCTACCTTCCTGATAACGAAACCATTCCAGCGACAGACCGTTAAAGCGGCGATCGCGCAGGCGTTGTTTTTCGACGAAGCGACAAGCCCTGCGTGATTAATGACCGGACCGGGTCTTGTCTCGATAGCGGGGCGGCCCATCTCTAACCCTGCAGGCGGGGCATGCAGGCTCGCAAAGGATTGGTATGACGGAAGGGACGGGCCAATGCGAAGCGACGGGTGTTGCGCTGAGCGATGACGCATTCAAACAAGAACTGGCTGCCGTAATTCCGCACCTGCGCGCCTTTGGGCGCTCTCTATCTGGCTCGCGCGACGTGGCGGATGATCTGGTGCAGGAGACGTTGATGAAGGCATGGGCGGCGCGCGGCCGCTTTCAGGCCGGCACCAACATGCGCGCGTGGACTTTCATCATATTGCGCAACCATTTTCTCTCCCAGAAGCGCCGTGCACGCTTTACTGGCGAGTGGGACGATCTGGCCGCGGACAGGCTTCTTGCTGCGCCCGCCGGTCAGGACAAGCAGCTTGAACTTGCCGACATGCAGCGCGCGCTCCTGCAGCTGCCCGAGACTCAGCGCGAGGCATTGATCCTCGTGGGCGCGGGCGGGTTTGCCTATGAGGAAGCGGCGGAGATCTGCGCGGTAGCAGTGGGTACAATCAAAAGCCGGGTGGCGCGTGCGCGCGCGGCGTTGGAGCAGATTCTGGAATCAGGGGCGCTCCCGCCTCGCGCGGATGGCGCGCGAGACAGCAATGGCGCGGGGCCGCTCGCGGAAATAATGGCGGATGTCGATCGGCTGAGCGGCGGCGCGTCTAGTTGATGCAGTCGGGGCCTTCGCGGTCCAGCTGCGAGAGCAGCGCCTGCATGTCCTGAGGCACCTCACCATATTTTCCGGCGGGATAGGCGGAGACCAACGCTCTGCCGATCGCCTCTCGCTGAGCGGGCATGTCATGCCGCCGATCTCTTTCCATCTTCAAATCTCTGTGGCGTGTGTGGTCATTCATGCTAGGAAAGACGCAGGTCCTGCGGCATGGTTCCCCCAAGAATCGATAAACCGTGGGATACCGCCTCCATGTCCACCCCGTCATCGCAGGAAGGCAACGCCGGCTGGGCTAATGCGCTGAACCGGGCGGAGGCGCATTCCCCCTTCCTCGCCCAGATGATGCGGCGACATAGCAACGTTACGGCCCTTCTGGCCGAAGGCGCAGCCGACAGTGCGCTCGATCTGGCGCTGGCGATCGGGGAGGGAGCCGAGGGCGCAGCCCAGATTCTGCGCTGGCGGCGCGGCGCAGTCGCACTGGTGACGGGTGTCTCCGATCTGGCCGGCGCGTGGGATCTGGAGCGCGTGACGCACACCCTCTCGGACTTTGCAGACAGCGCGGTCGAGGCAGCGCTCGCTGCCGCATTTGCTGAGCGGTATCCAGGGGAGGAACAGCGCGGCTTTGCGGTGATTGCGCTGGGCAAGCATGGCAGCCGGGAGCTGAACTATAGCTCGGACATTGATCCCATCCTGCTGTTTGACCCGGCAACCCTGCCATGCCGCGCGCGTGAAGAGCCGGTGGAGTCGGCTGTCCGGCTCGCCAAGCGAATGGTTGAGTTGCTGGCGGCGCGCGACGGTGACGGGTATGTCTTCCGTGTCGATCTGCGTCTACGGCCCTCACCAGAGGCGACGCCGATCGCGTTGTCCGTGGATGCGGCGATCAGCTATTATGAAAGCATGGCGTTGGGCTGGGAGCAGGCGGCCTTCATCCGCGCGCGGGTGTGTGCGGGTGACAGGGCGCTGGGCGAGTATTTTCTCCAGGCGATCCGGCCCTTCATATGGCGCCGCTCGCTCGATTTCGGCGCGATCGACGCAATACTGGACATCAGCCGCCGCATCCGCGACCATTATGCCAGCGGGCAGGCGTTCGGCCCCGGTTTTGACCTCAAGCGCGGGCGCGGCGGCATCCGCGAGGTGGAGTTTTTCGCGCAGGTGCATCAGCTGATCCACGGCGGCCGCCAGCCAGCGCTGCGTGCCGGAGCAACGCGCGAAGCGGTGCGGCTGCTGGCGCAATGGCGCGTGATTGAGCCGGAGGTGGCCGCTCGGCTGGATAGCGCCTACGTGCTGCTGCGCACGATCGAGCATCGCTTGCAGATGGTCGATGATCGCCAGACGCATGAAATCCCCTCTAACGCGGATGCGCTCGATACCGTCGCGCGGCTGCATGGACTCGGCGACGGGCATGATCTGCTCAACCTCCTTCGGCCGCATATCCAGTGGGTAGGTACCAATTACGACCGGCTGAACCCGTTTCAGGCGGAGGAGCGCCTGTCGCATGACGAACGCCTGCTGCCTGACCAGATCCGGGCGCTGGGCTTTACCGATGTTGCCCCGGTGGTGGCGCGGCTGGTGCGCTGGCGCAACGCCTCGGCGCGAGCACTGCGCAGCGCACCGGCTATGGAGGCGCTGGAGAAGCTGCTGCCCGATCTGCTGAGAGGCCTCGCCAAGGCGCCGGACCCTATATTGGCCATCACCCGGTTCGAGCAATTGGTCGAGCGGCTGCCCACCGCGATCAATTTTTTCAAGCTGCTCGCGGCCAACAAGCCAATCGTGCGCCTGCTCGTCGAGGTGCTGAGCTATGCGCCACCGCTGGCCGAGGCTCTTTCTTACCGGGTCGACCTGCTCGATGGGTTGATCGGTGCCTCCGCGCTGGAGCCGCTGCCCAAGCGCGCTGAACTGGAGGCGCTGCTCAGCAGGCTGGAGACGGGCGACGATTATCAGATGCTGCTCGACAATGTGCGCCAGAAAGTGAGCGAGCGGCGCTTTGCGCTGGGTGTGCAGGTGATCTGCGGCAAGGGTTCGGTGCTGGAGATCGGGGCTGGCTATGGTCGGCTGGCTGAGGCCGCCGTGCGGGTGGTCGCGCGCGCCACAGTTGAGGAGTTCGAGCGCACACACGGTAGCGTGCCGGGCGGTGAGCTGGTGATAGTCGCGCTGGGGCGGCTGGGGGGAGGGGTGCTCACTTATGCCTCCGACCTAGATCTCATTTACCTGTTCACCGGCGAGTTCTCAGCGGAGTCGGACGGGCCGAAGCCCCTCGGCGCAACACAATATTTCAATCGTCTAGCCCAGCGCATCGGCAATGCCTTGAGCGTCCCGACCGCGTCCGGCCCGCTGTATGAGATCGACACGCGCTTGCGGCCCTTTGGCACTCAAGGGTTGCTCGCCGCGAGTGTCGACAGCTTCGCGCGCTATCAACGCCAAAATGCCTGGGTGTGGGAGCATCTGGCGCTCACAAGGGCGCGCCCTTTATATGGATCGGACGCGGCCTGTGCGGCGCTCAACAACGTGATTCACGGGGTGCTCACCAGCAGCAGGGAAGAGGGAGCGCTGATCCGTGACGCAGTAAAGATGCGCGCCGACATGGCCAAACACAAACCCGCGGCCGGCCCGCTCGATGTCAAGCTTGCCGACGGCGGCCTGGTTGACCTCGAGTTTCTGGTGCAGGTGACGCAGCTGCGCCACCATGCCGGGCTGTTGCCTGACCTGGGCGCATCGGTGCGCGCGCTGATCGCCGCGGGCCTGCTGCCTGGGGAGCTCGCCGACGCTCATGACCTGCTAACCCGCTATCTCATTGTCTCGCGCCTGGTCTCGCCCGCGTCCACCGAGCCACCTGAAGCAGCAAGGGCGCTCGTGGCGCGGAGATGTGGTCCAAGAACCTGGGACGATCTGCTTGCAAGGCTCGCCGACGCACGGCAATGCGTTGCGGAAAGTTGGGGCGCGGTTGTTGCCGCCGGAACTTTAGAAGAGAAAGATTGACGATGCTGCAAGCCGGTGATTCGCTGCCTGACGTGGCTATGCTCGATGCTGACGGCGCCCCGCTAGCGCTGGCGCGCTATCGTGGCCGGCCGCTGGTCATCTATTTCTATCCGAAGGCAGACACTCCCGGCTGCACCAACGAGGCAAGGGACTTTACGGCGCTTGCCCAAGAGTTCGCGGCGGCAGGCGTGCCCATTGTCGGGATATCGAAGGACAAGCCCGCGAAACTCGCAAAATTCCGAGACAAATATGGCCTGTCAGTCACGCTGGCCTCAGATGAGGCTGGCGGGGTGTGCGAGGCGTTCGGCACATGGATCGAGAAATCCATGTATGGCCGCAGCTATATGGGCATTGCGCGCGCGACCTTTCTCGTCGGCGCGGATGGAACGATACTGCGCGTCTGGCCCGCCGTGAAGGTGAAGGGCCATGCCGAGGAGGTGCTGCAGGCGGTGAGGGCGCTTGGCTGAGACCATTCCGCCTCGGTCCGTGGGCGAGGCCTGCCGCGAGGTACTGCTTACCGGCGATCCCTTCGCCAAGCTGATGCGGGCAAGAGCGGTAGCGCGGGACTGGCGGCTCGGCAGGCTGGCGCATCGTTTTGACGTAGAGATGCCGACGCGCCCGGATCGGCCCGCCTTGCCAGAGCTTTTGCCGCCCAACCGTATGCCCAAGAGGGGCAAGATGGGGTCCGAGCGGTCCCGCATCGCGATGCTCCATGCGCTCGCGCATATCGAATTTGTTGCCATCGATCTGGCGTTCGACCTTGTCGGGCGGTTTGGCGGAGGCTTCCCGCTCGAGTTTGTGGACGACTGGCTGCGTGTCGGCGCGGAGGAGGCGATGCACTTCGCGCTGCTCGATCGCAGGTTGAAGCAGATGGGCAGCCATTACGGCGCGCTGCCCGCGCATGATGGGCTGTGGGAGGCGGCGGAGGAGACGGCGCACGATGCGC
Organism: uncultured Sphingobium sp.; assembly: GCA_964512265.1. Taxonomy (GTDB): domain Bacteria; phylum Pseudomonadota; class Alphaproteobacteria; order Sphingomonadales; family Sphingomonadaceae; genus Sphingobium. The sequence goes on along the minus strand of CAZEHR010000003.1, from coordinate 148,656 downwards.
TTGCACGCCTTGCGGTGGTGCCGATGGTGCTCGAAGCCCGCGCGCTCGATATCACGCCTGCCACAGTGGAGCGGTTCGCCGGGGCTGGCGACGCCATTTCCGCGCGTGCGTTGACGCGAATCATGACCGATGAGATTCGTCATGTGGCGGCGGGGACGAGGTGGTTCAACTGGTCGACGAAGCGATTGGGCCTTGATGCCCCCAACCATTACCAAATGCTTGTAAACCGCCATTTTCGGGGTGCACTCAAACCCCCGTTCAACGACTCAGCGCGTCGACAGGCCGGTTTAACGCGGGAATATTACATACCGCTTGCCTATTAACTCTCGTCTGGCAGACATGGTTCCGGGGGCGGATCAACAACCGCTGCACATTTTAAAACAAGGCGCCGGGCATGAAGTCTGGCGGGTATAGGGTCGCATGTCTGAACCATTTTTGAAGAGCATCGTGAGAAAGGTGGCCCCCTGTGGCCGCGCGGCGCGATGGGTGAAGTCAACGATGGCCCTGATGGCCTTCGGCATCTGCACCGCCGCAATGCCTGCTCACGCCAATACTCTTACCGACGCCGACGACGACCCATATAGTGACGATCTTTCCGCCGCTTCACAGAGCGGTGACGCCACCTTCGCCAACCTCTTTTCCAGCTGGAAGCAAATGGACAACCCCGGTGTCGTGACGCCGCGATCCACCGTCTATGTGCCGGTCGGCCGCCCGGTCGATGATCTGGCGCTGACCAGTAACTATGGCGTGCGTTCCGACCCGTTCACCGGCCACGCGCGCATGCACAAGGGCATCGACATCCCCGGCCCCGTCGGCACACCGATTTATGCGACTGCGGACGGTATCGTGAACCGTGCCGAGCGAATGAACGGCTATGGCAATCTCGTCGAAATCTCGCATGGCAACGACACCCAGACCCGCTATGGCCACCTCTCGAAGCTGCTGGTGCAGCCGAACGAGCGCGTTCGCCGCGGCCAGCTGATCGGTCTGATGGGCTCTACCGGCCGCTCCACGGGTAGCCATTTGCACTATGAAATCCGCGTTGCCGGCGAAGCGATCAACCCGCTGCCGTTCGTGACCGGGTCCGAGCGCGCCATGGCGGTCAACAGCCGTCGCCGCAACAATGTCGCGTTGGGTGGCCCGACGCCGCGCGACGAGAAGGCGGTCAAGTAACGGTCCAAGGATGCCGATGGGCGCCGCCATTGCGCCCGCTGCACTTGCCCCGACCCCTGCCGTGCCCTATCTTGATGGCATGACCGACATCGTCCTGACTCAATCGGCCGCCAAGCGCGTTGCCTTCATCGCCGACAAGCAGGCCAAGCCGGCTATCCTGCGCCTGGCGGTGGAGGGAGGCGGATGCTCTGGCTTCCAGTATCGCTTTGGACTTGCGGAGACAGTCGACCCCGACGATTGCGCGGTCGAGACGGATGGCGTGACGCTGGTCGTCGATCCGGTGAGCCTTGATCTGGTGCGCGGCGCGGCGGTCGATTATATCGAGGATCTGGGCGGGGCTGCGTTCAAGGTGACGAACCCCAACGCCGTGGCGGGTTGCGGCTGCGGCTCCAGCTTTTCCATATAGCGCCCCGGCTCCCGCCCTGTGCGCATCGCCACATTCAACATCAACGGCATCAAAGCCCGCCTGCCACGGCTGATCGAATGGCTGGAGGAAACGCAGCCGGATGTTGCATGCCTGCAGGAAATCAAGACCTCGGACGACACCTTCCCGGTGAAGGATATCGAGGCGGCGGGCTATGGCGCGATCTGGCATGGCCAGAAGGGATTCAACGGCGTTGCCATCCTTGCGCGTGGGACTGATCCAGTTGAGGTAAGGCGAGGCTTGGAGGGCGAAGCGGAGGACGAGCATAGCCGCTATATCGAGGCCGATGTGATGGGCATGCGGGTGGCGTCCATCTATTTGCCCAACGGCAACCCGGTGCCCGGCCCCAAGTTTGATTACAAGCTGCGTTGGATGAAGCGCCTGCGCGCCCGCGCGGCCGAAATTTGGGCGGAAGAGGTCCCAGCGGTGCTGGCGGGGGATTACAATGTCATCCCTTATGATCGCGATGTCTTCTCCGTATCCGCAATGGCGGACGATGCGCTGATGCAGCCCGAGAGCCGGGGGGCGTTTCGCGCGCTGACCGGGGATGGCTGGACCGACGCGCTGGCCACGCGCCACCCCGAGGGTGGCGTCTGGACCTACTGGGATTATCAGGCCGCCGCCTGGCCGCGCAATGCGGGTTTTCGCATCGATCATCTGCTGCTGTCACCCGCTGCAGCCGACCGCCTGACCGACGCCCAGGTCGACAAGGAATATCGCGGCCGGGAAAAGGCGAGTGACCACGCGCCGACCTGGGCGGAATTTGCTGATTAACATGCATTAAATTGGTTAGCGGGGATGCCTTGAGCAAAGGAATTCGCTAGACGCTGATCAATTGTTGTTCAGGGTCGCATAGATGGAAAAATTCTTCTTCTCCAAGGTCGAGACGTGGGTCGTTCTCGCGCTGATGTTGCTCAGTGCGATCTTGTGCGTCGGTTTTGGCTATCTCGTCCTAGATTCCGGGCGTGACCCTGCCCATCATCCCATCGCTTCCGCGATTGCGCGCGATATTGCCGAGGTGCCGGACACGTTTCTGAGACTGGTGGGCAAGGACACCGTGCTCTTGACCCAGCCCGATCCTATGGTCGCGGCGAAGCCGACGGGATGGAGTTTTCCCCAGGGACGCCCCGCTGGTCCGTCGGGCTATCTGCTTCTTAGCCGCTATGACGGCACGGCGCGGCGGCACGCGATCGAGCTGGTGTCGCTGCCCGATATGCGGACCCGGCACCGCTGGGTACTCGACGCCGATACCTTGCTGCGCGATGTGCGCCACATCTCGCGCTTCTCGGACAGCCAGAACTGGAACCCAGCGCATTTCCGCCAGATCCACCCGTGGATGGCGGCGAATGGAGACCTGATCGTCAAGGATCACTACTCGCCGCTGGAGCGGGTGGACGCGTGCGGCAATCCGAAGTGGGTGATCGATTCGCAGATCTTCCACCACTCGACAGAGCCGGATGCCGAGGGCAATCTCTGGATACCCTCGCTGGCCGAGAAACATAGTATTCCGAGGATCAAGGACAGCTTTCGCGAGGACGTGATCGCCAAGGTCTCACCGCAAGGCAAGGTGCTCTATACTCATTCGGTGCCGCAGATGCTGATGCGCCATGGCTACACCAACTGGCTGTTTGCCACCGAGATGTACAACGATGACCCCACCCACCTCAACGACATCGAGCCGGTGCTGAGCGACGGGCCGTATTGGAAGAAAGGCGACGTTTTCCTCAGCCTTCGCAATATTTCGACGATCCTGCTCTATCGCCCGTCGACCGGGCAGATCGTCTGGCTGAAGCGCGGGCCGTGGATGTCTCAGCATGACGTCGATATCATCGATGATCACCGGATCAGCATCTATGACAATCAAGGGCAGGACCGGGGCAAGATGTATTTCGTCGACGGTCAGTCCAGCATCAAGGTGTATGACTTCGCCACCGACAGCGTGACCGACATTCACGAGGACGCGATGAAGGCGAACAATATTCGCACGACCACCGCAGGTCTCTATACGGTGCTTCCCGGTGGCTATGCGCTGATCGAGGATGTGACGAACGCACGCATGTTTTTCCTGCGCCCGGATGGCCGCATCAGCGCCGAATATGTGAACCGCGCCGACGATGGATCAGTCTATCATCTGGGATGGAGCCGGTTCATTTCCAAGGCGGAGGGCGACCGCGCGCTTGCAACGCTGAACAAAGCGAAATGCGCGGCCTGAGCAGGCTCTAATGCGCTTTCTTGCTGCCCTGCTTGCCTGAAGACGCAGGCGGCGCGTTGATGATCGTCGCGCCTGTGGGCAGGGCGGTGCTGCCCATGTCATATTGCGCTATGACGGGGTTCGTTCGTTTTGCCGGAGCATCGTTCTGCGCGACCGATGCCTTGTCATCCGCTGACGTCTCCTCCCCATCTTCGATATCCGGCAGGCTAGCGCCCGCGCTCCAGGCGAGGATGACCGACATGCGCCGGTTGCGCGGGTCGTACAAATCGCCGGGGATATAGGGCTCACGGTCCGCCACGCCCTCGATCTTGGCGAAGCGGGCGTTGGGTATGCCGCGCTCGGCAAAGGCCTTGCGCGTCGCCTCCGCGCGGGAAGAGGAGAGCATCCAGTTGTTCATGCTGCGCCCGCTGGAGTAGGGGAGGCCATCGGTATGGCCGCGCACGATCACGTCGTTGGGGACGCCAGCGATGACCTTGGCGACCTCGGCAACAAGCGCGCGGGCCTGCGGCAGCAGGCGATCCGTGCCCATGCCGAACATCGCGAAGTCCGCCTCGTCAATAAGGTCAATGCGTAAGCCTTCGCGCGTTTCGGTGAAGCGCACGTTCTTGAGCATCTTGCGCAGTGCCGGGTCGTTCGCCAGCTTGGCCTCCAGCTTGGCCTTGACCGCGCGAAACTGAGCCATGTCCTTGTCACGCGCCTTCGCACGGTCCTTGGACTTGTCCGCGCCGCTCGTCTCCCTGGGGATGGTGATAGATAGCGTGCCCTGGCCGCCGCTGGTGGGGTAGTTTTCCTTGCCCTCCATGCTGTCACCGCCGAGCAGGCCGTTGGACCCGGCACTGCCTTCCTTCATTTCGACCAGCGTGGGCGTGAAATAGTCGGCCAGCCCCTTGCGCTGTTGCTCGGTGGTGGCGCCCAGCAGCCACATCAGCAGGAAGAATGCCATCATTGCCGTCACGAAGTCGGCATAGGCGACCTTCCACGCGCCGCCATGATGGCCGCCGTGTCCGTCGACTATGATTTTCTTGACGATGATTGGCCGTGGTTCCGGCTCGTTCACCTGGCGCTTGTTGCCCCCAGCCATGGCTTACTTGCCCCTCATCCCGTCAAACACCTCGGCGAAGGCGGGCTGGTTGGCGTGGGTGAGGCTGGAGCGCGCGGCCTCGATTACCAGCGGCTGGGGATGGCCGTGGAGCGAGGCGACGATGATCTGCTTCACGACATGATAGATGGCAGCGTCTGCCTCGATCACCGCGCGGCAGCGGTTGGCGAATGGGCCGACAAGCCCATAGGCCAGCAAAACGCCGAGGAACGTACCGACGAGCGCCGAGCCGATCATCGCGCCGAGGATGGCGGGCGGCTGGTCGATCGAGCCCATGGTTTTGACCACGCCCAACACCGCCGCGACGATACCGAGTGCGGGGAGCGCATCTGCCAGCCCTTGCAGGTTGTCTGCGGGCCGAACTGCTTCATGGTGGTGCGTCTTGAGGCCGTTGTCCATGACCTCTTCGACCGCGTGCGGATCGAGCGTGCCTGATGACACGACGACGAGGCGCAGCGTATCGCAGATAAGGTTGGTGAGGCCGTGATCCTTCGCCAGCTTGGGATATTCGTTAAACACGGCGGAGGAGTGCGGATCCTCGATATGCGGTTCGAGCGCCACCGGCCCCTCGACGCGCAGCATCTTCATCAGCTTTGACACCAGGAAGATGCAGTCCAGAAAATCCTGTTTCTTGTACTTCGGCCCCTTGAACACGAGGCCAAGGCCGCCGCCCAGAGCCTTGAGGTCCGCGCCGCTGTTGCCGATGATGAGCGCGCCGACTGCCGCACCGCCGATGATCAGCATTTCGTGGGGAAGGGCATGGAGCACCGGCCCGATGTCGCCGCCGGTAAAGATAAACCCGCCGAAAACCATGGTTAGCAGGACGACGATGCCGATAATGGCGAACATGCTTTACCCCGTGCAACAGATCTTGTGCTTGTCAGCGCCCATTGACGCCGGACACTCTATAGAACGGCGCGTTTCAGATATGGTTTAGCGCTATGGTTATTCCGGCGTTTACCAATCGGAATCGCGAAGGCGCAGGCAGCTTTTTCAAGCCCCTGCGCCTGATGGAGCGACGGTAAAACCGGCTTAGCTGATCAGGTCGAACAGCGATTGGCGGTTGATCCGCGCGAAGGCCGCCTGCGCCGCCTCCAGCGAAAGCAGTTTGGCCTGAATGCGCGCCAGCGTTTCGGTGAGGTCTGTGTCTTCCAAGCCGGACCGGCGCTCCTTGAGATCGAGCTGGATGCTGGTGTTCTGCTCCGATGCGGTATCCAGTCGGTCGCTGCGGATGCCCTGCACCGATTGCTGGAGGATGACGTGGTTCAGCCCCGCATCGGTCGATGTCAGCGCCGCGTTGAGGGCGGTCTGGGTGCCGGTATTCACCGCGTTATAGGCTTCGAGCAGAATATCATCGAGCGTGCGGGCGACACTGTTCACCGTGATGCCCGACTCGATGCTCTGGCGCGTGCCCACGGCCTCCAGCGTCAAGCCGCGGGAAACGGGGACCATCGTCGGGTTGGTGTCGTCAAACACAGGCACGCCCTGATAGTCTTTCTCGTTCAAGAGATCATAGACGCTGGTGCGGATCGCCGAGAGTTCGGCCAACACCGCTGCCTTGCCCGCGGCATCGAGCGTCGAGGTGGAGGCGCGGACCAGCAGCTCGCGTGCGCGGATGAACTGGGTGTTCATTTCGTGCAGGTTGGTTTCTGCCTTAGCGGAGCGCCCCACTGCGTAGGAAATATTATCCGCCCATGCGCCGTTCTGCGCCTGCGCGCGGCCGATGTCGGAAATTTGCACCCATGCCTGCGGATCATCCGATGGCTGGTTGATCTTCTTGTGGCTCGATACCGCCGCCTGGTCGCTCGCGATCGACTGGGCGAGACGCTGTTGGCGGCGGATTTCATCGGCCATTGCCTGAGTGGTGATCGCTACCATCGTTCAAACCCTTTTCATGCTCAGGACAAATTCAGTATCGTGTCCGCAATTTCCTTGGCGGCCTGGATGATCTTCGCGGCGGCCTGATAGGCCTGTTGCGTGCGCAGCAGATCGGCTGCCTCTCGGTCGAGGTCGACGCCGCTCACGCGCTCTCTGGCGGAGCGGGCTGTCTCGTCGCGCAGTTCTGCGGCGGCCTGTTCGGCCTGTGCGGTGTTGAGCGCAGACGCATGGCTGGCGATGAGCGCGGTCCAGCCCTTCTCGACGCTGCTGTTGCCGCGCGTGGTGCCGATGTTGAGCAGATTGCCGTTGAGCCTGCCGTCCGATGTCTTGGCTGCGATCTGGGTGATGTTGCCAATGGCAACGGCCAGGCTCGCCGCCGTGGTGCCGACCGAGAACAGCGCGCCGCCCGCCGCGTTGGCGTCGGTGAGGCCTTGTCCGTGCCACGTGTTCATGTCGGTCGAAAACTGTACGGCCAGCGTGTCGAGGCTGTCCAGCCGCTGCCGCGCTACGGTGGCGCTGGCGAATGCGCCGCCGAGCAGGCCATCCGCAGGTGTTGCGGTAGCCACGCCGTTGAGGTGGAAAGCAAGGGTGCCGTTGGCGTTTTGCAGCGTGTCGAAGCTGCTCGCCGTGTTGCCCTGAAGGATCGTGCTGCCGTTGTAGGTCAGGATCGCATCGTCGTTCGGCCCGAAACTGATGCTGACGTTGAGGCGCTGGGTGATCTTGGTCAGCTCCCCGTCGCGATTGTCCATCAGCTGCGCATAGTTGGCGGTGCCGGGTTGCGAGCGCAGCAGATCCTCGTTGATCCGGGTCAGCGCTGTGAGACTGTCGTTGACGATTGTCGTGTCGTTCTGCGCGGTGGTGAAGGCGCCCTGCATCACGGTGGTCAGCCCGTCGGAACTTCTGTGAAATGCGTTGACGACCTGATCCAGCGCATAGAGCATGTTGGTACGCAGCGCGGTGTCGCCCGGGCTGGCCGCGAGCTTGTCGATCGCGCCGTACATTGTGTTCAATGTGCCGCCGACGCCGAGCGCGTCATCCCCCAGCGCGGTTTCCATATCCGAAAGCCAACGGACGCGCGAATTGGCATAGCCCAGCGCGGTGCCCGTCTGGCGCGCGGCGGCATCGAGATAGATGTCGTTCGCGCGGTCGACGCTGACGACCTCCGATCCGCCGAAGCTGGCGCGCGGCACATAGAGCGGTTCGCTGGACGCGGCGACCGACGATTCCTGGAGCAGCACCGTGCGGCGATTGTAGTTCTGGGTGTTGGCGTTGGCGATGTTGTCAGCGATCGCGCCCATCTGCGCGCGCATGCTGCGCAGGCCAGAGGAGCCGATGGAAAATAGGTCGGCTGAGCTCATGGTGCGTTATCCTTGTCAGTGGGCGCGGGTGCGCCCAGCGCGATTTCCGGCCGGGCGGTAAGGGCAGGGTCGCACACGCGCGCGCCGAACTGGCGGATCAGCAGCTCGGCGATGCCGAACTTGCCGGTTTGCGCCATGTTCTCCGCCGTCTTGGCGTCGGCCATGTCGCGGAACTGCTCGGTCGCCTGATTGTCGAATATGCCTTCGCTGATGCTCGACGCGCGCATCGCACCGATCATCTGGCGCAGGAAGATGCTCTCAAACGCCTGCGCGGCCTTGACCAGCGCCGGATCGCGCGCGGGCGCGGCCTTTGGCGTGGGGTTGAGGGCAATTCCTGTTGTTGCGCCAGTGTCCATCAGATCACCACCAGTTCCGCCTTCATCGCGCCCGCCTGTTTCAGGGCTTCGAGGATGGCGACCATGTCTGCGGGCGAAGCGCCGATTGCGTTCAGCCCTTTCACTATATCGGCAAGATTCGCGCCTCCTTTAAAATCTATTACCGGACGCTTCTCTTCCTCGACCTTGATCGAGCTGGATGGCTCCACTGCCGTCTCGCCCTTGGAGAAGGGCGCGGGCTGCACGATGCGTGGTGCTTCCTGCACGCTGACCGTCAGCTTGCCGTGGGCGATGGCGGCCGGGGCAATACGCACCGCACCGTTGATGACGACGGTGCCGGTGCGCGCGTTTACGATCACCTTGGCCGGTGCATCAGCGGGCTTGACGACGATGTTCTCGATGAGGCCCATCATCATGATGCGGCCTTCCGCGCCCGGCTGCGCGTCGATCTGGATCGTCACAGCATCCATAGCGCGCGCCCGCTTGTCACCGAAGGCGAGGTTGATTGCGTCGGCCACGCGCAGGGCGGTGGTAAGATCGGCCTCGGCGAGATTGAAATCGAGCTTGGGCGCCGTGTCGAACCCGGTCGCCACAGCCTGTTCGACTGTCGCGCCGCCCGGGATGCGCCCGGCAGACGGGATGTTGACCGAGACCTGGCTGCCGTCGGACCCGGAGACGCCGAGGCCGCCGACTTCGAGGTTGCCTTGCGCCATCGCGTAAATCTGCCCATCCGCACCGCGCAACGGCATCATGACGAGCGTGCCGCCGCGCAGCGACTTCGCCTTGCCGAGCGCCGAGACGGTGATGTCGAGCCGCTGGCCGGGCTTGGCGAACGGGGGAAGCTCGGCCGTGACCATCACCGCCGCCGCGTTCTTGAGCGAGGGGTTGACGCCGGGCGGCAGGGTAAGGCCGAAGCGTGAGATAACGCCTTTCATGCCCTGCGACGAATATTCGAGACTGTCGTCACCCGTACCCGCGAGGCCGACAACGATGCCATAGCCCGTCAGCTGGTTCGGGCGCACGCCCTGGAACGTGCCCAGATCCTTGATGCGCTCCGCATGGGCAGGCGCGCCCGCAAGGGCGGCCAGAGCCATGATCGGGAGCAGGAGGAGGCGGAAAAGCGTCATGGGGTTTCTATCCATTAGAAGGGGCTTAGCATGCTGAAGAAGCGCTGGAGCCAGCCCTGGCGGCTGGCGCGGGCGATCTCGCCCTTGCCGGTATAGGTGATCTTCGCGTCCGCCACGCGGGTGGAGAGTACCTTGTTGTCAGGCGAGATGTCGGCCTGCCGCACCAGCCCGGCGATCTGGATGAATTCGTCGCCGCGGTTGAGTGTCAGTGCCTTCTGCCCGCGCACCAGCATGGTGCCGTTGGGGAATAGCCTGGCGACCGTGACGGTTATCTCGCCGTTCAGGCTGTTGGACTGGCTGGCCGCGCCGGTGCCCTTGAAGCTCTGTGTGCCGCTTGATGCAATGTCGGTCGACTTGATTATTCCCGACAGCGGCCCGGTGCTCGGTGGCGTCAGGCCGATGCTGCCGTCGCGCGCGGTATTGGCGGCGGTGCTTTTAGAGGCCTGTGTGCTTTCGACGAGCTGGATGGTGATGATGTCGCCGACCATGGCCGCGCGCGCGCCGCTGGTGAGCGGGGCATAGCCGTTGGCCGCCTGAAAGATGCTGCCATTGGGGGCAACGCCTTCGGGCGCGGGCTGCGAATAGGTGGGCGTGTAATCCAGCGCTTCCCTCTTCTTGCCCGCCAAAGCAGGCGAGGAAAGCAGAAGGACGGAGCTGAACAGCAGCAGTGCGGAAGGGCGCATGATCCGGGCTATCCTCACAACTGCTGGTTCACATATTGCAGCATTTCGTCGGTCGACTTGATCATCTTGCTGTTGACCTCATAGGCGCGCTGGGTCTCGATCATGTCGACCAGCTCCTCGACGATGTTGACGTTGGAGCCTTCGAGGCTGCCTTGCTTGATCGTGCCGCGCCCGTCGAGGCCCGCTGCGCCGACCTGTGGCGCGCCGCTCGCCGCCGTCTCCAGCAACACGTTGCCGCCGACCGACTGGAGGCCCGCCGGATTGGCAAAGCTGGCGAGTTCGATCTGCCCGAGTTCGGTGGGGGCGCTCTGGCCTGCGAGCACAGCGGAGACAGTGCCGTCATTGCCGATGGAGATGGAAATGACGCCATCCGGCACCTGAATCTGGGGGATCAGCGGCAGGCCGTCCGAGCTGACGAGCGTGCCTTCCGCCGTGCGGCTGAAATTACCGTCGCGGGTGTAGCCGATCGCGCCGTCAGGCCGCTGCACCTGAAAATAGCCACCGCCCTCGATCGCGAGGTCGAGCGCGTTGCCGGTGTTTTGCAGCGTGCCCTGCGTGTCGATGCGGCTCGTGCCCGCGAGCGAGACACCGGTGCCGAGCGAGAGGCCGGTGGCGAACTTGTTCTGGCTGTCCGACGCGGAACCAGCGGCGATAAGCTGTTGATAGGCCAGCGCCTCAAAGTTCGCCCGGTCTTTCTTGAAGCCGGTGGTGTTCACGTTAGCGAGGTTGTTCGCGATCACCTGCATCTTGGTGTTCTGCGCATCAAGCCCGGTGCGGGCGACGTGGAGAGCGGCGTTGGTCATGGAATATCAGTCCTCACGTTAATCTGTTCAGGCGCCGGGCAATTTCATCAGGCTGGCGCCGCCGTCGTCGATCTGCCGTGCGGTGTCGATCAGCTTTACCTGGGTTTCCCAAGCGCGGCTGGCCTCGATCATCTGCACTAGCATTTCGGTGGCGTTGACGTTCGATCCTTCAAGCGAGCCCCCGGTCACGCGGGCGAGCGGATCGTCCGGCAGTACGCCGCCGTTCACCTCGCGGAACAGGCCGTCCAGCCCTTTGGCGATCTGCGATCCCTTGGGGTTGGCGAGCTTGAGCTTGTCGATCTGCTGCGGCGATTTCGGGTCGCCGCCCTGCGGAACGATGGAGATGCTGCCGTCCTTGGCAATCACGATGCTGTCATAAGGTGGCAGGGTGATCGGCCCCGAATTGCCGATCACGGGGAGTCCATCTCCCGTGGTCAGCAAGCCGCTGTCCGACAGCTGAAGGTCGCCCCGCCGCGTATAGGCCTCGCTGCCGTCGGTAGCCTGCACGGTGAGGAATGCCTCCCCGTTCACGGCGACGTCGAGCGGATTGCCGGTCGAGACGACCGAGCCTTCCTTCATGTCTGCACCCAGCACCTGCTCGCCCGATTGCGCGCGGGTGCGAAAGGTCTGTCCGTCGATCCAGACGGTGGAGGCATTGGCGATTTCCGCACGAAAGCCGGTAGTGTTGGCGTTGGCGAGGTTGTTGGCGATCGTGCTCTGGCGCGAGAGCGCCGCGCGCATCGCCGTCAATGCCGTATTGACCATCCTGTCCATGGATCAGACCCTTATGTGCTTCAACTCAGGCTTAGCTGCGTAGGTTGACGATCGCGTTCGAGATGGTCGACGCGGTCTCGATCGCCTTGGCATTCGCCTGGAAGTTGCGCTGGGCGGAGATGAGCGCCACCAGCTCTTCCGTCAGGTCGACGTTGGAGCGTTCGAGCGCACCCGAGCGGATCGCGCCATACAGGCCCGCGTTCGCGGCACCATAAACCGGCGCGCCCGATTGCAGCGTCGCTTCCCAGTGCGCGTCGCCCTTCTGACGCAGACCCTCGTTCGACGGGAAGGCCGCCATGGCGATCTGACCCAGAACCTGGGTGGTTGAGTCTGCGAAGGTCGCCGTCACGGTGCCATCCACTGTCACACCGACCGATGAGAGCTGGATCGTCGGGGATCCCGGCTTGGTCAGCGGGATCTGAAGATCGGCCTGAGAGGTCATGTCGATCGCACTGGTGGTGGTGTTCCAGGGAAACACCTGCAGGCGACCGCCGACGGTATCGACCACGTTACGGTTGTCATCGAGCGAGAAGGCACCGTTGCGGGTGTAGCTGACCTGTAGCGTCGGCGGCGGGGTCTTCACGGTGAAGAAGGCTTCACCCGTGATCGCGAGGTCGAGCGTCTTGTCGGTGGTTTCGACCGTACCCTGCGTGAACTGCTGCTGGATGCCGGTGATGCGCGTACCTTGCCCTGCCACCTGCGTGGTCGTCTGCATCGGCGCGGCGGCGAAGATGTCACCGAAGTTGGTGCGGCTCTTCTTGAACGCGGTCGAGTTCACGTTGGCGACGTTGTTCGAGACGGTCGCGAGGTCAGACTGCGCCGCCTTGAGGCCGGTGAGTGAGGTATAAAAGGACATGGACTAGGCTCCTTAGGTTGAACTGGTGAGAAATCAGGTGAGTTTGAGCGCTTCGGCGGGCGAGAAGCTGCCGAGCGGGGTAATGAGCTTGGCCTGGCTGCCATCGGCAGGGGATTGCACCGCCGCGATGCTAGCCCAGGTGGCGACCGTGGTCGGGCTGGCGCCGCGCACCTTCACTTGCAGCGGCTGACCGGCGACATAGTTGCCTGCGTCATCGCGCCCGTTCCAGTAGAAGGCGCTCTCGCCCGCTGGCCGCGCGCCGAGATCTATGGTCTTGACGGTATTGCCGCTGCCATCGACGAGGTCGATGCTGAGTGCGTTGGCGTCTGCGTCGGTCGTGATCTGGCCCGCGTAGCTGCCTTGCGCATCCGGCGCGGCGATGTTGCTCTTGACCAGCATCGAACGGCCGATCCAGCTTGCCGCGTCGTTGATGCGGCTGCCCGATACGGCAGCCGATATGGCCGCCAGCGACTTGTTCATTTCCGCGATGCCGCTGGTGTTGCTGATCGTTGCCATCTGGGCGACGAGGTCTGCGTTATCCATCGGATTGAACGGATCCTGCGACTTGAGCTGCGCGGTGAGCAGCGTCAGAAAGTCGGTCTGCGCCATGCTCTTTTGCGTGACGCCCGCGGACTTCTGATTGAGACTGTCGGCGGTGCCCGTGTAGGTCACGCTGCCGTTGTTATTTGTGGCGGTTACGGTCATTTGCCCATCCTAACTGTGTCGAGCATGAGGGATTTGGCGGTCTGCAAGACCTGCACATTGTTCTGATACATGCGGGAGGCTTCGAGCATGTCCACCAGCTCGGTGCTGCTGTCGACCGCTGCCTCCCAGACATTGCCGTCCTTGTCCGCGAGCGGATGATTGGGGTCATGGCGCTTCACGGGCTTCGCGTCGGTCGTCACCACGCTCTCGACCTTGACGGTGGAGACGCCGGGACTTTCGGTGACCGAGCGGAAGATCGGGCGGATTGCGCGATAGGCCTGCTTTTCACTGCCGGTGACGGCGCCTGCGTTCGCCATGTTCGACGCGGTGGCGTTGAGGCGCACCAGCTGGGCGGACATGGCGCGGCCGGCGATATCGAAGACGTTCATGGGTGTGTCAGCCATGCTCATTCTCCTTTTAGGGCGCGGGTGATGGTGTTGAGGCGGCTCTCCAGAAAGGAGAGGGTGGTCTGATATTTGACGGCGTTCTCAGCGAACAAGGTCTGCTCGGTCGACAGTTCGACCGTGTTGCCATCGAGCGCGGGCTGCAGCGGAATGCGATAGCCCATGGCGGCGGTCGCGGCTTGGTTCGCGCTCTCGCCCTTGTCGGTGGCGTCGCGCAGCGCGGCCTCGAAATCGATGTCCCGCGCCTTGTATCCGGGCGTGGAGGCATTGGCGATGTTGGAGGCGAGCAGGTTGAGACGCTGCGAGCGGAGCTCCAGCGCCTTGCCATGCAGGCCGAACAGTGCGTCATCCAGTCCCATTTTTCCGGTCAACCCTCTAAACTTCCATCCGAACCCGCCGTTCTACCGCTTTGGAGTGCCGGGCAGGTTCATCCGACATGATATAAGCAAAGCCCGTGCCAGTTTTGCCTAAACGGCAGAAATGCGTGGGTTTCGGGTTAGACCGGGTTTGCAGGAGGGGGTGCTCCGGCAAGCGCGGCATCATTTTGCCTCAGGGCGGCAAATTTTTGCCGGTCGTTAAGCATAACCCTACGCGCTTTGGTAAATTGTGCCCGGTATGATGCGCGCAAAGAGGCCGAACGATGCAAGTGCTGACCCACCTTCTCGATCCGATCACGCTGGGCGCAATGCTGTTGGGCTGCGCGCTGTTCGCTTTTGCACAGACGGGCACGAAGGCCACCGCGCGCGGCTTTATGGCGCTGCCTGCGCTGTGGCGCGCAGACCCTGAGCGGGATATGCTGCTCGCCCGTGCGACGATGACCCGCGTGGATCATGTGGCGCAATTGCGCGGACTGCAGTGCACGGACCGTGTGCGCGCCGCCAATCCTTTCCTCGCGCTCGCAATTCGCAAGCTGGCCGACACCGAAACCGTCGACCGGTTCGAGATGTGGGCGGAGCAAGCCTTGGCCGACCGGCGCGCACGGCACGAGACAGCGCATAAATTCTGGCTTTCGGTCGCCGATGTCGCACCCGCGCTCGGCATGGCGGGGACGATCATCGGCCTCGTTGGCATGTTTGCCGGGATGGATGATCCTGCCAAGATCGGCCCGTCGATGGCGCTCGCACTGCTGACGACGCTCTATGGTGTGGTGCTGGCGAACCTTGTCGCGGCACCGATTGCTACGCGGCTGGCGGACCTGAGCGAGCGTGAGCTGGCCTGGCAGACCGAGCTGTGCCAGCGCATGCTGCGCGTGGCGCGCCGCGAGACTGCGCCTGTGCGCCGCGCCTCGATTCGCGAGGTCGCATGACCGCGCGGGCTGCGGCAGCGAGCGGCCGCCGCAACCGCTGGGCTCTGAGCTTTGCCGATCTGGCGCTGCTGCTACTCGGGTTTTTCGTATTGCTTCAAGCCAGCAATGGCCGCCAGCGTGAGGTAGTAAGCGGCGTGGCGCAGCAATTCGGCGCCCCGGCGGCGCAGATGGACCGGCTTGCCGCGCACAGCCTGTTCCAGCCCGGTGAGGCATTGCTCACCCCGGCTGGCGAGCAGGCGATTGCGCAAGTGGCGAGCCGCTATAAGGCGGGCAGGCAGGCCATCGAGATCCGCTCGATCGGCCTTGATGCGGCAACAAACCGCTTCGACAACTGGGATCTGGCGGCCGCACGCCTCGGCGCGACGGCGCGGGCGCTGGCGGCGCATGGCATCGCGCGGGACCGCATCCTCATTCGCGGGCTGGATCAGCAGTCCGAAAGCAAGGCCGGGCAGCAAATCCTCATCCGCGCCAAGTAAGTCGCGCGATCTGGCACGAACCTTGCTTAATTTCCTGACGAAGACTTGTCAGGAGATAACAGCGTGCCACGCATTGCCACCCAGTTCATGATCGCCTGCGCTGCCACCGGCCTTGGGGTCGGCCTCTGCGCCGCAGCCGCGCGCGCGCAGTCGTTCGAGAATCTCGACCGGCTCGACAGCATCGTGGCGATGACCGTTGGCGCGAACGTCGGCACGCCCGGCGGCGCGACCGCTCCGGTCGACCGCAGGCTGAAACTCGCCGCCTGTCCGCAGGTGCCCGAAGTATCCGGCCCGATTTTCGGCGCGGCGATGGTGGAGTGCAAGCCGCTGGGCTGGCGCATCCGTGTGCCGCTCAACGCCGGCGGCGCGCAGCAGGCGCAGGCCAGCAATGGCTATGCTCGCCCCGCAGCCATCCGCAAGGAGGTTGTCGTCAAGAAGGGTGACCCGGTGCAGCTCGTGGCGGGCGGGACGGCTTTCACCGTGTCTCGTATGATGATCGCCGACGAGGATGGCGCGGCGGGTGACATGATCCGCGTGCGCGAGGACAAGAAGTCTGACCCCGTTCTCGCGCGGGTGCAGGAAATGGGCGTCGTCCGCGCGCCGGAACGCTTCCAGTAAAAAGGCTTTGCGGATTTAAAGATTTCTGAAACTTGTCGTATCTAAGATGGCAAGTCGGAAAGGACAGAAACCGTGATCAAGTCTGTTGGCCCATCCTATGGAACGCCTGTCGGCCTCGGCTCCGTGCGCGAGAACGGCAAGAGCAAGGCCGCCGATAAGATCGGCCACGGCAATGCCGTGTCCTCTGTCGCATCCAGCAATGCCACGCCGATCCGCAACATGGCCGATGAAGGCGCACCGGTGGATTTCGACAAGGTGCTGGCGATCAAGGAAGCCATCGCCAACGGCAAATATCCGGTCAATGCCGATGTCATTGCCGAGCGGATGATCGCCCTCGATCTGGGTGAATGATGCCGAACGGCATCGCCTCACTCGAAAAGCTCACCGACGCGTTCAACGAACTGCGCCGGGCGCTCGACAGCTATGATTCAGCCCAGATAAACGCCGCCGCCGCTCTGGTGAAAGCCGCGACGGACGAAGTGCGCGCGCAAGGAGTTTGGGCGAAAGACCCTGCGCTGAAAGAGAAGATCGAGGCGCTGAAGCCGATGATCGAATCGGCGCGGGTGCGCGCGAACCTGGCGTCTGACACCGTCCGCCAGCGCCTCGGGCTGCTTGCGCAGACCGGCGCAGAGAACGTATCGCTCACCTATCAGCGCTGAATAGCCTCTAAGTCCTTATACGGCGCATATTTATCAACGCGCGTTAACCATATCTTCGGCATATCGGCTGTTTAATAGCCCTGCCTGCGGTCGGGACCCCCGCGGGCATGGGGACTGTTATTCATGGCAAATTTTGCCGCTATCGGATTTGATGGGGCAGGCTCGACCAAGAGCCGCGTCACCAACGCCATTGCCCTCGCCAGCCAGCGGACGGGCGTGGATTTCGGCTATTTGCTTGGCCAGGCGAAGCTGGAGAGCAGCCTCAATCCCACAGCCAAGGCGGGTACATCGTCCGCGACCGGCCTTTACCAGTTCATCGACCAGAGCTGGCTTGGCGTCATCAACAAGCACGGGAGCCAATATGGCCTCGGCTGGGCGGCGAACGCCATCGGCCAGACCCCGAGCGGCCAATATTATGTCGCCGATCCTGAGCTGCGCCAGCAGATACTCGATCTACGCAACCACCCGGAAACCGCCTCGGTCATGGCCGCTCAGCATGCGGCGGACAATAAGGCGGCGCTGGAGGTGAGGCTGGGGCGCGAGGCGCAGCCGGTGGACCTTTATCTCGCGCATTTCCTAGGCGTGGGCGGCGCGGGCAAGTTTCTGGAAGTGCATGACCAGAACCCCTTGGCGTCCGGCGCGTCGCTGTTTCCCTCAGCGGCGCGGGCGAACCGCAACATCTTTTACGACAAGGCGGGCAACGCACGCAGCCTTGCCGATATCCGCAACAGCTTTGCCGCGCGCCTGCAACGCGGCGCGGATGGGGCGCTCGACAGCGGCAACACGGTCGCGCCGCAGGATTGGCTCGCCGCGCGCGCGCGCAATGTCGATCTTGGGGATGCCTCGGCAGCGCTGGAGGACGAGAACCCCGCCGATTACGCGCGCGAGCAGACGCAGCGCCTGCAAAACTCGATCGCGGCGGAAGATCTGATCCGCCCGCAGCCGCAGACCGCGCGGCTCGCCTATCTCATGCTCGCCACCCTCGGCCGATAACGAAAAGGTAATCCCGGCTCATGACACGCAGCGAAGTGAACGGAAAAGTGTGGGTGCAGGCGGCGAGGGGCGCAGTGTTGCCCGTCGCGACGCTGCTGCTGGTGATGTTCATGGTGGTCCCCGTGCCCGCCTTCATTCTCGATATCGGGTTCATCGGCAATATCGTGATCTCGCTCGCGGTGCTGATGGTGGCGCTCAATGCGGCCAAACCGTTAGATTTCTCGAGCTTTCCCACCGTGCTGCTGTTCGCGACGTTGATGCGGCTTGCGCTGAACGTTGCGTCCACGCGCGTGGTACTGGTCAATGGGCATACCGGCGCGGATGCGGCCGGCCATGTGATCGAGGCGTTCGGCAACTTCCTGATCGGCGGCGATTATGTCGTCGGCCTGTTCGTGTTCGCGATCCTGATGATTATAAACCTCGTCGTCATCACCAAGGGCGCGGGCCGCGTGTCCGAAGTGTCCGCCCGCTTCACGCTGGATGCGTTGCCGGGCAAGCAGATGGCTATCGACGCGGACCTGAACGCAGGGCTGTTGACGCCGGAGGAGGCCAAGGCCCGTCGGGTCGAGGTCGCCACTGAGGCAGATTTCTACGGCTCGATGGACGGTGCCAGCAAGTTCGTGAAGGGCGATGCCATCGCGGGCGTGCTCATCCTCGTCATCAATATCGTCGGCGGAATCATATTGGGCATGGTGAGCCATGGGCTTTCCATCTCCGAAGCCGCGCAGACCTATATCATCCTCGCTATCGGTGACGCGCTGGTGGCGCAGATCCCGGCGCTGTTGCTCTCGATCGCGGCGGCGAGCATCGTCACCCGCGTCAACAGCGAGCATGACCTTTCGGGTCAGATCGCGAGCCAGTTCGGCAGCGCGAAGGCATGGACTCCGGTCGCCGCTATCCTCGGCATCCTGGGCGTATTGCCCGGTATGCCCCATTTCATGATCCTCTCCGCCGCAGGGGGAGCAGGCTATGTCGCGTGGCGCCTCAAGCAGAAGGCGAAGGAAGTCGCCGCCGCACCGCCGCCCGCGCCGGAGCCTGAGAACACCGCCAACATTGAGTGGGATGATGTGTCCGAAGGCGCGGTGTTGGGCCTTGAAATCGGCTATGGCCTCATTGGTCTCGTCGATGATCGCAAGGGCGCGCCGCTGATGGGCCGCATCACCGGCATCCGCAAGCAGCTCTCGAAGGAGCTCGGTTTCGTCGTGCCGATGGTGCGGGTAAAGGACAATCTGGCGCTGGAGCCGAACAGCTATCGCATCAGCATCGGCGGCGTGATCGTGGGCGAGGATGAGATATTCCCGGACGATCTGCTGGCGCTCGATAGCGGGGCGCTGGAATCCACCGTGCTGGGCCGGGCGGCGAAGGATCCGACCTTCGGCCTCGATGCCGTGTGGATCACGCAGGACAAGCGCAGCGAGGCGGTGGTGGCGGGCTATACCGTGGTCGATCCCTCGACCGTGGTTGCAACCCACATGAACCAGCTCATCGCGATGAACGCGGCCGAGATGTTCGGCATGGACGAGGCGCGCAAGCTGCTCGATGCGCTGAAGGAAAATGCGCCGCAGCTCGTTGATGGCCTGACGCCTGCGTTGCTGAGCCTGGGGCAGGTGGCGGCTTTGTGCCGCGCGCTGCTCGCCGAAGGCATCCCGCTGAAGGATTTCCGGCGCATCTGCGAGGCGATGGTCGCGGCCTACAAGCCTGACATGACCCACGAGCAGCTGGTGGAGGCGGTGCGCCAGCGCATCGGCTCGCTCATCATCCAGACGCTCGTGCCGGTGAAGATGCCGCTGCCCGTCATCACGCTTGACGGAGAGCTGGAGGGCTTGCTCGCGCAGGCAATGCGCGTGGCGGGCGACGCCAAGCACCCGATCGAGCCCGCCCTGAGCGAGCGAATCACCGATGCGGTGGTCAATGCCGCGCGGCCGCTGATGGCCGAGGCGCGCAACTTCGCTATCGTCACTTCGCCGGTGGCGCGCGCAGCGCTGTCGCGCCTGTTTAAGCCGCATTTGCCCGAAACGCCGGTGCTGTCTTTCCTCGAAATTCCCGATGGCAAACCGGTCGAGGTTTTCGCGGTCGTCGGCGGCGCGGAGCGGCCACGGCACGATCCGGTGCCCGGCGCGCCGGGCCTGCTTCGTGAAAGAATTGCCTAACCATTTGTGTGTAAAAGTGTTCTCAGGGATCGCGGGGGCAATAGCCACTTATGTATGTGAACAGGATTGGAGCGGACGGAGAGGCGCTGACCTATGGCCGAAAGGCCGGGGTCCAAAGCCCCGAGCGGCTGGCCCGTCAGTATATGCCCCTTGTTCGCAAGATCGCCTGGCATGTTCATGGCCGCGTCTCCAACGCCATCGAAATTGAGGATTTGCTGCAGATCGGCATGGTCGCGCTGGTCGAGGCAGCCAATGGCTATGAGGATCGCGGCTTCGGCTTTGCCACTTATGCCCAGATGCGCGTACGCGGAGCGATGATCGATCATCTGCGCCGCCACGCCACGCTCTGCCGCTCCGGCATGGCGAAACGCAAGGAGCTAGCGGCCGTCCGCGCCAGACTGGAGCAGAAGCTGGGCCGGGTACCGCTTGAGGCGGAAATGTCTGCCGAAATGGGGCTTGCCCCTGCTGAATATCGTGAACTCGCCGACGCCGCCGAATTCGTTCAGGAGCACAGCATTGACGAGGTCTATTCCGACCAGTCGATGTGGTTTGCCGATGTCGAGGACCGCGTTGATGACGTGATGGAGCGGGAGTCGCTTAAGAAGGCGCTCGGCGCATGCATCACCAAGCTGCCCGAGCGCGAGGCGATGGTGCTGCAGCTCTATTTCGTCGAGGAGATGAACCTTGAGGAAATCGGCGCGACGCTGGACATCGGCGCCGCGCGCGTCTGCCAGATCAAGAAGGCGGCGCTGGACAAGCTGCGCGCGTTGTTGAAAGACTGGGTTTCCTGACCCGATCGGGAATACCAATGGCAAAACGCACCGTCTCGAAAACCACTGCGCGCGCTATCTTCATCGGCACGATGGCCGGTGCTACGCTGCTCGTGGTGGCTATCGCGGGCAATGGGTTGTTTCGCGGGGGGGAGGGGCCTGCGCCTGCGGCCAAACCAGCCGCAGCCGTTCCCCAGCCACAAGCGCCTGCGCCGGATCCAACGAAAGTGGCAGCTTCGAAGGCTTCCCCTGCCGCGCAGTCGCCGTTCACCGTCAAGCGCGTGCTCGACATCAGGGTGCCGCTCGATCATGGCGACTGGGTATGGGACGATGCCGGAGTGCCGCCTGGCCCGATGGTCGTCACCATAGATATGCAGGCGCAGACGCTCTCCGTTTTTCGCGGCGGCTACGAGATTGGCGTTGCCGTCATCCTCTATGGCGCGACCGACAAACCGACGCCGGTGGGCACCTATCCGATCATGGAGAAAGACATAGACCATGTCTCCAACCTCTATGATGCGCCCATGCCTTATGGCCTACGGCTGACCAACGACGGCGTGTTCATCCATGCCAGCGACGTGAAATGGGGCAGCGCGACGCATGGCTGCATCGGCATACCCAAGCCCTTCGCCAAGTGGCTGTTCGCGGCCGTGAAGGTTGGCGACCCAGTCGTCATCACCAATGGCAAGAAGATGGACCTGAGCCACCTCTGAATACAAACCGGGTATGCGGTGAGGCGGAGTGAGGGCACAAGCCCGGTTTCGTTTGACAGCTGAGGGCCTGTGGTGACATAGGCGGCGCCAGCGGTGGCCCGGCCACGGAACCTCCGCCCAGCCCTGCGAACATGATACGCAGACGGGGAGTAGCGCAGTCTGGTAGCGCATCTGCTTTGGGAGCAGAGGGTCGCAGGTTCGAATCCTGTCTCCCCGACCATTACTGAAATATGACGTGATTTTAGTCAGTTAAATGAAGTTTTGGAGCTTGTGTGTGCCCGGAATGTGTGCCCGATTTCGGCGCCGTACTTTTAGTACGCTTACCGAAATTTCTGTAATGGATTTGTGGACTGAGCACTGCCAAACATGCGAATATGCAGATCAGTCCTGATTCCAAAAACATCGGTGTCGATGCTCTTTCCCTGAGTGTAATCCGCTTAGAAATGATGTTCGGTGAACTAGTTATCGGCATCGGTAGCGGGTTCTTGTGGAAACGTGGAGGCAAGCATGCGCTTGTGACAGCATGGCATAATTTCACCGGCACCCACCCTTATACTGGAGATTCCCTCACCAACAAAACGGGCGCGAGGCCCGACCGATTCCGAGCTTATTTTCAAACAGGGCAGACCGGCATGTTCGCTGTGCTCAATCAATTACTCTATGAGGCGTCAGGCGCGGCCGGTTGGCTTGTCCACCCTGAGGCTGGGGAGCAAGTCGACATTGCTGTGATCCCGATCAATGTTCGGATGCCAGATGATTTGGCAGTTCTTGCCTTAAACCACATAGCTAATTCGCCCATGGCAACACCGATAGGCGCTGAGGTATTCATAATCGGATTCCCACGAGGGATATCGGAATCGGGCCTGCCGGTTTGGAAGCGCGGTTCACTGGCAAGTGAACCAGCCCTCTTTGCTGACGAGACGGGACGGCGTCGGGTCTTGGTTGATAGCGCAACTCGGGAGGGGCTTTCGGGGGCACCTGTCGTGGCTAGGTCCGTGGGTTCATATCTCAGCGAAAACGGCGCGCTTGTTGTCGGTCAAGGCATCTCCACGAGGACCATTGGTGTTTACACCGGGCGAATGGCGAGCCGAGACGAACTAGATGCTCAGATCGGTATTGTCTGGCCTTGGCCCTTAATTGAAAGAATATTTGACACCGGGCAGCCGGACACATTTGAGCTTCATTGCCAGTTTTCGCCTCGCGAGTCCGGCTGAAGAAAGCAGGGCATCAGCCGGGAGAGTGACAACTCACCCGGCCAGCCCTCGGGCCTTCATCCGCTCATAGAACGCATCTACCTCCCGGCGACGGCTTCTCTGCATCCTCCGTCGCTCCTTCGCGCACCCTCGGCACTCTGTCTCGCGTCCATCAGGCTTCCGGCGGTCCACGGTGTAAGCGTTCAGCGGTAGCGCGGCGCGGCAGGCGCGGCACTGCTTGGCCTGCATCGGCCTCTCTTGGTCTTCTAGGGCTTAGCTCGGCAGGACGGCCGGAAAATGAAAAATTCTCCCGCCCACACTCATGGTTCACCCTTCACTTAGTCATAGGGTTGCGCTGCCACCGCCCGAGAAAACCTGTAGGCGGACATATGGCACCAGTTGACAGCTTCGAGGCAACTGACCTTATCGGCAACCGGTAACTCACGCCACGGCGCTTCGGGCGATAGCCTTTGTCCCTGTCCCGGACACCTGGCCTTCCAATCCCCGAAGAGGCATTTGCGCGATACGATGCTGACGGTGCGAGGCGACTCCCAGGTGGGACCGCGCGTCAGGGCTGCTGACGGTTATCTCATCGTTTCCGCCAAGCCTATGGATGGTATTTGGCGTTCAGGAGATGGGGGGCGCCTGCTCGGCCAGTGATAGTCGGCTGCGCCGGAGACGGGTCCATCTTTTATGGTGCCTTAATGCGTTTCTCTTCATTCCACATGGCGGCTTAACGCAGTCAGGGGCCACATCCCCGGTAGTATCTTTTGCCGAGGCTGCGCCATGTCCACAACTGAATCTAAATCCCGCTCATCCTTTGCCGCGCTCACGCTGGGTGCGATTGGTGTCGTCTATGGCGACATCGGCACCAGCCCGCTCTATGCCTTTCGTGAAGCGTTGGCGCAGACGGCCGACGGCGGCATCACCCATGCAGAGATTGTCGGGGTGCTCAGCCTCGCGCTGTGGGCGCTGATCATCGTCGTCACCCTCAAATATGTTCTTTTCCTGACTCGCGCGGATAACAACGGCGAGGGCGGGGTGCTCTCACTCATGGCGCTTGCCAGCAGGGCGACGGAGGGGCGTTGGCCGATTGTCCTGCTGTTGGGAGGCGCGGGGGCCGCCCTATTTTACGGCGATGCCATCATCACGCCCGCGCTGTCAGTGCTTTCGGCAGTCGAGGGACTGAAAACTGTGCCCGGCTTGAGGGGAATGGGAATATCCACGGTGTTGGGGCTTACAGCCGGTATATTAGTCGGTCTGTTCGCTATTCAGTCTCGGGGTACCGCGAGTGTTGCGCGGCTGTTTGGACCCATCTGCACGATCTGGTTTGTCAGCATCGGAGCCTTGGGCCTATGGCACATTGCGTCGGCGCCTGCCATTCTGGCGGCCTTCAACCCCCTCGAGGCCATCGGCTTCCTGATGGATCATGGCGTTCTTGGCCTGTTCGTTCTGGGGGCTGTTTTCCTGACCGTTACAGGCGCCGAAGCGCTGATAGCAGACATGGGGCATTTTGGGCGCCATCCCATTCAGATGGGCTGGCTAGGCTTCGTCTGGCCGGCGTTGACGCTCAACTATCTGGGGCAGGGGGCGCTGGCACTCAGCACCTTGCAGTCGGCCCAGGCCGCGGGCATGCCCCTGGCCAATGCCGACTGGTTTTTCATCATGGCGCCCGATTATCTGCGCGCGCCGTTGGTTGTACTGGCGACCCTGGCGACGATCATCGCCAGTCAGGCGGTCATCACCGGTGCCTATTCTCTCTCTCAACAGGCGATTGCCCTCGGCTTGCTGCCGCGCCTGACGATCCGCCAAACATCCGCAGACCAAATCGGCCAAGTCTATATGCCCTTCGTCAACTGGGCGTTGCTCGCAGGTGTATTGATCCTCGTCGCTGCGTTTCAGAACAGTTCGGCAATGGCCGCGGCCTATGGCATCGCGGTGACAGGGACAATGGTGGTGACGACCTGCCTCGCTTTCATCATCGCTTGGCGAGGCTGGCACTGGCATGGCCTCTGGACCACATTGTTGTTCATTCCATTCCTCGCGATCGACATTGTTTTTTTCGGAGCAAATATATTGCGGGTGATTGAGGGAGGGTGGGTGCCGTTGCTGGTGGCCGGTATACTGGGGCTTGTCATAGTAGCCTGGATGCGTGGGCGAAAGGCGGCGCTAGCCCGCACCAGCGAGCAAGGTGTGGCCATGGCTGATCTGGCCTCGGCACTCGCCGCCCGCCCACCTGCCGTCGTCGACGGTGTCGCGGTGTTCCTGACGCAGGATGCGGAGGTCGCTCCCTCCGCGCTGCTGCATAACCTCAAGCACAACAAGGCTTTGCATCGCACCAGCGTGCTCCTGACGGTCGACACCGAGCAGAGGCCCCATGTGCCGGGGCATGAACGCCTCTCATTTGCCCGCCTTGATGATCGCTTCATCAAGGCTCGGCTGGCCTATGGCTATATGGACCGTATCGACATACCGAGTGATCTCGCGCAAAGCGAACTGCTCAAGGGCGTGGGAGGAACGTCCTTCTTTGTGGGACGAAACGCCATTCGTCGCGCCAGCCATCCGGCCATGCCGCCCTGGATGACTCTGGTGTACAGCTTCCTCCATCGGAACGCCGCTGACCCGACCGCCTTTTTTGCGATTCCTCCCAATCGCGTTGTCGAACTTGGGTCGCAAATAGAGCTATAAGCGTGTGCTATGCGCGACGATGCCATCTCTTATCTGATCGGGTTCCTGGCTGTTTCCGCCGTCGCGGCCGTTACCAGCGTCTGGCTGCCGGTGTTGGGCCTAGCT
Source organism: uncultured Sphingobium sp. (assembly GCA_964512265.1). Taxonomy (GTDB): domain Bacteria; phylum Pseudomonadota; class Alphaproteobacteria; order Sphingomonadales; family Sphingomonadaceae; genus Sphingobium. The sequence continues at coordinate 123,154 of CAZEHR010000003.1, read as the reverse complement.
TCTTCCGCCCTGGTATTCCTGCTCCCCGTGCTGCTTGTCGCTGCGCGTGGGAATGTTGGCCCTGCAATGGTCACAGCCGCCTGCGGCGCGCTTGCCTATAATTTCTTCCTCGTGCCGCCACGATATACCTTTCGAGTGCACAGCCTCGATAATCTGGTGAGCGTGTTCGTCCTCTTTGCAGTGGCGCTCGTGACAAGCCGGCTTGCGACGGCGCTGAAGATACGGGAAGCCGAGGCCGAAGCGCGAGCGGCCGCGAGCGCGCAGTCCGCCCAGTTTTCGGCGCTGCTCGGGCGAGGCGAGGCGCGCGAAGCGATCGAGGCGGCGCTGAGATGGCTTGCCGCCGAATATGGCGAGGCACGCATCATGCCGAGCGAACCTTTACCGGGGGAGGGGGATGGCTTTTCGACGCTAGACCTGTCCGCGGCCGCGTGGGCAGGGCACAATGGCGACTGTACCGGGCATGGAACGGCCGTCATGCCCGCATCGGACTGGACATTCCTTCCGCTCAGCCCCCGACGTCAGTCCCCCTCCGGCATCTTTGCGGTGGCGCGGCCCGCCGACGGCAGCACGCGCTTAGAGGACGAACTGGCGCAGCTTCGGGAGCTGGCAAGACTTCTGGGGCAGGCGCGGGACCGGCTTTCGCTTGAGCAGGAACGCCAAGCGAGGGAGCGGCTCGAAGGTCGCGACGCCCTTAGGCGTGCTTTGCTGGCGAGCATCGCCCATGATTTCCGCACGCCCCTCACCGTTGTGATTGGAGAACTGGCCGAGCTTGCCGGAAACGGCGTTGAAGCCCCTGGCGCGTTAGCCGAGGCGCGGCGACTGGACCGGATGATGGACGACCTGATCGGGGCTGCGCGGCTGGACAGTGGCCCGCTTTTGCCCAATCTCGAAGCAGTTGATCTGGTCGATGTAGTGACAGATGCCATAGTCTTTCTGGGCAGTGTCCCTGCGCAGATTCGGCTGGAGCAGGCTATCAGCGCGGATCTGCCGTTGGTGAAGGCAGATCCTGTCTTGCTCCGCCATGTCCTCATCAACCTTGTCGACAACGCGATACGTCATGCAAGGGCAAATGTCTCGATCGGCGCAGCCACCGAGGCAGGCGTGGTAATTCTGACGGTTGTCGATGACGGCCCGGGGATAGCCGACGCAGATAAGACACATGTTTTTGAACGCTTCACCCGGATAGAGGGCAATGATCGCTGCGGAGGAAGCGGGCTTGGCCTTGCCATTGTTAAGGGCTTCGCAGATGCCATGGATATGACAGTAAACATAGGCACGGCCGCGATCGGCGGCGCGCTGTTTCGTGTTTCCATTCCCGTTCATGCTGTGAGCCTGTCGTGAAACATATTCTGATCGTCGACGATGAGCTGGCGATCCGCCGACTGTTGGCGAGCGTTCTGGAGCGTGGCGGGTATGCCGTTCATCTGGCGCAAAATGTTCGCGAGGCTTTGGCGATAGTCATGCCCGGTGGTGTCGATGCGGTGCTGCTCGACCTTGGATTGCCGGACCGCGATGGTCTCGAGGCGATTGCGGCAATTCGCTCCAGCCGAGACCTTCCAATTCTGGTTGTTACAGCTCGTAATGAGACAGCCGACAAAATAGCCGCGCTTGATTTGGGAGCGGATGACTATGTCACCAAGCCCTTCGATGGTGACGAGTTGCTCGCGCGCCTGCGTTCCGTTCTGAGGCGGTCGGGAGTACCTAAAGAGCCAGATGCACCGCTCAATTTCGGTCCGGTCACCCTCAATGCAGCGCGCCATGAGGTGACCTGCAGGGGGGCGTCTGTGAACTTGACCCCGCGCGAATTTTCTGTGCTCGAAATGCTGTTGGAGGCTGGTGGCCGCATACTGACGCATTCGGCCATGCTGGAAGCTGTGTGGGGCAAGGCACATGTGCATGACATTGATTATCTGCGTGTGGTGATTCGCGCGCTTCGCCTCAAGCTGGAGCTTGATCCGTCACGCCCCGCACTCATCCGTAACGAACCGGGGATAGGGTATCGACTGGTGGAGCAGAAACAGCACGCGAGCGACCCTTCCCGCTGACGAGACACAATATTGTTGCTCTAGAGCGTCGGAAGGCATGCGCCCGGAGGTAGGGGGTCTCCTACCTATTGCGATTGCCCCCACCATGACTGAAATCACCTAGCCCGTGATCGGTGTCGCACAGGCGATCCCATAAGCGGAAGTAAAGGCCATAGTTGCAACGATATTTGTCGTGGTGGAGCTGATGATGGGTTGCCGTTATCAGCCAATTTCCGGCGCGACCGTGAACCAGGCGGGAAGGGAACATCTCCCACCCCATATGGTTGGTCACGCCCATCACTGTCATTACGATGAGCACACCGAGCACGACTCCGACATGGAGTGGCAGTACGAACACCAGCGCTGGGATGACGAACGCGCCGCTGAGCGCCTCGCCTGGATGAAAACTCATCGCCGCCCACGCTGTGGGAGGGCGGCTTGCGTGGTGAACAGCGTGGAGCGCGCGGAACACTGCCGGACGATGCATCAGGCGGTGGGTCCAGTAAAACCAGGCGTCATGGATCAGCAGGCAGAGCAGGAAGGAGACGGGAAGCCACCACAGAGGATAGGCTGTCCAGTTGTTGTAAATCCGCGTCCATCCCTTTTCGTGCCAACCCCAGGCTACGATACCCGCGGGAAGGCCGTATATTACAGCGCTAAGCAAGGACCAGCCGATCTCCCGACGGATCTGTGGTCCAAGCCCCGCATGCAGGCCCGGGCGCAGGCGCTCGCCCCAGAGGGCGAACAGGCCGCTGGTGGCAAAATAGCGCGCGGCGACGATTACGATCATTGCTATGCCTGAAGCCGCCGCCGCAATCAGTTCGGGCTTGTCCATTGGTATGGCTTACCAGCACTCGGAGGGCAAAGCGAGCGGACATGCGATTGCCTGCTTTCTCGAGCTTCTCACATGATGCGCAGTCGTCATGTGCCCCTTGTCTTCCTGTTTCGAGTTTCTACTTCGGAGAATGTGTATACTGCCAAACCACCCTTGCGTGACCGGATCGGCGCCTGTCTTTTCGCCGCCATCGTGGTGGCGCTGATCGGCTGGTCGTTGGTGGCGGGCCTCGCCTTCACCCGCCGAGTGACTGAAGAGTCCATTGTCGAGGTATTCACGCTGCAACTGCCTTCGTTGCCGCCTGCCGCGGTCGTGCCGGATCGCAAGCCGAGTCCAGAGACGGAAGGACGGGCCGCACCGCCTAACATCCGATCCCAGTCGGTGAAGGTGGTCGCGCCGCCGCCGACGGTGCCGGTGCCACCTTCACCTGTCGCCACCGCCCCCATTACGGACGCGGGGGAAGATGCGACTTCAGGCGCAGCGGTACTGCCTGGCCCTGGGCAGGGTGCGGGGGGCACTGGCGATGGCCGGGGCAGTGGCGGGGCGGGCGGTGGCACGGGTGGTGGCCTGCGGCCTGAGACACCGCCACGCCGCATCAAGGGGCGGCTGAGCTTTTCGAACGCGGCGCGGGTGGCGGATGGCGACGGGTTAATCGGCCGGGCGATGACTACCCAGTTCTTCGTGGAGCCAAACGGACGTGTCTCCGGGTGCATCGCGAGTCGGTCGAGCGGCCTACCCGAGGTTGACACTGAAATATGCCGATTGATGGAGGAGCGCTTCCGCTACCTGCCTGCGCGCGATGCGGCTGGCCGCCCGGTCCGCGCCCGCGTTGCTATGGATCATAGCTGGAACGAGTGGTTCTGAGCTACCGAGGAGGGAGTCGACGCTATTTCGGGGAGATAATATTCCCCGACGCCGATGGTGCCAGGTCCAGCGACAGAGTAGGATCGGAAAAGCCCAGCAGCCTGCGCATTGAATGGCGGGCGAGACGCAACGTCTCGGTCTTGCGGCGGCTGGGGGCAAGGGCGTGCAGCGCAGCGGGCCGGACAATCTCCGCATCATATGCATCCGCAACGATCAGCCCGCAACGCTCCGGCAGGAAACGCTCTTGATGCAATTCCTGGCAGTGTAGCGCGGCGGGGACGGCCCAGTAAAAGCGGTCGCAATAGTCGAGATAATCGGTCCATTTGGCATCGCCCATCAAGTCGCCCCGAGCGCATTTTATCTCTACGATGATGACATCCCCCTTCTTGGATAGTCCCATAAGATCTACCCGGCGGCCATTGCGCAGCGGCACCTCGGGCAACGCCAGAATATCGTGCCGGTGAAACAGGCGGCACACGCCGCGGCTGACCGCTTGCGCGCCGCACGGGGTTTGCTCAGTTGACGGTTGTTGTGCGGAGCAGTCAGTCGCCATGTTGTACCCATTTCCACACCGTCCAGTTCAAATTGTTCACTATATGTTCCTGATTGGTCCCTAAAGTCAAGCGATGATCCGGGCATTTAACGCCGCGAGGCTTTAACTTTAGGGAGCCGTCTGCCCCTGATCCTGTGGAACGCGCTCACTATACCGTCGGCCAGCTTCTCGGCGAACAGTCCCGCGCCCGCACCAGCCGCCACGTCGCCGGGGTAGTTGGCGCGGCGCGGAATCTGGAGGAAGCTGATTACCGCCGCCACTGTGAGAACCGGCTTGGTATATTTGGGATATTCGCGCGAGAAGGCGCGTGCCACGGACAGCGCGGATGCCGTGTGGCCGGAAGGGAAAGAACGCATGTCCTTATCCTTCGAATTCCCGGCCTTCGCGATATAGCGCCGCGCTTCGATCTGTTCGGACGGGCGGGTGCGATCGACGCTGTTCTTGCCCGCTTCCTTCGTCACCTTCGCCACCATCTGCGCGATGAGCATGCGCGATCCCGTGCGTTGCAGCTTGCCATTGCGCGATGCCAGCCCGACGACGGCGATGCCCGCCGACAGCAGGAGCAGGATCTTGTCGTCACCCGCTTTGCCGATCTCGCCGAACTTGCGCACGGCAGGTTTTTCAAGCAGCGGCCTGGACGCTTCGATGAGCTTGAGGTCGATCCGCTCCAGCATGTTGAGCTTCTTGACCTCGGTGGGGGAGGTGGTGTCGATGGTGTTCATGATCGCGTTCCTGCAGCTTGGGCTGCGGGGCAGCCAACCCTTCTAAAACGCGCCGAAATTCAGAAAAATGCGTCGCGGCGCTGTCTTTCGTCTAATTCCGCAAACCAGTCCGCATAGGGCGTGTTGCGGGCCATATGGCGGTTGAAGTCGGGCGCGCCATCGTCCCACCACCGGGGGCCGCGTTCGCCCAGCGCCCGCTTGGCGCGATCGACGGCGGAATGGGCTGTGTCCTCGGCCTCGCGGTCCTTGGCCCGCCGCGCGAAGCCGACGGCTTGGCGGGCGCGCATGAGCTCCTTTACCAGAGCCTCACGCACCTCAGGAGCGAGCGCCGGATTGCTCATCCGCCACAGCCTGCCGCGCACCACAAAATAGCGCCCGTCGGGGGTGACGGGATGTGTCCCGTCCTTCAAATACAGCCGTTCACGCGACAAGGTCCGCGGCGGCGATGGAAATCCGGCAGATCAGCCCTTCAGGCCGGAATTCCACCTCGGCCCCGGCGCCATTCTTGGTGCCCAGCCCCCGCGCGATGATTGTCTGCCCGAAGCCCTTCTTTTGTGGTGGACTGACCGGAGGGCCCCCATCTTCCTGCCAGCGCAGCCGCAGATGGCCCTCGCTGCTGTTGTCCGCGTGGATGGTGATGCGGCCGTAATCGTTGGAAAGCGCACCATATTTGACGGCGTTCGTCACCAGTTCGTGAAAGATCAACCCCAGCGCCACGGCTATGTCGGTCGAGATGCGGGTGCGCAAGGGAGGCAGCTGGATGCGGCTGCTGGTGAGTGGGATATAGGGCGCCAGCTCGGCCTGGATCAGGTCTCCCAGCGTCAGCCCGGACCACGCGCCGTTTGCCAGCAGGTCGTGAGTTGCTGCCAAAGCCTCTATGCGGCGCCCAAAGGTGGTGCGAAAGTCGCCCAGATCGAGCGAACCTGCGATGGTGCGGTTCGCGATCGACAGTACCAGCGTTAGCGTGTTCTTCACCCGGTGCGCCAGTTCCCCCATCAGCAGATTCTGGCGTTTTTCAGCCGCCTTGAACTCCGACACGTCGATGATGTTGATGACGCACCCGCCGATGGCATCGCCGCTCATGCGCAGCGGCGCGGCGCTCACGGTAACATCTTTTGGCGGGTCGCCCGGCAGCTTCGCTTCGACCCCGCGCACGCTCTTACCCGCGAGCGCGACGCCGATCAGGTCATCCGCATGCATCAGGCCCGCGCCGAGCGAAAAATCCAGCGGGAACGCCTGCGTAAAGCCCAGCCCGACCAATACGTCCTCGCGGAACTGCCGCACGGCGAGGTTCATATGGGTGATGGTGCCCTCCCGGTCACAGACTATGACCGCCTCGTTGGATGACATCATGACGGCGCGGGAGATGCGTTCCGCCTCCTCGGCGGCGGCGGCCTCGACGCGCTGCGTCACATCGGCGAAGGTGACAGCGAATCCGTCGGAGAAACTCAAGGGGAGGGGCGCGGCGGTAAGCTCGAGATGGAGGTCGCCGTCCGCCCGGTGTAGCACGAGCTTGCCGTTCTGGCGCGCGGCCGCTGCGCGGTCCAGCAGGGTGTCGAGCATCGCGGCGCAGGATGGCCCGAGCGCCTTGTGCAGGCCGTCACGCTGCATCAGTCGCGGCGACAGACCCAGGAGGCTGCATAGCGCGGCGTTGGCGTAGATCAGCTGGCGATCGCTGTCGAGCGCGGCGGCGCCCAGGTCCATCGCCTCCATGAAGGCGCGGTAGCTATCCTGACCGCCGCCGAGTGCGAACACGGACTCCTCGCCGGAGCCGCGCACAACGAGTGCATCGACATCGCCGTCCCGAATGGCGCGCAGGGTCTCTTCGGCCTCGAGCAGACGGCGGCGGAGATCGCCCTCGCTTGCCGCGGCGGCGGTCTCCGCCGCCATTACAGGTCTTCCGCTATGCGCAGATGGACGAGCACTTTCTCCCGGTCGGAGAGGTCGCCGATTATCTTCTGCACGGGGACCGGCAGCGACCTGACCAGCGTGGGGATCGCCACGATATTATGCTCGCGCGCCAGCTTGGGGTTTTCGCGCAAGTCGATCACCTCGACCACCAGCTGCTTGGAGTCGTGATCCGCACAGATTTTTTCGAGGTTGCGAATCGCCGCCTGAGACTTGGGGGTCTGCCCGGCGATATACAGCGTTAGCTTCAGGGGTTTGTGGTCATTTTCAGACATGGGACCTGCTTTCATCTTCCGTCATCGGGCTTGCCCGTCGCGGCTGCGTTCCATTTCCAGTGCATCGAGATCGGCCTGCTGCCGATAGGCCGCTTCTTCTGCGATCAGGCTGTTCAGCTCCAGCTCGTCCGCCTCCAGCTCAGCCTTGAGCGCCTCGATCTGCGCCTGCGCCCGGCGGCGGCGCTGCACGATCTTTTCGCGCAGGCGCTGCTCTTCGGCGCGCCGTTTCACCTCGCTGCGGCGTGCCCGCGCTTCCTCAAACCGGCGCGCAGAGCCTGTGAGGGCGCCGTTCTCGCCTAGATAGGGCGCAATCAGATGGATCCCGCTGTCGCTCATCACGAACTCGCGCACCTGGTTGGAATGGGAAATTCCGCGCGCCTTCAGCAGATACAGCTCGCGGTTGAACTCGCCGTTCACTTCGCGGTTGAGCAGCAATATCCACGCATCCATCAGCGAGGAAAGCCCGGCGTCGGTCTGGGTTTCGCCCTGGCTGTGGGCGAGGTGGGTGAACACGCCAGTCATGCCCTGCGATTTCAGATAGTCGATCATGCGCAGCAGCATCGACTGCACTTCCAGCTCCTCTCCGCTCTCGAGAAAAGCCGAGATAGGGTCGAGCACCACGAGCGAGGGTTTCTGCTTCTGAACCTCGCGCAGCATCATTGCTAGGTGCATTTCGAGGCTGTAGAAGGTGGGGCGCACCGCCACGCAGTTCAGCAGGCCGCTATCGATACAGGGCTGCAAATCCATCCCGATCGAGCGCATGTTGCGCACCGTTTGCGAGGCTGACTCCTCGAACGAGAAATAGAGCGCCTTCTCGCCCGCTTGGCATGCCGCCTGCACGAACGCCGCCGCGATCGAACTTTTGCCAGCGCCCGCGACGCCGCTCAGCAGGATGCTGCTTCCCCGGTGGAAGCCGCCGCCGGTGAGCATGGCGTCAAGGTCAGGGATGCCGGTGGAGATGCGGTCCTCATGCACCTTATGGACGAGGCCGAGCGAACTGACCGGCAGCACGCTGAAGCCGTCCTCCCCGATCAGGAAGGGATATTCGTTCGTGCCATGGGCTGTTCCGCGATATTTGACGATGCGCAGGCGGCGGGTCGATACCTGATTGTGCACGCGGTGATCGAGCAGGATCACGCAGTCGGAGACATATTCCTCAAGCCCCTGCCGGGTAAGGGTGCCGTCGCCCCGTTCTCCGGTGATCACCGCCGTGAGACCCTTGTCCTTGAGCCAGTCGAACAGGCGGCGGATCTCGGCACGCAAAATAGCGGGGTTCTGAAAGGCGGAGAACAGGCTCTCGATCGTATCGAGCACGATGCGCTTGGCCCCGATCTCGTCGATCGCGAGCTCCAGCCTCAGGAAGAGCGCTTCCAGATCATAGTCGCCCACTTCTGCCAGTTCGGCCGGGTCTATGGCGATATGCTCGATATGCACCTTGCGCTGTTCGATCAGGTCATCGAGGCCAAAGCCGAGCGAGGCGACGTTGCTGATGATGTCGACCGGGCGCTCCTCGAAGGTGACGAACACGCCCGGCTCGCCCTCGTCGCGCGCGCCATTGATGAGGAAAGTCGATGCGAAGAGCGTCTTGCCGCAGCCGGCCGAGCCGCAGATCAGCGACGGGCGCCCGCGCGGCAGACCGCCGAGCGTCAGCTCGTCGAATCCGTCTATACCGGTCCGCGCTTTTTCAATCCCTTCCGCCATGTCCCGCCTTTCTGATTCTGTCGGAGACGGACGCCGCCGCCCATCGCGATCTCGCCCCATGAGTCATTCCCAGCTCGCGGCAAATGCAGGCGAAGCGATGAAGCTTGCCGGCTGGGGCGAAGTCGGCGGTGGATCGCACACACCTTCCTCGATATAGCGCATGGCCGCCATCAGCCCGGAGCGCGAAAACGGCTTGGGGATGACGCCATGGCCACCGCAATAGTCTTCCGGTATCTTCCGGGAGTTGGCGGTCACGAACACGATAAACGCTTCTTGCCAGCGCTGACGGATCAGACGGCAGACATCGAGGCCGCTCGTACCCCTGGCCAACTGGAGATCGACGAACGCGAGATCGAAGCAAACTCCTTCGCGAAGCTCCTCCACATCATGCAGCGAAGCGGCCTCTGCCACCACGATATGCCCCGCTTCCTCGACCATTTCCTCGATGTCCATTGCCAGCAGCGCCTCATCCTCCACGATGAGCACGCGTAGCGGTGCCTTTGGTCGCTTCATGGCATTTCCAGTGGAAAGGAGATCGTGACTCCCGTGCCCGGCTCCGCATCCCGCCAGCGCACCTCGGCCCCGACCTGCCGCGCCAGCCGCTTGATGAGCATGGCTCCAAGACCCGAGGATGCCGTGTTATTTGTTCCCAGGCCCGGGCCGTCGTCGCTGATGACGATGGCTGCCTGGTCCCCGTCGCGCCGGCCCGTTAGAGTGAGCGTGCCGCCCCGGCCATCCGCGAAGCCATGCTTGATCGCGTTGGTCAACACCTCGCTCAACAGCAGGCCCAGCGCGGCAGCGCGGCTGGACGAGATATCCACCTGGTCGAAATGCGAGTCTGTTTTGATGTCCGTGCGGCCGTTGGCGCCAAGCAGGTCGGACAGCAGATTTTCGGTGAAGCCGCCGACCTCGAACGTGGTCACGTCGTCGGACTGGTACAGTCTGCGATGCACGGTCGAGAGCGCGTCGACCCGCTCCAGCATCGCCTCCAGCTTGGCCGTAGCCTCGGGGTCGCCGATGGTCCGGACCTGCAGCCGCAGCAGCGATCCAATCATCGTCAGGTTGTTCTTCACGCGATGATCGACCTCGTGCAGCAGCAAGGTTTTGGCTTCGAGCGCGGCCTGGAGGTCGGCCGTGCGCCGCTCGACCTCGCGCTCCACCTCCGCCTTCTGCTCCGCAATGAGGGAGCGCTGCCGAATTCGCTCGGTTACATCGAGCTGGGAAGCGAAGAAATAGCGTATCTCGCCCGCCTTGTTGCGCACCGGGCTGAGATAGAGGGCGTTCCAGAAAGTCGTACCATTTTTGCGGTAGTTGAGCAGATCTATGTCGATATCGTGCCCGGCCTGGATTGCGTCGTGAATGGCGCGGACCGCCGCCCTATCCGTGTCCGGTCCCTGAAGAAAGCGGCAGTTCCTTCCAACGATCTCGTCGCGGGCATAGCCTGTGAGCTTCTGGAACGCCTCGTTACAAAAAACGATGGGATTGTCGGGCAGGGATGGGTCGGTGATGACCATCGGCATCCGGGTCGCGCGCACTGCGGCGGCGAAAGGGTCGCCGGAGCCTTCTTCATGTTTGATTTGGTTCGTCAGGTGCCAGTCGTCGCGTTCGCGCATCATTGTCCCCCAAGCGCACGGGGGCGCGCTCACGCACGCGATAACGGCCGAGCCAGTTCATCGTTCCCGGGTTCAGAAAATTATTAGATCGCGCGAGCGCAGGCGGGAGCTAGTGCGCCACATCGCCTTGCATTGCGCCTTGCCGGAACCCGTGGGCCTCCAGCCCCGTTCTACGTGCGAAGGAGATCGAGGTGGCAGCACGCGCATATTGGCAGGGGCAGATCAGACTGGCGCTGGTATCGATTCCGGTGGAAATCTATCCCGCGGTCAAGAGCGGCGCCGCGATCAGCTTTCGCCAGATTCACGAGCCGTCGGGCAAGCCCATCCAGTATGAGAAGGTCGTGCAGGGCGTCGGCCCGGTGGACCGCGACGAGATCCTTAAGGGGTATGAGGTCGCCAAGGGGAATTACGTACTGCTCGAGGAAGAGGAGATCGAGGCGGTGAAGCTGGAAAGCAAGCGCACGCTCGAGCTTGTCCAGTTCGTCGATGCCGATGCGATCGACGTGCTCTATTATGAGAAGCCCTATTACGTCGTTCCAGCCGATGAACTGGCAGAAGAGGCCTATATCGTACTACGCGAGGCCCTGCGCAAGGCGCGCAAGGTTGGCATCGGCCAGCTTTCCGTGCGTGGTCGTGAGCAGCTGGTGAGCCTCAAGCCTTGCGGCAATGGCCTGATCCTGGAAGTGCTACGATATGCTGACGAGGTGAACGCAGCCACCGGCTATTTCCGCTCGATCGGCAAGTCCAAGGCCGATCCCGAACTGCTCGACCTGGCCTCCAGCCTGATCGAACGCAAAAGCGCGCCGTTCGACGCATCGGAATTTCACGACCGCTATGTCGATGCGCTGCATCGGCTGATTGACAAGAAGGTGAAGGCAAAGGGCAAGCGCGTGATCGAGGAGGTCGACGAGCCGGGCGCCAAATCCGGAGCGAGCGTGATCGACCTGATGGCGGCGCTCAAGGCGTCGGTTGAGGGCAAGGGGCCTGCTTCATCGAAAACGCGAGCAGCGCCCGCCCGAAGCAAAAAGACGCGCGTTGCCGCCGCGCCCGCCGCCCGCCGCAAGAGAAGCGCAGGTTGATGGAGCTCAATCTGCCCATGCAGTTCGAATGGCCGGATGCGGAGATCGCGCTGCGCCTCGGCGTCGCTACATTGGCGGGGCTGGTGCTGGGGTTCGACCGAGAGGTGCGCGGCCACGCCGCCGGCCTGCGCACCCACGGCATGATTGCGCTGACCTCGGCGATGATGACGGTTTCCTCCATCTTGCTCTATCACCAGCTCGGCGGGGAAGAGTCTTCGATCGATCCGCTTCGCATGTTCGAGGCGACTACGGCTGCCATCGGCATCATCGCCGCTGGTATCATCATCGTGCGGGGCGGAGACGTGCGGAACCTCACCTCGGCCACGCATGTCTGGCTAACAGCGATGGTCGGTATCGCCAGCGGCGCGGGCCAATATCCGCTGGTGCTGCTGGGCGGGCTGACGGCGCTTGTGCTGCTGGTGGTTGTGCGCGTGGTGGAGCGCTATCTGCCCCGCAAGAACGAGCCGGCTGACCGTGGCTAAGGACCTTGCAGAATACAACGCCAAGCGCGACTTCAAGCGTACGCGCGAGCCTGCGGGGCGCAAGGAGAAGGGCGGCGGCAACCGCTTCATCGTTCAAAAGCATGACGCGACGCGGCTGCATTACGATTTTCGGCTGGAAGTCGATGGCGTGCTCAAGAGCTGGGCGGTGACGCGCGGGCCGAGCCTCGATCCGGCTGACAAGCGCCTGGCCGTGCGTACCGAAGACCACCCGCTCTCCTACGCTGACTTTGAGGGGAGCATCCCCAAGGGCGAATATGGCGGCGGCACCGTGATGCTGTGGGACAGGGGCACATGGGCGCCGGTTCCGGGCAAGAGCGCCAAGGATATCGAGAAGGGCCATCTTCATTTCACGTTGGAAGGCGAGCGGATGAAGGGCGAATGGCTGCTCGTCCGCATGAAGGGCCGCAAGGGCGAGAAGCGCGAAAACTGGCTGCTGCGCAAGGTTGAGGACGCCCACTCGGGCGGTAGTGACGATCTGGTCAATCAGCAGCTGACGAGTGTGCTGACCGGACGCACGATGAGCGAAATCGCGCATGACGACGGCGGGGTAAGTTCGCTCGCGGGCAAGAGCGGGGACGCTTTCGCCAAGGCGATGGCCACGACGGCGCGGCATAACCGCAAGGTCTCACGCCGCACCAAGCCCAAGGGCAACGCCAAGCCGCCCGCGTTCCGCGCCGTGCAGCTCGCGACACTGGTGGACGCTGTGCCTTCGGGGAACGACTGGTTCCACGAGATCAAGTTCGATGGCTATCGCGCGCTGGTGGCGGCGAGTGGCGACGCCGTAACGGTCTATACCCGGACCGGGCAGGACTGGACTGACAAATTCGTGCCGCTGCGCGATGCGATTTCTGCGCTCGATCTGCCCTCCTGCCTGATTGACGGTGAGATCACCGCCCCCGGCGCGGACGGCAACCCCAGCTTTGCGGCCCTGCAGGATATGCTGAAGCGCGGGCACGGCGAGCAGGGCAAGGGCCAGCGGCTCGATTATCATGCGTTCGATCTGCTGGAGCTGAACGGCGAGGATTTGGGCGAGCTCGGCAATCTTGAGCGAAAGGAGCGTCTTGCTTCGCTGCTCGCCGCCGCACAGCCGCCGATCCATGTCGCAGATCATGTCATTGGCGCGGGCGAAAAGCTGTATGCCGGGATGTGCAAGGCGGGGCAGGAGGGGATCATCGCCAAGCGCGCCGCTGCGCCCTATCGCGGCAGGCGCACGCGCGAGTGGCTCAAGGTGAAATGCACGCTGCGGCAGGAGTTCGTCATAGTCGGCTGGCAGCCGAGCAAGGCGAAGGGCAGGGCTTTCGCATCGCTGTTGCTGGCACAGTATGAGGCAGGCGGGCTGGTGTACAAAGGCAAGGTCGGCACCGGATTTGACGACGCAGGGATGGAAGATCTGGCCGCGCGGCTCGAGCCTCTGACTGCTGACGAAGCCGTTGTCGAAGCGCCGCGAGCGGAAACCCGCCACGCCCGGTGGGTGCGGCCGGAGCTGGTGGCCGAAGTCGCCTTCGCCACCTTTACGGCCGAGGGTAGGGTGCGGCATGGTTCGTTTCTGGGCCTGCGTGGTGACAAGGAGGCGAAAGACGTGACACCGGAAACGCCATCTCCCGCTCCGAAGGCGAATGCGTCCGCCACGGCGATCACGATCACCCACCCTGAGCGCCTTGTCTTCCCCGACGGCAAGCTAACCAAGGGCGACTTGGCGGCATATTATCAGGCCGTCGCGCCGATCATGCTCCCCCATGTTGCCCGTCGCCCGATCAGCCTGGTGCGCTGTCCGCAGGGGCGAGGGAAGAAATGCTTCTTTCAAAAGCATGACAGCGGCAGCTTTGGCGAGAGCGTGCGGCATGTGCCCATCACCGAGAAGGACGGCGGCGCAGAGGACTATCTCTATGTCGAGGAGGCAGACGGTATCCTCGCCTGCGTGCAGATGGGCACGATCGAGTTCCACGGCTGGGGCGCGCATGTAGCGGATGTTGAGCAGCCCGACCGGATGATCTTCGATCTCGATCCCGACGAGGGTCTGGGTTTCGAGGAAGTGAAAAAGGCGGCGTTCGATCTGCGGCAGCATCTGTCCGACATCGGCCTTGTCAGTTTTGCGCTGCTATCCGGTGGCAAGGGTGTGCATGTCATCGTGCCGCTCTCAACCGGCCATGGCTGGGAGGCGCACAAGGACTTCTCCCGTCGTTTCGCCGAGGCGCTGAGCATGGCCGAGCCGGATCGCTTCGTCGCGACCATGAGCAAGGCGAAGCGCAAGGGGCGGATATTCATCGATTGGCTGCGCAATCAGCGCGGATCAACCGCCGTGGTGCCTTATTCGGCGCGGGCGCGCTCGGGGGCGCCCGTGGCGGCGCCGGTGGGCTGGGAGGAGCTACGCGATATCAAGAGCCCGGCGCGCTTTACGATCAGGGACGCGGACGAACTGCTCTGCCGTGCTGGCAGCGCGACCCTGAAAGGTTGGGGCTTTGCGGAACAGCAGCTGCCGGAGGTGTGAGATAACCGCGTCACGGGACAGAAGAGAAATTGGCGCACCCAAGAGGATTCGAACCTCTGGCCTCTGCCTTCGGAGGGCAGCGCTCTATCCAGCTGAGCTATGGGTGCCTAAGCGCCTGTGCTAGGCGCGCTTAGCAAAGCGCGGGGCCAAGCGCTAGCCGCAACTGCGCGCTGCCCGCGCTTTTTATCGCTCAAGGATGAAGGCCGCTACTTCTTCGCCTTTTCCATCTTCTGGAACTTGCCGAGACCACAGCTTGGCCCCTGGCTCAACCCGCCGCCGAAGGATTGCAGCACGGTGATGATGTCGACCGAGCATAGCTGGCTGGTGGAAAGCTTATAGGCGAAGCGTTCCTCGAAGCCGAGGCTGGAGCATTTATAGGGCAGGGTGTTGCGGTAGACAGTGTTGCCGTTCATCTCGAAGTCGATCGTCTGGTCATCGCGCACATGGGTGCTGCGGATGAGGCGCGGATTTATACAGTCGATCGGCTCGCCGACGGCAACGAGATTGTCGGGCTTCTTTTCCCGGGCGATGGCGGGGCTGGCGACCGTGGCGGCGATGAGCAGGGCCGCAGCGGATCGGGCATAAACGGACTTTTGCATGGCAGGCTCCTTTCTTTGGCAGACAGGTTATCATGTGCCGAATGAACGGCAGATGACAACTGATGACAACTGAGGTCAGGCGGGCGCCGGCGTCTTGGGCTTGAACCGGCACAGGTCCGCGACCGGGCAGCGCCAGCATTCGGGCCGCCGCGCCTTGCAGATATAGCGGCCGTGCAGGATCAGCCAGTGGTGCGCATCGCGGCGGAAGGGGGCGGGGGTGTTTTTTTCGAGGGCTTTTTCCACGTGGAGAGGCGTTTTGCCCGGCGCCAGGCCGGTGCGGTTTCCAACACGGAAGATGTGGGTGTCGACCGCGAAGGTCTCCGCACCGTAGGCGGTGTTCATCACGACATTGGCGGTTTTCCGCCCAACTCCGGGGAGGGTGGTGAGCACATCGCGGTCCCGCGGCACCTGCCCGCCGAAATCGCGCACCAAAATCTCGGACAGCGCGATCACATTCTTCGCCTTGGCGTTGAACAGGCCGATCGTCTTGATGTGCTGCTTCAATCCCTCCTCACCGAGCGCGACCATCTGGGCAGGGGTTTTGACATCGCGGAACAGTGCGCGCGTGGCCTTGTTGACGCCGACATCGGTCGCCTGGGCGGACAGCACCACGGCGACGAGCAGCTGATAGTCATTGCCATAGTCTAGCTCGGTGCGCGGATCGGGGTTCAGCTCGGCCAACCTCCGATAAAACTCGAATATATCATCCTTTTTCATCAGGTTATATTACAAACCTAGAACATTTTTCATGTCATAGCGCCCCGCGCCTTGCGCCCCAAGCCACAGCGCAGCCTTCACCGCACCGCGCGCGAAGATGGCGCGGTTTTCGGCGCGATGGCCGATCTCGATGCGCTCGTCATCGGTCGCGAAGATCACCTGATGATCCCCCGCGACCGAGCCGCCACGCAGCGCCGCAAAGCCGATCGCCCCGCGTGCCCGCGCGCCCGTAATCCCATCGCGCCCGCTTTCTTTATGCTCCGCCAGCGCGATCCCCCGCCCGCGCGCGGCCGCCTCGCCAAGCAAGAGTGCGGTGCCGGACGGCGCATCGACCTTGTGGCGATGATGCATCTCGACAATCTCGATGTCCCAGTCGTCCCCCAGCCTGCGCGCGGCATCCTCCACCAAAGCGGCGAGCAGATTGACGCCCAAAGACATATTGCCGGTCTGGAGGACGGGGATGGCGTGGGACGCGGCGTCGATGAGGTGATGATGCGCCTCCTCCAGCCCGGTGGTGCCGATGACGACAGGCTTCTTCGCCATCATGCAGTCCTCCAGCGTGTCCTTCAGCGCGGAGGGCGTGGAGAAATCGATCAGCACGTCGCTGTGTTGGATCAGCGCGGAAAGATCGCCTTCGCCCTTGTCCACACCGCCGGCATAGGGGAGGGCCTTTGCCTCCAACTCCGCGCGAATGGCCCGGCCCATGCGCCCGTTGCACCCGATGATCCCGATGGCCGTCATGGCTTGCGTCTTTCGTCTCTGAATTGCATGAACACGCGGATGCCAGACTATCGCTCGATTGTCATCCTCACAGGCGCGGGAATTTCCGCCGAGAGTGGGCTCGCCACCTTTCGCGGGCCGGATGGGCTGTGGGAGGGGCACCGGGTAGACACGCTATGCAGGGTTGTAGCCAGAACGTCGATCCGGTTCAGCCACATATGCGTCAGTGACTGCGTCGTTGCTATCGTTGAATCCAGCGTTACTGTCGGCATATGATTGCGATAATCATTCTCGGCGCTGCTGTTATTGCATACGCTTTATGGTGCGGCAGCATTGGCATCTATGGGGCTGCCGTTTGCCGCAGCGAAAATCCGCCGCTCTATTGGGGACAGGTGGGCCTAATCGCGGCAGGAGAAATCGTTCTCGCGATTATGATGCTTCGCGGCTGAAGGCGCATGGTAGTCATCCGAAACATCGTCATCCTCACTGGCGCAGGCATCTCAGCGGAGAGCGGCATTGACACCTTTCGTGGGGCGGGCGGCTTATGGGAAAACATGCGAGTGGAGGATGTGTGCACGCCGGAGGCGCTCGCGCGCAACCCGGCGCTGGTCCACCGCTTTTACGACGAACGGCGGGCGAAGCTGGCCGAGGTAAAGCCCAACCCGGCGCATGAGGCGCTGGCAAAGCTGGAGCGGGAATGGAGCGGCGATTTGTTGCTCGTCACGCAGAATGTCGATGATCTGCACGAGCGGGCAGGGTGTAGCCAGGTGCTGCATATGCATGGGGAGCTGCTGTCCGCCCTGTGCGCGCGCTGCGGCGAGAGCTGGCGCTGGGGGACAAGCCTGCCGCCCGGCAGCGTCTGCCCCGCCTGTGGGTCTGGTGCGCTGAGGCCCGACATCGTGTTCTTCGGCGAGATGCCCTATCAGATGGAGCGGATCGACGCGGCGCTGCGCAATTGCGACCTGTTCGTCTCGATCGGCACCTCAGGCGCGGTCTATCCCGCCGCCGGTTTCGTCCAGACCGCGCGCTATGTTGGGGCCGACACGCTGGAGCTGAACCTCGATCCTTCGGCGGGCAGCGTGTATTTTAGCGAAAGCAGGATGGGCAGAGCGGGCGAGCTGGTGCCGCAATGGGTGGAGGAGGTTTTGGGGGGATAGTGAAAGCGGACTGTCGGGGGGGCGACACCATTGCGGACGCTTTCTTCAGTCGTCACCCTGAACTTGTTTCAGGGTCCATTTTTCCAGATTATACAAGGCTTTGTGGTGCACGATGGATGCTGAAACAAGTTCAGCATGACGAGTCCCCTTACCCCAACCGTCCTGCCATTTCACCGCAAATCCCGATCAATCAGGCTCGCCACCTTGGTCTCGCTCATCGCTATGTAGGTGAGCAGCGAGACGCCGCAAAGCGCCGAGACATACCAGTAAAACCAGCCTTCCACGCCCCATGTCTTGAGCTGGAGCGCGACATATTCGGCGCTGCCGCCGAACAGCGCGTTGGCGATGGCGTAGGGCAGGGCGGGGGAGCTGGTGCCGCAGTTGGTTGAGGAGGTTTTGGGGGGATGAGGCGCAGGGGCAAGGCGGATGCGACAAAGTTGCGGACATCAAGCATTGCCAATGTGCGCTATTTTGTGAATTCCAAAACGGTGACCTCGCCGCTGTCGGGATCAACGGAAACCTTGTAGCAGGACCATGTATAAGCAGTGAGGTTGACGCCGTCCCAGCGGATTGCTGTGAAGCAGTCTTCTTGCTCTGGATAGCCATACATCACAGGCTTGGCTCGCCAGAGTTCCGCGCCGTTTCGATCTGTGGCGATGAGGTTACACCCATCTCGAACCTCATCAGCCATCCAATCATAGAGGGTCACGGTAGCGTCGTTGAGCAGCCTCGCTCTTTCGAGGATTTCAGCGCTGATTACAGATGACTTTCCCATGTCTCCCAATCCCTCCGCCCTCTCGTTACGTCGGCCTAAATCCAGGTTCATTAGTGTCCGCTCCCCAACCTTCCTGCCACTCACCGCAAATCCCGATCAATCAGGCTCGCCACCTTGGTCTCGCTCATCGCTATGTAGGTGAGCAGCGAGACGCCGCAAAGCGCCGAGACATACCAGTAAAACCAGCCTTCCACGCCCCATGTCTTGAGCTGGAGCGCGACATATTCGGCGCTGCCGCCGAACAGCGCGTTGGCGATGGCGTAGGGCAGGGCGACGCCGAGCGCGCGGATGTGGGCGGGGAACAGCTCTGCCTTCACCACCGCGTTGATCGAGGTATATCCGCTCACCGCGATGAGCGCCGCCATCACGAGGGCGAAGGCGGTCACCGGATCATGCGCCTGTTCGAGCGCGCGGAACAGCGGCACCGTGCCGATCGTACCCGCAAGCCCGAAGCCGATCATCAGCGGCTTCCTGCCGATCCGGTCAGACAGCGCACCAAAAGCAGGTTGCAGCGCCATGAACAGGAACAGCGCCCCGGCCATGATCCAGCTCGCCTGCTGCCGGTCAAAACCCGCTGAATTAACGAGATATTTCTGCATATAGGTGGAGTAGGTATAGAAAGCGAGCGTGCCGCCTGCGGTGAGCGCCACCACCAGCCCCGCCGCGCCGGGATGCTGCCGGAACAGCGTCAGCACGCCGGAGCGGGGCGCGTCCGTGCGCTCCTTCGCGGCGAGATAATGCTCCGTCTCCAGCAGGCGGCGGCGCAGCACCAGCACGATGAGCGCCAGCACCGCGCCAAGCGCGAACGGAATGCGCCAGCCCCAGCTTTCCAGCGCCGCCTCGCTCATCACCGCCTGCAACAGCAGCAACAGCGCCAGCGCGACGAGCTGTCCCATGATCAGCGTGACATACTGAAAGCTGGACCAGAATCCGCGCCGCTGTGCTCCCGCCATTTCGGAGAGATAGGTGGCGCTCGCGCCATATTCGCCGCCGACGGAGAGGCCCTGAATCAGCCTTGCCACCACCAGCAATGCGGGCGCAGCGACCCCGATTGCGTCATAGCCGGGCGTGATGGCGATCAGCAGCGAACCGGCGCTCATCATCAGGATCGAGAGGGTAAGCCCCGCCTTGCGGCCGCGCCGGTCGGCATAGACGCCCATGATCCACGCGCCGATGGGGCGCATCAGGAAGCCGACGGCGAAGATCGCGCCCGCGCTGAGCAACTGGGCGGTCTGATCCTGCGTGGGGAAGAAGATGGGGGCGAAGTAGAGGGTGAAGGCGGCGTAGGCGTACCAGTCATACCATTCGACGAGATTGCCAGCCGAGCCGCCCAGGATGGAGAGCAGGCGGGAGCGGGCGCTGGCGTCTCTGCCTGCCCGCGCGCCTGCTATGCTCATGCGGTCAGCGCCCCTTCCAGACGCCCGCGCGCTTTTCGACAAAGGCGGTCATGCCTTCCTTCTTGTCCTCGGTGGCGGCGAGGATCTGGAACATTCGGCGCTCGCCCACCAGGCCCTGCGCCAGTGTCGATTCGAAGGCGAGGTTGACCATTTCCTTGTTAATCATCGCGGCCATCGGCGGCATCGCGGCGATGGTGGCGGCGGTCTTCAAGGCCTCGTCCAGCAGATCGGCGGCGGGGACCACGCGCGCGACAAGGCCCGCGCTTTCCGCCTCGGTCGCGTCCATCATCCGCCCGGTGAGGCATATTTCCATTGCCTTCGCCTTGCCGACCGCGCGGGTGAGCCGCTGCGACCCGCCCATGCCGGGGGCGACGCCGAGCTTGATCTCGGGCTGGCCGAACTTAGCCGTATCCGCCGCTATGATGAAATCCGCCATCATCGCCAGTTCGCATCCGCCGCCGAGCGCGAAGCCCGCAACGGCGGCGATCCACGGCTTGCGGGTCGCGGCGACCTTGCTGGTCCAGTCCGAAAAGAAATCCTCAAGGAAAAAGTCGGCGGCTTCCTTTTCCACCATCTGCTTGATGTCCGCTCCGGCGGCGAAGGCCTTCTCACTGCCCGTCACGACCGCGCAATGCTGGGTCGGGTCGGCATCATAGGCGGCAAGCGCTGCGCTCATATCGAGCATCACCTGCTCGTTGAGCGCATTGAGCGCCTGCGGGCGATTGAGGGTGATGAGCGTGACGGCGCCACGCTGCTCGACGAGAAGGGTTTCGTAGGACATGAAAGCAGGCTCCTGCATGGGGGGCATTGGATGCGCGCATCGGTAGCCACGCTTTGCCCGGTTTGGCAAGCTAAGGATGTACCCTCAGGCCTTGCAGCGGGTGTAATGATAGGTGCCGGGCGGGCCGTCATCCGGGTCTTCCTGCCGGATGAGGGTCTGGCCATTGTCCTGCGCGGTGAGGGTGATCGTCGACTGCCATGTCATGCCCTCGCCGTTGAACGTGAACTGGCCCCTGATCCGTGTCGGCTCGCGCTCGGTCAGCGTCTTCAATGTGCCGCGCGATTCGTAGAAGGTCAGCTCGGTGTCGGAGATTTCAAGCAGGCCTTTCGCGTCGCCGTGCAGGCTGGTGCAGTCCTTGGGCACCATGCCCCAGCGCCCGCGCAGGGCAGGGGGGATGGCGGTGGCGCTGTCTTGCACGGTGGTCTGCGGGGCGTCGGCACGACCCGCTGCCCCGTTTGCGATGCCGTTATCCGGCGCCTCGGGGACCTGCGCCATATTGTCTTCCAGGATCGTATCGTTGTCTCCTTGCGCGTTCTGCTCCTTCTCGCCGGGGGAACAGGCGCCAAGCGAGATCAGCGTCGCCAAAGTGAGGAGTGCGGGTATGCGCATCGGGATGCTCCTTGGTTGCGCGCCATGCTATCAATCGACCAGCGACGCCGCCAGCCGTCTTTCGCAGTAATTCGCGCAAGCATCTTGTGTTCCGCGCGCATCGCCGCCACAAGAACGCACATTATGACCGGCGCAAAGAGAACTGCACCCCGATGAACCCCGGACCCAAGCCCGCGCGCACACTTGCTCTGCCCAAGAGAGCCGATTTCGCCGAGGCGGCGCGCGAGAATATCGAATTTTTCAAGGGCTGGCTGCGCAAGCCGAGGCAGACGGCGGCGATTGTGCCTTCCAGCCGCTTCCTCGCGCGCGAAATGGTGCGGGGGATCGACCCCGAGGGTGGGCGCGTGCTGGAGCTGGGGGGCGGCACGGGTGCCTTCACCCGCGCGATCCTGTCGACCGGGCTCTCAGCCGATCAGCTCGAGGTGGCGGAGATCAACCCGATGTTCGCGCACGCATTGGAGCGGCAGTTTCCCGATGTCAGCATCCTGCGGCACCGTGCCGAGACGATCAGCGCGCATGTTGCGGGCGAGGCGGGCAGCTATCAGCGCGTGGTGAGCGGCCTCCCTATGCTGGCATTCAACCAGCAGACGCAGCGCGCGATTCTCGAGGAGTCTTTCAGGCTGCTGATGCCCGGCGGCGTTTTCGTGCAATTCACCTATTCCGCTCTGTCGCCCGTGAGCCGCCCGGTGCTGGAGCAGGTCGGGCTGGAGGCGGTGTCGGCGGGCCGTGTGCTGCTCAATATTCCGCCCGCCACGGTGTTCCATTTTCACCGAAACGAGGGGTGAAGCAGCACGGTTAACGCCCCATAAGGGGACGGTCGGACTTTAACCATTTATTCACCTTTCCGACCGGTAAACAAAACGTTAACCCGGGGGCATGAAGCGCCGTGCCCTTGTCCTCACCAGCGAATCCGCCCGGCATCCGTTCAGGCAGACCCTGCCGCCGCATGTGCTGAAGCCGCTGCCCGATCCGGCCAAACGTAACAACGAGGACATCAAGCTGTTCGTGACCAGCTTCGCCGCCTTTTTCGTGGCGACCTACAGCTTTATTGTTTAATCACACGCCAGATGCAGCTTCTGCGCCAGCCAGGCAGAGAGCAGGGTCATGGAGGCGGTGAACAGCAGCTGATTGACAACGCCCACTCCCGCCGCGCTCATGCCCAGTGTGATGACCGCGCCCACGACCATCGCGCCTGAATTGACGATATTGTTCGCGGCAACCGTGCGCGCGGCCTGTGACGTGTCGACAGTGGTGGTGA
This sequence comes from uncultured Sphingobium sp., assembly GCA_964512265.1. Classification (GTDB taxonomy): domain Bacteria; phylum Pseudomonadota; class Alphaproteobacteria; order Sphingomonadales; family Sphingomonadaceae; genus Sphingobium. The sequence continues at coordinate 100,576 of CAZEHR010000003.1, read as the reverse complement.
GGAAGGCGTAGAGCGGCACCACGAACATGCCGCCCGAGACCGCAATGCCCAGCAGCGACAGCACCAGCGCGAACGCATATTCATGCGCAAGGAAATCGTGCATCGACATGAAATGGCCCGCAGGCACGCCGCTGACCCACAGGCGGCAAATGATGTGGAACGCGATCACGAATCCCCCCATCGCCAGCACGGAAGACGGCGCATATTTTGCCGATACCTTGCCCTGCAACAGCCGGTTTATGATGATGGAGCCGATCGCGACGCCTACCGAGAAGACGCCGAGGAACAGGCTGGCGATCGCCTTGTCGGCGCTCAGCACATTCTTCACCAGCGGCGGGAACTGGATGAACAGCACGGTGCCGATCGTCCAGAAAAAGCTGATGGAGACGATGGCGAGGAACAGGCGCGGGATGTGCATCGTCGCGTTCACCAGCCGGATCGAGGCGCGCACGATGTGGAAATCGAGCTTGGCGCACTCGCCGGTCGGCGGCGCGGGCGGGACCATGCGCCCGCTGATATAGCCCAGCACCGCCACCGAGAGGACCGCGACCGCCGCCACCTCAACCGCGATCAGCCCGGCGAGGATCGTGCCGGCGAGGATCGCGATATAGGTGCCCGCCTCGACAAGGCCGGTGCCGCCCAATATCTCGTCCGCCTCCAGATGCTGTGGCAAGATTGCATATTTGATCGGCCCGAAGAAGGTCGAGTGCACACCCATGGCCAGCATCGCCACCATCATCAGCGGGATGGCGATATGTTGCACGGCATAGCCCATCCACGCCATCGCCAGCCCCGCCGCGCCGACGAGCATGATCAGGATTTCCGCCAGCTTCACCAGCCGGATGATTGCCGCCTTGTCGCGCTGGTCGGCCAGCTGGCCCGCCAGCGCGGAGAGCAGGAAGAACGGCACCGTCGCCGCCGCCGTCGCCAGCGCGCTGAACCAGGTTTCCGCTTTCGGGTCGCTATAGACGCTGAACACCACGAACAGCACCATGGCATTCTTGAACAGATTGTCGTTGAAGGCGCCCAAGAGCTGGGTGACGAACAGCGGCGCGAAACGTCGCTTCGTCAACAGGCGCAGCGAGGTTTTCATATGTGGCGGTGTAGTCCCGTCGTTGTCACTGGTCCGCGCTTTAGCGGGTACGTCTGAGCGTGTCCAACAGGGAAAACGGACCGGCGTCAAAAGCTGCGCCACTTGGGGACAGCGGGCGCTCGAGACTTGCCAGCGCAAGTGGGCTATGGCAGGCGGGAGGCCATGTTGACGCTGCCCAACCTGTTGACGCTCTCGCGCATCTTTGCGGTGCCGATCCTCGTTGCGCTGCTGTGGCCGGCGGAGCAGGGGCATGAGTGGCGGACGGGCTATAGTCTGGCGTTTCTGCTCTACTGTTTGATGGGCATTACCGACTATTTCGACGGGTACCTGGCGCGGGCGCAAGGCGCGGTATCGCGGCTGGGCGTGTTCCTCGATCCGATTGCCGACAAGATCATGGTGGGTGCCGTGATCCTGATGCTCACCGCCACGCATGACATAGAGGGCGTGCATATTGTCGCAGCGATGGTGATCCTGCTGCGCGAGATCGCGGTTTCCGGGTTGCGGGAGTTTTTGGCGGGCTTGCAGGTGTCGATGCCGGTGTCGCGCCTCGCCAAGTGGAAGACGACGTTCCAGCTTATCGCGCTGGGCGCGCTGATATTGGGCGGTGCGCTGCCGCAATGGGCGTTCGTGCATCAGGTCGGGCTGCTGACGTTGTGGGGGGCGGCCATCATCACGCTGATTACCGGGTGGGATTATCTGCGGGTTGGCCTCAAGCATATGGATTAAGGCATTGTCTGTGCTGAATATTCTCTATTTCGCCTGGGTGCGCGAGGGCGTGGGGAAAGATGGCGAGACGATCGACCATCCCGGCGCCGAGGTGACGGTGGCGGAGCTGATCGCGCGGCTGGCGGACCGGGGTGACGGCTATGCGCAGGCGTTTGCAGACACGGGCCGGGTGCGGGCGGCCTTGGACCAACGGTTCGTGCCGCTTTATACGAAAATAGGCAGCGCGAAGGAGCTGGCGCTGTTCCCGCCGGTGACGGGGGGATGACAGACAAGCATATCGTGGTGGGCGAGGCGGATTTCGATCCTGCCGCCCAGCTCGCGCGCCTCGAAGCCCTGGGCGGCGGCGCGGTGGCGAGCTTCACCGGCATCGTGCGCGGTGGCGACGGGTTGCAGGCGATGCGGCTCGATCATTACCCCGCGATGACGGAGGCGCAGATCGCGCGGATCGTGGCGGAGGCGCAGGGCCGCTGGCCGCTGCTAGGCGTGGTGGTGATCCACCGGGTGGGGGAACTCACGCCGGGAGAGCGCATCGTCTTTGTCGGCACCGCATCGGCGCACCGGGCCGCGGCGCTCGAAAGCTGCGCCTTCCTCATCGACTGGCTCAAGACCTCCGCCCCGTTCTGGAAGAAAGAGCGTTTCGACGATGGCCGCGCCGAATGGGTGGAAGCGCGGGCTGAGGACGATGCAGCGCGGGATCGCTGGGGCTGATCGGCCTGTCGGCTAAGACGCTACCCCCGTCATCCCGGACATAGCGTTGCCCGGAAAAGCATTCGCTTTTTCGCGGCAATGCTTGATCCGGGATCCAGCTGCACTATGCCGCGCCCGGATAGCTGGATCCCGGATAGCACGATTTCCTGCCCAAATCCTTCCGGATTTGGAGGAAACCGGCTTCCGGGATGACATATTCCTGTAATTCCACGCAACGTTTAAGCGGCCCCGCCATTCTGTGACAAGTTCCGCAAAGTCTCCGACAACATATTGAATTCCTTATCGCGCGGGCTGCCCTTGCGCCATACCAGCGCGATCTCGCGCGCGGCGTTGGCGGCGGAAAGGGGGCGGGCGCTGATTTGCGTGTGCTCCAATATTCCGCCGCTGATCGCCATCTCCGGCAGGATCGTGAGGCCCAGCCCGTTGTCCACCATCTGCACGAGGGTGTGCAGCGAAGTGCCCATCATCGTCGCCTCCGCGCGCAGCTCTGGCCGGTTGCAGGCGGCAAGCGCGTGGTCCTTGAGGCAGTGCCCGTCCTCCAGCAGCAACAGCCGCGTCTCGTCGATCATATCCGGGCGGATGCTGGGCGGCGGATCGCGCGGATCGTCCTTCGGGAAGGCGACATAGAGCCGGTCGTCGAACAGGTGCGCGTGCTCTACCTCGCCGGTGGCGTAGGGCAGGGCCATCAGCACGCAATCGACATGCCCGTGGCGTAGCGACTCCATCGCGGACTGGCTGGTCTCCTCGCGCAGATAGAGCTTCAGCTCCGGCTTCTCGCGCCGCAAATGGGGCAGCAGGCGCGGCAGCAGGAAGGGTGCGATTGTGGGGATCACGCTCATGCGCAGATCGCCGGTCAGCGGCTTGCCCGAGGCCTGCGCCAGCGCTGCAAGCTCTTCCGCCTCGCGCAGGACGCGGTAGGCCTTCTCGACAATGCGGTCGCCCAGCGCCGTGAAGCGGACTACGCGGCGGGTGCGCTCGACGAGCGTCACACCGATCAGGCTTTCGAGTTCCCGGATGCCGGCGGAAAGCGTGGATTGCGTGACGTAGCAGCTATCCGCCGCGCGGCCGAAATGGCCCTGTTCCTTGAGGCTGACAAGGTAATGCAGTTGTTTCAGCGTCGGGATATGCGCGGACATCAATCGCTCCCCTAGATTACAGGCGCGATATTAATCGCTTCGGGCGATTTTTCAATCAAACGACACTCTGCCGCGCCCCTGCTTCACCGAGGATCGCGCCTTCTTGGCATCCACCCGCCGCGCCTTCGCCGCCTTGCCCGGCTTTGTCGGGATGCGCCGGGCGTCGCGCTGATGCGCCTTTTCGAGCAGGTCGAGGAGGCGGGCGCGGGCATCCTGCCGGTTGGCGTCCTGCGTGCGATAGTTCTGCGCGAAGATCAGCAGCACACCGTCCGCGGTCATGCGCGATCCGGCGAGCGCGCGCAGCTTGCGATAGGCATAGAGCGGCAGGCCGAGGCGGGTGGCGTCCACGCGCATTTGCACCGCAGTCGCGACCTTGTTGACATTCTGCCCGCCCGGCCCGCTCGCGGTGATGAACCGCTCCTCCAGTGCATCGGCCGGGATCAGGAAAGTTTCTCGATCAAAGCCCGGCATCGCTCAAATTCGCTTCTTCAAACTCCGCCGCAGCGAACCGTTCCGGCAACGGCGCGGTCGCCTCCACCGGTGGTTTGCCGGTGCGGGGCATGGATATGCTGCGCGCATGGAGCAGCATCGGCGCGCCGGGCGCTATCGCCTCCGCGCCATAGACGGGATCGCCGATGATCCCCAACCCAAGCCCCTCGCGCAGATGAACGCGGATCTGATGCGTACGCCCGGTTTCGGGGAAGCAGGCTATCAGCGAGCGGCCATGCTTCACTGCGATCAGCCGCCAGCGGGTGCGGGCCGCCTTGCCTTTTGGATCGGCGACCATGCGCCAGCCTTGTTGTGCGCTGCTGGTCTTGGTGAGGGCCAAGTCGATCAGCCCTTCGCGTGCCTGCGGCTCTCCCTCCACCACCGCGACATAGACCTTCTCCACCGTGCCCGCCTCGAACGCGGCGGCGAAGCGCTTGTGCGCCTTGGGGTTGCGCGCCAGCAGCAGGCAGCCCGAAGTGTCCCGATCCAGCCGGTGAACGGCGAGCGGCCAGCGCTGAAACCCGAAGGTCAAAGAGGCGAGATGGTTCTCCAGACTCAGCGATCCGTCGCGCGGGGCATCGACCGGCAGCCCGGCGGGCTTGTCCAGGACGATCGCCTCGCCGTCGATCATCAGCACGCGCTCGGTCAACGGGGAAATCAGAGGAGTTTTCACAGATGTCTCTTGCGCGCGCGGTTGGGATGGCGATGCTATAGGCTCATACGGCGGGGGGGCAAGCACAATGGAGCACAAGGGAGGGCGCGGCAGGCTGGCGTGGCTGGATGCGGCCAAGGGCGTGGGCATCGTGCTGGTGGTGATCGGCCATGCGTGGACGAGCATCACGGTGCGCGATCCGATCTACGCCTTTCACATGCCTTTCTTCTTCATCGCGGCGGGCTATGTCGCGAAGCCGGCGCCGCTGTGGGATTTCGCGGTCAAGCAATGGCGCGCGCTCGGCGTGCCCTATATCGCGTTCCTCGTCTGCCTGATGGCGGCAGACCCGCTGATCGAATGGTCGCGCGGTTTTCGGCCTATGTTCCGGGACTTCGGCAGCGCCGTGCAGGCCGGGCTGATGGGCGGCACATCGCTGCACGGGCCGTTGACCGTGTTCTGGTTCGTGCCCTGCCTGATGATCGCGCGGCTGGCACAGGTTGCGCTCTACAAGCTTTGGCCTGACGCGCGCGACTGGCGCTGGGCCTTGAGCATGGCGGGGGTGGCGGCGCTGGGCGTGTGGTGGGGCAGGGAGAGCAATTTTTCGCCGCTGGGTATTATTGCCGCGCCGGTCGCGCTGGCCCTCCTGTGGCTCGGCGCGCTGTGGCGGACGGTGGAGCGGGACAATTGGCTGCTCTTGCTCTGTGCCGCGGTGTCGGTCGCGGCGGTGTTGGTGTATGGACCGCTCGCGCCGCTCAACATGAAATATGGCAACTATGGCGCGCGGCCTTATGTGACCCTGCCGCTTGCGGTCGCGCTGTCACTGGCATTGTGCTGGGTGATGCGGTTTATTCCGTGGCGTCCGTTCGTGGCGCTGGGACGGATGTCGCTCGTCATCATGTTCCTGCACGTGCCGGTGATCCATTATCTGCGCCCCTATTTCGGCGTGTGGGTGTTGACCATCCTCGCGGTGATAATTCCCGTTGCGGCTTATTATCTGCTGGAGCGCTTCAAAATGGGACGAACTTTGTTCCTCGGCGCCAGTTGAATTCGTCGCAAATCCGAGTCGATTCATCGAGATTTCCACCCCGTTAACGCTTTGAAATAAGATTCGATTCGTCGCGACTCGTGGCAAAGTGCGGGTTAGGAGAAAATTAACCTTTTGCATTGATGATGTTTTTAGTTAATATCATCGTGCGTCGGCCGTTCTCACGGGCAGAACAAGGCTGGCGCTTTTGTCAAGCCTTTTATTGGGCGATAAGGAACAAGGGGCTTCATATGCGGGTGCTGCTCATCGAGGATGAACCGACCACGGCAAAGGCGATCGAGCTGATGCTCACGACGGAGGGGTTCAACGTCTATACCACCGATCTGGGCGAGGAAGGCCTCGATCTCGGCAAGCTCTATGATTACGATATCATTTGCCTCGACCTCAACCTGCCGGACATGCATGGCTATGACGTGCTCAAGAAGCTGCGCAACGCCAAGGTGCAGACGCCGGTGCTCATCCTTTCCGGCATCTCGGAGATGGACAGCAAGGTCCGCTCTTTTGGCTTTGGCGCAGACGATTATGTGACCAAGCCGTTCCACCGCGAGGAACTGATCGCCCGCATCCACGCGGTCGTTCGTCGCTCCAAGGGCCATTCGCAAAGCGTTATCAAGACCGGCAAGCTCTCGGTCAACCTCGATGCCAAGACCGTGGAGGTCGATGGCAACCGCGTCCACCTCACCGGCAAGGAATATGCGATGCTGGAGCTGCTCTCGCTCCGCAAGGGCACCACGCTCACCAAGGAAATGTTCCTCAACCACCTGTATGGCGGTATGGACGAGCCGGAACTCAAGATCATCGACGTGTTCATCTGCAAGCTGCGCAAGAAGCTGGCGCTGGCGTGCGGCGGCGAGAATTATATCGAGACGGTCTGGGGCCGTGGCTATGTGCTGCGCGATCCGGAAGTGGAAGGCGGCGCCGTTCGCGCGGCCTGATCGGCCTCTCGATCTTCAGGTTTAGAGTGGGTTTGGCCGGCGCAGCTATGTGCCGGCCTTTTTGTTGCTGGGAGAATAGGCCATGGCGCATCCCAGCCCGGCTTGCTTCACTTGCGCGCCCACAATGAATATGCTTAGCGTACATGCATCGGGACCGAGCAGCCTCCCGGTCAGGCGTTTCGCCCAAGCGTTGCCTTTCGGCCCGCCTTGCCGGTGGGCCATTTGGTATGGGCGGAGCATTATGCGGACACAATCCGAGCCTGATTTCTCTGAACTGGTGCGCGTATTCTTCCGGGTGGGATGCCTGAGCTTTGGCGGGCCTGCCGGTCAGATTGCCCTGATGCACCGGGAACTGGTGGAGGAGCGGGGATGGATCAGCCAGGATCAGTATCTTCACGCGCTGAATTTCTGCCATCTGCTGCCCGGGCCAGAGGCGCAACAGCTTGCGACCTGGATCGGATGGAAGCTCCACGGCCTTAAAGGCGGCATAGCGGCGGGGCTGCTGTTCGTCATTCCCGGCGCGCTCATCATGCTGGCGCTCTCGATGCTCTATGCGGTCGCGGCGCAGCTCAATTGGTTTTCGGCGATATTCCTCGGCATCAAGGCGGCGGTTCTCGCAATCGTGGTGCAGGCGCTGATCAGGATAGCGGGCCGCGCGCTCAACACGCGGTTCAAGATGGCCGTGGCGGGCCTAGCCTTTATAGCGCTGTTTTTGTTCAACCTGCCATTTCCGCTGGTGGTGCTGGGTGCCGGCGCGCTCGGTATGGCTGTAGCGACGCTGAGGCCGGAATGGCTTAATATCAAGGAGACGAGCGGCGCTCCGCCCGCCACGCCGAGGCCGTGGGCCGAAACGGTGCGCGCGGTCGTGACATGGGGCGCGCTATGGCTCGCGCCGCTGATGGCTGTTTTGCTCCTGCTCGGCCCCGATCATGTTCTATGGAAGATCGGGGCGTTCTTCTCGCAGCTCGCGATTGTCACCTTCGGTGGCGCATACGCTGTCCTCGCTTATATGGCGCAGGAGGCGGTGCAGGGGTCCGGCTGGCTGAGCGCCGGTGAGATGGCGGATGGCCTAGGCCTTGCCGAAACGACGCCGGGGCCGCTCATCATGGTCACGCAGTTCGTCGGCTATCTGGCTGCATACCGCGCGCCCGAGCCGTTTTCCCCGATGCTTGGGGGGATACTTGGCGCCGCGCTTACCACCTGGGTGACGTTCGTGCCATGTTTCCTCTGGATTTTCGCGCTGGCGCCCTGGATCGAACGGCTGGAGCATGCGCGCCGTCTCAAGGGCGGACTGGCGCTACTGACGGCGGCCGTTGTCGGCGTCATCGCCAATCTTGCTTTGTGGTTTGCGCTCCATGTGCTTTTTGCGCGACTGATCCCGGCGGAAGGCGGGGTTATCCATGTGATGATCCCGGTGTGGGAGAGTTTCGACTGGCGCGCGGCCGTCATCAGCGCGGTGGCGGCGGTGCTGGTGTTCGGGATGCGGTGGAACGTGATCTGGGTCCTGGGCGTCGCCGCGCTGGCTGGCCTGTTGGTTCAATATTGAATGACCGGGCAAGAGAGCGGCGCTCACGCTCTGCTCGCTCGCCGATACTTCGTGCCGCGGTCTCTCCTGGTAGCGGCGCCATCGCCGGCTGGACTTTGTAAGGCCCCAGAACGGCCGAGTGCCGGTGCGCGATCAGGCTACGTTGGCCAGATCATGATCGCTGGTCAGGCCAGTGAGATCGAGGATCATGATCATCTTGTCGTTTTTGGCCACGATGCCGCACAAGCAATCAATGATCGCGTTGTCGCCCGTATGGGGCGGGGGCTGGATATCCTCGTCCAAGGCCGTGACGATATCGCTGACCGCATCGACGATAAGCCCGCGTAACTGGCCTGCAGTCTCGGCCACAATGATCACATGGCGATCGGTGGGCGCCGCTGGTGCCCAGCCCAGCCTGGCAGCCAGATCGATCACCGGCAACACCGTGCCGCGCAGATTGACCACGCCCGCAACATGGTCTGAGGCTCGTGGGAGCTTCGATGTAGGGGTCCACGCCCGAATTTCACGAACGGCCATCACATCCAGCCCGAATATCTGATCGGCAAGATGAAACGTGATCAGTTGTTGCGTCACCAGCCTATCCTTTTCTGCACTTCCTGTGTCGGCGGGCCACTCAGAACGCGTCCCAGTCCTCATCCGGAGCGCTGAGCGCAAGATTACCCGACAGTTGGGGGCGCAGCGCAGGCCTTGAGAAGGCTTGTAGCGCATGCGGCGCAGTTGCTGCGGTTCTGGGAGCCGCGGCGCCAAGGCTGAAACGCGCGACCATCTCGGCCAGTTCGTCGGCTTCGTTCGCCAGGCTGCGGGCCGCTGCGGTGCTTTGTTCGACCATCGCGGCGTTCTGCTGGGTCATCTTGTCCATCTCATTGACCGCGCTATTGACCTGTTGCAAGCTCGACGCCTGCGTCTCCGCGGAGGTGGCGATGTTCGTGATGATCGTGCTGACTTCGCCCACGCGTTCCACGATCCGCGTCAGCATGGTGCCAGTTTCACCGACGAGATTGACGCCCATGCCGACATGTTCGTTGCTCCGGGTGATGAGGCCCTTGATGTCCTTTGCGGCTTCGGCGCTGCGCTGGGCCAGTGCACGAACCTCGTTGGCCACAACCGCGAAGCCCTTGCCGGCATCACCCGCGCGCGCCGCCTCTACACCGGCATTGAGCGCGAGAAGGTTGGTTTGAAAAGCAATGCCATCGATCACCGTGATGATCTGGGAAATCTCGCCGGAGGATTGCTCAATCGCACCCATCGCGCTCACCGCATCCTGCACAACCCGGCCACCCTCAGTCGCTTCCCTGTGGGCCTGGCCGATCGCGCCATTAACATCTTTTGCGCTTTGGGCCGCCTCCTGCACCATCATAGTGACCTGCCGCATCGCGGCGGCCGTTTGTTCCAGCGACGCTGCCTGCTCTTCCGTCCGGCGCGAGAGATCATCCGATCCGGCGCGGATCTCCCCGCTGCCCGAGGTTATGACCTGAACGCTTGAACTGACTTTCGTCAGAGTGTCTTGCAGCGCGGATATGGCGGCGTTGAAGTCTTTTTCCGCCTGCGCATATTCTGGCGGAAGTCCCGTGATGCGGGCCGTCATGTCGCCTTGCGCAACCTGCCGGAGCGCTGTGCCCATTTGGCCGAGGACGATGCTTCGCACTTTTTCTTCGGCGTTCACGAAATAGGTCGAAAGCGCGAGATCCATGTCTAGCAACGACACTTTTGTCAGCAGCGCCAGGTCGCGCGACAGCTTGCGGCGCCACGGCAGCAGGCCCCATAGTCCGTGAGCTACCATGCCCCGAATTACGTCTTCCAAGATGAGTGCGTAGCCGCCGACATACCATTTCGGCTCCAAGCCAATGCGGGCGTGGACCTTCCCGATGCCGACGGCCCGCTCGTGATATTCATCGGTCAGGCCGCCGTCGAAAACATCGATCCAGTGGTTACGCTGAGTATTTCTGGCCTGCTCCATATGACTCTGGCTGGAGAAAAAGTTCGCCAGGTCAGGGATGCTGCCCACATTGCGATAGAACCGCTCAAGCGCAGCATCGACGCTGCGACGAAGCGCTTTTCCAATCCTTCGAAAGCTAGATATCTCGCCGTTGTCCAGTTCATAGAACCGGAGGCGTTCGTTCAGTGCATTAACCATAGCGCCCACTCGCATTTGTTGCACAGATATTCCCACAGTCGCGATCATAACCCCTGTTGGTTAACGACTGGTGTTAGTGCCGGCAGCGCTAGCGAATGGGTGCGCCTGTGCGAGGACCTGCTATTAGACCCTGTTTGCGGGCAGCCTAGCGCAAGAAATCTGCCCCCAGCGCGATGAGCAACTTCACGTCTATCGCCAGCCCGTCTGCCCGGCGGGCGGCGAGAAAGGCGTGGATATCGGCAAGCGGCGCGCGGTGGACGGTGATGTTCTCGCCTTCGTGCCCACCGCCAGTGCCGGTGCGCGTCAATCGCTCAGCGCGAAACAGGGTGAAGCTCTCGGACACCAGCCCCGGCGAGCTGTAATATTCGCCGAGGTCGCGCATATGGGTGGCGCGATAGCCGGTCTCCTCCTCCAGCTCGCGGATTGCGGCGGCGGAAGCATCCTCGTCCTCCGCTCCCGCCTCGTCGCCCACGAGGCCGGCGGGCAGCTCCAGACAGGCACGGCCCAGCGGCACACGGAACTGCTCGACGAGGATGAGGTGCGGCCCGTCGCCGCCGCTCTCATCCACCGCGAGGATCACAGCGGCGCGGATGCCCCGGCTGCGCGAGACATATTCCCATGGGCCTTCTCTCTTTGCCGTGATGTATTTTCCCGCCCACATGATTTCGGGCGTGCTGTGTCCGGGCATGGGGTGTCCTGCGGTTAGAGTTCGATGAGCCGGTCGGGCAATTCATTGGGGTTGCGGCTGGTGAGCGGGCGCTGCTCGGCGAGGATTGCGCCCAGCATGGATATGGCGTCCACCATGCCGTCTGCCGTACGATCCTGCCGCACCGCCTGGATGAGCGCAGCCATGGCGTCGCCCCAGCGTTCGGGCGCGACGGCGCTGCTGATGGCGCTGTCCGCCACGATCTCCGCCCGGTGTTCGGCGAGCGAGAGGTAGAGCAATATCGCGGTGCTGGCGTGCGTGCGCCCCTCAGCGGAAGCGCGGAAGATAGTGACCGCTTGCCGCCGCACCCGGCGCGCCTTGGTGGCGGGCGGGGTGAGCGCGAGGCGCAGCGGCATCCAAGCGAGAGCGTAACGGATGACGAGAAAAACGATGATCTGCGCGCCGAGCAGCAGGGTGAGCAGCTCCCAGGTGGGCAGCTCGTGCTGCCAGCCGCCCAAAGCCGAAACGGCGATGCCCTCGAACCAGCCGGGAAAAGCCGCGACAAGCGCGAGCAGGCTCAGCATGCCCGCCACCGCATAATGGAGGCCGACATCATGATAGGCGTCGGAGCGCGGGGCGATGACGGTCACGATCTCGCCATCCGTCTGCGCTTCGGCCTTGCGCACCGCAGCGCTGATCCGCTCATGATCGGCTTCGCTCAATGCAAAACGCGCCATCACCAGCCTCCCGAAGCCCCGCCACCGCCGAAGCCGCCGCCACCGCCGGAAAAGCCACCGCCAGACGACCAGCTGCTACCACTGCTGCCGCCCCAGCGCGATCCGCCGCCGGTGCCCGGCCCCCAGAGGATCACCGGCAGCGCGCCGCCGCGATAGGCCCGGCCCATGCGCCCGCGAAGCAGCATCGGCAGGATGATGAACATGAAGATGAGGAAGATTGCGACCAGAACCTGCCCCTGTTCCTCGCCGCCCTGTTGCTCCTGCGCGGCCTGCGCGGCTAGCTTCTTCGCCTCTTCGGGCGGCAGCATCAGGATGCGTACCAGCTCGTCTGTGCCCGCCGCGATGCCGCCGGGATAATCGCCCTGCTTGAAGTGCGGCACGATGATGTTGCGGATGATCCTGCCCGAGAGCGCGTCGGTCAGCACGCCCTCGAGGCCATAGCCCACCTCGATGCGCAGCTTGCGCTCGTTGGGCGCGACGATGAGAAGCGCGCCGTCGTCCCGCTCCTTGTTGCCGATGCCCCAGTGATCCCCGAGCCGGAAGCCATAGTCGGCGATGTCATAGCCTTGCAGGTCGGCAATCGTCACCACCACCAGCTGCCGCTGGCTCTGCTGTTCCAGCCGGGTCAGCTTTGCCTCCAGCGAGATTTCCTGCGCGGGGGAGAGGATATTGGCGGCGTCGACCACGCGGCCGGTAAGTGCCGGAAACTGCTGCGCGCCCGCTACCTGCGCACTCAACAGGATCAGCGGAGCTATCAGTATCGCGAGGAGGCGCGTGGCTGTGTTCACTTCGCTCCGTCGGTGCCGAAATCAACCTTGGGCGCGACATCGGCATTGGGGCTGGTCGCCTGATAGGGCGCGATCGGCTTTGCGCCACGGATCGCCGCGCCGATCATCTCGGGGAAGGTGCGTACACGGGTATTATACTCCTGCACCGCCTCGTTATATTTGATGATGGCAGTGGAGATGCGGTTTTCCGTCCCTTCGAGCTGCACCTGCAGATCCTGGAAGTTCTGGTTGAACTTGATGTCCGGATAGGCCTCCACCGTGGCGAGCAGGCGGCCGAGCGACTGGCTCAGCGCGCCCTGTGCGGCGGCGAACTGCGCCATCTTGGCGGTATCGCCGAGTTGGTCGGGCGTTACCTGAATTGAGGTGGCCTTTGCCCGTGCCTCTACCACGGCGGTCAGCGTATCCTGCTCCGCCTTGGCAGCGCCCTTCACGGTGGCGACGAGGTTGGGAATCAGGTCCGCGCGGCGCTGATACTGCGCCTGAACATCCGCCCAGCGCGCCTTGGCCGCCTCCTCCGCCGTGGGGATGCTGTTGATACCGCACGCGGAAAGCGCCAGCATAAGCAACGCCATTACTGCAGCGCGGATGGGCGTTGTGCGTTCGCTTTGCATCTTTGGATCCCCCAGGGTTGGATGGCGCGAGCCTACAGCCCCCGTCCGCGCTACGCAACAACTGGACAGCCCGGAAGTTCCGTGCAAGATTTGTGCGCTGAACTGGCCTAAAAGTGGGGAGAAACGGGATGTCGATCGGTTCGGAGTTCAAAGAGTTCATCGCGCGGGGCAATGTGATGGACCTCGCGGTGGGTGTCATCATCGGCGCGGCATTCGGCAAGATTACCACATCGCTGACCGAGGATGTGATCATGCCGGTGGTGGGCTGGCTGTTCGGCGGGTTCGATTTTTCCCAGCATTTCATCCGTCTCGGCACGCTGCCGGCAGACTTCAAGGGTAACCCGGAAAACTATGCCGACCTCAAGGCCGCGGGAGTGGCAATGCTGGGTTGGGGGCAGTTCCTCACCGTCGTCATCAATTTCATCATCCTCGCCTTCATCATTTTCCTGATGATCCGCGCGGTGAACCGTATGATGGCGCCCAAGGCCGAGGCCGCTCCCGCCGGGCCGAGCGAGGAAGCGCTGCTGCTGCGCGAGATACGCGACTCGCTCAAGAAATAGCGCGACACGCTTTTTAAGGTTTTCATCGGTTGGGAACCTCCTCTCGTCTCGGTGGTTTGCACCGCATCGCGCCGTTAGCGTGCGTGCACCGCCAAAGAGTGCGAACAGGAGTTAGATCTATGAAGCCTTTCCTCGCCGTTATTGCCCTCGCGACCGTTGCCGGAGTGTCGGCCTGCGACTCCCCGCAGCAGGATGCTGTCGAGAATAGTGCCGAAAACAAGGCCGAGACCATCGAAAACATGGCTGACAAGCTTGAGGACCATGCCGATAACGTCGGGGCCGCGGTAGGCAACCAGGTCGATGTGCTCGAGCAGAAGGCCGATGATGTCCGCGAAGCCGGTGAGGCCGCCAAGGACCGGATGGACAACGCCAACTGAGCTGCCGCCGTTTACCGGCTGGGCCATATGGGGCATGGATTTCACGATCCATGCCCTTTTCATTTGGGGGCGTTGCGCCTATATAGATCAGGCCGGTTTCGGCCGGCTATGGCGATAAATTGTGCCGTGTAATAGATGCAGCGGACCCGGGGGCAGTACCCGGCGGCTCCACCATATCCCCTGATCGCTCAGGGTATCTGACGGGGCCGAACCAGGATCGACGTGTATTCAAAGACGGTGTTTTCGCTCGGGCTGAGTAACCCGTTCAAGGCTCAAAACCTATAAGTGCCAACGATAACGAAGCACTTGCTCTTGCAGCGTAATTGAGGGCCTCACGGCCTGACATTACCCTAACAGAACGCGGCTGGGCCAGCCGGGCAACAGAATGGATTCCAGCGGCCGCCAGGGGGCCGGGCAACAGAACCCCTGGCAC
>CAZEHR010000003.1:0-85860 GCA_964512265.1 uncultured Sphingobium sp. | reverse complement strand
CAACAGAATGGATTCCAGCGGCCGCCAGGGGGCCGGGCAACAGAACCCCTGGCACACTTCCTCCCAGAGACGCATGGCACCGGGCAACAGAAGCCATCCACCCCCTCCGGTTCGGGCAGAGGGCCGGGCAACAGAACCCCTGGCACTTTCCTCTCAACAGTGTTTGGCACCGGGCGACGATGCTCGCCTTTCCCGGCGGTTTGTCGCCCCGCTTGCACAGATTGGCGAATTGAGCCATATGCCTCGCCGCGACAGGTTCCCGGAGACGGGATGAATAGGGAAGCCGGGAGTGGGGAAACCCATAATCCGGCGCTGCCCCCGCAACTGTGACCGGCGAGCCGCCGCCCCAAATGTCACTGGGCTTCATGCCTGGGAAGACGGGGCGGATGGCGTTGACCCGGAAGCCAGGAGACCTGCCTGACGCGGTCGTTCTTCAGCCGGGCGGGGTGTATCGGATGAACGGGGGAATTTCCTTCGCGTGACGGCGTGTGTGTCAACCGTCACGAAAGGAGATTCCTGTGACATTTCAGAAAATTGCCTGCCTTTCCTTATGTGTGCTCTATGCTCTTCCCACTTATGCGGATGAAGGCGGTGAGCAGATCATCGTCACCGCGAACCGGGCCGAAACGCCGGTGAGCAAGGTGGGGCTTTCCGTCAGCGTTATCACGTCGGACGACATCGAACGGCTCCAGTCTCCCGGGGTGACGGAATTGCTGCGCACCGTGCCGGGCCTCACCGCCACGCGCAGCGGCAGTATCGGCACACTCTCCAGCGTGTTCATGCGCGGCGCATCTTCGGACCATACTGTTGCGCTGATTGATGGCGTGAAGATCAACGATCCCTCCTCCACGGCGGGCGGGTTCGACTTCGGGCGGTTGATGGCCGGCAACCTGGAGCGCATCGAAGTGGTGCGCGGGCCGCAGTCCGTCCTCTGGGGCAGCCAGGCGATCGGCGGCGTCGTCAACCTTATCACACGCCGGGTCGAGGGGGATCGGCCTGTCGCAACGATCAAGGGCGAATATGGCGGCCATGACACGGTTGACCTTGTCGGTAATGCGGCGGTGAAGGCCGGGCCGGTTTCGGTGAGCGGCGGCGCTGCGTGGCTGCGGACCGACGGCATCTCGGCGTTCAGCGCAGCGCGCGGCGGAGCAGAGCGGGACGGCACGAAGCATTATGGCGCCAACCTCAACCTTGGGGTTGCGGTGTCTGACGCTCTGTCGCTCGATCTGCGCGGTTGGTATGCGCACAGCCGCATCGAGATTGATGGCTTCACGCCCGCCTTTACCTTCGGCGATACCGCACAATATACTCGCACCCGCGAGGCGGTGGGTTATGCGGGCGTCAACTGGAACGCCCTCGATGGCCGCTGGCGCAACCGTATCGGCTATGCGATCACCAACGTGCTGCGCGATGATTATAACCCCGCAGCAACGCCGGCGCATCAGGGCGACTCGCTTGGCCGCAACGAGCGGATCGAGGCTCAGACAATCTTCGACATCGCCGAGGGCTGGAGCGTGGTGGCCGGAGCGGAGCGGGAATGGTCCCGCTTTCGCCAGACCAACGATTACGGCTTCGGCGCCAGCACGGACAAGGGCCGGGCGCGGCTGACGAGCTTCTACGGCCAGCTGAGCGCAACGCCGCTTGCAGGCCTCACGGTGAATGCGGGCGCACGGCATGACGACCATAGCGACTTCGGCGGCCATACTACCTTCGCCGCCAACGCCGCTTATACACCCAATGCGGGCAGGACGGTGATCCGCACCAGCTACGGCGAGGGGTTCAAGGCACCGTCGCTCTATCAGCTTTACAGCCCTTATGGGAACCTCGGACTGGAGCCGGAGAGCGCGAAAAGCTGGGACATAGGAGTGGTGCAACAGGCGCTCGATGGGCGCGCCGAGTTCGGCGTTACATGGTTCCGGCGCAAAACCCGCAATCTCATCGATTTCGTCTCGTGCTTCGGCAATGCTTCGCCGCTCTGCACCGGTTTCAACTTCGGTTATTATGACAATGTCCGCGCTACCCGCGCGCGCGGGATCGAGGCGGAGATAAAGTTGCGTCCGGTGCATGAACTGGTGGTCGAGATGAACTACAACCACGTCAAGTCGCAGGACCGCGCGACCCATCTCGATCTGCTGCGCCGTCCGCGCGACAAGGGCTATGCCGGCATCGACTATCGCTGGCCCTTCGGTCTCAGTGTGGGAGCCAGCGTGACGCTGGTGGGCGACAGCGAAGACATCGATGATTTCGGTGCGCCGGTTCAGAACGACGGGTTTACGGTTACCGATATCCGCGCGTCGTTCCCGCTCGGTCGGCACGCGGAACTCTACGCACGGATCGAGAACCTGTTCGATACGCGCTACGAGACTGTCTTCAACTATGGCCAGCCGGGCCGCACTGCCACTGCAGGCGTGAGGCTGAAGATCTGATGGCGGCGCGGGCAGCGGCGCGCGGTGCGAAGGTGGCGGCTACTGCCGCGCTCGTCGCGCTCGCGCTGCTGCCCGGCTGTTCCGGCCCGGTCCGGGCGGGGGGCGATGCGCCGCAAGATCACCCAGTCCGCATCGTTTCGATGAACCCCTGCGTCGACGGCATATTGCGCGAGGTAGCGGATCCGGCGCAGATCGCGGCGATCAGCCATTATTCGCATGATCCGCGCGCCAGCTCGGTGCCAGCCAAATGGGCGCGGCGCTTTCCGACGGTGGGGGATAGCGCCGAGGACGTGCTCTCTGCCCGGCCCGACCTCGTCATCGCCGGGCCGCACATCGCGCCCGATACGTTGGCGGCGCTGAAGCGCATGGGCGTGCCCCTGCTCAGCACCAGCGTGCCCGCCACGGTGGCGGAAAGCCGGGCGCAGATTGCCGAGATCGCCGCACGCATCGGGAGAGCCGACCAAGGCAGGGCGCTAAATGCACGCATTGACCGCGCGGTGGCACAGGCGCGGGCAGGGGCAAGCCAAGGTCCGAACCCGCGCGCGCTGATCTGGCAGGATGGCGGCCTCGTCCCCGGCACCGGCACACTGGCGGACGGGCTGCTGGCAGACGCCGGGTTTCGCAGCGCCGCCGCGGATATGCGCCTCGCGCAGTGGGACATGGTTTCGCTCGAGCAGATATTGCTCAGCCCGCCCGATGTGATGATGACCGGGGCGGCGGGCATGGAATCGGATGGCGCGAGCAGTGGCGTGGCGTCTGTGCATCCCGCGCTGGCCAAGGCGGGTCATCATATCCTGATCGCGCCGTTCCCCTCGCGCCTGCTGCATTGCGCCGGGCCGACGATCATCGAGGCGGCGGCGCATCTCTCCGGCATTCGCGCGCGCTGGCGGCGGGAGCACGGAGTATGAAGCTGAACCTCTCCCTCGCCGCCGGATTGCTCTGCGCGATGCTGCTCGCGTTGCTCGCGGGGCGGCACTGGATCGCACCAGCCGAGTGGCTGGCGGGCGACTTGCCGTCGCTTATCATCACGCAGCTGCGCCTCCCGCGCATGGTGCTGGGCGCGCTGGTGGGGGCGGGGCTGGGCATGTCTGGCGCCGCGATGCAGGGCTATCTGCGCAATCCGCTGGCGGACCCCGGCCTGTTCGGTATTTCGGCCTGCGCGGCTCTCGGCGCTGTACTGAGCATCTTCTTCGGGCTGGGTGGGGCGCAGATGGCGCTGGCCCTTTGTGCGCTGGCGGGGGCGGGAGGTGGCGTCGCGCTGCTGATGCTGCTCGCCGGCCGCTCCGGCAGCCTGATCCTGTTCACATTGGCAGGCGTCATGCTCTCAAGCCTCGCCGCAGCGCTGACGGCGCTGGTCATCAGCCTCGCTCCCACGCCCTTTGCCAGCGCGGAGATCATCACCTGGCTGATGGGCGCGCTCACGGACCGGAGCTGGGACGATGTATTGCTCGCGCTGCCGCTCACGGCGGTTGGGATGGCGCTACTGCTCCTGACGGGTAAGCAACTCGATGCGCTGAGCCTGGGTGATCTTGCCGCACGGTCCATGGGAGTAGACCTACCCATGCTGCAACGCTTGCTGGTATTGGGGCTGGCGCTGTGCGTGGGCGGCGGGGTGGCTGTGGCCGGAGTGATCGGCTTCGTTGGCCTTATGGTCCCGCATCTGGTACGTCCGCTCGTGGGATATCGGCCCTCAGCGCTGCTGGTGCCGTCTGCGCTGTCGGGCGCGCTGCTGGTGGTGGTGGCGGATATGGCGGTGCGCAGCGCGCCAATGGTGAGCGAGCTGCGCCTCGGCGTCATGATGTCTGTGCTGGGCGCGCCGTTTTTCCTGATCCTGCTGCTGAAGATGCGGAGGGAGATCGCGTGATGGCGGAGGCGCTCTCCTTCTCGAACCTCACGTTGCGCAAGGGTGGGCGCCCGATAGTCCGCGGGGTGAGCGGGACTTTGCGCCCCGGCCTGGTCACCGCAATCCTCGGCCCCAATGGCGCGGGCAAGAGCAGCCTGCTCCATATGCTTGCCGGGGTGGAAAAGGCGCATTCGGGCCTGGCGATGCTGGGTGAGACGCCGCTTGCCGCACTCTGCGCGCAGCAGCGGGCGCGGCGCATCGGCTTCCTGCCGCAAAAGGGCGAGGTGCACTGGAATCTGGGTGTGCGGGCATTGGTGGGACTGGGCCGGATGGCGCATACGGGTGGTCGGGCTTTGTCTGCGCAGGATGCGGCGGCGGTGAAGGCCGCTCTCTCCGCGACAGATGTGGCGCACCTTGCCGACCGTCCCGTGCTCAGCCTGTCGGGCGGAGAGCTGGCGCGAGTGTTGCTCGCGCGCGTGTTGGCGGGCGAGCCGGAATGGCTGCTGGCGGATGAGCCGCTGGCCAGCCTCGATCCAGCGCATCAGTTGGCGGTGCTGGCGCGCCTTGCCGCTGCCGCGCGCGCCGGGGCTGGGGTGGCTGTCGTGCTCCACGACATCAACCATGCCGCGCGCATTGCCGATCATGTGGTGCTGATGAAAGATGGAGAGGTGCTGGCTGACGGCACGGCGGACGATGTACTGACGCCCGAGCTGCTGGAAGCCGCTTTTTCTGTGCGCTTCCGAGCGGTGCGAGACGGCGAGCTGCGGTTATTTGTCGCCGGGTGAGTTACAGGCCGCTTGCGCTGCTGAGGCCGAACATGCGGTCCACCTCCAGCACGAGATCACGCAGATGGAAGGGTTTGGACAATACTTTCGCCTGCGGCACGGCCTTGCCGGCCTTCAACGTCACCGCCGCGAAGCCGGTGATGAACATCACGCGCATATCGGGCGCGACCTTGGCGGCGTGCTGGGCGAGCTCAATGCCGTCCATTTCCGGCATCACGATATCAGTGAGCAGCAGATCGAACCTGTCGTTGGCGAGCAGGGGTAGCGCCTCGGTGCCGCGATCAACGGACACGACCTCGTAACCAGACCGCTCCAGTGCGCGGGCCAGATATTGCCGCATCGCATCGTCATCTTCCGCCAGCAGAATACGGATCATCGACCCCTCAACCCTTGTCTGTTTGCCTTGCCTCGTGCCCGCGGCACATCGTGCTGTCAATGCCGCGCATCTTATGCTTATCTTTTATGGACAAGGGCTTAATTTCAGCGCCCAGAGGGACAAAAATTCGCGCATGACCAGCGAAATGCAGCAAAACGAAGAGGTTGCGAGGCTGGAAGAGGCAGCGTCATACGCCATTTACGGGCCGGAGCAGCTTCATGGGCCGGTGCTGATCTCGGTGCCGCACGCGGGACGCGTCTATCCGGCCGAGGTGCGCGCCCAGAGCGCCCATCCTCCCGCGACCCTCGCACTTCTTGAGGACCGGCACGCCGATGCGCTGGTGGCCGGGCTGGACGCGCGCGGCTTTCGGGTGATCGTGGCACAGCTTGCGCGTGCGGCCATCGACCTCAATCGGGACCCCAGGGAGATCGACAGGCGGATGATCGCGGGCATGCCGCACGGCCATGCGGTGATCGAAACCACCAAATCCAGAGGCGGGCTGGGGCTGTTCCCGCGTTCGCTGCCGCGGGTGGGCAGCCTGTGGCGCGGGCCGCTGCACTGGGACCAGGCGCAGGCGCGTATCGCTGCGGTTCACGCGCCCTACCATGCGCGGATCGAGCAGGAGATGCAGGCGATCAAGGCGGCATATGGGCAGGCGCTGCTGCTCGACGTGCACTCTATGCCGCCGCTGGAACCGGGGCGGTTTGGTGGGGATGCGCGGCCCGATGTCGTGATCGGCGATCGCTTCGGGGTCAGCGCAGCGGCGCGGTTCTCGGAGATCGCGCGTGCGGTGGTGGCTCGGCATGGCCTGCATTGCGCGCTCAATCATCCCTATCCCGGCACGTATATCGCCGAGCGACACGGCCGGCCGAGCGCCGGCCGTCATGCGTTGCAGATAGAGATTTCGCGCGATCTCTACCTCGACTCCACCTTGCGCGAGCCGGGCGAGGGACTGGCTTCCATTCGCGCAGTGGTAGGTGATCTGGCGGACACGCTGCGGGACGAGCTGGCCCGCGATTCGGGCTTCGCGCTCGCGGCGGAATAGCCCCAGACTGAAGCCCTAAAAAAACCACCCTATGCATGCATAGGGTGGCCAGGTTCAGGGAGGAGACGCCCTCTAGGAGGAGGGCATCCATGCGGGCGCCCGAAAGGGGAACAGGCACCGGCACACAAGCTAGATAGGACAAAGTCTCAGAATTTTCAACCGTTCAGTGAGGAATAAGCGAAAACTCTGCGTCCAATTTGGCTCAGTTCACCGTTTCGGGTGCCTTTACTTGCGGCATCTTGCCCTGCTCGACCTGTTGTTGGAAGATTTCGCGCATCAGTTGCAGGGAGAACAAATGTGCGTGGATCAGCGGCAACATGCCGTTCTGGTTGATCTTTCGCAGCTGGTCACCGCGCAGATCGCGCAGTTTTTCCTCGTTCACCATGCGGAAACCGCGATAAACGAAAGGCTGCTCGTTGCCGGGCACCTGGATTGCGACTTCGCCGTCCATAAGCAGGTCCATTTCGGCGAGGTCCTTCATGAACAGGCCGGTGCGGTGCGCTGCCTGCTCAAAATCCTCGCAGAATTTAAGAATGTTCTGGGTGAGTTCGGTCGGCTTGCCGTCTTCCAGCAGCGCCTCGCCTTCCTTCTTGAACTCGCCGAGCGTGTCCGAAGTGGGATCAAAGCACAGCGACAGCTCGTCGCTGTCCGGGCGCAGCTTGGCGAGCATCCACGGATAGCGGCGCACATAGGCTGGCACGTAGCCCGAACCGAGCAGCTTTCCTTCGTCATCGAGGAAGGTGTTCACGCCCTCGTTGAGGCCCATCAGCGCCAACGGCACCGGTTCATCGCCCGCCGAAAAGATGATCGGCACGAACCGTTGCGCCACCACGAATTCGTCAATCGTGAGTGGCACGGCATGCTGATCCTTGAGGAAAGGCGCTGAATCCGCTGGCTTCAGGCGTAGCTTGGAGTGCTCGTTGCTGTTGAGCGGCACAAGTTCCTTGTAAAAAATGGGCAGATTATTTGCCTGCGGGGCGCTTGCCATCAAATCATCTCCAATAAACATGTTCGTCCGGGCCCACTGCACCGGATTTTTGAACCTATTATGTCGGCGGATACTGTGCTCAAGCCTCGCTTGCAAGCGGGATAAGCTTGTCGGGATTCATGATTTCCTGCGGATCGAGTGCGCGCTTGATAGCCCGCAATGCCATGATCCGCGCCGGGGCGGAGAGGCGGCCCAGCTCCGCGCGCTTCGCCTGGCCGATGCCATGCTCGGCAGAGATCGAACCGCCAGCCGCGACGACCAGGTCGTGCACAAAGTGTTTGATTTCATCGCCTTGCGCACCCAGCCACGCGTTCAGCCCAGTTGCCCCCGCAGGAGCGCGCACATGGAAATGCACGTTGCCATCGCCCAGATGGCCGTAGGAGGTGGCTGTCGTCCCTGCGAACCGGGTGGTGCTCGCGGCGGCGGCATCCAGCATGAAATCCGGCATATCGTTGATCGGCACGCTGACATCGAACGCCAGCAGCGGGCCGCTCGCCCGTTCGGCCTCGGAAATAGACTCGCGCATGCGCCAGAACTCACGGCTTTGCGCTTCATTCTGGGCCAGCGTAATGTCCTGTACGTCGATGTCGCGGCCATCGAGCAGCCCCGCCAA
This sequence comes from uncultured Sphingobium sp., assembly GCA_964512265.1. Lineage (GTDB taxonomy): Bacteria > Pseudomonadota > Alphaproteobacteria > Sphingomonadales > Sphingomonadaceae > Sphingobium. The sequence goes on along the minus strand of CAZEHR010000003.1, from coordinate 77,784 downwards.
CTCTGCCTCCAGCCGGCTGACCGCGTCGGCACCGAAGCTCGTCAGGTCAAAGTCGACCAGGGCGTTCCACGGACTCGGCTCGGCGAGGGGATGACGGGTTCCGGGAATATGGGCGAGGACGTTTGCGACGGGCGAGGCGGCCATCACCTCAAACCCCTCGATCACCGGGCCAAGCCGGGCCTCCAGCACACGCAGCAGCGCGAGCGCATCGTGAGGGCTGCCGAGGCCGAACCAGGCGGTTGCGCTCTGCTCTATTGCAGGCACGAGTTTCAGCGTCGCCGCTGTGATGATTCCCAGCGTCCCCTCCGCGCCGATCAGCAGCTGTTTGAGGTCATAGCCGCGATTGTCTTTCTTCAACGGCGCGAGGCCTTCATAGATGCTCCCGTCGGGCAGCACCGCCTCTATGCCTTCCACCAGCCCGCGCATCGTGCCGTGGCGCAAAACCTGCGTACCGCCAGCATTGGTGGAGATGAGGCCGCCTACGGTTGCCGAGCCTTTCGCCCCCAGGCTCAGGGGGAAACGCCGGCCTTGCGCCTCTGCCGCTTCGTGCAGGGTGGCGAGGATCACGCCTGCCTCGCAGACCACCTGATTGGCGGCAGGATCGAGCTGGCGAATGTGATTCAAGCGGCGTAGTGAGAGGATAAGCGCGCGCCCGTCTGCGGGTGGTGTTGCGCCCCCGACCATCGATGTGTTCCCGCCCTGCGGGACCAGCGGCACCTCATGTTCCGCCGCTATGCGCATACAGGCGGCGACTTCCTGCGTGGAGGCGGGCGAGAGGATCGCGGCGGCCGCGCCATGATAATGGCCGCGCCAGTCGGTCAGCCAGGGTGCAATATCATTCGCGTCCGTCGTCATACCCCTGGCGCCGAGCACGCGCGCAAAGGCTTCGAGGGCAAGATGCGATACCATAGTGCCTGCTCTATCGCGCCAATTCACCTATTGTTCAACCGCGCAGACCTATGCAAACAGGCAGTGAGCAGTTCATAATCATCATGGAACAGGCGTGACGCCCCTTTCGTTGCTTCTTTTATCCGGCCTGGCGATGGGGGTGGGGATGAGCGCGCCCTTAGACGGTGGGGCGCCCATCGTGCCTGCGCCGGTCAAGGTAGGGGCCGTGACACCCGGGGCGGAGCCTTCCACGCAATGGGCGCAGATGACGATCGAGCAGCGCGTCATCATCCGTGTGCCGATGTTGCGCCGGCCGCCGCCCCAGCGTGCGGATATCGAATGGAAGGAGCGCAAGGGGCCGAAATGCATTGACCTCAAGCGCCTGCGCGCCGCCGCTGTCACCACGCCACGCGGGGTGGACCTGATGCTGGCCGGGCGCGAGCGGATGCGCGCGCTTCTGGGGCGTGAATGTGGCCCGGAAGACCTGTATTCCGGCCTTTATGTGCAGCCCAACGAGGATGGCGCGCTCTGCTCCGGACGGGACAGGGTGCTCTCGCGGAGCGGGGCGGATTGCCCGATCCGCAAGCTGGTGCGGCTGGTTCCGAAGGAAGAGGACGAATGAGGCCTGTGGTCCGCCGCGCCTTCTAACCTGCGTTTTGCCGGATTACCTTGACAAATTGCCGCAACACCGCCATTGGCGCGGCCTGTGCAGGCGTCCTGTCGGTCGCCACTATAATTACCCGGAAACTGAATGAACTTTGCCGATCTCGGCCTATCCGATGAGCTGCTGAAAGCCGTAAGCGAGGCGGGGTATGACACGCCCACGCCGATTCAGGCTCAGACCATTCCACCAGTCCTGATGATGAAGGACCTAATCGGCATCGCCCAGACGGGCACCGGCAAGACCGCCAGCTTCGTGCTGCCGATGATCGATATTCTCGCCCATGGCCGCAGCCGCGCCCGCATGCCGCGCAGCCTGATACTGGAGCCGACGCGCGAACTCGCCGCGCAGGTGGCCGAAAATTTCGAGAAATACGGCAAATATCACAAGCTCTCTATGGCGCTGCTTATCGGCGGCGTCTCGATGGGCGATCAGGTGAAGGCGCTGGAAAAGGGCGTCGATGTGCTCATCGCCACGCCCGGCCGGTTGATGGACCTGTTTGAGCGCGGCAACATCCTCCTCACCGGGTGTGGGCTTCTCGTCATCGACGAGGCGGACCGCATGCTCGACATGGGCTTCATCCCCGATATCGAGAATATCTGCACCAAGCTGCCCGCCACGCGCCAGACTTTGCTGTTCTCCGCCACGATGCCGCCGCCGATCAAGAAGCTGAGCGACAAGTTCCTCTCCAATCCCAAATATGTCGAGGTTGCGCGCCCGGCCACCGCGTCGGCCAACATCACGCAGTGGCTGGTCAAGGTCGATGCGCGCAAGAAGCGGGAAAAACTGCGCGCGCTGCTGCGCGACGAGGGTGTCGCCAACGCGATCATCTTCTGCAACCGCAAGACAACCGTGCGTGAGCTAAACAAGAGCCTGCGCAGCCATGGCTTTGCGTCCGGCGAGATCCACGGCGATATAGACCAGAGCGCCCGCATCGCCGAGCTGGATCGGTTCAAGAGCGGGGAAGTTACGCTCCTGGTCGCGTCGGATGTCGCCGCGCGCGGACTGGACATCAAGGGCGTGAGCCACGTGTTCAACTTCGATGCGCCCTGGCACCCGGACGATTATGTCCACCGTATCGGCCGCACGGGTCGCGCGGGCGCCAAGGGTGTCGCCTATACCTTCGTCACGAAGGACGATGCCGAGGCGATCGACAATATCCAGAAGCTTATCGGTACCTCGATAGATTATGCAGTAGGATCTACTCCGGCAGACGACGACGCCGGCGACGAGGCTGAGAGCGGCGCTGCGCCGGCGCGTTCGACAGCGCGCGGTCGTGGCCGCAAGGCGGATAAGCCAGCGGCCGAAAAGGCGGAGAAGGCACCAAAGGCGGAGCGGTCCGAGCGCGGCAAGGCTCCGCGCCGCGAAGATGCGCCCCGCAGCGCCGAATCCTCCGCCCGCGCCGAGCCGCGAGACCGTCGCCCGGCCCGCTATGCCGATGTTGACGGTACCGAAGAAGACGGCGCGTGGAATGGCCCCGTGCCCAGTTTTCTCGGCGTCGGTTTCACCGAATAACCCGTCTCTCTGGGCTACGCGGATCACGCAAATTGCCGTTGCCATCGCGCGGTGCCTCGCCTATAGGCGGGCGCCTCGGGGCCGTAGCTCAGCTGGGAGAGCGCGTCGTTCGCAATGACGAGGTCAGGGGTTCGATCCCCCTCGGCTCCACCAAATTCCCATCTATTTCCGGAGGGTCGCCATGCCGCTGTACGAGTTTGACGGCAAGGCGCCGCAGCTTCCGGTAGACGGTTCGGCCTGGGTAGCCCCCTCGGCCGACCTGATTGGCGACGTGGAGTTGGCCGAGAATGCGAGCGTGTGGTTCGGCGCTGTTATCCGTGCCGATAATACCAAAATCAGCATCGGCGCGCGTAGCAATATTCAGGAGCAGTCGGTGCTTCACAGTGACGAGGGGGTGCCTTGCACGGTGGGCGAGGGAGTCACCGTCGGCCATCATGTGATGCTGCACGGCTGCACTATTGGCGACAACAGCCTGATCGGCATGGGCGCGACCATCCTCAACCGCGCCGTCATTCCGGAAAACTGCATCGTCGGCGCGGGTGCGCTGGTGACGGAGGGCAAGACGTTCGAGCCGGGCAGCCTTATCGTCGGCGTGCCCGCCAAGGCAATTCGCCAGCTCGACGAAGCGACGATCGCAGGCCTGCGCCTGTCCGCAGAGCATTATGTGAACAAGGCTGGTGCCTTTGCGCAGGGACTGAAGCGGGTGGGCTGAGCCTATTTGTCCACGCCCTTCACCTTTCCCCACGTCCGCGCCGCCGTATACCCCAGATAGCCGGTGCCGAACAACGCATAGAGCGGCTCGGGAATCCCGGCGAGATAGGCGTTCATGCCGCTCGCGATGTCATCGGCCATCTGCGGCTGAGCGGCGGCAATGAGACCCATGGGGATCGCCCAGAGCAACAGCGCGTACATGACATAGAGAAACGCCGGGCGGGCGCGGCTGGTCCACGGATCGGTCGATTGCGCCTCGGCGAGAATTGCTGAGAGCTGGGTGCGGATCCCCTCCATCTCCTGCGCGCCCTGAAGTTTCAGTAGTTCGAGCTTGGCGGCGTCGCGCGCCTTTGGGTCTGGGATGATCTTGTCGATGATACCCGCGATCGGGTTGATGAGGGCGGCAATGAGGGACATGGGCATAGTCCTTTCAGTTAGGGATTAACCGATACGGTTGGAAAGCCAGCCGTACAGAAACGCCTCGTTGGCGGGGCGTCCTTCGGCCAGCGCGATATAGCGTTCGCCACGCAGCGCCTGCATGGCCTTCAGCAACACAGCTTCTCCTTTGGCTCCGCGGACAAAGAGGAAGGTCGAGAGGGCGCGCTGTGTGGCTGGCCCGACCGCGCCGTCGAGAGCGATGTCGGCATAATCTTTTCCATTGCGATTGAGCGCGTTTAGCGCGCGCTGGAGGAAGCGCGCCGCTACCGGCGGCCCCATGTTCACCCCTGCATCGAATAGCTCCTCGGCTATTTTCGGCGCGGTTGGAGCAATAAGATCAAATCGTGGTGCCTGCCAATAAAGTTGGCGATAGATCCGCTCCGCCTCGGCGCGCGGCAGCGCGCGCATGTCGCCTTCATAGCCGTTGGCGCGTGCGACCGCCTGCGTGATGCCCCAGTTCGTCGGGCCGCCCCGGTCGGCGGGATGGTCGCAATAGCCGCCCTCGCGGGTAATCAGGGTTTTGAGCAATATGGCGATGTCGGTCATGGCGCTCTCCGTTTACGGCGGAGGCCATTAACCTATTTGGCACTTTGTAGGACAGTGAAAACCGCGATGAGCTGTGAGGCAGGCTGCCGATCATGCTTTCGTGCGGGAAATTTGGTCGGGACGAGAGGATTCGAACCTCCGACCCCCACACCCCCAGTGTGATGCGCTACCAGGCTGCGCTACGTCCCGACCGAGCGGCGGCCTTTAGGCCGAAAGCGCCCCCCATGCAACCCCTCTTGCCCGTTGCGCGAACATTCCTATCTGTGGTAGCCGCGCGCATCCTGCCGGGTGCGATCGATCCCAGCGCCCGCCCATAAACGACAGAAAGAGCCGTGCCGATGCTTATCACCCCCGCTTACGCCCAGGCCGCAGGTAGCGCCGGTTCCGGTGGCAGCGCCGCCTTCATGATACAGATCCTGCCGCTGCTGCTCATTTTCGTGGTGTTCTATTTCCTGATCATCCGCCCGCAAAACAAGCGCATGAAGGATCACCGTGCCAAGATAGAGGCGGTGAAGAAGGGCGATCAGGTGGTGACGGGCGGCGGCCTCATCGGCAAGGTCGTCAAGGTGGAGGACAGCGTGGTCGAGGTGGAGCTGGGGCAGGGCATCAAGGTGCGTGCATTGAAATCCACACTGACGGACATTGTAGACCCCACCGCCAAGCCCGCGAACGACTGATCGCGCACATGCTGAATTTCCCCCGCTGGAAGGTTTTTCTGATTATCGCCGTGCTGGCGCTCGGCGCAGCGCTCGCTGTGCCCACCTTCCTGCCGGAGCGGGTGTTCAACAAGCTCCCTTCGGCTTTGCAGGTTAAGGTCAACCTTGGCCTCGATCTTTCGGGCGGCAGCCACATCCTGCTGGAGGCGAACCCGGATGACGTGACGAAGGCGCGGCTCGAGAATATGGAAGAACAGATCCGCACCGAGCTGCGCCGGGGCGATCCGCGCATCGCCATCGGCGACATCTCGCGCAAGGGCGGGAAGCTGAGCTTCATGGTGCGCAATCCGTCTCAGGTCGATGCCGCAGTCGAGCGCATCCGCCCGTTGACGCAAGGCGCGGGGCTAACCGGCCAGCGCGACTATGACGTGGCGGTGCAGGACAGCAGCACGATAACCATCTCGCCCACACAGGCGGGCATCGACAACGCCGTCAACCAGGCGATGGAAGTCGCGAAGGAAGTGATCGATCGGCGCATCAACGAGCTGGGCACGCGCGAGCCGACGATCATCCGCCAGGGCTCGAACCGCATCGTCGTGCAGGTGCCCGGCCTGCAGGATCCGGCGCAGCTCAAGAGCCTGCTGGGCCAGACCGCGAAGCTGGAATTCAAGCTCGTCGATTACGCCGCCGACCCTGCCGAGCTGGCGCAGGGTCGCGCGCCGATCGGAAGCGAGATCCTGCCTTATCCCAACAATCCCTCGGGTCTGCCCGTCATCGCGGTGAAGCGGCAGCTGATGGTCTCGGGCGACGAACTGACCGATGCGCAACAGGGCTTTGACCAGCAGAACAATCAGCCGGTCGTCAACATCCGCTTCAATGGCTCGGGCGGGCGCAAGTTCGGCCGGGTGACGACCGAGAACGTCAACCGCCCGTTCGCGATCATCTTGGATGGCAAGGTGCTCTCCGCGCCCAACATCAACGAGCCGATACTCGGCGGCAGCGCCCAGATTTCCGGCAGTTTCACGGTGCAGAGCGCCAACGAGCTGGCGATCGCGCTGCGCTCCGGCAAGTTGCCGGTGAAGCTGACGGTCGTGGAAGAACGCACCGTGGGGCCGGACCTTGGCGCGGACTCGATCCGCAGCGGCATCATCGCCTGCGTGATCGCCACCGCCGCCGTGCTCGCCTTCATGCTCGTCACCTACGGTCGCTTCGGCATTTATGCGAACATGGCGGTGGTCATCAACGTGCTCGTGATCCTGGGCGTGATGGCGCTGTTGAACGCTACATTGACGCTGCCCGGAATCGCCGGTTTCGTGCTGACCATCGGCACGGCCGTTGACGCCAACGTGCTGGTGAACGAGCGTATCCGCGAGGAGCGCCGCCGGGGGCGCAGCGTCATGCAGGCGATCGAGCATGGATACAAGGAAGCGAGCCGCACCATCTTTGAGGCGAACGTGACCCACGCGATTGCCGGCACGATCATGTTTGCGCTGGGCTCCGGCCCGGTGAAAGGCTTTGCCGTGGTGCTGCTGATTGGTATCGCGACCTCGGTGTTCACCGCCGTGGTGTTCACGCGGATGCTGGTAAGCTTCTGGGTCAAGGCCAACCGGCCGACCGAGATCAACATTTAGGGGCGGGAGAAGAGATATGCGCCTGCTCAAGATGGTCCCTGACGATACCAACATCGGTTTCGTCGCGCTCAGGAAATGGGCATTCGGCCTCACCGCGCTGCTCACGCTGCTGGCGCTGGCGGCGGTGGGTGCGCGCGGCCTAAACTTCGGCGTCGATTTTGTCGGCGGCCTGATGATCGAGGCGAAGTTCGCGTCCAAGCCGCCGCTGGAAAAGGTGCGGGCGGATGTCGACCGGCTCGGCGTCGGCAACAGCACGCTCCAGCAATTCGGCGATCCCAACACGGTATCGCTGCGCCTGCCGCTGCCCGAGCAGGGCGGGGAGGGCGCCTCCAACGCCGTGGTGGCGAAGGTGAAGGGCGCGCTGGAGCAGGCCTATCCGGGTGTCAGCTTCACCCGGGTCGATACCGTTTCCGGCAAGGTTTCGGGTGAGCTGAAGTGGAAGGGCACGCTTGCAGTGTTCCTTGCGGTGCTCGGCATCGCGATCTTCAGCTGGCTGCGCTATGAGTGGCAGTTCGGCGTCTCCACCTTCGTCGCGATCGTTCATGACGTGATGATGACATTGGGCTTCTTCGCGATCACGCAGCTGGAATTCGACCTCAACATCATCGCCGCCGTGCTCACGATCATCGGCTATTCGATCAACGACAAGATGGTGATCGACGACCGTATTCGCGAGAATATGCGCAAATACCGCAAGATGGACATGAAGGCGCTGATCGATCTTTCGGTCAACGAGACGCTGCCGCGCACGGTGATGACCTCGGTAACGATCATGCTGGCGCTTGGCGCGCTGCTGATCTTCGGCGGCCATGTGCTGATGGGCTTCACCGCCGCGATGCTGCTCGGCATCGTGGTGGGCACCTATTCGTCGATCTATGTCTCGTCCTCGCTGCTGATCACGCTGGGCCTCACGCCAGAATCGAATTTGCGCAAGGTGAAGGCGGCGGAAGTGGCGCAGGGGGCGGAGCGGATCGGCCCGCGCACCGGGGCGTAACGCTAAACGCGCTTTCCCGCTATCGCGCTCAGGTGATCGACCAGCGCGTCGCCATTGGTGGCCCATGTGAAGCGCAGTGCGGCCTTGCGCACCGCGACCCGGTTCGGTGTTTGCGCCAGCATTTCGCGCAGCGCAGTAGCCAGCGCCTCCGGCGTGCGCTCGACGATGCGCCCGGCCTCTAGATCGCTCAAGAGTTCGCGCGCGCCGCCGACGTCGCTGATCGCGATCGGCGTGCCACAGGCCAGCGCCTCCACCCACGCATTCGCCAACCCTTCCGACATGGACGGCAGCGCCATGACGTCCGCCGCATTATATATAGCGGGCAACTCCTCATGCGGCACCGCGCCGAGGAAGCCGACGCGCTCGGCCACGCGGAGCTCCTCGGAAAGCTTCTGATAGAGCGCGCGATCCGGCCCATGCCCCGCGAGCAAGAGCGTAACACCCGGTAGGTCCACCAGCGCGCGGATCAGCAGATCCTGCCCCTTGCGCGTGATGAGATTGCCGACGCACAGCACCACCGGGCCATCGAGGTGCAGCCGCGCCTTCGCCGCCGCGCGGTCCTGCGGAGCGAAACGGTCGAGGTCGACGCCGGTATAATGCACACGGATTGCGTCTGCCTCCAGCCCGAGCGCGACCATCGAGCGCTTCATCGCTTCGGACACAGCAAGCAGCCCCGCCGCATCGCGCCCGGCGCGCAGCACCGCCTTGCGCGTGGCGGGCAGGCGGCCCCAGTAATGAATGTCTGCCCCGCGCGCTTTTACCGAACAGGGGATGCCCAGGCGTTTTGCGAGGATTCGCGCCACCGGCCCGTCAGGGTAAAAGAAGCTCGCGTCGATCACATCGAACGGCGCCTCGTCATGCAGGCGGCGCACCAGCGGCCATACCGCGCGCGTCATGCTGGCGATCGTGAACCAGCCGCCCAGCTTCGGCATCACGGTAAAACGCGGGCGATAGACGGTGAGGTCACGCCAGCGCTGCTGTTCGGGTAGCGAGGTCAGCGGCGCATAATGTGGATGGCGGGACAGTGGCCAGGGCGCGATCCCGACCGGGGCAATCACCGTCAGGTCAACGCCCTCACGGCTTGCCAGCTCGCGGCACTGCCGCTCCACGAACACGCCGAAATTCGGGCGCGTCATGTCCGGGAACAGCGTCGATAAGGTCAGCACCCGCAACGTCATGAAACGCCGCATAGCACAGATTGGTTAACGCGCGGGAGCTTCCCTCACAAACTCCGCACCAGTTTGGTCGCAACTGCGGCCCAGGGCGGATCGGACACGATTTGCTGGCGCGCATTGGGCGTGAGCGGCAAAATCTGGAGCCGGTCCCCCTCGCGACCGATCAGCCGCCCGAACAGAAAGCGGCCGCCTGGGCGCGGAACCACCACGTCGCGGTTGAGCGCCTGCGCATAATCCTTGGGAGCGATGCGCATGCACCAGATTTCGTCTCCGGCGCGATAATCGCCGATGCTGGTGAGGATCCGCAGCCCCACCATTTCGCCTTCGATCAGCGGCGCGACGAAGTGGGATGGGCGCGCGGGGGCATAGGCACCGTCCGGCCCCATATAGGCAACGACAGGAATATGCTCCTTGCCCGGCATGTCGACCAGATCGGCCGCCGTGACGCCCAGCGCCAGTGCGATACGGTTGAGCCAGCCGATCGAGACGGTGCGCGTGCCGGTCTCCAGCCGCCCGATCGTCTGAGCCGTGGTGGGCGGCTCGCATCGCTTGGCGACATCATCGAGCGTCATGCCCTTGGCACGGCGGACTTCACGAATGCGAGTGATCAAGACCGGTCCCCTAACCTATATGGTTTTTTCCTTTCCTACACTTTGCCGAGGATGGCAAGCCGCTTCGCCAACCACAGCAGGAGGACAGCATGACCCGCACCCATTATATCGACCGCATGATCGAAGACCCCGATGGCGCCATGCAACAGGTGCGCGTGCATATCGGCGAATCGCCGCTGCTATGGCTACATGCGCGCGGGCACCTGTCAGAGCGGTTGTATGTCGCGGGTGAGCGGCTGAGGCAGGACTGGGAACGTGCGGGGCTGGGCGCGCGGGTGACGATGAGCTGGGACAACAGCGCGCCACCATCGCGCGGCAGGCGGGCAGCGCCCGACGCCCCCTCGCGCGGCGACGGCCAGATCGCGGCCAAGGCGCGGATGCATGCGGCGCTCGATCAGGCGGGGCCGGGCCTGAAAGACATACTCTGGCGCGTGGTGTGCGCAGGCGAGGGCCTGAGCGCGGCGGAACAGGCACTGGGCTGGCCCACCCGCGCGGCGAAGCTGGTCCTCACCTTCGCGCTGGAGCGGGTCGCGGACTATTATCGGGTGGGCTGATCACCGCCCCATCCCCTCGACCATCTCGGCCAATTCCAGCCAGCGTTCTTCCGCCGCATCCTTCTCTGCCCGCGCCTTCTCGATCGCGGCCATCAGCGCGGCAAAGCGCGTCGGGTTTTTCGTATAAAGATCGGGATCGGCCAGCGCCGCCTCGTCCCGCGCGATCGCGGCTTCCAGCTCCTCGATCTTCGTGGGCAGCAGGTCATAGTCCCGCTGGTCCTTATAGCTCAGCTTGGCCACCTTGGTGGGCAGGGCGGGAGGGGGCGGGGCGGCATCGCCCTTTGCGGGTGAGGTGCTGCGCTTTGCCGAGTCCGCGCGCTTTGTGCGCTGCTTCTCCCAGTCCTCATAGCCGCCAGCGACGACATCGACCTTGCCCGAGCCGTCCAGCCCCAGCGTGATCGTCACCGTCTTGTCGAGAAAGTCGCGGTCGTGGCTGACGATCAGCACCGTGCCCGCATAATCGGCGATCACTTCCTGCAACAGGTCGAGCGTTTCGAGGTCGAGGTCGTTGGTCGGCTCGTCGAGCACCAAAAGGTTCGATTCGCGGGCGAATTCGCGCGCCAGCAGCAGGCGGGATCGCTCCCCGCCCGAAAGCGTGCCGACCTTGGCATCCGCCAGCTTGGGGTCGAACAGGAACTCCTTCAAATAGCCCTGAACGTGCTTCCGCACCCCGCGCACGTCGATCCAGTCGCCACCCTCAGCCAGCACGTCGCGCACGCGCTTGTCCGGCGCCATCAGCTTGCGCTGCTGGTCTATGACGATGCCGTCGAGCGTTTTTGCGCGCGTGATCGAACCCTCGTCGGGCATGATTTCGCCGGTGAGCAGACGGAGCAGAGTAGTCTTACCCGCGCCATTGCCGCCGACGACGCCGATGCGGTCGCCGCGCTGAATGCGCAGGGAGAAGTCGCGGATGATGGCGCGGTCGCCGCCTGCCCCGGACCCCGATCCGGGGAAGCGCTTCGTCACATGTTCCGCCACGATCACGCTTTTGGTCTTGACCTCGTCATTGAATACGGCAAGCTTGGCGATGCCCTGCGGCCCGAGCATGGCTGCCCGCTGCGCGCGCATTTCGTGCAGCTTTGCCAGCCGCCCCTGGTTGCGCTTGCGGCGCGCAGTGACGCCGCGTTCCAGCCAGTGTGCCTCGATCTTGAGCTTGGCGTCCAGCTTTTCCGCGGTGCGCGCTTCCTCGGCATAGACCTTCTCCATCCACGCCTCGAATCCGCCGAAGCCGATCTCGTTGCGGCGCAGGCTGCCCCGGTCGAGCCACAGGGTCTGGCGGGTGAGGCGGGTGAGGAAGGTGCGGTCATGGCTGATGACGATGAAAGCGCCGGTATAGCGTTTCAGCCAGTCTTCCAGCCAATCTATAGCCGCGATGTCGAGATGGTTGGTGGGTTCATCAAGTAGCAGCAGGTCCGGCTCGGAGGCGAGTGCGCGACAGATGGCAGCACGGCGGCGCTCGCCCCCGCTTGCCGTTGCAGCTTCACGGGAGAGGTTAATGCCGATCTGATGCGCAATCGCCTCCACCTCATGCTGCGGCGGCGCATCGGGGCCTTTCAGCGCGAAATCGAGCAGGGTGGCAAAGCCTGAAACATCCGGGTCCTGCTCCAGCATCACGACATGGGTGCCGGGCACGATCGAGCGGCGGCCCCGATCCGCCTCCAGCTCGCCCGCGATCAGGCGCAGCAGCGTCGTCTTGCCCGCGCCGTTGCGGCCGATGAGCGCGAGCCGGTCCCGCTCGCCGATATGAAGGTCAAGCCTTTCAAACAGCCAGCCGGCGCCTTGGATAAGACCCAGCCCCTCGTACGATAAGATTGGTGCAGCCATGATCTGCGCCGCCTAGACCCTCATTCAGCCCGCAGCAAGGGAACGATTGGCTAATAGAGATATTGTCTCGCAAACTCTCACGTTGTCAGGAGATGCTATGCCGAACGCCCGCACATATCTGCCCCTCGCGCTCATTCTCGCCGCCACCGCGCCCTTGCCGCTCGCCGCGCAAGCTCAGATGCCGAGCGTGACAGCGCAAAGCCAGACGCCGCTGCTCACGCTCAACATAACCGAAAATATCGAGGCCAAGCCCGACCTTGCGATGATCGGCGTCGGTGTTCAGTCCAATGCGCTCACGGCGGTGCAAGCGTTGCGGGCCAATAGCACACAGATGAATGCGGTCATTGCAGCGGCGAAGGCCAAGGGCATCGCCGCGAAGGATATTCAGACGAGCGGCATCAACCTCAACCCGCAATATGACTATCGCGACGGGCAGTCGGTCTTCAGAGGCTATCAGGTCAGCAACATGGTGACGATCAAGACGCGCGATATCGAAAATCTGGGCGCCTTCCTCGATGCCATGGTGGCGAATGGCGGCAATTCCATCAACGGCCCGACGTTCAGCGTCGAGAACCCCGAGCCTCTGCTGGTGCAGGCGCGGCAGCGAGCTCTGGCCTCGGGCGCGGCTCAGGCACAGTTTTATGCCAAGGGCGCTGGCTATTCCACCGCACGGCTGGTGTCGATCTCCGAGGCAATGAATTATTCGCGCCCGGTCGACGCCATGGCTCCGCGCCCGGTGGCCGCCCAGATGGCAAAGGCGGAGGTGGCCAATGTCGAGCCGGGGCAGGTCAGTAATGGCGTGACGGTCACGCTGCAATATGTTCTGGAGCGGTAGAGCGCACCTGTCCCGAAACTGACTCCGCTATTCACCGCTTGTTCAAAGGCCATGACTTATGACAGAAGCATGACGATGCTGAGCCGCCTGTTCCTGTCTTCCCTGCTGTCGCTTTCCGCTTATGGCACGATGACGCTGCCTGATGCGCTGGCGCGCGGTCCGCGAGATGAACAGGACGCCGCTCGCCGCGCGATGCTGGAGGGGCGGGCCATGCCTTTTTCCACGATCAAGCGGCGTGTTGAGGGAGAGATGGGTGATGCCACCTATCTCGGCTCCGAGTTTCACCAGAATTCGAACCGCTATCGCCTGAAATATGTGCGCGATGGGCGGGTCGTCTGGGTTGATGTCGATGGCCGCACCGGCGAGGTGATGGGCCGGGCGCACTGAAAGGCGGATTATGCGGTTGCTGGTTGTTGAAGACGAACCCAATCTGGGCAGGCAGCTCAAGTCGACGCTGGAAGGCGCCGGCTATGCGGTCGACCTTGCCACCGATGGCGAAGACGGGCATTTCATGGGCAGCACCGAAAGCTATGACGCTGCCGTGCTCGATCTAGGCCTGCCGGAGGTTGATGGCCTCACTGTGCTGGATCGGTGGCGCAGGGAGGGGCGGTCCTTCCCCGTACTCGTCCTGACCGCACGCGATTCATGGTCGGACAAAGTTGCCGGGCTGGATGCGGGCGCCGACGATTATCTCGCCAAGCCTTTCCAGTCCGAGGAATTGATCGCCCGGCTGCGCGCGCTGATCCGGCGTGCTTCCGGCAATGCGTCGAGTGAGCTTACCGCAGGCGACGTCCGGCTCGACACACGCTCGGGCAAGGTCACTCTCAAGGGTGAGCCTGTGAAGCTCACCGCGCAGGAGTATAAGTTGCTCTCCTACCTCCTCCACCACAAGGGCAAGGTGGTGAGCCGCACCGAGCTGATCGAGCATATCTACGATCAGGATTTCGACCGCGATTCAAATACTATCGAGGTGTTTGTTACACGGATTCGCAAGAAACTCGGGCCTGACGTCATCACCACTATCCGTGGTCTTGGCTATAGCCTTGAGGAGCCGGTCGCGTCATAAACTGTCCGGCAAAGGACAGATACCAGATCATGCCGACCCCCGTGCGTACCACAGGCTCGCTAAGCCGCCGGATGATGATCGTCGCGGCGCTGTGGATCATCATTATGCTGGTGGGTGGTGGAGCAGCGCTGGACCGGTTGCAGCGCGATGCCATCACCCGCAATTTCGATGACGGCATGGCCTATGCCCTCACGGCGATGATCGCATCGGCGGAGATCGGCCCGGACGGCGAGGTATTCTTCAATCGCCAGCTGGCCGATCAACGGTTCCTCGAACCCAATAGCGGCCTCTATTACCAGATCAGCGCGCGGGGACATGAGGATTGGCGCTCACGATCCTTGTGGGACCGGGCGCTTAAGCTCGATGTCGATTATCCCAGTTCCGAAATGCGGATCTATGACAGCATGCAGTTTCCGGACGAGAGCCTGCGTGTAATGGAACGCAAGGTTATCATACCCGGCTCCAATGATCGCTGGACCTTCGCGGTGGCGCAGGCGCGCTCGGGCCTTGATTCGCAAATCCGGGCGCTGCGCTTCACGCTGGTACGCAGTTTTGCACTGCTCGGCATCGGCCTGTTTTTCATGGCTAGCTTGCAGAGCTTCTACGGCCTGCGCCCGCTGCGGGCGCTGCGGCGGGAAATTGGGCGGATGCGCGCGGGCGAAAAGAGCAGGGTGACGGAGGCCGTGCCGGACGAGGTGCTGCCGATGGTCGAGGAATTGAACGCGCTGCTCGCGCATAACGAACGGCAGGCGGAAGAGGCGCGGGCGCATGCGGGCAACCTCGCCCATGCCTTGAAGACTCCGCTCACCGTCATCATGAACGCCGCCACTGCCGATGCGGCCGATCTCAAGGACACGATCATGCGCGAAGCGGCGACAATGCGGCGGCAGGTGGACCATCACCTCGCCCGCGCGCGCGCCGTAGGGCGGCGCGGCACAGCACAGAGCCGGGCCAATGTGTGGGAGAGCCTGCAGGCGGTGGAACGCGCGGTAGCGCGCCTCTACCCCGATGTGCGCGTCGATATGGATGGCGACGCGGCGGCATCTGTGCTGGTGGAGCGGCAGGATCTCGATGAGCTGCTCGGCAACCTGATTGAAAACGCCGCGAAATATGGCGGGGGCAGCGTATTCGCGACGGTTCAGCCCGCGCCGGATGGGCAGATGGTGTGGATCGACATAGAGGACGATGGCCCCGGCATCCCCGATGCGGAGCGAGCGCGCATTTTCGACCGGGGCGTGCGGCTGGACAGCGGCAAACCCGGCACTGGGCTAGGGCTGGCTATCGTACGCGATGTGGCGGAGATCTATCACGGTTCTGTTGCATTGATGGAAAGCGAAGACCTGGGTGGACTGCTGGTGCGCCTCAGCCTGCCCGCTGGATGATGGCGGTTTCGCTCGGCCAACAAATGGGCTAGGCTCATACCATGTCTTCCCACCTTTATAACCGCGACATATTGCGGCTGGCGGCTTCACTGGCGGGGCAGGGGCGGCTTGATCATCCGGATGCCAGCGCGGATCGCCGCTCTCCCACCTGCGGTAGCCGCGTCATCGCCGATGTGTCGTTGGACGAACACGGGCGCATTGGCGCGTTGGGTGTGGAGGCGCGCGCCTGCGCGCTTGGGCAGGCGTCCGCCGCGCTGGTTCTCACCCACGGCTCAGGCAAGACGGCTGAAGATATGCGGGCTGCGGCAGATACACTGCGCATGTGGCTGGCGGGCGCAGAGGGAGAGGCAGACTTCTGGCCGGGGGTCGAGGTGTTTGAGGCCGCGCGCGGCTATCCTGCGCGCCACCCTTCGATATTGCTCGCCTTCGAAGCTGTGCGGGACGCCGCTGAAACCGCGCATGCTGCACGAAAGGGCGAAGCGGCGTGATCGGCGTCCTCGCAGCACTGAGCGCCGCGCTCGCCATTGCTGCGGGGGCTTTCGGCGCGCACGGCGCGGCCTCGCCCCAAGCGGCGGAATGGTTGCGGACGGGGGGCATGTATCAGCTCGTGCATGCCGTCGCGGCGCTGGTGTTGATGCAGACGCTGCGCGGTCCGGCGATCGTCATGCTGGCGGGGGCGGCGATTTTCGCAGGTACATTATATCTGATGGCGCTGGGTGCACCGCGCTGGCTGGGCGCGATCACGCCCATTGGCGGATCGCTGTTGATCGCGGCCTGGCTTTGGGCGGCGTGGAGTTATTGGCGGAGCTAGAGCGCGCTGCGTTAAATCTGACGCAAGTCGCGCGCTCTATCTTGTTGTTGCCGCATCGTTTTTGCCAAAAACCGGTTCCCACTTTTTGGCACGATGCTCTAGGCGCGTTCCTCGCGATCGAGAAATGCCGCTACCGCTTCGAGATTGACGGTCTTGTCGAGATAGGTCTGCCCGATCCCGCGCGCCAGAAGGAAGGGCAGGGTGCCGCCCTCCATCTTCTTGTCATGAAGCATATGCGCGACCAGCGCCGCGCCATCCGCGCTTACGCCCGCGTCCTTGAGTGAAGAGGGCAAGCCAATTTTCTTCAGATGCGCGGTGACGCGTTGGGCGTCTTCGTGGGAGCACAGGCCCTGTGCGGTCGAGAAACGAAAGGCCAGCGCCATTCCCGCCGCCACAGCCTCGCCATGCAGCAACCGCTCCGAATAGCCCGTCTCGGCCTCTAGCGCGTGGCCGAAGGTATGGCCAAGGTTGAGGAGTGCGCGCCGTCCGGTCTTTTCCTCCTCGTCCTCCGCGACGATGGCGGCCTTTGCCCGCACGCTGATCTCTATCGCGTGTGTCCTGGCGGCGGAGTCACCTGCCAGCAGGGCGGCTCCATTCGCCTCGCACCATTCGAAGAAATCCGGCCGGTCGATC
The DNA here is from genome assembly GCA_964512265.1 of uncultured Sphingobium sp. Taxonomy (GTDB): domain Bacteria; phylum Pseudomonadota; class Alphaproteobacteria; order Sphingomonadales; family Sphingomonadaceae; genus Sphingobium. The sequence goes on along the minus strand of CAZEHR010000003.1, from coordinate 60,853 downwards.
AGGCCGTATTTCACAACCTCGGCATAGCCCGCCCTGACCTCGCGCGGAGGGAGTGTGTCGAGCGTCGTCGGGTCTATCAGCACCAGCGCTGGCTGATGGAACGCGCCGACGAGGTTTTTGCCCGCCGCCGTGTTGATCGCGGTCTTGCCGCCCACGGAGCTGTCTACCTGCGAAAGCAGCGTGGTGGGGATCTGGATGAAGCGGCAGCCGCGCTTCAAAATCGCCGCCGCGAAGCCGACGAGATCACCGATCACGCCGCCGCCCAGCGCGATGATCGCGTCCTTGCGCTCCACGCCCAGCTCCAGCAACCGGTCCATCAGCGCAGATAAGCCGGGCCAGCTCTTGGTACCCTCTCCGGGCGGCAATATGATCGGTTCGACCGAAATGCCCTGCTCGGCAAGGCTGGCCTTCAGTCGGCTGAGTTGCGAGGCTGCGACATTCTCGTCGGTCACAACCACCAGCCGCGCGTTGCGAGCATAAGACGCAAGCTGCTCGCCGGCCCGGTCGAGCAGGCCATCCTCGATCCTGATCTCGTAGCTGCGCGCGCCCAGGGAAACCGGAACGATGATCATAGCCCCAACGTCTCCACTATCTTCTCCACGGCCTGCTCGTGCGGGCCGGTGCCGCTGATGATGCGGATCGGCGCCAGCGCATAGACCGGATTGCGCACCGCCGATAGTTCCGTCAGCACCGTCCGCGGATCCTTGCCGACGAGCAGCGGTCGGCCTTCGCGGCGCGAGACGCGCTCCACCAGCACGTCGATATCGGCATCGAGCCAGACGGCGATCGCGCGGTCGAGGATCAGCCCGCGCGTTTCGTCGTTCATGAACGCGCCGCCGCCCGTCGCGATCACTTTCCGTCCGCCCTCGATGAGGCGGGCGATCACCCGCCGCTCGCCGTTGCGAAACTCCTGCTCGCCAAAATGCTCGAATATCTCCGGGATGCTCATCCCCGCCGCATGGGCGATCTCTTCGTCCGCGTCGACGAAGGGCAGGCCCAGGCGCGCGGCGAGGCGGCGGCCGATGGTCGATTTGCCCACACCCATCATCCCAATGAGCACGATCGGACGATCGTCTTGCCCTTGCGCGGATTTGCTGTTTTGTTCCATGCTGGGCGCGGCTATACAGCCATGCGCTTTTTGCGCAAAAGCGAAATTTGGATCAGTTCTACAGGCGGAGCCGCAAGGCCTTATCATGAAAATCAGACGTACCAATGCCTTCGGTGAAGCTCCCCGGCGTCGCAGCCCTGTTCCCATCGGTTGCCTGCTTCCCGCGTTGATCCTGATCGCAGCTCTGGGGTGGGCATGGCATCAGGGCGGGGAAAAGCCGCTCAGCCATGTCGAAAAGCCGATAGCGGCGGACAAGCTCGGGCATTGAGCATGGCATGGGGCGGGCACAAGAGCTGGCGCTGGATGGTGGGCGCGGCGATCGGTGGGCTGGCGCTCAGCATCGCGGTGCCGCTCGTCGCTGGGCGGGCACCGACCTCGCTGCTTCCTCCCGGTTTCGGCGATGAGCCAGCGGCCGAAAGGCCAGGGCAGCAGCCTGCCAAGTCCCCGAACCCGGTAACGCCTGCTCCCGGCCAGCCGCCAAGACCGACGGGCCTTCAGCTTGACCTGTCTGATGTCGGCGGCCCGCCGCCCGCGGCGTTGCCGCCCGAGGCGGGTAATGCCGCGATGGAAAATCAGCTAACCCCCGAAGAGCTGGCGGCGGAGCAGCAGAAGTACGACTTGCCCGAGGGGGCGCATCGGTCTCTGGATCGTGTCGGTCCGCTGACAGCAGAGGCGGGTGGGTTACCTGAAAACGCCTTCGGCATTGCGTCCGGTCCCTTCCTGGCCGCCCTGCTGCGGGAGACCAAAGCTCCGCTCGCGTCACGCTGGGCCTCGATCCTGCTGCGGCGGGCCCTGCTTTCTGCCAGCCAGACGCCGCAAGGCATCAACGGCGCGGACTGGGCAGCCGAGCGCGCCTGGATGCTGGTGCGGATGGGCGAGGCCGATGCCGCGCGCAGCGTCGTCCAGAGCGTTGACGCCGACCGATATACACAGCGCCTTCATGCGGTTGCGATGCAGGCCTATCTCGCCAGCGCGGACCCGGTGGGCCTGTGCGCGATCCATCAAGGCGGAGCGGGGAGCAGCAAGTCCCCCGGTTGGCTCATGGCCGAGGCGATGTGCGCCTCTTTCGCTGCCGAGCAGGGGCGGGCAAGCGCGATCCTCAACCAGACGCAGCGGCGTGGCGATGTCAGCGGCATTGACTATCGCCTGACCGAAAAGATCGTTGGGGCGGGCGCCAACGCGCGGCGCTCGGTCAAGATCGAGTGGGATGGCGTGGAGCGGTTGACCGCGTGGCGCTATGGTCTTGCCACCGCCGCCAATGTCGATATTCCCGCGCCCCTGATTGCGCAGGGGGGCGCGCATGTGCTGGCGTGGCAGGCCCGCGCACCGATGCTCAGTACTCTTGCTCGTTTACCCGGCGTTGAGGCGGCGGCACGCCTCGGTGTGTTTTCCGGCAGTGCGCTTGTCGATTTCTACAGCGGGCTAGAGGGCACGGAGGGGCTTCCCGATGATCTTGCGGATCGTTTGACGGCGCTGCGTCGCGCTTATGCTGGGGCGGATGCCGAAGACCGGCTAGAGGGCATGCGCAGCCTGTGGTCGCCTGCTGGAGGGTGGGATCTGGTGCGGCTGTTGTCGGTGTCGCGCGCTGCGGCGGCATTGCCTCTGACCGACGTGAACGGCGCGGACCTCAGCCGGCTGGTCGCTGCCATGCTGAGCGCGGGCTATGACCTCAGCGCGATGCGCTGGGCCGGGGCGAGGGATGCGCTGGGCGAGGCGGACGGGACCGACGCATGGGCCATGCTTGCGGTTGGCGCGCCCCGGATTGTGGTGGGCATCGATACCGGACGGCTGCGCGATTATGCAGATGCCTCGCCGCGCGGCAAGATGGCGCTGGCGGCGCTGGCAGGGCTCAGGCGCATCAGCGGTGAGGCGTTGCAGGACGCTGCGGCTGATGGGCGGCTCGACCGACGCATACGCAGCCGCTGGGCGCGCGAGATAACGGCGGCGGCGGGGCGGGGAGAGCGCGGAACGGTAGCGATCCTCGCGGCCGTGGGCATGCAGACCTCCCGATGGAGCGCGATGCCGCCGGACCACCTCTATCATATCGTTTCGGCGCTGCATCGCGTGGGGCTGGACCCCGAGGCGCGGATGATCGCGGCCGAGGCGATCATGCGGAGCTGACGGGAGAATGGCGGAGCCGACGGCCTCGCAGGCCGACGCGCCGCTGATTGATCGCTATCTCGAAATGCTGAGCGTGGAGCGGGGGGCAGCGCGCAATACAATCCTTGCCTATCGCATGGACCTCGAAGCGGCGAGTGCGCATGTTCGCGGGCTTCGCAGCGCGGATGCCGAAGGTCTTCGCGCCTTGGCCGACGAGTGGGCTACGCTCGCTCCCTCCACCGTTTCGCGCAAGCTCTCGGCCCTACGCGGCTTTTATGCGTTCCTTGAAGCAGAGGGCGTGCGGGACGACAACCCGGCGCACAGCGTTGCCCGGCCGAGCCTGTGCCGCCCGTTGCCGCGTATTCTGAGCCACGAGGAAGTCGCGCGTTTGTTCGCGGTGGCGGAGGAGCGGGCAGGCGGAGAGCATCCTGCCCATCACGACGTGCGGATGCTGGCGCTGCTGGAGCTGCTCTACGGCTCCGGCCTGCGCGCGAGCGAGCTGATGTCGCTGCCGCGCACGGCGATCCATCCGGACCGGCCGTTCCTTATCCTGAAGGGCAAGGGCGGGCGCGAGCGGCTGGTGCCGGTCTCTGATCGCGCCCGTGCTGCGGCGGCGCGCTGGGCCGCTTTTGTGCCGGGCGGTCAGCCATGGCTGTTCCCCTCGGGCAAATCCCACATCTCGCGCGTCCGCCTGTTCCAGATGGTGCGCGCATTGGGTGCGGCGGCCGGGATAGAGCCGAGCCGCATCAGCCCGCATGTCCTGCGCCATGCCTTTGCCACGCACCTGCTCTCCGGCGGGGCGGATCTGCGTGCGCTCCAGACCATGCTGGGCCATGCGGACATCGGCACCACGCAGATATATACCCATGTCGACAGCGCGCATCTCGTGGAACTCGTCAATCGCCGCCATCCGCTCGTTGACCTGAAGCGCGGAGCGGCCTAACGCCATCACCCATGGTTACGTTTCTGGACTTTGAAAAGCCGATTGCCGCGCTCGATGCCCGTATTGCGGAACTGAGGGATACTGCTCAATCCGGCGAGCTCAATATCGATAGCGAGATCGGCAAGTTGCAGCAGCGTGCCGACAAGATGCTGGCGGATACATACGCGAAGCTGACGCCGTGGCAGAAAACGCAGGTCGCCCGCCATCCCGACCGCCCGCATTTCAAGCATTATGTGGCGGGGCTGTTTGATGAGTTCATCCCGCTTGCCGGGGACCGCGCCTTTGGCGACGATCAGGCGATACTGGGCGGATTTGCTCGGCTGGGCAAAAGGCGCGTGATGGTGATCGGCCATGAAAAGGGCGACGATACTGCCAGCCGACTGCGCCACAATTTCGGCATGGGCAAGCCCGAGGGCTATCGCAAGGCGATCCGGCTGATGCAGCTTGCGGACCGGTTCGGCCTGCCGGTGGTGACGCTGGTGGATACGTCCGGCGCATTTCCCGGCGTGCAGGCGGAGGAGCGGGGGCAGGCGGAGGCGATCGCCCGCTCGACCGAGCAGTGCCTCGCGTTGGGTGTGCCGATGGTCGCGGCGATCGTCGGTGAAGGCGGATCGGGCGGGGCGATCGCGCTGGCTGCGGCGAACCGCGTACTGATGCTAGAGCATGCCGTCTATAGTGTCATCTCGCCGGAAGGTTGCGCCTCCATTCTGTGGCGCACGGCCGAGAAGGCTAGCGACGCGGCAACTGCGATGCAGGTGACGGCGCAGGATCTCAAGGCCTTGAACGTGATCGACCGAATCGTGCCAGAGCCGGTCGGCGGCGCGCACCGCGACCCTGCGCAGGCGGTAGCCGCACTCGGCCGGGCCATTACGGAGGAGCTGGACGGCCTCGTCCGGCTCGATGCTGTAAAATTGCGTAAGGACCGGGCAGACAAGTTTCTTGCCATGGGGCAATAAGCACCCAATATTGCCCGGGGGAACGATCGGCGGCCTGGCCGGTTAAACCCTTAAAAGTGGGAGAGCTCCATATGCAGATGAAGCGCTTGTTCCTGAGCTGTGGCCTGTTTGCGCTGGTTATGGCCTGCGGCGAAGAGAGTGGCAGCAAGACCAAACCTATCCCGCTGGCGACATCGATCAGTGCGAAGGACAAGCAGGAAGGTGCGAAGGCTCACCCCGAGCTGTTGCAGGAATTCGGCGGCGCTTATTCGGGGCCGCAGACCGCATATGTGGTGAACGTAGGCCGCAAAATCGCTTCGCAGTCCAGCCTGTCGAGCGTGCAGAGCGACTTTACCGTGACCTTGCTCAACAGCTCGGTCAACAACGCCTTCGCCATCCCCGGAGGATATGTCTACATCACGCGCCAGCTCATGGCGCTGTGTAACGACGAGGCCGAAATGGCGGGCGTGCTGGGGCACGAGGTCGGCCATGTCGCCGCCATGCACAGCCAGCGCAGACAGAAAGCCGCAACCCGCAACGCCATCGGCGGCACATTGCTTCAGATTCTGACGCAGGCGACGCTCGGAAGCTCGGGGCTGGGCGGATTGCTTCAGCAGGGCATCGGCCAGGGCGCGCAGCTCCTCACGCTCAAATTCTCGCGCAGTCAGGAGTATGAGGCTGACGATCTCGGTATCCGCTATCTCGCCAAGGGCGGTTATGATCCGAAGGCCCTATCCTCCATGCTCGCCTCGCTCGCTGCGCAAAGCGCGCTCGATGCGCGGCTTGTCGGCCAAACCAAGGACATGCCCGAATGGGCGAGCACGCACCCCGACCCAGCCTCGCGCGTTCAGCGGGCGCTCCAGCGCGCACGAGACACCGGCTCCACCAACACGCTGCGCAACCGTGACGCTTTTCTAACGGCGCTGAACGGCGTGATCTATGGCGACGATCCCAAGCAGGGCGTGGTGAACGGTAGCCAGTTTATTCACCCGGATCTGAGGATCGCTTTCACCGCGCCCGCCGGCTTTGCGCTGAATAATGGCACGCAGGCGGTGACGATCTCGGGATCGAGCGGGCAGGCGCAATTCAGCGGCGGCCCCTATTCGGGCAATCTTGACGCCTACGTCACCAGCGTGTTCCGTGCGCTTGCCAAGAATGAGAGCTTCACGCCGCAGTCAATCCAGCACGGCTCGGTGGGCGGAATCAATACGGCCTATACGACTGTGCAGGCGAACGGGCAGTCTGGCCCGGTCGATGTGACCGTGATCGCTTATGAGTTGGCACCCAGCCAGGCGTTTCATTTCATCACGATGACGGCAGCGGGGCAGGGCTTCGGACCCTTCGCGGGCATGACCCAGTCCTTCAGGCGGATCAATGCGCAGGAGGCCGCGGCGGTGAAGCCGCGCAAGGTGGCCGTCGTTACGGTGAAGTCGGGGGACACGCTCAATTCGCTCTCGGCGCGCATGGCGTATGACGACTACAGGATGGAGCGGTTCCTGACGCTCAATGCGCTGACTGCGTCATCAAAGCTGACGCCGGGCCAGAAGTTGAAGCTCGTCACTTACTGAGGTTCCAACGAAAAGAGGCGGCGGGATTGCTCCCACCGCCTCCCATATTGTGTCTTCGGCAAACCTTACAGGTTATTCGAAACGTTGTTGAAGGTGTTCTGCAGCTTGTTGCCAACCGAACCCATCGCGGTGATGGCGGCGACGGCGATCAGTGCGGCGATCAGACCATATTCGATGGCGGTCGCGCCCTTTTCACTCTTCAAAACCTTACGTACTAGCAGCATCTTAGCATCTCCCACAGTAGTGCCAATAATCAGCGTTCGGTCTCAGCGAGACAATCTAAGGCTTTAAGCCTTAGAGGTTATTCGAAACGTTGTTGAAGGTATTCTTCAGCTTGTTACCGACCGAACCCATTGCGGTGATGGCGGCGACGGCGATCAGCGCAGCGATCAGGCCATATTCGATGGCGGTCGCGCCTTTGTTGTTCTTCAGCATCTTACGGACAAAAGCCATTTGGTGTCTCCTTGAAAATCTTGCCTTAACTACCCGGCCTGATGGTTTCCCACTTCAGCGCCTCGAAAATTAAGAGCGATGGGTTTAAAAATTCTTAAGAAAAGGGCAGGGAAACAGGGATTCAACGTTAACTGTTGTTTACCGCGTTCGCGACATTGCCCCACATATTAATAGTCTTGGTGGCCACGCCCGTCATCGAGCCGATGATCGCGAGCGCAACCAAGGCAAGGATCAATCCATATTCGATGGCGGTCGCGCCGCGATCGCATCCTAACAGCGTTTTTTCGCGATGATTGCGATGCGTCCGGAAGGAGTTTGTCATGCCACTACCCTGAAGATATGAAGACCCGCATCGAGTGTAATGGGCCAGAGGTTAACAAAATCTATGCAAACCGGTTCGGACGAGGGCGCTAATCATAGAGGCGCGCTGATGCGCTCCCGCCTGCTGGTGGTCGCGGCCGCTCTGGTGGACGCTAACGGCCGGATCCTGCTGCAACAGAGGCCCGAAGGCAAAGCCATGCCGGGGCTATGGGAGTTTCCCGGAGGCAAGGTGGAGCCGGGCGAGACGCCGGAGGCCGCGCTGGTGCGCGAGCTTGAAGAGGAGTTGGGCATCCGCACCTATGAGAGCTGTCTTGCGCCCGCGACATTCGCCAGCGAGGAGGTGAACGGGGCGGACATGGTGTTGCTGCTCTACGTCTGCCGAAAATGGACGGGCGTGCCGGAGCTGCGTCATGCCTCGGCGCTGAGGTGGGTTAAGCCGGTCGAGATGTTTGCGCTGCCGATGCCGCCCGCCGACTTGCCGATGATCGGCGTGCTGGATGCGCTTATATAGCGGTTGTTCAGGCCCTGCTCTTGAGCGCCTGAGAGAGCAAAACGGTGGCCGAGCCCCGTCGCGCCGGGACGGGCTGGGAAGCGTCCGGCTTCCATCCGCTCATGTGGAGGATCGAGAACGTCTCGGCCGTTTTCCCGTCCCGGTCGGCGGCGTCCGTGAAGAGCGCGGCTGCGTGCAGCACTGTGTCGCGGGTCAGTGGGCCGCGCCTTCCTGCCGCCATCACGTTGCCGGCGCCCATATAGCGCAGGTCATGCATCAGGCGGAGCATTGAGGAATAGCGCACTGTCAGCGTTTCGCTGTCCGCCACGGGCATGGCGAAACCCGCGCGCGCCAGCAGGTCTCCCATTGCGCGCACATCCGTTTGCGGGTGGATGTGTGGGCGGGGGCTGTCCCCCTCGGCGGAAAGCAGCGCCTGCCGCAGGCGGGGGAGCGAGCCTGCGCCGAGGCATGCGCCGAGGAAAAGGCCATCAGGCCGGAGTATCTGCCGGATGAGAATCAGCGCGCCGGGGAGGTCGTTCACGGTATCGAGGGTGCCGCAGGCGAGCACGAGGTCGAAGCTGTCGGGCGCGAAGGGCAGGGCGTCTTCTTCCGTCCGGATACCGCCCACCGCTGCGGCGTTGCGCGCGCCGGGATCGACGCAGGTAACGTCCATGCCTTTTTCCATGCAGAGAGCCAGTGCGCGGTTATCGGGGCATCCGATAACTAAGGCATTGGAAAAGCTGCGTTTTACATCGCCCAGCCGCTCAAAAAGGCTATCCAGCATGTGCCTGTGTAGGAAGTCATGCTCGGCAAAGCGCGCATGCGCCCGGTCGCGCGCGGCGGCGCGGCGGCGGGGGTCGAACAACAAAGGTGGCCCGGATTCGGCGGTCATGAAGGGGCTTGTGCCGGGGCGATGCCTGTTGGACAAGCGGGGAATGATGGCGGGGGCGATCGAACTGGCGAAACGGGCGGCACTCGCCACGCTAGACTACGCCCTGCCGCCGCGCTGCCCCGGATGCGGCGTGATCGTGGGCCAGATCGACGCATTTTGCAGCGAATGCTGGAGCGAGATGCGTTTTTTGCACGATCCGTGCTGCGCAAGTTGCGGCCTGCCGTTCGATTTCGAGGAGACGGAAGGCGTACAATGCGCCGCCTGTCTCGCCGACCCGCCACCTTGGACCTCCGCCCGCGCGGCGCTGAGCTATGGCGCAGTGTCGAGCCATGTTGCGATGCGCCTCAAATATGGGCGGCGGACCGGCCTCGCGCGGCTGATGGCGCGGCACATGGCGGCGCGCATTCCCAAGGAAGTGCTGGAGGCAGGCGAAGGCGCGCTGATCGTCCCCGTACCGCTCCACCGCTGGCGCATCTGGGCTAGGGGCTTCAACCAGTCGGCGCTGATCGCGCGGCATGTGGCGCGCATGACCGGCCTCGCGCATGATCCGCACCTGCTGGAGCGCACACACGCGACCCGGCCCTTGCGCGATATGGGGCCGCATCAGCGTGAACGCGAAGTGCGCCGGGCGTTTGCCGTAGCTCTGGCGCGCCGAGAGAGGCTGCGCGGTAAAACCATTCTGTTGATCGATGATATCCATACCAGCGGTGCGACCGCGCGCGCCTGCGCCAGAGTGCTGATCGCCGCCGGCGCGCGCGGCGTGCACCTGGTGTGTTGGGCGCGTGTGCTATGAGCTGCGCGGTTGACAATCGCGCCCGCTCACCCGATCTCATGCGCAGGAGGCCGAGACCCATGAAATCCGTTGAAATTTATACCAAGGCGTTCTGCGGCTATTGTGCGCGCGCCAAGGCGCTGCTCGAGAGTAAGGGTGTTGCGTATGAGGAATATGACATCACCATGGGCGGGCCCAAGCGTGCGGAGATGAACGAGCGATCCAGTGGCGGCCTGACCGTACCGCAGATTTTCATAGACGGCGCGCATGTCGGCGGGTCTGACGATCTGGCGGCGCTGGAACGGGCGGGCAAGCTCGACGCCATGCTGGGGCTTTGAGCGAGGGTTCATTCCAGATGCGCGCGGCGCTGTTACAATCCACCAGCGGAGTAGAACCCGCTGCCAATGCGCAGAGTATCGTCGCGGCGATCGCGGAGGCGAAGGCGGGCGGGGCGGACATGCTGTTCACGCCGGAAACGGTCGGCTGCCTCGACCGCAATCGGGAACGCGCGGCTGCAACCCTCACCGACGAGGCGGGAGACAGCGTGCTTGCGGCTGTGCGGGAGGCTGCGCGGGAGGCCGGGCTGTGGGTGCATATCGGTTCGCTTGGCCTGCGAGACGAGCGCGCGGACGGACGCTGGGTCAATCGCGGCTTCGTCATCGACCCGGCCGGAGAGATCCGCGCGCGCTATGACAAGATCCACCTCTTCGATGTCGATCTGCCCGATGGCATAAGCTGGCGCGAATCGGCGGTCTATGGGCCGGGCGAAGCGCTGGCGGCGGTCGACACGCCGTGGGGGCGGCTGGGCCTCTCGATCTGCTATGATCTGCGGTTTGCAGAGCTCTACCGCCGCTTGAGCGATGCGGGCGCTTCGGCGCTGTTGATCCCCGCCGCCTTCACGGTGCCGACCGGCAAGGCGCATTGGGAAACGCTGTTGCGTGCCCGCGCGATCGAATCCGCCTGCTTCGTCATCGCCGCTGCGCAGGTGGGGCACCATGAGGATGGGCGCGATACCTATGGCCACAGCATGGTGATCGACCCATGGGGTGAGGTGCTGCTCGACATGGGGGATAAAGAAGGCCTCGCTTTTGCCGATATTGATTTTGCCCGTGTGGAGCAGGTAAGGGCGCGCATCCCGGTGCTGGCGCATCGGCGGGCATTGCCGGAGAGAGTGACTGTCACGTGATTGTGTTTGATCTTCAATGCGCGGGGGCCGGGCACCGGTTCGAGGGCTGGTTTTCATCGAGCGACGATTATGAGCGGCAGCGCGTCAGCGGGTTGCTGACCTGCCCGGTCTGCGGTGATGGCGATGTCGGCAAAGCTGTTATGGCGCCCGCCGTCAGTGCCAAATCGAACCAGCGCGTGTCCATCGTCCGTGCTGCCCCGGCACCGGCGGAAGGTGCTGACCAGGCGGTGGTGCCGATGAGCGCGGGCAACGATAATCCCAGGTTGCAGGAGCTGATGCAGGCACTGGCGCATGCTCAGGCCGATGCCTTGAAGAAAAGCGAGTGGGTGGGGCGCGGCTTCGCCGACAGGGCGCGCGCCATGCACTATGGCGAGGAAGACGCCAAGCCGATTCACGGCCCGGTCGCGGCGGAAGAAGCGCGCAGCCTGATCGAGGAGGGGGTGGAAGTCGCCCCGCTGCTGTTTCCCGTGGTGCCACCCGAAGCGCAAAATTGATTGCACGCCAGCGGTTGAACCCATTGGCGATGCGCGATAGAGCGGGCGCCGCGTTTCGGACGATGCGCACGCGCCCATAGCTCAGCAGGATAGAGCGTCGGATTCCTAATCCGAAGGCCACAGGTTCGAATCCTGTTGGGCGCGCCACTTCGGTATAAAACTGCGAACGCCAGCAGCCGCCGATTCTACGCCAGCAGCGGCGACAAGTGTCCGCAGTAGTTCGGTTTTCGATCCCAGGATGCGAATTTCGGTCGGGTCGACCACCTCGACACGTTGCGCAAGCGCACGCAGATGGTCCCGTCGATATGTTCCATCTTCGTTCCGAAGCTTGCGCCGCGCGGCTAGCGCGAACCGCCGCAAGCTGTCCGGCGTAATGGCTGGGCCCAAGCGCTCCACCGCTGCTGTTGCACGCTCCGCGTCAGCCTGTGCCTGATCGCGAACCGCCGCCAATTCGGCGATGCGATCCTTAAGCGATGGGTCCGCCATATCGACGACGCCATTTTCGATCGCGTCATAGAGGCGCTTCAACTTTGCTTCGGCTTCGGCCGCGCGCTTCCGCAATTCGGAGATATGTCCGCGCCGACGCTCGTTCCATTCGTCACGACGCACGAGCAACTGATCCATCAGCGTCGCCAGGCGGGACGGATCGAGCAGGCGCCATTCCAAGTGATCGGCGACGGCTCGGTCAAGCTTGTCCATCGGCACCGTCAGTCCGCGACAGCCGCTCACGCCCTGCCGCGCCTTCGTCGAGCAGGTATAGTAGCGATATTGGCTCCCTTTACCGGTCCGCAGCGTCATCGCACCACCGCAAGCTGCACAGAAGCAAATCCCGGTCAGCAGCGTCGGACCGCTCACAGCGCGCGGCGGCATCCATTGCGGGCTGCGCGCCTTCAGCGCGGCCTGTACGGCCTCGAACTCCGCCTCTGTGATGATCGCTGGCACTTCCATGACCGCGTGCTCCGCCTCGGGCTTGGCGTTGCGGGTCTTGTGATCGCGCGTGTTGAAACGATGCTGGCCGATATAGGTCGTGCGCGTGAGGATCTGATGCACTGAGGCGATACCCCAGCGACCGCCATCGCGGGTGCGGATGTCGCGCTCGTTGAGGTAGGTGGTTATCGACTTGATGCCCAGCGGGCCTCTGTCGCCGTCGCCGTTGAGCGCCAGTCTATAAATCAGGCGCACCGTGTCGGCGTGGATCGGATCAATCTCCAGCTTCTTCTTGATCTTTGCCCCGCGTTGCTCGGCAGCGACGATCCGGTAGCCGATCGGCGGCAGCGCCCCATTCCAGTAGCCTTGACGCGCATTCTCCTTCATGGCGCGTAGCGTGTGCTTGGCGTTCTCCTTCGACTGGTATTCATCGAACAGCGTCATGATCTGACGCATCATCACGCTCATCGGATCGTCGCCGAGGTCCTGCGTGATCGAGATCAACCGCACGCCATTCTTGGCCAGCTTGCGGACGTAGAACTCAAACTGGAACTGATCGCGGAAGAAACGCGAGAAGGAGTGAACGACGATGACGGTGAAGGTCGGTGGCTTCACCAATGCGGCGTCGATCATCGCCTGGAACGCCGGCCGGCGATCGTCGGTGGCGGTATTGCCCGGCTCGACGAATTCGGCCGCGACGTCCCAGCTCTTGGCGACACAGTAGGCCATAATCTGCCGGCGCTGATCAGGGATCGACAGATCGCTCTCCGCCTGCCGTCCAGTCGAAACACGCAAATAGAGCGCCGCCTTCGCAACCGCAGGCGTGGTCGTCCCATCAGGGGTTATAGGTGCTGCGTCGATCATGGTTCCACCAATCGCTGGATCGCATGCATCGGCAACACCAGCCGGAGCGACTCTGGCAACCGCACAAAGCCGTTTCCTTCATAAAAGGCGGCGGCGCGATCATTGATCGCATCGACCACCAGCATTGACGACCCCACCGTCGCGGCACTCGCATAGGCCCGCCACACGGCGTCGGCGAGGAGCATCGCGCCCAGGCGCTCACCCTGCCGCGCTTCGGAGACCGCCAGCCGCCCGACCAGCGTGGCGCTGACGAGGGGATAACGCGGAATGTGCTTGCGTGCGGCGGCTGGCACATCGCCCTGCGCCAAGCTGGTCGCGCAAAGCGTATAGTAACCAAGCACGACGTCCGGCTTGGCCGGCTCGACGAGGACAAAAACTCCGTTCGCCTTGCGCCGCACATCCTGGCTGGCCTGTGTGCGGAGATAACGGTCCAGGCTATCGACACCGCAAGCGAAACCGGCCCGGTCGTGATGCGATGCCAGCGCCTCGATCCTCAAATCTGGCCGAGGCGTCGCCATGTTCAGGAAGCGACCCGACGCTTGTGCTCGGCCAGAGCGCGGACCAACCGCTCGCTCGGCTCAGGCGGATTGACCAGCGCGTCAAAGAACGCGGCGCGATCGCGATCGGACAGCACCAGCGTCTCATGTTCTGCGATCGTCCGGCGTGCGGTATCGGTCAGCGCGGTCACGCAAAAATCGCTGACCTTGCGCCGCGACAGATGGGCGGCCCTCTCGATAAGGTCCTTCGTCTCTTCGTCGAGACGGAATCCAAGACGTTCAACGCGATTGGGCGTCTCCCGTTCGATCTTAGTCTGCTTGCGCGGCATTTGGGGCGCTCCTAGCATGGCTCGAAATTCCCCACAATGTACGTCATATAGACTAACAATTCAAGCCTTTTTTCATTCGTGCTTTAGGCGCGCGGCCCAAACATCGAGTCAAGCTCCTCGGCGAAGTGGCCTTCCATCACTCGCAGCTCGGCTTCAGTGATTGGCACAACCTCGGGCCAGTCATCTGTCACCTTGATCGGTTTGTCCGAACACGCGCGCGAGCTGCCCGCACGAGGAGCGGCCGGCTGCGCATAATCGAACAGGTCTTCAGGAGCGCCAGACCAGACAGGCAGGACCCGACGCGCACATCGTTTCTGGGCCATGCACAATCATGGAACGACATGCGGTGCTCATGGCAAGCACGTCGGCAAGGCGTAGTGCCGTAGCGTACAAAGACAGGGGCACGGCGGAGACCCCACGGCGGAAGCGGCGCGGAAGCGGCGCGAGAAACCGACGCCTGACTCGCGAAATTCATCACCCAATTAGGTGAGCACTTTATGGAGCTTAAGCAGGCGTTCAAAAAACCGCGCGATCACTTCTGGCGCGCCATCGCCGACAAGTTCATTCGCCCCGAAGCGGTATATCTCGTAGCCGTGCAGGCGCAGATCACGGTCGGCCGTAACCATCTCGGCATAGGCCGACAATGACGGCTTTCCGTCACGACTGAAATGGTGTGCGCCATCGACTTCGATCACGACTCTCTGATTGTTCTGCAGGAGCATCAGGAAATCCATACGCTGACGAGGCAGCGGTGCGCGATGGCGCAACTGCTTCACAATGGCTGGATCGAAATGCAAATAGACTTGGGGAACGAGCGCTGGCAGCGCCGATCCCAGCAGCGGCCTATAGACTCGAAAATAAGTGTCAAACAGAGTCCGTTCTGCGTCAGACGCTAAAGACGCACGAAGCCGCAGGCCGAGAGCCCGTGCGGCATCGCCGAAAGTTCCGTCCTCCAGCGCCGTCCACCAATCGACCAGCTCGGACCACAGGAGACCATCCCGCCGGATGGGCCGGTCATAGACCAGGCAGCTCTCAGAGTTGGAGAGGATGACGATGTCATTGTTGATCGCGTCGCTGAAGCCAATCTCCGGCTTGGGCCCATTGGAGGCGAAGATGAGGTTCTTTGGGGCGCCCGCGACGCCCCGCGTTACTGGTCGCAGCCGATGGATCGGATAACCGGATTCCTCTCCGTCGACGGCAAGCGCATAGCCATCTCGTCGGAGTACAGTATTCAGCGCCTCGACGAGCGCCGCTTGCGTCGGGCCGCGGCGGCCGAGTGGATGCAGGGCTGCTTCGATCAGGCGTGAGAACCGGTCGCGCGAGCACGTCAGCGCCCCGATTTTCTCGAAGAGATACTCGACAGTCCAGTCACCGAAGTTCGAGATCATGTGCCGCTCGATGTCGCTAGCCAGCGACCGCCCGGCGAAGAAGTCGGCGCTCAGAACATCGACGGGAAAGAACTTGCGCACCAGGTCGAGCACGTTTTGCTCGCCAGACAGATCGTCGCCGAAGCATTTGGCGGCGTCTCTTCTGGTGATCTCACTGATCGGGACGTCGCCCTCCTCAAGCACAGCGCACCCGGCTTCCTCGAGCGTGTAGTCACGCCAATGCGCGCCGAGCCGCCGGGCGATTTCGCCCAGCTCGCGAGGGGACTTGCCGTCGAGCGCGGCAAGCGCCCGATCGCGCTTGCTCAGGCCTTCAGCCTCGGCGGCGATCACTAGGCCGGCTTCCAGCGCGACGCCCGGCATGGCCTGATGAGTACAGCGGTCCTTAAGCGCTTCGGCGATCCGAGCGGAAAGGTTGCCCGCGCCGTTCATATGGCGATCTCCGGGACGCCGGCGTCGGTCAGCAATTGGAAGAGGTCCGCAACGCGCCGGCGCTGACCGCGCGCCTGGCAGAACGCGAAGATGGCCCTCTGTTTCGCCCGGGACAGGGCCACGAAAAACGTGGCGAGGCCTTCGGGGTTGCCCGGCATATGGCTCCACCATGCCTGATCGTCCAAGCCGACAAAGACTATCGTGTCGTACTCCAGGCCCTTGCTCTTATGGACCGTCATCAGCGGGATCTGCGCGACGCCTTCGAACGTGTCGAGACATTCCGACCAGGTCGCGGCGCCGGCGGCAGACGCGGCCAAGTGCAGCTCGAATGCCTCGACCATGATCGCCAGCAATTCGCCCGTTCCATATTCGAGGAAGGTCCGGGCGACCGCCCTTAGATCGAGAAACGCTAAGAGGCGCGCAGCAAGCGTCCGGCTGTTCTCGGGCGACGGCGCGGCGCGCGCCATTTCTGCTCGTAGGTCCCCGAGAAAAGTGGTGAGCTCCGCCTCCACCTTATGGCAGGCCAACTCGTCTTCGGGATCGACGGCGCGCAAGTTTTGCAGCGCGTTCGAGGCGAGACGCCAAGCCTCGGGCGCGCGCCGCTGCGCCCCCAAGCGCAGCAGCGCGGTCGCGATGCGACAGAGCTCGTCCGCCAGCAGGTCCTGCAGGGTCGTGCGCCCCAACGCATGACTCTCGTTTCGAAGTCGAAGGCCTGCCCCGGCTAGCGACTCAGCGAGCTCGGCCTCGTAGTCGTCTGATTTCTGGCGGACAAGAAGCGCATAGTCGCGCGGGGACCGACCGCGACGCGCCATGTCGTCGGCAAGCCACTGCGTGAGATATTCGGCTTCCGCATCGCGTGTTTGGCTATTCCAGACCTGGGCGACATCGCCGTCCACGAGCTGCGCCGCCCGCGCAACCCCTGCCATTGCGTTCGCGTCAAGCGCCCGCGCAACAACATGCTGGATTCGCACCAGACCCGGCGAGGACCGGAAATTAAAGGCCAAGGGAATCCGGACGGCGCCGAAATCTGCCTCGAAGCGCTGGAAGGCGTCTAGCCTCGCGCCTGCCCACGCCATGATCCGCTGCTTGTCGTCGCCCACAGCCGTGACAGCCGTCCTGCCATCAGCGTAAGCCGATAAGAGGAAATCGTACTGCGCGTAAGTCGTATCCTGAAATTCATCGACGAAGACGAAGGGATACGTCGCCCGCAACGCTCGGCGAATATGCGGATTCGTCCTGAGCAACAGCTCCGCCAGGCGATTGAGGCTGACGAAGGTGAGTGACGCCCGAGCCCGCTCGCGGATTTGGCCATGCCACCAGCGATCAATCGCATAGTCCACTCCGGATTGCGGTTCGACACGAGCAGGCGGAAGGCGGTGGCTGCCTATATGGCGCGCCTCGAAATCTCCAGCGCCCAATCCCGCGATCGCGGCCTGCCATTGCGCGGGTGCACCGAGACGCGTCTGGTCCAGGAAACCGTCAACCTGTCGCCGTGTGGGAAATGCAATCTCATAAGGCCGACTTGGACGCCAATCGGGCGGGATCGCGGCGGTGAAGCGATCGACCAGACCCTTGGTGAACGCATCGAATGTGAGCGACACGAAGCGGTTCGCCAGCTCGGGCGGACAGCGTTGCCGCACGCGCGCCGCGAGATTCTCAGCCGCATCGCTCTTGAACGAAATGGCAAGAATCCGGTATGGCGGTGGGCAAGTGCCAGTCTCAAGCAGGTAGACCGCACGTTGCGCGAGAAATTCGGTCTTACCAGCGCCGGGTCCTGCCACGACGCAAGTGCAGCCGGCCTGACGTAGCGCGCGCCACGCCTGGGGTTCGAGGTCCTCTAACCCTCGCGGCCGCCAGTCGTCCGGCCGAACCCGCGGCATGATCAGGCTTCCGCTCGCGCCGGCGGCGCAAGCCGTGCGACGATGGTCGTGAGCAGCGTCCGGAGCTCCTCTGGCGCACCAGCCGCGAGGTCCGCGTTCGGTAGGCCGCTTAGGACTCGTACATGCGTGCTCGGCTTACCGCGCCCGAGAAAGAGATAGCGATACCAGCGCAGCGGCCCATCATGGTCCGCCGGATATAACGCCGGCAATCCGTCGTCACCCAGCACGGCCGTGCGCGGATCGCCGCGGTTCGACGGTCCCTGCCGGCCCGGCTCCACCACCTGATAAGCGGCGGGGAAGGCTCGCAACATCGAGTAGTCCAGATCGAGCGGTGCGCAGAAAAACACCCCGAACTGGCGCAGCCATTTCGCCCACGCGTCAAGATTCGCGGCGTCGTTGGCGGCAAGGCCATCGAACGCGATGAGGTTGGCGGCCGGGCCATCGGCGTGAAGGTGTTCGCCAAACAACGCACGCGGGCTGACGTCATTTTCCAGCAGTTGCGCGCACGCCGTTTTTATGCGGCCCCAGCCACCGCCGGCCCGCCCCCAGTCGAGATCCAGCAGCGTTGCATGCGGGATATCTAGGTCTGTCAGGAGACGCCAGAGATGGTTCACATGCCGACCGCCGAGCGGTACGACCGCCACGAAGGAGCGGTCGATGGCGAAGCCGAGGGCGTCGGCCAACCTCGGCAGCACGATTTCCTCGGATGCGCCTTCGCCCAGCACTGCGAAACGGGCAAAGTACAGCTCAGGATAAGTTCGCACCGCCTCGCGCACGAACTTCGACGCTTCCTCCTCGCCTTCCGGCAATCGGATCGACCGGACCCAGGCCGTGCGGTTGGCTGGGTCGAGGCGAAAATGTCGGACTTGGGTCGGATCGATGCGCGCGAGGATGCTCGGCGAGTGGCTGGAGACAAGCGCCTGTGCCCGGCGTCCACGCGTTAGATCCTCTATCTGTCGGATAATCCGCGACAGATAGAATGGCGCGAGATTGTTCTCGGGCTCCTCGACTGCGATCAGGGTCAAGGCGGGCAATGGCACACCATCCGCCTGGAAGCCGATTCCGGCCGGATTGGCGGCGATCCGGGCTTCGACATCCAGCGTTGCCGCGGTCATGGCGAGATGGAAAAGCGAACGCTGCCCGTCGCTGAGATCATCGAGGCTGCGCTCGCGACCGGCTTCGTCTGGATGAAAGACGACTTCGACTTTGCGGATGAATTCCTGAAACCGCAAATCGAGCGGCCGGAAGAGAGGAGTTGTATCAGTGCCGGCGCTGTGCACCTCCTGCCAGCGCTGCCTGACCGCCGCGGCCACGAGATCGACGGCAGCCTCGCCGCCGAACGCCCCGTTCAACGTGGCGCCGGCTTCGGCGAAGACATCCCTTACGTCCTGCGACCAGTCGATGGCGCGCCAAAGCCGCCCCCGGAGGAACGCAGCCACCTGCGAAGCGCCGTCGCGCGCTGCGGGAACGTAGATCATTTGGATGCGGGCTCGGTCGATCGCCTTGAGCTCGATGCAGTCGGCCTCGGTAAAATCGCCGAGGGTGCGGATCGCCCAGAATTTCTGCTCGATCGCGCCGTCGAGCGAACCGTCTTCGGTCCAAGTCGCTTGCAGGCGCAAGCGGCACTTCAGCCTGCCGGCGTCGTCGGCCGCCATCTGATGGAAGAACTCTGGGACAGCGGCGGCGTCGCCATCTTCCGCATCAAGTTCGGGAAAGGCCAGGATCGCCTCGATCACGAAGCTCCGCTGCCGCGCCGGTTCGACCTCCGCGGCGGGCACATGGAAGTCCTGACGTCGCAGGCGACGCTGGTCGCCGGTCACCCCGAACAGCCGCTGAAGAGCCTGCATCACAGCCGTCTTGCCGGCGCCGTTCACCCCGACAAACGCGGTCAGGCCAGACGCGAGGTCGATCACCCTGGGTTCAGGGCCGAAGCAGCGGAAATTGGTCAGAATCAAACGCTCGATAAACATGAACTGCGCGGCATCGCCGCCTCCTGGAGGGATTAGAGCCTTGACGAACGAGTTGTGTAAGATTATCTTACCATATGTCGGAACAAGGAGCAACCCTCATGGACCCTGCCACGCTCAAAGAGAAGCTGATCGCTGTTCTCGGTCAGATCCAGACTGACAGCGGCCTGGAGTGCCCAACGCTGACGGGCGAGACCAAGCCGGTCGAGAACATCCCGAAATTCGACAGCAAGGTCTGGCCGGTCGCGACGACCATCCTGGCGACCGAGATCGGCGCAACGATTCCGAATGACGTGAACATATTCGTCGATGAGACGACGAAGGTGCCGCGCTCGATCGACGAGACTGCGGCGTTCGTTTGCGACCTGCTCAAGAAGCAGGGCGAGAAGGAAGCGGTCGCGGCATGACGGATATCGATTCTGCCAAGCGCGGCCAGATCGCAGAGCGGCTGAAGGAGGCGCGCAAGCTCGCCGGGCTGTCACAGGGCCACGTCGCCAAGATGCTCGGTCTGCATCGCCCATCCGTAACAGAGATGGAGGCGGGCAACCGCCGCGTCTCAGCAGACGAGCTCGCCAAGCTCGCCGAGATTTATGACGTCGGCGTTGCTTGGCTGCTAGGCGAGGCGCCCGACACAATCGACGCCGAGGACCCGCGGCTCGAACTTGCCGCGCGCGAGCTTTCCAAACTCAAGCCCGACGACCTGGAACGCCTGCTCAAGCTGTTGGCCGCCATGCGCAGCGATTCCACATCGAGCGGAGGCGATCGCTGATGAACGTGATGCGCACCACCAAGCCCAGCTTCAACCGCCGTGCCCTAGCGACCCAGGCGATGCAGGCCGCCACGGCCACTCGAGCGAAGGCTAAGCTCGACCAAGCCAGCCCGATTTGCATCTACGGGCTGTGCGAGACGCTGGGCATCCCGGTGCGCTTCAACAACATTAACATGGAAGGGATGTATCAGCGCGGCCTTCCGCCGCGCATCCATCTCTCCGCGCGACGGCCGCTGCCGCGACGCGCCTACAATTGCGCGCACGAGCTCGGCCATCACGTGTTCGGCCATGGCTCGTCGATTGACGAGTTGCGAGAGGACGCGAAGGTACAGCCATGGGAGGACCCGAAGGAGTTCCTAGCCGACACCTTCGCGGGCCTCATCCTCATGCCGATCATTGGCCTGCGCCGCGCTTTCTCGGTCCGGGGCTGGACCCCAGAAACGGCGACGCCCGCGCAGATATTCACCATCGCCTGCGAGTTCGGCGTCGGCTACGCGACGCTTCTGACACACCTCTCGGCAGGCGTGAACATGCTATCGCGCGCCCGCGCCACCGCTTTGCAGCGGGTCACGCCCAAGGCGTTGCGCACGGACATCCTCGGTGCGTTAACACCCGAACCGCTGATTGTCGCTGATCGCTATCGCGCCGCGCCCACCTTGGACGCAGAGGTCAAGACGCTGCTCCTCCTGCCGCCCGGCACCGAGGTGGCGGGCGGCGGACTCGCCTTCGAGCGCGACCTCGCAGTCGCACGCCTGTTCCGGGCGGTGAAGCCGGGGATCTTCCAGGCAAGCGTTGGTGAGTGGGCCGTCTTCGTGCGCGTCGCTCCGGTCCAGAAGAACGAGCCGTACGGCTATGTCGGTCTCGCTCAGTACCGCCATCTAGAGGAGGACCCGGATGAGTAAGGCCAAGATGCTCGCGCCACCGCCGCCCCTGGTTATCGACGACACCAACCTGTCTCGCGCCTGGGCGCGGCTGCTGCTGCAGGTTCTCGACGGCGCCGGCACCGAGGTCGCCCCGTTCATCTTGAGTCTGAGCGGCTTCGCGCAAAACAGTGCCGCCGTCGAAGACCCAGCGGTGCGCCAGGCGCTCGATCGGCTGCTCAAGCGCAAGGGGCGACTCGTCGTGGACGATGTCGCATTCACGATCTTCCCGCAGCGTCTCTGGGAGATGTCGCGCGGCGATCGGACCCGCCTTTTCACACTCTATCGCGCGACATTCCCGCGCTGGCAGGCGATGAACCGCAAAGCCAATGGCCGCGGCCTGTATTTTGAGCGGATGGTCATGTACGGGCGCGGCCCGTGCGACGGCAATCAACTGGAGTGGATTTTGTCTCAATTCAATTCGCGGGCGGGCGTGCGCCGTTCGATGCTTCAGGCGACTACGTTCGATCCGGGCCGCGACCATGTCGCTAGCGCCCAACTCGGATTTCCCTGCCTGCAGCAGGTGAGCTTCGAGCCGACCGCAGCCGGCCTCGTCACTAACGCATTCTACGCCACCCAGCAGATCTTCGACAAAGCCTATGGCAACTATCTCGGCCTGGCTCAGCTCGGCGCGTTCATGGCCCATGAGATGGGCATGCCGCTCGCGCGCCTCAACGTCATGGTCGGGATCGCCAAACTTGAGCGCATCACAAAGAGCGATGCGGATTTCGCGCCGCTAGTTACCGCCGCCCACGCCCTTGTGGCCCCGCCCGTCGCGCCGGCAATACGTCCGGTTATCACTGCTGCGGCCACAGGAGCTACGCTTTGAATTCGAGGTCGCCCAAAATCAAAACGAAACGTCCGCGCGGCCGCCCGCCAAAGTCTCGTTCCAACGCAACCGTGGCATCGCTGCCGATGGATATCCCCGTCGCGGTCCGGCCACCGGAGCCATCGGCGGTGCCTGCGCCGATCGTGCTGCGACACCTCGCGCCGGCCAAGGTATCCGAGGTCTATGAGAGCTATTGGCGCTTCGCTGCCGAACGGCAGGCGGTGTTCTTTCGCCGCGCCCGCGGCGAGACGCGCCCATGGACGGACAATCCGGTCCTGGCGATCTACAAGTTCACCAACGCCTATCGCGCGTCCGACAGGGTCAGCCAGTATCTCGTCCGGCATGTCATCTATCGCGACGACCTGCCCAAGTCGCCGCGTGAACTGTTCTTCCGCATACTGCTCTTCAAGCTGTTCAACAAGATCGAGACCTGGGAGCTCCTCGAACGCGCCCTCGGTCCGATCACCTTCGAGGACTATCACTTCGCCGCCTATGACGGAGTGCTCTCGCGCGCGATGCAGGCCGGTCATCGCATTTACTCGGCCGCCTACATCATGCCGCCCGGGAGCCGCGCCTTCGGACGATCGGCTAAACACCAGAACCATCTGTTGCTGCTCGAAAGCATGATGACCGACCGGCTTGCCGAGCGGCTGGCGCAAACCCGCACTATGCAGGAGGGCTTCGAGAAGCTGCGCGCCTATCCGACGATCGGCGACTTCCTCGCCTATCAGTTCATCACTGACATCAATTACAGCGAGCTCACCGATTTCAACGAAATGGACTTCGTCGTGCCCGGGCCGGGCGCACGCGATGGCCTGCGCAAATGCTTCGTTGACCCAGGCGGTCTCAACGAGCCCGAACTCATCAGGCTCATGGCCGATCTGCAGGAGCAGGAGTTTGAGCGGCTTGGCCTCAAATTTCAGTCGCTCTGGGGCCGCCGGCTCCAGCTAATTGATTGCCAAAACCTCTTCTGTGAAGTCGACAAATATGCGCGCGTCGCGCACCCGCAGATCGCGGGAAAGACCGGCCGTGTCCGCATCAAGCAGAAGTTCGAGGCGACCCCAGAGCCCATCGATCTTTTCTATCCGCCCAAATGGAAGCTCAACGACAAGATCCGTGTCGCTGCGGCACAGCGCGCCGTGGCTGGGTGACGCCGAAGGAGGCGCTCATGGACTTCAGCAACTATCAGAAGGAAGCGCTGCGCACCGACCGCGTGCCCGCGCGAGACGGCGCCGAGGATTCCGCCTCATTGATCGTGCCCATGCTCGGTCTCGCTGGTGAGACCGGCCAACTACTCAGCGAATACAAGAAGCACCTGCGTGATGGCGAAGCGCATCGCCTCTTCAAGGAACGCGTGTCCGAGGAGCTGGGTGATTTGCTGTGGTACATCGCCAATGTCGCGAGCAAGTTCGACCTCTCGCTCTCCGATATCGCCGTGGCCAACCTAGCCAAGGTCAAACAGCGCTGGGCCAGCGAGCGCACAGACCCGATCACTTTCGATGCCGAGCTTCCTGAAGGAGAGCGTTTGCCGCGCCGGTTTGAAGTTGAACTCATCGATGTCGACGGGAGTACGCGCCAGCACGTGCGGGTTCTGATCGATGGCAAGCCGTTCGGCGCAGAGCTTACCGACAACGCCTACGACCCCGACGGATATCGCTTCCACGACGTGTTTCACTTCGCATATGCCGCCGTCCTTGGCTGGTCGCCGATCACGCGGGCTTTGTTACGTCGGAAGCGCAAGAGTCGCCCACTCCTCGATGAGGTAGAGGACGGCGGCCGCGCAGGAGTCATTGAAGAGGGTGTGGCGGCACTCGCGTTCGACTACGCGCGTCGCCATCGCTTCCTCGACGGTGTGGCTGCCCTCGATTTCCAGCTTCTGCGCACGGTCAAGGACATGACTTCCCATCTGGAGGTGCGGCAGTGCACCACCGGCGAGTGGGAGCAGGCAATCCTGCAAGGGTTCGACGTGTGGCGCGCTGTGCTCGCAGCGCGCGGCGGCCGCATCGCTGTCGATCTCGACGCGCGCCGTATCACCTTCCTGGGTCCCTCCGCTGCTCAGGAGTTACCGGCTTGAGGCCCGGGACCCAATGCGAGAACACTCGCCATCGCCATACCGCCGGCATGGCTGATGCTGAGCTGCCAGGCCGTAACCCCCAACGCCGCAGCGGCCTTCGCGGCGCCGCCGGTAAGCCGAACTTCCGGCGCCGAGCCAGGCGCGCGGTGGATCAACACGTCGGTGAATGCGATCCCTGCGCCGAAGCCCGTGCCGAGCGCCTTGAGCACCGCCTCCTTGGCGGCAAATCGCCCCGACAAGCGCTCGATCCGATCGAGCCCATCGCCGATCTCATCGAGTTCGGCTTGCACGAAACATCGGGGGATCAGCGGGTCCCGCGGATCCTCGATCCAGCGCTGCATCTCGCCGACCTCCACTAAATCAATGCCGTGTCCGATGACTTCCACAAGTCCGGTCTTTCGTTAGGCCCGACAAAAACGCCCCAACCAGAAACACCGCGATCGGGCAATGAATAATAGCGGGCGGGTGGGAACAAGGCGATAACCAAGCCAATGGCTGTGGCAGGGGAACGGTTCGCGCCGTTGATTGACACGTTCTGGTCTGGATTCTCATGAGAGGGAGAGGGCCGCGGCTGTCGCCGTGACGGGTTGAGGGTCGAGAGAGAGGCTCCCGGCCGACCCGTCATGGAGATACTGCCATGACACAGCTAGTCACTGCCGCCGGGCGCGACGCCTTCGGCGCCCCGCCGACTCCTGCTGGATATAAAGTCGACATCTCGCGCGGCGAACGGATTGGGCGCGTGTCGTCCGAATGGTTCTCGCGGCCCGACGACGAGCGCTATTTGTCACTTAGTGATCTTTACGCCGCCGTGCGCGCACGGGCTGATCGAGCCACCGCCCGCACCGTCGAATCTCGCGCGATCCGTGTCGAAGCAAGTCGCGACGACGCGGAGCGCCTGGCGCTGATTGTCCCGGGCCGCGACGAGCCCATCGCTCCGACGCACTGGTCGTTCGGCCAGATGTGCAGCATGGTCGGCGCCCCGGCCAGTTATATGCGACAGCTCCCCGCGCCGCTTGCCGGAATCAACATGCAGCACGGACTGCTCTCGCACCGAGCCGAGCTGGTGAAGACATTGGAAGCCGATGACGGACGGATCGAGCTGCGCGCCGTCACCGGCCCCGACTATGGCCGCATCTGGGACCATGAGCTGGTTGCCGCGGTCATGAAGATCGCCGGTGAAGGGACAGGCGACACCAGGTGGAAGGTGCCGGGCCTGCTCGATTGGTCGACTATGACGCACAACCCGTTCGTCGAAGTGACCAAGGACACCACCACGCTCTATGCCTCCGATCGCGACGTCTTCCTCTTCCTGGTCGATGACGCCCATCCGATCGAGGCAGGTCGCCTGCCCAATGGCGATCCCGATCTCTATTTTCGGGGCTTTTATTGCTGGAATAGCGAGGTCGGCTCGAAGACGCTTGGCATGGCGTCTTTCTATCTCCGCGCGGTTTGCATGAATCGCAACATCTGGGGCGCCGAGGGCTTCGAGGAGATCTCGATCCGCCACAGCAAGTTCGCCAGCCATCGCTTCGCGCATCAGGCGGCGCCGGCGCTGGAACGCTTTGCCACGTCGTCGCCCATGCCGTTTCTGGCCGGGATCAGGGCTGCTCGCGAACAGATCGTCGCCCGCAAGGACGAGGATCGCGACAGCTTCTTGCGCAAGCGCGGCTTCTCGCGTCCCGAGACCGAAAAGATCATTGCCACCGTGCTGGAGGAAGAAGGGCGCCCGCCGGAGTCGATCTTCGACTTCGTCCAGGGGATCACGGCGCTTGCCCGCACCAAGCCGCATCAGGATTCGCGGCTGGAGCTGGAGGGCAAGGCCGCGAAGCTCCTTTCCAGCGTCCGGTAACACGGCGAGGCGTGGAGCCGGCTATGCGGCTTCACGCCTCTACGCCTCTGCGCAGCCTCAACCTCCTTAGAGGAAGAGGGCTGCGCTCGCTTCGTGACGGGTTGGAGGCCGAGAGAGAGGCTTTCGGCCGCCCGTCGCGGAGTACATCCCCATGGCTACTGCTATTAAGAAGATCACCCTGTCCTCGTCGCGGGACATCCCTTTCAACAAGCTGGTGCTGAGCCAGTCCAATGTCCGCCGGATCAAAGCCGGCGTCTCGATCGAGGAGCTCGCCGAGGACATCGCCCGGCGCACGCTTCTGCAGAGCATCACCGTGCGGCCGGTTCGCGATGCCGACGGCGTCGAGACCGGCATGTTCGAGGTGCCGGCCGGCGGCCGCCGCTTCCGCGCGCTCGAACGCCTGGTCAAGCAGAAGCGCTTGGCCAAGACCGCGCCGGTGCCCTGCGTCGTGCGCGAGGATGGTATCCCCGAGGAGGACAGCCTCGCCGAGAATGTTCAGCGCGCGCCGCTGCATCCGCTCGATCAGTTCCGGGCCTTCCTGACGCTCCGCGAGAAAGGCCAATCCGAGGAAGACATCGCCGCGGCCTTCTTCGTTGCCGTGTCGGTGGTCAAGCAGCGCCTGCGCTTGGCGTCGGTCTCGCCCAAGCTCCTCGACGTCTATGCCGACGATGGCATGACTCTCGACCAGCTCATGGCGTTCACCGTCAACGGCGACCACGAGCGGCAGGAGCAGGTGTTCGAACGCCTCGGCCAGTCCTACTCCAAGGAGCCGCACGCCATTCGCCGGATGCTGACCGAGGGTGCGGTGCGAGCTTCGGATAAGCGCGCGCAGTTCATCGGCCTCGACGCCTACACTGAGGCGGGCGGCGTGATTCTGCGCGACCTGTTCCAGGGCGACGACGGCGGCTGGCTGCAGGATGTCGGTATCCTCGACACGCTGGTGGCCGAGAAGCTTCGGGCGCAGTCCGAGGCGATCCGCGCCGAAGGCTGGAAGTGGATCGATGTCGCGCCCGACTTCGCCTACGGCCACACCTATGGCCTGCGGCAACTGCGCGGCGAGCAGATTCCGCTCACTGACGAAGAGCAGGCGACTCGTGATGCGTTGCAGGCTGAGATGGACGATCTGGAGGAGACCTACGCCGAAGCCGACGAGTTGCCCGACGAGGTCGATCAGCGGCTCGGCGAGATCGAGACGGCGCTTGCCGCTTTCGACGATCGCCCTCAGGCCTTCGATCCCGACGATGTCGCGCGCGCTGGCGCATTCGTCAGCGTCGACGGCTCAGGCGTCCTGCGCGTTGAACGTGGCTACGTTCGTCCCGAGGATGAGCTTCCGATCGCTTCGGAGGCCGACGTCGAGACCGATCCCGGCGACGAGGATGCGATCCCAGCCCAAGCCGGGGACGACGATGCGAGCGCAGGCGCGGAGCCTCCTGCGGATGAGCCCGAGGAAGACGATGGCATCAAGCCGATTCCCGACCGGCTGATGACCGAGCTGACCGCCCACAGGACTCTGGCCCTTCGCCATGCCCTGGGCGAGAATCCCGACATCGCGTTCGTCGCGGCGCTTCATGCCCTGTGCCTCAAGCTATTCTACCGCTACGCACAGGACACCTGCTTGGAACTTGACGTGAAGAGCGCGGGATTCGGCGCTCAGGCGCCGGGCCTTGCCGACAGCGCGCTCGCCGTCGCTTTCGACATCCGGCATCAGGCTTGGCTCTCTGCCCTGCCGAAAGAGCCGACCGATCTCTGGGACGGGCTCATGTCGTTCGACACCGACAGCCGTCAGGCGCTGTTCGCGCACTGCGTGTCGTTGTCGGTCAACGCGATCTATGAGGCTTACAATCGCAAGCCTCGAGCCCTTGCACACGCCGACCGCATCGCCCAGGCCGTCGATCTCGACATGGTCGCCGCCGGTTGGACGCCGACGATCGGCAACTATTTCGGCCGCGTCACCAAAGCCCGCATTCTCGCAGCAGTGCGGGAGACGAAGGGCGTGCGTGCGGGCGACCGCATCGAGCACCTGAAGAAGGCCGAGATGGCGGAACAGGCCGAGACGCTGTTGGCCGGGTCCGGATGGCTTCCCGGGCCGCTGCGCACGCCTGGTCGCTGCGTGCCGAATGTCTCTGAGTCCGACGTCGTTGATTCCATCGAAGCGGGCGCAGAAACGGCGGCGGACGGCGGCGAAACGGTCGTGGTGGAAGATGAGGAAGTGACCGAGGATGCATCGGTCGCGCTCGAACATCACCCCGCAGCGGCCGAGTAGCGAAGAAGCCAACCGCACCGTCAGGGGCCCGCCAGCGATGGCGGGCCCTTTTTCGTTCCGGAGGACACGATGCCGGACAATGCATCCGATCTGGCGCAACGTCTCGGGCGGCAGGCCGAGGCAGTGTGCCGTCACTATCTTTCGAACGGCCGCCGCGAGGGTCGCTACTGGCTGGTCGGCGATGCCCGCAACACACCGGGCCGATCCATGTTCGTCCGCCTGAAAGGCGCCGAGGCCGGCAAGGGCGCAGCGGGCAAATGGACGGACGCCGCCACCGGCGAACATGGCGATTTGCTCGACGTGATCCGCGAGAGCCGCGGCCTGCTCGATTTCAAGGATGTGGTCAACGAAGCCCGAGTCTTCCTCAGCCTGCCGCACCCGGACCCGGAGCCGCAATCGAGGCGCCTCGCACCGGCACCGACCGGATCGCCTGAGGCGGCGCGCCGGCTCTTGTCCATGTCACAGCCGATTCCGGGCACTCTCGTGGAGACGTACTTACGCCAACGCGGCATCACGGCTTTGCAGGGAACCGGATCGCTGCGCTTTCACCCGCGATGCTATTACCGGCCGGACGAGCATAGCCCGACCGAGAGCTGGCCGGCGATGATCGCATCCGTCACCGATCTCGGCGGCCGGATCACCGGCGCACATCGCACCTGGCTTGCACTCGACGGTAGCGGCAAGGCGCCCGTTGACACACCGAGGCGGGCGATGGGCGACCTGCTAGGCCATGCGGTCCGTTTCGGCGTGGCGCATGACGTGATGGCCGCCGGAGAAGGCATCGAAACGATTCTGTCGCTGCGGATGGCGTCGCCCCATATGCCGATGGCCGCCGCGCTATCGGCCGCGCATCTCGCAGCCATCCTGTTCCCGTCGACGCTCCGCCGACTCTACATCGTGCGTGACGACGATCCGGCCGGTGACGACGCGCGCGACAGTCTGATCGAACGAGCAAACTCTGCCGGGATCGAGGCGATTGTTCTGTCGCCCAAGCTCGGAGACTTCAACGAGGATCTCAGGCGGATCGGTATCGTTGCACTCTGGGCCAACGTCCGCGGTCAGCTCGTCCCCGAAGATGTCGCGCGTTTCCTCGCGGCCGATGCGATGTAGTTCCGGAGGGATGCGGCATAGCGGCGGCGCTATCAGCGCGATCGCCCGACTTGGTTCCTGTCTCGCCGGAGAGAACCGCGACCCGGCCTTCGAGAGGGCGATCGGCCGTCAAACGGTCCGGCCCGGCAATGGCTGCGCCCGGTTCTTTTCCGCCGGCCCTTCGGGCCTTTGCATCGCGAAGCAAAACAACCGGGCTTCGCCATCCTCCGCTGACGCTTCGGCCCTGCGCTTCGCTCCGGGTGCAGGCCCGGCCCGCCCGACGGCTTTCGTCGCCAGAAGGCCGCGAGGGTCGCGGTCAGACCGACGAAGGAACATCCCATGACGAGCGATCGCGACGACTTCGAGCCCCCTCACGCTTCATCTCCTACCGACCACGTTCTCACCGAACTTCAGCTTTACGGCTTCCGCCCTTTCCAGGACGAACTCGACCCGAGGCCGCTACCCGATGGGAACATCGTCGCCGGCGCCATCGCTGACATCTTTGACGCCTTGATCGTCACCCTGCAGGACACTCGCCTCGAGCCCGACCTCGACGATCTGCTTTGGTCGACTGTCAATCTTTTCCACCGCGCCACCGACCGGATCGAGCGCGAACTCGACGACAACGAGCAGGCGCAGAGGCGGAGCCAACGGGAGCAGGATGGCTCCGAGGTGAAATCCGTCGACTTGGAACGGCTCACCGCTCAGGGGCAGACGCTGATCGAACGCAGGGACGCGTTCGAGCTGATGCGCGACCAGGCCGCCGAACATTTCGAACGCCACACCAACTCATCGTGGCGGCCGCGCAGCGGATCGATGGTCAACCATCGCAACCTGACCTCGGCGATGATCGACAGCCGCGACTTTCTCGCTGCCAAGAAGCGCGCCAAGAACGAAGTCCTTCTCCCGGCTGGCTCGAAGATCGCGTTCACCGGCGGACTTGACTTCAACGATCATCGGCTCATCTGGACCAAGCTCGATCAGGTTCATGCCAAGCACCCGGACATGGTCCTGTTGCACGGCGGCAGCCCAAGAGGCGCCGAGCGCATCGCCGCACGCTGGGCCGATCATCGCAACGTGCCGCAGATCGCCTTCAAGCCCGACTGGACGAAGCACGCGAAGGCCGCGCCATTCAAGCGTAACGACCAGATGCTTGATGTCCTGCCGATCGGCGTCATGCACTTCCCGGGAACCGGCATTCAAGACAACCTCGCCGACAAGGCCCGCAAGCTCGGCATCCCCGTCTGGAAATTCGGCGGCGCATAAGCGCCGCCATCGGTTGACGGTGGCAACTTGCCTACGGGAGCGGAAGTCCTACGGGGATTTCCCCTCCCGTTCTCGCTCGATTTCGGCTATTGTCACGCCGCGCCGTGGTGGTGGTGGAAGGCGTGACCGTCAGACTTTTTCTCACGGGAGACCATCGCCATGATCTTCATTGGTATCATCGCCACCATCGCCGCGATCGGCGTTCTCTGCTGCTTGCTATTCTACCTTGCGGTCTATGCGTTGCCCTTGTTCGTCGGCGTCACAGTCGGCGCATGGGCTTACGGCACGGGCGCGGGATGGCTCGGAGCTATTGCCGTTGGATTTGTCGCGGGCTTGGTCACTCTCGGCATCGGCCAGCTCCTATTCGGGTTCGTGAAGCCGCTGCGGCTAAGGCTCTTGATAGCGATCGCGTTCGTCGCGCCGGCCGCGATCGCCGGCTACCACGCGACCCACGGCATCGTGAAACACACCATGCCGTCTGAGACGTGGCAGATCATCTTCTCTGTCGTCGGCGCCGTTGCAGTGGGCATCACGGCATTCGTCCGCGTGACAACATTGGCTGAACCCGCGCCCTCGGGGCAAGGTGGCGTCGCGCGCGCTTAAGCGCGCGGCATCGAAGCGACGGACCAGTGGCTTCCGCTCGCCGCCTTATCGTCCGTTGGCAGAACGATCCCGCAGAGTGTGCCTCGACTAGACCTTGAGCCGCATCGACGTCCTTCGTGAAACGCAGACCAGTCCTGCGACGCCCGCCCAGCACCACGACGGTGAATTCTTGAGACGTCTTTCGTCTGCACGGCCGGGGCGACGATCCCCTTTCATCGGCCGGATGCCGAGTACGAATGGCCGTGCTGAACATGCCGGTCCCATGAAGAAGGCGACGGTCGGCCACGCCCTCCTTGATAACCGTCTGTCTGATCGAGCGCTCCAAGCGGCCTCTTCGATGGGCTGATCTGGCCGGAGGCCGGCTACGCCTCGACCGCCTTTGCGGCAATGGCGCCGATCGACTTTCTTCCCCTGCCGGCTGCGCCGTCATTCCTCGCGAAACAACAAAGTCGCCCGGCTGCCATCCTTCGCTGCGCTACGGCCTGCGAGCAGGTGCCGCGTCGGTCGCCTCCGGCCTGTCGATCACCATCGAGGCCGCAATGGTGCGGGCTCGGAACAGAGTTCAAGGAGAACTATCATGGCCACCATCGGCACCTTCAAGCAGTCCGGCTCGAACGAGTTCACCGGCCAAATCGTCACCCTCAGCGTCCAGGCCAAGAACGTCCGCATCGTCCCCGAAGCCAGTCGCTCCGGCGAGAACGCCCCCAGCCATCGCGTCTTCGTGGGCCGAGTCGAAATCGGCGCTGCCTGGTCCAAGCGCAGCAACGAGGGCCGCGACTACCTGGGCCTCAAGCTGGACGATCCGAGCTTCACTGCCCCGATCTACGCCAACCTCTTCAACGACGAGGACGGCGAGGGCTACAGCCTCATCTGGTCCCGCCCCAACGGCCGCCGCGCCGACTAACCCGTCGCGACGCCCCGCCCGGTCATCCGGGCGGGGCAAGCGTTTTGAGAACCGCTAATCCGGGTTGGCGTTCCGGCTTTGCACATTGTCGGCTTTGCCGAACGGCGGCTATTCGGCTTTGCGCGTTCCGCCGATCCGGTTGTGCCGATAAACTGTAATGCGGCTCGCGTAGAGTCAGGCTTCCGCGTCTTCCACCGCTTCATCAAGGAGGGCGGCGGGTCTCACATTCAGCGCTTCCGCCAAATGCCACATCGTCAACAGCGTGACATTTTGCTGGCCCCGCTCCATGCCGCTGACATAGGCGCGGTCCACACCCATTTTCACGGCGACCGCCTCCTGGCTCAGGCCGGCCGCGATGCGATACCTCCTGACATTGGCTCCAAAGACTCTGCGAATGTCCATCCGCAGGATAGGAGACAATCGTGTATTATATCGCTACGTGTTATAATACACGCCCGCACGGCCCGCTGGCGATGCTGCCCGCAGGCTGCGGCGATGCCTGAAAAGCATCGGGAAATTTCAGCTACCGGTCTGGTTTGCAGTTGCAGTGCGGATACGATCGATTAACCAAGATAGATGGACGCGTCGATGACCGCGATGGCCTTCCAAGATTGCCCGCCCGAGAGCGACCGTCTCACGTCCTACGATGAAAGCCACCTTGCCGCCTACATCCGATTGCTGGACGCCGACGCGGAAGGCGCCGATTGGCGCGAGGCCGTGCAGATCATCTTCGGGCTCGACCCAACCAATGATCCCGATCGGGCGCGTGTCATGCACGAAAGCCATCTCGCGCGCGCCCGCTGGATGACGACCACCGGCTATCGCCAGTTGCTCTCGCCACGCGCGTCCTAAAACAAGACACCCTTGAGGGTGTGGGAAGCATCGCGCCCTCAAAATTCAGGGACTTCCGTCTGTTCTCGCCAGCGGCAACCCTTGCGCGCAGGGGGCCCTTGGGACGCGGACAGGAGACGCGCATGGCCGAGCCGCCCGATTGGCGATCGCAACAAACCGAACGCGTCCTGAGCACGCTGGAGCGGCAAGGATTCGCGTGGGAATTCCTCCGCCGCAATCCCGACTATCGCACCGACTACAACCGTCTGCGCATCCCGACGACGAGTCGGGCAGGCTTTTTGCCGGGGAGTGTCGACCCGCATTGGGGATTGCACTTTCCCGATCGATCCCAACCGCTCTGCTCATGAGACCGTCATCTTCTGGCGGCCCGAATTCGTCGCCAGCGTGCTGCTTCTTGAGGCCGCACCGGCCGTCTTTCGGATGGCGAGGCGCCTCGAAGATCTCGACCTCGCCCATGCCACGATGCAGGCGCAAGGCGCGGTCGTTCTGGCCGACCCCAGCGGTGACCATCACCTAGTCGTCGGTTCTACCGACCCGCGCCGGCCGCTCGCCGTGTTGCTGCCCCTCGATGACAGATTCCACGTTCGCGTTGAGGCGGCTCTGCGATTCCAACGGCGCTTGTTTGGACGCAGCGCTGGTCCGCCACCGCGCGCCCTCACGCTCACGCCCCGTCATCGCCAACGGCTGGTGCGCATGGTGCGCTCGCTAGACGGCCGATCCTCTGGCGCCACGTATCGCGAGATCGCTGCGGTGCTCTTCGCAACGCACCGGCAATCCGCAGTGGAGTGGAAGACCTCGTCGATCCGCGCGCAGACGATTCGCCTGGTCAAAGATGCCGAGACGATGATGCGCGGCGGCTACCTCCGCTTGCTGGCGGGCCGCTGACTCCCCGACGCCCATCGCATCATCGCAAGGGGTACGCACAGGGAGGGGGCCGACTCCGTCATCCACCCTGACGCCGGTGGTTCGCCATCGTGGTCGTCGCTTCGCCACCGCACGACGGCGGCGCAACCGACACCACGGAGGCCCCGATGTCAGCAGCGCGAACCGACGCCCCGCCGCGGTATCTCCGCACGCCCGAAGCGGCGCGCTTTCTCGGTCTGTCGGGCCGCACGCTTGAAAAACACCGCACCTACGGCACAGGCCCGGTCTATCGCAAGCTGGGCGGCCGCATTGTCTATGCGCTCGGCGACCTACAGGCTTGGGCCGATCGCGGCACACGGCAGTCGACGTCGGACCCCGGTCACGGTGTTGTTCATCCGGCGAAACCACAGGCGACGTCGGTCCGCGCAACACCCATGCGACGGGGCGGCACGTCATGATCGTGGCGCTTCTCAATCAGAAGGGTGGCGTCGGCAAGACGACGCTCGCGTTGCATCTCGCTGGCGAATGGGCCCGGCGAGGAAAGCGCGTCGTTCTCATCGACGCCGATCCGCAAGGCTCGGCGCTCGACTGGTCGCAGCAGCGAGCGCGCGAAGGCCTAACACGGCTGTTTGGTGTCGTCGGCCTGGCGCGAGATACGCTTCATAGCGAAGCGCCGGAACTGGCGCGGAGCGCCGACCATGTGGTGATCGACGGACCGCCGCGTGTCGCCAGCCTGATGCGGGCTGCGCTGCTTGCCGCGGACGTCGTGCTGATACCCGTGCAGCCATCGCCCTTCGATGGCTGGGCCTCTGCGGAAATGCTCTCGCTGCTCGGCGAAGCGCGGATCTATCGTCCCCAGCTCGCCGCTCGTTTCGTGCTGAATCGATGTGGGGCACGCACCGTCATCGCACGCGAAACGGCCGAGACACTCGCCGATCACGATCCGCCGGTACTCGCCAGCACTATCGGCCAGCGCGTCGCCTTTGCGGACGCAGCGCGGTCCGGGCGCCTCATCTCGGAAATCAATGAACGCAGTCCGGGCGCGCGCGAGATCACCGCGTTGTGCGCAGAAGCCGGAAGGATCGCGCCATGACAGAGCGATCCCGAAAGCGTGCCTTCACTGCACGTCCAGCCGATGCCGAACGCTGGGTGAAAGCGCCCGAATCGCGCTCCGCGCGCGGCGGTGATGCCGCGAATTTCACCGCACGGCTCACCATCGACGTCACGCCCGACCTGCGCGGCCAAATCAAGATCGCCGCGTTCCAGCGCGGCGTCACCGTCGCGGACATGCTGCGCGAGCTGCTCGCCCGCGAATTTCCTCCGGCCGAAGGAGGGACGCCATGAACGGCGCTCCTGACTTGCGTCGCGCGGCGACGCCGACTGTCGTTGGTCTGACCCATGTCGAGCTGACCTGGCTCGAGAAGAAGATCGAATACTGGATCAGGTTCGGCCAGGACGTCCACGAGCAGATTCTCGATCGCCGTCGGCGCGTGGTCAGCTTCCCGCCTCATAGCGTGTTTGCCTTCGTTCGTTGGGCGTCCAACGACTTCGGGACGATCATCTCCCGCATCGATATTGTGCGCGCGATCTCGCCGGGCGAATCCTATCAGACGTTGCCTTTTGTGCGTCCTGGCGGCGACATCCTGCTCAAGGCCGAGAGCTGGCCGAAAGTCGAGCGCGTTCTGCAGATCGTCGACGCGATCGAAGCGATCGGCATCAATCCCGCCGAGGTCTCGCCGCATCATTGGCGGCACGTCCACAATCGTCTCGCTGCCGGCCAAGAGCCGCGCAGCTACACGGTCGAGCAGCATCGGGCCATCCTTTTGCGCCGAAGGGTCGAGCCATGACCCGCTTCGGCTACGTCATGACGACGTACTTCACCGTGATGCTGATCGGTGGCCTGTCTTTCATCCACATCACGCCCCGGCTGATCTGGAACGCGTCCGCCAGCACGCCGATCGGACTCTATTCGCTCGAGCGGTCGCCACGCCTTGAAGTGACGGACCTCGTCGCCGTCGAAGCCCCGGAGCCGCTCGCATCGTTCCTCGCCGAGCGTGGCTACGTGCCGCGCGGCGTCCCCCTCATGAAACGCGTCGCCGCCCTTCCCGGGCAGCAGGTCTGCCGCACCGGCGCACACGTCACCGTCGACGGCATCGCGATGGGCGCAGCGCTGACACGCGACCATCTCGGCCGCGATCTGCCCGTCTGGCAGGGCTGCCGGCGCATCGCCGACGGCGAGATCTTCCTCATGAACTGGTCCGTCGAGGACAGCCTCGACGGTCGCTACTTCGGTCCGATTTCCACCCGCTCGATCATCGGCCGCGCAACGCCTGTGTGGACCGATGAAGACGGGAGCGGACGCTTCCAATGGCGCGCCGCGACGCGGTGAACGACGCGCCTATCCGACCTCACCGCATAGCGAAGGAGTCTTCCCATGCCGCAGATCGGCGAATTCACGCGCACCAAGACCGGCTATGCCGGACACATCCGCACGCTCTCGCTGGACGCCGAGATCGTGCTCGTCCCGGCCGAGCACACCGACGCCGAGAATGCGCCGGACTATCGTGTTCACCATGACAGCGATGGCGGACCCGAAATCGGCGCCGGATGGAAACGCACCGGCGAAAAGGCCGGCGATTACGTCTCCCTACAGATCGACGATCCCACCCTGGCCCAGCCGATCCGCGCGAACCTCTTCCAATCGACCGAGGACAAATCCGCGTGGAACCTGCACTGGAATCGCCCGCCCAAGCGCGGCGAGCGGGACTAAACGATGTCCGGCCCGCGCCATCAAACTGTCGTCGGGCGGTCAAGCGCCGTCCGACTGACAGGCTTCCTTCTCCTTTCCGGTCTGCTGCTCGCCGAGCCGTTTAGCGCCACAGCGAACGCGCAGAACCCGCCGGCCACGCGGACGGCGACGGCCCATCCGTTCGCCGGCTATATCGACGAGGCCGCACGCCGCTTCCGCATCCCGGCCGCATGGATTCGCGCCGTCATGCGTGCCGAAAGCGCCGGCGACGTGCGCGCGATTTCCTCCGCCGGCGCGATGGGCCTGATGCAGATCATGCCGGATACCTGGGCGGAGCTGCGCGTCCGCCACAGACTCGGACGTGATCCTTATGATCCGCGCGACAACATCCTGGCCGGCGCAGCGTACTTGCGCGAGATGTACGATCGCTACGGTTCGCCGGGCTTTCTCGCGGCCTACAATGCCGGACCAGGGCGATACGAAGAGTATCTCGCGGGCCGCCCGTTGCCGGCCGAGACCCGCGCGTATGTCGCCGCCTTGCTCCCTTCCTTCGGCGGCGGTGATCTACCCAGCGCAATCACCGTCGCCAAGGCCGATGCTCGCGCTTGGACCCGTGCGCCATTGTTCGTTGCACGCGATGAGCGCATGACCAGCGCCGATCCAGCGCAGGCGGAAGGCCGTTCGGAGGACGATCCGGCAGCAGCTCCGGTGCGTGAGGCTTCCGCGATCATGCCGCAGTCAGCCGGCCTGTTCGTCGCGCGATCCGTCACCGGAGAACCGCGATGAGGTGCCCCGGCCTCTTTCGCAGTCTGGCGTTCGCCGTCGCATCATGGAGTGCGCGGAGGGGGAAGCAGGGCAACACAACCGCACGATGGCAGGATAAAGGGGCGCGATGTGCGCCTTGGTTCGGTTGTGCTTTTTCAAGGGCTTACGCAGTGAATTCGCGAGGTGCGCCTGACCGGCGCAGCCTTCGGCTTCCGCGATTCTCCAAGATTATCCGCGCGATGGCGCGATGTGCGACCGCGCGCCCATGAGCGGCGAGGACGATTTCCGTATCCGGCCAGGCCGTATCCGCTCAACGAGCGCGCAACGCGCCCGACCGTTCATTGCCCAGGCACTCGCTGCCGCCCAGCGCGCCGGCGGCTCCGTCTCGCGCAAGGGCACGATCGGGCCGGGCCATCGTTCTCGGTTCGGCCAGGGTCAGCGCGCGTCGGTGCAGGCCAACCGGCTCATCAACTCCCACTCACGCGGCGCCGTCGTCAAAGCGCGTGTGGTCCGTCACGGCGGACGCAACGCGCCACTCGGCGCTCACCTCAATTATCTGCGCCGCGAGGGCGTCACTCGGGACGGAGAGAAGGCCCGGCTGTTCGGGCCTGGCGCCGACGACGCCGACCCGAAGGCGTTCGCGGAGCGGTGCGAGAATGACCGGCATCATTTCCGGTTCATCGTATCGCCCGACGACGCCGTCGAGATGGCGGATCTCAAGACCTTTACGCATGATCTCGTCGGGCAGATGGAAAAGGACCTCGGCACCAAGCTCGATTGGGTCGCCGTCGATCATTGGAACACCGAACATCCGCACGTCCATCTGATCGTGCGCGGTGTGCGCGAGGATGGCGAGAACCTCGTCATCTCCCGCGACTATATCAAGGAAGGCATGCGCGATCGGGCACGGGATCTGATCACCGAAGAACTCGGACCGCGCACCGACCATGAAATCCGCCGCACGCTCGAACGTCAGATCGAGACCGAGCGCTGGACCAATCTTGATCGGCAGCTCGCCCGAGACAGCTACCGCACCGGTGTCGTCGACCTCGCGCCGCGGCCCGACCGACAGCCCGACGAATTTCATGCGCTCAAAGTCGGACGCCTGCGAAAGCTTGAGTCCCTCGGCCTGGCCGACCAAATCGGTCCCGGCCAGTGGGCGATTTCGGAGAACGCCGAAACGACGCTGCGCCAGCTCGGTGAACGCGGCGACATCATCAAGCGCATCCATCGCGGTCTGACCGAACACGGCATCGAACGCGGTGCGTCCAACTATGTGCTCGCCGGGGAAAGCCTGGACGATCCTGTGGTCGGTCGGCTGGTCGCCCGCGGTCTCGACGATGAGCTGACGGGTACAGCCTATGCCGTGGTCGACGGCACGGACGGCCGCACCCATCACATCAAGCTGCCCGACCTCGACGCCGCCGGCGACAGCGCACCCGGCTCGATCGTCGAGCTGCGCAGGTTCGACGACGCGAAGGGACAGCGTCGCGTCGCGATGGCAGTCCGGTCGGACCTCACCATCGAGCAGCAGATCACGGCAAAAGGTGCGACTTGGCTTGATAGACAATCGATCGCCCGCGAGCCGATCGCGCTCGGCGGCGGGGGCTTCGGCGCGGAGGTGCGCGAAGCCCTGGACCGGCGCGCCGAACACCTGATTGGGCAAGGTCTGGCCGAACGACGGAACCGCGGCGTCAGCTTCAGCCGCAACCTGATCGAGACGCTACGCCGACGCGAATTGGATGCCGTCGGCGCGAAGCTCGCGGCAGAGAGCGGCCGCCCCTTCAATAAGGCTGCAGCGGGGGAATACGTCGCTGGCGCCTACCAGCGGCGCATCGCACTCGCCTCCGGCCGCTTCGCGATGATCGATGACGGCCTTGGCTTCCAGCTCGTGCCCTGGTCCCGCTCACTCGAAAAACAGCTTGGCCGTCATGTCTCCGGCCTCGCCCGAGGCGACGGCGGCATCGATTGGAGCTTCGGCCGCAAGCGGGGGCTGGGCCTGTGAACCACGCCCTCATCAAGAAAGGACTCCGCTATGTCGGCCACCAAAATCCTCTGGGGCCAAATCCTTGTCGTCTCCCTGATTGTGCTCGCGACCACCTGGGCCGCGACGCAGTGGACGGCATGGCAGCTCGGCTTCCAGCCGCAGCTCGGTCGGCCTTGGTTCGAACTCTTCGGCTGGCCGATCTATTATCCGCCGGCCTTCTTCTGGTGGTGGTACTTCTACGATGCCTATGCACCGCACGTTTTCGTCGAGGGCGCCTATATCGCGGCATCAGGCGGCTTTATCGCCATCGCGGTCGCCATCGGTATGTCGGTCTGGCGAGCGCGCGAGGCCAAGAATGTCGAGACCTACGGTTCAGCGCGGTGGGCGCGAGCCGATGAGGTGCGGGCCGCCGGTCTGCTTGGCCCCGATGGCGTCGTGCTCGGCAAGTTCGACCGCGCCTATCTTCGCCATGACGGGCCAGAGCATGTGCTGTGTTTCGCGCCGACCCGCTCTGGCAAGGGCGTCGGCCTGGTGGTGCCATCGCTGCTGATCTGGCCCGGCTCCGCCATCGTTCACGACATCAAGGGCGAGAACTGGCAGCTCACCGCCGGCTTCCGCGCCCGACATGGACGCGTGTTGCTGTTCGATCCCACCAACGCGAAGTCGTCGGCCTACAACCCGCTACTCGAGGTCCGCCGCGGCGAATGGGAGGTCCGCGACGTCCAGAATATTGCTGACATCCTGGTCGACCCGGAAGGCTCGCTGGAGAAGCGGAACCACTGGGAGAAAACCAGTCACGCGCTCCTCGTTGGTGCGATCCTTCACGTCCTCTACGCGGAGGCGGACAAGACGCTCGCCGGCGTCGCCGCTTTCCTGTCCGATCCGAAGCGGCCGATCGAGTCCACACTCGCCGCCATGATGAAGACCGCGCATCTCGGCGAGGCGGGCCCGCATCCCGTCATCGCCTCTGCCGCGCGCGAGCTGCTGAACAAATCCGACAACGAGCGCTCAGGCGTCTTGTCGACCGCGATGTCGTTTCTCGGACTCTA
Source organism: uncultured Sphingobium sp. (assembly GCA_964512265.1). Lineage (GTDB taxonomy): Bacteria > Pseudomonadota > Alphaproteobacteria > Sphingomonadales > Sphingomonadaceae > Sphingobium. The sequence goes on along the minus strand of CAZEHR010000003.1, from coordinate 20,478 downwards.
TCGCGATCCGGTCGTCGCCGAGGTAACCCGCCGCTGCGATTGGCGGATCACCGACATTGTCGGCGGGCCACGGCCATCGACGCTCTATCTCGTGGTGCCACCCTCTGACATCGCCCGCACCAAGCCGTTGATCCGCCTGATCCTCAATCAGATCGGACGCCGGTTGACGGAGGATCTCAATGCTAAGGGGCGGCGGCATCGGCTCCTGCTCATGCTCGACGAGTTTCCCGCGCTGGGGCGGCTCGACTTCTTCGAGAGCGCCTTGGCGTTCATGGCGGGCTACGGACTTAAGAGCTTCCTGATCGCCCAGTCACTCAATCAGATTGAGAAAGCCTATGGAGCGAACAATTCGATCCTCGACAACTGCCATGTCCGCATCAGCTTCGCCACCAACGACGAGCGGACGGCCAAGCGCGTGTCAGATGCCTTGGGGACGGCGACCGAGATGCGCGCGATGCGCAACTATGCCGGACATCGGCTCAGCCCCTGGCTCGGGCATCTCATGGTGTCGCGATCGGAGACGGCGCGCCCGTTGCTGACGGCCGGCGAGGTGATGCAGCTCCCGCCCGCTGACGAGATCGTCATGGTCGCCGGCACACCGCCCATCCGCGCGAAGAAAGCGCGTTACTTTGAGGACCGCCGCTTTCAGGAGCGCGTGCAGCCGCCGCCGGCGCTTGCGAAGCCAGCCGCGGGAAAGCCGGACGACTGGAGCGTTCTGCCGTTGCCGTCGCGACCACCGCTCGATCCAGCCGCCCGGCAAGACGGCACGGGTGACGACGACCCGACCGACTCGGAGCGCCGTCGGCAACCCGAGCTAACGACAGCGAGGAGTGTCGAGAAGAAGGCTCCGATCGACAACGAGTTCGACCTCGATGGCGCCGACGATGCCGATGACGACACCGCCCGTGCGGGCCGGCTGAACCAGGTCATGCAGGGGGTCGCGCGGCAGGTCTCACTCGACCCCAATGACGGCATGGATCTCTGAGTGCACCGATGACGAAAATTCGGAAGAAGCAGCGGCTCTCGGTCTATCTTGATCCGGACGTCACGAAGGCGCTGGCCGCCTATGCTGCGCGGCGCGACCAATCGAGATCTCTGGTCGCTGAGGCGGCCATCGCGTCGTTCCTGTCGCCGGATGCGGCCGAGCGCCAGGAGGCTGCGACCACCAAGCGATTGGACCAACTCGACCGGCGCATGACGCGCATGGAACGCGACCTCGGCATTTCGGTGGAAATGCTGGCGGTGTTCGTTCGCTTTTGGCTCACCACCAATCCGCCATTGCCTGAACCAGCGCAGGCGGCCGCACGCGCGCAGGCGGGCGAGCGCTACGACGCGTTTGTCGCAGCACTGGGACGGCGACTCGCGAAGGGCCCGAAGGTGCGTGAGGAGATTTCCGAAGACGTCGCGGAGAACGCGGGCGCGGAATAATGGTCGCGCCGGACATCGCAAGAGTTTGGCAGTTCCGCCGTCTTCCTGTCTTTGTACGCCATCGCACTACGACCCCATTCTGCTTGTTGTCATGACCTGATTTCTGCCTCTTCTACTCATCCCCGATCCAGGGCCGCGTGTTTGCGGTCCCGCGCAGAACGGGGACGACATGGCGGTTTCTCACCAGCAATCAGAGGCGATCCTTCGAGGCGCGCGCATGTTGCGCACGGCCCTCGGCCCCGCCATCGCCGGATTCTTGGAAGACCCGTCGATCGTCGAGGTGATGCTCAATCCCGACGGGCGGCTCTGGATCGACCGGCTGTCCGAGGGACTTTCCGACACGGGAGAACGACTGTCGCCCGCGGACGGCGAGCGCATCGTCCGCCTCGTCGCGCATCATGTCGGCGCCGAGGTTCATTCCGGTTCACCGCGGGTCTCGGCGGAGCTTCCCGAGACGGGGGAGCGGTTCGAAGGTCTCCTGCCTCCCGTCGTCGCGGCCCCCGCGTTCGCCATCCGCAAGCCTGCCGTCGCCGTTTTCACGCTTGCTGACTATGTCGCTGCGGAGATCATGTCCGCCGAGCAAGCGGACGTGCTCCGCCGCGCCGTCGCGGAGCGCCGCAACATCCTCGTCGCCGGCGGCACTTCGACCGGCAAGACCACGCTCACCAACGCGCTGCTTGCTGAGGTCTCGAAGAGCTTCGACCGCATCGTGCTGATCGAGGACACGCGTGAGTTGCAATGCGCCGCGCCCAACCTCGTAGCGATGCGGACGAAGGACGGCGTCGCCTCGCTCTCCGATCTCGTCCGCTCATCGCTGCGCCTGCGCCCCGACCGCATTCCGATCGGCGAGGTGCGCGGCGCCGAGGCGCTGGATTTGCTCAAGGCCTGGGGGACGGGCCACCCGGGCGGCATTGGCACGATCCACGCCGGCACCGCGCTCGGCGCGCTGCGCCGCCTCGAGCAGCTCATTCAGGAAGCCGTCGTCACCGTCCCGCGCACGCTGATCGCCGAGACCATCGATTTTGTCGCGGTGCTCAGCGGCCGCGGCTCGACCCGTCGCCTCGCCGAACTTGCTCGCGTCGAAGGCCTTCAGCCCGACGGCGACTACCGCGTCATCCCCGCAACCCAGTCCGCTCCAGGAGAAACCGCATGATCCGCCATGCCCTGCGCACGCGCCGTCATATCGCGACGGCCGTGTCCGTCACCATCGTCAGCATGATGCTGGCCCCGGCCGCTTACGCTTCCGGTTCGTCCATGCCGTGGGAAGCGCCACTGCAATCGATCCTCGAGTCCATCGAGGGGCCGGTCGCCAAGATTGTGGCGGTGATCATCATCATCATCACCGGCCTGACGCTCGCCTTCGGCGACACGAGCGGCGGCTTCCGGCGTCTGATCCAGATTGTCTTCGGGCTCAGCATCGCCTTCGCCGCGTCGAGCTTCTTCCTGTCGTTCTTCTCGTTCGGCGGCGGAGCGCTCGTCTGATGGCGAGCCTGATCGACAGCGCCAGCGAAGTGCCAGGCTACGCCGTCCCGGTCCATCGGGCGCTCACCGAGCACATCCTGCTCGGCGGCGCGCCACGCTCGATCGCGATCCTCAACGGCACGCTCGCGGCGGCGCTCGGCCTCGGCCTGCGTCTCTGGCTGGTCGGTGTCGGGCTCTGGGCGATCGGGCATTTCGCCGCCGTGTGGGCGGCCAAACGCGATCCGCAATTCGTCGACGTCGTGCGCCGTCACCTTCGCATCCCCGGCCATCTGAGCGCGTGAGGCCCCAATGATGAACCTCGCAGAATATCGCCGGACCTCAACCCGCCTCGCGGATTTCCTGCCCTGGGCCGCGCTCGCGGGCGAGGGCATCGTTCTCAACAAGGACGGCAGCTTCCAACGCACGGCCCGCTTTCGCGGCCCCGATCTGGATTCCGCAGTCCCGGCCGAACTCGTCGCCGTCGCTGGCCGCCTCAACAATGCCTTCCGCCGCCTCGGCTCGGGTTGGGCGATATTTGTCGAGGCGCAGCGGCATGGTGCCGGCGCCTATCCATCGAGCCTCTTCCCCGAAGCCGCGTCGGCCCTGGTCGACGCCGAGCGCAAGGCCGATTTCGAAGAAGACGCCTCGCACTTCGAGTCCAGCTACTTCCTGACCTTCGTCTATCTGCCGCCGGCTGAGGACGCCGCCCGCGCCGAGAGCTGGCTCTATGAAGGCAAGGCGGACAACGGTCTTGACCCTCATGAGGCGTTGCGCGGCTTCGCCGATCGCACCGACCGCGTGCTTCAGCTCATCGAGAACTTCATGCCGGAATGCGCATGGCTCGATGACGGCGAGACGCTGACCTATCTGCATTCGACCGTCTCGACCAGGCGCCATCGCGTGCGCGTGCCCGAGACGCCGATGTATCTCGACGCGTTGCTAGCCGACCAGCCGCTCACCGGCGGGTTGGAGCCGCGCCTTGGCGACACGCATCTCCGCATCCTCACCATTGTCGGCTTTCCGACCGCGACGACGCCCGGGCTGCTCGACGACCTGAACCGGCTGGCCTTTCCATATCGCTGGTCGACGCGCGCCGTCCTTCTCGACAAGACCGACGCCACCAAGCTGCTCACCAAGATCCGGCGGCAGTGGTTCGCCAAGCGCAAGAGCATCATGGCGATCCTCAAGGAGGTGATGACCAACGAGGCCTCGGTGCTCGTCGACACCGACGCGGCGAACAAGGCCGCCGATGCCGACCTCGCGCTGCAGGAGCTCGGCGCCGACTATGCCGGTCAGGCCTATGTCACGGCGACGGTCGCCGTCTGGGACGCCGATCCACGCATCGCAGCCGAGAAGCTGCGCCTGGTGGAGAAGATCGTTCAAGGCCGCGACTTCACCGCGATGGCCGAGACGATCAACGCCGTCGACGCCTGGCTTGGTTCGCTGCCGGGCCATGTCTACGCCAACGTCCGGCAACCGCCGATCTCGACGCTCAATCTCGCCCATATGATTCCGCTGTCGGCGGTGTGGGCGGGGCCGGAACGGGACGAGCATTTCGGGCAACCCCCCTTGCTTTATGGCAGGACCGAAGGCTCGACCCCGTTCCGGTTTTCCCTTCATGTCGGCGATGTCGGTCACACGCTCGTCGTCGGACCGACGGGTGCCGGCAAATCCGTGCTCCTGGCGCTGATGGCGCTCCAGTTCCGGCGCTACCCTAGTTCACAGGTCTTCGCCTTCGACTTCGGGGGAAGCATCCGAGCCGCGGCCCTCGCGATGGGCGGTGACTGGCACGATCTCGGCGGCGGCCTGACAGAAGGCGCCGCCGACAGCGTCTCGTTGCAACCGCTCGCCGGCATCCACCACGTACCGGAACGCGCATGGGCAGCGGATTGGATCGTCGCGATCCTGCAGCGCGAGGGCGTGACGATCGCGCCCGAGGTGAAGGAATATATCTGGACGGCGTTGACCTCCCTGGCCAGTGCGCCTGTGGGCGAACGCACGCTCACCGGACTCGCCGTCCTCCTTCAATCGAACGACCTCAAACAGGCGCTTCGGCCCTATTGCGTCGGCGGCGCCTATGGCCGGCTGCTCGACGCCGAGAGCGAGCATCTTGGCGAAGCCTTTGTGCAGGCGTTCGAGACCGAAGGCCTGATCGGCACCGCCGCCGCACCAGCCGTCCTCGCCTATCTCTTCCACCGCATCGAGGACCGCCTCGACGGCAGCCCCACGCTCCTGATCGTCGATGAAGGCTGGCTAGCGCTCGATGACGAGGATTTCGCCGGCCAGCTCCGCGAGTGGCTGAAGACGCTGCGCAAGAAGAACGCCTCCGTCGTCTTCGCCACCCAATCGCTCTCCGACATCGACAGCTCGGCAATCGCGCCGGCCATCGTCGAGAGCTGCCAGACCCGGCTGCTGTTGCCGAACGAGCGTGCGGTCGAACCGCAGATAACGGCGATCTATAGGCGGTTCGGGCTCAACGATCGCCAGATCGAGATCCTCGCCCGCGCGATGCCGAAGCGCGACTACTACTGCCAATCCCGGCGAGGCAACCGGCTCTTCGAACTCGGTCTGTCCGACGTGGCGCTGGCGCTCTGCGCCGCTTCCTCGAAGACCGATCAGGCCGCGATCGAGCGCGTCGTCGCCGAGCACGGCCGCGACGGCTTCCTGTCGGCCTGGCTGCGTCTGCGCGGCGTCGCTTGGGCCGCCGACCTCATCCCCAACCTCAATAACCTGGAGACCCAGCCATGATCTTCCGTCGCTCACGCGCGGCGCTTCTTGCCGCGTCGATCCTTTCCGTCCCCGTGGCAATGTCGCCAGTGATGGTCCAGCCCGCGTCCGCGCAATGGATCGTCTACGACCCGACGAACTACGTGCAGAATGTTCTCTCCGCGGCTCGCGCCCTGGAGCAGATCAACAACCAGATCACCTCGCTTCAGAATGAAGCAACGATGCTGATCAACCAGGCGCGCAATCTCGCGAGCCTGCCTTACACCTCGCTTCAGCGCCTGCAGCAGTCCGTGCAGCGGACGCAACAACTCCTCGGCCAGGCGCAGCGCATCGCCTACGACGTCCAGCAGATCGACCAGGCGTTCACGTCCACCTACGGAAACGCGTCGCTCTCGGCATCGGACCAGCAGCTCGTCGCGCAAGCGCGCGAGCGCTGGCAGAACACCGTCGGCGGTCTGCAGGACGCCATGCGCGTGCAGGCCGGCGTCGTCGGCAACATCGAGACCAACCGCGCCGAGATGTCGGCGCTCATCGGCCAAAGCCAGGGCGCAACCGGCGCCTTGCAGGCGTCGCAGGCCGGGAATCAGCTCCTCGCCCTCCAAGCCCAGCAGCTCGCCGATCTTACGGCCGTCGTCGCTGCGAACGGACGGGCACAAGCGTTGTCCGAAGCGGAGCGCGCTGCGGCTGCCGAACAGGGTCGCGAGCAGCGCCGCCGCTTCCTGTCCCCCGGCAGCGGCTATCAGCCCGGCAACGCCCGCATGTTCCCGAATGGCAACTAAGGCCCCTCGCGAGGATCAGGTCATGGACAGCAAGCTTTTAGCCCGCCTCGGCGCCATCGTCTTCGTCGCCGTCGCCATCACCGCGACGGCGATCGAGATGACCCGGAAAGAGGAAGAGCCGGCCGGCCAGGTGCTGCGGCCAGTTGAGGTCACCCCGGCCGATCCACTGCGACAGGCGCAGCGGCGCTGCCAACTGCTCGGCGAGGCCGCTTCGCGCGATACCGAATGCCTGCGCACCTGGGCTGAAACCCGCGACCGCTTCCTTGCCGTTACGCCCGCGCCAGCATCGCCCCAGCCGCAGGACGGGCGGTGAACCATGGGCGGCACCGGCGTCATCGACCAATTCCTTGAGGTCTTCACCCGCTATATCGACGGCGGCTTCGGCCTGCTCGGCGGCGAGGTGGCGTTCATCGCCACCACACTAATCGTCATCGACGTGACGTTGGCCGCTTTGTTTTGGAGCTGGGGCGCCGACGACGACATCATGGCGCGCCTGGTCAAGAAGACCCTGTTCGTCGGCGTCTTCGCCTACATCATCGGCAACTGGAACAACCTCGCGCGCATCGTCTTCGAGAGCTTCGCGGGGCTCGGCCTGAAGGCGTCAGGCACGGGTTTCACCGTCGAAGATCTCATGCGCCCCGGCCGCGTCGCGCAGACCGGCCTCGATGCCGGCCGGCCGCTGCTCGATTCGATCTCCAACCTGATGGGCTGGATCGCCTTCTTCGAGAACTTCATCCAGATCGCCTGCCTGCTGTTCGCTTGGGCCCTGGTGCTGCTCGCCTTCTTCATTCTCGCCGTCCAGCTCTTCGTCACCCTGATCGAGTTCAAGCTGACGACGCTGGCGGGCTTCGTGCTGATCCCCTTCGGCCTCTTTGGCAAATCCGCGTTCATGGCCGAACGCGTGCTCGGCAACGTCATCTCGAGCGGCATCAAGGTTCTGGTGCTCGCCGTCATCATCGGCATCGGCTCGACGTTGTTCTCCCAATTCACCGCCGGCTTCGCGAACCAGACACCGACGATCGACCAGGCGATGGCGATCGTGCTTGCCGCGCTCTCGCTGCTGGGCCTCGGAATCTTCGGCCCCGGCATCGCCAACGGCCTTGTCTCCGGCGGTCCGCAGCTCGGCGCCGGTGCGGCGGTCGGAACCGGGCTCGCGGCGGGCGGCGCTCTGGTCGCGGCCGGCGCGGCTGGCGGAATGGCCCTGCGCGGCGGTGCCGCTGCTCTTTCCGGAACTGCCGCTGCCGCTCGAGGGGGAGCGGCCCTGGCCGGTGGCGCCTCGACGGCCTACAGCCTCGGCGCCGCCGGCCAGTCGGGCGCGTCCGCCGTCGGGTCCGGACTCGGTGGCGTTGCTCGCGCCGCTGGCGCGGCCGCCAGCTCACCGCTGCGTCGCGCGGCCTCGCGGGCAGCAGACAGCATGAAGTCGAGCTTCTCCGATGGCGCCAAGTCCGCGTTCGCCGCGACGGGCGGCACATCGACCATGGGTTCGATCGGCGGCACGGCGTCTGAGGCTGCGCCATCGCAAGCTGCTGACGGGCCGCCGGCCTGGGCCCGCCGCATGAAGCGCTCTCAAGCCCTGAGCCACGGTGTGACCGCGGCCGCCCATGCCGTGCGCAGCGGCGACAGCCACGGCGGCGGCTCTTCCATCAATCTCTCCGGAGGCGACCGCTGATGTTCAAGAGACCCTCGACCCACTACGGCAAAGCGCCCGAACCCGAGACGCCGTACCAGCGCGCCGCTCAGGTCTGGGACGAGCGCATCGGCGCCGCTCGCGTCCAGGCGAAGAATTGGCGCTTCATGGCGTTCGGTTCGCTGCTCCTCTCCGCCAGCTTCGCGGCGGCGCTGGTCTGGCAATCGGCGCGCGGCACGATCGTGCCGTGGGTGGTGCAGGTCGACAGGCTCGGCCAGGCGCAGGCCGTGGCGCCAGCGGTCGCGGACTATCGTCCGACCGATCCGCAGATCGCCTTCCATCTCGCGCGCTTCATCGAGCAGGTCCGCTCGATCCCGGCCGACGCCATCATCGTCCGCCAGAACTGGCTACGCGCCTACGACTTCACGACCGACCGCGGTGCGATGGCGCTCAACGACTACGCGCGATCCAACGACCCTTTCACGAAGGTCGGCCGACAGCAGATCGCTGTCGACGTCTCCAGCGTCATCCGCGCCTCGCCGGACAGTTTCCGCGTCGCCTGGGTCGAGCGCCATTACGAGAATGGCCAGCTCGCCGAGACGACCCGCTGGACCGCCATCCTCACCATCGTCGTGCAGGTTCCGCGCAACGCCGACCGGCTGCGCGCCAACCCGCTCGGCATCTACGTCAACGCCATCAACTGGTCACGGGAGCTTGGGCAATGAAGCCGTCTTTCCGTAAAGCCGGAAACCCGGCTTCTCGCACTTCCGCATTTACGCTTCTCCTGCTATGCACGTCGGCGCTCGCTGGCTGCGCCACGGCGAACAGGCCGCCAGATATCTCCTATGATGACGCCGTGCCGGCGGCGCTGAGCGTCAATCCCCCGGCTCCCGTGCGCGTGGTCGAACTGCCGAGGCCTCTTCCGCTCCCCGGTCAGATGAAGCCCGTCGAGCCATCCCGCGGCACACCCGAACCCACCGATCCGACAGCGCGCGTCAACCAGGCGAACGCCGCCGCGCGTGTGCAGCCGGTCCGCGACGGCTTCATCAACGCCATGCAAGTGTATCCCTATACGGGCGGCGCGCTCTATCAGGTCTACACCGCCGTCGGCCAAATCACCGACATCGCGCTTCAACCCGGCGAGCAACTGGTCGGCTCCGGCCCGGTCGCCGCCGGCGACACGGTTCGCTGGATCATCGGCGACACGTTGAGCGGCTCGGGCGCCACCCAGCAAGTCCATATCCTGGTGAAACCGACCCGCGCCGACTTGATGACGAATCTCATCATCAACACCAATCTGCGCACCTACCACATGGAGCTGCGCTCGACCGAGCGCACCTATATGGCGTCGGTGTCCTGGCAGTATCCGCAGGATCAGCTCATTGCGCTGCGGCGCCAGAACGCGCAGGCCGAGGCCAGCAGTCCCGTCGCCACCGGCGTCGACCTCGCCAACATCAATTTCCGCTACGCCATCGAGGGCGACCGTGCGCCCTGGCGGCCGCTGCGCGCCTACGATGATGGACGCCAGGTCTTCATCGAGTTTCCGCGCGCCATCGGCCAGGGCGAAATGCCGCCGCTGTTCGTCGTCGGTCCTGAGGGCAACACCTCCGAACTCGTGAACTACCGCGTTCGCGCCAACTACATGATCGTCGACCGCCTGTTCGCGGCCGCCGAGCTGCGCTTCGGCGCCGGCGACCGCCAGAAGCGCGTCCGCATCGTCCGCACTGACGGGAGGCCGACATCGTGAGCGACCCTGAACCCCAGCAAGAGGAAGAGGACGCGCCGCTGATCGGGTCGGCCGGCGACGCGGCCGACCCGATGCGGCTCCGTGGTGAGGCGCCGCGCGTCACACGGCTGTCGCGGAAGGTGCTCGCCGGTATAGGTCTTGTTGCGAGCGTCGGCATCGGCGGGGCGCTCATCTATGCGCTTCAGACCCGCGATGGAGCGAGGCCCAACGAAGAACTGTACTCGACCGACAATCGATCAACCGCTGACGGCCTGGCCGGATTGCCGCGCGACTATAGCGGCGTCCCCCAACTCGGGCCGCCGCTCCCGGGCGATCTCGGCCGGCCCATCCTCGGCGCACAAAATCGTGGCCAGCCGATGCCGAACACCGGCATCAGCGCCGAGGAGCAGCGCCGCCTACAAGAAATCGAGACCGCCCGCGTCAGCAGGCTCTTCAGCGGCACCGAGAATCGTCCCGTGGCTTCGACAGGTTCCGGTGCGGCGACGATCGCGCCGCCGCCAACGCCGGACCTCACCGGCCTCGGCCTCGCGCCACCGCCCGCCACCCCATCGGCCCAAGACCGCCAGCTCGCCTTCCTCAACGCGGCAACCGACCGGCGCACCGTTGCACCGGATCGCGTCGCCGCACCGGCATCGCCTTATATCCTTCAGGCGGGCGCGGTGATCGCAGCGGCTCTCATCACCGGCATCCATTCGGATCTTCCGGGCCAGATCACCGCGCAGGTGACAGAGAACATCTACGACAGCCCGACAGGCCGCATCCTCCTCGTCCCGCAGGGCACGCGCGTGATCGGACAGTACAACAACAGCGTTCAGTTCGGTCAAAGCCGCGTGCTGTTGGTCTGGAATCGGCTCATCTTCCCGAACGGACGTTCGATCGTCCTCGAGCGTCAGCCCGGCGCCGACGTTGAGGGCTATGCCGGCCTTCAGGATGGCGTCGACTATCATTGGTGGGAACTGGCTAAAGCGGCGGGGCTGTCCACGTTGCTTAGCGTCGGCGCCGAGCTCGCCACGAACGACGACGACCGCCTGATCCAGGCGATCCGGAACGGTGGGCAGGACACCATCAACGATGCCGGCCAACAGATCATCCGCCGGCAGCTCAATGTCGCGCCGACGCTGACGATCCGACCTGGCTTTCCCGTTCGGGTTATCGTCACGCGGGACCTGGTGCTCGAACCCTACGGAGGCTGAGCGATGGGCAAGCTGAAGCTCGGAGTGCTGGAAGACGACAAGCCGGTGAAGATTTCGGTGGAGCTGCCCGCTGCCCTTCACCGCGATCTCCTCGCCTACGCGGAAATCCTCGGCCGTGAAAATGGGCAAGCCGTCGAGCCCGCCAAGTTGGTCGCGCCGATGATCGCACGTTTCATGGCCGCCGACCGGGGATTCCTCAAGGCGAAGCGCACAGTGAGTAGCGGTAGTTCATAGGCCGATGGCAGCGGCGCACAGCAGCGCTGGAGAGCATCCGCCGCCTTTGCGCCGGCAATATGCTCGCCGCATCGCAGGGATCATCGAGCTGATGGGCCACACAACCTCAAAGCCCCGTGCGGTCGTGAGGGGTCCATATTCGTCCAGCCCCAGGTTGCCATGATAGAGCAGCTCATGGCCATCGATCAGGTTGTGGATCGCTCTTTAATGTTGGGCGTTTTCATGCTTGAGGGACGCCCAGGCCCGCGGCGAGAGAATCCTGCGTTGCCCTGCCGCCAGTCACGCAGGACATAACGCCTATAACGAGCGCAGAATTTCATGCACAAGCACGCAATTGAAGCGATACATGTGTCTTTCGCTACCACCTGCGCGATCCGCTAAACGCCGTTCAGCCGCACACCCAACGGTGGGCAGCGCTCTTCCAGCAACTGAATGAAATTCCGCAGCGCCGGGTTCTCGTTGCCTGGCATCCAATAGGCACAAAAGCCAACACGCGTCGATCCATTGCCGTCCCGTGTCTCGCGGAACACCATCCCAGGCGGGACAGACCCCATGCAGGACTCGCAGACCACGGTGATGCCGTGTCCCGCACTGACCAGGCTCTTCAGGCTCTCCGCGTTGACATCGTGATGATCGATGTTGAGTGACTCTCCCGGTGTAACCAGCTTCGCGATCAGGATGGATTCGATCTCGGGGCCGGGGTCGCGCGTGCTCAGCACGAAGCGTTCGCGCTTCAAGTCGCCCCAATTGAGGACCTCTTTGGCCGCAAGTTCATGGGCTTCCGGAAGTGCGATCAGGATCCGTTCGCTCCACAGCGCCATCGACCTGCCACCTTCGGCAGTCGGCTCGCCAGTGACGATCGCAATGTCGATCTTCCCATTTCGCAGGCCGGCGCACAAACGACATCGCTCGTCCTCAACCACGTTGATTCGCACTTGCGGAAAACGGCGTGCGTAGTCGAGCAGCGTGCTGCGCAGATTCCCGGCCGAGAGCGATGTGTAGAACCCGAGTCGAAGTTGTCCAGCCGCGCCCCGCGCCACCGCATCTGCGGCATCCACAATCGCTTGGACGTCATCGAGGACGCGCCGTGCGCTTTGAAGAAAGTCGCGTCCCACAGGTGTCGGCTGAACGCCCCCATTGGTCCGTTCGAACAATCGGTAGCCGAGGCACTCCTCAAGGGTTCGGATTCTGCGGCTGAGATTTGATTGCTTGAGTCCCAGTGCGTCGGCCGCCTTGCGGAAGCTGCCGTGCTGCGACGCCGCATCGGCATAGCGGAGATGCTTGAGCTCAATCGGTAGCGTCCCGAGGTCTCGGCCGATTGGCAGCGTCCCGCACTGGATGCGCCGCTCATCCGTATGAATGCCTTTAATTGCCATGATTGCTCGAAACGTCACTTCTTGTCTTTGGCCATCCCGAAAACGTTTCCTTTCGAATTCTTGCGCTCTTCTTCGCTTGAAAATGCTCTACATCGCCTCTCGCGTTCCCTTTGATGCGCGCGGGGCATGCCGCTGTAGATCAGGGACGAGGCACCCTGTGCGGCGGCCATCCTTGGCCTTCCGCGGATGGAGGTCAGAACGCGATCTGCGCGCGGGCGCCGATGGCTTGGTACCGCGCGCCAATGTCGCCGCCGCTATCGGTCCGCTTGTCCACCTTGCCGTTAATGTAGTTAAGCATGAATCGCATGTTGCTGTTCATATACCAATTCAGGCCGAGCGTGACGTTCTCCTGCCGGCCGCCGAGGATGTCCTTGTCGTTGAGATCGACCATGCTGTAGCGCGCGGCAATCTCCCATGCGCCCCAGTCGCCCGTCCTCCAATCGAAAGGGCGATTCGGCACAACCCCGCCGTAGGAACCGGAGCTTGCGCTGTAGCGTCGCGTCTCGCCGGTGAGGATATAGCCGCCTTGGATGTAATAGCCGCTGAAGTCGAGGCTGGGCCCGTTGCCGGGGGTCCGCTCGACGTTGAAATCGAAATACTCGCCCTGGAAGTGGAAGCTGCCCAGTGTTCCGGCCAGTTCCGCGCTCAAGACACGCGCGGAATCGATCGGAAGACCTCCGGTGCCCAGGACGCGATTGCCGTCGATGCGCATCTCGATCCGGTCGCGCAGGTTCAGTTCCGAGGCGCCCGTCGGCGCATCGAACAGGTACTGCACGTCGCCGCCGATCAGGAGCGAAGCTCTGTCGGTCAGAACCGGCAGGAACACCGCCCGCCCGGTTACGGCAGCCTGCCTTGCATCGTGCGACGTCCTGCCGGAGGCCGGTCCAGTCAGAAAGGCGCCCGCCCACCATTGCCGCTCGTTGGCGGTAATGCCGAAGCCTGAACGCGTGGCGGCGCCGATGCCGGCGGCAACTTCCACGGGCGCGGCTCGCTCCATAAAGGTGATGTTGTTGTTGCTTGTCGCTCGGTCGAGCATGTAGGGCACGCTGAGAATACCGCCCCAGACCTTGAATGGTTTGAAACCGCTATAGGTAAGGTAACCTTTATCGAAGACCGCGCTGGTGGCGCCGCCGGACCCGCCGCCCTCAAAAACGAGGTTGTACTCCCAGTCGTCCAGGAACGTGCCGATGATGCCGAACTGCGCTCGGCGCGCGATCACGCCGCCGACAAGATCCTGCGGCGTCGTGGCTGGGGTGTTCGGCCGGTAATTGTAGCCGCCGAAGTCGAGCTGCAGGCGGCTCGTGAACGAGATGCAGTTTCGCCCGTCGGAACTGCAGATCGTCGGCCGGTTGCTGGAGGACATCCGGATGGTGGGCGCGTCGGCAGGCGGCGCCGCTTTGGCTGCAGCCACCTGCTTGGCGGTCCTTCTGGCTTCCTGCCGCCCCTTGGCAACGTCCTTTTTCAGGATCGCGACTTCCCTTTGCAGCTTGCTGATCTCCGCCTGCAGCACCTCCAGCCGGGCGCCCGCGGAATCCTGCGCGACGGCGGGCGTGCCGACGATCGCAACGACAATCGCCGTCGCCGTGAAGATTCCCCATCGTTCACGCATCCTAGTCTTTCAATGGCTTGGGAATGGACCGTCCTTTGTCCTTTTCAGCCACGATGAATTCGAGAAAGCGGAGCTTTTCAGTCGCGCTGGGATTCCAGTGCGCATGAATGGTACCGGCCGGAACGAGCAGACTGTCGCCGGCGCGTAGAGTGACTGGCGGCTTACCTTCCTCCTGCCAGATGCCAGTCCCGGAAAGGACGTGGAAGGTGACCGCAGCCGGATGAAGGTGCCGTGGATTGATGCCACCCGGCTCATATTCGACGTGATAGACGGCGACTTCCTGGTCCGCCGTATCGGGCACCGCTGTCTTCAGCAGCGGCGCATGCGGAATCACGCCTCGTTTTTCCTGGGCGAAGGCCGGCTGGGTGTAAGCCATGCATAGGACTCCTGCTGTCGCAATGACGACGCTGAAGAGAGCGCCTTTGGTCACGCTTTGCCTCCCGACGTTCTGCGATGTCCAAATGCCGGGTCGACGGGAACCAACATTTGCACTGACAATAGCCCATTGAAAAACTGAGCCTGAACCAGCGTGGTAGCGCACGCGCGTCCTCGTACGAAGTACAATCATTTGAGGAATACTGGGACGAATATCATTGTCAGGCAAACGCGTTTAACTTACCGTACCCCCAAGGAAAGATTGGGGTCTCACATGGCGCGGCGATTACCCTCACTGAACGGACTACGCGCTTTTGAGACAACTGGCCGGCACGGCAGTTTCACCGCTGCGGCAAGAGAGCTGAACGTCACCCAAACGGCGGTAAGCCGCTTGGTCCGGCTGCTGGAGGATCGTCTTGGCTTTCCCCTGTTTCGGCGACATGCGAACGCGCTTGAGTTGACGGCGCAAGGGCAGGCGCTGTTGTCCGGTCTGACTGATGCTTTCGATTCCATCGCCCGGCTCACTGAAAGCGTTACGGCGATGCGTAGTGGCCCGGTGCTGACGGTTGGAGTCGGCCCAACGCTGGCGATCACTTGGCTGATCCCGCGACTGGCAAACTTCTATCGCAGCCATCCCGACGTCGAAGTGCGCATGGCGACGGGTGGTGCAACTCGCCCCGTACGTGATGACTGGACCTGCACTATCCGACGCGATACCGACGCGTTGCCGGGCTACAATGCAGAACGCCTATTCCCGAGCACCGTCGTGCCGGTCTGCACGCCTAAGCTCGCATCGACGCTGCGCTCGCCTGACGACTTGCGCAACGCAACTCTCATCGTCGTGTCCGACATGCCCAATGAATGGCCACACTGGTTCGAAGCGGCGGGCTTACGCTTCCCCGTGCACCCCGCCGGTGAGGTGTCATTCGAGAGCAATGTCATGGCGATGCAGGCAGCGCTCGACGGGGTCGGAGTCGCCATCGCTCAAATCCCCTACGTCAGCGATGCCTTGGCCGCGGGCCGCTTGATCGCGCCATTCCCGATCGTCGCGCACACAGTCGGAGGTTGGCTTCTAGAATACCGCGCTATTCGAAAGGAAGATCCGGCACTTCTAGCTTTTCGCGATTGGCTGCACCAGGAAGCTGATAGGGCGCGTCAAGTTGAGAATATGCTAGTCAAGCAAGGATCAATTCGTACATCCCGGGACGGTGGCCCGGTGAGACGTACAAGAATGTCGTAAGGATGACCTTCGCCAAGGGCGCCTCGTTGGAGGATCCTTCAGACCTCTTCAACTCCGGCCTCGAAGGCAACACCAGGCGTGCCATCGATTTCCATGAGGGCGACAAGATCGATGAAAAGGCGCTGAAGGCGGTCATCGCGCCGCTGTGGCACTGAACACGTCGGGCGAGCTGCCGCTGGCCCCGTCCACTCTCAGAAGAGACCAAAGAGCGCTTGAAGAGCCGGCCAGGGCCTGGTTCCTCGCGGTCGCCTCCTGCTCAACTAGAACTCCGGCCGAAGGGGGAGATATGGGTAGAGAACCCCTACGGATACCTTGTTGTTGTCTCGAGTTCCGACTAATGCGCGCGGTCCTGGCGCGCGTCCATCTAGACGATCAATCGTAGTAGCTTTGGCGAGCCTCGGATGTTCGCGGCGACAATCGCAGGCCGAAGATCGGAATATCATAGTGCTCCAGCGGAAATGTAGTTATCAGTTTCATCCACGCTGGGGCACCATTTTCATACAAGTGCAGAGCCGCCGCCAAACCCGAAGGGTTCGATGCGTTTGCATTCATGATGTTTGTTGAACTTATGGACTGGTGGAGCCTAGCGGGATCGAACCGCTGACCTCCTGCATGCCATGCAGGCGCTCTCCCAGCTGAGCTAAGGCCCCAATCCATGTCGTGCGCGCCGGGCTGTCTCTCGGCGCGGGGATCAAAACACTTGCCGCATTGGCCCGATCCCGGCGGCCGTCTGAACTGCGGAGGCGCTGCCTTTAGGCGAGCAGCACCCCTAAATGCAAGTGGTTAATTCTCAGTTGTCGTCGTCGCCTTCGTCGCCACCGGCTTCGAGGCCGAGATCGTCGTCGCCGCCGAGGTCAACCTCGTTATCGGGCGAATCGCCGTCGTCGTCGACATCGAGGTCGAGATCGAGATCGGTGTCGACCACGGCCAGATCCGTATCGGCGTCCTCCGCCTGCTTGACGGGCGCGGCCATCTCATAGGGCAGCGGTTGCTTGGACTTGAGCACAGGCTCCGGCTCCCACGAAACGCCGCAGGAAATGCAGGTTACCGGCGAATCATTGCCGAGGTCATAAAAGCGCGTTGCGCATTTCGGGCAGGTCCGTTTCGTGCCCCATTCAGGCTTCACCATGTGCCGCCTTCCATCCTTGTTTCAAGCCAGTGCGAATATGCAAAATCATGGCGTGCGGAGCGTCCGCCGCCGATGAAGACGCGCGCCTTGCCATAGCCGCGCCGCGCTGTCAAAAGCCCGAACGAAATTTCTGCATGAAAGCTCAGACGTGACCGCTGCTTCGATAGATGCTCTGCCTTCTCCCGCGACCTTCCGCGCACCCGGCGCCGGTCTTTCCGGCTCCGTCGCGGTGCCAGGGGACAAGAGCGTCTCGCACCGCGCGCTGATGTTCTCGGCGCTGGCGGTCGGGCGCAGCCGGGTGGAAGGGCTGCTGGAGGGCGAGGATGTGCTGTCAACGGCGGCGGCGCTGCGGGCCATGGGCGCGAAGATCGCGCGCGACGAGGCAGGCGTCTGGCATATTGACGGCGTTGGGGTGGGCGGACTGCTCCAGCCTGAGACCGCGCTGGACATGGGCAACAGCGGCACTTCCACTCGATTGCTGATGGGCCTGCTCGCCAGCCACGACCTCACCGCGACATTCATCGGCGATGCCTCTTTGAGCAAGCGGCCGATGGGGCGGGTGACGGAGCCTTTGTCGCTGATGGGCGCGGAGTTCACCACCGCGCCGGGTGGCCGGTTACCCTTGACGATGCGGGGCGCCATGCCTGCGGTGCCGATTGAATACCGCCTGCCGGTGGCCAGTGCGCAGGTGAAGTCCGCCGTGCTGCTCGCCGGGCTCAATACGCCGGGCATCACCCGCGTGATCGAGCCGGAGGCGACGCGCGATCATAGTGAGCGGATGCTGGCGGGCTTCGGGGCTGAGCTGAGCGTGGAGCGGGACACGGACGGAGCGCGCATCATCTCGATTCGCGGCGAGGCCGAACTGAGGCCGCAGCAGATCGCGGTGCCCGGCGATCCTTCCTCGGCTGCCTTCCCGATCGTCGCCGCGCTGATCGTGCCGGGGTCGGATATCACGATAACAGGCGTCGGCATGAACGAGACGCGCACCGGGTTGATCAAGCTGCTCAAGGCGATGGGCGGCGATATCGCGTTGCTCAATGCGCGCGACGCGGGGGGAGAGCCGGTGGCGGACATCCGCGTCCGCGCGTCCACGCTTTCCGGCATAGAGAACGACCCCGCCGATGCGCCGAGCATGATCGACGAGTTCCCCATCGCCTTCATCGCCGCCGCGCTGGCAAAGGGACGCAGCGTGTTTCGCGGGCTGGAGGAGCTGCGCGTCAAGGAAAGCGACCGGATTGCTGTGATGGCGGCGGGGTTGCGTCGGATCGGCGCTATCGTAGAGGAAACGGCGGACGGCCTGACCATCGAGGGAACGGGGGGAGAGCCGCTGGAAGGTGGCGGGCCGGTCGAGACACATCTGGACCACCGCATCGCCATGAGCTTCGCGGTGGCGGGATTGGCGAGCTATCAGGGCGTGACGATAGACGACATGCGGCCGGTGGCGACGAGCTTTCCGGGATTCGTCGGTATGATGCGCGCGCTGGGCTCTGCGGCATGAGCGGGACGCTGGCCAATGTCATCGGCCTGATGGGCAGTGCGCTGTTCATTGGCGCGTTTGCCTACAGCAATATCGCCGCCTCAATGAACTTCGTGCTGTTTAACCTGCTCAACCTAGTTGGCGCGGTGTTGCTGATCGTATCGCTCACCGTGCACTTCAACCTTGCCGCAATGGTGCTGGAGGTGGCGTGGGCGATCATCGCGACGCTGGGCCTCGCGAAGGCGTGGCGGGCGCGTCCATGATCATCGCGGTCGATGGCCCGGCGGCGTCGGGCAAAGGAACGATCGCGCGGGCGCTTGCCAGCCATTATGGGTTGCCGCATCTCGACACCGGGCTGCTCTATCGCGCGGTGGGGTTGACGCTGAAGCGCGCTGGCGGCGATCCGGCAAGCGAGGCGGACGCAGCGGCGGCGACGGGGTTTGCCGATGGCCTGCTTGCCGAACCGGAATTGCGCACAGAGGAAACCGGCGCGCTCGCCTCGCGAGTCTCGGCGCATGCGACCGTGCGCGCGGCGCTGATGGCGCGGCAGCGGGCTTTCGCGCATCAACCGGGCGGTGCAGTGCTCGACGGGCGCGATATCGGCACCGTCATCGCGCCCGAAGCGGATGCCAAGCTCTATGTAACCGCGTCCCCCCGCGTAAGGGCAGAGCGACGCGCCAGGGAGATGGCGGGGAGGGGCCTCGCCGCCGATATCGACGCCATGGAGGCGGAGATCATCGCGCGAGACGCGCGTGACATGGGGCGGAGCAACGCCCCCCTCGCGCAGGCCGAGGATGCGGACTTGCTAGATACCAGCGAATTGGGTATAGACGCGGCCATCCAGCGGGCGATTGCCCTGGTGGAGGCAAGAGTGAAACGTCACCACACAGAGTGACGCGACAAGGCGCACGGAGATTCCGCGCGCCCTTTTCGGTTTTCCGATGCCTTCCGCCAGTGCGCCGCCTCAAGGACGTTCGTGCGGCATGGGGCCGCGCGGGCAGTGTGCAAGCCAAAGACCCTCGGACACAACCGGGTGGCCTGCAATGACGTAAAGAAGGACTTAGATCTATGGCCTCTACGGCATTTCCGTCGCGTGATGATTTCGCGGCGCTTCTCAATGAATCTTTCGGTGGTGCGGACGGCGGCTTTGAAGGCCGCGTCGTCAAGGGCACCGTAACCGGCGTCGAGAACGACATGGTTCTCATCGATGTCGGCCTCAAGAGCGAGGGCCGTGTGGCGATGCGCGAGTTCGCGATGCCCGGCCAGAAGGCAGACATCAAGGTTGGCGACGAGGTCGAGGTCTATGTCGACCGCGTCGAAAACGCGCATGGCGAAGCCGTCCTCTCGCGTGATCGCGCCCGCCGCGAAGCCGCTTGGGACAAGCTCGAAGCCGAGTTCCAGGAAAACACGCGCGTCGAGGGCGTCATCTTCGGCCGTGTCAAGGGCGGCTTCACCGTCGACCTCGATGGCGCCGTGGCGTTCCTGCCGGGCAGCCAGGTGGACATCCGCCCCGTGCGCGACGTCACCCCGCTGATGGACATCCCGCAGCCGTTCCAGATCCTCAAGATGGATCGCCGCCGTGGCAATATCGTCGTGTCGCGCCGCGCCATCCTCGAGGAAACCCGCGCCGAGCAGCGCACCGGCCTCATCCAGAACCTTGCCGAGGGCCAGATCATCGAGGGTGTCGTCAAGAACATCACCGATTATGGCGCGTTCGTCGATCTGGGCGGCATTGACGGCCTGCTGCACGTCACGGACCTTTCCTACAAGCGCATCAACCACCCCAACGAGATGATCAACATCGGCGATGTGCTGAAGGTGCAGATCATCCGCATCAACCGCGACACCCAGCGCATCAGCCTCGGCATGAAGCAGCTGGAAAGCGATCCGTGGGAAGGCGCGGAGGCGAAGTATCCGGTCGGCGCGAAGCTGTCTGGCCGCGTCACCAACATCACCGAATATGGCGCCTTCGTGGAGCTGGAGCCGGGCATCGAAGGCCTGGTTCACGTCTCCGAGATGAGCTGGACCAAGAAGAACGTCCACCCCGGCAAGATCGTCTCGACCAGCCAGGAAGTC
>CAZEHR010000002.1:0-288778 GCA_964512265.1 uncultured Sphingobium sp. | reverse complement strand
GCCACGCCCTCGCACCACCATCACGCCAAAATCAGCCGGTTCTTCGAGGTGTCCAACTGCGACGGTGGCTAGCGCAATGGTGGGGCTTATCTGCCGATCCATAAGCAGCATTAAGCACACAGGCGTCGCGACAGCAATCGTGCTTGGGGTAGTCGAGCTTGGGGCAAGCAGACATTGACGAAAGGCCCGCACGAATTACCATGACCCCATGCACCGAAATAGCATCTTGGCGTTGGTATTGTTCTCGTTTGGTGGCTGCTCGGATACCTGCTCGAATAGCATAATCAGCCGTGCCGATGCACCCGACAGGTCGCACAGCGCCGTTATGTTCCAGCGGGATTGTGGAGCTACTACCGGCTTCTCGACACAGGTCTCAGTGATTACGTATGGGCAGCAGCCATCCGGCAGTGGTAATAGCTTTCGTGCCGATGATGACCATGGGGCCGCCGCAGCAGGTGATTGGGGCGGTCCTTGGGCTGAGATCAAATGGCTGGCACCGGACCACTTACTGATACGCTATGCCGCAAAGTCGCGTCTTTTCGAGCAGAAAGACGAGGTTTCTGGGATCAAGATCAGCTACCAGCCAGTGGACCGCTGAATGCCCGCAATGTTGTCACCTGCGATAAGTGCATTTTGGCGCATTCGTTGGGGAAAGCGGACGTTTGCCCAAACGGCCGTCGCGCCCGCTTTGTCGCCAGAATCAGACTGGCGAGTTTTCTCGTATTACTCAAAACGCACGTGTGATGCCGACCTCGGTGGCGGCGCGCTTAAAATCATATATACCGACCGTGGACCAGTTTCTTTCATACGCAATGCGGACGATAGGAGAGAAACCTGCCACTTTTAACTGACGAAAAGTCGCGCCTATCCCACCTCGTACATACCATTCTTTTCGGCGATCATGATAGAGGAACAGCCGTCTATCTGCTTTAAGTCGGCTCGCGGTTGCGGTACCAAATAAGGTCATTTTGCCGAAATCATGCCAATAAACAGTGCCCAGAGCACCAGACGTGGTGGCATAGCCTGGATCATCTGCGGTTTGGCGATTGAAGTAAAAGGAAATGCTGCCGCCCGATCTAGCACTTAGCGCTCGCTCATATGTAAGCGAGCCATTGTATATCGCGCCATCCTGCAATGGGTTACGCACATAGCGCACCCGGCTGACGCCTATATTCGCACTC
Source organism: uncultured Sphingobium sp. (assembly GCA_964512265.1). Taxonomy (GTDB): domain Bacteria; phylum Pseudomonadota; class Alphaproteobacteria; order Sphingomonadales; family Sphingomonadaceae; genus Sphingobium. Next base: position 287,597 of record CAZEHR010000002.1, on the reverse strand, counting down.
ATTTGAGCGCGTTTGCCTAGAGGATGCAGCCAATCAAGGCTAAGACTTTGGGTTCGGGCATAGAGATCGCCACCATACCAGCGCCTCGTGTAACCGGCAGATGGGGTGAACCTGTCGGCTTTGGACCTCCACTCCAAACCCAACTGAGCCGAACCGGAAACATCATTGAACTGGTCCGAGCGATAGAATGCGCCTTGACCAGATATGCGCGGCACCAGCGTAATATCCTTGTCCAGATTAGCGCGAAGATAAAGTTGTCCCGATGACTTCAGACCAAGCCCAGAACGCTGCCTTGCATCACCAGAAAGGTTGAGAGGAGCAATCACCGTGTCGAGTGTTTTGGCATCAGTCGCGCGATTTATATTGCTGTCCGGCGCAACCGCTAGCTCGAATGAACCGCCCCACGGTTTGAATGAGCGTAATGCTGCGACATATTGATTGACGACTTGTGCAACCTCGGGCGGCAATCCCCCGGCCTGCGCCTGCCGCAGCTCATGCCGTGCAGCGGATAGATCTCCTGTCTGCGCCAGGACTGCCGCCAATTCCAACCTGACCCGAGAGGCATCGGGCTTTTCATCGAGAATAGCACGATAGAGGATGGCTGCTGCTGTCAGCTTAGTTTGCCGGGTCAACATCTGGGCATGACGGAACCGTGCCTCGTTGCGAATATCGAAATCGGGGTCATGTTCGAGTGCCCGATATATGGTTTCGGCGGCTTCCTGATCGTTCCTATTTTTTGCGTGGTCGGCTAACTCGAACAATTGGGCCGCAGTTAACCCTTTGACCACGTTCGTATCGGCAGCGACAGTAGACGTGGCGCACAGCGCCGTCCCAAAGAAGGCCCACAAGACCATTTTCATGAGGTAGGATCAGCGCTTGCCTACAGTCGCACCTTCGAAATGGCTGCCGTTCGCGGCTTGCCCCGATCCATCGCTTACATCCAGCGAAAATATGCCACCGAATTCTGCGGCGTTAGTACCAAAAAAGGAGCCTGACAAATTGCCAGACAAAGCACCACCAGATGGCAAATTTGAATAGCTCGTGGGGCTCAAAAAGAACGTGTTCCCTATCGCTGGTGCAATGGAGATTGATCCCCCAGTGAAATTAAAAGTGCCCAATGGCATCTGGGCCAAGGTCGCCTTATCTGTGGCTGTAAGCGTAAGCGAAGCATTCCCCTGACCAGTGCCGAAATCTACATTTAGCGCGCTCGTTCCGCTCAGCCATGCGTCATTTGAAAAACCGTGCTGATTGCCATGCCCCAAAACGATCCCTGTGTAATTGCCTGTCCCCGTTCTCGGCATCTGACTTACAGGCGTCTGATCACCGAATGGTACGAAATACTCCGTGGTCACCGCGCGTCCACCTACGGCTCCGGTTCCTGTGGAGGTCAAATCTGCCAAACTCGTATATGTTAGAGCGATGGTCGGATTGGCTGCACCGGGATTGAGAATTCGGCCATCCACACTACTGTTATGATATACAGTATAAGACGCATTGCTGCTTACAGAATCCTTGTCCGCAGCTGTAACCGTCGCGTTTATAGGTACGGCGAATCCAAAATTTACACCGGTAGTATGCGATAAAAACGCGTAGGTTCCAGTACCGGGGTCATAGGTAACCTTCACATTACTGTCTGTGTAGCTTTGACCTGTTCCGCTAAATGGATCGATATACGAGTGCTCAGCCATACCGAACAAATCCGTCTGGGCGGTGAGCTGGGTAAGAGGAGTCCTCGCTGCGAGTACAGAGGCATCATTCGCACCGTACAATGTTCCTGTCGCCACGCTGCCATTAGCCCCATCCAAGCTGAATACCGCGCCTACTTCGGCCGCCACCGGGCCATAAAAGCGCCCTTTCATGCCCCCAGAATAATTTCCAGGGCCAGTGAAATTCAGCGTTCCATTGAAGCTGTTGGCGGAACTGCTGATTGTTGCGGTGCCGTTGAAAGCTCCGATGGAGGACGGGGATGGGCCACCAAAATAATTGTACAGTGTTCCATCAGTAGTCAGATTGTTATTAGCGAAATCTGCTAATAGGCTGCCCGTGCCTGAAATGGTTTGAAGGTCGGCTGCGCCCGTCTGCGCGATTGAACCTGTAAGACTGACAACATATCCGCCTTGGCCTGTCCGCGGCAACGCACTGTCCTGCGTAGCAATACCGAAAATCATGTCGTCGAAACGGTAGTGAATTCCGTTGACCGTATAGCTGCGCCCAGCCCGGAGATAACGCAAACTTGAGGGTATTCCAAAGCGGGGATCAAAGCTCGCATAATACCCACTCGGCGCAACAGCTCCAAAGAATCCCGTCTGCGTGCTCAACGACGGCAGTCGAATGAAATCAACGTTTGTGAGCTGTGTTGCCCTGTCACCCAATAGCAGATCGTATGTCCCTTGCGCCGGGTCATAATAGACTGCGATGCCATTTGTGCTATGACTCTGCACCGAAACTGTAGGTCCACCTTGCGCTCCATCAAAGGCAAGGTTTGCACTATCGCCCTTTAGAAATTCGGAGGATGTGAGATTGGTGATGGTCGTATTGCCCCCGGAAACCGATGCATGGCGGCCTACGAGAGCTCCAACGACTACATTTCCATCAGGCGCTGTGGCAGAAAACGCTGCGCCTACTTCTTCGGCTGCCGGTCCGTAGAAACGGCCGTTTAGCGCACCACTGTAGCTGTTGTTGCCAGTGAAACCGATAGTTCCGGCAAAGGTGCTATCTGTGCTAGAAAGTCGAGCGTTTCCAAAAAATTGTGCGGCACCCAAAAAAACACTCGTCGTGTCAATTTGTCCCCTTGTAACAATCTGCCCTCCGGCAAAATCTACCAGAAGACTGCCCTGCCCAGTAATTCCTTGAATATTATTTGACAGTGTTTCTGCGCCAAGAAGATCAACGGAATAGGCCGCATATCCAGTCCGAGGAACACCAGCATTTAGAGTTTCGACACCATAGGAAATCGCATCGAAGTTACCGGAAATCGTCGAGGAACCATCGACGGTTTTTTGCCAGAAGCCCCCCGCAACATATTTATAGGTGAAGCGGCCAGAAGTCCCTGGCTTAGTCAGCGTCAGCGAATCTGTCGTCGTGCCGCTCCTTTTAACGTGCACGGTGATCGCAGATGTGGACTGCGCATTGTCTATGTCCGAAGGTAGGAATGATTGGCTACGACTGCCCACCGACACTGTATATTTCTGGGTTGCAGCTTCATAAACGATGGTCGCATTGGATTGAGACGCACTTCTTGTTGGGGTTGCACCGCTTTTGGGATAGCTTGCACTACCGGTTGCTGCGTCATTGGTAAAACTCTCGCTGAGCAGCGACGGCCCAAGCAAATCAGCATTCGCAGTGCTGGGGGGAGGGGTCGGAGTTGGCGTAGGGGTCGGGGTAGAACTGACTCCACTACCACCACCGCCACCACCGCAGGCCGTCAACTGCACGGCCGCAAGCGATACCACTGCGATACGAATCGCCTTCATAATCCCCCCGTTAAATTGACCAATTTAATACGGTGTTATCGGGCGAATCTGGCCCCTGCAATATTGTTCGGAAGATAAACGCCAAACCGGACGCATCTATATTCCAACTCATTATTTTGGCTAATTAATCTATTCGGGGTTTGTTTACTCGCGGGATGGCTAGGATGTAACTCATAGAACGGCTGCTTTGTTGTCGTGTCCGGTCAGGCAGCTTTTGACAAAAATCATCCGATTTCTGCCGTTTTGGGATGTACGGGAGTTCGGTCTGGAGGCAGATTATAAGGTATACCAACAAATACGTTATATGGACCATGACCGACTACATTGTTTATTTGAGAGTTTCGACGGGAAAACAGGAATTATCCGGCCTAGGAATTGAGGCGCAGCGGGAAGCAGTTGAGCGATACGCTCGTCAGACCAACAGCCGGATAATTTCTGAATATGTCGAGACCGAGAGTGGGGCCAAGGCAAACCGCCCCCAACTCGCCAAGGCACTGGCGCAATGCAAACGAACAAAGGCGACCCTGCTGATAGCCAGATTAGACCGGCTCTCCCGTTCTCTTTCGTTCGTTGCCCAGCTACTCGATGCCAATGTCGAAATCCGCTGTGCCGATATGCCGGAGGCGAACAGATTGTTACTCCAGATGCTAGCGGTGTTCGGAGAGCACGAGCGGCAGATGATCCGGGATAGAACTAAAGCTGCTCTTGCCGCCGCCAAGGCTCGTGGAGTGAAGCTGGGGACGCATGGCAAGACACTCGCCGCACAGAACCGGGCAGATGCCCTCCGCCATGCTGAGACGCTTCGTCCAGCCATCACAGAAGCAGAACAGGCCGGTTGTCATACGCTCAAGCAATACGCCTCATATTTGACCGAGAAGGGCCATCCCACGCCTGATGGGGGTCTATGGCATCCGATGTCTGTAAAACGCCTCAGAGAGCGTCTGGCGGCTATTTAACCTGAGAATGTCCGTGCTTTAGCACTGCCCATATAATGAGGTTGATCCAATCCAAGGCGGCGTCATCAAGTTTGGCGAGCCGAGTGGTGATGTGTGACCCGGCCTTGCGGGGGAGGCCGCTAGGGATTGTGTCCTATGAAGGTGGCTGTACCTGCGTCATAGCCTGTTGGCGGGTAGCTAAGGTTGATGTCTTAGGCCGCGCAAAATCTAATCCAAAATGCACTGCGAATTGCGAACGTAGTGGTGACGAATGGTTCGCCGTGTTATCCCCTGACATAACAGGGGTGCGATGAATGCAGAATAATCGTCGACAATTTTATATTTACGATCTTGAAATCGGTGCACGAAAAGAAGGGGCGTCCATACCTACGATGGATGACGTTGTTCCTATTTTTCAGCGCATGAAAGATACCGGCCGCACCTTTCCCATACGTGCCGACACAGCGACCATGTTGATAGGCGATATTCAGATAGACGCCGCACAACAGTTCATCACGTTGCTTATCCGCTTGTCTGATAAGACTACGCCAAATGCTGTGTATTCCGACCCAACAGCGGGGCATTTCAATGTACTGGAAAAGCAAGATAACGAAGGCTCGGACTTCGGGTGCCACGTCATTATTTCGACCGCTCAAGAGCAGGGATTTCCAATATCTACACTTGTGCGGTTGAACGCATCCCCGGATTAGCGTCCAGCCTCGTGCAACGCCTCCTTTCGAAGCTTCTGCACTACGAGTTTAAGGACGATCAAACGTCCTTTACCTACCCTCATCCGGCAGGCGGCTTGACACGCCAAGGGCAACCGCGAACCGATAGATGTTGTCCACATATCGAACTTAGAGGCCGGCCGTCGGACACGCTCATTACCGACATTAATAACGGCCACATCACAGGCATATCGCTCGTGAAAGCTGAAGCCGTAACGCCCATCGCAGGGGCGGCGTATCTCAACAAAAAAGAGTCGGAACTACGACTTCAAATCAATCAAAATAATCTGCCTGCTAATATGTGGCAGTCGCTTATGCAGACGTTTCAAGCAAACTCTGGTACTTATGGCGTAGCAAAGGTCAGCTACAAAGTACCGGGAAACAATAAGTCCGTCACTGTTAAAATAGATACTACAACTGGAAACCCTCTTGAGGAACTATACGTAAAATTATTTGAGCTAACAAATATATACCCTTTCTTGGATCAATCTGCTATACAGGTCGTTGATCATCTGCGGGATTTAGCAATCCCGGAGTTTTTAACACATCGGACGATATAGGGTGTGCAAGCAGCTACTATACGAACTAGGCCGCGGGTTCGCCTACCGTAGCATTTCTCACGTTGAAATGCGGACTTATACGACGTGGCTTCCGCTGGCGCTTACGTTCATAGCGGTCGTCATATATGTTGCGTTGCCCGTTAAGCCCGCGCTTGTCGGTGAAGACGGCCTTGCGACCAGCTTGCTGGCGCTCGTTTCGACATTACCCGGCTTCTATTTCGCTGGCCTTGCAGCGGTCGCAACGTTCGGCAATCCAACGATGGATACGGAATTGCCCGCGCCAGCGCCCAAGGTGGAAATGTTTGTTGCCGGGCAAACCGTGAAGGACGTTCCGCTAACGCGACGGCTATTCCTGTCCTACCTATTTTCTTACCTTGTCATTGTTTCGTTCGGTCTGTGTTTTGCGTTGGTGGCGATCAACGCACTATACGGCTCAATAGAAGCCCTTCATGGCTTTATCGTGAATTCCATCGGCGCGGTTTGGCCTTGGTTGTTGGTCAAAGCTGTTGTGGGCATTACGTTGACCTTTGCATTCGCTTCTATGGTCGTCTCAACGCTTCATGGTGTTTTCTTCCTGACGGAAAAAATTCACCAACCATAGGCCGGCAATGGATTGGAACGAAATCGCCCTGCCGGTAGGCAGCCCAGAACGCCGCGACTTAGGTATGCACTTAAATTTCACGCTACCCGATGCGACATGCGAAATGCCAGCGACCGAACGCCAAACCGACGCCGTGAAACTGTTCTATCAAACAGACTTTGGCGAGTTGCGTGACAGCCAAGCCCATGCGCTCCTATCCTGTCGCGAGTATGCCCGGCTATGCTCCGAAGCAATCTTCAAGCGATATCCGCCCGCTGTGCAGCATATCATGGCGCGGGCATTGGCTGCGTTCTTGTTGTCCGATGCTCAGATGGTCGCTTTCGTTACCAATTGGGGCGACGCCACATTCAAACGCGGGTCCAGTTCGCCACGGGTGCGAGGTTCACAATTCTTCCCCGACGTTGAACGGTTCGCCAGCTACCTTGAAGGCATGATGAAATTGAACGGCTGGACGATGGATCAATTAAAACAATTGCGATTTCGGTAGCCGATGTTCGAGCAATCGCCTATCCCGCTGCGAGTGAGGTAGTTGATGCCACTGACAAATTGTGGGGAGGGGCTAGATAGCTGTTCGTTTCATATTGGATACGGATAGCGATAGAGCGTCATAATTCCATACTTTGTGTTGAGCTATTTCTATGAAGCTACACGAAATTGGGACTTTTCATGGATGCTTTAGGACTGCATTGAGGACATCCACAGCCTTCTGAACGTCCTTTTCCGGAAGGTTCGCAATTTGGGGAAGCAAATCTTTTAGTGGTCCCTGAGCAAGATGTCCTGAAGGGATGGCTGCAGTGAAAAGCTCGGCAGGATCAACCCGAAGGGCATTGGCGATCCGAACAAGGTTGGGGAAGCGCACACCAGTTCCACCGGCCTCGATCCGCGTAATCATGTTGACGCTAATCTCGGTTTCCTCCGCAAGTTGCTCCTGCGTCTTTTTCGCCAGCTTCCGATGCTTCGTTACTAACGCACCGAACCGAGCTTGTAGGTCATCGACAGTCATTTGCCCTCCGAGACCCAACTTTTAGGGGAGTAAGAGCGTGTCGAGGACCAACTCAGATTGAAGATAATCGATAAACCTTGCAATTAATTGCAAATTGCGGTTCGGATCGCATACTGGAAATCACTGCAAGGTTCATTGGGGCTATGACTGAGGGGCGAAAATGTCCGCATTGCGCGGCGGCGATCAAAGAGACCACGTTCCTATGCCCTAACTGCAAGAAAGTGGTGGATCAGGCCGTGCCGAGATCAGCTACTCCCAAAGAACAGAGGAGGGCAGTGATAGGGTGCGGTATTGTGTCGGGGCAATTCTGCTCCTAGCGATACTTGGTATCAATAGCTGTTCGCAACGTCAGCAGATCGAAGATGAGAGAGAAGCCAAGGAGCAAGCCGCAAAGAATACAGAAGATCGCCGCAAGGGCTTCCACTGTATCGACCCATTTTTTGGCTATAGCACTGCACTTGTGGACGCAGTGAAAGCTCGCTTACGTGATCCCGATAGTTTTGAACATGATGAGACCAGTATCACACCCGCAGGCCCGGATGGCGCACATACGATCATTATGAGCTTCCGTGCGAAAAACGGATTTGGTGGGGTGAACAGATCAGTTGCCGTTGGCAAACTTAGCCACGAAAGCTGCGCCGTAGTATCTGTTGCACTTTCCGGGCAATAAAACCGCAGTTTTCTGCCGTTTTCACTGCCCTCAAGGCTGAACAAAAGTTAGGCTCCTATACAACTAACGTATTGGAGTTATTATGATTTATACCATCGGTTACAGCACGAGGAGCCTGCCAGAATTTTTGGGGGAACTGGAAAAACGCGGCATAACGCATCTGGTGGACGTGCGGTCATCGCCTTGGTCTCGGAACGCTCCGTTCAATGCGCCCCAGATCGAGAAATGGGCACCGAAGGCGGGGATATTCTACCGCCAGTGCGGAGAGATATTGGGGGGAATGTCAAATACCCCCGTCGATGACCCAGCCTATATAAGATCACTGGAGAAGATTATCGAAGCCTCCATGCGTGAACCGGTCGCCATCATGTGCGCGGAAGGAAACCCTGAACACTGTCATCGGACATGGGACATTGCCGCTAGCCTGCTCATTCATTGGGGTATCATCGCGACGAGCGTCTGCCGGGACGGATCAACTGAGGATGCCACTACGTCCCTCCACAGAGTAAAGCCATCGAATTTCGCAGACCCGATACGCCGAAATCTGCCCGGCATTTTGGGAGCAGAATTACTCTGATTTCGACTTAATTCGTCGGGAAAAACATTATTGGATTGATGAGTCCTTTCAGTGAGATAACACCCCTCATAATTACAAAAAGTGCTAAGTTCTGTATCCATTGACTTTCAGGTCCGGTAAGGGCGATTTAAGCCCGCTACAGATGATTTCCACATGATCGGATCATTTCCCTCATGACAAGTGGTCAGAAGTTCTCCAATCATCAAATTCGACAGATATGCGAGATTAGAAAGCGCGTATATGGCAGATGAAACCGCACCAAAGCATTGGGCTGATGATCTACTCGGGCGGCAGCAAGAAGCCGACGATTTAGCCAAATATATAACTGCAAGAGCCGTTCAGAGAATGCGAGCAGGAAATCAGGAAGGCTTTGTGCTTTCCATTGAGGGGGATTGGGGAAGCGGCAAGTCATTTTTCCTAGAGCGGTTAGCCGATGATTTTGATCAAAAGCATGCGGTTGCTTTAATCAATGCATGGGAGAGCGACAGTCATGGTTCCCCTTTTCTCGCCATTCTCGATACCCTTGACCGTGCGTTGGCACGATACGTTGATGGACCAACCATTAACGATAAGGGTAAGGCAATCATCCGATCTGCGGGAAAGGTGGCTACTGCGGCGGCCAGTGCGCTCGTAAGGAAAAGCATTGCCAGATTTCTCGGCGAGAGTTTTAGCGGGACAATCTCCAATATACTCGACGATGCGAAAGCAGCCGAACTTTCGAACACACTAAAAAATATCGGGGAAGCTACGGCTGAGGCTGTAGGCGAGGAGACTGTTAAGCAGATAAGCAAGGGAATTGAGGCGCTGACGGATAAAGGTGGGTTACAACAACTGGCTGAATATCGTTCAGCGCGCCGCGCCAAAGACCTTCTACACCATTCGCTGAAACAAATTATTGATGTCATACGCCAAGCTGAAGATGCTGAGTTGCCGCTCTTCATTATGATCGACGAACTTGACAGATGCAGACCAGACTATGCTGTCGACATGCTCGAAGAGATCAAGCACCTTTTCAATATTCCCGGTATCGTGTTCATTTTGGGTATGGACCGAGGTCAATTGGCGATGGCCATTGAGGGCGCTTATGGCACTCATTACCAAGGAGAACGGTTTCTGGAGAAATTGATCCATTTTCGCTACCAGCTTAAGGAAAAACCAGTCGATCTGCTGATTAAACATGCTTTGGAGCGTGACCCCCCCGCATCAGAAGCTTTTATATCAGACCCTTTCGGTCGCGCTATTTGGCAGGAGATATCTGACGTTGCTCTCATGGGAGGCATGAAAGCTCGCCAAGCCGAGCGTATGCTCGAACGTTTTCGCGCTGCTTCATATGTCACGAACAGAAAAATCAGTGCAAGCTTGCTAGCTTATACCTGTGCTTATGCCGGCCAAAATCTTGGCTCAAACGCTAAATATATATCTGATTTTGTTGCGAATACCGGAAGGGTGATAGATGGAAAAAATTATATATTTCCCTGTCATATAGAGGCTAATAAGCTAAGTGAATATCTGCGTGCGTCGTGGGCTAGCTCTCCATTAGAGGGAGCCAGAATTCTTAGAAGCGGTCATGCCGAAGGTATATTTTCGGATATCCATTCAAATTTTGGCTGGGACGAAAACCTAACTATGGGTTCCCAGATAGAAGCCCTACTGAAAAGTGTTGCTCCATTTGTGCCACCGCCTCTGAGTTATAAATTCGAAGTGGGAGAAGGAGAGGTCAACCTCACGATACGTCATGCTGGCGATTAACGGCCATCATATAGCAGCAGTGTTCAGACTTAGCTTAGAAAGCTAGAATAGTTACGAAAATAACGAGCGAAATGACCTGTCCCCACGACGTGAATTCCAGTACATAATGGTAGTACATAAATAGGTACATAGCTCATTCGAGACCTACGGTTTTCTGCGGATTTTGGAGGAACTTTGAAGACAGTGAACTCTCCAGCCCTGTCCACCACCCTTCTGCATAGCTCGAATATCGCCGCCCGGCGCTTTTGGTTGAGGCCAAAAGAAGAGCCGCCCGCGCCGGGTAAGCGCAGGCGGCATTCGTGGGATTTCCCTGTGCGGTCCGCTCAGGCAGCGGCGGCGATCATGTCCTTGAGTGGGATCGTCGAATCCGCCAGCTGCGCCATGGGGAGGGATATTCCGCCGGTCACGAGAGCGCGGCCCTGGACATAATCCTTCACCGCGTTCACGCAATCAAGTGCGATCACCTTGCCGTTTTTGAGGTAGATGACGCTGAACGAGCGCGTCGCTGGGTCGCCCCGAGTCACGGTCTGGTCAAAGCCCGTCGAGAGGCCGATCGTCTGCAATCTCAGGTCATACTGGTTAGACCAGAACCACGGCACCGCGTTATAGGGCTGTAACGTGCCGGTGATCGCCTTGGCGGCCGTGCTCGCCTGGTCGTTGGCGTTCTGAACCGACTCGAGGCGAATACGCGCGCCTTCGGCAAAGGCATTGGCATGCGCCGCGCAATCGCCGATAGCATAGACATCGGGCAGCGAGGTGCGGCAATATTCGTCCACGTCGATACCGTTGCTGCCGGCGGCGCCAGCGGCAATTAGTGGTTCGACCGCCGGAATGATGCCGATGCCGACGATCACCATCTCGCAGTCGATCACCTCTCCGTTGGCCAGGCGGACACCGCATGCCTTGCCGTCGCGCGCCTCTATGCATTCGACCATAGCGCCAAGCCGCACGTCAACGCCGTGCGCGCGATGCTCCGCTTCATAGAAGCGGGAGAGCTCTTCGCCCGCCACGCGCGCCAGCACGCGGGGCAGCGCTTCGAGCAGTGTGACTTGCTTGCCGAACTTGCTCAACACCGCGGCCGCCTCAAGCCCGATATAGCCGCCGCCGATCACCACCGCGCGCGTCACGCCGTCAAGCTCCGCCATCATACGGTCGACGTCTGCGCGCGTGCGTACGACATGTACGCCGCCGAGATCATGGCCGGGGCAGGAAAGGCGCCGGGGGCTGCCACCCGTTGCCCAGATCAGACTGCCATAGCCGATTTGGCCGCCGTCTGACGTCGTCAGCGTGCGTGCGGCAGCATCTACGGCCGTCACGCGCCTGCCCAGCAGCATGGTTACTTCCTTGTCGGCCCAGAAGCTGGCCGGGCGGATCAGAATGCGCTCGAATTCCTTCTCGCGCGCGAAATAGTCTTTGGAGAGCGGCGGTCGCTCGTAGGGAAACTCCGGTTCGTCGCCGACGATGGCGATTGTCCCCTCAAACTTGCCCTGTCGCAGCGCTACCGCTGCCTGCGCCCCGCCATGGCCCCCGCCTACGATCACTACGTCAAAATTCTCAGCCAAAATCAGTTTCTTTCAGATATTATGGCGGCCGCAGGGCCGGCATTGTCCCCTTTAAGCCCATGGGTGGACGCCGAAGGCCCCCGTCAGGAGGTCCGGCGCCTACTTGGGCTGCTTCTTGCGCTCCGGTTCCGCCAGAGCGGCCCCGGCAAACGGTGCGGCCGCGTATACATGGCGGCGCCCTGAGGGACAAGACTTGCCGCGCGTGCATCGCATTCGCGCGCCAACTGTGTCATTGCCCACACATCGCCGGGCCATTAAGGGCTGGAGCTTGCCTCGCCGGCGCAGGAGCACATTGATGAAGCCCATCGAGCAGATCATGCGGAAGGCGCCGGTCATTCCGGTGCTGGTAATCGAAGACGTTATGCATGCCCGGCCCATTGCGCGGGCGCTGGTCGCAGGGGGGCTCCCTGTATTGGAAGTGACTCTGCGGACCCCGGCCGCGCTTGATGTCATCCGTGAGATGAAGCAGGTCGAGGGAGCCATTGTCGGCGCAGGTACGGTGATCGATCAACGGACGCTAGATCAGGCGATCGGCGCGGGGGCCGAGTTCATCGTCGCTCCCGGCCTGACGGAGCGACTGGGTAAGGCGGCGATCGAGCGGCAGATCCCGTTCCTTCCTGGCGTGGTGACGGCGGGAGAGCTGATGCGCGGGCTGGATCTTGGCCTCGAGCATTTCAAATTCTTCCCAGCCGAGACCAGCGGCGGGCTATCCGCACTCAAGGCGCTGTGCGGGCCGTTCGGACAGGTGAAGTTCTGCCCTACGGGCGGCATAAGGCTGGAGAGCGCTGCGCAATGGCTGGCGCACGAGCAGGTCCTGTGTGTCGGCGGCAGCTGGCTGGTGCCTGCTGGGGGAAGTGACATGGGCGAGATTGAAGCAGGGGCGCGCAAGGCTGCGGCACTCGTCTCTGCTCGCTAGAACAGTTCAGCGGGTCGCTTAATCGCGTCACCCAGCTCCTGCCTTAACCTCTCAACCACAAGTCTGATCTTGGGCAACAGGTGGCGGTGCCGGGGATAGACAGCCCAGATAGGTTCGTCGTCGATTTTGTAGTCGCCGAGAACCACCGCCACTTTTCCGCTTTGAAGATGCGGCAGTACATAGAATTCAGGCAGCTGACAGACGCCCATGCCTGCAAGGCATGCCTCCATCACCGCATGACCGCTATTGCAGCGGAATCCCCCTTTGGGCCGGTGGGTGATGTCGGCACCATCAACCCGGAAGCGCCACATGGAGCTGCTGCCCTCCAGGCAGTTGTGGTGAGCGAGATCCTGTACCGTCTGTAGCGGGGGAGCTTCGGCGAGATAGGCATGCGAGGCACATGTATAGAGTGTGCGGGATGCGACGCGGGTGGCTATGAGGCGGGAGTCGGCGAGGTTTCCCGTACGGATAGCCAGGTCAAAACCTTCGGCGATCAGGTCCACCACCCGGTTGGAAAGGTTGATGGATATGCTCAGTTGTGGATATCGCATCGCCATGTCTCGCAGTATCGGTGCGATGAACCGTTCCCCCATCGCTGTGGAGCAGGTCACGCGCAGGTCGCCATGAGGCTCACCCTGTTCGTTGATCAGGGCGATCGCTTCGTCGCGCTCCCGGATGATGCGCGTGCAGTGCTCGAGAAACACACGCCCGGTATCGGTGAGGCGGACGGTGCGGGTCGTTCGGTGAAACAGCTGGGCCTGCACCCGACGCTCCAGCGCCATGATCGAGCGGCTGACATGGGTAGGCGAGACACCCAGTACCCGCGCTCCGCCGCCGAAGGACCCAGCCTGCGCGACCGCCACGAATTCGTCGATCCCTGCCCAGTCGGACATCGATTATCTCCCGTTCTGGAATAATGAATTGCATAATCACCTCATTATCACACAATTGAGGTCGTGCTACTAGCCGCGCAAATTTGGAGGAGACCCTATGAAAACCCGTGCTGCCGTTGCCTTCGAGGCAAAGAAACCGCTGGAAATCGTGGAGCTGGACCTCGAAGGCCCCAAAGCGGGTGAGGTGCTGGTCGAAATAATGGCGACGGGCGTGTGCCATACCGATGCCTACACGCTCGACGGGTTGGACAGCGAGGGCATCTTCCCCTCGATCCTGGGGCATGAGGGCGCAGGTATCGTCCGCGAGGTTGGTGCGGGCGTGACCTCGGTCAAACCCGGTGACCATGTGATCCCCCTTTACACTCCGGAATGCCGCCAGTGTAAGTCCTGCCTCTCAGGTAAAACCAATCTGTGCACCGCGATCCGCGCAACGCAGGGCAAGGGCCTGATGCCGGACGGCACCAGCCGCTTCTCCTACAAGGGTCAGCAAATCTTTCACTATATGGGCTGCTCCACCTTTTCGAACTTCACGGTGCTGCCGGAGATTGCGGTGGCAAAGATTCGCGAGGATGCCCCTTTCCAGTCGAGCTGCTATATCGGCTGCGGCGTGACGACCGGCGTCGGCGCGGTCATCAATACCGCCAAGGTGCAGGTGGGCGACAATGTCGTCGTTTTCGGCCTGGGCGGTATCGGTCTCAATGTGTTGCAGGGCGCGCGGCTCGCGGGTGCGAACAAGATCATTGGCGTCGACATCAATCCCGACCGCGAGGAATGGGGCCGCAAGTTCGGCATGACGGACTTCCTCAATTCCAAAGGCATGAGCCGTGAGGAAGTTGTTGCCAAGGTCGTCGAGCTCACCGACGGCGGCGCGGACTATACCTTCGACGCCACCGGCAACACAGAAGTTATGCGCACTGCCCTTGAGGCCTGCCACCGCGGATGGGGCACCAGCATCATCATCGGCGTGGCGGAAGCGGGCAAGGAAATCGCCACACGGCCGTTCCAGCTTGTCACGGGTCGCAACTGGCGCGGTACGGCGTTCGGCGGGGCCAAGGGGCGCACTGACGTGCCCAAGATCGTCGATATGTACATGACCGGCAAGATCGAGATCGACCCGATGATCACGCATGTCATGGGTCTTGAGGAAATCAACACCGCGTTCGACCTCATGCATGCGGGCAAGAGCATTCGCAGCGTCGTCGTTTTCTAATTGAATTTTACATCTGGGGAGAAAGATTATGGCAGATCCGGTTATTTCGGGAAACGACGTGTTTTCGCACACCTGCGTCGGCGCGAGCGACCTTGCGGCATCGACCAAATTCTATGACGCGGCGCTGGGTGCGCTAGGCATCAAGAATATGGGGCCGTTCGGTGAGACGATTATGCTTTATGGCAAGACCAAGCCTGCCTTTCTGGTGCTGAAGCCGGGCAACGGCGAAGCGCCCTCAGGCAATGGCGTGACGGTGGGTTTCGCCGCAGCGAGCGCCGCAGAGGTCGATGCTTTCCACGCTGCCGGCCTCGCTGCAGGTGGCACCGATGAAGGTGCCGCTGGCCCGCGCGGTCACCTGCCGGGCGCCTATGCCGGATACCTGCGAGATCCGGCAGGAAACAAGGTTTGCGCATATGCATTCGTATAAAAGACTGTAAGGAACCTGTGCTGCCATGATCGAACAAGTGAGCGCGAACCGCAGTCATGGCGGCACGCAGGGCATCTACAAGCACATGTCTTCGGTCACGAACACGGAGATGACCTTCTCCGTTTTCGTGCCGGATCCTGCGCCCGGCGAGAAGCTTCCCGTGCTGTGGTATCTTTCGGGGCTGACGTGCACGCACGCCAACGTGACTGAAAAGGGTGAGTTCCGGGCTGCCTGCGCTGAGCATGGCATCATCTTCGTTGCACCCGATACGTCTCCGCGGGGCGAGGGTGTGGCTGATGACGCCGAAGGCGCCTATGACTTCGGCCTCGGCGCGGGCTTTTATGTGAACGCTACACAAGAGCCATTCGCAAGGCATTATCACATGCGCGACTATATCGAGCAGGAGTTGCCGGCGCTGATTGCCGAGGAATTTCCAGTCGATTTGGATCGGCAGGGCATTACCGGTCATTCGATGGGCGGGCATGGTGCGTTGACCATCGCCTTACGCAATCCTGGGCGTTTCAAGTCGACTTCGGCTTTCGCCCCGATCGTCGCGCCGATGCAGTGTCCTTGGGGGCACAAGGCGTTGGGTGGTTATCTGGGGCCAGATCGAGACGCTTGGGCAGAATATGATGCGTGCGCGCTGATCGAAAGCGGTGCGCGGTTGCCGGATCTTTTGGTTGATCAGGGCGAGGCCGATAACTTCCTCGCGGAGCAACTGAAGACGCATCTGCTTCAGGAAGCCTGCGCGAGCGCGGGCCAGCCCGCAACCATCCGGATGCAGCCCGGATACGACCACAGCTATTATTTCATCTCCACCTTCATGGCAGATCATATCGCCTGGCACGCCGCGCGTCTGAATAAGTGAAGCGGACGCCTGTTGAGCAAGAGCAATAAATAACGCTTGCGGATCCCAATCCTTTGCCGCGATGACAAGGGGGGAAGGCAGGCAGTCCGATGCAGTTCAGATACCTCCGCTACTTCGTCACTTTGGCGCAGACCCGGCATTTCGCAAGGGCTGCCAGCGCCTGTGGCGTATCCCAGCCGACGCTCTCGGCCGGCCTGAACGCGCTGGAGCAGGAGCTGGGCAAAAGGCTGGTGGAGCGGGACCGTAGGTTCATCGGCCTGACCGGGCACGGCGAAGCGATCCTACCCTGGGCGCAGCAGATCGTCGGCGCGCTCGCCAGCATCAATCAGGCGATCTCGGTTACCAGTGCGCATCTGGAAGGCGAGGTCACGCTGGCGGCTATCCCCGCCGCGCTGCCTTATGTTGGGATATTGGGAGACGCGCTGCTCAAGCGGTTTCCGGGTGTCTCCCTCACCGTCCAATCAGGCACCTCGCGCGAGATCGAAAGGCGGCTGCGCGCATTCGAGGTCGACGCCGGCTTGACCTATCTCGATCATGAACCACTGACGAACATGCTCTCCATCCCGCTATACGGAGAACGCTTTGTCTTCGTCGCGCGACGGTCCGAGGCGCTGGAGGGCCGCGCGAGCATTTCATGGCAGGAAGCCGCGGGCTATCCCTTGTGCCTGCTCCACCAGGGCATGCAGTTCCGCCGCATCCTCGATGCCCGCCTGGCGCAACTCGGCTTGACCGCCGCTCCGCGCGTCAATGCCGACAGCAATGTCTCGCTGCTGGCGCTGGTGAAAGAGGCGTCATTCGCGACCATCGTTCCAGACGGCTATGCCAATCTGTTGTCGGGTCTGGACTGGGCGGTTTTCCTGCCATTCGAGGAACCGGACGATCTTCAGCGGGTAGGCGTTGTCGCGGTCGACCGCGAACCATTGTCGCCGCTGGTTTCCGCCATTCTGACCGTCGCAACGGCGCTCGCTCAGGGGCAATGAAAGAGTTAATAGAGATCCGCTATTGCTGATTTGATATTTCTATTTGACTGAAGGGGCTGATACGGGAACATCGGCCAATGGCAGACACTCAGGATTTGGCGCAGCTTATCGCCGCTCATGCAGGCAAGGAGGGCGCGTTGCTCCCCATCCTGCACGATGTGCAGCATGCCTTCGGCGCCGTGGATGCGGAAGCGGAGGCGGCCATCGCGCAGGCGCTCAACCTCTCCCGCGCCGAAGTGCATGGGGTGGTCAGCTTCTATCACGATTTTACCCCTGCGGCCGATCCGCGCCCCCATATCGAGCTGTGTCGCGCGGAGGCGTGCAAGGCGCGGGGGGTTGAGGCGTTGGTCCCGGCGGCACAGGCCGCTGCGGGTGAGCGCGTAAGGCTCAAGACCGTCTATTGCCTCGGTATGTGCAGCGTCGGCCCCAATGCGCGCGTTGGCGATGCGCTGCACGCCCGGCTGGATGAGGCGGCGCTCGTCGCGCTGGTGCAGCAGGCATGAACCGGGTCGTGCGCATTTCCGACGATGCACTCAGCATAGCGTGCGGCGCCGATGCGGTGGCGCGGGCGTTTGAAGCCGCAGGATGCACCGTTGAGCGGGTATCGAGCTGGGGCATGCACTGGCTCGAGCCCTTGGCCGAGATTGACGGCATCGGTTATGGCCCGGCGACGCCCGCCGATGTATCGGCGATGCTGGACGGCACCAGCGCCAAGAGCGTCGGCAAGATATCGGACTACCCCTTCATTACAGGCCAGCAGCGGCTGACCTTTGCGCGCGCGGGTAAGACGCGGCCGTTGAGCCTTGAGGATTATGCCGCGACCGGCGGCTGGGTGGGCCTCAACCGCGCCCGGTCACTGGAACCGGCGCAGGTCGTCGCCGAAGTCCGGCAAAGCGGCCTGCGCGGCCGTGGCGGGGCGGGGTTCCCGGCGGGCATCAAGTGGAAAACCGTGGCCGAGGCGGCGGGGACTCGCAAATATATCGTCTGCAACGCGGATGAGGGCGATAGCGGCACCTTCGCCGACCGGATGCTGATGGAGGGCGACCCGTTTCAGCTGGTCGAGGGCATGGCTATCGCCGCCTACGCCGTTGGCGCACAGCAAGGGTACATCTATGTCCGCAGCGAATATCCCCACGCTATCGCCAAGCTCAACGCTGCGATTGTGCTGGCGGCGGGCATCATTGCGCCGTTCCAGCTGGAGGTGCGCGTCGGGGCGGGTGCCTATGTCTGCGGCGAGGAAACCTCACTTCTCAATTCCCTCGAAGGCAAGCGCGGCGAGGTGCGCGCCAAGCCGCCGCTGCCCGCGTTGCAGGGGCTTTTCGGTTGTCCGACGGTGGTCAACAATGTGCTGACGCTCGCGGCAGTGCCCCACATCCTGACCGAGGGCGGCGCGAGCCTGTATGACAGTCTGGGTGTCGATCGTTCCAAGGGCACGATGCCGATCCAGCTCGCGGGCAACATCAAGCATGGCGGGTTGTATGAAATCGCGTTCGGCATCACGTTGAACGAGCTGATCTATGACATCGGCGGTGGTACGGCGTCTGGCCGCGCGGTGAAGGCGGTGCAGGTCGGCGGGCCGCTGGGTGCCTATATCCCGCCGGAGCAGTTCGATCTGCGCTTCGCCTATGAGGACTATGCGCAGGCTGATGCGCTGATCGGCCATGCGGGCATCGTGGTATTCGATGAGGGCGCGGACATGGGCCACATGGCGCGTTTTGCCATGGAATTCTGCGCGGCGGAGAGTTGCGGCAAATGCACGCCCTGCCGCATCGGTTCGACCCGAGGGGTTGAGCTGATCGACCGGATCAGGGCGGGGGGCAGGGACGTCGATGCGGTCGAGGTGCTGCCGCAGATGCATAACGCCCGCAAGACCCGGCGCAGTACTGAAGATGACGTCGCCTTGCTTGAGGACCTGTGCGAGACGATGAAGTTCGGCTCGCTGTGCGCGCTCGGCGGGTTTACGCCCTATCCAGTGCTCTCGGCCTTGAGGCACTGGCCGGAGGATTTCCACCAGTGAACCAAGGTGTCACCACCATTGCAACGCGGCGGTGCGCCTATGGCGATACGCTGGAGCAAGGCGAGCGCGCCATCCCCATCGAGGCGCCGGTGGCGATCGAGATCAATGGCGTGGTCTATGCCGTGATGATGGCGACACCTGCCGATCTGGACGATTTCGTCACCGGGTTCATACTGTCCGAGGGGCTGGCGGAAGCGGGCGAGATCGGGCCAATCGAACTGGCGCGGGTCGCAGAAGGCGACGGGTATGTCGCGCGGGTCAACCTGCCCGCTGACCGTGCCGCGCCGATCATGGAGCGTGCGCGTAGGCGGCTGGGTGACAGCAGTTGCGGCTTGTGCGGGGTGGAGAGTATCGAGGCGGCGCTACGCACCCTGCCCAAACTCACCACTCCATCAACCGCGACGCCTCAAGCGATCCGCAGGGCGCTGGCCGCGTTGCACGATGCGCAGCCCTTGAACGCGCTCACCTCCGCCACCCATGCCGCCGCGTTCGCGCGGGCCGACGGCGCGCTGGTGGCGGTGCGCGAGGACGTGGGCCGTCACAACGCGCTGGACAAGCTTATCGGCGCGCTGTCCCGCGCGGATGAGGACGCATCGCGCGGGTTCATCGTGATGACATCGCGTTGCTCCTACGAGCTGGTAGAAAAGGCGGTGCGGGCGCGTTGCCCATTGCTGGTGACGATCTCCGCACCAACCGATCTCGCTGTGCGCCGGGCCGAGGCGGCTGGGCTGGCCTTGGCCGTAGTCGCTCGAAATGATACTATGTTATGGGTGACAGGCCCACAGATGGAGGCCGCATATGGGCTATGAACCGCAGGCCGATTTCGGTACGCCGGAAGTTCTCTCTGAGACGATAGTGACTCTGACGATAGACGGGCGCGCCATCAGCGTTCCGGCGGGCACGAGCGTGATGCGCGCGGCGGCGGAAAGCGGCGGCTCCATCCCCAAGCTTTGTGCCAGCGATAATCTTGCCGCATTCGGCTCCTGCCGCCTGTGCCTCGTTGAGGTGGACGGCATGCGCGGCACGCCCGCAAGCTGCACCACGCCGGTAGCGGAGGGCATGGTGGTTCACACCCAGACGCCCCGGCTGCAAAAACTGCGCAAGGGTGTGATGGAGCTGTATATCTCTGACCACCCGCTCGATTGCCTGACCTGCAGCGCCAACAATGACTGCGAGCTTCAGGATACGGCGGCGCAGGTTGGTCTGCGCGATGTGCGCTATGGCTATGAAGGGGCGAACCACCTCGGCCTGGGCGTTGACAGCTCCAACCCCTATTTCGATTTCGATGCATCTAAGTGCATCGCCTGCTCGCGCTGCGTGCGCGCGTGTGACGAAGTGCAGGGGACGCTGGCGCTGACAATGGACGGGCGCGGCTTTGCCAGCACAATCAGCGCGGGCCAGAGCAGCGATAATTTCCTGTCCAGCGAGTGCGTCTCTTGCGGCGCTTGCGTTCAGGCCTGCCCGACGGCGACCTTGCAGGAAAAGGCTGTGAAGGAAATCGGCAAGCCGGAGCGCGCCGTCGTCACCACCTGCGCCTATTGCGGCGTCGGCTGCACCTTCCGCGCCGAGATGCGTGGCGAGCAGCTGGTACGCATGGTGCCTTGGAAGGATGGCAAGGCAAATCGCGGGCACAGCTGCGTCAAGGGGCGCTTTGCCTGGGGCTATGCCCACCACAAGGACCGTATCACCAGCCCAATGATCCGCGAAAGCATCGATCAGCCCTGGCGCGAGGTGAGCTGGGACGAGGCGCTGGGCCACACCGCCGCGCGGCTGAAGGAAATCAAGGCGCAGCATGGCGCACGGGCGCTGGGTGGCATCACGTCAAGCCGGTGCACCAATGAGGAAACCTTCCTCGTGCAAAAGCTGGTGCGCGCTGGCTTCGGCAGCAACAATGTCGATACCTGCGCGCGCGTGTGCCATTCGCCCACCGGCTATGGCCTCAAGACAACCTTCGGCACGTCTGCAGGAACGCAGGATTTCGACAGTGTGATGGATGCGGACGTCATCCTGCTGATCGGCGCGAACCCGACGGACGCACATCCTGTCTTCGCCAGCCGCATGAAGCGACGGCTGCGGCAAGGGGCCAAGCTGATCGTCATAGACCCGCGCCGGATCGATCTCGTGCGCTCCCCTCACGTCGAGGCGGCGCACCATCTGGCGTTGCAACCGGGCACCAATGTCGCGGTGCTGACCGCCATGGCTCATGTGATCGTCACCGAAGGGCTGGCGGACGAGGCGTTCATCCGCGAGCGCTGCGATTGGGACGAGTATCAGGATTGGGCCGCGTTCGTTGCTGACGAGCGGCATAGCCCTGAAGTGCTGGAAGCTGTCACGCGCGTTCCCGCCGCTGACCTGCGCGCGGCCGCGCGGCTATATGCCACCGGAGGCAAGGGCCGTAGCGATGTTTCGCAGAGGCCCAAAACGAACGCCGCGATCTATTACGGCCTTGGCGTGACCGAGCATAGCCAGGGCAGCTCGACCGTGATGGCGATCGCCAACCTCGCGATGGCAACCGGCAATATCGGCCGCCGGGGTGTCGGCGTGAACCCGCTGCGTGGCCAGAACAACGTGCAGGGCGCCTGCGATATGGGCAGTTTCCCGCACGAGCTCTCCGGCTATCGCCATATTTCGGACGGCACCACCCGCGCGCTGTTCGAGGCGGACTGGGGCGTAAGCCTAGACCCCGATCCGGGCCTGCGCATTCCGAACATGCTCGACGCGGCGGTGGATGGCAGCTTCCGCGCGCTCTATGTGCAGGGTGAGGACATCCTGCAATCCGATCCCAACACCCACCATGTCGCGGCTGGCCTCAAGGCGATGGACCTCGTGATCGTCCACGACCTGTTCCTCAATGAGACGGCCAACTACGCGCATGTGTTCCTGCCCGGATCTACCTTTCTCGAAAAGGACGGCACTTTCACCAATGCCGAGCGCCGCATCCAGCTCGTGCGCAAGGTGATGGAACCAGCCAATGGCATGTCGGACTGGGAGGTTACGCAGGCGCTGGCCAACGCGATGGGGCTGGGCTGGAGCTATTCCCACCCGAGCGAGATCATGGATGAGATCGCGCGCCTGACGCCGACTTTCGCTGGCGTGTCCTTCGCGCGGCTGGAAGAGGCGGGATCGCTGCAATGGCCGGTGAACGCCGCGCATCCGGATGGCAGCCCGATCATGCATGAGGACGGCTTCGTGCGCGGCAAGGGGCGCTTTGTCGTGACCGACTATGTGCCGACAGACGAGCGCACCGGCCCGCGCTATCCGCTGCTGCTCACCACAGGGCGGATCCTTTCGCAGTATAATGTCGGCGCGCAGACGCGGCGGACTGAGAACAGCATCTGGCATGAAGAAGACGTGTTGGAAATCCATCCCACCGATGCCGAAAATCGCGGTCTTGCGAGCGGCGACTGGGTGCGCCTCGCCAGCCGCACCGGCGAGACGACGTTGCGTGCACTGGTGACGGACCGGGTTGCGCCCGGCGTCGTATATACGACCTTCCACCACCCCGGCACACAGGCCAATGTCGTTACCACCGATTATTCGGATTGGGCCACCAACTGCCCGGAATACAAGGTGACGGCGGTGCAGGTTGCGCCTTCCAACGGCCCGTCGGAGTGGCAGCGAGACTATGATGCGCAGGCGCGTCAGTCTCGCCGCATCACCGGCCATGCCGAGGCGGCGGAGTGAGCGCATGAACGTTGACACGCTCGTGATGATGGCGAACCAGATCGCGCGCAATGTGCCGGTGCGCGGCGAGGAGGCAGCGATCGCCGCCACCGCCGCGCATATCCGCGAGTTCTGGGAACCGCGCATGATCAGCGGGTTGCGTGGCGCGAAGCCGGATGCGCTTGATGCCGTTGCCCGAGCGGCGCTCGCGCGGCTGGAGCGATAACCGCCTCAGACGCGCGAAGGGAAGGGGTTCAAAACGCCTCCGCGCTGAGCGCCATGATCGGCGCCGCACCTCCGGAGATGGAGGCTGCCAGCCCATGTGCCTGACAGAGCACGCGCTCGGCAAAGAAGCTGGCGACCTGGCGCTTGGCCTCGTGAAAAGGCGTATCGCCCTTTGCTGCGGCATGGGCCATGCGCACCCACATCCACCCCAGCGACACCAGCGCGAACAGGCGCAGATAATCGGTCGCGGCCGCACCGGCGGCGTCGGTATCCGCGCCGCGCAGCTCAGCGGTTGCCGTCCGCAGCAATGCCAGCGCCTCGGCCACGCGCTCGCCAACTGCAGCGGCTGAAGCCTCTCCACCCGCGTCCGCGATGTCCGCCTCGATCATCGCAAAATAGCCCTCGACCACCGCGCCGCCGCCGAGCGGCAGCTTGCGGCCCACCAGGTCCATCGCCTGCACGCCGTTGGTGCCCTCGTAAATCTGGGCGATGCGTGCATCACGCACATATTGCTCCATGCCCCATTCGCGGATGTAGCCGTGGCCGCCGAACACCTGTTGGGCTAGCACCGCGCCTTCGAAGCCAAAGTCGGTGAAGGCGGCCTTGGCGACCGGCGTCAGCAGCGCGACGAGCGCGTCAGCCTTGGCCCTTTCCCCCGCGTCGGGGTGGCTGTGGGCGCGATCGAGCTGGAGCGCTGTCCACCCGGCAAGCGCACGCCCCGCCTCCACGAAGGAGCGGACCGTCAACAGCATCTTGCGAACATCGGCATGCTCGATGATCGCGACCGGGCCGCGCGCGCCGTCCGCGCTGCGTCCCTGCAGGCGCTCTTTGGCGTAGGCGACCGCTTGCTGGTATGCCGCGCTGGCGATGCCCAGCCCTTGAATGCCGACGAACAGGCGCTCCGCATTCATCATCACGAACATGGCTGCAAGCCCGCGATGCGGTTCGCCAACCAGCCACCCGGTGGCGCCATCATAGTTCATCACGCAGGTCGGCTGGGCATGAATGCCCATCTTCTCCTCAAGCGCGCCGACCGAGAAGCCGTTGCGCACCGTGAAGTCTCCGTTCTCATCCGGCAGGAACTTCGGCACGAGGAACAGGCTGATGCCCTTCACGCCCGGTGGCGCATCGGGCAGGCGGGCCAGCACCAGATGGATGATGTTGCCGCCGAAATCATGATCGCCCGACGAGATGAAGATCTTGGTGCCGGTGACTGCATAGCTGCCATCGTCATTTAGCGCGGCCTTGGTGTTGAGCAGGCCAAGGTCCGTGCCCGCGCCGCCCTCCGTCAGCGCCATCGCGCCGGTCCACTCGCCTGAAATCATGCGCGGCATGTATGTCGCCTTCAGCTCTTCGGAGGCATGCGCGCTGATCGCTTCGATGGCGCCGCGCGTCAGGCCGGGAAACAGGCCGAAGGACAGGCTGGCCGAGGATACCATTTCATCGAGCCATAGCTGAATGACAAAGGGCAGGCCTTGCCCGCCGAACTCCGGACTTCCCGAAAGGGAGGTCCAGCCCGCCTCGGCATAAGCGCGGTAGGTATCGGCAAAGCCTTCTGGCGTTTGTACATTCCCCTCGATCAGCTTGCTACCCTGCTCGTCGCCCGTGCGATTAAGCGGATGGATCATCTTTGTGCAAAAACGCCCGGCTTCCTCAAGCACGCTGACAGCCAGATCGGTGTCGATCTCGTCTTTGCCGACCTCCGCCATGGCCGTGTCGAAGCAGAGCACATCGCTGAGCAGAAACCGGAAGTCTTCAGTTGGCGCGGTATAGTCTTGCATGGAAACCCCTGACGCTAAGCGTTGACTCAAGCTGTACCAAACACTTGTTACAATATCAAGCGTACTGCCTGTGCGGTTGATGAAGCATCGAAGCTCCCAACAATATTTGACCGGTTATCGTATGATCCGCTTCAGCCTTTTCCGCTGTCACGGCGAAAAATACGAATTATCTGCTCGCCAATCTCTGTCGGGCTCAGCCTGCCAGGCTGATACCATTCGCCGGCGCCATTGATCAGCGAGAGCAGGAGTATTCGATAGAGCTGGCGGTCGATCTCTTTCGGGATCGGCAGTTCATCGACCAATGTCCTGAAGATATCCTCGAATGCGTCGCGCGTGGCGATAAGTTGCGTCTGCACGCTCTGCGGGACACGGCGGAAATCATTCATCAGTGGCAGGGTTAGGGAGTTGGGATCAAGCTGTATTTCCAGAAGCACCTTACACGCCGCCTCAAGTCGCGCCCACGGATCAGCCTGCGAGACCACCGCGTTGCGGATCGTCTCTCCAGCATTGGTCAGCGCGGCATGATAGATCTCAACGAACAACGCATCTTTCGATTTGATATAGTGATAGAGAGAGCCACCGAGCATTCCGGCTTTTTCGCCGATGTCGCGGATCGAGGTGCCTTGATAGCCATTCCGTGCGAACAATTGGGCCGCGATCTCAAGGATCTGTTGCTTACGGGGGCTGGCATCGCTCGGTACAAGGGAGCGGGTCGAATAAGGTTTGGAGTCAGGGCTGGCCGAGGCGTTCATACACCGTGCCTACACTAACGCGACGGCCTGCGCAAAATTCTGGTTCGCCAATACGTAGCCTTCCTGCACAAAGATGACTACGCGGCTTCATGCGACTTCTCGCAGTACCGAACCCAATGTGATGCGAATCCCGGGCGTAATTCAGCGTTCGCAAACCGTGGTGACCCCTACGGGAATCGAACCCGTGTTTCAGCCGTGAAAGGGCCGCGTCCTAACCGCTAGACGAAGGGGCCATGCCGGTGCCGGGCGAATGCTCGTGCCGAGGCGAGGGCGGCATTAGGGGGAAGGGGGCTTCGGGTCAAGCCGGATAGAGCACAATTTTCAAGTTGGTGGATCAGTCTGCCCAGGCCGCGTCGTCAATGTGTATCTCGGCGCTTTTGCCGCCACCCCACTCGTCGATTTTGGCGCGCCCGGCGAGCCACAGGCTGCGCCCCCACGACGCGCCGAGTAGCGCCTGGCCGAGCTGCGTTTCGGCCTGCCGGAAGCCGACTGCCTTCAGCGACGCGCCGTCTTGCCCGGAAAGGATCAATCGCACATGGCCTCCGCTGCCCACGGTATCCGCCTTCATGATGCGCAGCGGGCCGGTGGCGATGCGCGGCGCGGGCCAGCCGACGCCGAAGGGGCCTGCGGCATCCATCTCCGCCACGATGCGCGGGTTGACGCCGCGCGGGCTGAGCAGGCTGTCCACCACCAGCACCCGCTCTGCATTGGCTCGGGCCACATCGGCGGCGAGGCGTTCATCGAGGAAGTCATGCAGGTGGCCTATGCTGCCGCTATTCACGGTCAAACCGGCCGCCATCGCGTGGCCGCCGCCCGCAGCCAGCAAGCCAGAATCTTTCGCCGCCAGCACAGCAGCGCCGAGGTCCACCCCGCTGATAGATCTGCCCGAGCCTTTGCCGGTGCCGGTCTCGTCGGTGGCGATGACGATGGCGGGGCGCCCGAACTTCTCCTTGAGCCGCCCGGCGACGATGCCGATCACGCCGGGGTGCCAGCCATCGCCGCTCACCAACAGGACCGAGCGGTTGCCCTGATGCTCGGCCATCTGCGCGGCTTCTTCCTGCACATTGGATTCGATGGCGCGGCGTTCCTCGTTCAGCCGGTCAAGCTCCTGCGCGATGGCGCGGGCTTCTTCGTCATCCTCTGTCGTCAGCAGCCGCACGCCGAGGTCGGATTTGCCGACCCGCCCACCGGCATTGATGCGCGGTCCCAGCGCGAAGCCGAGATCGTGGCACAGGGGCGCCCGCGTCAGGCGGCTGACAGCAGCGAGGGTGGCAAGGCCGAGATTGCGGCGGCCCGCCATCACCTTGAGCCCTTGCGCCACGAACGCGCGATTGAGGCCCCGCAACTGCGCAACGTCCGCGACGGTGCCGAGCGCGACGAGATCGAGCAGATCCAGCAGCGGGGGTTCGGCGCGGGCTGTGAAATAGCCGCGTGTCCGCAATTCCCGCACCAGCGCAGCCCCTAACAGGAAGGCTACCCCAACCGCCGCGAGATGGCCGTGCGCCGCGCCATCCGCGCATTCATCGAGCCGGTTGGGATTGACGAGTGCGAGGGCAGGGGGAAGGGCGGTGGCGCACTGATGATGATCGACAACGATCACGTCCACACCCTCGGCGCGCGCCATCTCCAGTGCTTCGAACGCCTGCGCGCCGCAATCGACCGTGACGATGAGGCTGGATCCGCCCTGTGCGAGTTTCACCAGCGCGGCTCCGGAGGGGCCGTATCCCTCCATCAGCCGATCCGGGATATAATAGCCCGGCTTCTGCCCGAGCGCACGCAGCAGGCGGATGAGCAGCGCGGCGCTGGTGGCTCCATCGACATCATAATCGCCATAAATGGTGACGGCTTCGTTGGCCTCCACAGCATCGGCAAGGCGGGACGCCGCCACATCCATATCCTGGAACAGGGAAGGGTCGGGCATGAAGTGCCGCAGCGTGGGTGTGCGATGGATGGCGAGATCCTCGCGGGGGCACCCGCGCGCGATCAACAGCTGCGCCACCAGATCATCGGCGTGCGCGTCCTCGCCATTGGCACCGCCGCGCCAGCACCATGTCTGGCCGGTGATCGAGGTCGGAATGCGCGAGAGGGGGAGCATGGCTATGTCACTAGGCGCTGCGGTACGGCTTGTCACGCGCCGGTAAATCACTATCTCCTCGTGCAACACCTATTCGCCGAGAGTTTCCCCTTGACCAACATCATTTCCATTTCGGGCCTCGGCAAGGCCTATGCCTCGGGGCATGTCGCGCTGCATGCGGTCGACCTCGATATACGCGAGGGCGAGATTTTCGCGCTGCTCGGCCCCAATGGTGCGGGTAAGACGACGCTGATCAGCATCATCTGCGGCATAGTCTCGCCCACCAGCGGGCAGGTGTTGGTGAACGGACGGGACATCGTCCGCGAGTATCGCCATACCCGTACCGACATCGGGCTGGTGCCGCAGGAGCTGTATACCGATGCGTTCGAGCCGGTGATCTCCACCGTCCGCTTCAGCCGGGGACTGTTCGGCAAGGCGCGGGACGACGCCTATCTCGAAAAGTTGCTGCGCGACCTGTCGCTTTGGGACAAGCGCGACGCCAAGATCATGGAGCTGTCCGGCGGGATGAAGCGGCGCGTGATGATTGCCAAGGCGCTGAGCCATGAGCCGCGCGTGCTGTTTCTCGACGAGCCGACGGCGGGCGTGGACGTGGAGCTGCGCAAGGATATGTGGGCCATGGTGCGTAACCTGCGCGATACCGGCGTCACGATCATCCTCACCACGCACTATATCGAGGAAGCCGAGGAGATGGCGGACAGGGTGGGCGTCATCAACAAGGGCAGGCTGATGCTGGTCGAGGAGAAGGAAGCGCTGATGCGCAAGCTCGGCACCAAGACGTTGACCCTGCATCTTGATCGGCCGCTTGGCGCAATTCCGGATGCATTGAGCCGCTGGGACTTGACGCTGGGCGACGGCGGCTTCGATCTCAACTATCGCTTTGACGCCAAGGCGGATGAGAGCGGGGTACCCACGCTGATTGCCGCGCTGGGGCAGGCCCACATTGGCTATCATGACATTTCCACCCGCGAAAGCTCGCTGGAGGATATCTTCGTGGGGCTGGTGCATTCGCAAGAAGGCGTGCAGGAGGCAAAGGCATGAGCGGCGGCATGAACTGGCGCGGCATCGCCGCCATATACCGCTTCGAGCTGCACCGCTTCGGCCGCACCTTCTGGACGAGCCTGATGACGCCGGTCATCACGACATCGCTCTATTTCATCGTGTTCGGCTCGGCCATCGGCTCGCGCATGACGGAGATTGACGGCATCCCTTATGCCGGCTTCATCGTACCGGGCCTCATCATGCTTTCGATGTTTCAGGAGAGCATCTTCAACGCGAGTTTTGGCATCTATATGCCCAAGTGGACCGGGACGATTTACGAGCTACTGTCCGCGCCGCTCTCGTCGCTGGAGACGGTGATCGCCTATGTCGGTGCGGCGGCGAGCAAATCGATGATGATCGGGTTGGTGATCTTTGCCACGGCGCACCTGTTTGTGGATGTGTCTGTGGCGCACCCATTAGCCATGCTGGGCTTCATGGCGCTGATCGCGATCAGCTTTTGCATGTTCGGTTTCATCCTGGGCATCTGGGCGCAGAATTTCGAGCAGCTGCAGGTCGTGCCGCTGCTTGTGATCATGCCGATGACATTTCTGGGCGGCGCGTTTTATTCGGTGTCGATGCTGCCCGAACCGTGGCGGACGATCACGCTGTTCAACCCTGTGATCTATCTCATAAGCGGGTTTCGCTGGACGTTCTTCGGCAAGGGGGACGTCGAGATCGGCTATAGTCTGGCGTTCGTCGTCGCGCTGTTGGTCGTGTGCATGGCCGTGATTGGCTGGGTGTTCAAGACGGGCTACAGGCTAAAGAAATAAGGGGCGCCGTTTCCAGCGCCCCTCCAACTTGCTACCTCCGCGAGGGAGCCGCTTATTTGTCCTTGCGATCGGCGTGGTGCTCGCCCTTGATCCAGCGCACTGTACCCGACGAAGCGCGCATGACGACGCTGTCCGTGGTCATGACGCCGCCGGGCAGGCGTTTGACACCCTTGAGCAGCGAGCCGTCCGTCACGCCGGTCGCGGCGAAGATGCAGTCGCCGATCGCCAGCTCCTTGAGGTCATAGATCTTGTCGAGGTCCGTAATGCCCCATTTGCGGGCGCGGGCCTTCTCGTCGTCGTTGCGGAACAGCAGGCGTCCCTTGAACTGGCCGCCAACGCAACGCAGCGCCGCGCAGGCCAGCACCCCCTCTGGCGCGCCGCCAGAGCCCATGTACATGTCGATCGTGGTTTCCGGGTTGGTGGTGGCGATGACGCCGGCGACGTCGCCATCCGGGATCAGCATGATGCCGCAGCCGAGCGCGCGCAGCTCCGCGATGATCTTTTCATGACGCGGGCGATCAAGCACACAGACGATGATTTCGCTGGGTGACACACCCTTGGCGGCCGCGACCGCCCTGACGTTCTCCGAGGGCGATTTGGCAAGGTCGATGATGCCTTCCGGATAGCCCGGTCCCACCGCCAGCTTGTCCATATAGACGTCCGGCGCGTTCAGCAGGCCGCCTTCCTCCGAGATCGCCAATACGGCGAGCGCGTTCGGCCCGGCCTTGGCGGTGATCGTCGTCCCTTCAAGCGGATCGAGCGCAATGTCGATGCGCGGACCCTTGCCGATGGCGTTACCGACCTTCTCACCGATATAGAGCATTGGCGCTTCGTCGCGCTCGCCCTCGCCGATCACGACGGTGCCGTCCATGTACAGATCGTTGAACGCCATACGCATCGCCTCGACGGCGGCGGCGTCGGCGGCCTTTTCGTCTCCCCGGCCGATGAGGCGCGATGCCGCGATAGCCGCAGCTTCGGTCACGCGGACCATCTCCAAAACCAGAACGCGGTCAAGAACCGAACTGGGCTGCACCGTCATTATAATTCCTTCCTGTAGGGTCGCGCCGTCCCGATACCGGCGTGAGCGGCGTATGTCGAGAGGTGGAGGTGGTTAAGCCAGAATAGGCATGATCACCGGGTCTGCAATCAGGTTGTCCGATCCACGTAGCCGCTGCAATGTATCATCAATTGCCCTTTCGGCGCTGTCGTGCGTAACGACCACCAGCAAGACCGATCCGTCTTCATGCGCACCACGCTGGATGACGCTTTCAATGGAGACGCCAGCGTCGCGCATTGCCGCCGCGATTTCGGCCAGCACGCCCGGCCTGTCTTTCACGAGGAAACGGAGATAGACGCGCCCTGTTGTGTCCCCGCTGTCAGCCTTGGGCTGGCGCACCAGCTGTTCGACCTGCATCGCGAAGGGGTCGCCATATTCATCCCGCGCGATGTCGATGAGGTCCGCCACCACAGCGGATGCGGTCGGTCCTTCGCCCGCCCCCCGGCCTGAAAAGAAGAGGCTGCCGACGAAATTGCCCTCGGCCAGCACGGCGTTGAGAGACCCATCCACGCTGGCGAGTGGATGCTGTATCGGCACTAGCACGGCGTGAACACGTTGGAACAATCCGTCGCCGCGGTTCTCCGCAACCCCTACCAGACGAATGCGATAGCCCAGCGCTTCCGCCTCACGGATGTCTGCTGCCGTGACATCACGGATCCCGCTGACGTCGACGGAGTCAAAGTCTATCTGCGTTCCGAATGCGAGGCTTGCAAGGATCGATAGCTTGTGGGCAGCGTCAACTCCGTCGACGTCGAAGCTCGGATCCGCCTCGGCGAAACCCATCTCCTGCGCCTCTTTAAGCACCTCATCAAAGTTGCGCCCGTCACGTTCCATCGTGGTAAGGATGTAATTGCACGTTCCGTTCAATATCCCGTAGACGCGGCTGATCTCGTTGGCGGCGGCACCTTCCCGCAGCCCCTTGATAACAGGAATGCCGCCCGCCACGGCAGCCTCATATTTCAGCGGAATGCCGGATTGTTCGGCGAGCGTGGCCAGCGAGAGGCCATGATGGGCCAGCATGGCCTTGTTGGCTGTGACGAGCGGTTTGCCTGCGCTCAATACAGCGCGCGCCAGGGCGAGGGCCGGGCCGTCAGATCCGCCGATCAGCTCTACCACCACGTCTATATCGTCGCGCCGGGCCAGCTCCATCATGTCGTCGACCCAATCGAAGCGGCCAATGTCGAAGCCACGGTTCCGGTTGCGGTCCCGCGCGTTCACCGCCCGCACCTCTATCCGTCTGCCGGCGCGGCGAGCGATCAACTCCCTGTTCGCATCAAGCAGGCGGATCACCCCGGTGCCCACCGTACCCAGTCCTACCAGCGCCACGCGCATTGGTCGTTGATCCTGCATCGTTATCCCGCTTTGGTTACAGAGCTGATGGCGGGGGGTGCAAACCCACTGCCTCGAGCGTCCCGCTACAATGTGCGGCCGCAGCTGCCAAGGCTTTCCATCACAAATCTATAATCCCGGCGCGCCGCCTCGGCATGGAGCACGGAGAGGGAGCGGGTCGCGATCAAAGGCAGTGTTTCGGGGAGCGAGCAGGCGAGCCTGTACCAAAGCAGCGTTCCGGGGCTGGGTGGGGCGGCGGTGTCATCAACAATCTCGCCCAGCGAAACACCCCAACGTGCGGTCTGGCCCGATCGGTGAACGACTGAGAGCGACACGGGTTCGCCCGTAGCGGTCTTCAGGAATATCTGCGTCTCGCTTTCACCCTCAACCGTGCCCGGCACATGAAACGCATCGCCCACAGCAAGTATTGCCGGTGCCGGGTGCGCGCTGAGTACCTCGGTCGTAATCGCCCGTGTTGTCGTCTCGAGTTCGGCGCTCCAGGGTTGTAGTGCATTCATCGATACGAGCTGGATCTGCGTTTGCTGCTTGCCCGGCCAAGCGAACACTAGCACTCTCGCCCCTCCGCGCAGGCGTAGAGCGTGCTCCAGCATCAGGAAACTGACGCGTGGAGCTATGCCGCCTTGCCCGCGAATCAGCGAATCGACCCGCACCGTGACAAGCTTATATTTGCGGGTTGGATCGGCCGCATTGACGCGATCAGGTTTCACGCCCTTAATACCGGTAATTCGGCCTTTAGCGATGATCGGCGCAGCGGTTGCGAGGTCTGCCACATCAGCGAAATCAAGCGCGGGGCGCGAAGCAGGGGAGGGTTGTGCATGGGTGGGCGAACAAAGCGAAAAGCTCGCGAGGATTGAGATAAAAGTTACGGTTTTCATAGACTTGTGCTCATATGGGGTGTGGCAATACGTGGCAAAATTCGTACCCACCTCGGGTGCGTCCGGTATCTCCCCGCATCGCTCTCATGCGCCGATGCCCGTAAATTCTCAACCCGGCGCTGCGGAAACCAACACAAAGCGTTTGCTTCCGTCGGTGTGCCACGATAGGAAGCGAGGAAACAATAGTAACAAAGGGGCCGAGCTGAGGCATGTGGAAGCATGTGCCTCGTGCTCAGCGTATCTGAGTGTCGCAGTTTTAATTACAAGCTGAGTTAAGGAGTGTCGTTGCTGAATGGCCTACGCAGATCACTCGGAGGCATCGAGTAGAACAATCTCGATTATTATCGTCGCCTTGATTCACGTTGTTCTGGGATATGCTTTCGTGACCGGCCTCGGCATGAAATATGTCAAGAAAGCCGCAGAACAGCTGAACGTGATCGACGTCAAGGAAGAGCCGCCGCCACCCGACGAGCCGCCGCCACCCCCGCCGAAGCCGGCGGACGTGCCGCCGCCGCCTGTCGTGGCTCCGCCACCGATGGTGCAGACACCGGCGCCCGCGCCTCAGGTCACGAGCGTCGCAACACCGCCACCGCCGATGCCGCCCTTGCCTCCTGTGGTAAGCGCGCCGCCGCCGCCGCGCCCTGTTGCGCGCGCCGCCCCGAAGGGTAGGCCAGGTGATTGGGTGACGTCGGATGACTATCCGAGCCGCGCATTACGCGAGGGCCGCTCGGGTGTCGTGGGGCTACGTCTTGACGTGAGCATCGACGGCAGGGTTGCTGGCTGCACGGTGACGTCCTCCAGCGGCCACTCCGATCTGGACTCGACAGCTTGCCAGCTCGTAACGCGTCGCGCCCGTTTCAAACCTGCGACGGATTCCAGTGGCTCGCCGATGGCGGACAGCTGGTCCAGCCGGTTCGTCTGGCGGATACCGGAATAAGATTTACTGATGGGCGGTTGAAACCGGTCTGGTCCTCACCGCCCTTCTTCTTTGGCATTTATATTTTGAGAGGGAAGTAGCTAACGATGTTCATTTCTATTGCAGCCGCTGCCGCTGGGGCCGCGCAAGAAAATCCCTATGGTCTGAAGGCCGCGCTCGAAGAGGGCGGTATCATTTCCCAGTCTGTGTTCGTCATACTCGTTGGTATGTCGATCTTCTCCTTTTACATCCTGTTCACCAAGCTGATCGAGCAGCAAAAGATCATCAGCCAGGGCAAGAAGGTGAAGCAGAGCTTCTGGCGTTCGGCCAGCCTCAAGGAGGCCGGTGCAAAGCTTGAGAAGAACACCGCTTACAAGCAGCTTGTCGACGATGGCCTGTCTGCTCAGGATCAGCACAGCAAGCTGACTGACCCGGTCGAGGCTCACGACTGGATGCACGGCTCGCTCGCGCGGTCCGAAGCTGCGATCAACTCGAAGCTGGGCGGTGGCCTCGCTTTCCTCGCGACTGTGGGCGCGACCGCGCCGTTCATTGGTCTGTTTGGTACGGTGGTCGGCATCTATCGCGCACTGATCAAGATCGGTTCGTCCGGTCAGGCGTCGATCGACACCGTCGCGGGTCCGGTGGGTGAAGCGCTCATCATGACCGCGCTGGGTCTCGTCGTTGCGGTGCCTGCGGTGCTCGCATTCAACTGGCTGCAGCGCCGCAACAAGTCGATTGCGGAAGATCTGAACGGTTTCTCGGTCGATCTGCTGGGCTATCTGATGTCGAACGGCCAGGTGCGTCCGGCCACGGTGGCAGCGCCCACGGCTGCTGCGCGCCCTGCCGCCGCTCCGACCAAGGCCTGACTTTGATTGATGCCGGTTGGCTGCATCCTCGTTTGGGTGCAGCCAGCGGCCCGCACCGGGCTTTTCGTCAAGCCCACGAAATGATATGAAAAGTAGGATACTGATCGATGGCAATTAGTGCTGGATCCGGCGGCGGCGATGACAAGCCGATGTCCGACATCAACACGACCCCGCTTGTGGACGTTATGCTGGTGCTGCTCATCATCTTCCTGATCGCGGTTCCGGTCGTGGTCCAGACGATCGAGCTGAACCTGCCGAAGGTGCCGTTTGAACCGACGACGACCAAGCCGGAGAATGTTTCCCTCTCCATTAACAGTGCACCGGATGGATCGTGCCAGGTGTATTGGAATCTTACACAAGTGAAATCTGACGAGTTGCTGAAGCGCGCTGTTGCCAAGCTGAAGAGCGACATCGAAAAGGCGGGTGGGATTCAGAACATGACCGCCGAAGACCTGCCTGAAGCGCATATTCGTGCGGACATCAATACGCCGTGGCGCTGCGTTGGCGGCACCATTTATACTATGCAGTTGGCCGGTTTCCCGAAGGTGGGGTTCATCTCCCAGCCTGATCCGGGCTCTATCCGCGTCCAGCGTCTCTAAGCGTTTGCAGGAGTAAGTCCGATGGCCATGAGTGGCGGTTCAGACGATGGCGAACCAATGATGGAAATGAACACGACGCCGCTGATCGACGTCATGCTCGTGCTCCTCATCATGTTCATCATCACCATCCCGATCCAGACCCATGCGGTCAAGATCGACCTTCCCAACAACAACAACCCGCCGCCGGATAACCCGGTCGATCCGGTCAAGAATAAGGTCGCGATTGACGCTGCCGGAACCATCACGTGGAACGGCAGCCCGATCGACAAGCTCACCTTGCGGCAATATCTGCGCGCGTCCATGGCACTGCCGGTCGAGCCGGAGCTGCAGTTTGAGCCGGATCGTCAAACTCGTTATGTCACCGTCGACGAGGTTCTCGCGATCATCAAGGCCTCGAAAGTGACGAAGCTGGGTTTCGTCGGCAACGAGCGCTACTACAACTTCTGATGCTATGCCGGGAGGCCGGGGCCTCCTGCTGCGTCAAGCTGAAAGGGAGGCTGCGGCCTCCCTTTTTTGTTGTGCCCCTGGTGCCGGCAGATTCCCTTCACGGATCTCTTAACGAAATGCTTACGCTGGTCTGCGATAGAGGCTCGTTGGAGGATGTTAGAGCTTGCGATGACCTATATCGACCAGACATCTCTCAGCCCGGAGGAAGCTCCGAGGAGCGGGAGGCGCACGGTGCTTATCGGCGTCAAGCTGCGCAGGCCGGGCGAGACGTGGTTCACTAGCCGGATATCCAATCTCACCGAAACCGGGTTTCGGTTGCACAGCTTCGTCAATCTCAAGCCGGGGATGACGATCTGGGTGATGTTCTCAGGGTTTGAGGGGCGGCGCGCCACCGTGATGTGGACCAAGGGCGCCGAAGCCGGCTGCATGTTTGAGGCGCCGCTGCACAAAGCGATTTACGAGCACATTATGCGGGTAAGCCTATCCTAGCGATAGTGGCAGGATAGCCGAGCGGGTAGGAGCTAAACGTCTCTGAGCTCCGTGTCCAAATATGTAAGTAGCGTGGCAATGTTGGCGGGGAGGTGTGGCGTGGGGGTGTGGACCAGATAAACCGCTGCTTCGCGGGCGCCTTCATAGTCTGGTAGTATCTGCACAAGATCGCCGCGCCTCAGCAGATCGGCCACATCCCACATGGAACGTAATGCGATTCCGCGGCCGCCGGCTGCGATTTCCCGTACCACTTCGCTGGAGTTGGTCTGGATGGCGCTTCTTCCTTGAAATACGACATGGCCCTCCGGCCCTTCAAGCTGCCATGGGAGCTGCCCTTCGGCAGCGAGGAGTGCGTGGCGCTCCAGCTCTACAAGGTTCTGCGGTGCTCCCCGCCGAACAAGATAAGCGGGTGCCGCGCATAGCACGCGGCGGCTGCCCATCAGCCGGTGACCGACCAGGCCGGAGCCAACGTCAACAGCGATCCGTATGGCGGCATCATAGGGGCTGGCCAGGAGATCCACGAAGCTGTCAGAGAGGTCTATAGTCAGCTCTATGTTCGGATGCATCTCGGCGAACCGGGCGAGGCAGGGTGCGAGGTGCATTCGCCCGAAAGAGGTGGGGGCAGTCAAACGCAGTGGCCCGCCCGGCTGCGAACTCTCTGCGCGGAAACGACTTTCTGCCCGGCGGAGTGTGGCTGCCACACTCTCGAGATCTGTGAACAATTGCTGGCCCTGAGGTGTCAGCGCCATACGCCGAGTGGTGCGCTGGACAAGGCGCGCGCCGAGTTTTGCCTCGAGCCGGGCGAGCCTCTTCGAGACGCTGGCCGGGGAGAGACGGAGGGTTCGGGCGGCGGCGGAGAGACTCTTTTCCATGGCTATTTCCAGGAAGACATCATAGTCCGGGTCCATCATTTGTTCAAAATCCGAAAAGCTGTTTTGAATTCTTTCCTTCTACACGCATAGTGAGATTTATGCGATGGGCTTTGGCATTACTGGAAAGGGCGAGCGCACCGCTGGCCCCACCATAGGATGAGCGGAACGACGATATGAGCATGACGACGCGCGCGGGATTGCAGATTGCCTCCGGGCTTGCGGATTTCATCGAGCAGAAGGCGCTACCCGGCACGGGCATCACGGCTGAGGCGTTCTGGTCTGGCATGGCGGACATGCTGGCACGCTTTGCGCCGGAGAATGCGGCGCTGCTCGGCAAGCGGGAGGACTTGCAGTCGAAGATCGACGCCTGGCATCTGGAACGCGCGGGAAAGCCGCTCGACAGCCAAGAATATCAGGCCTTCCTGCACGAGATCGGCTATCTCGTGCCCGAACCCGCGCCCTTCGCGGTTACGAGCGCCAATATCGACGAAGAACTTGCTATTATGGCGGGTCCGCAGCTCGTCGTGCCGATCCTCAACGCACGCTTCCTTTTGAACGCCGCCAATGCACGCTGGGGCAGCCTTTATGACGCGCTGTATGGCACGGATGTGATCCCCGGCAGCGCGCAGGGCAAGGGGTATGACGCGGAGCGCGGTGCACAGGTGATCGCCTGGGCGCGCAATTTCCTGAACAGTGCGGTGCCGGGCTGGGAGAAGGCGCTGAGCGGCGAGGAGGGAGCGCCGCCATGCGCACGCTCCGAGAAGGGCTTCCTGTTCAAGCACAACGGCCTGCATATCGAAGTGGTTGTAGACCGCAGCCACCCCATTGGGGCAACCGACCCGCTCGGCGTCGCTGATGTGATCCTCGAATCCGCACTCACCACGATCTGCGACCTTGAAGACTCGGTGGCCGCCGTCGATGGCGAGGACAAGACGCTCGCTTATTCCAACTGGCTCGGGCTGATGAAGGGCGATCTGGAGGAGACGTTCGAGAAGAACGGCGCCACCATGACGCGGCGCATGAACGCGGATCGCGAATATACTGCACCGTCCGGTTCCAAATTTACTCTGCCGGGTCGCAGCCTGCTGTTTGTGCGCAATGTCGGCCATCTGATGACCACGCCCGCCGTGCTGATGGCGGACGGCAAGGAAGCGCCTGAAGGGATCATCGACGGGATCGTCACCTCGATGATCGCGCTGCATGACCTGAAAGGAAACGGCACATATAAGAACAGCCGCACGGGCAGCGTCTATATCGTCAAGCCCAAGATGCATGGGCCGGAGGAGGCCGCGTTCGCCAACCGTCTGTTTGACGCGATTGAGGACATGCTCGGGATGGCGCGCCATACGCTGAAGATCGGCGTCATGGACGAGGAGCGCCGCACATCGGCCAACCTCGCCGCCTGCATCGAAGCGGTGAAGCACCGCATCATGTTCATCAACACCGGCTTCCTCGACCGTACCGGCGACGAGATGCACACCAGCATGCGTGCCGGGCCGATGATCCGCAAGGGCGACATGAAGACCTCAAGCTGGATCATGGCCTATGAGGACCGCAATGTGCAGATCGGCCTCGCCTGCGGGCTTTCGGGCAAGGCGCAGATCGGCAAGGGCATGTGGGCAGCGCCGGACCGGATGGCGGATATGCTGGACCAGAAAATCGGCCATCCGAAGACCGGGGCGAACACCGCCTGGGTGCCGTCTCCGACCGCCGCGGTGTTGCACGCGACGCATTATCACGCCGTCGATGTGTTCGCGCGACAGGCCGAGCGCAAGGCCGAGGGGGTTACGGGTCTTGATCCGCTTTTGAGCATTCCGGTCGCGCAAGGGGTCAACTGGTCTGACGAGGAAATCCGCGCCGAACTCGACAACAATGCGCAGGGCATATTGGGCTATGTCGTCCGCTGGGTCGATCAGGGGGTAGGCTGCTCGAAGGTGCCAGACATCAACGACATCGGCCTTATGGAAGACCGCGCGACGCTGCGCATCAGCTCGCAGCATATGGCGAACTGGCTGCTGCACGGCGTGGTGAGCGCGGCCGATATCGACGCCGCATTCGCCCGCATGGCGAAGAAGGTGGATGCCCAGAATGCAGGGGATCCGCTGTATCGGGCCATGTCCGGCAACGAGGCAACGAGCCTCGCCTACAGGGCAGCGCGCGATCTGGTGTTCAAGGGCGTCGAGCAGCCGTCCGGCTATACCGAGCCGCTGCTACATGCCTATCGGTTGAAGCTGAAAGCGCTGTAATTGGGATGACGGTAAGACACAACGCTAACGCAGACATTTCCGCAGCGGGTGAGCGTCACCCCTGCGGCGGCTCGCCCTGCGCTACGGCCTGCTCGGCCTTTGCGGGTGCGCTCTTGTCGAGCACCAGCCCGTGCTTCAACAGCATCGGCACATTGGCGGCGGCGAACAGGAACGACACTATCGTCACGCCCCAGACCTTGAGCGATAGCCAGCTGTCGAAGCTCAAGCTGGCACGCATGATCTCGTTCGCGACGGCCATGACGATGAAGAAGATCGCCCAGTTGCGGGAAAGCTTGGCCCAGCCTTCCTCGCTGAGGCCGTCGTAAGCCGCCTGCAGCAGATATTTGAGCAGCGGCTTGCCCCGCGCCAGCCCGCCGAGCAGCATCAGCGCGAAGAAGCTGTAGATGATCGTCGGCTTGATCTGGATGAAGCGCTGATCGTTGAACCAGATCGTCAACCCGCCGAAGAACACTACGAGCACAGCGGAAAGCCAGAGCATGGGCGACACCTTGCCCAGCTTCACTTTCGATATGAGCACGGCGAGACTGATCGCGACCATGAAAGCCGCCGTGCCGGTGACCATACCGAGAAACTTGTAGCCGAGGAAGAAGACCAGCAGTGGCCCGAAATCCAGCGCGAGCGAGAGATTGGGGTTGTGGGCGTGCTTGGTCGATGTGGCTTCAGGCATAAGCGCTTCCTGCTATGGCTCTTGCCATGTCTGCCGGATCAAACGGCCTCAGGTCATCAATAGTTTCGCCGACGCCGATGGCGTGGATGGGCAGGCCGTATTTCTCAGCCGCCGCCACCAGCATCCCGCCGCGCGCGGTGCCATCGAGCTTGGTCATGACGAGGCCCGTCACCTGCGCGACATCGCGGAACACCTCGATCTGCGAGAGGACGTTGTTGCCCGATGTCGCATCGAGCACAAGCACAACATCATGAGGGGAGGCGGGGTCCAGCCTGCCCAAGACACGGCGGATCTTGGCCAGTTCGTCCATAAGCTCTGTGCGGTTCTGCAAGCGGCCTGCGGTATCGACGATCAATATGTCGATGCCCTGCTCGGTGGCCTGCTGTACAGCGGAGAAGGCGAGGCCGGCCGCATCGCTGCCCTCCTTGCCCGAGACGATGGGGACGCCGATACGCTCCGCCCAGACCTTCAACTGCCCGATGGCAGCCGCGCGGAATGTGTCGCCAGCGGCCAGCATCACGCTGCGCCCCTGCTCCTGAAAGCGCTTGGCGAGCTTGGCGATGGTCGTCGTCTTGCCCGAGCCGTTGACGCCGATGACGAGGATGACCTGCGGGCGGGCGGCCTTGAACTCCAGCGGCTTGGCCACTGGCTTCAGCACCTTCTCCACCTCCTCGGCGATCACCTCGCGCACATATTCTTCCGTTATCGGCCGACTATGGCGGGTGTCCTCCAGCCGATCACGGATGCGCATCGCCATAGCCGGGCCAAGATCGGAGACGATCAGCGCCTCCTCGATCTCGTCCAGCGTCTGCGCATCCAGCGGCTTGGCGAACAGGCCGGTGAGATTTTCGCCGAGCTTTTCCGAGGTGCGCTTGAGGCCGCCGAACAGCTTTTCGCGCCAGCTTTTGGGAGGGGTTTCGCTCATGCAGCAATCTCTTGCGCGATCAGCCTGTCATTCTCAACCCCGATGACGCGCGTGGTTACGATTTTCCCGCGCTTTTGCGGGGTGGCGAGGCGGATGGGCGCGAAATTTTCGGCGTGGCCCGATGTGCCGTCGCCCTCGGCCAGCACTTTCTGGGTCGTGCCGACCAGCGAGGTGAGCCAGCGCGCGCGATTGTCCGTGCAGGCCTCGCGCAGATGCGCGGCGCGGGATTTGATGATGGCGCGGTCGACCTGCGGCATTTTTGATGCCGGTGTGCCGGTGCGCGGGGAGTAGGGGAAGATGTGGCCGTGGACGATGCGGCATTCCCGCACGAGCATCAGCGAGTTTTCGAACATCGCGTCCGTCTCGGTCGGGAAACCGGCGATGATGTCGGCGCCGATGCTGATTGCGGGGCGGGCGGAGAGCAGCCGCTCGACAATGCGAATGGCGTCGGCGCGATCGTGGCGGCGC
Organism: uncultured Sphingobium sp.; assembly: GCA_964512265.1. Classification (GTDB taxonomy): domain Bacteria; phylum Pseudomonadota; class Alphaproteobacteria; order Sphingomonadales; family Sphingomonadaceae; genus Sphingobium. The sequence continues at coordinate 246,306 of CAZEHR010000002.1, read as the reverse complement.
TTCATGCGTTTCAATATCATGTCGTCGCCCGATTGCAGCGAGAGATGCACGTGCGGCATCACGCGCGGCTCCTGGGTGAGCAGCGCGAACAGTCGCTCGTCTATCTCCACGCTGTCTATGGAGGAGAGGCGCAGGCGGGGCAGGGTGGGGACGCGGGCGAGGATGCGCTCGATGAGGCTGCCCAATGTGGGATTGCCGGGAAGGTCCGTGCCGTAGCTGGTCACATCGACGCCGGTGAGCACCACTTCCCTGTAGCCCTCGTCCACCAGCGCGGCGATCCGCTCGATCACGGCGCCTGCGGGAACCGAGCGGCTGTTGCCCCGGCCATAGGGGATGATGCAGAAGGTGCAGCGGTGGTCGCAGCCGTTTTGCACCTCGACGAAGGCGCGGGCGTGATCTGAAAAACTCGAAATGAGGTGCGGGGCTGTTTCGCGCACCTGCATGATGTCCGACACGCGCACCTTTTCCTGCGCGGGAGCGAAGGAGCGCGGCTCCATCTTTTCGGCATTGCCGATCACGCGGTCAACCTCGGGCATCTCGGCGAAAATGGCAGGGTCGGTCTGTGCCGCGCAGCCGGTGACGATGATGCGGGCATCCGGGCGTGCGCGCTTTGCCCGCCGGATCGCCTGCCGCGCCTGCCGCACCGCTTCGCTCGTTACCGCGCAGCTGTTGACGATGACGAGGTTCGGGTCATCGCCCGCAAGGCCGCGCATAGCCTCGCTTTCAGCAATGTTGAGGCGGCATCCGAAGGTGATAAGCTCCGGGCCGCTCACCCGAACCGGCTCCAGTCCGCCTCGCCAGAGAAAACGAAAGTGGCGGGGCCGGTCATCTGGATGTGTCCGCCCGGCTGCCAGTCGATCTCGAGGTCGCCGCCGGGGAGCGACACCGTGACCGGGCCACTTGCCAGCCCCCGCCGGATAGCGGCGACGGCAGTCGCGCACGCGCCGGTGCCGCAGGCCTGAGTCAGCCCGGCTCCGCGCTCCCAGACAATGAGGCGGATGTGGCGGTCGCTCAATAGTTGCGCGAAGTTGACATTCACGCGCGCCGGGAACAGCGGATCATGCTCGATCAAGGGGCCGAGCCGCTCCGTCTCAACCGTCTCCAGATCATCGACGAAAAAGATGACGTGCGGGTTGCCGACATTGACGGCGGCGGGGGCGGGCAGGTCTTCCCAGCTTGTTGGCATGGAGTATGTGTCCATCGCATAGCCAAGCGGGATCGCATCCCACTCGAAGCGGGGCGCTCCCATATCGACGCTGGCACCATCGCCTGAAAGGCGGGCGTCCAGCAGGCCTGCCTTGGTCTCGATTATCACATCGCGGCCCAGAAACAGCGGAATGCAGCGGGTGGCGTTGCCGCATGCCTCCACTTCAGATCCGTCGGCGTTGAAGATGCGCATTGCGACATCCGCCTTGTCGGACTTGCCGACCACGATGAGCTGGTCGCAGCCGATGCCGGTATGCCGATCCGCAATGGCGCGGGCGCGCGACGTGGTAATGTCGACCGGCACCGCGCGCGCGTCGATCACCACGAAATCATTGCCGAGGCCGTGCATTTTGGCGAAGCTGCTCATGGAGAGCGCATGTAGGGAGGGGCGCGGCAAAAGTCCACGGCCCGGTTTGGATCAGAGCGGCAGGGTCAACAGGGCGCTGAGGCCGTTGCTCTTCCAATCCAGCGTGAATGCGCCCTGCCGCACTTTCGCTATGCGCTCGATCAGGTTCAGCCCCTGGCCGCCTTCGCGCACATGGCGGATTACCTCGCGGGCGCACTCCTCGTCCCAGCGCATCGTTATACCATCGGCGGTATCGGCCGTAACACGGATGCTGCCGCCATGTGCGAGCGCCCCATGCTTGGTCGAATTGACCGAAAGTTCGCCGATTACGAGGGCTATCGTGTCGGCGGCGGACTGGCTGATCGGCGTGGGTGCGTCGATCTCGACCCGCACCTCCGTCTCCTTGCGCACAAATGGATCGACGAGAGCCGGAATGAGCACCGCCAGCTCGCACGAGGCCTGCCCATCATGGAACAGAGTCTGCGCGCTGCCCAATGCCGTGATCCGGTCTATCATATCGCGCGAGAATTCCTCCAGTCCTGGGGTTCCCTTGGCATGGGAATGGAGGAGGCTGCTGATGATGGCATAGCTGTTGCGCAAGCGGTGGCGCATCTCCGACGCCGCGATGCTCAGAGCCTGATGCGCCAGCTCGGACTCGGTGATGTCTCGGGAGATCGACAGGAAGCCGGTGAAGCGCCCTTCCGGGTCGGACAGCGCCGTCACGCTGACGTCCCACCATTTGTCCTTACCCTTTGCCGTGGGGCAATAGGCTTGAAACCTCTGGGCCGCTTGGTCCCTGGCCGATGTACATGCGGATTGTATCTGCGCCTGCGCGCTCTCAGGCCAGAGGCTGGCCCAAGACTGCCCCTCTATCGTGCTGAAATCATCTATTTCCAAACCGCACAGGCCGTTCGGATTCATCCAGATGAGTGCGCCGTGCTCATCGATCAGCTTCACGCAATCGCTGCTCTGGGCCAAGACATTCGCCAAAGATTCGGTAGATATCGAGGCTTTTCTAAGCATTTGATTATGTTCCAGATACTTTGATATGGCGCGCGCGGCCCTGCCTCATTAACTCGGGACAGCCTAATTATCATACGAAACCACCGGGTCGATTTCAACTTTCCGCATGGTTGCGGTGCGTGCGTTCACAAGAACGGATCATAAGCCCATTGCAGCAGCCCTTGCCGCTGACGCGGGCGGCAGAATATATCTCCCGGCGCACAATTGGCGCGGATCTGCCCTGCGTGGCGCGAGAATGCACGCCAGCGCTTGATCTGGATTGCATCGATATCGGGCAGGCGGCGGCCCATGTAATAGCGGCAATACCATTGGAACCAGCCGCGCACGTCCGGCCCGTATATCCAGCCCTTTTCACGCCAAACGCTGAGAGGCTGACGGCTTTTGACACCGAAATAGTTGCAGGAGACGTCCGGCTTATCGGAAATCCGGGCTTTCTTGAACCATGTGGCGGGCAGTTCATCGCGGCAATCGTTGCAATATTTCCCCTCGAACACGCCCATTTCCAGCATCTCTCGCGGTGAGAGATGCGGATTGAATCCGGGGTCGAAATCCCTCCCCTCCGGCGCGGTGAGTTCGTAGCGGTAGCCACTCTGCATGCTGTCATTGACGGTGATGGTCTTGCCGATGGTCATGATCGGGATTTAGGGCAATGGCTGCGCACTGCAAGAGCCAGCACGATTTCCGTCAGGCGGCCTCGCGCGCCGAGTAATGGCCAATGAAATTATCGTCAGCCTTGGCGCTCCACGCCATCAGCTCTTCCGCCGTGATCGCCGCGGCGTGTTCTGTTGCGGCATGCGTTTCCGTTGCAAGCTTTTTGACCTCGCTGGCGACAACGGCAAAGCCGCGCCCGGCATCGCCCGCCCGGGCAGCCTCAATGGCGGCGTTGAGGGCCAGCAGCTTGGTTTGGGAGGCAATGCCGTTGATAGTCGTGACGATCGAAGAGAGATTACCGATCACCCGCTCCAATGCGTCTCCGCGCGCGGCGAGCTGGCCCTGGTAGGCGGTTCCTTCCAGTAGCCGTTGCTTGACCTCGTTCTCAAGCTCGATCTGGCGCGTGACGTTGGTCGCGATCTTCATGACGCGCGCGGGATTCCCGTCGGCGTCGAGCACCGGATTATAGGTGGCCGCAAGCCAGATGTCGCGGCCGTCGCGGGTCAGCCGTTTATAGGTTCCGCGATCGAACATTCCTTTGCCAAGCCGCGCCCAGAAGGCCTTGTATTCGCTGCTGCGCGCATAATCGTCGTGGCAGAAGATACTGTGGTGGTGGCCGATGATGTCTTGGCGGGAGTAGCCCATGTCCGCCAGGAAGTTCTCGTTGGCGTCGACTATCTTCCCGTCCATGGAAAAATGGGCAACCGCGAGGGATTTGTGAATGGCTTCGAGCTTGCTCTGCGTTTCGGCGCTGGCCACTTTTTGTTGTGTCACATCGGTCGCGAACTTGAGAATGCGCACCGGCTCGCCCCGATCGTCTAGAACCGGGTTATAAGTCGCCTGCAGCCATACAGGCCGACCTTTGCTGTCGATCCGTTTATAAAGACCGGCATCGATATGCCCCCCGATGAGCCGCCGCCAGAAATCGCGATAGCCCTCTGACGACGCAAGATGCGGTTCACAGAACATGCGGTGGTGCTGGCCTTTAATCTGATCGAAGCGATAGCCCATTACTTCGAGGAAAAGATCGTTCGCCCATAAAATTCTGCCCTCAAGATCGAACTCGATGACAGCCTGCGATTTGCACAGCGCATCCCACGCTGCCCGCGTACTGCCTGATTGAATTGTCATGGGGGTCTATCCTCTTGCGCGCTTCAACTGCTTGCTAATGCTGGTAAGATGCGCCTGGTTAATGCGCTTATAACCATCTTCACGGTTCACCGCATTTGCGGACATCCCGCTTTTTCTTGCGTTCGAGCGCGCATGCGCCTATGGGCCAGCGCATAGACCGCGCGCCCTTGGGTTGCCGGTCGTCCTGAAGGACATCCCTGGCTCGGGCGGTTTTGCCCATATGGTCCATGGATCGACGCTGGTCGGCGAGGTTTCGCCCACCGGCGTGTTTGTCGTTTCGGGGATTAAGGTTTTACGCGGCTTCGGCCGGGCAACGAGGTGTCGATGTTTGACTCATTGAGCGATCGCCTTACCGGGGTGTTCGACAAGCTGCGCGGGCGCGGTGCGCTGAGCGAGGATGATGTCCGCACCGCGATGCGCGAGGTGCGAATCGCGCTGCTGGAGGCGGATGTCGCGCTTCCCGTGGTGCGCGAATTCGTTGACCGCGCGACTGACCGGGCCGTGGGGGGCGATGTGCTGCGCTCGGTCACGCCGGGGCAGATGGTCGTCAAGATCGTCTCGGATACGCTGACGGAATTTCTCGGGTCGGACAGCTCCGACCTGATGCTCGATGTTACGCCGCCCGCCGTCATCATGATGGTGGGCCTGCAGGGTTCGGGCAAGACCACCACCACGGCCAAGATCGCCAAGCGCCTGAAGGAGAAAGAGCGCAAGAAGGTGATGATGGCGTCATTGGACGTCAATCGTCCGGCCGCGCAGGAGCAGCTGGCGGTGCTGGGGACGCAGGCCGATGTGGCGACGCTGCCTATCATTGCGGGGCAGCAGCCGGTCGATATCGCGCGGCGCGCGCTTCAGGCCGCCAAGCTGCAGGGCTATGACGTGGTGATGCTCGATACCGCGGGCCGTCTCCATGTCGATCAGGCGCTGATGGACGAGATGAAGGCGGTGGCCGGTATCGCCGCCCCGCAGGAAATCCTGCTGGTCGTCGATAGCCTCACGGGGCAGGATGCCGTCAACGTCGCGAAAAGCTTCACCGAGCAGGTGCCGCTGACCGGCGTGGTGCTGACCCGTATGGATGGCGATGCGCGTGGCGGCGCGGCGCTCTCGATGCGCTTCGTCACCGGCGCGCCGATCAAGTTTGCGGGTACCGGCGAAAAACTGGACGCGATCGAGCCGTTTCACCCCGCGCGCGTGGCGCAGCGTATTCTCGGCATGGGCGATGTCGTTAGCCTGGTCGAGAAAGCGGCCGAGGCGATCGACGCGGAAGAGGCGGACAAGCTCGCCAAGAAGATGGCGAAGGGCCAGTTCGACCTCAATGACATGCGCATGCAGCTGAAACAGGTGCAGCAGATGGGCGGGTTGGGCGCGATGGCGGGCATGATCCCTGGCCTCAAGAAGGCGCAGGCAGCGATGGCGCAGAGCGGCGCGAACGACAAGGCGCTGGTGCATCTGGACGCCATCATCGGATCGATGACGCCCAAGGAGCGCGAGCGCCCGGCGATCATCAACGCCAAGCGCAAGATCCGCATCGCCAAGGGCGCGGGCCGCACGGTGCAGGAGGTGAACAAGCTCCTCAAGATGCATCAGGAAATGGAAACCGCGATGAAGAAGATCCGCAAGATGGGCGGCTTCGGCGCGCTCGCGAAGATGTTCATGGGCGGGAAGGGCGGTGGCCTTGGCGACATGCTCGGCGGAATGGGTGGTGGAGCAGGCGGGCCTGCAGGCCTGCCGGGCCTCGGTGGCGGCGCGCCCGGTGGGCTTCCCCCTAATTTTCAGAATTTTCTCAAGAAGTAATTTATCACAGTTTATCAGCATTCAAGAAAGGTAAGGTTAGAACATATGGCAACATCAATTCGTCTGTCGCGTGGCGGCTCCAAGAAGCGCCCTTATTACCGCATCGTCGTGGCTGACGCCCGCGCCCCGCGCGACGGCAAGTTCATCGAGCGCATCGGCAGCTATAATCCGCTGCTCGCCAAGACCGACGAAAAGCGCGTGGTGCTGGACACCGAGCGTGCGAAGTACTGGGTCGAGAATGGTGCACAGCCGACCGACCGCGTCGCCCGCTTCCTCGACGCCGCCGGTGTGAAAGAGCGCGCCGCGCGCAACAACCCGAACAAGGGCGTCCCCGGCGAGAAGGCCAAGGATCGCGCCGAGGAGAAGGCCGCGAAGATCGCTGAGGCCGAGGAAGCCGCCAAGGCTGCTGCGGAAGAAGCCGCAGCCGCCGCTGCCGCTCCGGCTCCCGCTGAGGAGGAAGCTCCGGTAGCCGAAGAAGCCGCGCCTGCCGAGGCACCCGCCGAGGAAGCCGCCGCTGAGGAAGCGCCCGCTGCCGAAGCCAGCGAAGAACAAGCTCAGGGCTGATTCTTGACCGCCGACCGCCCCGTCACCCCCGCCGGGGACCGGCAAGTGACTCTCGCGGCCATTATCGGCGCGCATGGCGTGGCGGGCGAGGTGCGATTGAAGCTGTTTTGCGAGGGGCCGGAAAGCCTCAAGCGATACAAGACGTTCGACGGGGGTGGGCGCGTGCTCACCCTCTCATCCATCCGGGCCGGTTCGAACGGCGCGGTCGCCCGCTTTGCCGAGGTGAAGGACCGCACTGCGGCGGAGGCTCTGCGCGGCGTCGCGCTCACCGTCCCCCGCTCCGCCCTGCCGCCGCTCACTGAAGGCGAATATTACCATCATGACATGATTGGCTTGCCCTGCGTTACCGATAGCGGTGAAGCGCTGGGGCATATCATCGCGGTCGAGAATTTCGGCGCGAGCGATGTGCTGGAAATCGAGCGCCCAGACGGCAAACGCTTCATGGTGCCGATCCACTCGGCACAGATTGAAGCGGACAGGGCCGTGATTGACGCGGCGTATGTAGAGTAGTATATACACGAAGTATATACGGAGCATTCGATGGCCGAGGAATATAAGGCGAAGGTGTTCAAGTCAGGTAACTCGGTGGCGCTGCGGCTGCCGAAGGCGCTGGGCATCAAGGAAGGCACCGAGATGGTCCTGCGCGAACAGCAGGGCAGTTTCACGGCGTTTCCGGTCGATGCCCCGCCGAAGAAGATCGACATCAGCGGTTTCGCGGGGAAGGCACCCGGCATCAAGTTGGCGCCTCGCGAGGATTTTGAAGAGCGGCCCAGTACGATCGCGGCGCGTAAGGCGGCAGGGTTGGCGTGATCCGATATCTTATCGATGCCAATACTGCCGTTTATGCATTGGACGTGGGAAATGATGGCCTGAAGGCGCGGCTGGCGGAATGCGAAGCGGGTGAGATCGGCATTTCGGCGATCAGCTATGCGGAGGTGGCATATGGAACGCGTATTGGGAAGCCGCCACCGCCCGAAGTCTTGGATGCATTCATCCGGGTGATCCCGATCATCGATTTCGATGAAGCGGCCGCGCGGGAATATGCGCGGCTGCCGTTCAAGCGAGCGCGGTTCGACCGGTTGCTGGCCGCCCATGCGCTCAGCATCGGCGCGATCGTGGTGACGAATAATGAGGAAGACTTTGCCGATGTGCCGGGGCTGAAGACAGAGAATTGGGCGGGGTGATGGAGATTATTGCGCTTATTCTATTCGGTCCCATTATAGCCGGAGGGGTGCTTGCAGCCATTGCCTCGGCTCCGCTTCTGATATTCATTCGATTTGGATTTGTGATCCCAAAGTGGCAGACAATCATGTGTTCCTGTGCACTTGCCTTGAGTATTCCGATAATCCTCATTCGGCAGGATCATCTGCGTTATGAGGATTGTGCAAAACATTATGGACCCCATGAACTTTCGTGTGGTGGAGAATTGGGCGGAGTAATGCTTGATATTATGCGCTACGGCCTGATTGTTGGCATAGTTCTGGCAGGGCCTTGGATTGTTACTCGCCTGCATCGGTGGACTGTGACGCGGACGATTGGCAAATAACCAAAATGACCTTCTTCGCCCAAATTCTCACCCTTTACCCGGAGATGTTCCCCGGCCCGCTGGGCGTGTCACTTGCTGGCCGTGCGCTGGAGCAGGGCATATGGTCTTGCGACCCGATCCAGATCCGCGACTTCGCTGCGGACAAGCACCGCACCGTTGATGACACGCCCGCTGGCGGCGGGGCGGGGATGGTGCTGCGCTGCGATGTGCTGAGCGCGGCGGTGGATGAGGCGGAGCGGCGGATGTTTGGCCTGCTCTCGTCATCCCCGCGAAGGCGGGAATCCAGTAATCCGGATATGGAGGGATCGACTCTGGATCCCCGCTTTCGCGGGGATGACGAGCCACTTGGAGCCCCCATCCTCGCGATGACGCCTCGCGGGACGCCGATAACGCAGGCGCGCATCCGCGAGATTGCTGCCGGGCCCGGCGTCACCATCCTGTGCGGCCGGTTCGAGGGGTTTGACGAGCGGCTGTTCGAGGCTCGCCCTCACATCGAGCAGGTCTCGCTCACCGACATCATCCTTTCCGGCGGCGAGATGGCGGCGCTTACCATCCTCGACGCTTGCATTCGCCTGCTTCCCGGGGTAATGGGCGCGCCTTCCAGCGGAGTCGAGGAAAGCTTCGAAAGCGGCCTCCTCGAATATCCGCACTATACCCGACCCGCTGAGTGGGAAGGGCGCGCGATCCCTGAAGTGTTGCGATCGGGGGATCACGCGAAGATCGCCGCCTGGCGGAAACAAAGGGCGGAGGATGATACACGGTTACGCAGGCCGGACCTTTGGGAGCGCCACAGGGGCGTTCGGGACTGACCTGCCTCTGGCGCGCGACGACAGACGAAGGAAAAGAGGCCATGAACCTCATCGAACAGATCGAAGCCGAGGAAATCGCCAAGGCAGGCAAGACCATCCCCGAATTTCGCGCCGGCGACACGCTGCGCATCGGCGTGAAGGTCGTCGAAGGCGAGCGCACCCGTATTCAGAACTATGAAGGCGTCTGCATCGCCCGCTCCAACAAGGGCATGGGCAGTAACTTCACCGTGCGCAAGATGAGCTTTGGCGAGGGTGTCGAGCGCGTCTTCCCGCTCTACAGCCCGAACATCGACAGCATCACCGTGGTGCGCAAGGGCGTCGTGCGTCGCGCCAAGCTCTATTATCTGCGTGGCCGGACCGGCAAGCGCGCCCGTATCGCCGAGCGTCGCGACAATCGCCCGACCGAGGGCTGATAGCGCCAACAGTATCGCTTTTGGAAAGGCTCGCTCCTTCGCTGGAGCGGGCCTTTTCTTATGGCTGAGAGGGCTGCCAGATCGATACCACCGCGTCATAATCGGGGCGGGGGCGTTCGGACATTTCTTTCCCCGGCGTGCCGATGAATACGAACCCCGCAATCTTCTCCGGCGCTGAGCCGAACGCGTCCCGCACCGTGTTGGAGTAAGCGGCCCAGGCGGTGAGCCAGCCGCCGGCAAATCCGCTGGCATGGGCGGCGTGGAGCAGGTTCATCGCCGCAGCGCCTGCCGACAGTTCCTGCTCCCACAGCGGGATGTGGCTCTCAGGCTTAGGGCTGTAGAGCACCACGACAAGGCATGGCGCCTGATGCGCGAACTCGTGCATCGCTGCGATCTCGAGCTTTCCCGCCTCGGGCTTCTCGGCCAGATAAGCGCTTTCCAGCAGCGCGGCGAGCGCCTCGCGCTGATCGGGGCGCACGATCACGAAGCGCCACGGGAACAGCTTGCCATGATCGGGTGTCCGGCTCGCTATCTCAAGCATCGTTCGCAGCTGCGTATCATCCGGGCCGGGGGCGATGAGTTCTCGCGGTTTGCCGGAGCGGCGGGTCTTGAGGAGGGCGAGGGGGGAGGAGGTGTCGTTGAACATGAAAGCGCATCTGCGACAAACAGCGGGTTGAGGCAAGGCCCACAGCGCTTTGGCGCTTCACAGCCCCGCGATTTCGGTTAGTCTGGCGGCGAGTATCTGCCCACAGACCACAGGAGCGAGCATGGCCACCACGGCACCACAGGGTAACACGCACGGAACCCTGCTCGGCCATCCCAAGGGGCTGTTCATCCTTTTCTTTGCCGAAATGTGGGAGCGCTTTTCCTATTACGGCATGCGCGCGTTGCTGGTGCTGTATCTCACCAAGCATTTCCTGATGTCGGACGAACAATCGGGCTATGTCTATGGCGCCTATACCAGCCTCGTCTATATCACCCCTGTGGTGGGCGGATGGCTGGCTGACCATTATCTGGGACAGCGGAAGGCGGTTCTGTTCGGCGGCATATTGATCGCTATTGGGCACCTGCTGCTCGGCTTGGAAGGCGATGGCGGGCAGGATGCGGTCGCGCTCAATGCCTTCTGGACGGCGCTGGCGTTCATTATCGTCGGCACGGGGTTCCTGAAGGCGAACATTTCCGCCATTGTCGGCCAGCTCTACCCGCGTGACGACGTGCGCCGCGATCCCGCCTATACGATCTTCTACATGGGCATCAACCTGGGCGGCATATTGGGGCCGATAGCCTGCGGGATATTGGGCGAGACGGTCGGCTGGTCATGGGGGTTTGGCGCGGCGGCGGCGGGCATGCTGCTGGGCATCATAGTCTTTGTGCTGGGAAAGCCGTTGTTGCTCGGAAAGGGCGAGCCATCGCAGCCGGAGGTGCTGAGCGCGCGTGTGGTGGGTCCGGTTACGCGCGAGTGGATGATCTACGGCGGCTCGGTGCTGTCTGTTCTGGGCGTTGCCTGGCTGGTCGGTAATCATGATGCGGTCGGCTGGCTGTTGATTGTCTGTGGCGTGCTGACGGTCCCCTATTTGCTGTGGGAAGCGTTTGCGCGGATGGAGCGGATCGACCGGGACAGGATGCTGGCGGCGCTGTTCCTGCTAGCGCTCAATCCGTTGTTCTGGGGTCTGTTCGAGCAGGCGGGATCGTCGCTCAACCTGTTTACTGACAGGCATGTGGACCGTTACATATTTGGATGGGAGGTGCCCGCCTCGGTATTCCAATCCGTCAACTCGATGTTCGTGGTCCTGCTCGCTCCGCTGTTCGCAGGGCTTTGGGTGTGGCTGGGCAGGCGCGGCAAGGAGCCATCGACGCCCGCCAAGTTCGGGCTGGCGCTGATTCAGGTCGGGTTGGGGTTCCTCGCGCTTGTGTGGGGCGCGCACTGGGCGGGGCTGGACAATCCGACACCCGTATTCTTCATCTTCGCCATTTATGCGCTGCATACGATGGGTGAGCTGTGTCTGTCGCCGGTGGGGCTTTCGGCCATGTCCAAGTTATCCCTGCCGCGGATGCTGGGGCTGATGATGGGCGTGTGGTTCCTCGCCACTGCGGCGGGAGATTTCATTGCGGGTCTGATCGCCGCCAATATCGGGGCAAAGAGCGCGGCGAGCGCCGATCCAGCGCTGGCGACGCTGGAAGTCTACAGTTCCGTGGGCTGGTTCGGTGTAGTCGTCGGCGGCGTGGTGTTGCTGGTGGCGCCTTTCGTCAAACGGCTGATGCACCTCGACAAGCTCAAGGAAGGCTGACTTTCGCGTTCTCGCCCCCACGGCGATCGATCGTCGCGGTGAGGGCCATGTCCATCGTCACGTTGCCCAGCGTTCGCATCAGGTCAGGGAAGCTTTCTATCGCCACGAGTAAACCCAGCGGCTCGATCGGCAGGCCCATGGCGAGGCAGATCGGCCCGATCGATCCGATGAAACTCACGGAACCGGGCAGGCTGACCGAGCCGAGCGTAGTTAGCGTCGCGACGCCCACGCCGATGCCGATTTGCCACGGGGTCAGTACGATGCCCGCCCACGCCGCGATGTAGAGTGCGACGCCCAGGTTGAAAGCCGGGCTGGTCACGCGGAATATGGTAACGGCAATGGGCAACACGACATCCGCAGTCTCGCGCCGCACGCCGAGCGCATCGACACCTTCCAGCATTGCCGGCAGGGATGCGAGCGACGACTGGTTGGAGAGCGCAACTGCCTGCGCCGGAACTGATGCGCGCAGGAACCGCGCCGGGCCGATGTGGGCACCCACCAGTGCGAGCAGCAGCGCGCCCAGCCAGATGACCGCTCCGGTCGTAACCAGAATCAGCACATAATGCGCAAGGCCGCCAAACGCCGCCGCCCCGCTCCGAGCGCCGAGCCCATAGGCGAGCGCGAACACACCAAGCGGGGCGAGCCACAACACCCACCCGATCATGACGATGATCGCGGCGGACAGTCCCTCGAAAAAGTCCGTGACCGGCGCGCGTTGCTGTTGAGGCACACGCAAGAGCGCGAACGCAAGCAGCAGCGAGAACAGGATCACCGGCAACATCGCATCATCCGCGGCAGCGGCAAAAATGTTGGTGGGAACGACGGAGAGGAAAAAGTCGCTCAGCTGCGGCGCGGCGACATGGCCCGCCCGTGCCATGCCCGCCTGCAGCGCTATGCTGGCTTGCTCTGGCACCGGAAACAGGCGGAGCAGCGCCGGGATCAGCAACGCTCCGACGCAGGTCGAGACGACGAGCAACGCCAGCATCCAGCCGATGCTCCTCGCGGCGAGCTTACCAGAGCTTGCCGTCTGCGCCGTCTTCACAACGCCGGTGATGAGCAGTGCGACCGCGAGAGGCATTACCGTCATGCGTAGGGCATTCAGCCAGATCGTGCCGACAATCTCGGCGGCCTCCAGCGCACCGGCGGCATGGTTGCCCATGCCCATGCCGAGGGTTAGCCCGACGATCAGGCTGGCAAGGATGAGCAATGTTCGAGCCATGGACGTTCCTTGCGCGTTGAACCGCTGGTTATGCCGCCCGATCCCCGCTCCGCAAAGCTTTTCTTGGGAGCCGCTTTTCGCTAAGGCCGGGGTTGAGCGAAACCAGCGTGAGGCGGGACTTTTGAGCGGACGCACATATTTCGGTACGGACGGCATTCGTGGGCGCACCAACCAGTGGCCGATGACCGCGGAGCTGGCGATGAAGGTCGGCATGGCGGCGGGCAAGCATTTCCTGCGCGGCAGCCACCGCCATCGCGTCGTGATCGGCAAGGATACGCGGCTTTCCGGCTATATGGTGGAAAACGCGCTGGTCGCGGGTTTCACGAGCGTCGGCATGGATGTGGTTCAGTTCGGCCCGATCCCTACGCCTGCGGTGGCGCTGTTGGCTCAGTCGATGCGCGCGGATTTGGGCGTGATGATTTCGGCCAGCCATAATCCGTTTCATGACAATGGCATCAAGCTGTTCGGCCCGGATGGCTACAAGCTGTCTGACGAGGACGAGGCGAAGATCGAGGCGCTGCTGGCGGAGGAGATTGCGCTGGCGGAGCCGAAGGACATTGGCCGGGCGCGGCGCGTGGAGGATGCGCGCGGGCGCTATATCCATGCGGTGAAATCCAGCTTTCCCGCCGACCTGCGGTTGGATGGCCTGCGCATCGTCGTCGATTGCGCGAACGGGGCCGCCTATCAGGTCGCGCCTTCGGCCCTGTGGGAACTCGGCGCGGAAGTGATTGCCATCGGCGTGACGCCCGATGGCCTCAATATCAACGACCAATGCGGTTCCACTTCGCCGATGCTGTTGCAGGAGACGGTGGTATCCGCAGGCGCGGATATCGGCATCGCGCTCGATGGCGACGCGGACCGGCTGATCATCGTTGATGAGAAGGGCCAGATCGTCGATGGCGACCAGATCATGGCGCTGATCGCTTCGCGCTGGGCGGAGGAGGGGCGCCTTTCGGGCGGCGGGCTGGTCGCTACCGTGATGTCAAACCTCGGGCTGGAACGGTTTCTGAGCGCGCGTGGCATCAACCTGCTACGCACCAAGGTGGGTGACCGCTATGTGCTCGAGGCGATGCGGAGCGGCGGCTATAACGTGGGTGGCGAGCAATCCGGCCATATGATCCTCACCGATTATGCGACGACGGGTGATGGGACCATCGCAGCGCTGCAGGTGTTGGCGGCCCTGGTGCGGTCCGGTAAGCGGGCGAGCGAGCTGATGCACCAGTTTGACAAGGTGCCGCAGCTGCTGAAGAACGTGCGCTTCGAGGGCGGCAGGCCGCTGGATCATGCCGATGTGCAGCGTGTCATTGCGCAGGCGGAGGCGGAGCTCAATGGCACTGGCCGTCTCGTTATTCGCCCGTCGGGCACGGAGCCTGTCATCCGCGTGATGGCCGAAGGCGACAGCGCCGATCAGGTTAAGGATGTGGTCGAGCGCATCTGCGCCGAAGTCGCGCGGGTCGCTGCCTGATGCTGGAAATGCGGCCGGATTGCGAGCGCTGCGGCGTCGATCTTCCGGCTGATGCGGGCGGGGCATTCATCTGTTCGTTCGAGCGCACCTATTGCGCCGAATGCGCAGAGGCGCTGGATGACCGCTGCCCCAATTGCGGCGGGGAGCTGCTGGACAGGCCAACGCGCACCGGCAAGGCGCTTGCCGCAAACCCGGCATCCACCACACGCTATCACAAGGGATGATCGCCCGCGTCCTCATCATCGCCGGGTCTGACAGCGGCGGCGGGGCGGGCATCCAAGCGGATATCAAGACCGTCTCCGCGCTGGGCGGGCATGCGATGACGGCCATCACCGCCATCACCGCGCAGAATACGCTCGGGGTTGACGCGGTTCATCCGGTGCCGACGGATATGGTGGTGGCACAGATGGATGCTGTGCTGTCAGACATCGGCGTCGACGCCGTGAAGATCGGCATGATCGGCTCCGCAGCGACGGCGCAGGCAGTGGCGGGGCGGCTGGAACAGCTTGCGGGCATCCCCATCGTCTTCGATCCGGTGATGGTGGCGACGAGCGGCTCCGCGCTGGCCGACGCGCAGACGATCGCAGCCTTCACCCGCCTGATGTGCATTGCCACGCTCACCACGCCCAATCTGCCAGAGTTGGCGGCGCTGGGCGGAGAGGTTGCGGTACGGGCGCATGGCTGCGCGCTGCTGGTGAAGGGCGGGCATGGGACGAGTGACCTCCTCATCGACCGGCTGATCGCGGCCGATGGAGCGGAGACGCTCTGGCAGGACGCCAGGATCGATACGCCGCACACGCATGGCACCGGCTGCACACTGGCATCCGGTATTGCCACAGGCCTGGCGCACGGCATGAACCTGCCCGACGCCATCGCCCGCGCGCGCCGCTATGTGCGCGCGGCGCTTTCCAGTGCGCCGGGGCTAGGGCGAGGGCATGGGCCGATGGGATTTCCTATGGAGTTTTATGAGAGTGAGGGGGATAATAATGCGTAGCATTATGAGGGGGTTAATTTTGTTATTAGTCGGCGTGAACTGCTTTCCGGCTCATGCGCAGCACGCATTGATTTTGCAAAAGTTGCAGGAGTGGAATGCCTCAGCACCGCAACCCTCGAATGATGAGCTGTTAAAGCCCGTTCGGGAGGTAGCGCAGAAAATATATAAGGATAATGCCAACTGCCTCGCAAAAGGTATAACAGTCGATACGGTGGAGCCTGCCACGGCGGAGCGATATGTTTTTACTGAAGTCGCTTTTCGTCGAATGAAAAATGCCTGGACTATGGCGATACGTCATCCGGGCTGTGACGATGCGTCGGTTCGATACATGGTAATGCAGAGTTCGGACGGAAGCATGACGGCTATCCGAGTCAACCGTGGACAATCCTATGCACATGACTCCCTCATAGGCGATACGTTGCAGTTGGTGATACTTGGCGTGGACGCGAAGTTCGCTCAGTCTGGCCTGACTTGCATCGGCGATAGCAAAGCCAAGCTTGGTGTAGTCCGAATCGAAAAGGAAGAGGCTGATTTGAAACCTGCTACATTCGGGGTTCGTTATTCGGGCTCTTGGTCCGAAATATGGCCAATCGAAAAATGTGGCCGTATTGTCGAAATACCAGTTTCATTTACTGCAGATGGAGATGGAGGAGCTTACCGTAGGGCGCGCATCAATCCGGATTTATTTACAACTCTAAACACCAAAAAATGATTGGTATTGAACCATGATCGCCGGGGTTGACGAAGCGGGCAGGGGGCCTCTTGCCGGACCGGTGGTTGCGGCGGCGGTGATACTGTGCAAACCACGCCCCGCCGGGCTGGACGACAGCAAGAAAATTCCCGAGGCGCGGCGCGCGACCCTTGCCGAGACGATCAGGCGGCGGTGCCACTGGGCGGTCGGCGTGGTTGATGTCGCCGAGATCGACCGGCTCAACATCTTTGGCGCGACGATGCTGGCGATGACGCTGGCGGTGGAGGGTTTGTGCGCCAAGATCGGCTGCGATCCGCTCCAAGTGCTGGTGGACGGCAATCTGACGCCACACGGTCGGCGGCCCGAGTGGCGCTGGCAGGCGCGGGCGATTGTAGGCGGTGACGCGATCGAGCCGTGCATCTCCGCTGCGTCGATCGTCGCCAAGGAGCATCGCGATGCGCTGATGCGCGAGGCGGCGCGGGTGCATCCGCATTATGGGTGGGAACGCAACAAGGGCTATGGCACGGCGGACCATCTGGCGGCGCTACGCGAGCATGGACCAACCGCGCTGCACCGCCGCAGCTTCGCGCCGGTGGCGCAGCTGGAGCTGCTCTGAAAATATTTTCTAAGGCTCCGCGTGCTGAGTCTTTTGCGCCACACCCCCATATATTGGGTCCCGGCGAATCATCGTGACTCTACATCTGGCCGTGTTCGCGGTTCGAACTCAGTCGCACCCAATGTAACGGAAAATTAACCAAGTTTACCGAGCTTGACGCACGGAATCTGAGGATTCATGCGGGTCTTCTGAATGATTTCGGGGGATGAAATATGGGTGTGTTGGAACGGGTCGACAGGCGCAAGGCGAAGGCAGTCGCAGTCGCTGTGCCGGAGGTCGTGCTCGAGACCGATCGGCTGATCCGGGGGGACTGTATCGCCGCCATGCGTGCGCTCCCCGATGCCTGCGTCGACATGATCTTTGCCGATCCGCCCTACAATCTCCAGCTTGGCGGCGACCTCTCCCGCCCGGATGGTAGCCATGTCGATGCCGTGACCGACGAGTGGGACAAGTTTGACAGCTTTGCGGCCTATGACGCGTTTACGCGCGATTGGCTGCGCGAAGCGCGGCGCATTTTGAAGCCCACCGGCACGTTGTGGGTCATCGGCAGCTATCACAATATCTTCCGCGTGGGTGCGAGCCTGCAGGATCAGGGCTTCTGGATCCTCAACGACATCATCTGGCGCAAGGCGAACCCGATGCCCAATTTCAAGGGCACGCGCTTCACCAATGCACACGAGACTTTGATCTGGGCGAGCCAGAGCGAGAAGGCGAAATACACCTTCAATTATCGTGCGATGAAGACGCTGAACGATGAGCTGCAAATGCGTTCGGACTGGGTGCTCCCCATTTGCGGCGGTCAGGAGCGGCTCAAGAAGGGCGGCACGAAGGTCCACCCGACGCAAAAGCCCGAGAGCTTGCTCTATCGCGTGATGCTTGCCTGCACCAAGCCGGGTGACGTGGTGCTCGACCCCTTCTTCGGCACCGGGACGACCGGCGCTGTGGCGAAGCGGCTGGGCCGCAAATGGATCGGCATCGAGCGCGAGGAAAGCTATATCGAGGCGGCGCTGGAACGGATCGAGGCGGCGCTGCCGCTCGATGAAAGCGCGGTCGCGATCATGCAAACGCCGCGCCAGGCCCCCAAGGTTGCGTTCGGGACCCTGGTCGAGACGGGTATGCTGCCCCCCGGCGCGACACTGTGCGATAGTAAACGGCGGTGGAAGGCCGTGGTGCGCGCTGACGGTTCGCTGGAATTCGGCGGGCAAAGCGGCTCGATCCACGGACTGGGCGCAAAGCTGCAAGGCGCACCGAGTTGCAATGGCTGGACCTTCTGGCAGGTGGACACGGCAGATGGCCTGAAACCGCTCGACACGTTGCGCCAGACATATCTGCTGGCAACGGAACCCTGAGCCAAACGAAAGGGCGGCCGGTTCTTGCAATTTGCGGGAGGGAGATACCCTGTCTCTGCGGCGAAAATCGCAGGATATGGCGCGAGTGACGGGGCTCGAACCCGCGACCTCCGGCGTGACAGGCCGGCGCTCTAACCAACTGAGCTACACCCGCGCATCAGGTGTGGAGGGGCCAGCTATCGGATGGGGAGGATGCTGTCAACACCCGCCGCGTAATTATTGCTGAAAGGCTTTCAGGCCCTCCAGCGCCCTGTCTCCATCCATTGCAGAAGCGGCTTCAGGGGCATGATCCAGACGATCCCGCTGACCACGTAGATCGGTATCTGCGCCCAACCGGGAAGGCGGGCCAAAGGCTCGGACAGGCTGCCGATGACGAACGCCCAGAGCGCGATGAGCGCAAGTATCGCAAACATGCCTGCTGGTTTACGCCAGCTGGGTGGGGGAGGGGCGCCGATCATGCGGCTGGCTCTATCAGGCTGCGCTCTGTGATGACAAGATGCAGCGGCAAGTCCCAAGGATCTGATGGTACTTCTTCCACTTGCTGCACCGACCAGCCGAGGCCAATGCGCAGTGCGCCTTCATAACGGGCGAAGGCGCGGTCATAATAGCCGCCGCCTTGCCCAAGCCGCATCAGGCGTGCATCAAACGCCAGCAAAGGCGCGACGATTGCATCCGGGTGGCAGAGGGGCGCGGCGGCCGAGGGGTGTCGGGTGCCGAACGGCCCGTCCTCCAGCGCATCACCGGGCGCCCACGCGCGAAACTCCATGGTGCCTATGCGGTCCACCGTGCGCGGCAGGCATAATGCCTTGCCTTCAGCAATCAGCGCCTCGGCCAGGCGCAGGGCGGGGGCCTCGTCGTTCACCGCGGCATACAGCGCGATCATCCGCCGGTCTGACAGCGATGCGCGCACAGGGCTGGGCAGCGCGCGAAAGGCGAGGCGATGCGCCATCTGGTCCAGCCCCGCCACGAATGCCGCGCGTGTGGCACGAGCGGACAGGCGCAGGGAATTTTTTTCGGGAGCGGTGTCCAAGCGCGGCTTTCCTGTTGGTGGTGGAGAAAAAGGGCGCTTTTGGCTCAGGCGGAGCCGAGAAGCCCAATTGTCGAGTACCGGAGCGCAGCGTACTCTCACGTACGTGAGCACCGGAACGGAGGCAATCGGGCTTCGCAGGCCCGCCTGGGCCGAAAGCGGTTGGCGGGACCGCCGTGGTCGTTTGCCGGAATATCCTCTGACGCCTCAACGTCAGGTGGGGACCATATATGTCGGGCCAGGACCCGCACAGGGACAGCCCCCTTGGATGTGATATCGCCTCAGGGATGTTCGCAGAGGCTCGTGCCGGGCAGTACCCGCCGCTGACCTACTTAGGGTACGGCGGCCCCGCCTGCAAGCTTTTGCGTGAGGGATTCGAGGCGCGCGGCGATAGTCTCAATCCGTGCTGCGGCCGCCCGATCGTCAACACCGCCCTGCCCGGGGGATAGATCCAGCGCGCCCTGCGCCTTTCCCTGTCCACGCAGGTCATGCAGTTCGTCGGCCAATAAGATCGCCGCGAACAGCAGCTGGCGCACCTCGGTGAGGCCCGGCGAGGCGCGGCGGGCGACGGCTGTTTTCTCGTCGATGATGGCGGCGAGGCGGCGGAGCTGCCCCTCCTCGCCATCGCGGCAGTGCACATCATAGTGCCGACCCGCTATGTCCAGCGTGACCTCAGCCATCGCGCCCTCCACCCAGGGAGGCGATGAGGGCGTCCAATTCTTCCACCGCCTGACGCACGGCGGCGTCTTTCTGTGCAACGCGGGTTTGCATTTGCGCCTGTTGCTGGAGAAGCGCGGTCTCCGCGCCTGCTACCGCGCGATCGAGCCGGTCTAGCGCGTCATTGAGGGTTTGGCCTGGCATGGTCCGGTCATAGCAATATCTTTAAACTTGGCACAAGCACCCAGATTGCACCCTTTTCCCGCTGGACAACAGCGGAAATGATGGTTGCTGCGGTTGACGACTCACGGTTAGCGGGACAAAGGAACCGCGCAAGCATGCGACTCGCTTCTACGCGGGCGCGCCCGCCAACCCCGCGAACGAGAGCATTCGTCCGATGAGCATTTCCGAACAGACGCTGGCCAACGCGATACGGGTGCTCGCCATGGATGCGGTGCAGGCGGCCAATAGCGGCCACCCCGGCATGCCGATGGGCATGGCCGATGTCGCCACGGTGCTGTTTCGTGATTTCCTGAAATTCGATGCCTCTGCGCCGCACTGGGCGGACCGGGACCGCTTCGTGCTGTCGGCCGGGCACGGCTCGATGTTGATCTATGCGCTGCTGCACCTCAGCGGTTATGCGCGGCCGACGATCGAGGACATCCGCAATTTCCGCCAGCTGCATAGCCCCTGCGCGGGCCATCCGGAAAATTTCGAGCTGCCGGGCGTGGAATGCACCACCGGGCCGCTGGGGCAGGGGCTGGCGATGGCGGTCGGCATGGCGATGGCCGAGCGGCAGCTCAACGGTGTGTTCGGTGACGCGCTGGTCGATCACAAGACCTGGGTGATCGCGGGCGACGGCTGCCTTATGGAAGGCATCAACCATGAGGCAATCGGCCTTGCCGGACATCTGAAGCTCGGCCGCCTGAATGTGCTGTGGGACGACAACCGCATCACCATCGACGGCGACGTAAACATGTCTTCGAGCGAGGATATCAAGGCGCGCTATGTTGCCACCGGCTGGCATGTGGTGAGCTGTGACGGGCATGACTTTGCCGACATCCGTCGCGCGCTTGCCGAAGCCGCCGCCGATCCGCGCCCGAGCCTTGTCGCCTGCCGTACGATCATCGGCAAGGGAGCACCCAACAAGCAGGGCGGCCACAGCGTGCATGGCTCGCCGCTCGGCGGAGACGAGATCGCCGCCGCGCGCGCCGAGCTGGGCTGGGCGTATGCGCCCTTCGAGATCCCGGCGGACATCAAGGCCGAGTGGGAGCTTGCGGGCAAAAGCGGCAATGCTGCCCGCGCCGATTGGGAAGCGCGGCTTGCTGCTTCCGCCAACAAGGCGGAATTCGAGCGCCGCATGGCGGGTGAGCTTCCGACGGGCGATCTTGGCCTCAAGGGCTATATCGACGGCCTGCTGGCAGATCCCAAGAAGGTCGCCACCCGCAAGGCGTCTGAAATGGCGCTGGAAGTGCTCACCGCCGCCGTGCCGGAAATGGTGGGTGGTTCGGCGGACTTGACCGGCTCCAACAACACCAAGACCAAGGCGACCACGCCGTTCGGCCCGGAAAGCTACGAAGGTCGCTATGTCTATTACGGCATCCGCGAGTTCGGCATGGCCGCCGCGATGAACGGCATGGCGCTTCATGGCGGCATCATCCCCTATGGCGGCACGTTCCTCGTGTTCTCGGACTATTGCCGCAACGCGATCCGCATGTCCGCACTTCAGCGCCAGCGCGTCGTCTATGTGCTTACGCATGACAGCATCGGCCTAGGCGAAGACGGCCCGACGCACCAGCCGATCGAGCATGTCATGTCTATGCGCATGATCCCCAATCTTGAGGTGTTCCGCCCGGCCGACGTGATCGAGACCGCGGAGTGCTGGGAGCTGGCGCTGCGCAACGAAAACACGCCCTCGGTGCTGGCGCTCACCCGCCAGAACCTGCCGCAGCTGCGCACCGAAGCAGCCGAGAACCGCTGCGCGCGCGGCGCCTACACGCTGTTTTCCTCCGAGGAAGATCGCAAGGTGGTGATCGTCGCCACCGGGTCCGAGGTTGAGATCGCGATGCAGGTGGCGCTCAACCTTGAGACGCACGGCATCGGCGCGGATGTCGTCTCCATGCCATCCTGGAGCCGCTTCGTGGCGCAGCCGGAAAGCTATCGCGACGAGATTTTGCCGCACCATGTGCTGCGTGTCTCGATCGAGGCGGGCACGACCTTTGGCTGGGAAGCCATCACCGGGATCAATGGCCTGCGCTTCGGCATCGACACGTTCGGTGCATCGGCCCCGATAGAGGCGCTGTATGACCATTTCGGCCTGACGGCGGAAAAGATCACGCCGCAGATCGTTGCGGCACTCAACGACTGAATGAATACGCAATAACAAGCAGGAGCTAGAACAGTGGCTGTCAAAGTAGCAATCAACGGTTTTGGCCGCATCGGCCGTCTCGTCGCCCGCGCGATCCTTTCGCGCACCGACCATGATCTGGAGCTGGTGAGCATCAACGATCTGGGCGACGCCAAGTCCAACGCGCTGCTGTTCAAGCGCGACAGCGTGCATGGCAATTTCGCCGGCACGGTCGAGGTCGACGGTAACGACCTCATCATCAACGGCAAGCGCATTCAGGTGACCGCCGAGCGCGACCCCGCCAATCTGCCCCACGCGGCGAACGGCGTGCAGATCGCGCTCGAATGCACCGGCATCTTTGCCGACAAGGCGAAGGCTTCGGCCCACCTCACCGCTGGCGCCAAGCGCGTAGTCATCTCTGCTCCGGCGACAGGCGTCGACAAGACCATCGTGTTCGGCGTCAACCATGAGAGCCTGACCGCAGACGACATCGTCATCTCGAACGCGAGCTGCACCACCAACTGCCTCGCCCCGCTCGCCAAGGTGCTGCATGACGCCGTCGGCATCGAAAAGGGCTTCATGACAACGATCCACAGCTATACCAACGACCAGAACACGCTGGACCAGCTGCACAAGGACATGCGCCGCGCCCGCGCCGCGGCTGTCTCGATGATCCCGACCACCACCGGCGCTGCCCGTGCGGTGGGCGAGGTTCTGCCCGAGCTGAAGGGCAAGCTGGATGGTTCGTCCGTCCGCGTGCCGACGCCGAATGTCTCGGTGGTGGACCTCAAGTTCATCGCCAAGCGCTCGACCACCGTGGACGAGGTGAACGGCCTCCTGAAGGCAGCTTCCGAGAACGGCCCGCTCAAGGGTGTGCTCGGCTATTCGGATGAGCCGCTGGTCTCGATCGATTACAACACCGATCCGCGCAGCTCGACCGTGGACAGTCTGGAGACGGCCGTGATCGACGGCAACCTTGTCCGCGTCCTCAGCTGGTACGACAATGAGTGGGGCTTCTCCAACCGCATGATCGACACATCGGGCGTGGTGGCGAAGTTCCTCTGATCCGAAAAACCTGCCGCCCGCCCTTCATCAGATCGGCGGGCGGTTTCGCATGATATGGAAAGCGTGACGTGAAACCCTTCAAGACACTTGATGATATGGGCGAGATCCGCGGCAAGCGGGTGCTGGTGCGCGAAGACCTCAACGTGCCGATGAAGGATGGCGCGGTGACGGACGATACCCGCCTGCGTGCAGCGATGCCGACGGTCAACGAGTTGTCTGACCGGGGCGCGATCGTGCTGGTACTCGCGCACTTTGGACGGCCCAAGGGTCAGCCGAGCGCCGAGTTTTCGCTCAATCAGGTTACGGACGCGTTTGCCGCCGTGCTGGGCCGCGCAGTGCGCTATGTGGATTGGGAAGGGGACGCTGCTGCGGTCGCTGCCCTTCAGCCCGGCGATATTGCGGTGCTGGAGAACACCCGCTTCTTCGGCGGCGAGGAAAAGAACGATCCTGCGGTGATCGATCGCTTTGCGGGGCTGGGTGACCTGTACGTCAACGACGCTTTCTCCGCCGCGCACCGCGCCCATGCCTCGACCGAGGGGCTGGCGCACAAGCTGCCCGCCTTTGCCGGCCGTTCGATGGAGAAGGAGCTGGACGCGCTTCAGGCGGCGCTGGGCAGCCCGGTAAAGCCGGTTGCGGCGGTGGTCGGCGGGGCGAAGGTCTCTTCCAAGCTCGATGTGCTGACCAACCTCATCACCAAGGTCGATCATCTCATTATCGGCGGTGGCATGGCGAACACCTTCCTTGCCGCGCGCGGGGTCGATGTCGGCAAGTCGCTGTGCGAGCATGATCTGGCGGAGACTGCCGAGAAGATCATGGACGCGGCGGACGCGGCAGGATGCACGATCCATCTGCCCTATGACGTTGTGGTGGCGAAGGAGTTTGCGGCCAATCCGCCCTCTGTGCGCACGTGCAACGTGCATGAGGTTGAGGCAGACGAGATGATCCTCGACGTGGGCCCGGCGGCGGTGGAGGCACTGGCGGACGTGCTCAAGACCTGCAAGACCCTGGTGTGGAACGGCCCGCTCGGCGCGTTCGAGATCGCGCCGTTCGACAAGGCGACGGTCGCGCTCGCGCAGACGGCGGCGGCGCTCACCAAGGAAGGCTCGCTCACTTCGGTGGCGGGGGGCGGGGATACCGTCGCCGCGCTCAACCATGCGGGCGCGGGTACTGATTTCAGCTTTGTTTCGACCGCAGGCGGCGCTTTCCTCGAATGGATGGAAGGCAAGGAGCTGCCGGGTGTCAAAGCGTTAATGAACTGATTCTAATTGGGGACACAACGCTGGCCGGAGGCCGGCACAGCAACTGGAGCATATGCAGATGCAGTTTGATGAAATGACCAGCAAGATGGCCGAAGGCAACGGCTTTATCGCCGCGCTAGATCAGAGCGGCGGATCCACCCCCAAGGCGCTGAAGGGCTATGGCATCGAGGAAGATGCCTATTCGGGCGACGAGGAGATGTTCGGCCTGATCCACGCGATGCGCAGCCGCATCATCACCTCGCCCTGCTTCACCGGCGAGAAGGTGATCGGCGCGATCCTGTTTGAGCGCACCATGGACGGCACAGTTGACGGCAAGCCGACGCCGCAGGCGCTGACCGAGCGCGGCGTGGTGCCCTTCATCAAGATCGACAAGGGCCTTGAAGACGAAGCCAACGGTGTGCAGCTGATGAAGCCGATGCCGGAGCTGGACGCGCTGCTCAGCCGTGCGAAGGCTCTCGGCGTGTTCGGCACCAAGGAGCGCTCTGTCATCAACTCCGCCAACCGCGAGGGCATTGCCGCCGTGGTCAAGCAGCAGTTCGAGGTGGGGGCGCAGGTTCTCAGCCACGGCATGATGCCGATCATCGAGCCGGAAGTGAACATCAAGAGCGAGACCCGCGCCGAGTGCGACCAGATCCTGCTCGAAGAGACGCTGAAGGCGCTCGACGCGCTGCCCGACGGCCAGCAGGTTATGCTCAAGCTCTCGCTCCCCACCAAGGCCGGCCTGTTCGATCCGCTGGTCGATCACCCCAAGGTGCTGCGCGTCGTTGCGCTGTCGGGCGGGTTCAAGCGCCCGGAGGCCTGCATCGAGCTGGCGAAGAACCGCGGCATCATCGCCAGCTTCAGCCGTGCGCTGCTCGAAGATCTGCGCCACCAGATGTCCGATGACGAGTTCAACGGCTCGCTGGGCGGCGCGATCGACGAGATTCACGCGGCGTCCACCGCCAAGGCGCTCAGCCCGGCCTGAGCGATAGCGGTAAAGCCAACAGGGAAGGGCGGGCGATCCCGCCCTTTTTGTGTCGCGCTGGGATAAGGAAAATGGCGGACAGGGTGGGATTCGAACCCACGGTGAGCTTCCACCCACGGCGGTTTTCAAGACCGCTGCCTTAAACCACTCGGCCACCTGTCCGCATTGTTGCCAGGGCGGTTGCCTGGCGCGCCTTCCTATCGGCGGGCGGACGAGATTCCAAGCGGATTTCTTGGCGAGGGGCAAAGTCGTGGGGCGAGGCCTGGTGGGGCGGGCACCCGCAGCAGGCAGCAACGTTCAGAGCCTCTTTCCGCTCAGCCCCCTTCGTGCTAAATTCCTGGCTAACAGGCAATAACAGAATAAAGAGGGTGCATGGAGGCTGTGCTGCCACTGGCGGTTGCGCTGGTTTACGCATTGCTTCTCTTTGCCTTCGCATCGTGGGCCGAAGGGACCCAGAATGTCGGGCTCAAGGCTCAGATTCGTCCTCCCGCTTATGCGCTAGCTCTCGCCGTTTATTGCACGAGTTGGACTTACTATGGCGCTGTCGGCAGTGCGGTAGCCGACGGATGGTCATACCTCCCGATCTATATGGGGCCAATCCTGCTGTTCCTATTCGGCCACAGATTTCTGCGCCGGCTGATCGACGCCGTGAAGGCAGACGGCGCGAGCACCATCTCGGAATTCATCGGCGGGCGCTTCGGCAACAGCCGGGGCGTGGCAGCGCTCGTGACGATTTTAGCCCTGCTGGGGAGCATTCCCTATCTGGCGCTTCAGCTGCGTTCGCTTGGCACCACTTATGCCATGGTCTCTGGATCAGCCGTCAATCCGTTGACGATCGCGCTGGCAGCGGGGGGGCTGGCGCTGTTCGCGATGATCTATGGAACGCGCCGCTACGAGGCTGCCAGCCGCAACGACTCGGTGCTTTTCGCCGTGGGCTTCGAATCGCTGATGAAACTGAGTGGCCTTATCGTGGCGGGGATAGCGGCGCTGATGATGCTGAGCGATGCTCCGGCACCAGCGCTTGATGAGGGAATGCGACGGCTGTCCGCGAACTTCGCACCTTCATTGATTGGGGTAGATTTCTTCATCATTACTGCCCTCTCCATGGCGGCGATCATCTGCCTTCCGCGCCAGTTTTACGTGACTGTGATCGAAGCGCAGTCCGCATCGGATCTGGAGCGTGCGCGTTGGCCGTTCATTGGCTACATGATGCTGACGCTGCTCGTAGTCTTACCGATCTCGGCGGCGGGTCTCACTTTGCTGCCGGATACCGTCCGTTCGGATCTCTATGTGCTGCAACTTCCGCTATCGCAGGGCAGCAGTCTCATTGCGCTGCTGGTGTTTCTGGGCGGTTTTTCGGCGGCGACGGCAATGGTGCTGGTCGAGACGATTGCGCTGTCCACCATGGTTTCCAATGATCTGGTCGCCCCCTTACTGTTGCGCAGCCGAAAGCTGCGCGGTGAAGGCGAGATGGGGCGGGCGCTGCTCAACATCCGCCGGGCGCTGATCGCGCTCATCATGGCTGGTGCCGCGGGTTGGGCGCTTGGCATACGGGAAAACGAGCGCCTGGCGGCCATCGGCCTTGTCGCGTTCGCCGCCATGGCTCAGTTCGCGCCGGTGCTTGTGATGGCGGTAGTCGGCGGGAGCCGCGATGCGCAGGCAGCGAAGGCGGGCCTGGGCGTAGGGCTGATGCTATGGCTTTACACGCTGGCCCTGCCGCAACTGGCAGACGAGACGCTGCTCTCGCAGCTGGGGGGAACACCCTGGAACCCGACCCGGCTGCTGGGCATCGGCGACCTGAGCCTAGTCGGTCATGGCGCGCTCTGGAGCCTCGGCGGCAACATCACCGCCTTCCTTTTGATGCGGATGAGGCGCGTGCCGCCCGCAGCCTTGCCGAAATTTCTGCACAGGCCGGGCGTCTCACCCGGAATGGTGATGAGCGTTGCGGACATCAAGCGCCTGGTGTCGCGCTTTGTTGGTCCAGAAGCGGCAGAGGATGCCTTCCAAGACCGCGATGAAGCCGGAGTGATTGATCGCGCTGACAGGCGGCAGGCGGAGCGCTTGATCGCTAGCGTGGTCGGAATGCCGTCTGCCCGCGCATTTATAAGCTCTGCGCTGCATGGATCCAACCTCACCCACCGCGAGGTGGAACGCATCCTCGATGACACCGGGCAGTCGCTGCGTTTTTCAAAGGGGCTGCTCGCCGCGACACTCGAGAATATCGACCCTGGCGTCAGCGTGGTGGACCGCGACCTTAACCTTGTTGCCTGGATCCGGCGTTATCTGGAGCTGTTCGAATATCCGCCTGGCATGGTTCGTGTGGGCGCACCAATCGCCGATCTGATCCGCTATAACGCGGTGCGGGGAGAGTGCGGGCCAGGTGAGGTGGAGGCCCATGTGGAAAAGCGTCTCGGCCATATGCGGCGCGGCCATCAGCACAGTTTCAAGCGCATTCGGCCCGATGGGCGGGTGTTGAAGACAGTCGGTGGGCCAATGCCAAGCGGCGGCTATGTGATGTGCTATACCGACGTGACGGCGGAGGAGGAGGCGTTGCGCGCCCTCAATATCGCGCGGAGCGAGCTGGAAGAACGGGTTGAGGAGCGCACCGGGGCATTGCGCGCCGCTAACGACGCGCTCGCGCAGGCGGATGCCGAAAAAACGCGATTTCTCGCGGCGGCTAGCCATGATCTGCTGCAGCCGCTCCACGCGGCGCGCCTCTTCTCCGCCGCGCTCGGGCGCGATCTGCCCGACGCAAAGCAGGAGGTGCTGACCCGGCTTGATCGTTCGATCCAGTCTGCCGAGTCCCTGCTTCGCGCGCTGCTGGACATATCAAAGCTCGACGCGGGCGGCGTGCGCCCTGATATTCGCCCCATCCGGCTAAGGCCGCTGCTGGTTGACCTGGTTGAGACGATGATGCCACTGGCGCGCGAGAAGGGGCTGGAGCTGCGTGTCGGACCGGGCGATGCAGTGGTGGAGAGCGACCCTGGTCTGCTGCGCTCCATCATGCAGAACTTCCTCTCAAATGCGATCCGCTATACGACGCGCGGCGGCATCATCGTAGGTGTGCGCCACCGCTCACGCAGCGCCCGGATCGACGTGATCGACACCGGGCCTGGCATACCCGACCATAAGCGGGAGATCATCTTTCGCGAGTTTGAACGGCTGGAGAATGCGAACGAGGGCGGGATAGGTTTGGGACTCGCCATCGTGGAACGCACCGCGCGGCTGCTTGGTGCACGCGTTTCGCTCAATGCGAGGGAAGGCAAGGGGAGCAGGTTCAGCATCGCGCTGCCTGTCTCCTTTTTGGAACCAGAGAATACGCCCAGTGGACGACCAGTACGCAGGGCAAACGGACAGTTGCTCAGGGCGCTCGTGGTCGACGACGACGGCGAGAATTGCGCCGCTCTCGGAGGCTATCTGCGCTCGCAAGGGCATGATGTGGTGAGCGCTGAATGCCCACACGCGGCACTGGGTACAGAGGAGACTTTTGATGTGGCATTGGTTGACTTCAACCTCAATGCCGAAATGGATGGCCTCGAGTTGATCTGTGCCATGCGCAAAAGAGCGCCGTCCACTCGATTTGCCCTTGTCACGGCGGCGCGCGAGCAGGATTACTCCCGGCGCGCGCGCAACGCAGGCATCACGGTGCTGCGAAAACCGCTTGCGCCTGCCGATCTCGATGCGTGGCTGGCGGAGGCGCGTGCGGCGGAGGAGGCTTTGCCCACTCAATAGCTACGGCGCTCAGTGGTGGTTGATGGCGAGGCCAAGCGCCTTTGCCGCGAGCACCGCCTGGGTGCGGTTATGGACATCGAGCTTTTTCAGTATCGCCGTCATGTGCGCCTTGACGGTGGCCTCGCTGATACCAAGATCGTAGGCGATTTGCTTATTCAATCGCCCTTCCATTACGCCGAGCAAGACCTTGAGTTGCGTGGGCGTTAGCGACGCGATTTGCGCGGCGACGGGATCGATAGCCGCGTCCTGCGGCGCCTCAATGCGCTTACCCGCCAAAGCGTCGCGGATCGCCTCCTCGATGGCGGAAAGGTCCGAGTCCTTTCCGATAAAGCCCACCGCGCCAAAGCGCACAGCCTCGCGTGCGGCCTGTGAAGCCTCAGCACTGGAGACGACCAGGATCGGGACGCCAGGCTTCTCGGCATGGAGGAGCGCAACGCCGGAATAGCCCTCGGCGCCTGGCATCTTGAGGTCCAGCAATATCAGTATCAGATCATCGGCGGCAATTGCCTCATTGAGCGCCGATGAGAGATTGCCGCATTCTGCGATTCTTGCGTCTGGCCGCGCCCCCTGCGCCGCCATGGCGAGCGCCTGGCGGAACAGGGGGTGGTCATCCGCTATCAGGATCGTACCCGACACGGCGTACCGCTCAGGCCGGCACCGAGCGTGACGTGACAAGGCTCTCCACCACGGAAGGATCGGCGAGCGTGGAAATGTCACCGAGGTTCGACGTGTCGCCTTCCGCAATCTTGCGCAGGATGCGGCGCATGATCTTGCCAGAGCGGGTCTTGGGCAAGCCCGGGGCGAAGTGGATCACGTCCGGGGTGGCAATCGGTCCAATTTCCTGCCGCACCCATTTCACCAGCTCGGCGCGTACTTCGGCGCTCTCGGTCTCGTTGGCGTTCAGCGTGACATAGGCGTAGATGCCCTGGCCCTTGATGTCATGCGGATAGCCGACCACCGCCGCTTCCGCGACCTTGGCATGGGCGACAAGCGCACTTTCGACCTCTGCCGTGCCCATGCGGTGGCCCGAGACGTTGATGACGTCATCAACCCGCCCGGTAATCCAGTAATAGCCATCCTCATCGCGGCGACAGCCGTCACCGGTGAAATATTTGCCGGGATAGGTTGTGAAATAGGTCTGGAAGAAGCGCTCATGATCGCCCCAGACGGTGCGCATTTGGCCCGGCCAGCTGTCCGTGATGCACAAATTGCCGTCGGTAGCCCCCTCCAGCACCTTGCCCTCCGCATCGACGATGACGGGCTTCACGCCGAACATCGGCTTAGACGCGGCGCCGGGTTTAAGCGCATGGGCGCCGGGCAGGGGGGTCATCATGCAGGCGCCGGTCTCGGTCTGCCAATAGGTGTCGACGATCGGGCAACGCTCGTCACCCACCACGCGATAATACCATTCCCATGCTTCGGGGTTGATCGGCTCGCCGACAGACCCCAGCAGACGCAGCGACTTGCGGCTGGTTTTCTTCACCCACTCCTCGCCTTCACGCATCAGCGCGCGGATCGCGGTCGGTGCGCCGTAGAAAATATCGACCTTATATTTGTCGACGATCTGCCAGAAGCGGCTGAAATCGGGATGATTGGGGACACCTTCATACATGAGCGTGGTCGCGCCATTCGCTAGCGCTCCATAAACGACATAGGTATGCCCCGTTACCCAGCCGACGTCCGCCGCGCACCAGAAGATGTCACCGGGGCGATAGTCGAACACATATTCATGGGTCATCGACGCCCAAACGAGATAACCGCCGCTCGTGTGGAGAACGCCCTTCGGCTTGCCGGTAGAGCCAGAGGTGTAGAGGATAAACAGCGGATCCTCAGCGCTCATCGGTTCAGCAGGGCAGTCCGCTGATGCCTTCGCTACCGCGTCATGGTACCAGACGTCGCGGCCGTCCTTCATCATGATGTCCC
The DNA here is from genome assembly GCA_964512265.1 of uncultured Sphingobium sp. Classification (GTDB taxonomy): domain Bacteria; phylum Pseudomonadota; class Alphaproteobacteria; order Sphingomonadales; family Sphingomonadaceae; genus Sphingobium. The sequence goes on along the minus strand of CAZEHR010000002.1, from coordinate 215,227 downwards.
CACCGGTACGGCGGACCACCAATACCCGTGAAACGCTCGGGCAATTCGCCAGCGCTTCATCGACATTGGCCTTGAGCGGCACCTTCTTGCCACCTCGCAGGCCTTCGTCTGCGGTGATGACGAGCGTCGAGTCGCAGTCCTGAATACGACCCGAAAGACTATCGGGCGAGAAACCGCCGAACACGACGGAGTGGATCGCACCAACGCGCGCGCAGGCGAGCATCGAGAACGCCGCTTCCGGGATCATCGGCAGATAGATCGTCACCCGGTCGCCCTTCTTAACGCCATTGTCCTTTAGAGCATTGGCGAGGCGGCAGACTTCCTGGTGAAGCTCGCGATAGGTGATGCGGCGATCCTCGCCCGGCGAGTCGCCTTCCCATAAAATCGCGACTGCATCGCCGCGCTCGGCAAGGTGACGGTCGATGCAATTGGCGGAGACATTCAGCGCGCCGTCCTCGAACCATTTGATGCCAAAGTCAGCCTCGTTGAACGACGTGTTCTTCACCTTTGTGAAGGGCGTCATCCAATCAAGCCGCATCGCCTCCTTGCGCCAGAAGCTCTCAGGGTCGTTCGCCGCCTCGGTATACATCGCCTGATACCGCTCTGCGTTGATCTTGGCGTTGGCGGCCCATTCTGCCGGAACGGGATGAACGCTGCTCATGACACTGCCCTCCTTAAAATGCGCATGTTCTCGCGCGATATCTACCGCTGTCGCGCTGTGCCTTCATCCCAGACTAAAGTCTAAGCGAGGTTACACCAAGGTCTAAGTATTCGAGAATAGCATATTGGAGGACACTCTCCCCTGAAAATGGATCGCGAAAGTTCTTGAAAGGGAGAGGACTATGTCAGTGAAGCGCACATATGCGGGGCTGATGGCGGGAGCGGCAATATTCGCGCTCTCGGCGAACAGCGCCTACGCCGATACCAAAAAGGAAAAGGAACTTGAGGCGCGGATTGAGGCGCTGGAGAAAGCCTTCGGGTCGCTAACCGGGCAACTCCAGGCCAGCCAGGCGGAAAATGCGCAGCTGCGCACCGCCGTGGCACAGGCGCAGGCGAGCTCCGCTGATGCCCAGGCGAAGGCCGGCGAGGCAGCGAAAAGCCTCGAAGCTGCCAAGCCCGCGCTCGCTGCTGCGGGCAAGGACGGATTTACGGTTGGGAACGGCAGCACCCGTATAAAGATCGGCGGTTTCCTGAAAACAGTCGTGACCATGAGCAAGTGGGATGACGGCAGTGTCGCAGCCAACTCGCTGGGCCGCGATTTCTATCTGCCCTCAACCATTCCGGTGAGAGCCGCAGTTCCGGCCCGGTCCACGACAAACAATGATTATTCGGCCAAGCACACCCGTCTGTGGTTGAACCTTGACACGGCGGTGGCTGGCCATGTGCTGAAGGGATATGTCGAGACTGATTTCCAGACGACGGCGAATCCTGCCAGCGTTGCGACTATCGGCGGCGGTGGAACAGGGACGGTAAGCCTCCCCGGAGGCACCGAACGCACTACCAACGGCTATAACCTGGCGCTGCGTCGTGCCTATGTGCAGTTCGACAATCTCACTGTGGGTCAGGACTGGAGCACTTTCCAGAACGTCGCCACTTTGCCCGAGTCAACGGACTTCGTGGGCACGACAGAAGGCACGGTGTTCGTGAGGCAGCCGCTGGTGCGCTATTCCAAAAAGCTGGGAGACAAGGCAACCCTGCATCTCGCCCTGGAAAATGGCGAGACCCAATCCGCTACCGGCCCGGCACTGGCGACGGTAGAGAACGACCAGGATAAGATGCCTGACATCGTGGCTCGCTTGAATGTGGTGACGAAGGCTGGCGAGTTTGCGCTCGCAGGCATAGGCCGGCAGCTTCGCGTTGATAGTGGCGCGGTCAAGGATACCGCGACGGGCTGGGGCGTGAGCGGCTCCGGCAAGCTGTTGTTCGGCGACAAGAAGCAGCACGACCTGCGCTTCATGGCGACCTATGGCGAAGGGCTGGGCCGTTATGTAGGCCTGAATTTCTCGCCGGACGCCATCATTCGCGCTACCGGGCAGCTTGAGACACCGCGGCTGTTCGCGGGCTTTGCCGCACTGCGCATCAGTCTGACGCCGAGCGTGCGCACGAACCTGATGGCGAGCTATCAGGATGTCTCTTACCCAGGCGGGTTCGCTGCGGGGTACTTCAATACCTTCAACGAGACAGCCTACAGCTTTGCGGGGAATATCTTCTGGACGCCCGCCAAGGGCTTCGACCTCGGCGCAGAATATCGTCATGGTGTGCGGGAGCTTGTGAGCGGCGCGAGCGGACAGCTTGATCGGCTCGAATTCGCAGCGAAATACTCATTCTAGACGGCAAATAGGGAAAGGAGAGGGCATATGGCTACGGTCTATGACGGACTGCCAAAGCACCACAAGGCGACACAGAGCGAAAAGCTGGTCATCGCCGCGTCGTCGCTTGGCACGGTATTCGAATGGTATGATTTTTATCTCTATGGTCTGCTGGCCACCTACATCTCAGCACAGTTTTTCTCAGGCGTGAACGAAACGACCGGCTTCATCTTCGCGCTGGCGGCGTTTGCGGCGGGTTTTGCAGTGAGGCCGTTCGGTGCATTGGTGTTTGGGCGCATCGGCGATCTCGTCGGCCGCAAGAACACCTTCCTCGTCACGATGGGCATCATGGGCCTGTCGACCTTCGCGGTCGGCCTGCTGCCCAACTATGAGAGCATCGGCGTCGCCGCGCCGCTGACCCTGCTGGCCATGCGTTTGCTACAGGGCCTTGCGCTCGGCGGTGAATATGGCGGGGCCGCAACCTATGTGGCCGAGCATGCGCCCAACAACAAGCGCGGCCTCTACACCAGCTGGATCCAAACGACTGCGACTTTCGGCCTGTTCGCGGCGCTGCTCGTCGTCATCGGCCTGCGCACCTATCTGGGTGAGGAAGCGTTCGGCGAATGGGGATGGCGCGTGCCGTTTCTGATCTCGATCGTGCTGCTTGCGGTGTCGATGTGGATCCGCATGCAGCTCAATGAAAGCCCGGTCTTCCAGCAGATGAAAGACGAAGGTACCACCTCCAAGGCGCCGCTGACGGAAGCGTTCGCTAAGTGGGGCAACCTGCGTTGGGTGATCATCGCGCTGGTCGGCGCGGTCGCTGGCCAGGCGGTGGTCTGGTACACCGGCCAGTTCTATGCGCTGTTCTTCCTTGAGAAGATGATGAAGGTCGATGGCGCTACTGCTAACGTGCTGATCGCCATCGCACTGGCGCTGGGCACGCCGTTCTTTGTATTCTTCGGTTGGCTCAGCGACAAGATCGGCCGCAAGCCGATCATCCTGACTGGATGCGCGATTGCGGCGTTGGCCTATTTTCCGCTGTTCTCGGCACTGACCACTGCGGCCAATCCCACCCTGGCTCAGGCTCAGGCCGTGGCCCCGGTCACGATAGTCGCGCATCAGGAAGAGTGCTCGTTCATGTTCGACCCGGTCGGCAAGAACAAGTTCGACACCAGCAGCTGCGACATAGCCAAGGCATACATGGCAAAAACGGGCATCAGCTATAGCAACAGCGATGCTGCGGCGGGAAGCGGCGCACAGGTGAAGGTAGGCAATGCGGTGTTCACGGCGCCCAACCCGGTCGGCCTTTCGAAGGACGACAAGAAGGCCGCGATCACCAAGTTCCAGGACGACCTGAAGGCGGGCCTCGCCGATGCCGGTTACCCCGCCAAAGCCGATCCGGCGCAGATCAACAAGCCGGCTGTGATCGCGATCCTGTTCGTCCTCGTGCTGCTGGTGACGGCGGTTTACGGGCCAATCGCGGCGATGCTGGTCGAGCTGTTCCCGAGCCGGATCCGCTACACCTCGATGTCGCTGCCCTATCACATCGGTAATGGCTGGTTCGGTGGCTTCTTGCCCACCACGGCCTTCGCGATGGTCGCGGCGACAGGGGATATCTACTACGGCCTCTGGTATCCAGTCGTAGTTGCGGCGTTGACGGTAATCGTCGGGCTGTTGTTCCTGCCGGAAACATTCCGCCGCAATATCGATCAATAAACTTCCCCACAGGAGAGGGTGGAGGGCGGGTCAAGGACTCGCCCTCCATTTTTTGCGCTACAACGCCGGGATACGGGGACGAAGCGGGTTAACCCAGCGTGATAATTCTGCCATCATGACCTCTATGAAAATCCCTCTCCGCCGCCACTCCTCACCGTTCCTCCTTTTCTTTCTCTTATTCGCTCTCGTGGCGCCCGTTTCGGCCCCCGCGCAAACCGCGCAGCAGCCAAGCGACAGCGGATTTCAGGCCTACCTGGCAGGGCTGCGTGGCAAGGCGCAAGACATAGGGATTCGACCCGAAACGCTAGACGGCATTGCTGCCACCCTGAGTTATAACCCGCGGGTCATCCAGCTAGATCAGGCGCAGCCGGGCGGCTCGTTCGACAGCCCGATCCCGCCGTTCGAACCCTATCGCCGTCAGCATGTAACGCCCTCGTTGATCGAGCGCGGGCGCGCGGAGTGGATTTCCAATCGCGGAATGTTGGAGCGGATCGAACGCGAGACCGGTGTACCGGAAGCGGTCATGGTTGCCATCTATGGCCATGAAACGAGCTATGGTAGCTTTACGGGCGATTTCGACCTCCTGCGTTCGCTGGCTACACTGGCTTATGAGGGGCGCAGGCGCGACCTGTTCGAGCCGGAGTTCCTGGCGGCGGTGAAGATGGTGGACAGCGGCATCCCGCGCAGCAAGCTGGTGGGGAGCTGGGCTGGTGCTACCGGTTATCCGCAGTTCCTGCCGTCCGTATATCTCCGCGTCGCGGCCGACGGCGACGGCGATGGCAAGGCGGATATCTGGGCCAGTGAGGCGGATGCGCTCGCTTCCATCGCCCGCTATTTTGTCGACGCGGGATGGCGTAAGGGACAGGCATGGGGCGTAGCGGTAAGCGTTCCCTCGGCTCTGGACCGAGCCGCCATTGCCAACCGGACGACGCCGACCCGATGCCCGCGTGTGTTCGAGCGGTTCAGTCGCTGGATGACGCTGGCCGAGTGGAAGCGGCTCGGCATCGCGCCGGTGGCTCCGTCCGCACTTTCCGACGATACGCTCGCCGTGCTGCTGGAGCCTGACGGGCCAGGCAAGACCGGCTATCTGCTGACAAGCAATTATCAAGCAATTCTCGATTATAACTGCTCCAACTTTTACGCCTTGTCGGTAGGGTTGTTGGCAGATGCGGTGGGCAGTTAGGAAGAATTGGCTGGGTTGTGCGGCAGCCTTCGCGCTTGTCGGGTGCGGCATAGTGGACGGGAGGACGGATGGTGGTTTCAGTGTGCCGCAGCCGGCCGCCCATCAATCGGGCGTAGCGAGCGATAACCCGGTCAGGATCGGTGAGCCCTACCTGCTGAACGGGGTTCGCTATGTCCCTGCCGATGATCCGTTCTATGACGAGACCGGCTATGCCGTGTTCTATGATGTCGCACGGACCGGCCAAACCACTGCGAGCGGAGAGACCTATGACCCCGCCGCCATATCTGCCGCGCATCATACGCTTCCACTACCCAGCTATCTCGAGGTGGCGGCGCTCGACACCGGGCGCACGATTGTGGTGCGTGTCAACGATCGCGGTCCGTCGGTCGGCGGTGGCCTGATCGCCCTCTCGCCCGGCGCGGCGGAGCAACTTGGGATAGGCGGAGCGGGGATGGCTGGCGTCCGTGTGCGCCGCGTCAACCCTTCCGAGCCGGAGAAAGGCCTGCTGCGCGCTGGAAAACGCGCGCCAGCGCGCATGGACATGCCGGAGACGGTGCTGGTTGAGCTGCGCAAGCGCCTGCCGTCGCCAGCGTCAGCAGCGCCTCCGGCGACACCTCAACCCCAAGCCCACATAGCCGCAACGGCCATGCCGACGATCAAGCCTGCGGCGAAGCCGTCTCCAGGCTCCTCCACGCCCAAACCCGTGCCTGCTACCAAGCCTCCGCCGATTTTAGCGCGCGGGATCATGGTGCAGATTGGTGCCTATTCCAGCAGGCAGGGGGCAGAAGCGATCGCTAAAAGGTTGGGTGGCGCGGCTTCTCCCTCAGGCAAACTCTGGCGTGTGCGCACCGGCCCCTATGCCGACCAAGCAGCGGCGCAGCGCGGTATCGAAAAGGCTACGGCGGCGGGCTTCCCAGGCGCGCGGATCGTGGTAAACGACTGAGGCACACCCGCCTGTTCGCGGGATTCGCCCCTTGTCGTTCAGAGAGTTCGATGCGTATCATTTCTGCCGTTCTTGCCCTGTCCCTCACTGCAACGCCGCTTTCTGCCGCTGCCCCTTCCTACGACAGTGTGGCCAAGATTGCCTATATGCAGGATCTCTCCTCAGGCGCCGTGCTTTATGACAAGGGCGGCAGCACGCGCATGCCGCCCGCCTCGATGGCAAAGATGATGACGGCGCATGTCGCCTTTCGCCTGATCCAGCAGGGCCAACTGAAGCTGAAGCAGAAGTTTACGGTCAAGCCCGAGACATGGCAGAAATGGCATGGCCCGGCAGCGGGATCGACGATGTTCCTCTCACCCGGAGAGCAGGTCTCGGTCGAGGACCTGCTGCACGGCATCGTCACGCTGTCCGGCAACGATGCCTGCGTGGTGCTGGCCGAGGGAATAGCGGGGACAGAGGAAGCCTTCACCGACATGATGAATGCCGAAGCCGCGCGGCTCGGCATGAAGGACAGCCATTTCGGCACCAGCAACGGCTGGCCGGACGAAGGGCGCACTTATGTGACAGCGCGCGATCTCGTCACGCTCTCTCGCTCGACGATCGAGGAAACGCCGCAGCTCTACAAGCTGTTCTACTCGGTGCGCTCGTTCACATGGGGGCAGACGATGGGCGGCTCGGCCATCAGGCAGGACAATCGCAACCCGATATTGGGCCGCATCGCCGGGGCGGATGGCCTCAAGACCGGGCATACCGAGGAAGCGGGCTTTGGCTTCACCGGTTCGGCCATCCAGAACGGCAGGCGGCTTATCATGGTGGTCGCCGGGTTGGACAGTTTCAACGGGCGCATTGAGGAATCGGTCCGCTTCATGGACTGGGGCTTTAAGGCCTGGCGCGCGATGCCGCTGTTCCGCAAGGGCGCGACGGTGGAGCAGGCCGAGGTGCAGCAGGGCTGGGCCAGCAGCGTGCCTTTGGTCGCGCCGCGCGACCTTGCTGTGACGCTGCCGCGCACGGCGTCAAATGCGGTATCGGTGCGGGTTGTCTATGACGGGCCGATCAGGGCGCCGATCGCCAAGGGGCAGGAAATTGCGCGTCTTGTCGTCTCCACGCGCGATGCCGGCGAGCAGGTGATGCCGCTGGTCGCGGGCGAAGCGGTGAGCGAGGCGGGCTTTTTCGGCCGCTTCTGGAATGGTTTGAAGAACTTCTTCGGGTGAACGACGCACGCCCCCCTCGCGGCATATTCATCACCCTGGAAGGCGGGGAGGGGGTCGGCAAATCGACCCAGATCCGTCTGTTGGGCGATGCACTGCGCCAGCGCGGGATGGAAGTGGTTGAGACACGCGAGCCGGGGGGAACGGAGGGGGCGGAGGCGATCCGTGGGCTGCTGCTTGGCGGGGCGGCTGACCGCTGGAACGCGCAGGCAGAAGCGCTGCTCTTCGCCGCCGCTCGTGCGGACCATGTCGCGCGGGTAATCCGCCCGGCTCTGGATCGCGGCGCGTGGGTGCTGTGCGACCGGTTCATAGACAGCAACCGCGCCTATCAAGCAGGCGCGAGCGGTCTGGCGGATGATGACATCATGGCGGCACACAAGATTGGGTCCGGTGGCCTGAAGCCGGATCGCACCCTGCTGCTCACGCTGCCGCTAGATGTGGCGGCTGAGCGCGCGGCCCAGCGTGACGCGGGGCGGGCGGATCGTTTCGGGGCGCGAGGACGAGCGTTTCATGAGGCGGTGAATGCCGCTTTCCTGGCACAGGCGGCGAAGGAGCCGGGGCGCATCCGTATCGTCGATGCGGGAGACAGCCCGGAAGTCGTCTCGACTCGGATCTTTGAGGAAATCAAGGATCTGCTGCCATGATCCCTGTTTACGGACACGACGCGGCACGCAGTGCGCTCCTCGAAGCGGCCATAGGCCAGCGCCTGCATCATGCATGGATCCTTTCCGGCCCGCACGGTATCGGCAAGGCCAGCCTCGCGCGCGAACTGGCGTTGACCCTGCTGGCGGGCGAGGAGGTTGCTGGCAATGTATCGGGATCACACCCCGCTGCCCATCTGTTCGAAGCAGGTACGCATCCTGACTTTGCCGAACTTTCGCGGCTGGAGAAGGAAGGGGGCGAACGCGCCCGCAATATCTCTGTCGATCAAGTGCGCGGCCTGGCGCGCCTGCTCTCGACCGCGCCCTCGGTGTCGCAGCGCCGAGTCATTCTCATCGACGCGGCCGACGATATGGAGCGCGGCGCGGCAAACGCCTTGCTGAAAAGCCTGGAAGAGCCTCCGCGCGATGTGCTGTTCCTGCTCGTCAGCCATGCCCCCTCGCGCCTGCTGCCGACGATCCGCTCCCGCTGCCGACTGCTGCGGCTGTCTCCGCTGGGGAGCGCAGACATGGCGGCCGCCCTCCGTGCCGCCGATGCGACTTTGAGCGAGGCAGCCATCATGGAGCTGGTCGCGATAGGGGAGGGCTCGCCCGGCCGGGCGCTAGCGCTATCCGGCCTCGGGGTCAGCGACATGATCGGCGCGCTGGAGCGGATCGCGCGGGACGGCGACCGGCTGCATAGCGAACGCCTTGCGCTCGCCAAGATGCTGGCGCCCAAGGCCGCGCGGCCGCGTCTGGAGGCCTTTCTGGAGCTAACCCCCGGCTTTATCGCCGGGCGCGCGCGGCGCTATGAGGGGGAGCGGCTTCGCTCCGCCATCGTGCGGTGGGAGCAGGCACGCGATCTTGCGGCACAGGCGATCCCGCTCTCTCTCGATCCTGCCGCCACGGTCTTCGCGCTTTGCGCCCATGTTGCGGCGCTGGCGGTGGAGGAGCGGGAGGCGAGCCTGTTCGCCTGAATATCCCCTTGGCCTCATCCGCACGCGCCGTTACAGGTGCCGCCATGAGCAAGCCTTATACGATCACGACCGCCATCTCCTATCCCAACGGCCGCCCGCATATCGGCCACGCCTATGAAGCGATCGCCACCGATGCGTTCGCACGGTTTCAGCGCATGATGGGGCGTGACGTGTTCTTTCAGACCGGGACGGACGAACATGGCCTCAAGATGGCGCAGACCGCGCGGGGCAGGGGGGTCTCGCCGCAAGAACTGGCAGATGAAATGTCAGCCTATTTCAGGCAAATGTGCGATACGCTCAACGTCTCCTATGATCGCTTCATCCGCACCAGCGAGCCGGACCATCACACCGCCAGCCAGGCGCTCTGGCGGGCGATGGAGGCGAACGGTGACCTCTATCTCGATCGCTACGAAGGCTGGTATTCCGTCCGCGACGAAGCCTTCTACGATGAGAAAGAGCTGACCGACGGGGAGGGGGGCGCAAGACTTTCTCCGCAGGGAACGCCGGTCGAATGGACGGTTGAGGAAAGCTGGTTTTTCCGGCTGTCAAAATATCAGGAGCCGCTGCTCGCGCTGTATCGCGATCACCCGGAATTCATTCAGCCCGAAAGCCGCCGCAACGAGGTGATGCGCTTTGTCGAAGGCGGCCTCAGTGACCTCAGCGTCTCACGCACGAGCTTCGATTGGGGCGTGAAGGTGCCGGGGTCGGAAGGGCATGTGATGTATGTGTGGGTCGACGCGCTCACCAACTATGTGACTGGGTGCGGCTATCCGGATGATGCGGAGCGCATGGCACGCTACTGGGCGGAAGGCGGCGACATCACGCACATCATCGGCAAGGATATTGTGCGTTTTCATGCGGTTTACTGGCCGGCTTTCCTGATGAGCGCGAAGCTGCCACTACCCAAGAAAGTGTTCGGCCATGGTTTCTTGCTCAACCGGGGCGAGAAGATGTCCAAATCGCTTGGCAATGTTGCGGACCCGCTCGAACTCGCCGAGAAGTTCGGCGTGGATCAGTTGCGCTATTTCCTGTTGGCGGAGGTGAGTTTCGGCAATGACGGGAGCTATAGCGCGGAAGCGATCGTCCAGCGCGCGAACAGCGACCTTGCCAACAGCTTCGGTAATCTGGCGCAGCGGACGCTGAGCTTTATTGCGAAGAATTGCGAAGGAAAGACAATTTGCGATGGCTTCGAGCCAACCGCCGACGATTTGGATCTTGGAAAATTGGTTCGCACCGCATGTGCACTCGAGTTTTACGATCATATGCAGAGTCTTGCTCCATCGCTCGCTATCGAGGCATGGATGCGCGCAGTATTTGCGTGCAATCAATACATCGACGCGCAAGCGCCGTGGGCACTACGTAAGACCGATCCCCAACGGATGAAGGCCGTATTGGCAATTCTGTACGAAGCCATCGGCAATCTCGCCATTGCGATAAAGCCAATCATCCCAGAGAGCACGGCTGCACTTCTCGATCAGATGGGTGTGCCGGAAGCTGCACGAACTTACGAAGCCATCCAGCAACGCCATTGGTACCGCGATCTAGTCGCCTCGGGCTTCACACTGTCCCAACCCAAGCCTCTATTTCCCCGCTTGGAACTTCCCGCTGACGAAGGCGCTTCGCCTGCATGATCGACAGCCATTGTCACCTCAACTACAAGGGCTTGGTAGAGGGTCAGGCCGCCGTCATCGCCCGCGCGCGCGGGGCAGGGGTGAGGGGCATGCTCAACATCTCCACGCGCGAGCGCGAGTGGGCGGACATCATCGCCACCGCCGAGGCGCATGAGGACATCTGGGCGAGCGTCGGCATTCACCCGCACGAGGCAGACGCGCACCCGGACATCGACGCGTGCAAACTTGTTGCCGCCGCCGCGCATCCCAAAGTCATCGGCATCGGCGAGACCGGCCTCGATTATTACTACGACCACAGCGACCGCGCACAGCAGCAGGCGAGCTTTCGCGCGCATATTGCCGCGAGCCGCGAGACCGGGCTGCCGCTCATCGTCCACACGCGCGACGCGGAAGAGGATACGCTGAGCATACTGCGCGAAGAGACGGGGAAGGGGGCATTTCCCGGCCTCATCCATTGCTTCACCGCCAGCGGGGAGTTTGCCGATGCCGCCCTGGAACTGGGCTTCTATATCAGCATTTCCGGCATCGTGACGTTCAAGAACGCTAAAGAGTTGCAGGCAGTGGCGCAGCGTCTGCCGACCGAGCGCCTGCTGATCGAGACCGATGCCCCCTTCCTCGCGCCGGTGCCGCACCGGGGAAAGACTTGTGAGCCAGCCTTTGTCGCCGACACCGCGCGTTTTCTCGCTGCCCTGCGCGGAGTGTCGGTGGAGGAGCTTGTCGCCAGCTCCACCACTAATTTTTACGCCTTGTTTACCAAAGCGCAGCCTGCCTGATGGCACTCAGCTTCACCGTGCTGGGTTGCGGCACATCGGCGGGCGTGCCGCGCATCGGAAACGATTGGGGGAGCTGCGATCCTCACAATCCGAAGAACCGTCGCACGCGTGTGTCGCTGCTGGTGCAGAGCGAGACGACGACACTGCTTGTCGATACCTCGCCGGACATGCGCGAACAGCTGCTCAGGGCCGAGGTGATCACGCTGGACGCTGTCCTGTGGACGCATGACCATGCGGATCATTGCCACGGCATCGATGACTTACGGCAGGTCTATCATCATCGCACATATATGGGCCGTCACAATGAACCGATCGACGGCTATGCGCGCGCGCCGACGCTGAAGCTGTTGCAACAGCGCTTCGGCTATGCGTTCGAAGGGCGCGAGGGCTATCGGCCCATTGTTGCCGGGCATTCGCTGCCGGACGAGCTGATGATCGGCGATATACAGGTCCGCTGTGTCGACATGCCTCACGGTGCGATCTGGTCCACCGGGTTCCGGTTTGAGCATGGCGGGCGATCGGTAGGCTATGCGACGGACTTTCACGAGACTACCGACGCGATGGTCGAACTGTTCGCCGGGGTCGACGTTTGGGTCGTCGACGCCCTGCGCGAAAAACCGCACCCGACGCACGCGCATCTTGCCCAGACACTCGAGGCAATTGCTTGTATCGCGCCTGAGCGTGCCTATTTGACACATATGGATAACAGCCTGGACTATGATCGGTTGTGCGCGCTCTTGCCGCCGCATATCCGCCCTGCTTATGATGGGCTGCGCGAGACCGCCTAAGGCGCGGTGAATGTGGGGTCAGGAAGGACGGATGCGATGAGTGCCGATCAGGGCACGTCGATGATCTGGTGGCTGCTCGCTGCCTTGTTGCCTGTATCGGCGTTACTGGCGCGGAGGGTTTCGCTGCGCGGTACGCTTGCAATGGCGCTAGGCTGGACCGCCATATTCCTCGGTGCATTAGCGCTCTTCAGCTACGGCCAGGAGTTTACCAGCATTGCTTTGCACGTAAAGCAACAGGTGGTCGGCCGTCCGCTGCAACGCGCCGAGGGTCAGCGGCTCCATATCCGCCAGGCGCCGGACGGGCATTTTTGGGTGACCGGCGAAATCAACGGGACCAGCGCGCGCTTCCTGATCGATAGCGGCGCGACGGTGACGGCGCTGTCCGACGATGTGGCGATGAAGGCCGGGCTGAATATCGACCGTTATGCGCCGGGCATGGCCATGCAGACGGCGAACGGCGTGGTGATGGCCAAGCGTTCGGAGATCGCGGGGTTTGCGGTTGGGCCGATCCGCACGAGCGCCTTGCCGGTGGTGGTTTCCGAGCGGTTTGGTGGCGTTAATGTGCTGGGCATGAACTTTCTTTCGCGGCTGAAAAGCTGGCGGGTGGAGAATAGCGAGATGGTGCTGGAGCCTTGAGGTTTCCATGGCTTTTTCCATGTGGAAAGCCCTTCCGCATCACTCTCGGTTTAACATAATATATATTATCGGATTTGCAGATGGCATTAGATGGACCGTTGAAGCCGGACAGCCCCGCTCCCAAGGCTCACTCCGCTCTCACGGCTCAAACTGCTCTCACGGCTCACACCGGTCTCACGGCTCAAACTGCTCTCACGGCTCAAACCGCTGGCGGTATCGCCGTCGCCACCGGTGAGCGAGCCGCGCACTCTGCGTCGCCGGCCGATACGGCAATCACTGACAGCGCACCCATCGCCACCCGTGAGCGAGCCGCGCATTCTTCAGAGCTTGCCGATACCCCAGTGACCGGCACACCCGCGGACATCACGCCGCTGGTGGCGATCATGGCGCGGCTGCGGGATCCGGACGCCGGCTGCCCATGGGACATCAAGCAGAGCTTCGCCACGATCGCGCCCTACACGATCGAGGAAGCCTATGAGGTCGCGGACGCGATTGCGCGCAATGACATGGCGGAGCTGCGCGACGAGCTGGGCGACCTGCTGCTCCAGGTGGTCTATCATGCGCGGATGGCCGAGGAATCCGGGCATTTTGCGCTGGCGGACGTGATCGCCGCGATCTGTGACAAGATGGTGCGCCGCCATCCGCATGTGTTCGGCCCGGATGGCGCAACCTCGCCCGGCTGGGAGGAACTCAAGGCCGCCGAACGCGCGGAAAAGCCCTTGAAAAGTGATGGAAAAAGCGCGCTTTCGGGTGTTGCGACCGCCCTGCCCGCGCTGGTTCGCGCCGAAAAGCTGCAAAAACGCGCCGCGCGCACCGGCTTTGACTGGCCGGATACCGACGGCGTTTACGCCAAGATCGACGAGGAACTGGCCGAGGTCCGCGCCGCGCAGACGCCGGACGAACAGGCCGAGGAGATCGGCGACCTGCTGTTCGCGGTCGTCAACCTGGCGCGCCATATGAAGGTGGATGCAGAGAGCGCGCTGCGCGCGGCCAACGCCAAGTTTGAGCGGCGGTTTCGGAGTATGGAAGTGAGGTCTGTTGAGCAGGGTGTTGATTTTGTGTCATTATCTCTGGATGATAAAGAGGCGCTGTGGCAGGCGGCAAAGGCTGGAGAAATACACGATTGAGTTCGGGCAGTTGGGTTCCGCAGATTTCTGATTTGTTGGGTGAGCGGACGTTCAGGCCACAGCAGTGGAGAGTGGCAAATATGGCACCACAACCGACCTGGCGCGGTCTATCCACTCTTGCTTCTCGCCGACGGGCGCAACGTAATGGATCGCGTCCTCCGCTTCCGACCATGAAGACCCACGCGCAATCATCCAACTTGCGAGGTAGTTTGATGCAAGGCATCCTCCGGCGGTTGCGACGTTTCCATGAGCGATAAAGGGCGCATCCACGACGTTGATCCCCGCTTCGGCGACCCAGGGTTTGGTTGTCAAATCCGTGCAGGCAGGCAATTGGCCTATTAACCCGAGTTTCGCGAGGAGCAGAGTACCGGAGCACTGCGCACCAATCAGTTGCTTCGTCGGATCGAGCTGAAGGGCATTCAGCATGGCCGAATTCCTCGCAATTTCCCGCGTCCGGATGCCGCTGCCAATTAACACCGCGTCCGCTTCGCATGCAAACTCGATGGGACGCTGACGCATTACCGTCACGCCATTCATCGAAGTCACTTCGTCGGTTGGCGACGTGATGTATGCAGCCCATCCCTTGGGCTTCATCCGGTTAAGGATGCCAGCGGCTACGAACGAATCCAACTCATTGTAGCCGTCGAAAGTCAGAACTGCGATTTGCATGATTTGGGGCCTGATTATGAGGCAACACCTATAGGGCACGCCCACAATTTCGTAAACGTCCGCAATGTCGTCGTGTCCCGACAGGCAGCTTTCTCACGGCACCTCGTCAATCCCGCGCCATAAACCGCGCATAGGCCGGGTCTGACAGCCGCACCGATACCGTCAGCACCGCGCCATCCGCCCCCTGCTCTTCCACGCTCAGCACTTCGCCATGCTCATGCAGCCACGCCAGCGATGCGCCATCCTGTGTGGGGAGCGTGAGGCGGTGGACCTTGCTGCCCTGCGTCATTCTGTCTGCCACCGTGCGGCGCAGCGCATCTACCCCCTCGCCGGTCACCGCCGAGAGCGGCACGACATCGGCCCGGCGCGCGGCGGCGCTGATTGTGTCTTCGCGCGCTTCGCCGTGCAGCAGGTCGATCTTGTTCCATGCCTCGATATAAGCGGGCGCGAGCGCATCGGCTTCCGCGCCCTCCCCCTGCCCCGCGGGGTTGACGCCGAGTTCGGACAAGACCTGCATCACATCGGCGCGCTGCGCCTCCGTATCGGGATGCGAAATGTCGCGCACATGGACGATGAGATCGGCGTGGACCACCTCCTCCAGCGTCGCGCGGAAGGCGGCGATGAGCTGGGTCGGGAGGTCTGACACGAAGCCGACGGTGTCTGACAGGATCGCCTTGTCCAGCCCCGGCAGGCTGATCTGGCGCATCGTCGGGTCCAGCGTGGCGAACAGCATGTCCTGCGCGGTGACATCTGCGCCGGTCATGCGATTGAAAAGCGTGGATTTTCCCGCATTGGTGTAACCCACCAGCGCGATGACCGGCCAGGGTGCGCGCTGGCGGCGGGCGCGGTGGAGGCCGCGGGTGCGCGTCACCTGATCCAGCTCGCGCCGGATCTTGGCCATGCGGTCGCGGATCATGCGCCGGTCCGCCTCGATCTGCGTCTCGCCCGGCCCGCCCAGGAAGCCGAAGCCGCCGCGCTGGCGCTCAAGGTGGGTCCAGCTGCGCACCAGGCGCCCGGCCTGATAATCGAGATGCGCGAGTTCGACTTGAAGGCGGCCCTCGTTGGTGGCGGCGCGCTCTCCGAAGATTTCGAGGATCAGCCCGGTGCGGTCGATCACCTTGGCGGAGAACGCCTTTTCGAGATTGCTCTGTTGAACGGGGCTTAGGGCGTTGTCGACGATGACCAGCTCGGCCCCGTGCGCCTCGGCCTGTGCGGCGATCTGCTCCACCTGCCCGCTGCCGAACAGGGTTGCGGGCTTGATCTGGCGGACGCGGAAGCTGTCACTCCACACCACATCGATGCCGATGGCGAGCGCAAGCCCCCTCGCCTCCTCCAGCCGCGCGGCGGCATCGCGCATGGCCGGGCCGGGGACATCGGCGCGCACCACCAGCGCACACGCGCCACGGGCGACTTCGTCGTCGCTGTCGCGGTTGAAGACGCTCATCGCGCGAAATCGGCCATGAGTGTCCCGGTCAGCCTTATTCCTTGTCGTCCTGCTCGCTCTCGCCGCTGAGGTCGAGCGGGCGCGACGGCTGGACGGTGGAGATGGCGTGCTTGTAGACCAGCTGGGCCATGCCATCGCGCTCCAGCAGCATGCAGAACAGGTCGAACGCGGCGACCGCGCCCTGAAGCATGACGCCGTTGACGAGGAACATCGTCACCGGATCCTGCGAGCGCTGAACTGCGCTGAGGAACACTTCCTGCAGCAGCTTTGACTTGCGCCCTGCCTCGGCGAAGGCTTTGCGCACGTCGCTCAGCTCCAGCGGCTGCGCGGGCATGACGGTGGAAATGGCGTGCTTGTAGACGAGCTGGGACTGCCCATCGCGCCGCAGCAGCACCGAGAAGTTATCGAACCAGGTGATAATGCCCTGGAGCTTGACGCCCTTCACCAGAAACATGGTGACCGGAGTTTTCGTCTTGCGGAGGTGATTCAGGAAGATGTCCTGAAGATTGTTGGATTTTTCGGCCATTGTGTACCAGCCTTCCTTATTGGCGGAATGTTACCCGCACTCGCGCCCGTGCCGGGCGTCGTGCCAATCCGGCGCGGTTCGCCGGAGACAAGTCTTCATACCGCAGTTGCGAAGACAATTCCATGGCGTAATGTAGCCAGTGGAAAATTAGTCTTTGTCGTCCGTGAGCCCCAACAGCTTGAGCTTTCGATGCAAGGCCGAGCGTTCCATGCCGATGAAACTCGCGGTGCGCGAAATGTTTCCCGAAAAGCGGCGGATCTGAACCCGCAGATATTCGCGCTCGAAATTCTCGCGCGCCTCACGCAGGGGTGCGGTCATGATCGAGCCGGGCATCGCCTGATCACCCGAGTCGGCGACGCTTGCCTCGGCGGGCAGCATATCGAGCTCGATGCGGCCGATGCGGTCACCCGGCGCCAGGATCATCGTGCGCTCGATCATGTTGCGCAACTGGCGGACATTGCCCGGCCATTCACCCGCTTGCAGCGCGGCCATGGCATCCGGCGCGACCTCCGGCGGCGGCACGCGCCTGTCCGCGGCGAAGCGCGCGACATAATGTTCCACCAGCGTTGGAATATCCTCGCGCCGCTCGGCCAGCGACGGGATGACGAGCGGCACGACGTTGAGGCGGTAAAACAGATCCTCGCGAAAGTGCTTTTCCTCGATCTTTTCGGCGAGGTTGGTGGCGGTGGAGCTGATGAAGCGGACATCCACCTTGACCTGACGCTGGCCCGAGACGCGTGTGAAGCTCTGGTCCGTGAGCACGCGTAGTATCTTCGCCTGCGTGGTGAGCGGCATGTCCGCCACTTCGTCGAGATAGAGCGTGCCGCCGTGCGCCTGTTCGAGATAGCCGGGGCGAACCAGGCCGCTGGGGTCTTCCACCCCGAACAGCTCCTCCTCCACCCGCTCCGGATCCATGCGCGCGGCGGTGACGATCACGAACGGGCCGTTGGCGCGGCCGCTCCAGTTATGCAGCATGCGGGCGGCGACTTCCTTGCCCACGCCCGCCGGGCCGGTGATCAGCACGCGGCTGCCGGTGCCCGCCACCTTCTTTATGGTGGCGCGGATACTGTTGATGACGCCAGAGGTGCCGGTCAGCTCGTCATCCTGCCCTACCCGCGCCTTCAGCTCCTGATTCTCGCGCCGTAGCCGCTCGGTTTCGGTGGCGCGCGAAACGAGGTGGAGCAGGCGGTCGGCCTCGAACGGCTTTTCGATGAAGTCCGCCGCGCCCTTGCGGATGGCGGCGACGGCGGTGTCGATATTGCCGTGGCCGGAAATCATCAGCACGGGGATGGAGGCATCATGGCGCTTGATCTCGTCGAGAATTTCCAGCCCGTCGAGTCGGGAGCCTTGCAGCCAAACGTCCAACAGCACCAGCGAGGGCCGCCGCGCCGCCAGCGCCTCAAGCGCCTCGTCGGCATTGGCGGCGGTGCGCGTCTGGTAGCCTTCATCATCGAGCACACCGGCGACCAGCTCGCGAATGTCCTCTTCATCGTCAACAATCAGAATATCAAGCGCCATGGGCCAAGGCTTCTCCCTTCCGCTCATTAGCAGCGGTCTTTTCCTCTATGCGGGCGAGATGTTCGGGATCTAGCAGGATGCAGACCCGCGCGCCGCCACCGGGCGCATCGGCGAAGTGCATGGTCCCCCCATGTTCCTGCACGATGCGGTTGACGATCGCGAGGCCGAGGCCGGTGCCCTTGGCGCGCGTCGTCATATAGGGCTCGATCATGCGATCGCGCTCCGGCGGGAGGCCGGTGCCGTTGTCGCACACCTCGATGGCGATGCGCCCGTCCGCCTCGCGGGCGATGCGCATCGTGACCTCACCCTGATGATCAGGCTCGGTCACGCACCGCGCCTCGATCGACTCGACCGCGTTCTTGACGATGTTGGTGAAGGCCTGACCCAGCTGGCGCCTGTCACAGACGATCATGGTGTCTGGCGCTTCATCGGCGAAGCTGAAGCGGATGGCGGGGTGGGCCACCTCGTGGAGGAAGAGCGAGTGGCTGGCGATGTCCGCCAGCGCCTCGGCACGGAATACGGGTTTGGGCATACGGGCGAAGGCCGAGAACTCGTCGACGATGCGGCGCAGGTCTCCCACCTGGCGCACGATCGTGCCGGTGAGGCGGGTGAAGGTGCCCTGATCGTTGCTAATCTGCTCGGCATAGCGGCGCTGGAGACGCTCGGCCGCCAACTGGATCGGGGTGAGCGGGTTCTTGATCTCGTGGGCGATGCGGCGGGCGACGTCCGACCATGCGGCGCGGCGCTGATCCGAGAGCTGCTGGGTGATATCGTCGAAGGTGAGGACATGGCCGCTCTGATCCTTGACGATCTTGACGGCGAGGGTGCGCAGGTCCGTCCCCGCGCGGATCTGGACGATCTCGGCGCTCGCCCCTTCCACAAGCAAATCGTCAAGATCGCGCGAGACTTCGCGCAGCGGGCTTTCGGTCAGGTCCTCTTCCTGAACGGCGAGGATGGCGCGAGCGGAATCGTTCATCATGCGCACGTGCCGATCCTGCGACACGGCGAGCACGCCCGCGCTGACGCCAGAGAGGATCGCCTCGATGAAGGCGCGGCGGTTTTCGAGCTGGGAGTTGGCGGCCATCAGCGCACCGGTCTGGCCCTCCAGCCGCTGGGTCATGCGGTTGAAGGCGTTGGACAGCACGCCGATCTCGTCCCGCGCGTGCGGGCCGGGCACGCGCACGCTCAGGTCTCCGGCCGCCACGCGCCGGGCCGCGTCGACCAGCTCGTTCACGGGCTTCACCAGCCTGTCCGCCACCTTGAGCGCGATATACACCGCGATGCCGATCAGCCCCAATGAGCCGATGAACAGCGCGGAGTTGAACCGGATCTGCAGCGCGCGGGATTGGCGGGCAAAGCTCTCGTAATTATCGAGCACCGCCTGCGCGCGCTTGACCTGGCTGAAGGCGGGCGCATCGGAGTCACGCGTGGCATAGAGGTAGATGCGGCGGTCGGGATAAAGCTGGGTGAAGGCCTGAATCTGGTCCGGCTCGGCGGTCACGACGACCCCCTCCCCGCGCGAAAGCCGGTTGACGATATCCTTGGTAAGATATTGCGCGACGGGGCGCTGGTCCGGATCCACGGTGGCGGCTGTGCGGGCGATGCCGTCCGGCCCGATCTCGATGATGGCGGAGCGGTTGAGCTTGCGGGTAACGACCTGATAGATATAGCCTTCCGCAAACTCAGGGCTGTTGACGCGCGACTGGTTGAGATAGTCGCGCAGGTCGCTTGCCATCGTCAGCGTCTCGTCACCCACCTCGCGCAGGTTCTGCTCATAATATCCGCGCGCGAAATTGCCCGCGTTCTGAAGCATCGCGCGGGCACTGTCGGAGAACCAGAACTGCACACCATATTGGAACAACAGCGATGCGAAAATCACCACCAGCAGCGTTGGGATGCTGGCGATGAGCGAAAAGATGGCGACAAGGCGAACGTGCAGCTGCCCGTCTCCGCCGATAGCAGAACGTGCGGCACGGCGCATCGCCACCCGCCGGCCCAGCAGGACCAGCAGCGCGATGGCCGGAACGAGATTGGCGATCAGCAACAGCGCGACCACCGGCGGGGAGAGCAGCGCGGAGTTGTTGCCCTGGTCAGAAAGAGCGAAATACGTCGACAGCGCCGTTGCGAGCAACAGACAGATGGTCGCGATCTCCACGCCCGCGTAAAAACGCGGACTGCGGGTCCAAACCCTCAAAATGCGTGATGCCCTGGTGAGTGAAATGGCGGAATCAGCCTCTCAACGCTGTAAAGTTGCAACCATACAACAACTGTGTGCCTTGTTGAACACACGAAATGCGAGCGGGTTTCGTTGCGGCATCGAATTATCGCGCGTTTAAGGTCAGCCTTTCAGTCGCGCCGGATCAATGTCGTAATCGGTCAGCTTTTTGCGCAGCGTGTTGCGGTTGATGCCAAGCAGACTGGCCGCCCGAATCTGGTTCCCATCGACAGCGGACAGTGTCTCCCGCAACAGCACTGGCTCGATCAGCGCCAGCATTGCATCGTGGAGGCCCTCGCCATCGCCATAGGTGGTCGCGGAGACGCGCTGGCGCACCCATTCTTCCAGCAGATGATTGAGGTCGTCCGAGGCCGCCTGCCCGGACGAGGCTGCGATATCGCCCATGTCGATATTGGCGCGCACCGCCTCGACTGAAATCACATCCTCACGGATCAGCACCGCCATGCGCTGCATCAGGTTTTGCAGCTCGCGTACATTTCCCGGCCAGCTGTAGAGCGAGAGCAATTGCGCGGCCTGCGGATCGAGGCGCTTGCGCGGCAGACCCTCCTGCGCGGCGAGATCAAGGAAATGGCGGGCGAGCAATGCCACGTCGTCACGCCGCGCGCGCAGGGGCGGCAAATCGATCGGCACCACATTGAGGCGGTAGTAAAGATCCTGGCGAAAGCGGTTTTCAGTGATGAGCGCCGGCAGATCCTTGTTGGTGGCCGCGATGATACGGACATTGACCTTGACCGGGGTCGAGCCGCCCACGGTTGTCACCTCTGCGCTCTGGAGCACGCGCAGCAGCCGCGTCTGCGCTTCCAATGGCATGTCGCCGATTTCGTCGAGAAACAGCGTGCCGCCATCGGCCTGCTCGAATTTGCCCGCCGTGCGCTGGGTTGCACCGGTGAACGCGCCCTTTTCATAGCCGAACAGCTCCGCCTCGATCAGCTCGCGCGGAATCGCGGCCATATTGACCGCGATGAACGGATGCGCCCGCCGGTGACCGAGCCGGTGGATCGCCTGCGCCACCAGTTCCTTGCCGGTCCCCGATTCTCCGAGGATGAGGATAGTGAGGTCATTGCCGAGCACCCGGGCAACGGTGCGGTAAACCTCCTGCATCGCGGCGGAGCGCCCGACGAGCGGCATGTCGTCGCTGATCTGGTTGTCGTCATCGGCGGCAGGTTCGACCTCGTCGATGAAGGCCGTATCCGTTATGCTGCGCGTCGTCAGCCCATCCTTCACCGCGCGGGTCAGTTCGTTGAGATCGAACGGCTTGGGCAGATATTCGAAGGCGCCTTGCTCGGCTGCGCGCACGGCGGTGTTGAGCGTGTTCTGGGCGGAGAGGATGATCACCCGCATGCCGGGCCAGCGTTCGAGAATCGCCTGCACATCATCCAGCCCGTCGCCATCGGGCAGCTTGACGTCGGTCACAAGAATATCGGGCTGGAAGGTGGCGAGCAGCTGCGCGCGCTCGGCGATCGTGCCGCCCACTTTCACAGTATGACCAGCGCGGCGCAGCGCCTCGCTCACCACCACGCAGATCGCCTGATCATCATCGATGACGAGCACCTTCCCGCCGGGGCTGCGCCGCTCGATCACGCCGCCGCCATCGGCAGGAGGATGCGGAACACAGTCTCCCTTGCCGCCTCATCCCGCGCATGCTGCACGAAGCCGTTCATATCCCGCACCAGCTTGTCGACCAGCGCGAGGCCAAGCCCCTGCCCGTCCCGCTTGGTGGAGATAAAGGGGTTGAACAGGTCGTCCCTGATATGGGCGGGCACGCCCGGGCCATTGTCGCTCACCACGATCTCGATGGGTAGGATCGCGTTGCCCTTGCCCTCGCCCAGCATCACGGAGACGCCGTGGCGAAACGCGGTTTCGATGCGCAAAACCGGCTTTTCCTGCCCCGCGGCCGCCTCGCTGGCGTTTTTGAGCAGATTGATGACGATTTGCGAGAGCGCATCGGCGTTGCATAGCGCGGAGGGAAGCGAGGGGTCGTATTTGCGGATGATCTGCGTGCCGCTTGCAAAGCCGTTGCTGGCAATCTGGATGGCCCGGTCCAGTACAGGATAGATGTTGGTTGCGACGCAGTCGAGCGGGCGCTCGGTGGTGAAATCCTGCATGCGGTCAATCAGCGCGGCGATGCGGTCAACCTCGTCGCAGATCAGGCGTGTGAGCGCGGCGTCGCCTTCATTGTCGCTGCCCGACAAGAGCTGCGCCGCGCCCCGTATGCCGGACAGCGGGTTCTTGATCTCGTGCGCAAGTATCGCCGCTGCGCCCATGGCCGAGCGCGCACCGCCAGACGTGCGCCGCCCGCCGATTGCCTGCGCAAGGCTCTGGGCGTGGATCGTCACCACGCGCCAGCCCTCATGCTCGGCGAGTGGGGCGATCATCACATCAGCCTTGATGGCGGCGTTGCGCCCGGCGTGGAGCGAAATGTCATAGGCGGCGAGCGGCTTGTCAGACTGCCAGAGCTGAAAACGGGGGTGGCTCTCGTCTATGCGGACGGTGCGGGCGATGTCGCTGCCGATGATGGCGGTGCGCGCCATGTTGAGCAGCGCCTCGGCCCGGCCGTTCGCCTCCATGATGATGTTATCCGGGCCGATCAGGAGAGTTGCCACCGGAAGGGCGGAGAACATATCCGCCATGCCCGGGCCTTGCCGGCTGAGGGGCGGCATGAGGGCGGATGCCTTTGCGGCGGCCGTCGTCACGCGGCCGCTTTGCTCAAGTGCGGTTCGTAGAAGCGAGCCAGCATGTCGAGCACAGTGCGGCTGTCGGGGATCTGGTTGACGGCATTGCGGAATTCCGCCGAGCCGACGAGTCCCTTTGTGTACCAGCCCAGATGCTTGCGCGCGATGTTGACGCCGACCTGCTCGCCATAATGCTCCAGCATCGCGCGATAATGCTCGGTGATGAGGGCATATTGCTCGTCCATCGATGGTTCGCCGCGCGGTGTGCCGCCCGACAGCGCCTGCATCACCTGCCCCAGGAGCCACGGCCTGCCATAGGCGCCGCGTCCAATCATGACGCCATCGGCGCCGCTTTGCGCCAGCGCGGTGCGCGCGTCGTCTATCGAACAGATATCGCCGTTGACGATGACGGGCAGGCTGACGGCATCCTTCACCCGGCGGACGAAGGCCCAGTCCGCGCTGCCCTTGTACATCTGGTTGCGGGTGCGGCCGTGGACGGTGATGAGCTGTGCGCCGAGATCTTGCGCGATGCGCGCCAGCTCCGGCGCGTTGAGGCTGGAGTGATCCCACCCCATGCGCATCTTGACGGTGACGGGCACGTCGACCGCCTTGACGGTCGCCGCGATGAGCTTTGCTGCGAGCGGCAGATCGCGCATCAGGGCGCTGCCCGCGTCTCCGTTCACCACCTTTTTAACCGGGCAGCCCATGTTGATGTCGATAATGGCCGCGCCCTTGTCGGCATTGAGCTTGGCCGCCTCGGCCATCTCTTCGGGTACGCAGCCCGCGAGCTGCATGCTGACCGGCTCCTCGCTCAAATGCCATGCCGCCTTTTGCAGCGACTGGCGCGTCTGGCGGATCATCGCGGGTGAGGCGATCATCTCGGTGACGTTGAGGCCAGAGCCATAGCGCCGCACAAGGGTGCGAAACGGCATGTCCGTGACGCCGGTCATCGGCGCGAGGATCACCGGCGTGTCGATCGTAACCGGCCCGATCTGGATGGGTTTCAACGTCTGCATGGGTCTGTGAACCTGCCTAAAAAACAGGCAGGCCATAGCGGAACACGCCCTCACTCGCAAGGAGTCTGGCGTTATGCTGCATGGTCTTCTATGGCGCGGCGTCATGACAGCGGGGCGCTCCATCGTTGGGATCATTGTCGCGGCGGGCGTCGGCGCGCGCAGCGGACTGGGCGCGCCCAAGCAATATGCCCCGCTCGGCGGGCGGGCGGTGGTGGCGCACAGCTATGCCACCCTGGCGTCGCATCCGCGCATCGGGCGCGTGATCGTCGCCATTGGGCCGGGGCAGGAGGCGATGGCGCGAGAGGCTTTGACGGGCGTTGCCGAGGATCCGTGGCTGGTGGAGGGCGGCGCAACCCGGCGCGAGTCCGTCATGGCGGCTTTGGCGGCTGTTGAAGCGGCGGGCGGTGCGGAGGCGGTGCTCATTCATGACGCCGCACGGCCGTTCCTATCTTCCGCCGTGATAGACCGGCTGATCGAAGCGCTGGAGCGGCATGACGGCGCGATCCCGGTGCTTGCCGTGGCCGACACGCTGGTGAGAGACGGCGGCGGCGCAATGGGTGGGCCGGTGGCGCGCGACGGATTGATGCGCGTGCAAACGCCACAGGCCTTTCGCTTCGATGCGATCCTCAAAGCGCATCGCACCTGCCCCGCCGACGCGGATGTGACGGACGATGCTGGCCTGTTGCGGCTGATGGACAGTGCCGTGGCGCTGGTGGAGGGAGACCCGATGCTCGACAAGCTCACCTATCCGGCGGATTTCGCCCGCGCCGAGGAGATGCTGCGCGCGCGGATGTTGCCCCGCACCGGCACCGGCTATGATGTGCATCGGCTGGTGCCCGGCAAGCCCCTGTGGCTGTGCGGCGTCGAGATTGCGCACGAGGCGGGGCTTTCCGGCCATAGCGATGCCGATGTCGCGATCCACGCGCTGGTCGATGCGGTGCTCGGCGCTCTGGCGGAGGGTGACATCGGCCAGCATTTCCCCCCTTCCGACCCGCAATGGAAGGGCGCGGCCTCGCACCGCTTTCTGGAGTTTGCGCGCGACAGGGTGAAGGCGCGTGGCGGCATGATTGCGCATGTCGACGTCACGATCATATGCGAGGCGCCGAAGATCGGCCCGCATCGGGAGGCCATGCGCGCGCGGATGGCGGAGTTGCTTGCCCTCCCCCTCTCCCGCGTATCTGTGAAGGCCACAACGACCGAGCGGCTCGGCTTCACGGGACGGAAGGAAGGCATTGCCGCGCAAGCCGTTGCTACACTGCTGTTGCCGGAGGTATAAGACGACGATGACCGACTCCATCCTCCACCCCGATCTGGTTGCGCTGGCAAAGCGTGTCGTGGACGAGAACCGCCGCGCGGGCCGCACCTTTACGCTGGCGGAGAGTTGCACCGGGGGGCTTGTTTCCGCCGCGATTACGGAAATTCCCGGTAGCTCGGATGTTTTCGAGGCGGGGTTCGTAACCTATTCCAATGAGATAAAACAGGAACTTCTCAAGGTTTCGCAGGATGTGCTCGAGACGTTTGGTTCAGTCTCCATTGCTTGCGCGTGGGCGATGGCGCAGGGCGCGTTGCTGCGTTCGCATGCCCATGTTGCCGTAGCGATAACCGGGATCGCCGGGCCGGGGGGCGGCAGTGAACAGAAGCCCGTCGGCACCGTAGTATTTGCGCGCGCGGAGCGGGGGGGTAACCCCGACAAGGTCGTCGCCGACATGAAGCTGTTCGAAAATAACGGCCGCTCGGGTGTGCGGCTTCAGGCGGCGTTGTGCGCGCTGGAATTGTTGTTGCCCGAAGCATAAAGCTCAGCCGCGCGCGCCTCGAACGCGCCGATCATCTTGCGCAGCGCCTTGTCGAACACCTGACCCGCCATCATCTCGAACAGCTTGTTCTTGAAGGCGAAGTCGACCTCGAAATCGACGAACACGCCGCCTGCGCCATCGCTGCGAAAGCGCCAGTCATTGTTAAGGTGCTTCAGCGGCCCGTCCAGATAATCGATATGCACCCTCTCCGGCCGCAGCTTGTGGACCCGCGAGGTGAAACTCTCGCGCAGGCCCTTGAAGCCGACGATCATGTCCGCCACCATCTCGGTCGCGCTGTCCGAGCGCACGCGGATGGCCGTCACCCACGGCAGAAATTGCTCATAGGCCTGCACGTCCGCCACCATGTCGAACATCTGCTCAGGGCTGTACGGCAGATGCCGGGTCTCCTTGTGATGTGGCACGCTGCTACCCTTTGGTGCGAGCCAGTTGTGCCTCGCGGGCGGCGCGCATTTCCGCGAAGTCCTTGCCCGCATGGTAGCTAGAACGCGTCAAAGGGCTGGCGGCGACCTGAAGGAAACCCTTCGCCCGCGCGATTGCGGCATAGGCATTGAAACCCGCGGGCGGCACGAACTCGATCACCTTGGCGTGTTTCGGCGTGGGCTGGAGATATTGTCCCATGGTGAGGAAATCGATGTCTGCGGAGCGCATGTCGTCCATCACCTGATGCACTTCCAGCCGCTCTTCTCCCAGCCCCAGCATGATGCCGGACTTGGTGAAAATCGAGGGATCGAGCCGCTTCACACTCTCCAGCAGACGCAGTGAAGCGTAATAGCGCGCGCCGGGGCGGATGGTGGGATAGAGCCGGGGCACGGTTTCGAGATTGTGGTTATAGACATCGGGCCGGGCGCGGACGATCGCCTCGACGGCGGCTTCGTGCTTGTTGCGGAAATCCGGGGTCAGGATCTCGATCGTCGTCTGCGGCGTCGTGCGGCGCAGCGCCTCTATCACCTTCACGAACTGCGACGCGCCGCCATCGGGCAAATCGTCCCGGTCCACGGAAGTGATGACGATATGCTCCAGCCCCATTTCCGCGGCTGCGTCCGCCAGATTTTGCGGCTCGTTGACGTCAACCTTGCGCGGCATGCCGGTCTTGACGTTGCAGAAGGCGCAGGCGCGGGTGCAGACGTCACCCAGGATCATCACCGTGGCGTGTTTCTTGGTCCAGCACTCGCCGATGTTGGGGCAGGCGGCCTCCTCGCACACCGTGGCGAGACCTTTTTCGCGCATCAGCCGTTTCGTTTCGGCATAGCCGGGGCTGGTCGGCGCCTTGACCCTGATCCAGTCAGGCTTGCGCACGCGGGTGGTCGCGGAGTCCGTCAAAGGGGTTGCATTTTTCGTCATATCGCCCAGATAGCGCCGGGCGCCTGCACATGCCAGCCTTAAACCACCACAGGAGGACATGACTTTGGCCAGTTTTTCCAATATGCTCGACGGATATCGCCGCTTTCGCGAAACCGGCTGGGCGCAGCAGCGCGAACGTTGGGACGAGCTGCGCGACGGGCAAAGCCCCAAGGTCATGATCATTGCCTGCTCGGACAGCCGGGTCGATCCCTCCCAGATTTTCGATACCAATCCTGGCGAAGTGTTTGTGGTGCGCAATGTCGCGGCGCTGGTGCCGCCGTTCGAGACGTCGCCGGGGCGGCATGGCGTCTCGGCAGCGCTGGAATTCGCGGTACAGGTGTTGAAGGTGAGCGAGATCGTGGTGATGGGCCATGGCCGCTGCGGCGGCTGCCAGGCGGCGTTGACGCAGGAGCTGAAAGATGCGCCTCCGGGCGAAGGCGGCTTCATCGCGCACTGGATCGACTTGCTTGACGATGCGCGCGACAAGGTGCGCGCTGAGTTCGGCGACGATCGCAGCCGCGAGGCCCTGCGCGCCATGGAGAAGGAGGGCGTCAAGGTGAGCATCGAGAACCTTCGCACCTTCCCCTGCATCCGCGACAAGGAGAAAACCGGCGAGATCAAATTGATCGGCGCTTATTTCGCTATCTCTGACGGCGTACTGCATGTGCTGGACGAGCCGCGCGGCGAGTTCGCGCCCGCATGAGGGTGCGGCACGTCCCGATAATCGCCACATGAGCGATTTCCTGTCCAGTCCCGCCTCGCGCACCTATTTCTCGCAGCGGTTGCGGCTGCATTATGTCGACTGGGGCAACCCGGATGCACCGCCGCTGTTGCTGTTGCATGGCGGGCGGGACCATTGCCGCAACTGGGACTGGATCGCGCAGGCGCTGTGCGACAGATATCACATCATCGCGCCGGACCTGCGCGGTCATGGCGACAGCGCGCATTCGTCTGATGGCTATTACACGATGGAAGGGTTCGTCTACGACCTCGCCCAGATCATCCATCAGCTCGGGCTGGCCCCGCTCAATATCGTCGCCCATTCGCTAGGCGGCAATATCGCGGTGCGCTATGCAGGGCTTTACCCCGAAAATGTGCGGAAGCTGGTGTCGATCGAGGGGCTGGGCGATGCACCCGCCGTCGTGGCGGAACGCAGGAAAACTCCAGTGTTCGAGCGCATGCGGAACTGGATCGACCAGCAACGCACGATGAGCAGCCGCATGCCGCGGCGCTACGCGAGCATCGAGGAAGCTCTGCAACGCATGATGCAGGAAAACCCGCACCTGACCTCAGAGCGCGCCCGGCACCTGACCGTGCATGGCGTCATTCAGAATGAGGATGGCAGCTACAGCTGGAAGTTCGACAATTATCTGCGCGTTTTCCCACCGGTGGATATCAGCCAGCGCGACAAGGAACAGCTGTGGCAGCGCATCTCCTGTCCGACATTGCTGGTCTATGGCAAGCAGAGCTGGGCCTCAAACCCTGCGGAAGACGGACGGGCCGCGCATTTCCGAAATGCGCGCGTTTCGCTGTATGACAATGCCGGGCACTGGGTGCATCACGACCGGCATGACGACTTTCTTGCCGAGGTAGAGGCGTTTCTGGGCGGGGATTAGGCCCCAAAGAGAAAGGGCCGCCCCGGCGGGACGGCCCTCTTGCCTTGAGCGCGGCCTGAAATCAGCCGACAATCTCGTCCTTCTTGAAGAAATAGGCGATCTCGGTCGCGGCATTCTCTTCGCTGTCGGAGCCATGGACCGAATTTGCCTCGATAGATTCGGCGAACAGCTTGCGGATGGTGCCCTCGTCCGCATTTTCCGGGTTCGTCGCGCCCATGATGTCGCGGTTGCGCTTTACGGCGTTCTCGCCCTCGAGAACCTGCACCACCACCGGGCCGGAGATCATGAACGCCACCAGATCGGCGAAGAAGGGGCGCTCCTTGTGCACTGCGTAGAAGCCCTCGGCCTGCTCGCGGCTCATGCGGATGCGCTTGGACGCGACGACGCGCAGACCCGCTTCCTCCAGCTTCGCGGTGATCGCGCCGGTGAGGTTGCGGCGGGTGGCATCGGGCTTGATGATCGAAAAAGTACGGGTAACGGCCATTTTTGCTAGGCTCCAGTGGTTTAGAATGGCGGGCGCTTTAGCCGCGATGCTGCGACGCGGCAAGGGGATTAATCACTACCCTTCATGGCCCCTCGATCCATCTCCGGCCTTCCTGACGCCAGAAACGGGGGTCCACCCCTTCCCGCCCCTTCAGGCTGCGCCAGCAATCGCGCGCAGCGGCGATCGTGGTATCGTCGAAGAAGTAGAAGGCGCGATCGAACGACAATGCCTCATCCCGCCAAACGCCGTCAGCCAGCGCAATGTTCCGCGCGGCATTAGCTGGGGCGGTCATGGCCTCCGCACAGAGCAGGATTGGCTGCATGGCGTCGTCACCCTCGCCTGCTATCCCGTGGGCGAGGAAGCTGTCTGGCTTCCACTCCCACAAGGCGCGAGACAGGCGTGGGAGCGCCTGCTCGCGTCCATCCACCACCAGCAGGCGCGCGCCATCGTCCATCAGCTTTTGCGCGATTGCGGGCAGCACCTGCTCCACAGGGTCGCGGCTCAGCTGATAAAAGTCTACCCTCACCTATTGCTCGAACTTGTCGGCCACCAGCCGGTCGAGCAGGCGCACGCCATAGCCGGTGGCGCCTTTGTCCCAGGTGCCGCCGGGCTTGTCGGCCCATACCATGCCGGCGATATCGAGATGCGCCCATTTGACGCCTTCGTCTACAAAGCGCTTGATGAACTGCGCGGCTGTGATGGACCCGCCGAAACGTCCGCCGGTGTTCTTCATGTCGGCAATCGGGCTGTCGATCTGCTTGTCATAAGCGTCACCCAGCGGGAAGCGCCAGAGCTGGTCTCCGCAAGCCTTGCCCGCCGCGAGCAAATCGTCCGCGAGGCCATCATCATTGCTGAACAGGCCGGCATATTCGTTGCCGAGCGAAACGATCATCGCGCCGGTAAGGGTCGCAAGGTCGATCAGCACCCCCGGCTTGTAGGTCTGCTGAGCCCATGTGATGACATCGCAAAGGACGAGCCGCCCTTCGGCATCGGTGTTGATGACCTCGATGGTCTGGCCGGACATGGAGGTGACGACATCGCCCGGGCGCTGCGCATTGCCGTCGGGCATGTTCTCGACAAGGCCGCAAATGCCGATGACACGCGCCTTTGCCTTGCGCCCGGCGAGTGCGCGCATCGTGCCCGCTACTGCCCCCGCGCCGCCCATGTCCCACTTCATGTCTTCCATGCCGGCCGCTGGCTTGATCGAGATGCCGCCGGTATCGAAGGTGACGCCTTTGCCGACCAGCACCAGCGGAGTGGCGGCGGCATCGCCGGTGCCGTTCCATTCCATCGCGAGCAGGCGCGGCTTGCGGACAGAGCCTTGCGCCACGCCCAGCAGCGCGCCCATGCCGAGCTGCGCCATCTCGGCGTCGCCAAGCACGGTGAATGTCACACCCAGCGCCTCAAGCGGGCGGCACCGCTCCACGAAGCTTTCGGGGTAAAGGATGTTGGCGGGTTCCGCCACCAGCTCGCGGGTGAAGCGTACACCTTGGGCCACGGCAGAGAGGTGTGCCCATTCGCTTGCGCAATCGGCGCCGCTCACAAGCTCGACTGTGGCGAGCGTCGGTTTCTGCTTTTCGGTCAGCTTGGTGCGATATTTATCGATCCGCCAGCCGCGCAGCTCGGCGCCGAGCGCAAAGCGCGCGACGCCCACCGCCGTCACCGGCCCCGCGGCCTCGAAGCTGACCGAGGCGAACGTCGCGCCCGAGGTCAGCAGCCGGGCGGTGAGCGCCGCGCCTGCCTTTTCCATATCCGCATCGCTCGCGCCGCCGACGCCGAGCAGCAGGACGCGCCGCGCCTGCCCGTCAACCTGCAGGAAACTCTCGACCACCGCGCCGCATTCGCCCGCAAAGCGCGCAAGCGGGGCGGCGGCGGCCATATCGACCACGGCGGGCGGCAGTAGCTCAAGCCCGCCGGTCTTCACGGCATATACTAGGGCATCGGCTTGCGAAGAACGGGCTGCGGCAAAACGAATGTCCATCTACTCTCTTTCATTACATATTGGGGAGGTGCGCATGCGCGTTACACCAGCCGCCCCATGCAGGTAAAGCGGCCCGGCGGGGCGCCGACCGGATTTCAGGGGATTGCGGGATGCCGTGCGATGCAATAGGCGGTCCTGACCACTCCTCTTGCCGCACGAGCACTCGCAGCCCGATGGACCTTATGCGCCGCACTCCCTTCTCGATTCATTGGCTGTTCGGCATGAGCATCAGCGGTGTGGCGCTGGCAGCACCCGGTATTGGCTGGGCGCAGGACGCACCGCCGCCAGCCGCGTCACCCTCCGTCGCCGCGGCTAATCCGTCGGAGCAGATCGCCTTTTCGGCCGATCTGCTGGAATATGACGAGAACAGCGACGTTGTAACTGCCACCGGCAATGTGATCGCGGTGCGGGAGGGCAACCGCCTGCGGGCTGACAAGGTGGTGTGGAACCGCACCACCGGGCGCGTCGAGGCCAGCGGCAATGTCTCCACTACCGATGTCGAGGGCAACGTTGCCTATGGCGACACGCTGGAGGTGACGGACACATTGCGTGATGGTATCGCGGAAAACCTGCTGCTGGTGATGACGCAGGGCGGCAGGCTGGTGGCGCGCAGGGGCCAGCTGCGCAATGGAATTTACTATCTCGATCAGGCTGCCTATTCCCCCTGCTCTGTCGAGGATGCCAAGGGTTGCCCGAAGGAGCCGAGCTGGCAGCTGAAGGCGGTGAAAGTGCGCTATGATCCCGCGCGCTCGCGGGTCTACTACAAGACCGCCAGCCTGGAGATGTTCGGCATACCGCTCGGCGTATGGCCGGGCTTTTCGCATCCCACCGGTGGCAAAGGCGGGTCCGGGTTTCTGCTGCCTGATTTTCGCGTCAACGGCTTGAACGGCCTGGAACTGGCCCAACCTTATTATATCAAGATCGCCCCCAATCGCGACATGACGATCACCCCGCATCTGTTCACGGCGCAGGCGCCGATGCTGGAAGGAAACTATCGCGCGTGGATCGGGCGGGGCGCATACAATATATTGGGCTATGCCACCAACAGCGTTCAAAGCGACGGCGTGGCGGGCGCACCCGCGCGCAAACGTCAGCTTCGTGGATATGTCGAGGCGAGCGGTTCCTACCGCTTCACCCCCGAGTGGCAGCTCTATGGCTCACTGCGCCGGGCGAGCGACCGCACCTTTCTCCGCCGCTATAGCATCAACAGCGACGACCGGCTGCGTACCACGCTAAAGGCCGAGCGCATCGACGCAGACAGCTATTTCTCAATCGCCGGCTGGGCGGTGCAGACCATGCGTCTGGGTGACAGCCAGCGCCAGATGCCGTTCGCGCTGCCGGTCATGGATTTGCGCTGGCGGCTGCCCGCGCCTGTGCTCGGTGGGCGCGTGCAGGTGCAGGCGAACAGCCTCGCCATCAGCCGCAGTACCGGCCAGGATACGCAGCGGGCCTTCGCCTCTGCGCAGTGGAAGTGGCGCGGCCTCACCGGCATGGGGCAGGAATTGTCGTTAACGGCCTATGCGCGCGGAGATGTCTATCACAGCAGCAACACGCTCGAGAACCCGATCGCCGCCTATGCCGGCAGAAGTGGCTGGCAGACACGCGGCATAGCGGCCCTCTCCGCCGATGCCCGCTGGCCGTTCGTGGGAGCGTTCCTCGGCGGCACGCAGCGGATTGTGCCGCGCGTCCAGCTCGTTGCCGCGCCTCACCTCGCCAACCTGCGCCTGCCCAATGAGGACGCGCGGAGTGTCGACCTCGAAGACAGCAACCTGTTCGCGCTCAACCGTTTTCCGGGCTATGACCGCTTCGAGGACTCCAGCCGCGTGACATGGGGCATCGAATATGGGCTGGCGCTGGAGAACTTTACGCTCGAGAGCGTCGTTGGCCAGAGTTTCCGTCTTACTCGGCGCCCCACGCTGCTGCCCGATGGAACGGGGCTGACGGACCGTGAGTCGGATTTTGTCGGTCGGACGACGGTGCGCTACAAGAATTTCCTGGGGCTGACCCACCGCTATCGCCTGGACAAAACCAATTTCGCAATCCGCCGCAACGAGCTGGATGCCACGATCGGCACGCGTCGGACCTACGCCATTATCAGCTATCTGCGCCTCGATCGCAACGTGACGCGGCAGCTGGAGGATCTGGCGGACAACGAGGAATTGCGCCTGGGTGTGCGCGTCGCCCTTGCGCGGTTCTGGTCCATATTCGGGTCGACGGTTATCGACTTGACCGACAAGAACGAGGTGCCCGGATCGCTCTCAGACGGTTTCGAGCCGGTGCGCCATCGCCTTGGCATCGACTATCGCGACGATTGCCTCAACATCTCGTTCATCTGGCGGCGCAGCTATCAGCAGACGGGTGACGCCCGCGTGAACAACAACTTTCAGCTTCGGCTGGCGTTTCGCAATCTTGGCATATAAAGGTTGCGGTTCGGGGGCGGATGGCACTCAGCCAGTGTTCATGATCTGGGCGGTACAAGCTGCTGCCTGTAACGATTGCATAGAAGAGTAGTGTCGCAGATGATCACAACAGAAACCGCCGTATTCCGGCGCGCTGCAAGGGCTTCTTCGGTTCGTTTCACATTGATTGCGGTGATGGCCGGTCTGGTCGGCGCGCCAGTTGCCGCCCAGACAGAAGGCGATTCGATCAGGATTCCGGAGGATGTGAAAGTCTTCGAGGATCGCGACCCCAATCTTCACAAGCCTACCGCCGTGGTGAATGGCCAGATCATCACCAAGACCGATGTCGACCAGCGCATGGCCCTGATCGTGCTGGCGAATGGCGGCAAGATCGCTGACGAGGAGCTGGCGCGCCTGCGCCTCCAGGTGCTGCGCAACCTGATCGACGAGACGCTG
Source organism: uncultured Sphingobium sp. (assembly GCA_964512265.1). Classification (GTDB taxonomy): domain Bacteria; phylum Pseudomonadota; class Alphaproteobacteria; order Sphingomonadales; family Sphingomonadaceae; genus Sphingobium. The sequence continues at coordinate 181,126 of CAZEHR010000002.1, read as the reverse complement.
CAAATTCAGGAAGCCGCGGCCAACGACATCGTCGTCACCAAGCCCGAGCTGGAAGAGAGCTTTGCCCGGGTTGCCGCCAATTTCCGGCAGTCTCCCAAGGATTTCGCCAAATTTCTGACTTCCAGGGGTAGTTCGGCCGCCAGCATCAGCCGCCAGATCGAGGCGGAAAGCGCGTGGCAACGGCTGCTCCGCCGCAAGGTGCAGCCGTTCGTCAATGTGAGCCAGGAGGAAGTGAAGTCGGTTATCGACAAGCTCAATGCCTCCAAGGGCGCCGACGAATATCGGGTGGGTGAGATTTATCTCTCGGCCACACCGGAAAATGCGGAGCAGATGTTCGCCAACGGCCGCAACATCATCGACCAGATCCGCCAGGGTGGCTCGTTTGCCGCCTATGCACGCCAGTTTTCCGAAGCCTCCACAGCGGCGGTGGGCGGCGATCTCGGCTGGGTGCGCGCAGGGCAGTTGCCCGACGCACTGGCACAGGCGGTCGCAGAGATCAGCGTCGGCCAGATTGCCGGGCCGATCGCCATACCCGGCGGCTATTCCATCCTTTACCTGAGCGACAAGCGCAAGGTGCTGACCGCCGACCCGCGTGACGCGGTGCTGAGTCTCAAGCAGATTTCCATCGCCTTCCCGAAGGGCACGACCGAGGCGAAGGCAAACACCCTCGTCAAAAGCTTTGGCGAGCAGATGAAGGGCCTGCAGGGCTGTGGCAGCGTGGCAGACATCGCCGCGAAGCTAGGCGCCGAGGTGATCGACAACGACAACGTGAAAATCCGCGATCTGCCCGCGCCGTTGCAGCCGCTGATGCTCGACCTGCAGGTGGGCCAGGCGACCCCGCCCTTCGGCTCTGCGGACAGCGGCGTGCGCGCGCTGGTGCTGTGCGGGCGCGATGATCCGCAGGATGCCAACGCGCCGTCCTTTGACCAGATCATGGCCCAGATCGAGGATGAGCGCGTCAACAAACGCGCGCGCATCTACCTGCGCGATTTGCGACGGGACGCGATCGTCGATTATAACTGATCCATGGCGCTGACACCCGGCTCTGATACTCTTCCTCCACTGGCGGTGACGCTCGGGGACCCGGCGGGCATCGGGCCTGAGATCATCGGCAAGGCTTGGGCAGTGCGCGAGGCGCAGGGGCTGAGTCCGTTTTTCGCGATCGGCAACAGCCGGGCGATCAGCACGGTCTGGAGCGGACCGATAGCGCGGATTGGCGCGCCGGATGAAGCAGCCGCCGTGTTCGGTTCGGCATTGCCATGCCTGGAGATGGAGTGCGCGGGCGACATCGTCCCCGGCACGCCGGAGATGGAAGGCGCGCGCTGTGCGCTCCATGCGCTGGAGATGGGGATCGGCCTTGTTAAATCGGGCGCGGCGAGCGCACTCGTCACCGGGCCTGTAGGCAAGACCCAGCTTTATGGCATAGGTTTCACGCATCCCGGACAGACGGAATTCATTGCCGAGCGGTGCGGCATATCGCGCGACAACGCGGTGATGATGCTCGCCGGGCCTTCGCTGCGGGTCATTCCGGTCACGGTCCACCTGCCCTTGCGCGATGTGCCGGATGCGCTGTCGATTGACTTGATCCGCGCCCGCGCACTCGTCACCGCCCGGGGCCTGTGCCGCAACTTCGGCATCGAGAAACCGCGCCTCGTGGTGGCCGGGCTTAACCCCCATGCGGGAGAGAGCGGCAATCTGGGGCGAGAAGAGATCGACATCATCCTTCCCGCCGTCGAATCGCTGCGCGCCGAAGGGCTGGAGATCAGCGGCCCCTACGCGCCAGATGCCCTGTTTCATGAAAGCATGCGCGAAACCTATGACGCGGCGCTCTGCATGTATCATGATCAGGCACTGATCCCACTGAAGACGCTGCACTTCGACGAGGGCGTGAACATGACCCTGGGGCTGCCGATCGTGCGGACCTCGCCCGATCATGGCACGGCGTTCGGCATCGCGGGCAAGAATATCGCCAGCCCCGGCGCGATGATCGCCGCGATCCGCATGGCTGAGAAAGCCGCGCGCGCCAGACTGACGCTCAACGAAAGCGCCTGTGGCTGACCTGCCGCCGCTGCGCGATGTTATTGCCCGGCATGGCCTGCGCGCGAGCAAGGCACTGGGGCAGAATTTCCTGCTGGACGAGCAGCTCCTTGCCCGCATTGCCGCGATACCCGGTGGTTTGGCGGGGAGAAGCGTGTTCGAGGTCGGCCCCGGCCCCGGCGGCCTCACCCGCGCGGCGTTGAAGGCAGGCGCGCGGGTGACGGCGGTGGAGATGGATAGGCGCTGCATTCCCGCGTTGGAGGAGCTGCGATCGGCCTTTCCGGGGCAGCTCACGATCATCGAGGGCGACGCCATGAAGGTCGATGCGCGCTCGGCTGCCGGGGACGGTGCGCATATCCTCGCCAACCTGCCCTACAATGTCGGCACGCATCTGCTCGTTGGCTGGCTCTCCGCCGAATGGAAGCCGTGGTGGGCGTCGCTGACCTTGATGTTTCAGCAGGAGGTGGCGGAGCGGATCGTCGCGCCGGTGGGGAGCGACGCCTATGGCCGCCTCGCCGTTTTGAGCCAGTGGCGCAGCCACGCGAAGATCGCGATGAAGGTGCACCGCAGCGCCTTTACCCCGCCACCCAAGGTGATGTCGGCCGTGGTGCACATCACGCCGGGGGATGCGCCCGAGGGGGTGAGGCTGGCGACGCTGGAGCGGATCACCGCCGCCGCGTTCGGCCAGCGCCGCAAGATGCTGAGGCAGAGTTTGAAGGCGGTGCCGGGCGCGCTCGAGGCGCTGGAGGAACTGGATATAGCCCCGCAGCGCCGCGCGGAGACGCTCAGCGTGGCCGACTATGTCGCGATTGCGCGCTTACTGGGCTGAAGGCGCAGGGACCGCAGGCGGTGCGGCGGGCGTCGTCGGCAAGCCTGTGACGGCGGCGAGATCCTTCGCCTTCTGCGCGCTGTGGACTACCGCCTGCTTTTCGATCAGGGCGCTCAAGTCCGTGATCTGCGGGCAACTGCCCCGGCACAGCGTTTGCATGCGCGAGAGGTTTTCCTTGGCATTGGCGATCGCGCCACGCTCCGCCAGCGCACGCACGGTGCCGGAAAGCGCGGCCATGTCGGTCGGTTCCAGACTCAGTGCCGCATTGTAGAAGCGCACGGCCTTGCCCTGAAGCCCCTGCCCGCGCGCGACATCGCCCAATGCCACGAACACCGCGCGGTTGCGCGGATCGGCCGCGAGCGCGCTCTCATAAGCATCGTTGGCGGCTTCGATATTGCCCGCCGCACGTGCCGCATCGCCCTGCGCCTGCCACATCAGCGATACGGGATCGATCTGGCTATCCGGCCGCTTGGTGACGCCGACGCTGGAGACGACAAGCGCAAGGCTGGCGAGGGCAAGGGTCGGCGGAGTGAAACGCATGATCGTCTCCCAAAGGCCGCGCGGCCTGGCCTTGAGCCGGGGTATGTCGGAGGTGTTGCCCGGACTTCGCCTCATATCCTCACCAGCGCGGCGATGAAGAATCCATCCGTGCCATCATGCGCGGGCGTTAGCAAGCGGCCTTTACCATATTTGCGGCCGTATTCAAGGCCGGGGTCGAGCGCGCGCCAGCCCGAGTGGCGGGCAAGAAAGGCGTCGAGCTGCCCCGCTCCCTCCGCATAAGTGAGCGCGCAGACGGCATAGACTAGCCGCCCGCCGGGGCGGACGAGCGGCACGGCAAGGTCAAGAATGCGGGATTGTTCCTTGACGAGACGATCAAGGCGATCCTCGGTGAGCCGCCAGCGCGCCTCGGGATTTCGCCGCCAGGTGCCGGTGCCGGAACAGGGCGCATCGACGAGCACGATATCGGCGCTCTGGGAATGGGGAGCAAGCGCGGCCGCTTCCCTCCCCGCATCCAGCAGCAGCGTTTCGATAAACCCTGCCCCTGCCCGCGCCGCGCGATCGGGCAGGCGGGAGAGGCGATCACGGTTCACGTCCGCCGCGATCAGCCTGCCCTGCCCGGCCATATCGGCTGCGAGCGCCAACGTCTTGCCACCTGCCCCAGCGCACAGGTCTATCACGGTCATGCCGGGGGCTGCGGCACAGGCTTGCACGATGATCTGGCTGCCGGCGTCCTGAATCTCGATCAGGCCATCGGTATAGGCGGGCGATTGCTCGACATTGGTGTTGTCGTGCAGGCGCAGGGCGTTGGGGAGGCCCGTTATTGGTTCGGCATCGGGCAAGTGGCCGCGCAGCTGCTCCGGGTGAGCCTTCAGCGTGTTGACGCGCAGATCGAGCGGCGCGCGCTCCAGCAAGGCGATCTGCTCAGAAGCATCCTGCACCGGGTTGGCGAGATGGCGGACCAGCCATGACGGCACCGCGCCGGGGGCGGCGCGCTCTTCATCAGCGCGGATCGGCGCGGGTGCGTGGGCGGAGCCGTCAAACAGCGCGGCGAGGTCAGGCTGATGTTGGGTCAACGTAAGCACGGCTGCCCGACCGCTGGCGGGCACCTCGGCACACAGGCGGATGGCCGCATAGACGAGATCGCGTACCGCGCGCCGGTCTTTCGACCCGGCATAGCGGCGTTCCTTGAAATAGCGGGCGATGAGCGTGTCTGCCGCCGCCCCACCCTCTCGCGCGGCGACGATGATCGCATCCAACAACTCTATCGCCGCCTGGACGCGCGCCTGCGGGGTCATCTAAAGCCCACCCCTACCCCACCCGCAAGCGGGAGGCGCTTTATATGTGGATCACCGGGTCGGATAATTGGGGGCTTCCCGCGTGATCGTCACGTCATGGACATGGCTTTCGCTCAGGCCAGCGTTGGTGATCTGGACGAAGCGGGCGCGGCTCTGCAGATCGGGGATGGTACGGCTGCCGGTATAGCCCATCGCGGCTTTGACGCCGCCGACGAGCTGGTGGATGACATCGCGCGCCGGTCCCTTGAACGGCACCTGCCCTTCGATTCCTTCCGGCACCAACTTCATCTGGTCCTTGATGTCCTGCTGGAAATAGCGGTCTGCGCTGCCCCGCGCCATCGCGCCGACACTTCCCATACCACGGTAACTTTTATACACACGACCTTGATAAAGGAAAGTTTCTCCTGGCGCTTCTTCGGTCCCCGCGAGCAGCGACCCTATCATGACCGCGCCTGCGCCCGCCGCCAGCGCCTTGGCGACATCGCCACTCGTGCGCAGGCCACCATCCGCGATCACTGGGACGCCGGACTTGGCGGCTTCCTCGGCGGCGTCCATGACGGCGGTAAGCTGGGGCACACCGACGCCCGCGACCACGCGCGTGGTGCAGATCGACCCCGGCCCGATGCCGACCTTGACGCAATCGGCGCCCGCATCGATCAAAGCGCGCGCGGCCTCCGCAGTGGCGACATTACCCGCAACCACCTGGACGTGGTTGGAGAGCTTCTTGACGGCGGAAACGGCCGCCGAGACCATTTTGCTGTGCCCATGCGCGGTGTCGATAACGATCAGGTCGCATTCGGCGTCGATCAGCGCCTCGGTCCGCTCTAGCCCCTTGTCGCCCACGGTCGTCGCCGCAGCGACGCGCAGCCGCCCGGCGGCATCCTTGGTCGCCTGCGGGTAGGTGACCGCCTTTTCGATGTCCTTGACAGTGATGAGGCCAACGCAGCGATAGGCGTCATCGACCACGAGCAGCTTCTCAATCCGCCGCTGATGCAGCAAGCGCCGTGCTTCCTCCTGGTTCACGCCCGCGCGGACAGTGGCGAGATTGTCCCGCGTCATTAGCTCGGCCACGGGCTGCATCGGGTTTTCGGCAAAGCGCACGTCGCGGTGAGTGAGAATGCCGACAAGCCTGCCGCTGTCCTCGACCACGGGAATGCCGCTGATCCGGTGACGCGCCATGAGCTCCTGCGCGCTGGCGAGGGTCGCGTCCGGCGTGATCGTGATGGGGTTCACCACCATGCCACTCTCGAACCGCTTGACCGCGCGGACGGCGGCCGCCTGCTCCTCGACCGAGAGGTTGCGGTGGAGCACGCCCATGCCGCCCAGCTGCGCCATCACGATCGCCATGTCCGCCTCCGTCACCGTGTCCATCGCGGAGGAGAGGATCGGGATGTTGAGGCGGATCGCCTTGGTCACATTCGTGCCGGTGTCGGCCTGGCTCGGCAGCACATCCGACTCGCCCGGCTGAAGCAGCACGTCATCGAAGGTGAGGCCGAGGCGAATGTCCATGGAAATGCCACTTTCTGGTCTGGTTCGGTTGTGTGGCCGCCCATGTAACCATTTCGGCAAGAGAGGGCTAGTGCGACGAAAAGAAAATTCAGGCCTCTCCTGCGCGCTCCAGCAGGCTGCGCGCCTGGGCGACGTGCATATCCTCGATCATCCCGCCCTGATGCCGCTCCGCCCCGCCCGAGAAGGCGGCGATGAGCGCCCGCGCGTCCGCCAGTTCGCGCTCCGAGGGGCCGAAGATCCTGTTTGCCGCTTCGATCTGGTTGGGGTGAATCAGCGTCTTGCCGTCGAATCCCAGCGCCCTGCCTTCATGGCACTCGGCGGCGAAGCCGGGCGCGTCATCGAGCTTGTTGTAGACGCCATCGAACACCGCCTTGTTGCTGAGGCGCGCGGCGAGGATGACGGACTGGAGGCTGAGCAGCAGGCCAGAGCGGTCTGCATCGAGCGGTATACGCAGATCGTGGCGCAAGTCGTTGTTGCCCATGAACAGCGCGGCGACGTCCGCCTCGGCGGCGATGGCTTGCGCTTCAACGACCCCGCGCGGAGACTCGATCATGGCGATCACCGGGCGCCCGGTTGCGCGATGGACCTGCGCGGTGTGGGCAGCCGCCTCCACCTTGGGCAACACAATGAAATCGGGGATCAGGCCTGCCAGCGCGGCAATGTCTGCGCTGTGATGCGGGCTGTTCACCGCGTTGACGCGGACCGCGACCAGCCTGCCGCCAAACCCTTGCCCCAGCGCAGAGCCGAGCGCGGCGCGGGCCGCCGCCTTGTTTTCCTCGGCGACCGCGTCCTCAAGATCCAGGATCACCATGTCGCACGGCAGGCCACGCGCCTTATCGATGGCGCGGGCATTCGAGGCGGGCAGGAACAACAGAGAGCGGGCGTGATGGAGTAGCATCGCAATAGCCTCTTGCTGACGTGAATTACCTTTCCCCCTTCCCCATTTACCGGCATAGTGAAAGCAGTTTTTGAACGTGGGGAGAATGCCAGTGGGCCCGACAGTAGCATTGATGCTGGTTTTTCTGGTGCTGATATACCTGGCCTCCAGCGTGAAAATCGTTCGCCAGGGATATGAATATACCATCGAACGCTTCGGGCGCTTTACCGAGGTCGCGAAGCCCGGTTTCAACTTTTATCCCGCGTTCTTCTATAGCGTCGGCCGCAAGATCAACATGATGGAGCAGGTGGTCGATATTCCGGGTCAGGAGATCATCACCAAGGACAACGCGATGGTCGCGGTGGACGGCGTCGTGTTCTTTCAGGTGCTGGACGCCGCCAAGGCCGCCTATGAGGTGAGCGAGCTTTATGTGGCCATCATGCAACTCGCCACCACCAACCTGCGCACCGTCATGGGGTCAATGGACCTCGACGAGACCCTGTCCAAGCGCGACGAGATCAACGCGCGGCTGCTTTCGGTGGTGGATCACGCCACCAACGCCTGGGGCATCAAGATCACCCGTGTCGAGCTGAAAGACATCCGGCCGCCGTCGGACATCGTCAATGCCATGGGTCGCCAGATGAAGGCCGAACGCGAGAAGCGCGCGCTGATCCTTGAGTCGGAGGGCTTGCGTGCGTCCGAAATCCTGAAGGCCGAGGGCCAGAAAGCTTCGCAGATCCTTGAGGCAGAGGGCCGGCGCGAGGCCGCTTTCCGCGATGCCGAGGCGCGCGAGCGCGAGGCCGAGGCGGAAGCCAAGGCAACGCAGATGGTGTCGGACGCCATTGCGGGAGGCAATGCGCAGGCAATCAACTATTTCATCGCGCAGAAATATGTCGAGGCGATCAGCGGGTTTGCGACATCACCCAATGCCAAGACCATCCTGTTCCCCGTGGAGGCGACGCAGCTGATTGGCACGCTGGGCGGCATCGGTGAGCTGGCGAAGGAGGCGCTGGGGAGCGGGAATGGCGGAACCAACGGCGGCAGCACCCCTCCGCCAGCCGCGTCCCGTTCGGTTCCGCCCTCGCGGCGCGGGCCGTTCGAGGGGCAATAGGCGCAAGGGGGCGGAACCATGATCGAGCAGATGATCGACAATCCTTGGTGGTGGCTGGGTCTGGCCGTGCTGCTCGGCATCGGCGAGATTGTGACGCCCGGCGTATTGTTGATCTGGGTGGCGGCCGCCGCAGCCATTGTCGGCGCGTTCGCACTCACTGTGCCGATACCGCTGGCGCTTCAGTTCCTGCTGTTTGCCGGGCTGTGCCTGATCGCCGTTTGGGCAGGGCGGCGCTGGTATCGCGATAACCCCGTCGCCTCGCAGGACCCGCTGCTCAATGACCGCATGGCCCGCCTGATGGGCAGGCATGTTGTCGTTGTCGACGCGATCGTCAACGGCGAAGGGCGGGTGCGCGTGGACGATGGCACGTGGACTGCGCATGGGCCTGATGCGCCCTCCGGCACGCTGATGGTGGTCGTCGGGTTGAACGGCGCTGCTCTGGTAGTAGAACAACCGGGCGCGTAATCACGCCCGGCGATTGCCCTTGACCTTCAGTCCTTGCCCAAGAAGCCCTTTGCGGCATCGGCCAAGCCACCAAGCCCGCCAGCTTCACCGCCCAGCATGCCGCTCACCTTGCCCAGCAGATCTTCCGCGCCGCCACCACCAAGCCCGCCCAGCATCTCCTGAATCTTGTCGACCGGCAGACCATGCTGCTCTGCCGCCTGCATCAGTGCGGCCATGGTGTCGCCACCGCCGCTGAGATTGGCGCTCAGCGACTGTGCGAGCGATTGAATCTGGTCTGCCGGCAGGCCGAGCTTGCCTGCGATATCGTCAATATTCAGGTTTTCCAGCAGCTTGTCGAACATGGCTTACCCCTTTCCCGCCTCAAGGGTGGAAATATATCAGAAAGTCGAGGCGCAGGCGATGGAGGCGGGCATCATTGTAAAAGGGCGCGAAAGCCAGTGCCTTCGCGCCCCTTCACGTTGATAGATAAGCGCTTATTCGGCGGCGATCGCCATGCCCGGCGCGGCTTCACGCACGGAAGCGTCGACATGGTCGGCGAACTGCGCGAAATTGTCGACGAACTGCTGCACCAGCTTGGCGGCGGTTTCGTCATACGCTTCCTTGTCGGTCCATGTCGCGCGCGGATCGAGGATCTGGGTATCGACTCCAGCCACCGCGACCGGCACCTCGAATCCGAAATTGGGATCTACGCGGAACTCGACGGCGTTGAGGCTGCCATCGAGCGCGGCGTTGAGCAGCGCGCGCGTGACTTTGATCGGCATGCGCTTGATGCCCGGATCAGTCGCCCGCCCGCCTGACCAGCCGGTGTTGACCAGCCAGCACTGCGCGCCGCCGTCCGCAATCCGCTTTTTCAGCAGATTGCCATAGACGCTGGGGTGGCGCGGCATGAAGGCGGCGCCGAAGCAGGTGCTGAACGTCGCCTGCGGCTCCGTCACGCCGATTTCGGTGCCCGCAACCTTGGCGGTGTAGCCCGAGAGGAAATGATACATCGCCTGATCGGGCGTCAACCGCGCGATCGGGGGAAGCACGCCGAAGGCATCCGCCGTCAGAAAGATGATGTTGGACGGCGGCGGGCCGAGGTTCTTCTCGCTGGTGTTGGGAATGAACTCGATCGGATAGGCGCCGCGGGTGTTCTCGGTCTTGCTCGCGTCGGTGAAATCGAGCTCGCGGGTTTCCGGATCCATCGCCACGTTTTCCAAGACAGTGCCAAACATCTTGGTGGTGGCGTATATTTCCGGTTCGCCCTCGGCCGAGAGGTTGATCATCTTCGCATAGCAACCGCCCTCGAAGTTGAAGACGGCCTGGTCCGACCAGCCATGCTCGTCATCGCCGATCAGCGTGCGGCTGGCATCGGCCGAGAGGGTGGTTTTGCCGGTGCCCGACAGGCCGAAGAAGATCGCGCTCTTGCCGTCTGCGCCGATGTTGGCGGAGCAGTGCATCGGCATAACACCCTGCGCCGGGAGCAGGTAGTTCAGCAAACCGAACACCCCCTTCTTCATCTCGCCGGAATATTCGGTGTTGCCAATCAGGATCAGCTTTTCGCTGAAGTTCACCGCGATCACCGTATCGCTGCGGCAGCCGTGGCGGGCCGGATCTGCCTTGAAGCTCGGCAGGTTGATGATGGTGTATTCGGGCGCGAAGGCGGCGAGTTCGCTGGCGGTGGGGCGCACGAGCAACGTGCGGATGAACAGGCTGTGCCAGGCCATCTGCGTGATGACGCGCACGTTGACGCGATATTCAGGCTGGCTGCCGCCAAACAGGTCGGCGACGAACAGCTCGTTCTGGTCCTTGAGCTTCGCCAGGAAATCGGCCTTGAGGTTCGCCCAGTGCTCGCCGGACATCGGCTGGTTGATCGCGCCCCAGTTGATCGTGTTTTCGGTGGTGTCGTCACGCACCACATATTTGTCCTTGACGCTGCGGCCGGTGAACTTGCCGGTATCGACCAGGAGAGCGCCATTCTTGGTCAGCTGTCCCTCGCCGCGCTTGACCGCCTGCTCTACCAGCGGGCTGGTGCCCAGATTCCAGTGAAGGGTTGCGGAAGTTTCAAAGCCCTGATCAGCCAGGGATGTTGAGGAATACGCCTGCACGCGCTTCTCCCTAAAAGGTTATATGTGACAGCTCCCGAACAGGAGCATGCTATCCAGCCGGCCAGCGCCACATCATTCACGCGACGCGTATCGCGCATTGGCACGGTTCTGCAAATCCGACTCATGGCCGCATAGTCGGTGGCGGGGCGCACGTCAACGAAACTGGTGGTTAATGGCCCTAGTCGGGGATTTTTGCGGTCGATCCGGAGGGTAGCATCCGCCTTGCCGGTTGTGTTGGCAGACGAGCCGTTGCCGCTGCGGTCGCATTGCGATAATCGTGCCGCGCATGACCGATGCCGCCGCACCCACCGTTGCGCTGATCGACGATGATCGCAACATCATTACATCGCTCTCCATCGCATTGCAGGGCGAAGGCTTCGTCACGCGGCTTTACACCGACCCCGAGGCGGCACTGAAGGCGCTCGCCGATAATCCGGCGGACGTTGCGGTGTGTGACATAAAGATGCCCCGACTCGACGGGCTGGAGCTGCTCCGCCGCCTGCGCGAAAAAAGCGCGATGCCCTTCATCTTCCTCACCTCTAAGACCGACGAGCTGGACGAAGCGCTGGGCCTTGCAATGGGCGCGGATGACTATATCGCCAAGCCATTCTCGCAGCGGCTGCTGATCGCGCGGATCAGGGCGATATTACGCCGGACCGAGATGGCCCGCGCAGCCGCAAGCGACGGAGGTAACGCGCAAGTCGCCGCCGAGCCGATGCAGCGTGGGCGTCTTGCCATGGACCCGGACCGGCACCTCGTTACCTGGAACGACAGGCCGGTGACACTCACGGTAACCGAATTCATGATCCTTGAAGCGCTGGCCGCCCGGCCGGGCGTGGTCAAGACGCGCAACCAGCTGATGGATGTTGCCTATCAGGATGATGTCTATGTCGACGATCGCACCATCGACAGCCACATCAAGCGCCTGCGCCGCAAGTTCCGCGAAGTGGACCCCGAGTTCAACGCTATCGACACGCTCTATGGCGCCGGATACCGCTTCTCGGATGGATAGGCACCTTCCCTCTCCACCGATTTCCTGGCGCGGCGGGTTCAGCCTGACGTGGCGAATCCTGGCGGTGAACGTGATCGCGCTGGCGCTGCTGGCGGGCGGGTTCTTCTATATCGACAGCTATCGCGCGCGCGTGATCGACGAGCGGCTGGTGCAATCGGCGCGGCGGATGGAGATGATCCGCGATGCCGTGGCTTATGTTCCGCCCGGCGCGTTGAACGAGTTGTTGCGTGCGTTCTCCGTAAGTAACGCCGAGCGAGTGCGGCTCTATGGGGCCGATGGCGGTCTGAAGTTTGACAGCGCCGCAGCAGGCGGGACAAGCTATACGCTTGTTGATCCGCAGGAGGAGCCGCTGAAGCGTCATGTCGCTCGGTTCCTTGACGAGATGGTTGATGGCGTGGTGGGGGCAGACCCGTTGCCGCCATTCGTGGAGCCTGCAATAGACACCGCCACTGGCTGGGCCGAGCTGACGGAGGCCGCGCGCACCGGCAGCGCTGTCTCCACAGCCCGTTTCGCGCCGGATCGCACCCCCATGATAACTGCCGCGATACGTCTGGGAAATGGTGATTCACTGCTGGCCATCACCAACGCGCGCGACATCACCCGCGCGGTGCGGGCGGAGCGGATGCGCCTGACGCTGGTGCTCACGATGGCGCTGCTCAGCTCGGTATGGCTGTCCCTGTTTTTGGCACGAACCATCGTATTGCCTCTGCGTCGGCTGGCGCGCGCGACTGCGCGTGTGCGGCTGGGGCGCGCGCGGCAGGTTTCGGTACCACGTCTGCCCTCGCGGCGGGACGAGATCGGCGCGCTCGCCCGCGCGGTGGCGGACATGACCGAAGCGCTGCGCCATCGCATTGACGCGACAGATAGCTTCGCCGCCGATGTCAGCCACGAGCTGAAAAACCCGATCGCCTCGTTGCGGTCTGCGCTCGATGGTTTGCAGACCGTGCGCAAGCCGGAGCTTCAGGCGCAGCTGCTCGCCATCGCTCAGGACGATGTGCAGCGGCTCGATCGGCTGGTGACGGACATTGCCGAGGCATCGCGCATTGACGCCCAGCTCTCGCACACGCGCTTCGAGCCGGTGGACTTGGGCCAGCTGATCGAACAGATGCTGCTTGCCCGCGAGGCGCGGGGCATAGAGCGCGGCGTCCGCCTTGCCTTCGCCCGGCCTCGTCGGGATGTCGCAGTGGTGATGGGCGAGGAGGCGCGGCTGATGCTGGTGATCGACAATTTGCTCGACAACGCGATCTCCTTCTCACCCCCCGGCGGGCTGGTGCAGGTGACCGCGACGGTGATGAACGACGAGGTGCTGCTCAGCGTCGAGGATGAAGGCCCGGGCGTACCGGAGTCGGAGCGTGAGACCGTGTTCCGCCGGTTCCACAGCGTGCGGCCGGAGAATGAGGGCTTTGGCAAGCATAGCGGCCTGGGACTCGCCATCGCGCGCAGCATCGTCGAAGGCCATCAGGGCCGCATCGTCATCGCCGACCGCGACGACGCAGCGCAGGGCGCGCGGTTCGATGTCTATCTGCCACTCGCCTATCTCAATGATCCGGGCATCGCCTCGGAATGAGCGGAGAGGCAGAGTCGGATTTTGAGGGCACAGTGCATGCCACCTCTGTCGTGATTGACGGGCGCGCCGTGCTAATCCGGGGCGCAAGCGGTGCGGGAAAATCGGACCTGGCGTTGCGGCTGATCGACCGAGGGGCGGATTTGCTCGCCGATGATTATACCCATCTGACGCGGGGAGAGGATGCCGTGATCGGCAGTGCGCCAGAGCGGATCGCCGGGCTGATCGAGGCGCGCGGGCTGGGCCTAGTGTCGATGCCGCATGTGTCGTGCGCGCCGGTGGCTCTGGTAGTGCAATTGGACGACACCGCAGCGGGACGCTTTCCCGACCCCCGCCCCACCTGCACTTTGTGCGGGCTGGCTGTGCCGACGCTGACGCTGAACCCGTTCGAGGCGAGCGTTCCGATCAAGATTGAACTGGCATTGCGGCATATTAGCCGCCAGACTGGCGGGTGGGAGCCGATGCAATGACCGAGGGCCATGACAAGTCGATAATGCTGGTGTCCGGCATGTCTGGTGCCGGCAAATCGACCGCATTGAGGACGCTGGAGGATCTGGGTTGGGAAGTGGTGGACAACCTGCCCCTCATGCTGCTGGATCGGCTGATGGACGCGCCGCCTGCGGCAGACGTCAAACACCGCGGCCGCCCGCTCGCCATCGGTATCGACAGCCGCACCCGGGGCTTCAACGCCGCCGCGCTGGTCCAACGCATCAAGGCGCTGCGCGACCACGAGAGCTGGGACATCGAAACGCTGTATCTCGATTGCTCCGGCGCGGAGCTGGAACGCCGCTATGCCGAGACGCGGCGGCGGCACCCGCTGGCCGAGGACCGACCGGCGGCGGACGGGATTGCGCGCGAGCGTGAGCTGACCGAGCCGCTGCGCCGCTGGGCGACCCAGGTGATCGACACCACGGCAATGTCCGTCAACGACCTGCAGCAGGAGATCCGCACCCGCTACAGCCGCGATCCCAACGAACGCACGGTGCTCACGATCCTCTCCTTCGGCTTCTCGCGCGGGGTGCCGCGCAATGCGGACCTGATGTTCGACATGCGCTTTCTGCGCAATCCGCACTGGGACCCGATGCTGCGTCCGCTCACGGGCCATTCGGAGGAAGTGGCGGCCTATATCGCGGAAGACCCGGCCTATGATGATGCGGTGTCTCAGATCGAGAAGTTGCTCGGCACGCTGCTGCCCCGCTACCAAGAGCAGGGGAAGTCCTATGTGACGGTCGCGTTCGGCTGCACAGGGGGGCGTCACAGATCGGTACATGTCGCCGAGCGCGTCGGCAGATACTTGCGCAATGCAGGATTTTCGCCCACGGTCCTGCACCGCAACATGGAATCGGCGCCGCACCATGCCACAGAACAGGCGGGCGGGGCCCAAGAACACGGTTTTCGGGGCGAACATTCAGCATGATTGGCTTGGTTCTGGTAACGCACGGCAAGCTGGCGAACGAGTTTCGCGTGGCCATGGAACATGTGGTTGGCCCTCAGCAGGCGATCGAGACGATCTGCATCGGCCCGGACGACGACATGGAGACGCGGCGCGCGGACATTGCGGCGGCTGTCGAAAAGGTGAACAATGGCGCGGGCGTGATCCTGCTGACGGACCTGTTCGGCGGCACACCTTCCAATCTCGCCATATCGTTGCTGAAGGCGGGTGAGGTCGAGGTGATCGCCGGGGTCAACCTGCCAATGCTGATCCGCCTCGAAAGCGCGCGCAAATCGATGAAAGTGACGGCGGCCGTAGCCGCGGCACGCGAGGCGGGACAAAAATATATCAGCGTCGCCTCCGAACTTCTGGGGGGAAGCGGGAAATGAGCGATGCGGTGAGCCGCGAGGTACAGATCACCAACCGACGCGGGCTGCACGCGCGGGCAAGCGCCAAGTTCGTGACGATGGCGAGCGCCCTGCCCGCACAGATCACCGTTTCCAAGGATGGATCGAGCGTTACCGGCACGTCGATCATGGGGCTGATGATGCTGGGTGCGGCCATGGGCGATTCGATCACCATTTCCGCGCGTGGAGACGACAACCACCAGGCGCTGGAGCAGCTCGTCGCGCTGGTCGAGGGCAAGTTCGGCGAGGACTGAGCCGCCGTGCGCCGTGAGATCACCGGATTTTCCAACCCGCTGGTGAAGCGCGTGCGCTCGCTGCGCGAGAAGAAGCATCGCAAGCGCGAGGGGCTGTTCCTGGCGGAAGGTCTGCGCATCATGACCGAGGCGCGCGAGGCGGGCGCGCTGCCTGAAATGCTGTTTTACGCTGCCGAGGCCGCACCGCATCCGCTGGCCGCCGCGCTGATGGACGCGGTGGATGAAGCGGGCGGCGAGGTGATCGCCACCAGTGGGGACATTCTCTCCAAAATATCGGGCAAGGACAATGCGCAAACCTTGGTGGGCGTCTATGCCGACCGGCTGACGCCTCTGACTGCGGTCGATCGGACATCGGCGGACATCTGGCTGGTGGCGCAATCGCTGCGCGACCCGGGCAATCTGGGTACGATTTTGCGCACAGGGGATGCGGTCGGCGCCGGCGGGCTTATATTGGTGGACGATTGCGTCGACCCCTTCTCGGTCGAGGCGGTGCGGGCAAGCATGGGCGCGCTGTTCACGCAGGTGATCGTGCAGTGCCGGTGGGAAGAGTTCATCGGCTGGCTGCGCTCCGGCCCCGGCGCACTGGTGGGCACGAGTTTACAGACCGATCAGGACTATCAGCAACCCAGTTATACCGCACCGACCTTCCTGCTCATCGGCAACGAGGCGCGCGGGCTTCCGGATGACTATGAGGCAGCGTGCGACACGCTCGTCAAGATCCCGATGCTGGGCAAGGCGGACAGCCTCAATGCGGCGGTGGCGGCAGCGGTGATGGCCTATGAAGTGCGCAACCAGATGCGGCGGAGGGGATAAGGGCATGATGTGGGCGCACAGGCGAGTGTTGACGGCGAGCCTCGTCGGCACGGCAGTCGAGTTCTACGATTTCTATATCTATGCGACGGCGGCGTCATTGGTGTTCGGGCCGTTGTTTTTCCCCTCGACATCGCCTGCAACGCAGCTGTTGGCATCCTATGCCAGCTTTGCCGTCGCCTTTTTCGCGCGCCCGCTGGGCGCTGCGGTGTTTGGCCACTATGGTGACAGGATCGGGCGGAAATCGACGCTGGTCGTTTCGCTGATGCTGATGGGCGGGTCGACGCTCGCAATCGCATTCCTGCCGACTTACCAGGCGATCGGCTTCTGGGCACCGCTGCTGCTGTGCCTGATGCGGTTCGGGCAGGGCTTTGGCCTGGGCGGCGAATGGGGCGGCGCGGCCTTGCTGGCGACGGAGAACGCCCCGCCGGGATGGCGCGCACGCTTCGGCATGGTGCCGCAGCTGGGCGCACCGGTGGGTTTTCTGTTCGCCAACGGGCTGTTCCTGCTGCTGGGGCAGTATCTCGACGATTCGCAGTTCATGAGCTGGGGCTGGCGGATCCCGTTTCTTGCCAGCGCAATCCTCGTGATCCTCGGCTTGTGGATCCGCCTCAAGATCACTGAAACGCCGGAATTCGCGACGATTCTGGAGCGGCAGGAGGCGGCAAAAGCGCCCGCGATCACGGTGATTCGTGAGCATCCGGGCGCGCTTCTTGCAGGCACCTTCGCTGCCGTCGCCTGCTTCGCGATCTTCTATATCACCACCGCCTTTGCCTTGGGCTATGGCACCGCGACACTGGGAATTGCGCGCGAGCATTTCCTTGTGCTGCAGCTGGTCGCCATCCTGTTCATGGCGTTGAGCATCATTATTTCCGGCTGGTGGTCCGACAAGCGCAGCCCGCGCGCGGTGCTGATCGCAGGATGCATGATGAGCGTGCCGATGGGCATCGCCTTTGGCCCCTTGCTGGGACTGGCGAGTGACGGCGCCATATTGCTGGCGCTATCTAGCGGGTTGTTCGCGATGGGCTTCGTCTACGGGCCGCTGGGTGCGTTTCTTCCGTCGCTCTTCCCGGTCCGGCTGCGCTACTCCGGCATATCTTTCGCGTTCAACATGGGCGGGATCTTCGGCGGGGCGCTGGCGCCTATTATTGCCACGGCTCTGGTGGCGCGCTGGGGCGCAAGCGCGGCGGGGCTTTATATGTCTGCCGCCGCTGGCCTCAGCCTGCTGGCGCTGATGGCGCGGAACCGCGTGCGGGCTTGACGAGTTGAGCGCGACGCGCGACGGTGATGGCCGTCATCCACGATAGAGCTTCATTCCCCAGCCCGATGCCCACACCTCCCTCCCCGAAACTGCTCGCCACATCGGGCGCGGTCGATATTCAGATGGCCGAGCTGCACCATATGGTGAAGCTCTCGCAGCAGTGGCTGTCCAGCCACATCCTGCCGATCCTGTTAGCTACGCTGGCCGGGCTGGCCCTGTATCTGGCCATGGCATTCGCGCGCCGGACACTCGCCCGCCGCCGCAGAGCCGAGCACGATCAAATGGATTTCGGGCTGATCCTGGTACGGACGCTCTCGCGCACCACGCATTTGTTCATGATGATGGCCGCCGCCCGGCTGGTGATGGGATATGCCTATCCGCCCGAGATGATCTCCGCCACCGTCCGGTTTCTCTTCACGATTGCCGCCGTGTTTCAGGGAGCGATCTGGGCGCGCGAGTTCATTCTCAGCCTGATCGAGCGCAGAGCCGAAGGCGACGGGCGGGGCGAAACGCTAGCAAACGCGATGGGGCTGATCCGCGTCCTCATCACTTTTGCGCTGTTCGCTATCGCGACGATCATGGTGCTCGACAATCTTGGCGTCAACGTCACCGGGCTGGTTGCAGGGCTTGGCATTGGCGGAATCGCTATCGGCCTTGCTGCGCAGGGCATTTTCTCCGACCTGTTTTCGGCGCTCTCGATCATCTTCGACAAGCCGTTTCGCAAGGGCGACACCATCCAGTTCGGCACCACCACGGCGACGGTGGAGCATATCGGCCTCAAGAGCACGCGGTTGCGCTCGGTCGACGGCGAGCAGAAGATCATCGCCAATGCCAAGCTGCTGGAGCAGGAGATCACCAACTTCAGCGATATCGCGCGGCGGCGATACAAGATAGCTATCGGTCTCGTCTATCAGACGCCAACCGACAAGGCGGAGCGGGTGCCGGAGATTCTCGCCCGCGCAATCGAAGAGGCGGGGGCGGAGTTTCAGCGCGCCAGCTTCATCGCGTTCGGGGCGAGCAGCCTCGATTTCGAGGCGCATTTCTTCGTTCACGGGCATGACATTACTGAGGCGGATGCGGTGCGCCACAAGGTAGGCATGGCGATTTTGCGCAAGTTCGCTGAGGAAGGGCTGGAGTTTGCCTATCCGACGCAGACGACGTTCACCGCCGCGCCTGATGGCAGCTATATCTGGCCCTACGCGCCGCCCAAAGAGAGCTGATTAGCGCCCCAGCCCCAGAGCGCGCCGGGATGTAGCAAGCCGTCACGCACGATGAGGCCCCCTTCCCTGTCCCGCGCCAACAGCAATGCGCCATCCAGGTCTACCCATTCGGCGCGGCTGCCCAGAAGAAACGCCGGTGCAATGCCGAGCGATGTGGAGAGCATGCACCCCAGCATCAGGCGTTTGCCCTTTTGCTGTGCCACGTCGGCGAGCGCTATGCCCTCTGTGAGGCCGCCCGCCTTGTCGAGCTTGATGTTTATGACCGGAAAGTCGGCGAGGCGCGGCATGTCCACCCTGTCCTGACAGCTTTCGTCCGCGCAGAAGGGCACGGGCGACCGCACTCCCGCGAGTTGCGCCTCCTCGCCATGGCGGATCGGCTGCTCGATGAGTTCGACGCCAAGCGCGGCGAGCGCCTTGGCCTCGGCGATGATATCATGCCCGTTCCAGCTTTCGTTGGCATCGACGATCAGCCGCGCATCGGGCGCGCCTTCGCGCACGGCCGCGATGCGCGCCGCGTCCCCCTCGCCGCCGAGCTTGCATTTGAGCAGCGCGAATCCGCGCGCGACCGCTGCGCGGGCGTCCGCTTCCATCTGCGCAGGTTCGGAAATGCTGATCGTGAAGGCCGTGGGCAGCGGGGATGGTTCAGGAAGGCCCGCGAGCTGCCATACAGGCGCGCCTTGCTGCTTCGCTTCCCAATCCCACAATGCGCAATCGAGCGCGTTGCGCGCCGCGCCGCGCGGCATCTCGGCGTTCACGCTTAACCGCGAGAGGCCGCCTGCCCCGACAGTTCCGGCATAGGCGCGGATTGCCGCCGCGCAGCCCTCCGCATCCTCGCCGTGATAATAGATCGGCGTCGCCTCGCCCCGCCCGACATGGGGGCCGCCAGCTACGGTACAGACTACCACATCGACATGGGTCTTGGCGCCCCGGCTGATCGTGAACGCGCCGGCGACCGGCCAGCGTTCGACGGTCACACTGTCGAGTCGGACGATCGGACTGCTCACTGCGGCCAGACCCTTAAATCAGCCGTTATGCGTGGCGATCCATTCCTCGACGACAGGCGCAATTTTGGTGCGCCACTTGTTACCGTTGAAGATACCGTAATGCCCGACGCTTTTTGCCATGTAATATTTCTTCATGGTCTCGGGCAGGCCAGTCGATATCGTCAGAGCCGCCTTGGTCTGGCCGAGGCCGGAGATATCGTCACGTTCGCCCTCGATTGCGAGGATCGCGGTGTCCTTGATCGCGCCAGTGTCGATCCGTTTGCCGCGATGCACGAACTCTCCCTTGGGCAGGCTGTGCTTCTGGAACACTTCTTGCACGGTCTGGAGGTAGAATTCCGCCGTCATGTCGCAGACGGAGCGATACTCGTCGTAGAAGCTTTTGGTCATGTCGGCGCTTTCGTCGTCGCCCTCGACCAAGTGCTTGAACATCTCCCAGTGGCTCATCATGTGATTGCCGAGGTTCATCGACATGAAGCCCGCGAGCTGCATGAAGCCGGGATAGACGCGCCGACCCGCTCCCGCATAGGGGAATGGCACGGTCGCCACCACATTCTGCTCAAACCAGCTGATCGGGCGCTCTGTCGCCAGCGTGTTGACCACTGTGGGCGCTTCGCGCGTGTCGATTGGCCCGCCCATCATCGTCAGGCTGCGCGGGCGGTTGGGATCCTTTGCGGCCGACATCAGACAGGTGGCGGCATAGCTCGGCACTGAAGGCTGGCACACCGCCAGCATGTGCGCGCCCGGCCCGATATGGGCCAGCCAGTCTATCAGATAGTCGATATAGTCATCGAGATCGAAATTGCCGTCAGACAGGGGCACGTTACGGGCGTCGCGCCAGTCTGTGATCCAGACGTCGTGGCCCGGCAGCATACGCTCCACCGTGCCGCGCAGCAGCGTGGCATAGTGGCCAGACATAGGCGCGACAATCAGCAGCTTCGGCCTGCCTTCGGGTGCGCCCTTGACGATGAAATGCTTGAGCTGACCAAAATCTTTTCGAGATTCGATCGCTTCCTTGACAGCATGTTCCTTGCCGCCGATCAAAGTGTGATCGAGCCCGAATTCAGGCTTCCCGCGTGGGGCCGAGGCATGGGCAAACACCTCGAGCGCGGAGGCGAGGATCGGTCCGCCGCCGAAATAGGACAGCGGGTTGGCGGGATGGCTCAGCATCTCCGCTCCGGCATTAGCCATGGCGCTGGCACCAGCGAGCAGATTGCGGTGAAACTCATAGGCACTGTACAGCATTGTTCTTGACCCTCGGGGCGACACCTTCGGCACCATACGCCGAAATGATTTTCAGGTTATTATCGCGCTGCACAATAGGCAAATGTTTTCGTTTACCCTCTGGTCACGGCTGCGGAGACAATTCAGTCCTCAGAGGCCATTGAGAATGAAGCTCGCCGCTGCTAAGCGCGCCCCCATGGCAAGAACTCGCCCAGCCAGGCCAGACCCTGATGCTCCGCGCGGAGCGCTGGGCGACCTTCGATGGATTTTGGCGCTTTTACGACGCTATCCCGCGATGCTGCTGGCGGCGGGGTTCTCGCTGCTTATCGCTTCTGCCGCAACGCTTGCGATCCCCAGCGGCTTCAGGCTCGTCATCGACAAGGGCTTTTCTGCGGGCGGCGGGGCGCAGGATATCGGCCGGTGGTTCGAGTATCTTTTCCTCATCGTGATTGTGATGGCTCTGGCAAGCGCGGCACGGTTTTACTTTTTCTCGATCCTGGGGGAGCGCGTGGTGGCGGACATCCGCGTTGCGGTGCAGCGTCATCTGCTGCGCCAGCCACCCGCATTCTTTGAGGAAAACCGCCCTTCCGAGATCGCGGCACGCATGACGGCGGATGCGGCGGTCATAGAACTGATCGTTGGATCGACAATTTCGGTCGCTCTGCGCAACATGCTCACCGGGATGGGAGGCATGATCTATCTCCTCACGATTGCGCCCAAGCTGACAGCGTATTTGCTTGTCGGCATCCCAGTGGTGATTCTGCCGCTTATAACGCTGGGCCGTCGGCTGCGTCGCCTTTCGCGTGACAGCCAGGATGGAGTCGCCAGCGTGGGCAGCATGACCGCGGAAATACTGGGTGCGATGCGCATCGTGCAAGCCTTCGGCCAGGAGGCGCGCGAGGCGGAGCGGTTTGGCGCGCAGGTAGGCCGCACGCTGGGTATCGCCCGCAAGCGCATCCGCATGCGCGCGATCATCACGGCAGTCGCGTTTTTCCTGATCTTCGGTTCGATCGTGGCGGTGATGTGGCAGGGTGCGCTCGATGTGGCGGCGGGGCGCATGACGGGCGGCAGCATCGCCGCCTTCGTCATCACCGGCGGGCTGGTGGCGGGTGCCTTTGGTTCGCTGTCGGAGAGCTGGGGCGACTTGCTGCGCGGCGCAGGGGCAGCCGGCCGGTTGGGCGAGTTGTTGGCGACCGAGCCTGCGCTGGCCACTCCTGCCAGCCCCCGGCCTATTCCCACCAACGAGGGCGGCGTGCGCATCCGCTTCGATCATGTGCGCTTCAGCTATCCCACCAGGCCGGACAGGCTGGCGCTGGAGGATTTCACCCTTGAGGTGCAGCCGGGCGAGACGCTGGCGCTGGTCGGTCCCTCAGGCGCTGGAAAAAGCACGGTCCTGCAGCTGTTGCTGCGCTTTTACGACGTAGAATCGGGCACGATCAGCCTCAACGGCGTCCCACTCACCGAGGCCGCGCTAAGCGATCTGCGCGGGTTGATGGCGCTGGTGCCGCAGGAGACGATTATCTTTGCCGCCTCTGCGCGCGACAATCTGCGCTATGGCCGCTGGGACGCAACCGACGACGAGATATGGCAGGCCGCGCGCGCCGCGAATGCGGAGGACTTCCTGCGCGAGCTACCGCAGGGGCTGGATACCTATCTCGGCGAAAATGGTGCGCGCCTCTCGGGCGGGCAGCGCCAGCGCATCGCCATTGCCCGCGCGATGCTGAGGAACGCGCCTGTTCTGCTGCTGGACGAGGCCACCTCGGCGCTCGATTCCGGCTCTGAGTATCTGGTGCAACAGGCGATCGAGCGGCTGATGCAGGGGCGCACCACGATCGTCATCGCGCACCGGCTTTCGACCGTGCGCTCGGCAGACCGCATCGTCGCGATGGATCAGGGGCGGATCGCCGAACTGGGCAGCCACGACGCGCTGATGCAGCGGGGCGGCCTCTACGCCCGCCTCGCCTCGGTGCAACTGTCAGGCAGCCCTGCGCCGGACGCCGCGCCCGCCGCCTGAGCGGCAGGCGCAGCGGCCCGCTCAGTTATCGCGTCAGCTTCTTGTAGGCGAGGCTGGTCGGCCGGTCCGCAGCATCGCCAAGGCGGCGGCGCTTGTCTTCCTCATAGGCTTCGAAGTTGCCCTCGAACCATTCGACATGGCTGTTGCCCTCGAAGGCGAGGATGTGGGTGGCGAGGCGATCGAGGAAGAAACGGTCGTGGCTGATGACCACGGCGCAACCGGCGAAATTCTCGATCGCATCTTCCAGCGCGCCCAGCGTCTCCACATCGAGGTCGTTGGTCGGCTCGTCGAGCAACAGCACGTTGCCGCCAGTTTTCAGCATCTTTGCCATGTGGACGCGGTTGCGCTCACCGCCGGAGAGTTTGCCGACGTTCTTCTGCTGATCCTGGCCCTTAAAGTTGAATGCGCCGACATAGGCGCGCGTGCTCGTGTCGTGGCCGTTGACCTTCATATAGTCCAGCCCGTCGGAAATCTCTTCCCACACGTTCTTGGAGCCGTCGAGATGATCGCGGCTCTGGTCGACATAGCCCAAGTGCACGGTCGAGCCTATTTCGATGCTGCCCGTGTCCGGCTGTTCCTTCCCGGTGAGGATCTTGAACAGCGTGGATTTACCCGCGCCATTCGGGCCGATCACGCCGACGATGCCGCCGGGCGGCAGGGTGAAGCTGAGGTCCTCAAACAGCAGCTTGTCGCCATAGGCCTTCGAGATATTCTTGACCTCGATGACCTTGCCGCCGAGCCGCTCTGGCACCTGAATGACGATCTGCGCCTTGCCGGGCGTGCGGTTCTCCTGCGCGGCAACGAGCTGCTCGAACTTGGCGATGCGCGCCTTGGACTTGGTCTGGCGGCCCTTGGGGCCCTGCCGGATCCACTCAAGCTCTTCCTTGATCGCCTTCTGGCGGCCTGATTCCTCGCGCTCCTCCTGCTCGAGGCGCTTCGCCTTCTTTTCGAGATAGGTGGAATAGTTGCCCTCGTAAGGGTAATATTTTCCGCGATCGAGCTCGAGGATCCAGCCGACGACATTGTCGAGGAAATAGCGGTCGTGGGTGATCATCAGCACCGCGCCGGGATATTCCTTGAGGTGGTTTTCAAGCCACTCCACACTTTCCGCATCGAGATGGTTGGTCGGTTCGTCAAGCAGCAGGATCGACGGCTTCTGGATCAGCAGGCGGGTGAGCGCGATACGGCGCTTCTCGCCGCCCGAAAGGCTCTCCACGCTCCAGTCGCCCGGCGGGCAGCGCAGCGCTTCCATCGCCACTTCAAGCTGATTGTCGAGCGTCCAGCCATCGACCGCATCGATCTTTGCCTGAAGCTCACCCATTTCCTCCATCAACGCATCGAAATCTGTGTCGTCTTGGGGATCACCCATCTCTGCCGATATGGCGTTGAAGCGGTCCACCAGGTCTGCCGTAGCACGCGCGCCGTCCTTCACATTTTCGAGCACGGTCTTGCTGGGGTCCAGCTCTGGCTCCTGCGCCAGATAGCCGACCGTGATGTTCTCTCCCGGCCATGCCTCGCCGGTAAAATCAGTGTCGATCCCGGCCATGATCTTCATCAGCGTCGATTTGCCCACGCCATTGGGACCGACGATTCCGATCTTCGCGCCGAAGTAGAATTGCAGGTTGATATTGCTCAGCACCGGCTTTTGCGCGCCGGGGAAGGATTTGGTCATGCCTTTCATGACAAAGGCATATTGCGCACCGCTCATGATCGGTTGGCTCCGCTTGGACTGGTTGAAAATATTGGCCGCGCGTTAGCGCAGCCGCCGCGCAATGGCAAATGGGTTGAGCACCTGTTCCTACATCGCACTTGCACAAAAATAAAAGCTATGTAGTAGAGAATCGTTCATCGCGCGATTCTCAACAGGACGCTCGGGGGCAAAAAAGAGTTGATTTGTTGACTTGATGCGTTAATTCGGTGCGCTCGCAGGTGTGAAACCGGCAAGGTTTACATGAGCGAGACATGCTATTGGGAGCCTAACAAGATGAAGAAGATCGCTGTTGTTTTTGCTTCGGCTGGCCTGCTGGCGCTCGCCGCTTGCGGTTCGAAGCCTGAGGAAGCCACCAACAACGCCGCGAACGTTGTCGACAACGCCGCGAATGCTGTTGAGAATGCTGCCGCGAACGTCGCGAACGCTGCTGACAACGCCGCGAACGCAACCGAGAACGCTGCGAACGCGCAGTAATTTCGGGCGCTTCTGCGCACAAGATCAGGCGGGATGGCCTTGGCGCCTCCCGCCTTTTTTATTGCCTGCGCACGGGCGGGAGCCACTGACGCGCTATCAACAATATCGCCGCGCCCTCGATCCAGCCGCAGATGACATCGCTTGGCCAGTGGACACCCAGCCACACGCGTGAAACGCCGATCAGCAGAATGACAGGCAGCGCCGCTACCCATCCGATCCGCGAGCGGGACATCACCATTGCCAGCGCGCCGAAGAACACCATGTTTCCACAGGCATGGCCGCTCGGGAAGCTGTAACTCAGAATATGGTCGAGATGGGTCATGACGTCTGGCCGCTCCGCCTGAAACAGCCGCTTGAGCGCCGAATTGAGCAGCATGGCGACAACCGAGACCGAAGCCAGCCAGAGCCAGCGGCGGAAGGCAGCGCGCCAAAAGAATGGTATCGCGAGCAGCGCCAGCATGATCAGCCGCCCTACGGAATCCGTCAGTTTGCTGAGCATCAACAGGAAGGGCGTCAAACCAGCCCCCCCGCCCTCGCGCCATCCGGCGATATGCCCGGTAAGCGCAAGGTCAAACCCATCGAACAGGCCGTGCACCTGAAGAACGCCCGCAGCGAGCACAAGCAGCAACAGCGCTGAACCGACCAAGATATCCCGCTTCGGCATGCTGCGATCCTCCCGCTTGATCACCTCGTAACGGTAGGGGAGCTTAGAGGAGCGTCGCGCGATCCGGTATTAAAATCGCCCCGGAGCGCCGCTCGTTCAAAAGACGGGCGTCCCGCGAACCAGCGTCTGCGTGTCTCCCGCAATCCAGATCGCCCCCGCGGCGTCGCGATTGACATAGACACGGCCGCTCCGCCCTAGCCTTATGCCCTGAGCCGCCACATAGGCGCGGTCAATCTGGCCGATGCCGTACAGCCATTCAGCCACCGAGGCGTTGAAGCTACCGGTGATGGGATCTTCGATGATGGTCAGGGTGTGGTTCGTGAAAAAGGTACGAATTTCGTAGTCTACGGGACCGCCGCTCTTGTGTGGGCCGATGACGCCAACTTCGATCCGCTCCGGATAGCTGCGAAGCGGGGCCAGCGCCAGAACCTCTTCGGCCGAACTCAGCATGACGCCGATCCAGCCGGGGCCGTTATCGACCCATGCGATGTCGACGATGCGATCCCGGTCGATCCGCAAAAAGGCGGCGACACGCTCAGCAGTTGGCTCATCGACACCGCCCGATCGAACCAGCGGTGGACCTGAAAACGCCAGCCGCCCATCTACACAGCGAAGCTTGATCAGCCCGGCGGAGCATTGCTGAACTATGTGGTCCGGATTTCTCGGCTGGCCGCCTTGCTCAAGCCAGGCATGGCAGGTGCCCAAAGTCGGATGCCCGGCAAAGGGCAGCTCCCGGTCAGGCGTGAATATGCGCACGCGATAGTCCGCCGCCCTATCGGTGGCGGGGAGGAGAAATGTCGTCTCCGAAAGATTGAACCACTGCGTAATACGCAGCATCGTGGCGGTATCGAGGTCATCTTTTCCCGTCACGACCGCGACAGGGTTGCCGGTGAAAGGCCCCGAGCCGAACACGTCCACGAGCCGATAGTCAGACATGGTTAGCCTTTCGCAGCCGATGACTGCCTACATATGCAGCGCCCGCCCATAAGCGGAGAGCACGCTTTCGTGCATCATTTCACTCAAGGTCGGGTGCGGGAACACGGTGGTCATCAATTCCGCCTCGGTCGTCTCCAGCGTCTTGCCGACCACATAACCCTGAATCAATTCGGTGACTTCCGCGCCGATCATATGCGCGCCAAGCAGTTCACCGGTCGCCTCATCGAATACAGTCTTGATGAAGCCTTCCGCCTCGCCCAGCGCAATCGCCTTGCCATTGCCGATGAAGGGGAAGGTGCCCACCTTGACCTTGTAGCCCGCTTCCTTGGCCTTCGCTTCGGTGAGGCCGACCGAGGCGATCTGCGGGTGGCAATAGGTGCAGCCCGGGATGTTGCGCACGTCCATCTCGTGCGGGTGCACATCCTTGTTGCCGAGCGCCTGCGCGATGGCTTCGGCCGCGATCACGCCTTCGTGGCTGGCCTTGTGCGCCAGCCACGGCGGTGCGGTGATATCGCCAATGGCCCACAGCCCGTCGACATTGGTACGGCACAGGCCGTCCGTCTTGATATGACCCTTCACCTGCTCGACACCCAGCGCCTCCAGTCCGATATTTTCGCTGTTGGGCACAATGCCGACCGCAACGATGCAGTGGCTATAGTCGCCGGAGACGATCTTGCCGTCCTTGTCCTTGATCTTCGCGGAAACACCGGTGGATGAGGCTTTCAGCTCCTCCACGCCAGCCCCGGTCATGATGGTCATGCCCTGCTTGATCAGTGCCTTTTCGAGGAAAGTGGAAACATCCGCATCCTCGACAGGCACGATGCGGTCCATCATTTCGACGACGGTCACCTCGGCGCCCATATCGTTGTAAAAGCTTGCGAACTCGATGCCGATCGCGCCGGAGCCGATAACGAGCAGCTTGCTCGGCATCTCGGGCGGGGTCATGGCATGGCGATAGGTCCAGATGCGATTGCCGTCGGCGGGCGCGAACGGCAGATCGCGCGCGCGCGCGCCGGTGGCGATGATGATGTGCTTGGCGCTCAGCTCTTCGGTCTTGCCATCCTTGGTGACGGAGAGCCTGCCCTTCCCCGAAAGCTTGCCTTCGCCCATGTGGACGGTGATCTTGTTCTTCTTCATCAGGTGCGTCACGCCCTGATTGAGCTGCTTTGCCACACCGCGCGAGCGCTTGACTACCGCCTGAATGTCGGCGCTTATCTTTTCCGCAGCCAAGCCATAGGCGCTCGCATGCTGCATATAATGGTAAATCTCGGCAGAGCGCAGTAGCGCCTTGGTCGGGATGCAGCCCCAGTTGAGGCAGATGCCGCCCAGATTCTCGCGCTCGACAATCCCGACCTTGAGGCCCAGCTGCGCGGCGCGGATCGCCGCGACATAGCCGCCGGGGCCGGAGCCGAGAACGATAAGGTCATATGTCTCTGACATGGAGTTACCTTCTTTGATCGGATTAAATCGCGCGCGGCGTGTTGTTCTCGTCCACCGCGACAAATGTGAAGCGCCCGGAGGCGGCGCGCGAGCAGTCGTCGCCATCGCGCTCGCGCCGCCAGCCTTCGGCCGCAATGGTCATCGACGTGCGGCCCTGTTTCTCAAGCACGGCATAGACGGAAAGCTCCTCTCCCACCAGCATTCCGGCAGGAAACTGGAAATCACTCGCCGCGACGAGGATCGCCCTCCCCTTGCTGTGCCGCGACGCGAGCGAGGCTGCGCCCAGCGCCATCTGGCTCATGATCCACCCGCCGAACACGCCGCCATAGGGGTTGATATCGGTCGGCATCGCGGTGACGCGAATGGTGGGCTGGTCTTGGGGCGGGGTTGTCACGCCAGCATGCCCAGCGGCTTCTCGACCAGATCACGGAAGACGCTCATCAGCCGGGCACCATCTGCGCCATCAATCGCGCGGTGGTCGAAGCTTCCGGTGGCGCTCATCACGGTGGCGATCTGGAGGGAGTCATCAACCACGAACGGCCGCTTCTCGCCTGCGCCGATCGCCATGATCATCGCCTGCGGGGGGTTGATCACCGCCTCGAACTGCTTGATGCCCATCATGCCCATGTTGGAGAGCGACGCAGTGCCGCCCTGATATTCATTGGGCTGGAGCTTGCCAGCCTTGGCGCGGCTGGCGAGATCCGCCATCTCGGTCGAGATCGCCGAAATGCTCTTGGACCCGGCGTCGGTGACAATGGGCGTGATCAGGCCCGACGGGATCGACACCGCGACGGAGATGTCCGCACGGCTGAACTTGACCATCTGGTCGCCCGCGAACTGCACATTGCACTCCGGCACCTGGATCAGCGAGAGCGCCAGCGCCTTGATCAGCATGTCATTGACCGAGAGCTTGACGCCGCGGCTGTCCAGCGAGGCGTTCAACTCTGTGCGCAACTTGAGCAGCGCATCGAGGCGGACATCGACCGTGAGATAGATGTGCGGCACGGTTTGCTTGGATTCCGTAAGGCGGCGTGCGATCGTCTTGCGCATGTTGGAGAGCTTGATGACCTCGTGCGGAATGCCGAAGTCCTGCACGGCGACGGGAGCGCCGGCGGCTGGGGCCGGAGCTTGTGCCAAAGAAGGCGCTGGCGCAGGGGCGGCTGTTGCTGCTGGACGCGATGCACCGGCCGCGGCCGCTTCGACATCGGCCTTGACGATACGGCCATGTGGACCGGTGCCGGTAATTCCAGCCAGATCTACCCCGCGTGCCTTGGCGATACGGCGGGCAATTGGGGACGCGACGACGCGGGCGCCTTGCTCGGCAGTGGTAGCCGGTGCCACAGGCTGCGGCGGAGCCGACGCGGCGGCAGGCGACGCAGGCGGCGGAGCAGCGGCCGCTGGCTGAAGTGCGGAAGCGGTGGGCGCTGGCGCTGGAGGGGCCTCTGCCCCCTCGCCTGCCATCGTGGCGATGACGGTGCCGACCTTCACACCCTCGCTGCCTTCAGGCACGAGGATCTTGCCGATCACGCCCTCGTCGACCGCCTCGAACTCCATGGTCGCCTTGTCGGTCTCAATCTCGGCCAGCAGATCGCCTGATTTTACGTTGTCACCCTCCTTCACCAGCCATTTGGCAAGTGTGCCTTCCTCCATGGTAGGGGAAAGCGCGGGCATTTTGATTTCGATGGACATGAGCTATGGTGCCAATCTCAGATGGATGGTCTGCGGATGGTGTGTGATCGTTCCATTTTATACCGGGGTCAATCGCAATTGCACGAAATACACTAAAAACATGCTAATTTGGCACATTTTATAAGGAGAGATGTGCAAATGAGAACCTATCTGGTTATAATGGATGAAAGCGCGGAAGCTGAAAAAGCCATTCACTTTGCCGCGCGCCGCGCCGCCAAGACCGGCGGCGGTGTCCATATCGTCGCGGTGACGCCGCCCGCCGATTTCGTGCAGTGGGGCGGTGTGCAGGAAATGATGGACGAAGAGGCGCGGGAGCGGGCCGAGCAGTTGGTGATGGCCCTTGCGGGTACGCTAATGCATGAATCCGGCATCAGGCCGACGATCACGGTGCGCAGCGGCGAACCCATTCCGATTATCCGCGCGATCCTTAAGGAAGACGACACGATTGCGGCCCTCGTGCTGGCGGCGGCGGCAAACGGCACCCCCGGCCCGCTCGTTGCCCACTTCACCGGCGTAGAAGCCGGCAAGATGCCCTGCCCGATCATGATCGTCCCCGGCGGACTGAGCCCGGAGGAGTTGGAAAGGCTGAGCTGATCCTCCCTATGGGCTGAGACTATGCGTTCAACGGAGGTTGACCAGAAGACATGCCCTTCTAAGCTGCCGGGATGAAGCATGTTTTCGGGCCTTATTTCCGCCACTGGTCCTGGCTTGCCCCCCTCGCGGCGTGGATCGTCCTGCTGGTGGAGGGACTGGCCGGCGCTCCGCTCCTGCTCGTGGGCGCGGCGCTGGCATTCAGCGTCATCGCCGCTGTGCATCATGCCGAGGTGATCGCGCATAAGCTTGGTGAACCCTTCGGCACGCTGGTGCTCGCCCTGGCGGTGACGGTGATCGAAGTCGGGCTCATCCTGTCGCTGATGTCCGGCGCGCCCGACGGCGCGGCTACTTTGGCGCGGGACACGGTGATCGCGGCGGTGATGATCATCCTCAACGGGCTGGTCGGCATCTGCCTGCTCATCGGTGGTCTGCGTCACCACGAGCAGACCTTTCAACAGGCGGGAGTCAGCGCGGCTCTGGCGACGCTCTGCGCGCTTACGGTACTAAGTCTCGTACTGCCTAATTTCACGGTCAGCGAGGCGGGGCCGATTTATTCCGAGGCTCAGCTCGCATTCGTCGCGGTGGTCTCGCTCATTCTCTATGGGACGTTCGTGATGGTCCAGACGGTGCGGCACCGCGAATATTTCCTTACGCCCGAGGCCGCTGCGGCCGAAGATCTTGTCGGCCCCGCCGTATCAGGCTCGAGGGGACATCTGGCATGGCCGTTTCTGCTCCTGCTGGCCGCGCTTGGCGGTGTGGTGCTGCTCGCAAAGATCCTCTCTCAGCCGCTGGAGACCGCGATAGAGGGTTGGGGCGCGCCGCACGCCACCGTGGGCGTGATGATCGCGGCGCTGGTGCTGTTGCCCGAGAGTGTGGCGGCCACCCGAGCCGCCCTCGCCAACCGGCTGCAGACCAGCCTCAATCTCGCGCTGGGATCGGCGTTGGCGACGATTGGCCTTACTATTCCCGCGGTCGCGGCGCTGTCTATTTATTCGGAAATGCCGCTGAGTCTTGGGCTGACCGACAAGGGCGTCGTACTGCTTGCGCTGACGCTCCTCGTGTCGACGCTCTCGCTCGGCATCGGGCGCACCACCGTGTTGCAAGGCGTGGTCCACCTCGTCATCTTCGGCGTCTATCTGTTCACCACCATCGTGCCGTGATGGCGGAGCAGGCCCTTACAGCCGTTTCACCGGTCCGCGTTTGCGGCTGGTGTGGCGGATGTTGGCGGGGCGGCCCTGGCGGCGGAGCGGGCGTGGCGGGCGTTTTGCGCCATTGCGCGCACCCGGGGCTCCGCTCATGGAGAAGCTCGGCCCGTCGGGCAGCTCGAAGCGCAGGGAGCCGCAGACCGGATCAGCCTCGACGAGGCGCAGCTCGATCTCTTGCCCGACATGATAGCGCGTGCCGGTCTGCTCGCCAATGAGCGCGCGGTGCGCTTCGTCATAGGTGAAATATTCGGCGCCTAGCATCGATACCGGGACCAGCCCATCGCCGCCCAGACCTTGCACGGATGCGAAGAAGCCGAAGCTCTGGACGCCGGTAATTCGCGTTTTCATCACCTCGCCTACATGCTCGGCAAGATAGGCCGCGACATAGCGATCCACCGTCTCGCGCTCGGCCTCCATTGCACGACGCTCGGCCTGACTGATGAGATCGCCGACGCGGGCCATGTGGTTGTAATCCTCCTGACTCAGGCTGGTGAGCGGCGGGAGGTTGCCCCCCTTGGGCGCGGGCATTTCAAGATCAAACGCGCCGACGAGCGCGCGGTGGACCAGAAGGTCGGAATAGCGGCGGATCGGCGAGGTGAAATGCGCATAGCTGCCGAGAGCAAGGCCGAAATGCCCGGCATTCTGCGGGCTGTAATAAGCCTGTGTCTGGCTGCGCAAAATCTGTTCCATGATGATGGGCCGCGCCTCATGATCCTCCAGCCGCTCGATTAGGCGGTTGAAGATCGACGGCGTGATGACCTGGCCCAGCGCAAAACCGATGTCGTAGGTGGCGAGATATTCCTTGAGGGCGACGAGCTTTTCGCGGCTTGGCGGCTCATGCACGCGGTACATGACCGGGGCCTTGCGGCTTTCGAGCGCCTTGGCCGCCGCGACATTGGCGGCGATCATATAGTCCTCGATCAGCATATGCGCATCGAGCCGCTCGCGCACGGCGACACTCATGATGCGCCCCGCCTCATCCAGCACCACCCGCCGCTCTGGCAGGTCCAGCTCCAGCGGGCCGCGCTTGTGGCGAGCCTTTGCGAGGACTTGCCAGCAGGCCCATAATGGTTTGAGGGCCAACTCCGTCAGGTCATGCGGCTTGCGGCCGTCAATCGCGGCCTGCGCATCCTCATAAGGGATGTTCGCCGCGACACGAATGATTGCGCGGGAAAAGCGCCAACTTCTCATCACTCCCTTGGCGTCGAAGGTCATGTGGCAGGCCATTGCCGCCCGGTCCTGCCCCGCTTTGAGCGAGCACATGTCGGAGGAGAGCGCGTGGGGGAGCATCGGCACGACAAGATCGGGGAAATAGACACTGTTGCCGCGCTTTCTCGCCTCGCGGTCGAGCGCGCTTGCCGGGCGGACATAATAGCTTACATCGGCAATGGCGACTATAACGCGAAAGCCACCTGCATTGGCAGGGTCTTCATCCGGCCCGGCCCATACCGCATCGTCAAAATCCCGCGCGTCGACAGGGTCGATGGCCACGATCGGCAGGTGACGCAGGTCTTCGCGCTTGTCGGCATGGAGCGGCAGCGCGGAAACGGTGCTGGCCTCCTGCTCGACCGCGTCCGAAAAGACATGCGGGACGCCGAACTTGTGAATAGCGATCAGACTGAAGCTCTTGGGCGCGAACGGATCGCCTAGCACCATCGTCACCCGGGCCGTGACCTTGGGCGGTCGCCCGCTTGCCTCGCAGAGCACAAGGTCACCCGGCGCTGCACCGCCAAGGTCGGAGATGAGCGTCGCGTGGCGGATGCGCTTGTCGACAGGCTTCAACCAGAAGCGGTCATTCTCGCCGCGCTCGACCACGCCCAACAGCTGCTCCTCCGCCTTGCTGAGCTTCTTCATCGGGTGGGCGACGAGGCCCTTGCCGGCATCCTCCGTGCGCGCGAGGAAGCGGTCTCCGATCCCAAGCGCGCCGGATTTGCGCCCGCGCTCGATAACGCGCAATTTGGGCGGGGGGATGCCTTCCCCTTCCCAACGCTCCGGGATCGCAATTGCCTGATTGCCGTCCACCTCGACGACGCGCAGCACGGTGACGCGCGGTACCCCGCCCATCTTGTGAAACGCCCTGCCCGGCCCGATATCGATCAGGCCCTCGTCCGCCATGTCTTTCAGCAGCGCCTTGAGCAGGATCTTGTCCTGCCCGTGCAGGCCGAACGCCTTGGCAATCTCGCGCTTGCCGGCCGGTTGCCCGCTGGTTTCGATGTATTCGAGGATTTGCTGCCGCGTGGGCATGCCTGCGGGGCGATGTGGTTTGGCCATGACACTCGCTAGCCCGACCGACGCCCGGACGCCAGCAAAAGGCGATCAGATAGCGAGCCAGGCCATGCCCGTAGCGATCAAGGCCGCCGTCACCGCCAGCGGCACCGCAGCGCGCGCACCCTTGGCGATCCCCGCTATCGCCAGTACCAGCACCAGCTTGATCAGGCTGTTGACGAAAATGGGAAGTGAAAACAGAATGCCGAGCGCGCGCCAGTCTGTTATGACTTCGCGCAGGTTGGCGGCGGCGATGATCGCGGCGTCGACATCATAGATGCCGGTGAGGCCGATCAAGACCTCGGCGCCTGCGTGACCATAAGTTTCGATCGTCCAGCGTGAGAGCAGCACCACGGCTGCCACCAGCACGGCAAACCCGACCGCGGGCCAGAAATCGAACGGGTTGCGCGCAGGAAGCGGGCCATTCCCCTCGGCACGCCGCGCGCTCAGCGCTGCCACCAGCGCATAGGCGATCGCGAAAAGCACCGCCGCGCCGATGCCTTGCAGAAAAGGGGCGAGCGCCTGTGGCGCGATCACCGCGCACAGGACCAGCACGCGGATCGGCATGATCGCTGTAGCGGCGGCGATGCCAGCACGAAGCGCCTCCGGGTCCCCCCCGCCCATGCGCAACAGTCGCGCCATTTCGAGCGTAACGGCGGTGGAGCTGTATGTTGCGCCGATGGCAGCGGCGGCGATTGTGCCCCGGCTCTCGCCAAGCCGCTTCGATGCCCAGTAGCCCGCGAACGACAGGCCGGTGACGAACGCCACCACGAGCCAGATCATGCGCGGATTAAGCGCATCATAGAGTCCCATCCCCCTGTCCGGCAGGAGGGGAAGTATCACCAGCGTGATCGCCCCATAATGCGCCGCTGCCCGGATGTCTTGCTCGGTCAGGGTTCTGAGCCAGCCGTGCAGCTGATCGCGCATCGAGAGGATCAACGTGATCGCCCCTGCGGCAATCATCGCCTCGCGCGCATGGCCGGTGGTCGCCTGGAGGCCTATCAGCGCAGTCATGATACTAACGATAGCGTTGGTGGCGGATACATTGTCATCCGCTTCCTGTAGCCGTGCCCTATGCGCCAGCAACACCGCCGATGCGATGCCCGCCAGCCCGATTGCCGCCAGCCACACCGATATGCTCAGCGCCGCAAGGCCGCACAAGCCACCGCCCAGCCCCAGCAGCCCGTAGGTACGAATGCCCGCTATCCGCCCGCCATCATGCTCTTGCCTCAGCCGCCAGCCCCGCTCCAGCCCGATCAGCAGGCCTAGGCCTAGGGCAAGAAGAAGGGAGAGCGGCGTGCTCAAACCGATCAGTGACTCCGCCCCGCAAGCAGGCTTTCAACGGCAGACGCCTCGGCGAAAATACCCGGCTGCGGGCGCAGCACCCAGCGATATGTTACTGTCTTTCCGGTCATGGGACCTTGCTACAGCGGCTTGGACCATGAAGCCAGCGAAACCGCCGAACTGCTTTCGGGTTTGCAGAAACTTGCGACTCTAGCATGCTTGAGGATGGAGAACCCGGTCGGTGTTGGTCCGGAATGCCGCAGTGGAACCAGTTTGAGGCGCCCCCGATGTTCCACCCTGGTCGCATCGAGACTCGATCTGCGCGTTTTCTCCATGATCGGGGGAAATGGTCGTAGGCGTTACGACGTGGCCTAGCGGAATAAGAGAGGGGCCTTTGCGCTTTCTATCGTCTAACGAAATTGCCTCAACGTTCGCTGATCGCGAAATCTCTGCCGCCGCGCCGACCGCACTGGAATGCTCAGTCTGAACGGCGTACCACCCGAGGGCGGAAATGCCGATGACCACGCTGCCTACAACGGAAAGTCCAGCAAGCTTAACACCGTTCGATATCGTGGATTTACTTACAACAGCCCCAGCTCCCATTACACCGACTACTGATGCTGTGGTCGATGCAAGTCGTGTTTTTTCAATGAAATACTCTTCGCCGTTTATGATTCCAAGTTCCCATTGCCGCTTCAGTAATGCCAGTTCTTCCGAATGCGTACCGCTTCCCATGTTGAAGGATCCTGCTACCAAGTTTCTGGCTTCAAATAGAAACGGCTTCACTAAAAAAGGAATAATTATTCATCCGTATTGATATACAACTCTACAAGTTTCTAAGAAAAAACAGATTTTTTCTGTGAAAACCTAATGTCGAGGTACCGATTTTCAGCAGTCGCGGTACTAGAGGACTCTACTTCAGGCGCCTCAATAACTCCGCCCTACCAGCACGCGCTCAGTGGCAAGCGCGCCTGTAAAGATGCAGCTGCCCGATGCGGGCGCGGCATCCAGCGGCACGTTACGCAAAGTAAGCTTATAGCCCTTCAGCCATGCGACCACATTGTCGAGCGCATCTCCGACGGGTTTCGACCATTCGACCTCGACCCAGCCCGGCTTATCGCCGGCAAACGCCGCAGCCAGCCCGTCCTTGTCGGTCACATCGCGGCGGATGTTGGCAGATAGCCGCTCCTTCGCCTCGGCATGCAGGCTAGTCTGAATATCCTCCAGCATCGCCGCTGCATCGCCGATGAAGGCGCCGCGCGCAATAATCGCGCTGTCGAGCTTGCCCGCGTCGTTATACAGCCGGTCGCGGCGAAGCACGGAGACATTGCCGCCAGCCACATCGCGTCCGCCGACCTCGATGATGATTGGAGCGCCTTTCTTGACCCAGCTCCAGCGCTTGTTAGCGGCCTTGGCGGGCTTTTTATCGAACAGCACGCGCAGCGGCTCGCGGAACACGTCGATCGCGGCCAGTGTCTTCGCCAGTTCGTCGCAATAGGCAATGATGGCGGCGTCTTCATCATTGTCACGTAGCATCGGCACGATCACGACCTGGTGCGGCGCGATCTGCGGTGGGCAGCGCAGGCCATCATCATCGCCATGCACCATGATGACGCCGCCAATCATGCGTGTGGAGACGCCCCAGCTGGTGGTGTGGGCAAGCTGCTGGCCGCCCTCCTGATCCTGATATTTGATGCCCGCCGCCTCGGCAAAGCCGGTGCCGAGATAGTGTGAGGTTCCCGCCTGGAGCGCCTTGCCGTCCTGCATCATCGCCTCGATGCTGTAGGTGGCGACCGCGCCGGGGAAGCGCTCATTCTCTGGCTTCTCGCCGGCAACCACCGGCATGGCGAGCGCAGTCTCCGCAAAGTCGCGATACATTTCGAGCGCGCGCATGGTCTCGCTCATCGCGTCGTCACGCGTCGCGTGGGCGGTGTGCCCTTCCTGCCAGAGGAACTCCGAAGTACGCAGAAACATGCGCGTGCGCATCTCCCAGCGGACGACGTTCGCCCACTGGTTGACCATCAGCGGCAGGTCACGCCAGCTTTGCACCCAGCGGCTCATCGCCTGGCCGATCACCGTCTCGGAAGTGGGCCGCACCACCAACGGCTCCTCAAGCTTCGAATCCGGATCGGGGATCAGCCTGCCCTTGCCATCGCCGATCAGGCGATGGTGGGTGACGACCGCCATCTCCTTGGCGAAGCCATCGACATGATCGGCTTCCTTCTCGAAGAATGACAGCGGGATGAACAGCGGGAAGTAGCAGTTCTCCACTCCCGCCGCCTTGATGCGCGCGTCCATCAGCTTTTGGATGCGCTCCCAGATGCCATAGCCCCAAGGGCGAATCACCATGCACCCTCGCACGCCCGATTCTTCGGCCAGATCGGCCTCGGAGATGACCGCCTGATACCAGGCTGCGAAATCCTGTTCGCGGGTGACGGAGAGTGCGTGCTTCACGAAAATATCCTGATGAATGGAGCGAAAATGACTACAGCCCCGCCATTAGGCGAGGCTGCCAGCACTGTCGAGAGGCGGCCGTGTCGCCGCTGTTCTAAAGCTTGTCGATCTTGGCGTTCAATGCCGCGAGCTGTGCCTTGAGCTGCGCGATCTCGTCGTCCTTGTCGCCCTCTTCCTTCTTCGCGGGTGCTGCCCCTGCCTGCGGCGTGAAAGCCTGCGCCGCCGCTTCGAACATCTCCATGTTCCGCTTTGCAATCTCGGCGAACGGGCCGGAAGCGAACGCGCCCTGCATTGCCTGCTGGAACTGCTCCTGATTCTTGCGGAATGCCTCCATCGAGGACTCGAGATATTGCGGCACCAGCGACTGCATGGAGTCGCCGTACATCGAGATCAGCTGACGCAGGAAATTGACCGGCAGCATGTTCTTGCCGCGGCTTTCCTCCTCCATGATGATCTGGGTGAGCACGTTGTGGGTGATGTCTTCGTCGGTCTTGGCATCAACTACCACGAATTCGCGGCCCTCGCGTGTCATCTGCGAGAGCAATTCCAGCGTGATATAACTGGAGGTTTCGGTATTATAGAGTCGCCGGTTCGCATATTTCTTTATGATGATCGGTGCTGATGCATCCGCGCTCTTTTTCTGTGCCATGACGAGACCCGCTCCTTTGCTTCCCCCAACTCAAGATGCACCATATTTTCTTGCGCCGCAACATGGCCCGCGCCCTCTACCACT
Source organism: uncultured Sphingobium sp. (assembly GCA_964512265.1). Lineage (GTDB taxonomy): Bacteria > Pseudomonadota > Alphaproteobacteria > Sphingomonadales > Sphingomonadaceae > Sphingobium. The sequence continues at coordinate 142,767 of CAZEHR010000002.1, read as the reverse complement.
TTTTCTTGCGCATTTGTGGCGGCAAAGCGAAAATGATCCCGTTTTGAGACGAAAGGCGCTTGCGGGGCTGCGCGCCTATCAGCATGCGAAGCGCTCACCCCTCGCCTCAGAGAGCGCAGTTTCGGCGCAGTGCGGCGGAGCACGTCTGCTGCACCCGCGCTGCGCACAAAATTCCGCGCGAGCAGCAACGGTGCTCGTGCCTTCCCTGATCAATCCGCCGCATATACTAGATCTGGGCGAGAAGACATCGCTCGTTCGCTATCTCGCGCAGGAAGGGCATGATCCTTGGCTGATGGATTGGGGAGCGCCGACGGCTACCGAACGCGATCTCGACCTCGGCGGGCACATCATGGAGCGACTGCTTCCTCTCATCACGCAGATCGGCCGCCCGGTGATCCTCGTGGGCTATTGCCTCGGGGGGACAATGGCGTTGGGTGCAGCAGCACATGCAGATGCGCGTGCCGTCGCAACGATAGCCTCGCCGTGGCATTTCTCGGCCTATCCCAATGAGGATCGGGCCCTGATAGGCGATCTGTGGGCAGAAGCTAAACCGTTATGCGAGCGGCTTGGCTATATGCCAATGGAAGTTCTGCAGTCGGGGTTCTGGGCGCTCGATCCAGCCCGCACCATTCGTAAATATGCGGCTTTCGCGGATATGGAGCCGGGAGGCGAAGCCCACACCGCTTTTCTGGCTGTCGAGGACTGGGCGAACCACGGCCCGCCGCTGACCTTCGCGGCCGCGCGGGAGCTGTTCGAAGACCTCTATGGTGCTGATCGTCCGGGGACAGGGAACTGGAAGGTGGGCGGGGTGCTAGTTGATCCCTCCACCCTCTCTCTTCCCAGCCTCTCGATCCGTTCAACAACGGACAGGATCGTGCCTGCCGCCGCCGCGCCCATACTGACCGATGGGCACGACTTCACGCTCGGCCATGTCGGCATGATAGTCAGTCGTCGCGCGCCGCAGCAAATGTGGGCACTACTTTCGCAGTGGTTGTCCAAAAATGGAGGATGAAGTAATGCCGCTCCGCAACATCAAGACATCCTGCACGGAGTATCTATGAGCAACATTGTCATCACCGCCGCGAAGCGCACCGCAGTGGGTAGTTTTCTCGGCGCCTATGCCAATACCCCGGCGCACGAGCTGGGCCGCATTGCCATCGAAGCTGCGCTTGCGCAGGCAGGCCTTTCCGCGGAAGAGATCGATGAGGTGATCTTCGGCCAGGTGCTGACCACCGGGCAAGGCCAGAATCCGACGCGTCAAGCGGCGGTCAATGCCGGTATCCCCAGGGATCGCACGGCCTTCACCATCAATCAGGTTTGCGGATCAGGCCTGCGCTCGGTCGCGCTGGCGGCACAGGCTATCCAGACCGGCGACGCGCGGATCATGCTGGCGGGCGGGCAGGAGAACATGTCTATGTCGCCCCATGCGCAGAATCTGCGTGGCGGCTTCAAGATGGGCAACGCCTCGCTGGTCGACACCATGGTGTTTGATGGGCTGACCGATGCCTTCAACGGCTATCACATGGGGATTACGGCTGAGAACCTGGCCGAGCAATACCAGATCACGCGTGACGAACAGGATGCGTTCGCGGTCGCCAGTCAGAACAAGGCAGAGGCCGCCCGCGCCGCTGGCCGCTTTGCCGACGAGATCACGCCAGTGACGATCAAGGGTCGCAAGGGCGATGTCATCGTCGATCAGGACGAATATATCCGTGCTGGTGCTACGCTGGAGGCGATGCAGGGCTTGAAGCCCGCGTTCAAGAAGGACGGCACCGTAACCGCCGCCAACGCCAGCGGCATCAACGACGGTGCGGCGGCGCTGATCCTGATGACCGAGGAGGAAGCCGCGAAGCGCGGTGCGACGGTGCTTGGCCGTATCGCGAGCTGGGCGACATGCGGTGTCGATCCTTCGATCATGGGCATCGGCCCGGCACCGGCCAGCCGCAAGGCGCTGGAAAAGGCGGGTTGGAAGCTTGCCGACCTCGACCTCATCGAGGCGAACGAGGCGTTCGCGGCGCAGGCGCTCGCGGTGGGCAAGGAGCTTGGCTGGGACGCGGACAAGGTCAACGTCAACGGTGGGGCCATCGCTATCGGTCACCCCATCGGTGCCTCAGGCGCGCGCGTGCTAACTACTTTGCTCTATGAAATGGCGCGCCGTGATGCGCAGAAGGGCCTCGCAACGCTCTGCATCGGCGGCGGTATGGGCATCGCCATGTGCATCGAGCGGTAAAAACGCGAGGTTACCAGAGAAGCGGGCCGCCGGGTAACACCGGCGGCTCTTTTCGTTACACCCAGTAACGCTCGAAGCGATGCCCCAGACGCGTCAGCAGCTCGTACTGCGACAGGCCCGAAACGAGCGCGGTGTAGCCGAGGTCATAGTCGATATCGACCCAGTCCCCCTCCTGGAGCTGGGGGCATTCATTGACGTCGATAGTCACCAGATCCATCGACACCCGCCCGATGACCGGCAGCCGCGCGCCATCCTTCAGCGCGGCGCCGGAACCGGAGAAGATGCGCGCGAAGCCATCAGCATAGCCGATGTTGATCGTCGCGGTTTCCATTGTGCGGTCGGCAATGAACTCCGCGCCATAGCCCACCGACTCACCTCCGCGTACGGTGCGGCGCTGCAGAATTTCCGCCTGCGGCGTCACCACGGGCTGAATGTTCAGCTCTGCATCGAGCGTCGGGGTGCCACCGTAGAGCGCGATGCCGGGGCGGGTGAGGTCAAATGCGAACTCCTCGCCACGACAGATGCCCGCGCTGTTGGCGAGGCTGTAACGCTTGGCCTTCACCTTGCCGGCAATGTCGCGAAAGAGCATGAGCTGGATGTCATTCAGATGATGATCGTCTTCGGCGCTCACCAGATGGCTCATCAGCGTGTCGATCTCGAGGCCGTCGAACAGACTCATGTCCAGCCCATCGAGCGAGAGGCCCAGCCGGTTCATGCCCGTGTCGATCATCACATCGCAGGGACCGCCGTTCGCCTCCTTCCACCGCGCGATCTGGACGGGGCTGTTGAGCACAGGCCGTGCGTGCGAAGAGAGGGCGATTTCCATGTCCTCGGGCCGCACGCCGTGAAATACGCTCAACGACAGGCCTTCGCGTATGCCTGGCTCGACATGCTGAGCTTCTTCCCAGGTGGCGACGAAAAAGTCGCGGCAGCCTTCGTCGGAGAGATGCTTCAGCACGCCTTCGGCGCCGAGGCCGTAGCCGTTCGCCTTGATAGCCGCGCCGCACGCCGCGCTCCCGCTCTGTCCTTTGAGCCAGCGATAATTGGAGAGCAGCGCCTGCTGGTCCAGCCGGAGTCGCAATGGAGACTGATAGTCCATGCTCATCGAGAAAAACGCCCCACAGCCCCTAGTTCGCCCACACGCCCCCCTTGGTTTCCCTCAACCCCCATAGGCATACCAGCAGGGCCATCACAACGACCGCGAATGTATACCACAACCCCGCATAGACATTGCCGGAGCGCGCGGCAATATACACGCCAACTAACGGCAAAAACCCTCCAAAATAGCCGGTGCCAATATGATAGGGGATCGACATCGAGCTATAGCGCACCTTGGGCGGGAACATTTCGGGCAGCATCGCCGCCACCGGACCATAGGTTGCACCAGAAAGCGCTGACAATACCAGCAGCAACCCGATGATAACGAGTGCGCTTGAAAGCGGTGGGTGCTGCTTGGCGAAGCTGTAACCGGCTGCCTCTAGGGCTGGCTTTATGGCCTGGGGATCGCCAATTTCCATAGTCTGCGTCCCGATGCGAAGGGAGGCAGGCAGGTAGGTGTCGCCATAGCCGCCTATCTGCTCGCGGTTATATTGCACTCCCAAACGCGTGAGCTCTGCCAGCGCTTGCCCGCACGCACTTGTCTGTTTTGCACTGAAGGGATTGAACTCACATTCGTTTGCGACCACCACCACCGGCGCATTTTTCTCCGCAGTCATGCGCGCGGGGTTTGCTACGCTACCGATCGCCCAGAAGACGGGGAACAAGAGCAGCAACGTGAGCAAATACCCGACCATGATCGGCCTTTTCCGTCCGACCGTGTCTGACAAATGCCCGAAATAGATGAAGAACCCCATCCCCAGCGCCGCGGCGGCACCCACAGTAATCTCTGCCCATGTTTCGTCGACTTGCAACGGCCCCTTGAGCAGGGTCAGGCCGGAAAACATGGCTGTGTACCATATCACCGTCAAGCCAGCTGACACACCAAACAGCGCAACGAAGATACGCTTCTTGTTGCCGGGATAGGTGAAGCTTTCCACAAAGGGGTTCCCGGCCAACTCACCTTCTTCCTTCATCGCCTTGAACACCGGGCTTTCCGAGAGTTTAAGACGCATCCAGAGCGACAGCGCCAGCAATAGCAAAGAGATCAGGAACGGCACGCGCCAGCCCCAGCTTGTCCAGGCCTCAGTCGGGATAACGGCCTTACATGCCAGCACAACGACGAGGCTCAGCACGAAGCCACCCACTACGCTCGCCTGAATGAAGCTGGTGTAGAAGCCACGCTTGTCTGGTGGCGCGTGTTCCGACACATAGACGGCTGCCCCGCCATATTCGCCGCCCAGCGCCAGCCCCTGGCAAATGCGCAGCAGAAGTACCAGCGCGGGCGCGGCATATCCTATCGTATCGGCTGAAGGAATCAGGCCGACGCCTGCTGTGGCAATGCCCATCAATGTGACGGTGACGAGGAAGGTGTACTTCCGCCCCAGCCTGTCGCCCAAATAGCCGAACAAGATCGCGCCGAGCGGGCGGAAACCGAAGCCTACCGCGAACCCTGCCCAGACAAGCAAAGTTTCGAGCGTTTCGCTGCCAGACGGAAAGAAGGCTTTGCCAATGAACGACGCCAAGGTCGCGTAAATGAAGAAATCATACCATTCGAACACCGTCCCGGCGGATGACGCGCCGATGACCAGCCGAATATCGGACTTGCTGATTGTCTCCGCAGCCACTCGATGCCCCTCCGCACAGTCTGCTTTATTGCAAAAGAGCAATAGCGCGATTAGCGGCGCGCGCAACTGCGGAGGGGCACTTTATTCCGGTTATTCAAGCTCGAGAATGATACTGTCCACTGCCAGGCTCTCGCCCGCCTTGGCGTTGACCGCCTTGACGACGCCTGTCTTCTCCGCGCGCAGGATGTTCTCCATCTTCATCGCTTCGATCACCGCCAGCGGCTGGCCCGCCTCGACCTTGTCTCCCTCGCCCACATTGAGCGAGACGAGCAGGCCCGGCATCGGGCAGATGAGATATTTGGAAAGGTCGGGTGGCAGCTTCTCGATCATGTGCGCGGCATAGGGCGCGACATGGGCGGGCAGCACGCGCGCGACATGGCTCGCACCGCGCGTCGTCAGCTTGAAGCCAGTGCGCGTGGGCGCGATGCGCACCGAAAGCGCCTCTTCGCCGAACTCGGCGTCGATGATGCGGTCCCCCGGCGTATATTCGAGGCTCATGTCGAGCGGGGCGTTGTCCACCAGCACATCGTCGCCGTTGATCGAGACGATATGATCCGCGCCGCCGATGCGCACCGCCCAGTCGGACGGCGGACGCAGGCGCTTGCCTAACTGTCCGTCGATCCGGCGCGCGCGGTCGGCCTGCGCCATGCCAGCGAATGCCGCGATGGCGGCGAGACGACGCAGCAGCTCTTCGGATGCGGGCGCGCCGTGGAAGCCGTCGGGATACTCCTCCGCGATGAAGCCGGTGGTGATGTTGCCGGAGCGGAAGCGCTCATGCTGCATGATCGCGGAGACGAAGTCGATATTGTGACCCAGCCCCTCGATCTCGAAGCTGTCCAACGCCGCGATCTGCTTGTCGATCGCTTCAAGGCGCGTGGGCGCATAGGTGATGAGCTTAGCGATCATCGGGTCATAGAACATGCTGACCTCGCCGCCCTCCGCCACGCCGTCGTCGACGCGGACGCCCTCGCCCACTTCCGGCGGGTTGTATCGGATGAGGCGACCGGTGGAGGGCAGGAAACCGCGATAGGGATCTTCCGCATAGACGCGGTTCTCGATCGACCAGCCGTTGATCTTCACATCGTCCTGCGTGAACGAGAGCTTTTCGCCGTTGGCGACGCGGATCATCTGCTCGACGAGGTCGACGCCGGTGATCTGCTCGGTAACGGGGTGTTCCACCTGAAGGCGGGTGTTCATTTCGAGGAAATAGAAGCCATCGCCGGTCTTGTCCGCGCCCGACACGATCAGTTCCACCGTGCCTGCGCTGAAATACCCCACCGCGCGCGCCAGAGCGACGCACTGCTCGCCCATTTTCTTGCGCATTTCAGGGGATACGAACGGCGACGGCGCTTCCTCGACCACCTTCTGGTGGCGGCGCTGGATCGAGCATTCGCGCTCATTCAGATAGACGATATTGCCGTGCTGATCGCCCAGCACCTGGATTTCGATGTGGCGCGGGCTTTCGATGAACTTCTCGATGAACACGCGATCATCGCCGAAGCTCGCCAGGCCCTCGCGCTTGGTCGCCTCAAAGCCCTCGCGCACGTCTTTCTCAGAATAGGCGAGGCGCATGCCCTTGCCGCCACCGCCCGCCGAAGCCTTCATCATCACCGGATAGCCGATCTCGTTCGAGATCTTCACCGCATGCTCAGTATCCTCGATCACGCCGACATAGCCGGGGACGACGTTGACGCCAGCCTCCTTGGCGAGCTTCTTCGACTCGATCTTGTCACCCATCGCCGCAATGGCGTTGGCGGGCGGGCCGACGAAGATGATGCCAGCCTCGTCCAAGGCCTTGCGGAAGCTCTCCCGCTCCGAGAGGAAGCCATAGCCTGGGTGCACAGCATCCGCGCCGGTCTCCTTGCAGGCCGCGATGATCTTGTCCGCAAGGAGATAGGATTGTGCGGCGGGCGACGGGCCGATATGCACCGCCTCATCCGCCATCAACACATGCGGCGCGCGCGCATCGGCATCGGAATAGACCGCCACCGTGGCGATGCCCATCTTCTTCGCCGTGCGCATGACCCGGCAAGCGATCTCGCCACGGTTGGCGATCAGGATTTTGGATATTGGCATTATTGTTTCTTCCGAAAGCTCAAATAAAGATAAAAAATGGAAGCGATCGCAAGCGATATAGCAATATCTCGCCAGAAATAAACTTCATCGCTGCGATCAGAATCCAAATGATTAAGAACAACAAGAAATATGAATAAGCCCGCTTCGAATATTAAAAAGCTGAGGGTTTTGCGATCGCTCACTTCGCCGCCTCTTCAAGATGCCCATGCGGGGCAATCTGCATCGCGCGGATGCCGAGTTTGCCGAGCAGCGCGGCGTCATTGTCGTCGCCGCTGTTGGGTGCGGTCAAAAGCTTGTCGCCGGTAAAGATGCTGTTCGCGCCAGCCATGAAGCACAAAGCCTGACAGCTCTCCGACATGCTCTCGCGCCCCGCCGACAACCGCACCATACTCATCGGCATGGTGATCCGCGCCACCGCCACCGTGCGGACGAACTCGATGTCGTCGATCTTCGCGAGCGGTGTATCGGCCAGCATATCGCCCAGCACCGTGCCCTTCACCGGCACCAGCGCGTTGATCGGCACGCTCTCCGGGTGCGGCATCGTGCTGAGCGCGTGGATAAAGCCAATGCGGTCCTCGCGCGTTTCGCCGAGGCCCACAATCCCGCCGCAGCACACGTTGATCCCCGCCGCGCGGACATTCTCCAGCGTCTCGATCCGATCCTCGAACGTCCGCGTCGTAATCACATTCGCGTAATTTTCCGGCGCGGTGTCGATATTGTGGTTGTAATAATCGAGGCCTGCCTCGGCGAGCTGGCGGGCCTGACCCTCGCTCAGCATGCCGAGCGTCATGCAGGTTTCCATGCCCATCTGCCGCACGCCCTGGATCATCTCTACCAAAGCGGGCATGTCCCGCTCCTTGGGGTTGCGCCATGCCGCGCCCATGCAGAAACGGCCGGAGCCGTTGTCTTTCGCTTGCGCCGCCGCCTGCAGAACTGCGCGCACATCCATCAGCTTGGTTGCCCTGACGCCGCTGTCCGCCTCGACGCTCTGCGAGCAATAGCCGCAATCCTCCGGGCAGCCGCCGGTCTTGATGCTGAGCAGCGTGGAGAGTTGCACCTCGTTACGCGGGTGGTTCGCGCGATGCACCGTCTGCGCCTCGTATACGAGGTCCATGAACGGCAGGTCGAACAGCGCGCTAATCTCGGCGCGGGTCCAGTCTGTGCGGGGTGAAACGGTCAAGCGGCGTCCTCCAGTGGCGGCATATTGTGGCCGAGCAGGCGCAGCACATCCGCCGCGCACTCAACCACATTGGTGCCGGGACCATAAATGCCCTGCACGCCCGCGTCACGAAGGAAATCATAGTCCTGCGGGGGGATGACGCCGCCCGCCACCACCTTGATGTCCGCCCTGCCCGCTTCCTTGAGCAACGCAATGAGCTGGGGGATCAGCGTCTTGTGCCCCGCCGCGAGGGAAGACGCGCCGACGATATCGACCGACTTGTCGAGCGCCAGATCGCGCGTTTCGTCCGGCGTCTGAAACAGCGGGCCGGAAACGACATCGAAGCCCATGTCTGAAAAGGCGGAGGCGATGACGTTCGCCCCGCGATCATGCCCATCTTGCCCCATCTTGGCGACCAGCATGCGCGGTTTGCGGCCCAGGCGGTGCTCGACGGCCTGCACTCCGTCGAGCACCTGGCGCCAACGCGCGTCCCCTTGATAGGGGGCGGCGTAGACGCCTGTCACAGGGGTCGGAACGGTCGCATGACGACCGAAAACTTGCTCCATAGCGGCGCTGATCTCGCCCAGCGTGGCGCGGGCGCGGGCGGCATCGACCGCCAGCGCCAGCAGATTGCCGTCGCCACGCGCGCCTTCCGTGAGTGCGGAAAGCGCGGCCTGACACGCATCTTCATCGCGCGCGGCCTTGACCGCGTTGATCCGCGCGATCTGCCCTTCGCGTACCTTGGCGTTGTCGACTTCCAGCGTTTCGAGCTGGTCCTCGGTGCCGAGGCGATATTTGTTGACGCCGACGATCACGTCCTCGGCCCGGTCGACCCGCGCCTGCCGGGCGGCGGCGGCTTCCTCGATCATCGCCTTGGGCCAGCCCGCTGCCACAGCCTTCGCCATGCCGCCCTCGGCCTCGACCCGCTCGATGATCTCCCACGCCTTGTCGACCAGCTCCTGCGTGAGGCTTTCGATGTAGTAGCTGCCACCCAGCGGATCGACGACATTGCACATGCCGGTCTCTTCCTGAATGACGATCTGCGTGTTGCGGGCGATGCGTGCCGAGAAATCGGTGGGAAGCGCGATCGCCTCATCGAGCGCGTTGGTGTGGAGCGACTGGGTGCCGCCCAGCATCGCCGCCATCGCCTCGATCGTGGTGCGGATGACGTTGTTATAGGGGTCTTGCTCGGTCAGCGACACGCCGGATGTCTGGCAATGGGTGCGCAGCATCTTGGAGCGCTCGTCCTGCGCGCCGAGCCTGGTCATCACCCGGTGCCACAGCACCCGCGCCGCGCGCAGCTTCGCCACTTCCATGAAGAAGTTCATGCCGATGGCGAAGAAAAAGCTCAGGCGCCCGGCGAACTTGTCGATATCGAGGCCTGACGCCACGCCGTATTTCACATATTCCATGCCGTCGGCGATGGTGAAGGCCAGCTCCTGCACCTGCGTGGCGCCTGCCTCCTGCATATGATAGCCGGAGATCGAGATGCTGTTGAACTTGGGCATCTCGCGGCTGGTGTAGCCGAAGATGTCCGAAATGATGCGCATGCTGGGTTCGGGCGGATAGATATAGGTGTTCCGCACCATGAACTCTTTGAGGATGTCGTTCTGGATCGTGCCGTCGAGCAGCTTGCGCTCGACGCCCTGCTCCTCGCCCGCGACGATGAAGAAAGCGAGGATGGGGATGACCGCGCCGTTCATCGTCATCGAGACGGACATCTGATCCAACGGGATACCGTCGAACAGGATCTTCATGTCCTCGACCGTGTCGATCGCGACGCCCGCCTTACCGACATCGCCGACAACGCGCGGATGATCGCTGTCATAGCCCCGGTGCGTGGCAAGATCGAAGGCGACGGAGAGCCCCTTCTGCCCGGCCGCGAGGTTGCGGCGATAGAAGGCGTTGGATTCTTCGGCAGTGGAAAAGCCCGCATATTGCCGGATCGTCCAAGGCCGCCCCGCATACATGGAAGCACGCACACCGCGCGTGAAGGGCGCAAAACCGGGCAGGCCGGGGTCGGTCTTCACATCCTCCGCCGTGTAGAGCGGCTTGACGGTGATGCCTTCGGGCGTCTGCCAATCGAGCGGCTTGCCCTTGACCTCCTTATCGGCCAGCGCCTTCCAGTCCGTATAGTCCGTCATTATTCGCCCCTGAAATCCGGCTTGCGCTTTTCAGCAAAGGCGTTCACCGCCTCGCGAAAATCGCGCGTGCGCCCTGCGGTCCTTTGATTGTTCTGTTCGATATCAAACGTCTGCATCAGCGTGCTGTTGAGCGCAGCGGCGACCTGCTTGCGGATCATGCCAAGCGCCACTGAAGGACCTCGCGCCAGTTTCGTCGCAATTGCCATCGCATCACCGAGGACTGCTTCGTCGTCAGCGAGCCGTGTTACCAGCCCAAGATCAAGCGCCTGATCCGCGGAGACTTTTTCGCCCAGCAGCGCCATTTCCAGCGCCTTGGCCCGCCCAGCAGACTTTGCCACCAGCCAGGTCGCCCCGGCGTCCGGCACCAGCCCGATATTAGCAAAGGCAAGCATGAGATAGGCCGAGCGCGCCATCACCACGACGTCCGCCGCGAGTGCGAAGCTCAGCCCCGCGCCGACGGCCGGGCCGTTGATGGCGGAGATTATGGGAATGTCTGCGTCTGCCAGCGCGCGCACTGCCGGCCGGTAATAGGTTTCCAGCAACGCGCCGAGATCGTCGGGCATGCCGTTGCCATCGCCGATCAGGTCCGCGCCTGAGCAGAATGCGCTTCCCGCCCCGGTCAGCACCAGCGCTCGCGCGCCGTCCGCCTGCGCCTGGTGGACCCCCTGTGCCAGCTCTGTGAGCAACTTGAGCGACAATGCGTTCATCCGCTCCGGCCGGTTTAGCGTTATGGTCGCTACGTTACTTTCCAGCGCGTAGGTGAGCGTTTCGTAGGTCAATGCCCAGCTCCCGGCTTGGGCGTTTCCATGATCTCGGTGAGGACGCCGTTCATATCCTTGGGGTGGAGGAAGAAGATCATCGTGCCGTGCGCGCCGATACGCGTGTCGCCCAGAACCTTTTTGCCCATGGCCTCGAACTCCGCGCGCGCCGCGTGGATATCGGGCACTTCATAGCACATATGATGCTGGCCGCCCGCCGGGTTCTTGGCGAGGAAGCCGTGGATCGGGCTGTCCGCGCCCAGCGGCTCGATCAGCTCGATCTGCGTGCCGTTGGTGCCATTTTCGCCCGGTGTATCGACAAAGCATACCTTCACGCCGTTGGATGGCATATCGAACGGCTCATGGATATGCGTCGCGCCCATTACATCGCGATAGTAAGCGATGCTCTGCTCAAGCGAGGGCGTCGCAAGGCCGATATGGTTGAGACGCCCAAGCTTCATCTCACACCCTTTCGATCACGAGCGCAATGCCCTGCCCGCCGCCGATGCACATCGTTATAAGGCCATAACGCCCGCCCGTGCGCTCCAGCTCGGATATGCACTTCACCGTGATGATCACGCCGGTCGCGCCGACGGGGTGGCCGAGCGAGATGCCGCTGCCGTTCGGGTTGACCTTTTCTGGGTCGAAACCCAGCTCCTGCGCCACACCGCATGCCTGCGCCGCAAAGGCCTCATTACTCTCGATCACGTCGATCTGATCAAGCGTCAGCCCGGCACGCTCCAGCGCGATTGGCACTGCCTTCACCGGGCCCAGACCCATCACATTGGGCTCGACGCCCGCATGGCCCCATGAGAGGATTTTCGCGCGCGGTTTCAGGCCTTGTTCCTCCACAGCCTTCTGCGAAGCGAGCACCACAGCGGCGGCGCCGTCGTTGAGCCCGCTTGCGTTGCCTGCGGTGACCGTCCCTTCCTTCTCGAAGGCGGCGCGCAGCTTGCCCATGTCATCAAGGTTCGCGTCCGCGCGGACATGCTCGTCCGTGTCGAATACGACCGTGCCCTTGCGCGTCTTGATCTCGATGGGAACGATCTGATCCTTGAAGCGCCCTTCGGAGATGGCTTGCGCCGCACGCTTGTGGCTGGTGACGGCCAGTTCATCCTGCGTCTGCCGCGTGATCTGATATTGCCGCGCCACATTCTCGGCGGTGATGCCCATGTGAATATTCTCGAACGGATCGTGCAGCGCGGTCAGCATTGCGTCGATCATCGTCGTGTCGCCCATCTTGGTGCCCCAGCGCACGCCGGTCATCCAGTATGGCGCGCGGCTCATGCTTTCCGCGCCGGCGCCAACCGCGACATCACACTCGCCCAGCGCGATCATCTGCGCCGCCGAAACGATGGCCTGCGCGCCAGAGCCGCAGAGCCGGTTTAGCGTCATCGCCGGCGCCTCGACCGGAACACCCGCCTCCACCGCGCAGACGCGGGCCAGGTAGGCGTCTTTCGGTTCATTGGGGATGACATTGCCCATCACGACATGCTGGACCTTGTCCGGCGTGATTCCGGCGCGCGAAATGGCCTCGGCGATCACGGTCTTGCCGAGCGTGGTGACGGGTACGTCCTTCAGCGAGCCGCCGAAATCACCGATCGCGGTGCGTACGGCTGAAACGATATAAACTGGTGCAGCAGTCATAAAAGTCCGTTCAAAGAGAAGTTATAGAGGAATATTATCGTGCTTTTTCCATGGGTTTTCGAGGCTCTTGTTGCGGAGCTTTCGCAATCCCAGCGCTACGCGCTTACGGGTGGAATGGGGCATGATGACTTCGTCTATAAAGCCCTTCGATGCGGCGACAAACGGATTTGCGAAGCGCGCCTCATATTCCGCCGTGCGGGCGGCAATTTCATCGGGCGTCTTGCCGCGGAAAATGATCTCAACAGCGCCTTTCGCGCCCATCACCGCGATTTCCGCCGTCGGCCATGCGTAGTTCAAGTCACCGCGCAGATGCTTGGAACTCATAACGTCATAGGCGCCGCCATAGGCCTTCCGGGTGATGACGGTGATTTTCGGCACGGTTGCTTCGGCATAGGCGAACAGCAGCTTCGCGCCGTGCTTGATGATGCCGTTGTGCTCCTGGCCTACGCCGGGGAGGAAGCCCGGCACATCGACGAAGGTAACGATCGGGATTTCGAACGCGTCACAGAAGCGCACGAAGCGCCCTGCTTTTTTTGACGCGTTGATATCGAGGCAGCCCGCCAACACCATGGGTTGGTTCGCGACGATGCCCACAGTGCGCCCCTCAATCCGCCCGAATCCGGTGATGATATTTGCGGCATGGGTCGGCTGGATCTCGAAGAAATCCCCCTCGTCCACCGTCTTGCGGATCAACTCATGCATATCATAGGGCTGGTTTGCGTTCGCTGGAATGAGGGTGTCGAGGCTGTCCTCGATCCTGTCCCACGGGTCCGCGCTCGGCCGCTCCGGCACGCCCGCCTGATTGTTGGCGGGCAGCAGATCGACCAGATCGCGCGCGGCGAGCAGCGCCTCTATGTCGTTTTCAAAAGCGATGTCCGCCACGCCGGACTTGGTCGTGTGCGTCACGGCTCCGCCCAGTTCCTCCTGCGTCACGATCTCGTTGGTCACGGTCTTCACCACATCCGGGCCAGTGACAAACATATAGGAGCTGTCCTTCACCATCACGATGAAGTCGGTCATGGCCGGCGAATAGACCGCGCCGCCCGCGCATGGCCCCATGATGACGCTGATTTGCGGCACGACGCCCGAGGCCAGCACATTGCGCTGAAACACTTCAGCATAACCGCCCAGTGACGCCACGCCTTCCTGAATGCGCGCGCCGCCCGAATCATTGAGGCCGATCACCGGCGCGCCGACCTTCATTGCCATGTCCATGATCTTGCAGATCTTCTGCGCATGACGCTCGGAGAGCGATCCGCCGAATACGGTGAAATCCTGCGAGAAGACAAACACCAGGCGCCCATTGACCGTGCCGGAGCCGGTAACAACACCGTCGCCGGGGATATGCTGCTCGTCCATGCCAAAGTCGATGCAGTTATGCTCGACATACATGTCCAGCTCCTCGAAGCTGCCTTCATCAAGCAACACATCGAGCCGTTCGCGGGCGGTGAGGCGGCCCTTGGCGTGCTGGGCGGCAATGCGCTTTTCGCCACCGCCCAAATGGGCCGCCGCGCGCTTTTGCTCCAGCTTCTCGATGATCGCCATTTTCGTCATGCGTTATTGTCCTCGGGCTTTCCGGTGCAGATCAGGAATGCTGCTCCTTTCATCGTGCAACGCAAAGTGCAAATGTGAATTTGCAAATTTGCAAAAACTGATTTTGCAAAATAGAAGGGTCGAATGGCACGGGGAAACAGACTTTTCGTCGGCGGCAGGCTGCGGCAGTTGCGGATCGACCAGCGCATGGACCAGGCGGCGATGGCGCGCGTGCTTGGCATATCGGTCTCCTATCTCTCGCAGCTGGAGAATGACGACCGGCCGCTTACCGCCAAGGTGAAAGCCGCTTTAGCAGAGGCCTATCCGATAGACTGGGCGGCGTTTGACAATCGCGAGGGGGAGCAACTGCTCGGCGCGTTTGCTCACGCGCTCGCCCAGCCCGATGTGGCGGGGCCACCACTGGAGGCGGAACGGATCGAGAAGTTGCATCTGCACTTCCCGGAATTTGCCGCGCGCTATGTCGATCTCCACCGCGCCTTCCGCCAGACCAACGAGCGGCTTAATATGGTGGAGGAGGCCATTGCCAATGACATGGCGGCGCAGGCGCGCATGCCGTGGGAAATGGTGCGCGACTGGTTTCACGACACCGGTAATTATGTCCATGCGCTCGATTGCGTGGCGGAAGAGCTGCGCGCCGAGATCGCGCCCTCGGGCCGTCTTGCCGAAGCCGACATGGCGGAGGCTCTGCTGCAGCGCCATGGTGTTGTGCTCGCAGTCGGTGAGAGCCGGTCGAGCCTGCTGCGCCATTATGACGCCAGCGCCCGGCGCCTGTTCGTCAACGCCGCCGCACCGCCTGAGAGCCGCCGCTTCCTGATCGCGCATCAGCTCATGCGTCTGTCTGCCGCTGATATCATTGCCGATGTGGTGCGGGCTGCTGCTTTGCCGCTGCCGGGAGCGGACAGGTTGCTGGAGGTAGGCCTCGCTAATTATGCCGCTGGCGCGCTCACCATGCCCTACGCCGCCTTTCGCGCAGCCGCGCGGGCGGAGCGCCATGATATCGACCGGCTCGCCCGCCAGTTCGGCGTCAGCTTCGAGCAGGCATGCCATCGCCTCTCGACCCTGCAACGGCCCGGCCTGCGCGGCATTCCCTTCTTCTTCTGCCGGGTCGACATGGCGGGTAACATCACCAAGCGGCACAGCGCCACGCGCCTGCAATTCGCGCGGTTCGGCGGCGCCTGTCCTTTGTGGATCGTGCACGAGGCCGTGGCGATCCCGGACCGCATCGTCACCCAGCTGGGAGAGACCCCTGACGGCGTGCGCTACGTCTCGATGGCGAAGGGGCTGGTGAAACCTTCGGGCAGCTATGCGCGCGCACCGCGCCGCTACGCGGTGGCGTTGGGTTGTGAGACAGAGCATGCCGCCAATTTCATCTATGCCGACGGGCTGCAACTGCGCGACGAGGCAGCCGCTACGCCCATTGGCATAACCTGCCGCCTGTGCCCTCGCCAAGGATGCGACCAGCGCGCCTTCCCGCCGACCGACCGGCCAATCCGCGTCGACCCTGATAACCGCGATGTCGTGCCCTATTCCATCGAATAGTCAGCTGAGGAGTGACAGGAAAAAGCGCACAGCCACGAAGCTGAGGTACAGTCCGAATGCGACCTCCAGTTTACGTTGCGAAAGCGCATGCGCTGCGCGCACTCCCCACGGCGCTGCGAGCATGGAAGTCGGTATGATCAGCGCCGCTCCAAGCAGCGACACATAGCCCAAGGAGAACGGCGGCAGCAGCGACGTCTTGTTCCAGCCGCCGATGACATACCCTATCATTGCCGGGATGGAAATGATGACGCCCAGACCCGAAGAGGTTGCGACGGCCTGGTGGATAGGCCGGCGATAGAGGCTGAGGAACAGGTTGGAAATCGCACCGCCGCCGATACCGATCAGCGCAGAGGCCAGCCCAATGAGGACGCCATAGCCGCGCATCACAGCCTTTCCGGGCGGCATGTCGCCGAGCACCCAGCTCTCCCTGCCAAATAGCAGCTTTGCGGCAAGCACGCTGGCCACCACCACGAACACCGCCTTGAACAGCCACGCGGGCGCCTGCGCCGCGACGATGATGCCGACAACCACGCCCGCCACCACCGGTGCCACCCATATCTTCAGTACATCCGGATCAACGGCACCCTTGGCCAGATGGCTGCGAAACGAGCGGATCGATGTGGGGACAATGATGGCAAGCGAGGTGCCGACGCATAATTGCATCCGAGCCACCTCCGGCACACCCATCACGCGGAATACCTCATACAGCACCGGTACGATGACCGTACCGCCTCCAACGCCGAAAATCCCTGCGAGGAGACCTGTCAAAACCCCGGCGCCTAAAAGCGTCGCGGCGAGCACAAGCAGTTCGTCAGTAGGCAGTCCGGCAATGCTCATTTCAGGAGCACCAGCTCCTCGGCCATGCTCGGGTGCAGCGCCACAGTGTCATCGAATGCCTGTTTCGTCAGCCCCGCCTTCACCGCAATCGCCGCCGCCTGTAAGATCTCGGGCGCATCAGGGCTGATCATATGCAGCCCGACGACACGGTCCGTCGCCGCATCGCAGATCATCTTGTAAAGGCTGCGCTCAAGCCGCCCGGCCAGAACATTCTTCATCGGCCGGAAATCCGACGTATAGACCTTGATCTGGCCGAGCTGCTGCCGCGCCTGGCTCTCGGTAAGCCCGACGCCCGCCAAAGGAGGGTTGCTGAAAACGGCGGAGGGAATGCAGGCATAGTCAACGGTGCGTGGCGTGCCGCCGAACACGGTGTCCGCAAAAGCGTGTCCCTCACGGATCGCGACCGGGGTCAGCTGCACCCGGTCGGTCACGTCGCCCACAGCGTATATGCTCTCGATATTTGTGCGGCTGTACTCGTCGACGACGATCGCTCCCTTGTTATTAACCGCAACGCCCGCGTTCTCAAGGCCGAGCCCGTCGATCTTGGGGGCGCGCCCGGTCGCGAACATGACGGCATCGCACTCTATGGGGGGCTTGCCGTCCTTGAAGTGGGTAACGAGACAGCCGTCTTCGCGCTTCGCGATCCGTTCGAACGGGGCGTTGAAACGGAAGTCGATGCCTTTGGTCAGGCTGATCTGGAGCAGGCGGTCCCTGATCTGTTCGTCATAGCCGCGCAGTATCTGGTCAGAGCGGTTGACGATGGTGACCTGGCTGCCCAGCGCGTGGAATATTCCGGCGAACTCATTGGCGATGTAGCCGCCGCCCGCAATCACGACGCGTTTGGGCAGCTCTTCCAGGTGAAACGCCTCGTTAGAGGTGACACCATGCTCGGCGCCTGGAATGTCCGGTCTGACCGGCCAGCCCCCGGTCGCGACAAGAATGTACTTCGCCCTGACCGCTTTGCCGCTCGCCAGCGTGACCTCGTTCGCACCGGTAATCGTCGCGCGCTCGTGGAACGTCGTGACCTTGTTGTTATCGAGCGTGTTCTGATAGAGTCCGTTCAAACGGTCGACATCGGCAAGCACATTGTCTCGAAGGGTTTTCCAGTCGAACTTCGGGTTTTCGACCGTCCAGCCGAAGCGGGCGGCATCCTCCAGATCCTCGGCGAAATGCGAGCCGTAGACGAGCATCTTCTTGGGAACGCAGCCGCGGATGACGCAGGTGCCCCCTACCCTATATTCCTCCGCTACGGCCACGCGCGCGCCATGCCCCGCTGAAACACGCGCCGCGCGCACGCCGCCGGAGCCGGCACCGATAACAAAAAGGTCGAAATCGAAATCGCTCACTCGGCGTCTCCCATTGCCAGCTCGATCAGCGCGGTCGTCGAAGGATCGAAGCCCGAAGTCCCATCCTTCTCGATCGATTTGGCAATCTCCTTGCCAAGCTCGACCCCGAACTGGTCGAACGGATTGATGTCCATCAGCACCGCGTTCGCAAAGGTGCGGTGCTCATAGAAGGCGATCAACGCGCCGAGCGCATGGGGCGTCACATCATCGAGCAGGATGGTGGTTGACGGCCTCCCTCCGGGATAGGCACGGGCCGGGTCTGCCGCGTTGTCGCGTCCGCGCATCAGCGCCGCGCCTTGCGCGAAGCAGTTGGTGAGCAGAACCTTGTGATGCGCCGGGTCAAGCCCGTGACCCGGCTCGATTGATGCGAGGAACTCGACCGGGATCAGGTGCGTGCCCTGATGAAGCAGCTGAAACACCGCGTGCTGCGCGTCGGTCCCAACCCCGCCCCATGTGATTGCGGCTGTTGGCCCGTCGACCGGCGACCCATCCGCCTTCACGCACTTGCCGTTGCTTTCCATCTCCAGCTGCTGGAGATAGGACGGCAGCAGACGCAGTCGCTCATCATAGGCGAAGACGGCGCGGGTCTGGCAACCGGCTACACGCGCATAATATTGATCGACGAACGCGGCGATCAGCGGCGCGTTGTCCTCAGGAGCGGACAGGCGGAAATGCCGGTCCATCTCCGCAGCACCTTCAAGCAGACTCTCAAACGCATCCCAGCCAAGACCGATAGCTGCCGGAAAGCCGATGGACGACCACAAGGAATAGCGGCCACCAACCGCCTCGTTAAAGGGAAGGATGCGCGTTTCGTCTACGCCCCATTCGATCGCCTTGTCGGGCGAGGCGGTGAGCGCGATCACCTTGCCATAGGGGTCTTCCACCCCGCCCTCGCGCATCCACTCGATCGCACTGGCGGCGTTGAGCATAGTCTCGGTGGTGGTGAAAGTCTTGGAGGCGACCGCGAGCAATGTGGCCGAGGGATCGAAGTCCTTCACCGCTTCTTCGAGTGCGCAACCATCGACGTTGGAGACGATCGCGACATCATAGCGCCCGGCGTCACGCCCCAGCGCGTCCATCAGCAGATCCGGCCCCAGCGCCGATCCGCCTATGCCGACATGGAGAATATGGCGGACGGGGCCGAAGCCCTCCGCCTCGATCACGTCGATCAAAGCGCGCATACGCTCGTGCAACGCCTTGGCCGCGGCGACGCTGCCCGGCGCGCCCTCGCCCCGCTCGGCGCTGTGCTCGGCCGCGCGGCCCTCGGTGTTGTTGATCTTCGCACCGGAAAAAAGCTGGTCACGCTTGCCCGTAAAGTCCTGAGCCTGCGTCAGTTCGCTGAAGGCCGCCATGATCTCGGGTGTCAGGTGGGTCTTAGACCAGTCGAACCGCAGCGAGCCGACCGAGCGCGTGAGCCGTTCCAGCCTGCCGGGATCACTCTCGAAGATGGTGCGAATATCCGGCTGCGGCAGCTTGGCAATGGCGGACATAAGCTGCTGCGTCATCATGGTACTCCTGTCAACCGAGTGCGAATGTTGCGCCCCTCGTACGAATCACAGGCGCAGATACACGCATTTGCTTGACCTCGCCACCGCGGCAAAGCAAAGCCGTGCGCGCCAATCTCAACTGTCAGGGCATGTATGAGCGAGAAATCGGAAACGCGAGAGTTTATCACCTTTCTGCTGAAGCTCGGCCTGTTCGTGTTCGTGCTGCGCAGCTTTATCGTCGCGCCATTCAACATTCCGTCGGAGTCGATGCAGCCGCGCCTGCTGATCGGCGACTATCTGCTCGTCGGCAAATGGCCCTATGGCTATTCGCGCTATTCGCTGCCGTTCAGCATTCCCCTGATCCCCGGACGGATACTGGCCAAAACGCCCGAGCGCGGCGATGTGGTGGTGTTCAAGGCGCCGCCGAGCCAGAACCTCGACTATATCAAGCGCGTGATCGGCCTGCCTGGTGACGTGATAGCGATGCAAAACGGCGTCGTCATCCTCAATGGCAAGCCCGTGCCCAAGCAGCGGATAGCCAATCTGGTCATCCCGGTCTCACAAAATATGATCGAGGCCACCAACTCGGAGGGTGGCCTCTCACCTTGCTATCGCCCCGAGTTCGAGACTAACAAAGGCGGGGAGCGTTTCTGCTCCTATCCGCGTTTCCGCGAGACCCTGCCCAACGGCAAGAGCTATGAGGTGCTCGATGTCGACAGCGATGGCGCGGGCGACAACCGCGCAGCGATTACCGTGCCAGAGGGGCATATGTTCCTGATGGGCGACAATCGCGACCGTAGCGCCGACAGCCGTTTTCCGGCGAGTGATGGTGGCGCGATTGGACTGGTGCCGGAGGAAAATCTCGTCGGTCGCGCGCTAATCAGTGTGTTCTCCACGGATGGCAGTGCCAACTGGTTCCTGCCCTGGACATGGATCACCGCCGCGCGGTTCGATCGTATCGGTCATGGGTTCTGAACTGGGGCGCCCTTGAACGATCCCAAGCGCCTTGAATGGATTCACCGGCTCACGGGTTGGATGCCGCAGGACCGCGTGCTCTTCCTCCAGGCACTTACCCACGGCAGCGCGTCCGCGGACCATTATGAGCGGCTGGAATTTCTGGGAGACCGCGTGCTCGGCCTCGTCATCGGCGCCTGGCTCTATAAGCTGTACCCAAGCGAACCGGAGGGTATGCTCTCTGCCCGGCTGAACCAGCTTGTCTCGCGCGAGGTGTGTTCGGAGGTCGCGCGGGAAATCGGTGTGCAGGAGCACATGATCCTCGGCAAGCAGGCGAGAGACGATGGCGCGCGCGATAGTACGAATGTGTTGTGCGACATGCTGGAGGCGCTGATCGGCGCACTCTATCTCGATGCCGGGATTGACAAGGTTGGCGCATTCATTTGCTCCATCTGGTCAAGCCGGGTCCAGGACGCCGGCAGCGCGCCCAAGCATCCCAAGTCCGCATTGCAGGAATGGGCAGCAAGCAATAAACGCAGGCCCCCAGAATATGCGCTTACCGAGAGGTCCGGCCCCGCGCACGCGCCGCAGTTCACCGTTTCCGTGTCGATCCGCCATGTTGGCGAGGCAGAGGCCACTGGCTCTTCTAAGCAGGAAGCGGAGACAGAAGCCGCGCGCAAGCTATTGGAACAACTGAATGCATTTTGAACACGTCGAATCCTCATCGGTTCAACGCTGCGGCGTTGTTGCTGTGCTCGGCGCGCCCAATGCGGGCAAGTCCACCCTTGTCAACGCGCTGGTAGGCCAGAAGATCGCCATCACCAGCCCAAAGGCGCAGACCACGCGCACCCGTGTGCTTGGTGTCGCGCTTCAGGGCGATACGCAGATCGTGCTGGTCGACACGCCGGGGATCTTTGCGCCAAAGCGTCGGCTTGACCGCGCGATGGTCCAGGCGGCGTGGGGTGGCGTGCAGGACGCGGACCTGATCGCGTTGGTGGTGGATGGAAAGGCGGGGCTCGGCGAAAAGGTGGAGGCGATGCTTCAGGGTCTGGAGGGACGGCGCGAGCCTAAAATCCTGATCCTCAACAAGGTCGACATTGCCGACAAAGGCAAGCTGCTCGTCCATGCCCAACGCCTCAACGAGCGCATAGCCTTTCGCGACACCTTCTTCATCAGCGCCGCAACTGGCGACGGGCTGATGGAAATGAAAACCGCGATCGCCCAGGCGATGCCCGAAGGGCCATGGCATTTCCCCGCCGATCAGGTATCGAACGCGACGGACCGCATGCTCTCCGCTGAAATCACGCGTGAGCAGCTCTATCACCAGCTGCACGCAGAGCTGCCCTATGAAGCGGCAGTCGAAACCGAGAAATATACGGAACGCCCGGACGGCAGCGTGGAAATCCACCAGCAGATCCTCGTCGCCAAATCCAGTCAGCGCGCAATTGTGCTCGGCAAGGGCGGACAGCGGCTAAAGGAAATCGGCTCGAAAGCACGCGCTGAGCTGAGCCGCCTGCTTGGGTGCCCGGTGCATCTCTACCTCCATGTCAAAGTGAAGGAAGGGTGGGATGAGGATCGCGGGGTCTATCGCGACATCGGGCTGGATTGGGTGGAGTAAAAGACGACGCCCCTCCATCACCGGCACTTCACCACTTGGCATACCCCACATTGCCGCCTATAGCGAGCGCCCACGCGGATGTGGCGAAATGGTAGACGCAGCGGATTCAAAATCCGCCGTAGCAATACATGTCGGTTCGAGTCCGACCATCCGCACCATTATTGCAGGCTCAACACCGTAGCTCCACGCTGACCCGGCCAGCTGCAATTCTCCTCGCGTTCGATCAACCGACTCTCTCTAAACGCGAACCTTCTTCGGGCACATCCATTATGGCTCTTAACAGCCGCTTATGCGTTGTTCCCGCGAAAGAGGAAGGAATACCGCAATGAGATTGGGACTAGTATTGGCGTTCGGATTGGCCCTGAGCGCCTGCCATGTGACCTTCGAAGACGATGAGGCCGAGGGCAACGCTGCCGCTGCGTCCACCTCGCAGGATAGCCCTGCACGGTCCCCCCTTGATGCTCTTGCTTTCGGCACTGTTGAGGGAGACACTTCCCTGCCGGCGACTTTGCCCGCCTTGCGCGCGCAGGTGTTGCTGGACAGGCTCGGCTTCTCTCCCGGCATGATAGACGGCAAGGAAGGCCAGTCCTTCACGCTCGCAGTGAAAGGGTTTCAGCGCGCTTATGCCCTGAGAGAAACAGGCACCATGGACGATGAAACCCGCAAGGCGCTGGATCGCTGGCGGGGCGAGCCCGCGGTCCTATCCGTTAAGATCCCGGCCGAATTTGCCAGAGGTCCGTTCATACCCGATTTCCCTGAGGATGAGGCAGCGCAGGCCCGGCTCCCTTCGCTGGCCTATCGTGGCTTGATGGAGGCACTGGCGGAGCGGTTCCATACCAGTCGGGAAACGCTGGTCGCGCTCAACAGTCCGGGCACAAAGATCGGTCCCGGTCGCACAATCCGCGTCCCTGCCATCCCTAACGCGCGCGTTGATGCCGCGCTTTCGGACGAGCGCGGCTGGGGCGCGACCTTGGCAAGGCTGGGCGTGCATTCCGGGGCAGAGAAAGCAGAAAGGATCGTCGTCGACAAATCCGAAGGCGTGCTGAGGGTGCTCGGCGCGGACGACAAGCTGATCGCGCAGTTCCCGGCCACCATGGGCAGCACGCACGACCCGCTGCCGATCGGCAACTGGAAAGTGCTGGGAGTGTCACGCAATCCTGAGTTCCGGTACAATCCCGACCTGTTTTGGGATGCAGACAGGGACGATGAAAAGACCCTGCTTCCGCCCGGCCCCAACGGCCCCGTGGGCGTAGTGTGGATCGACCTTTCCAAGCCCCATTATGGCATCCATGGCACGAGCGAGCCAGCCTCAATCGGCCGGGCGGAGAGCCATGGCTGCGTCCGCCTCACCAACTGGGACGCCGCGCGCGTCGCGCAGATGGTTGGTCCTGGCACGCCGGTTGTTTTTCAGGAGTGACCGATGCGACGGGTATTCTACGCGCTGGCTTTGATCGCGCTCGGGATCATTCTTGCCAACATTGTCCATTTGAGGTGGGAGCCTTCGCGCGAGCCATCGCCAGACAATGGGCAAACCGCAGCGAGGGCGCATACATCGTCCGCTCAGCCGCCCGCTCTAACCATGCCAGTTTTGGGCGTCAGGCCGAGCGCCCTGGTGGACACGTTCACCCAAGCGCGTGAACAGGGATCACGCGCTCATGACGCGCTCGACATCCTTGCCCCGCGCGGGGCGCCTGTGGTGGCGGCGGCGCGCGGGCGGATCGAGAAAATCTTCATCAGCGAGCGGGGCGGGAATACCATTTATCAACGGTCGGCGGACGGCAACTGGATCTTCTATTACGCGCATCTTGATGGCTACAGCGATGGTCTGCGCGAGGGGATTACGGTCAGTCCCGGCACCGAAATCGGCACAGTGGGCCCTACTGGCAACGCAAACCCCGAGGCGCCCCATCTTCACTTTGCCGTAAACAGGGTGTTTCCAGGTGAGCGCTGGTATGAGGGGCGGCCTGTGAACCCCTATCCGATGCTGACACACCCGGCGCAATGAAGGAACCGTCGCGGTTGTCCCATCGGGGCGGTGAGTCTAGGCTCAAACCCGCAGATAAGCCTGAGATAAATGGCGCGCCCGGAACGATTCGAACGTCCGACCCTCAGATTCGTAGTCTGAAAGCAATCAATTTCACAACATATCGCAGCATCACATTACAATTCCGCAATCCGCGCATATCTGACGTTTTTTGCCATTTCCTGCTACCATCCGATAACATGATATATCTTCCATTATCACCCCCGATGTGGTACCTATGCGGTACCTAACGGGGAACGCCAATGCCTAGCCAAGTTCTATCCGACAAGCTGATTAAATCGCTTAGACCGCCAGAAGCTGGCCAACTTGAAATCTTCGACACGATCCTACCCGGCTTCGGCATTCGCGTGTCGCAGGGCGGGCGCAAAGCTTGGATTCTGTTATACCGAGTTAATGGCCGCAAACGCCGAATGACCCTAGGCGCGTACCCTGCCCTTTCCCTATCAGCGGCTCGCACTGCGGCGGGTAAAGCCATTCAGGACGTACAACGCGGCGACGACCCGGCGCTGGAGCAGATGCAAAAGCGCGCCGTCCAGCCGACCACATTCGGCGAGCTGGCTGACGACTATCTCGAACGCTACGCGAAGGTATACAAACGCAGCTGGAAGAACGACGATCTCTTCCTGCGGCTGCATATTCTTCCGAAATGGAAACATCGCCGCGTGGATTCCATCAAACGTGCGGACGTGGTTGCGCTCATTGACGAGGCGGAAGCCCGCCTACAGCCGCACCTTGCCCGTCAGTTGCTTGCCGTCACTCGGAAACTGTTCAATTGGGCTATCGAAAAGTCTTTGGCCGATAGCAACCCCGCGATGAACATTCGCCTGAGTACCAAACCGCAGGATAGATCGCGCACTCTTTCATGGGATGAAATTTTCGCTCTATGGAATGCGTGGGATACAATGGCGGAACCGTGGACAACTTACTTCAAAGTGCTGCTTTTGACAGGGCAACGCCGAGCTGAGGTCGCCAACATGAAATGGCAGGACATAAGCGACGGCGTATGGATTATTCCCGCCGAGGAGAACAAATCCAATCGCCTCCATGCTGTGCCGTTATCGTCGGCAGTTCTTAGCCTTATTGAGGCCAGACCCGAAACCACTAGCCCGTATGTCTTCCCGGCGCGCTCCAGCCGTCTGGGCAAAGATCATGCGCCGATTTCTGGCTTTTCTGGAGCCGTGCGCAAAGTGAATGAGGCACTCGCTGAACCAATTGAATGGCGCGTTCACGATCTGCGACGAACAGCTACGAGTAATATGGCCCGCCTCGGGTTCCAGCCGCATATTTTAAGTGCGGTGCTCAATCATGCGCCGCAGTCGGCCATGAAGGGGGTTTTGTCAGTGTACAATCGCCATAAATATCTGGACGAGAAGCGCGAGGCGCTGGACGCTTGGGGCAAGGAAGTAGTCGCCGTCATAGAGAAGAAGCGTAAAAGCGTGGAAGGCGAGTGCCGAGCTAAAAAATAGACGGGGATGCGTTCGCACTTGAGTCGCACTTGCTCCAAATTGGGTCAATTATCAAAAGTTTAGCTCAGCCGCCCCTTGCCTGACGCCAAGCGCTATGCCACCTCTGCAATTCAGTCGCCAAAAAATACCTTCACCGATGATTCTTTTATTACGGAGCGCGTAATGGCTGCGACCAATGGCAACGATGTGCTTTTTGCAATTGAAGATGGCGAAATTCTTCACGGGCGGAACGGGAACGATACACTCAGTAGCATCTATAATGACACGCGTCTCCTGGGAGACGATGGCGACGACAAACTGAATACAAAAATCTCGGATTTCAATTATGGAACGCTGGCGCTGGCCGCATGGCAATTTGGTGGTCGCGGGAACGATATTTTGTCAGCCGAGATTGCTAGTTTTTCAGATATTGGGAAGGCTGAAATCCGCCAGGATGGCGGAACAGGAGACGACAGCATTAAAGCCTATGCTTATACGCATGGTTCTTATTTTGCCGAAACAGCCGATTTCACCATCTTGGCTCAAGGTGGAGATGGGAATGACACCATAGAAGTCATAGCTGGCCTATTTAACACGAACACCGGCTCCGGCACCAACACTGTTCTCGGCGGCGCAGGGAACGACACTATCAAGGCAGTGGGCTATAGCCCCTACTCTGGCACGTCATCCAGTCTTTCTAATATCATCGATTCTGGTTCGGGTGATGATATCGTAGAGGCTTGGCTCGAAGGTATTAGCAACGGCGGCGATGGCCTTTACAATTCTCTGACCGGTGGCGCAGGCAACGATGTATTGAAGGCATATTCACTCACTAACTCAAACAATAGCACCA
This sequence comes from uncultured Sphingobium sp., assembly GCA_964512265.1. Taxonomy (GTDB): domain Bacteria; phylum Pseudomonadota; class Alphaproteobacteria; order Sphingomonadales; family Sphingomonadaceae; genus Sphingobium. The sequence goes on along the minus strand of CAZEHR010000002.1, from coordinate 116,353 downwards.
GCTACGCCCAACATGAACTGTTTGGCGGCGGCGGCAACGATGAGTTGAAGTCATTTTACGACTCCAGTGGCGGAGATACAGGTATTACCTTCTCCGCCTCGCTCGATGGAGGCAGTGGCAACGATAGACTGCTGGCACAAGCCTATGCGAGTACACCTATAGATGGCTACAGCGGCGTGACTCACCTGCTAAACGGCGATCATGGGGACGACGTGATCGATTCCGTCATCACGTGCGAGTCCGCCGCATATTACCTGCAAGCCGACCTGAGCGGCGGAAAGGGGAGCGACACACTCACCGCTGCCATCGATCTCTATACGGGCTTCGGCGGTTATCCGTCTCCCAGCTCAGCTGCCAACACCCTCAACGGCGATGACGGCAATGACGCGCTCGACGCCATCATCACCTTCACTGCCGACTATCTCGAAACGGACGCGGACCTCACGAACGTCCTTAGCGGCGGACAAGGTGCGGACACGCTGAATGCCGAGATCCATGCAAGCATGGGAGGAAGCTTTGCAGTTGCGCCAGCGATCTATACCGTAGGCGACAACCAGCTTCACGGCGGTTTGGGTAACGATGTCCTCTCCGCCCTTATCGATGCGCAAAGCTTCGATCCGATGATCACGCTGGTAGGCTCAAGCGCGCTTTATGGCGAAGAGGGTAACGACAGCCTCACCGTATTTGGAGGAACGGGCAACGTGCTCGACGGTGGTGCCGGTAACGACACGCTGACAGGAGGAGATGGTCAGGACACCCTGATCGGCGGCAGAGGCTCTGACACGCTAACAGGCGGCCTTGAGGCTGACTCATTCCTGTTTGAGGTGCTCGAGCCGAGCTACCGGAAGGATACCATCACAGACTTTGCTGCAGGCGAGGACGTCATTGCCCTCAGTCGTTCGGCGTTCGCGGCCTTCGCAAGCGATCCGGCCGGATCGCTCAATCCCTCTGCGTTTGTCACCGGATCAGCGGCAACCACCTCAAGCCAGCACATCATCTACAATAGCGCGACGGGAGCGCTCTTCTACGATGCTGATGGCGTGGGCGGTGCTGCTCAAGTCCAGATTGCATCGCTGAATGGAGCACCTGCTCTGACCGCTGGTGATTTGGTGCTGATTTAATTCTGTTCCGCAGCCCATGCTGTTAGAGCCGAGCAGCTATTTCAGGCTGGAGAAAACAAATATAGTACATATCCATCGTGGATATGTACTATATTTAAATTTTAAATGCTGAGTAACTAGTATGGAAAAACATAACACCAATTTGTAATACGTATCACATTATGATATGTATTACAAACAAAAATCCACCCCCCCCCCTGATCAATCATAATTTTAGATATCTAATACTCAAAAATATATTACGAATGACCTTAGAATCTATTTACGTATGTTACAGGAAATAATATTAGAAATATCCAGACTCAAAACTTGAATCTGATTGAGTCGAAAGGTTTCTACTGACTCAGCGATTCTTAACGACCTTCGTTATGAACTAACCTGAAGGCGCAACTTCTTGGCTCAAGCCTCTAATCCACAATCGGACTTTCAGCATGGTTCCATCCTCAACCCAAAAGGGCGCTACCAGCGAAAACCTTCTCATTAACACCATCCTCAAAGCCAGCGACGGTCGCCCTTCCCCTTTCAGGCCCGTGGCGGACAATGACGGCATTGACGTGCTGTTCTTCGACAAGTTGACAGAGCGCGCAATTGCCACGCCTCAATGCTGTAAGTCCGGCACCACTGTTCGCGACAAAACTTCACATTTCGAGGTTCGCAAATCGACCTCGGCGAGCCTATCTCATAGCTGCAGCGTTGGACTATGCGTGGAGGGCTGAACACTAGAGGGTTTAGCAAGTTTAAGATTGAGCCGAGTGCTGGAATGTAGAAATGTAATACATTCTTAACTTGGGAATGTATATACAAACCACCCTACCCCGCCCTCACTGCAACTCCGCCCCGTACGTTGACTCAGTTCTCGGCGACGGGGTTGATGCCTCTATCGCCGCTGCCTAGCCTAGCAAGAGAAGGCAGCGCCAAGTGGGTTATCCATGCCAATATCTCGATCCCTTACGAGGACCCCCCTTGTTAAATTTCGGCATTCAGCACGAATAAATTCATCATAAGAATCATCTTATAATGCTATATATAATATAAACATAGGATTTCATCCTATACCACTATCGATTATACTGGATCATTACGTAATACATTGCCACAAGAATAGTCTTTTTTCCGCCTAACTTACTATGCCATGATCATGGAAATGGTAATTTTGGAAAGGAAAACCTATGAAAGTATTACGCAAACGCGAAGTGGCCGACCGGATCGGCGTTAGTCTGATGACACTTTGGCGTTGGGAAAAAAGCGGCGATTTCCCCCGCCGCGTCCAACTTGGCCAGTCAAGCGTCGGCTATCTGGAAGATGAAATCGACCAGTGGTTGCAAGCTCGTGCAGAACGCCGCCATGCCGCCTGATCAGTCACAACCCGCCGATGATGCGAACAAGGGAACTGTGTTCGACCTCTCAACTGAAGCCGAACTCGCGAGTAATTCGATCGTTTCCGAAGACTCGATAGCTCGCGCGTTCACTAAAGTTCATGGCGAGCGGCTACGCTTCGACCATGATGCAGGCCTCTGGTATGAGTGGGACGGATGGCGCTGGGTACCCGATGTTACCAAAAAGGCTTTCGACAATGCCCGAAAGCAAATTCGCCTACTGTCCCGTGGTGACAAATCACTCAGCAAGGCGAGCGTGGCGAGCGGGGTTGAGCGCTTCGCACAGGCCGACCGCGCTCATGCTGTCAGGCAAAGCATTTGGGACAATAACCCTTGGTCACTTGGTACACCTGAAGGCACCTTGGACCTGCACACGGGCACTCTCCACCCGCCGCGCCGCGAAGACTATATCACGAAGCTGACATCCGTTTCACCCGCATCAGGCCGACCGGAGCGTTGGCTCGGCTTCCTCTGGGAAGCAACAGGCGAGGATGCGGAGCTAATCCGTTTTCTACAGCAATTTGCGGGGTACTGCCTCACGGGCCAAATAAACGAGCACGCGATGCTGTTTCTGTATGGGCCAGGCGGGAACGGAAAGTCTGTGTTCCTGAACACGATCATTCGCGTTCTTGGGGATTATGCAGTTACCGCGCAGATGGAAACGTTCATGACAGCGGCGCATGACCGGCATCCCGCCGAGATTGCTATGTTCAACGGCGCGCGCCTCGTGACGGCTTCGGAGACAGAGGAAAACCGCAACTTCGCTGAAGCGCGTGTAAAGGCGCTGACGGGCGGAGATCCAATCACTGCCCGGTACATGCGGCAAAACCCTTTCACGTTCACGCCGCAATTCAAGCTGATTATGGCAGGCAACCATGAACCAAGGCTTCGAAACGTAGATGATGCTATAAAACGGCGCTTCAATATTGTTCCCTTCACGGTCTCCCCGAAAAATCCTGACAGGGAATTGGAAGCAAAGCTGGAAGCCGAACATGGCGCGATCCTAAATTGGATGCTTGAGGGCTGCATCGACTGGCAGCAAAATGGGCTGATACGTCCAGCCGTAGTCACCGCGGCAACGGACAGATATTTCCTCGATCAAGACGTGATTGGCCGCTGGCTAGTGGAGCGTTGCACAATGAGCGCCTCGCAGCTTGCGCCGGTTTCGCAGCTCTACGCAAGTTTCAAATCCTTTGCGCAGGCTGAAGATGAAGCCGGATTCTCGCAGAAGCAATTTGGCTCCGCGATGAAAAAGAGAGGATTCGCCTCAGAGACTGCACGCATCGGCGGCGCACCGCAGAAGGCTTATCGCGGCATTGGGCTGCGAAAATGATGGGAAAGGAACCAACAATGTCCGATACGCATGGTGTAACCGATGTAACCCAAATTCCATATAGTCGTATATTGCCTATGACGGATAAACGGAAAGCCGGTTACACCGGTTACAACTCCGACTCCGCGCCCAATTTGGCGAGGGCGATCACCCAGCCGGGCATCTTGCCGTTCAGATCGTCAGAAGAATTAAAGCATTACCTTCATCGCAGCGAGGAGTGGGAAGCGGCATTTCAAGGCTGCACCACCGAGGAGATAAGGATTGCGAGGCAAAAGTGGCTTGAGCGTGGGATAAGCGAAACCGCCTTTCTGCGCAAATGGCGCGAACTCAATGCAATCTCCATTGCGGCATTTCACCGTCTAACCGGAATTGCGCCCAAGGTGCTGCGTAAAGCGCTCAAGTGGGGCGATATTTATAGGGTGTGCGAGCCCGTCACTTGCCAGCCTGTGATCCATCTCGACGCGGCAACATGGAGCGGCTTCACTTTCAACCAGATCAAGGCCGCGAGAGATGGCGCTCAGGTTCACATCATTTCAGAAGTTCTTCGAGGCAGAGTATGAGTAAGCCCGCAACAAGTTCGGGAGCGGAAGGCGCAAATGCCATGACTTTATTAGTCGAGGCACTTCAACAGCCATTCGGTATCAAACTGATAATGACGGATGCGCTTTCCGCTCAAAGTCTGAGAAGTCAGCTGTACGGCGTTCGCCGCCGATTGAGGTCTCGCTCTGACCATAGGTTCGACTCCCTTAGCATTATCCTAGCCGGTTCAGTGCTACGGATTATACATAGACGCGAGACGACCGGCCCTCGGCTTTCAGGTATAAAAGCAATCGGCCCACTAGACCCTGAGGACGTGCCTACCACCATTGGCTCACGCGGAAGAGCGCCGATGACGGTGCGCGAGGCGCTGCTTGCGATCGACGAGCTGACTAATAATTAGACGGCAAACCTATTCGATACTATTTGCTAATATTCGATTGATTACCGTGACACGGTCGATCCTATAAGCGATTCAGCTTTTCTGCCAGAGCCTGCCTCCTACGCTCTAAGTCTTCGGTGGAATGCTCATCAGCTGCTTCGTCCCGAAGACCTTCAGTACCCCAAGGAGACGGATGGGAGACCCCAACCTGACTTAAAGTCTCTACCGAACCTGACCTTGGCTTAAACACATCCCGCATGACGTCAGGGAGCATACCCGCGTCAAATAATGCTTCAAGGATTGGTCCCAGAAAATCGCCATCCGGTCCTACCATCGCCGCGCAGTTTTTATAGAGATTTAGAGCCTTATCGAGATCGCGCTGTGACATATCGAAAGACGCCGTCTGCGCATGAGCATTAATCCAAGCACCCATTACCATTGCAGTGACCAGCGCCTTCTTCGTCCGTCCGATACTATCGGGAATCTGGCTTTCAGCGAAAATGCGGACGGTGGCGAGTATCGGCTGCACCGAGGCTGGCGCGTACTTCGCAATAGTTACAGTAGGTGGATCGAATAGGCCCATACAAAAATCTTTAGTGACTACCAAGGCATCAGTCGAGCAAAAATGGGAGTTATCATCCGTGGACTATAAGTCACCAAAACTGGTCCATACGCCGCATGGCGGAGGCAGTCCTTAAAGAGCTTGGCAATCGGGTGCGGGCGCGCCGGAAAGAGCTTGGACTTGCTCAGGAACAACTCTCACTCGTCGCTGGAATCGACCGATCCTACATGGGCCGGATCGAGCGCGGCGAACAGAACCTGTCATTTACTGTTTTGTGCAAGGTATGCATCGCACTTGAATGTGATGTCGCGGCTATAACGCAGGGCATACCGAAGCGTTAGTTTTCGGTACATTCGATTAAGGGAAGCGCCTACCCTTTGCTCCATAGCTTATCGGTAGCCTCGACGACCATCTTGTGAGCCGGAAAAGGCCTGTCGAACTGATACAGGTCGGGCAATGGCGCGCCGAGCCATACATCCCATTGGTGCGGCTCGAGAACAACGGGCGAACGGTCATGTATCTCCGCCAACTCTATCGCGTTGTCCGTCATCACGCCCGTGTAACAATCGCCCCATTCCTCGCTAGATCGCCATAGGCCAGCCCACGCGAATACCGGCGCGCCCGCAACGGAAAGCCAAGTCTCCGTCATCCTGCCCTTCTCACCCACGGCCTCGGCAAATCTTTTTGTTGGAATCAGGCACCGCTGCGACGGTTGCTCCGCCCAACGCCGCCAAAAGCTCCCTAACTTGTCAAAGCGCGCATTGTTGACGGGCTTAGGTTTCAGCGGTTGGCCGCTCTTTCCTTTAAGGCTGACAGGAAAGCCCCAAGTCATCTGCTCCATGATAAGCGCACCATCCTTCAACCGCAAAACCCAGCCGGGTTCCTTTGGATGCACTGTATCTGGGCCAGCGTTGAACAGGCGCGGCATTTCGGCTTTGAAATGATCGAGAATGACGGCCTTTTCACCGGGTTGGTAGCGAACGCACATTGCATGAGGCTGGTTCCGGTGACTCTAAAAGTCAACTTTTGCGTGACTGCATGAGCAATTACCATGTGCCGTTGCAGGCGACACAAACGAAATTCGTATAAGTACGTAGATTGGCAGTCTTTGAGCTTCTTTATGTAATCATTCCACATGCTCGCGGACAAATCCCGATTTAGCAGCTCACCTAACGCAGCTATCTTTCAAGGTGCCACGACATTTGTCCTTCGGCCCATGAAAAACTGACGGAGTTTGCGATATCGTGCCTAGCAACCTCGTGGAGCCGACCGATCATCCAGCCTTCTAGATAGCGATGTATCAGTCCGGACAACCAGGATCCTGGAATGTCCATTGCGCTGGCAAACGCGAGTGCAACCGCAACAACTCCTATGCCCGTCGACCACCAGTCTAGCTGCCCTGCCAGCGCTGAACTACCTAACCTGTACAGCGGGATCAGTGCAAGAGCGACGGTCACCAGCCGAACGAACCACTGGATCATTACAAACCGTTCGCCTGCTCTTTCAGCCAACGCGTCTAGCGTCGCAATATCAGCGGCAGCTTTCTCTTGAGACAAATGCGCAGCTGACTCCTCTTTTCGTTGCGCGCGAGCACGCTCATTCTCAAGCTTTTCCTCAACTTCAGCTAATTGGCGGCCAAATTTTTCACGATCTTTAGCCCTTAGCGCCTTTTCCTTCGCCGCAACCTCTTCACCAGCAGCGGTCACCGCGGCCTCTACAAGTTGCTCAATCGTGGCCCCAGACACATAGGTTTCGTTATTGAGGGTTACATCCATCACCGCGCGAGCAGACCGCGGAACCTCTAGCAGCAACTCAAATTGCTCCACTTGGCTGGGCTTAATCTTTGCTAGTTCAGCACGAGCGCGATCAACAACCTTTCGGTTCAGCCTGAGTGAGCGATCACAGGATAAAAGTAACTGGCTATTAGGTATTTTGAACCGGGCTTCGGCCGTCCGGTTGCCAACCTCAATCCATAGCTTTGCTGCTAACTCCTTAAGGGTGATGATAGGTGGCGTTTGACCAGAATTGTAATATGCGATCTCCAGTAGGTGCCGTTTAGTTGCTCCGGCGAAAACATCGTTTGTGGTTACGCACACGTATCGGCTGTCAAACACATCAGAGGTTCGATATCCTAAGCGTCGACGGATCGTTAATACGGTCGTATCTGCGTCGGCGTACCGTGCGTTACCATTTTCGCCAGTATGCCAGTTTACAATTTCTTCAACGCCCTTGGCCCTTTCCTTGTCAAAATGAACGTGAGATTGGGGCATGAAATCGATTGTGTCAGGGAGAATTTCTATTCCCTTTTTGCGAACCGCTACATCAAATGCTTGGAGCATAGCAAGCAGTGCATTTTCATTTACCCAACCCTTGCGTAGTGCCTCGCCTGTCGGGCCGTAACGATCTCTAGGATTGGCTTTCAGAACCGACCGTAAAGCATCCCGTGCCTCATTCACACAGTGCTGAAACGTAACGGTCGATGCCCCCATCGATCGTAAGCAATCAAATACATCAATTGAAGCTTCCGACCGTATTGCGCCGGAACAACCCAAATAATCGAGCATCACAGGTCCATCTACGACGACTTTCAGATTTACGGTCCGACGCCGCGACGGGTTGCCGATTTCATCCGCAACCCGAAATAAAAACCCGACTGCTGAAAGACTAGCCAAGAGGTCACGGGCAGGCAATTTCTGCTTGTTTACATGTTCAACAAAGCGCGCCGACAGGTAGTCTGTATCCGATCTGCGGGGGTCGGCTCCTCCACCAAACGGAGCAGTTGAATCAACTACATAGCGCAGCAGCAGCGCCCCCGCTTCCATAGGATCATGGGGCAAAACACTAATAGGCGATAACTCGGTAGCAAAAGCACGAAATGCAGACCCAATTTCGATCAGAGATTCGCGGGTTTCGTTCGAATTGCCTATCTCATGTTCGCCAGCGGGCAGATCGACATAATAAGGTCCGCGTGATGGGAAGTCGGAACGCGATCTGAGCCATCCGAGCTTCCTGAGTTTTGGAATAAAATATTCGACAGCATCGGCGGAAAGATTCCAACCGAATTGCTCTTGTACTTTGATCCTAAAGGACTGAGGCTCGAACATTTCACCGTGCATAAAGCTTAGCGGCCCTGATAACAGAACCATCAGTGCATCAGCTGGGTCCGCGCTGTCAGTAATTGCAGCGCTTGCCAAAAGGCAGATTCGGGCTTCTTGGATGATTGTCGAGACGCTGTTCAAGGACTTTTCCGCTTACTTCAGTGTTCGATTTAACATAGCAGAGACCTTTTCTAGCAATATCACATTCGTTTTTCGAGTCTCCTATCTAACAAATCACTCAAATTAACCAAACATCGGCGAACAAATATTCTTCTTAGGTGCGATCACCGAGTCAGAGGTCGCCGGTGAGGCGGCGGTTATGCAATACCTCCCACGAATCCGCTTGTCTCACCCTCGGGTGGCATCGCCATCCGCATCGGCGAGCCACACCCTCGCTGCGTGCATCGGGTCCGGGTTTCTACCTCATCAAGATAGAGATAGGCGGCACCTTTACGGGCCTGTAGCTGCCTGCCGCTCATATACCGCAAATGTCCGCACTTGCGGCAAACAAGTTCCAATCTATCATCAGGCGCGAGGTCTCGTACCTGTATGGACGCTCGCCAGTTCAATGGAAGTCTTCCGCTGTAGGGATACGAGTAAAGCTGATCTTGCCGCCAACGTTTCCGCCTTTTGGTGGCGACCAACCGCCAAGGCTGGCGACGGTTCGGCCATAGCGGGCGTTGAGGCCGTCAATGGCTTCGCTAATGCGTTCCCACTTTTGCCGCTCCTTGTCGTCATCGTGGAGCATATCAAGCTGACGGTTATCGGCGGGAGTGAGGTCGCACAGGGTTACGCCGACACGGAGAACCTTGGATCGAGGACTGACCCTCGCCGACATTTGCTCCCAAAGAAGAGCGAGCGCCGATAGGACGGCCTGATCGTCATGGACCTGCGGCAATGTGTGATGGCGCGACCAAGTATGATCCGGCATTTGCAACCAGAGGATGAAGCCGCACGCATAGTAGCCATTACGCCGCATCCGCCGCGCCGCCTTGATGGACAGCAACCGGGCGATCTGGCGCGCGTCGCTCAAGCTGCGGCTCTCTGGAGGCAGTACACGCGCATGACCGAACATACCCCTCTCGGTCGCAGGAGCTTCAACGGCGTAGCCGTGAAGGGCGTACCAGAGGCGCTCTCCGGTCACATTGCGCCAGATCGAGCGCAATTGCTTGGGCTGGGTATTGTAGAGTTCTTCGGTGGAGACAATCCGGCAGCTTGTGAGTTTGCGCTTCATCCGATTGCCTACACCCGGAATGTCTTCCAACGGCACCTTGAACAATGGTCCCGGCAAAAGCTCCGGCGACCATATCGTCATGCCGTCCGGCTTCTGAGTAGCGCAAGCTATCTTGGCAAGGTGCCGGTTGGCGGCGAAGCCTATCGAGCAGGTTATCGACGCGCCGATATTGTAACGCACCGCTCGTTTGATACGAATGGCAAGCCCTGAAGGGTCTCGCCTGTGATTGCTGTCCAGCCGACAGGCCAGCTCATCGATAGATTTGACGACATCCACCGGAATGACGGAATTGATCTCAGCGATGAGGGCATTGTGCGCCCTCCGATACAGGTCGGGCTTCTGCGGCACCAAGATCAAGTCTCGGCATATCTTCTTTGCCTCATCGACCATCATCACGTTGCTGACCCCACGGGCTTTCGCTTCCCGTGAGCAGGCAATGATGCAGGTCCGACCTCCCTCATAAGGAATTATTCCAACGGGTCGCCCTCTTAATGCAGGGTCGCGCGTTTGTTCAACTGAGGCGAAGAAGCCGTCAAAGTCGAGATAGAGGTGTTCAATTGTTTCTGGTTTGCGCATGGGGCCGCCCGATTCGACTTGGGCAACAAAGAGAACATAAAGAGAACACTTAGGTCAATGCGATTTGCATGATGCGCGAGTCCGCGCCAACGAAAGGCGGGCAAAAAGTTGTGGGGAAAATTTGACCGTGGACCCACCACCGGGCGCATTTGGCCGTGGGGGGTAGGTGGGGGTACCCTACCGGCCGCCCGACCCCTAGCGGGGCACTTCTGGTACCTACAGTGGTACCTAACGACCATCACCGATAAACAAACCACCGCTAAGTCATTGAAAATATGGCGCGCCCGGAACGATTCGAACGTCCGACCCTCAGATTCGTAGTCTGATGCTCTATCCAGCTGAGCTACGGGCGCGCATGGCCTTGGTTGGCCGGGGCAACTGCCCCTTGGAGGTGCCGCAGATAGTAGGGGCTGCCGGTTCTGGCAACCCCTTTTTTGCGGTTTATTTGCTGGCCTGAAGCGCGGCCTGCGCGGCGGCAAGGCGGGCGATCGGCACGCGGTAGGGCGAGGCCGAGACATAATCGAGGCAGGTCTGCTCGCAGAAGGCGATGGAGGCAGGATCGCCGCCATGCTCTCCACAAATACCGAGTTTGATGCCCGGGCGCGTCTTCTTGCCGCGCTCGGCCGCGATCTCGATCAGCTGCCCCACGCCTTCGACATCGAGGCTGACGAACGGGTCGCGCGCGAAGATGCCCTTGTCGACATATTGCGTCAGGAACCGCCCGGCGTCGTCGCGGCTGATGCCGATTGTCGTCTGCGTCAGGTCGTTGGTGCCGAAGGAGAAGAACTCCCCTACTTCCGCGATCTCGCCCGCTTTCAGCGCAGCGCGCGGCAGCTCGATCATGGTGCCGACGAGATAGTCGATGGTCTGAGCCCGCTCGGCGAAGACTGCCTGTGCCGTCTTGTCGACGACTTCCTTCATCAACTCCAGCTCTCGCCTGGTGGCGACGAGCGGGATCATCACTTCGGGGATCGGTGCCGCGCCGCTCTTCGCCGCGACATCCAGCGCCGCTTCGAAGATCGCCCGAGCCTGCATCTCGTAGATTTCGGGATAGGTCACACCCAAACGACACCCGCGATGGCCGAGCATCGGGTTGAACTCGTGCAGCTCTGATGCCCGCTGTTTCAGCGCCACCACGCCGATGCCGGTCGCCTTCGCCACTTCCTCGAACTCCGCCTCTTCATGGGGCAGAAACTCGTGCAGCGGCGGATCGAGCAAGCGGATAGTCACCGGAAGACCCGCCATCACCTCGAAGATTTCGGTGAAGTCGCTGCGCTGTTCGGGCAGCAGCTTGGCCAGTGCTTCGCGCCGCCCCGCTTCGTTTTCCGCGAGGATCATCTGGCGCACAGCGGTGATGCGGCCGACGTCGAAGAACATATGCTCGGTGCGGCAAAGGCCAATGCCTTCCGCGCCGAAATCGCGCGCGGTGCGGCAATCGAGCGGCGTCTCCGCATTAGTGCGCACCTTCAAGCGACGCACCTTGTCTGCCCAGCCCATCAGCGTGCCGAAATCGCCCGCAAGTTCAGGTTGCACGGTCGGCACCTCGCCCGCCATCACTTCGCCGGTCGCGCCGTCGATGGTAATGATGTCCCCTTCCTTGAGCTCTCGCCCGGAAATGCGTAGCACTTTCGCCTTCGCATCGATCGCGAGGCTGCCTGCGCCGGAAACGCACGGGCGGCCCATGCCGCGCGCCACCACGGCGGCGTGGCTGGTCATGCCGCCGCGCGCGGTTAGGATGCCCCTGGCCGCGTGCATGCCGTGAATGTCCTCTGGCGAGGTTTCGATGCGTACGAGGATCACTGCTTCGCCGAGTTCGGCCCGACGCTCTGCGGTATCGGCGTCAAACACGATCGCGCCGGATGCCGCGCCCGGAGAGGCGGGCAGGCCCTTGGTCAGCACATCGCGCGGCGCCTTGGGGTCCAGCGTGGGGTGCAGCAACTGATCGAGCGCGGACGGATCGACGCGCGCGACGGCTTCCTGCTCGGTAATCAGCCCCTCGGTCGCCATATCGACCGCGATCTTGAGCGCGGCCTTGGCGGTGCGCTTGCCGGAGCGGGTCTGGAGCATCCAGAGCTTGCCCTGCTGCACCGTGAACTCGATGTCCTGCATGTCACGGTAGTGGGTTTCGAGGATCTGGAAAACCCGCGCCAGCTCCGCGTAGGTCTCGGGCATCGCCTCTTCCATCGAGAGGGGCTTGGCCCCTGCCCGCTCGCGTGCGGCCTTGGTGAGATATTGCGGGGTGCGGATGCCCGCCACCACGTCCTCGCCCTGCGCGTTGATCAGATATTCGCCGTAATAGGCGTTCTCGCCGGTCGCGGGATCGCGCGTGAAGGCCACGCCGGTCGCCGAAGTGTCGCCCATATTGCCGAACACCATCGCCTGCACGTTGACGGCCGTGCCCCATTCGCCGGGGATGTCATTGAGGCGGCGATAGACCTTTGCACGGTCGGACTGCCAGCTGCCGAGCACCGCCGAGATCGCGCCCCAGAGCTGGTCATGCACATCCTGCGGGAACGGCTTGCCCCACAGCTTCTCCACCAGCTTCTTGTATTCGCCGACCAGCGCCTTCCAGTCGCCCGCGGTCATCTGCGTATCGAGATGATAGTCGTTGTCTTCCTTCGCGATCTCCAGCGCTTCCTCGAACGCGCCGTGATCCAGCTCCAGCACCACGTCGGAATACATCTGAATGAAGCGGCGATAGCTATCCCACGCGAAACGCTCGTCGCCGGACGCGGAGGCGAGGCCCAGCACCGTCTCGTCGTTGAGGCCGAGGTTCAGCACCGTGTCCATCATGCCGGGCATCGAAACGCGCGCGCCCGAGCGAACGGAAACGAGCAGCGGGTCCGCCTTGTTGCCGAACTGCTTGCCTGTCACGCCCTCGATATGCGCGATGCCGTTCGCCACTTCGGCGCGCAGGCTATCGGGAAACACCTCGCCATCCGCATAATAGCGGGTGCACATCTCGGTCGTGATCGTGAAGCCGGGAGGGACCGGCAGACCGATGGAGGCCATGCCATCCAGGTTTGCGCCCTTGCCGCCCAGCAGGTTCTTGTTGCCATTGCCACCGTCATTCGCATCGCCGCCAAAGCGATAGACATATTTGGTCATGTGCCCTTTTCCTTGGTTTTTCTGTCGCTGCCCTGGCGCTGCACCGCTTATGGCGCAGCCCTATTAGCCGCCAATTCTTGAAAAATCAGCAACTTTGTGCACTGCAACGCGAACGCGCTGCAGCAGGGCAAGACGCGCGGACCGCTTGGCGGGTTCCGGGTCGTTGACGATGACGCTCTCGAAGAAGGAATCGATGGGCGCGCGCAGGGTTGCCAGCGCGGACATGGCGCCCTCGAAATCCTCCGCCTCGATGGCAGCGGCGGCGCGCGGCTCCGCAGCATCGAGCGCGGCAGAGAGGGCTGATTCGGCGGGCTCGGGCGCGGACGCTGATGCTGCGGCAGGTTGGCCCTGCGCCATTTCCGCCACCGCCTCGGCTGTCGCAGGCTGCTCGACCAGCGCGAGCGGGTCTTCCTCGCCGGTCTGGGCTATGCCCTGGCTCTCCGCCGTCGCCATCGCGGGCGCGCCGCTGTCGTCATAACCCTCCTTCTTGAGGATATTCGCCGCACGCTTGTATCCGGCGAGCAGGTTCGCGCCGTCCGCCGTCTCGATGAAGGACTGGAGGGCACGGACGCGGGCGAGCAGACGGACGAGATCGTCCTCGCCCCCGAGCGCGAACACCGCATCGATCAGATCGTGGCGGACGCCCGCTTCCTTCTGCTGAACCTTGAGGCGGTCGGCGAAGAAATCGAGGATCGATGAAAAATATGCGTCAGTATCTTCACAAGTAAGCGGATATTGAGGGTCAACCACCTCTTCTTCTCGAAGGCTTTTGGCAGCGTAAGTATCCAAGCGGCTGACATACTGCTCCAACAAACGGCTAAAAACTTCTCCAATTGCCCTTTCCATCGAGAAGCGCAAATGACCGAGTTCCATAAGCTGCAAGATCGCGATTGTTGCGCGACGAAGCGCAAAGGGATCTCTTGACCCGGTAGGTTTTTCATTAATCGCGAAGAACCCCGCCAATGTATCCAGCTTGTCCGCCAGACTAACCGCCACCGTCACCGGCGCGGTGGGGACTTCGTCGCCCTGCCCCACGGGCTTGTAATGATCGCGGATCGCGTCGGCCACTTCATCGGGCAAGCCTTCCGCGCGCGCGTAATAGCCGCCCATCAGCCCCTGCAATTCCGGGAACTCGCCGACCATTTCCGTCACCAGATCGGCCTTGCATAAACGCGCGGCCTGTTCGGCGAGGTCGGCGAGTTGCGCACGATCAAGCCCCTCCCCTTCAGGGGAGGGGTTGGGGTGGGGATTGGCTCCGGGCGCGATGATATCTCGAGAAGCCCCACCCCCGGCCCCTCCCCTGCAGGGGAGGGGTGGACCAGAAACAATCCCCTCTTCCACCAGCCAGCGGGCGAGCTTGGCCACGCGCTCGACCTTGTCGGCCACGGTGCCGAGCTTCTCGTGGAAAGTGATGCGCGAGAGCTTTTTCGCGTGCTCTTCCAGCGGCGTCTTCTTGTCCTGCTCCCAGAAGAAGCGTGCGTCGGATAGACGGGCCGCGAGGACCTTGCCGTTGCCCGCAACAATCGCCGCGCCGCCGTCCTTCGCCTCGATATTGGCGGTGCAGATGAACGCGGGGGCGAGCTTGCCGTCCGCACTCCGCAGAACGAAATATTTCTGGTTGATCCTGAGGGTCAGCTGAATGACCTCTGGCGGCACCTCAAGAAACGCGGGGTCGAAATGCCCCAGCAGCGGCACCGGCCACTCGGTCAAGCCCGCATTCTCCGCGACCAGCCCGGCGTCCTCGATCAGTTCGTAGCCCGCATTCGCAGCCAGCGCCTGCGCGCGGCTCTCGATGATGGCCTTGCGCTCCTCCTGATCGACGATGACATGGCAGGCCCGCAGCTTCTCTACATAATCCGCCGCGCTGCCGATGGTGATAACGCCGGGGTGGTGGAAGCGATGGCCGACCGTGGCATAGCCGGAGGTGACACCCTCGACCTCTATTCCCACCAGTTCCTCACCCAGCAGCGCGACAATGCCCTGCAGCGGGCGCACCCAGCGCAAGCTCTCGGTCGTCCCGCTCGCCGCACCCCAGCGCATCGACTTGGGCCAGGGGAAGGCGCGGATGATCGCCGGGATGGCTTGCGCCAGCACGTCTGCGGTAGCGCGGCCGGGCTTTTCTTGCGTTCCGAACCACACGCCTTCGCGGTCTTCGAGCTGGTCCTTGGTCAGCCCCGTCTTGCGCAGGAAGCCCTCCAGCGCCTGATCCGGCGCCGAGGTGCGCGGGCCTTTGAACTCTTCGCTCACCGCTTGTGTCTGGCCCGGCAGCCCATGCGCGATCAGGGCCAGACGGCGCGGGGTTACATAGGAAGTGATGCGCTCCGGCTTCAGGCCCGCCTGCGCCAGCTGCTCGGTAAACAGCCGCGCGAGATCGTCTGACGCCTTCGCCTGCATCCGCGCCGGAATCTCCTCGCAGCGCAGTTCGAGGAGGAAATCAGTCATGGTCTGCCCCATAGAAACCGTTCGTTTCGAGCGCAGGTTCGAACGAAGCTGAGAACCGAAGTCGAGAAAGGGTTCTCGACGGTCGCATCTCGACAGGCTCGATGCTGCTCGAACCGGACGGCGAGGTGGTCACGTTCCGGGGAGGAGTCATTCCGCCCACCCGTTCACCTGCATCCACGCGGCGCAGCTGCCCTTGGCGAGATCGCGCACGCGGCCGATGTAGTTCGCGCGCTCCTGCACGCTGATGACGCCGCGCGCCTGCAGGAGGTTGAAGAGATGGCTCGCCTCGATCGCCTGGTCATAGGCAGCCAAGGGCACGCCCGCCGCGATGCTGCGCTGGCACTCTGCCTCCGCCGCCTCGAAGCCCCTCAGCAGGCTGTGGGTATCCGCCACCTCGAAATTCCATTTCGACATCTGCTGCTCGTTGGCGAGGAACACATCGCCATAGCTCACCGCCGGGCGGCCATCGACCGCGTCGTTGAAACGCAGGTCATAGACGCTGTCGACGCCCTGGATGTACATCGCGAGCCGCTCCAGCCCGTATGTCAGCTCACCCGCCACCGGCTTGCAGTCAAACCCGCCCATTTGCTGGAAATATGTGAACTGCGTCACCTCCATACCATCGCACCAGACCTCCCAGCCCAGCCCCCATGCGCCCAATGTGGGGCTTTCCCAGTCATCCTCGACAAAGCGGATGTCGTGAAGCAGCGGGTCGATACCGATCGCTGCAAGGCTGCCGAGATAGAGTGCCTGAAGGTCCGGCGGGGACGGTTTCATGATTACCTGATACTGGTAATAATGCTGAAGCCGGTTGGGGTTCTCGCCATAGCGGCCGTCGGTCGGGCGGCGGCTCGGCTGCACATAGGCGCAGTTCCACGGATCGGGCCCGAGGCTGCGCAGGGTGGTGGCGGGGTGGAATGTGCCCGCGCCCACGCGCATGTCATAGGGTTGGAGGATGACGCAGCCCTGCCTGCTCCAATAGTCATGAAGCGTGAGGATCAGCCCTTGGAAGCTCAGTGTTTCCGCCTGTCCGGCCATGATGCCCTTCGCGCGCTTGGGGGTATATTTTCGCGGGGACGCCTTGGCCCATGGGCGCGCGCGGGTCAAGAGAAGGCTTGCATGGCGCCGGGCATTGCGGCCATGAAGCAACCCATGATGGACAAGTTTCTGCGCCTATTGCCTCTGCTGGCGACAGCCGCCCTCGCCTGCTCCGCGCCGGTGGCGGGCGGGGCGAAGACGGGCACGCACATGGCCGAAGATGGCCTCGTCCACGCGACGCCCGCCTTATGGGCGGTGCGCGATGCCGATACGACCATCTATCTGTTCGGCACCGTGCATATGCTTAAAGCCAATGTGCGCTGGTTCGAGGGCGATGTGAAGGCGGCGTTTGACAGCGCGGATACGCTGGTGATCGAGGTCTCTCAGGATGACCCCGCCAAGCTCGCCGCTACCTTCGCGCGCCTCGCCACCAACAGCCAAGGTCCGACGGTCACTCAGCTCCTCGACCCCAAGCAGAACGCGCGCTACGCCGCTGCGCTCAAGACCTACAGCATCCCGCCAGAGGCGATGGAGCGCGTTGACCCGTGGCTGGTCGCGATCAACCTCTCCGTCGCCCCCCTGATGCAGCTCGGCTATCAGCAGGATCTCGGCGCCGACAAGGTGCTGGAGCAGGCCGCCGCGCAATCGGGCAAACAGGTGATCGGCCTTGAAAGCGCGGAAGAACAGCTCGGGATCTTCGACGGCCTGCCGCGCAAGGTGCAGATCGACTATCTCAACGCCACGATCGAAGGCCTGCCCGAAGCGGAGAAGGAATTCGCCACGCTGATCCGCAACTGGTCACGCGGGCGGGCTGATGCGCTTGCCAAGCAGATGAATGAGTCGCTGAAAGAGACGCCGGAACTGGCCAAGCCGCTGCTGCTCGATCGCAATGCGCGCTGGGCCGCGTGGATCGGAAAACGCATGGATCAGCCAGGCACGGTGTTCATAGCGGTGGGCGCAGGGCACCTGGCGGGTAAGGGCAGCGTGATCGAGCTACTGGGGCAGAAGCGGCTGATGGTGCAGCGTGTGGGCCAGACATCTTCAAAACACTGATAATCGAATTTAGGTCAGGTGGAGCCGAGAAGTCTGATTGTCGAGCATCGGAGCGCAGCTACCGTTCAGGGTCGTGAGCACCGAAGCGCAGAGAATCGGGCTTCGCAGGCCCGCATGGGCTAAATTCCCTCCCTTGCTTTCCCGCGCATTTCTGCTAAAGGCCCGCCTTCCCGTCATGGTCATCCCTGGAGGCGTGGCGGGTCGAATGCAACCAACACTTGGAGACATGCAATGAGCGATGTGCTTACGCTGTCGGCCGAGGCACGCGATCGGGCTGGCAAGGGAGCCTCCCGCGCTCTCCGCCGCGAGGGCCGCGTACCCGCCGTCATTTACGGAAACAACGAAGAGCCGACCCTGGTTCATGTCGAGGAAAAGCTGCTGAACAAGCTGCTCGGCACCGGCCATTTCTTCAACTCGGTCGTCATGGTCGAGGTGGGCGGCAAGGCTGTCCGCACGCTTCCCAAGGACGTGGAGTTCCACCCCGTCACCGATCGTCCGCTCCACGCGGACTTCCTGCGCGTTTCGGAGCACGCCAGCGTGCACGTCAACGTTCCGGTCCACTTCGTCAACGAGGAATCGGCGCCTGGCATCAAGCGCGGCGGCGTACTCAACATCGTGCGCCACGAGCTGGAACTGATCTGCGACGCGGCGGAAATCCCCGATGAGGTGACGATCGACCTGTCCGGCTTCGATGTCGGCGATTCGATCCACATCAGCCATGTCAACCTGCCCGCAGGCGCCAAGAGCGCGATCACCGACCGCGATTTCACCATCGCCACAGTGATTGCTCCTTCCGCACTCAAGAGCGAGGAAGGTGACACCACCAAGACCGAGGGCGAAGGGGAGTAATCCTCTGCCCTTTACCGGGGAGCGCATATGCAGATCTGGGTTGGCCTCGGCAATCCCGGCAGCCAATATGCGCTCCACCGGCACAATGTCGGCTTCATGGCGGTGGACGTCATCGCCGGGCTTTACGGCTTTTCAGCCTGGGCAAAGAAATTTCATGGCCTTGCCGCCGAAGGGCGGATCGGACCGAACAAGATCCTCCTCCTCAAGCCTGAAACCCTCATGAACGAGAGCGGCCGCGCCATTCGCGCCGCGATGGATTTCTATAAGCTCACACCGCAGGACGTGACGGTCTTTCATGACGAGCTGGACCTCGCGCCCATGAAGGTGAAGGTCAAGCGAGGCGGCGGCACGGCGGGGCATAATGGCCTGCGCTCAACGGAAGCGCATATCGGCCCGGATTTCCGCCGTGTGCGGCTCGGAATAGGTCATCCCGGCCACAAGGACCGGGTGCACGGCTATGTCCTTTCGAACTATCATAAGAGCGAGACGGATGCGCTATCCGACATGCTTGGCGCGATCGGCGCGGAGGCGGGCTGGCTCGCGGCGGGCGATGACGCCCGCTTCATGAACGACGTCGCGCTGCGGCTGGCGGAATAAACGGCGCTATCCCGCCGACTTCGCCGCAGCTTTCTTCGGTGCCGCTTTCTTGGCGGGTGCGGCCTTCTTCTTAGCTGCCGGCTTCTTCCCCTTCTTCGCCGGAGCCGCCGCCGCGCGCGTATCGATCAGTTGCGCCGCCTCCTCCAGCGTCAGCGCATCCTGCTCGATGCTCTTGGGCAGCGTGGCATTGGTGGTGCCGTCGGTCACATAGGGGCCAAAGCGCCCTGCCATGAGCTTGATCTCTGCCTCGGTGCGCGGATGTTTGCCCAGCACCTTCAACGGCTCGCGCGACGCTCCGCCCGCACGCGGCCCTTTGGTGGCAGCCTCGGCGAGTTTCACGACCGCCGCGTTCATCCCCGTCTCGAATATTTCGGCGGTGGAAGACAGCCGCGCATATTTGCCGTCATGGAGCAGATACGGCCCATAACGCCCCAGATTGGCGACGATTGGTAGGCCCGTCTCCGGGTGATTGCCCACCTCGCGCGGGAGGCTCAAGAGCTTCACCGCCCATTCGACGGTCAGCTCACCATCGGGCAGGTCCTTGGGGATCGACCCGCGTTTTGCTTCCTTGCCCGAACCCATTTCAACATAAGGCCCGAAACGCCCGGATTTCTTGACGATATCCTCGCCTGTTTCGGGGTGCTTGCCCAATATCTCCGGCCCGCTGTCCGCGCCTTCGCCATTGCTGCCGCCCGGCTGGCCGAACTTGCGGGTGAACTTGCATTCCGGATAGTTGGAGCAGGCGATGAACGCGCCAAAGCGCCCGCCGCGCAATGACAGCCGCCCTTCGCCGCACAAGGGGCAGGCGCGCGGGTCCGATCCATCGCCCTTGTCGGGGAACAACATGGGCGCCAGGAATTCATCGAGCGCCGCCGTCACCTCAGACGGCTTTTGCTCCATCACTTCCGCCGTCTTGGGCTTGAAATCGCGCCAGAAGGCATCGAGCACCGCCTGCCATTGCGCCCGCCCGCCGGAAATATCGTCCAGCTCCTCCTCAAGCCCGGCGGTGAAGTCGTAGCTCACATAGCGGTCGAAGAAGCGCTCAAGGAACGCCGTGACCAGCCGCCCGCTCTCCTCGGCGAAGAAGCGGTTCTTCTCGACGCGAACATAGTCCCGGTCCTTCAGCACCTGAATGGTCGACGCGTAGGTCGATGGCCGCCCGATGCCGAGTTCTTCGAGCCGCTTGACCAGCGAGGCCTCGGAATAGCGCGGCGGCGGCTGCGTGAAATGCTGCTCAGCGCTCACCGCTTTCTTCGCGGGCGCATCGCCAGCATTGAGGCGCGGCAGCAGCTTGCTGTCATCATCCGCGTCATCATCGGTTCCTTCCTCGTAAAGCGTGAGGAAGCCCGGGAAGATCACCACCTGCCCCGTGGCGCGCAGGCCGTGCTGCCCTGTGCCGTCCAGCAGCTCGACGGTGGTGCGCTCCAGCCGGGCGGATGCCATCTGGCTCGCCAGTGCGCGCTTGAATATGAGGTCATAGAGCCGGGCGTGATCGCCACTGCCTGCTCGCTCCTTGGCGAAGTCTGTCGGGCGGACCGCCTCGTGCGCTTCCTGCGCGTTCTTCGCCTTGGTCTGATACTGGCGCGGCTTTTCCGGCAGATATCCGCCGTCAAACCGCTCCGCTATCGCCTTGCGCGCCGCCGAGATCGCGCTGCCGTCCATCTGCACGCCGTCGGTCCGCATATAGGTGATCGCGCCGTCCTCATACAGGCCCTGCGCCACCCGCATCGTGTGGCTGGCGGAAAAACCGAGCTTGCGCGCAGCCTCCTGTTGCAGGGTCGACGTGGTGAACGGAGGCGGCGGGTTGCGGGTGAGCGGCTTGGTCTCGACACTCTCGACCGTGAAGCGCCCGGCCTCGACATCGGCCTTGGCGGCCATGGCGTCGCCTTCTTTGCCGATCGTCAGCCGCTCGATCTTATCGCCGCGCCATTTGACCAAGCGTGCGGTAAAGCTCCGCCCGTCCTGCTCCATCTCTGCGGCGACAGACCAGTATTCCTGCGGCGTGAACGCCTCGATCTCGCGCTCGCGCTCCACAATCAGCCGCAGCGCGACTGACTGCACCCTGCCCGCAGACTTCGCGCCCGGCAGCTTGCGCCACAGCACCGGTGACAGCGTGAAGCCGACAAGATAATCCAGTGCCCGGCGCGCACGATAGGCATCGATCAGGTCATGATCGAGGTCGCGCGGGGCGGCCATCGCCTCGGTCACCGCCTGCTTGGTGATGGCGTTGAACGTGACGCGCGCGACATTCTGCGGCACAGCCTTTTTGGCTTTAAGCACTTCGAGAACATGCCAGCTGATCGCCTCGCCCTCGCGATCAGGGTCGGTCGCAAGGATCAGCCGGTCCGCCTTCTTGGCCTCGTCTGTTATGGCTTTCAGCTGCCGCGCCTTGTCGCCGTAATTCTCCCACTCCATCGCGAACCCGGCGTCGGGGTCGACCGAGCCGTCCTTGGGCGGCAGGTCACGCACATGGCCGTAAGACGCGAGGACATGATAATCGCCGCCCAGATATTTCTCGATGGTCTTGGCCTTGGCGGGAGATTCGACGATGACGAGCTGCATGGGTTAATCGGCTTCCTTACGCGTATACGCGCGAGGATGTAGGGGGTTGGGCCGGGCCGTCAAGCGATAAGCGAAACCCTGCCCCCCGCATGCCGCTCCAGCTTGCCCGCAAGCTCCAGCTCCAGCAGCGCCATCTGCACCGCGGCGGAAGGCTGGCCCGACTGGCGGATCAGTTCATCGAGCGGCACGGGTACTGGCCCCAGCAGCGCGAGGATATCAGCAGGGTCTGCGGGTTCCTTGGTGGGCGATTCCGGGGGGAATAGCGGTATCTGCGGCGCACGCCGGCCCGCACGCGGATCGAGGCTGCTCAGCGCCTCCAGCACATCGGCGGCGGACTGGATCAGCGTCGCGCCCTCGCGGATCAGCAGGTTGCATCCTTGCGCGCGCGGATCGAGCGGCGAACCGGGCACGGCCAGCACCTCGCGCCCATATTCCCCGGCAAGCCGCGCAGTAATGAGCGAGCCGGATTTGGGGGCGGCCTCCACCACGATCGTCGCGCGGGACAGTCCGGCGATCACGCGGTTACGATGCGGGAAATAGCGCGCTTTCGGCTCTGTGCCCGGTGGTTGCTCGGCGATCAGCAGGGCTCCTCGCGCGATCTGTTCCTGCAAAGCGGCGTTTTCGGGTGGATAGTGGCTGTCGATCCCGCCCGCGATCACGGCTACGGTGTGCTCCTCCGCCCCCTGATGCGCGGCGGTGTCGATCCCGCGTGCGAGGCCGGAAACGATTACCAGCCCCTTGCCCGCCAGTTCCCGCGCCAATGCCCGCGCAAAGCGGCATGCGGCAGCCGAGGCATTGCGCGCGCCGACCATTGCGACGCTGTTCTGCCCAGCAAGGGAAAGATCGCCCTGGTAGGTCAGCACCGGCGGCGCGTCGTCCGTCTCGGCGAGCAGTGCGGGATAATCGGCGTCTCCCCAGACGAGCCATTTTGCGCCCAGCCGCGCAACCGCCTCCGCCTCTTGCGCAATGGCGCCTTCTTCAGCAACCTCGCGTAGCGCACGCAAGGCCTCGCTCGCGGTGCCGAAGCGCCCGATCAACTGCCGGAACGTAACCGGTCCGATACGGGGCGAGCGTGCCAGCCGGATCGCATCGAACCGCGCCTGATCCATGCTCTATTTCTTGCTGCCGATGCGCGGTTCCTCGCCCTTCATCAGGCGGGATATGTTGGCCCGGTGTCGCCACAGCACCACCACGGCCATCGCGGCGCAGGGGATCACCAGCTCCAGTCGCCCGGTCAGGTACGCGGCTATCGGCGCGCTTACCGCCGCGCTCATGCCGCCCGCCGACGAAATCCGCGTCAATCCAAGCATGCCGATCCACACCGCCGCAAACACAAGCCCCACCGGCCAAGCGAGCGCAAGGCACACACCCATCATAGTCGCCACGCCCTTGCCGCCCGCGAAACGCAGCCAGACCGGGTAGCAATGGCCAAGGAACGCCATCACGCCAGCCATCGCCCCGCCGCCATTGGGCAACAGCGCCTCACCAAGCGCCACCGCTGCTGCGCCCTTGCCGAGATCGAGCAGCAACGTTGCCGCCGCCAGCCCCTTCCGCCCGGTGCGCAGCACGTTCGTCGCGCCGATATTGCCAGAGCCGATCGCGCGCAGATCGCCCGCGCCGCCCAGCCGCGTCAGGATGATACCGAAGGGGATCGAGCCCAGGAAATAGCCGAGCGCCATGATCAGCGCAGGCGTCTGCCACAGGGTCATGAAATCAGGCTCCGCTCCATCCTCAACCTAACCATCCATAGCCGCGCGGAGGCGCTTGTCACTCGTTTTCGAGCGGGATGGAATATTCCGGCAAGGATTTGAAAGCCTGCCTCAGCGCCGCACCCCAGCCGCGCGAAATCTCGTTATAATAAGGGTCGTCTGCTGATATCCGCGTCTCGAACCCGACGCGGCATGCACCCGTCGGCACCACTTGCAGATCGAACGGCAGGCCGACCGAAAGATTGGCCTTCAATGTGGAATCAAAGCTGACCATCAGCAGCTTGGCCGCCTCGGCAAACGACATTCCCGCGTCATAGGCGCGCACGAGGATGGGGCGGCCATACTTCGTTTCGCCGCTCTGGAAGAAGGGCGTGTCCGCCGAAGCCTCGATGAAATTGCCTTCGGGATAGACAAGGAACAGGCGCGGCGGGCTGCCCAAAATCTGGCCGCCGAGGATGATCGTGGCGTCGAACTTGCTCTCGGCCTGGCTGCCGCCCACCGCTCCGCCCTTGATCGTGTCGCGCAGTGTTTCGCCGACAATGTTCGCGACCTGAAACATGCTCGGCGCTTCGAGGATCGAAGGGCGGCGGTCCGCCGGCCGCTTGTTGCGCTCTTCGAGCTGGCTGACGACGGACTGGGTGGTGGCCAGGTTCCCTGCGGTGAGCATCGTGATCACGCGCTCGCCCGGCGCCTCCCAGGTGAACATCTTGCGGAAGACGGAGATGTTGTCGACCCCGGCATTGGTCCGCGTGTCAGACATGAAGATGAGGCCTGCGTCCAGTTGCATGCCCACGCAATACGTCATTGTGCTCCCCCGGCTCTATCCCGCCTTGGTCTACTGATCCACACGCAGAGAGACAAGCATGCTTGAGTCCCCGCCACCGAAAGTCATCGCATGCACTGGCGAGGCATCGGCATAATCTCGCCCGGTCGCTACGCGGACATAATGCTTGTCCGGGCAGACGCGGTTCGACACATCGAAACCGACCCAGCCCAGTCCATCCAGATAGGCCTCGGCCCATGCATGGCCCGCGTCCTGTTCCACCCGGTCTTCCATGAACAGATAGCCTGAAACATAGCGCGCCGGTATGCCGAGCAATCGCGCGGCGCCAATGAAGATATGCGCATGATCCTGGCACACCCCCTGCCCGATCTGCATCGCTTCCTCTGCCGAAGTCCGGGCGTCGGTAAAGCCGATCTGGTAGGCGACGGCATCGGCTATGGCGTTGCTGAGGCCGTGCATCAGCGCAACCTCGCCCTCATGCCCCTCTGCTTTCACTCGGTTCGCCAGCGCGCTCACGCTTGCGCCCGCCTTCGTGAGCGCTGTTGGTTGGCGAAACAGCCAGAGCGGCGCATAGCCGTGATGTGCGCCAACGACGCCATGATGGTCCTCCACCGTCTCGACCTCGCCGGAACAGACGATCTCCACGCTCTGCGCGCCCTCTTCCACCCGGATCAGCGAGACATGGTTGCGGTGCGCGTCGTCATATTCCGCCTCGCACACCCCTCCCTGGACCTCCATTGACCAGCCCACCACGTGCTGATGCGCATTGTCCTTGGGCTTCAGGCGCAGCCGCTGGAGGCCATAAGGCACGGGCCGGTCGAAATGATAAGCGGTGGTGTGATGAAAGCGGATCTTCATGAAAATCTATGCGCCTTTGCTCGTTCGCGGATGCCTTCACTCGATGAAGCGGTAGTCCTTCTCGATCTGCCCCGCGATGGCGGAATTTGTCGCCATGAAATCCTGCAAAAATTCATGCAGCCCCCGCTCGAAAATTTGCTCCACATTGACGCTTTCCAGGTCTTTCGCCAGCTTCACC
Organism: uncultured Sphingobium sp.; assembly: GCA_964512265.1. Lineage (GTDB taxonomy): Bacteria > Pseudomonadota > Alphaproteobacteria > Sphingomonadales > Sphingomonadaceae > Sphingobium. The sequence goes on along the minus strand of CAZEHR010000002.1, from coordinate 90,956 downwards.
GCCTGTGCGTGGACCGGCTTTTCTTCGCCATAGTCGAAGCCGAGCCATTTCAGATTCTCGCTGATCTTGAGCGCGCAGAAAAGGATCGAGCGCGGGAAGCGTCCATCGAAAATCAGAAAGCGCGCTATGTCGATCGCCTTTGTCTCGTTGGGGTTGAGCCACCGATAACTGCGCTGGGCCGAGAGCGAACGCAGCAGCATATCCCATTGGTTTGTGTCGAGCGTTGAGCCGACATGGCTGAGCGAGGGCAGCAGCAGATAATATTTCACGTCCATGATGCGTGCGGTGTTGTCCGCCCGCTCCACAAAAGTGCCGAGCCGCGCGAAATTATAGATGTCGTTGCGCAGCATCGTGCCGTGCAACGCCCCGCGCACCAGCGCGCTGTGCTGGCGGATCATGCCAAGCGCATGCGGCATGTCCGCCTCGCGCAGCGGCCGCGCCATCGTGTCGCGCGTGGTGATGTAGCACTCGTTCGTCGCCTCCCACACCTCGCGGGTTATGGCGGTGCGGGCGAGGCGGGCGTTGTCGCGCGCCTTCTCGATCATGGAGAGGACCGACCCGCCCTGATTGCGCCCGCGCAGCAGGAAGTTCACCACCTGCGCCGGTTCATAGGGCGCGCCAGTTTCCTCATAGGCCTGCGCCAGCCCGACCGTGGTGAGAACAGAGCGCCATTCCTGCACCGCCGTGTCGCCGCGCGTCAGCGACATGCGCAACCCTGCCTCAGTCAGGCGTGCCAGATTCTCGCTGCGCTCGAGATAGCGAAACATCCAGAACAGCGCGCCAGCGGTTTTCCCCAGAGTCGTCATGGCGTGGTCATCAGTCCTCCAGCACCCAGCTGTCCTTGGTGCCGCCGCCCTGGCTGGAGTTCACCACGAGCGAGCCTTTCTTGAGCGCCACGCGGGTCAAGCCGCCGGGCGTGATGTCGATCCGCTCCGGTGAGACGAGCACAAACGGCCGCAGGTCAACATGCCGGGGCGCCAATCCCTTTTTGGTTAGGATCGGCACAGTGGAGAGCGCCAAGGTCGGCTGCGCGATATATTTGGCGGGCGAGCGTTTGAGTTTCGCCGCGAAGTCTGCCAGCTCGCGCTTGCTCGCCGCCGGGCCGACCAGCATGCCATAGCCGCCCGATCCGTGGACTTCCTTCACCACCAGCTCGGCGAGATGCTCCAGCACATATTTCAGCGAGTCCGCCTCGGAGCAGCGCCATGTCGGCACATTCTTGAGCAGTGGCTCCTCGCCGGTGTAAAAGCGCACGATATCGGGAACATAGCTGTAGATAGCCTTGTCATCGACAATGCCCGCGCCCGGCGCATTGGCAATCGTAATGCCGCCCGCAAGGTAGATGTCCATGATGCCCGGCACGCCCAGCGCCGAATCCGGCAGGAACGAGAGCGGGTCGAGATAGTCGTCGTCCAGCCTCCGATAGAGCACGTCGATAGGCTGATAGCCCTGCGTCGTGCGCATCGCTACCCGGCCATCGACGATACGCAGATCATGCCCCTCGACCAGCTCTGCCCCCATCTGGTCCGCCAGAAACGCATGTTCGAAATAGGCGCTGTTGTAGATGCCCGGCGTCAGCACGGCGACGACGGGGTCGCCCTTGCATGCAGGCGGCGCGCAGGCTGACAGCGAGCGGCGCAGGCGCTTCGGGTAATCGGAAACCTCGCGCACCTTCATCTGTGTGAACAGCTCCGGGAACATGCGCATCATCGTTTCGCGATTTTCGAGCATGTAGGATACGCCGGAGGGCGTGCGCGCATTATCCTCCAGCGCGAAGAACTCGTTCGGCCCGGTGCGCACGAGGTCGACACCGACGATGTGGCTATAGACCCCGCCAGGCGGCGTGAAACCGATCATCCGGTCGAGAAAGGCGCTGTTGGTGCTGACCATATGCTCGGGCAGGCGGCCCGCGCGCACGATCTCCTGCCGGTGATAAATGTCGTGCAGGAAGGCGTTCATCGCCCGCACCCGCTGCTCGATTCCGCGAGAAAGCCGCGCCCATTCCTTCGCCGCGATGATGCGCGGCACGATATCGAACGGGATCAGCCGCTCCTCGGCCTCCTCCTGCCCATAGACGGCGAAGGTAATGCCGGTCTTGCGAAACAGGTCTTCGGCTTCCGAGGCCTTTTTGAGCAGCTTTGCGGGCTCCTGGTCGGCAAGCCAGTCGCAATAGCCAGAGAAGGAGGGATGAGGCTGACCGGCCTCGTTTAGCATTTCATCGAAGAAGATTTTATCCATCCCCATGCGCCCATGTTGGCGCGCGATTCGGCGCTTGGCAAGACTTATGTTGCAGGTGCGAAATGAAGGATGTGGTCAGGCGAGATTGATCACTTCAACCGGAGCGGGCGCGGGCGGCGCCGCCAGATATTGCTCTGGCCAGTGCGCGAAGGGCCGCACCGCGCCTTGCTCCCGCCAGTAACCGATGCATTCCCTATCCACCGCGCCATAGGTCCAGCCTTCCCCGCCCTCTTCGCCGAGGCTCAGCACCCCATCGTCCGGGCAATCGAGTACTGGTGGGCCATATAGTCCCGCCAACCCGTAATTCTCATCCACAGCAGGGGACCAGGGCGCCATGCCCACCGTAGGCGCCTGGGCGACATATATCTGATTTTCCAGCGCGCGGGCCTGCGCGCCGATTCGCACACGCCAATAGCCCTGCATACTATCCGTGCAGGAAGGTGTGAGAATCAGCCGCGCCCCCGCCTCGGCCTGTGCCCGCGCAATCAGGGGAAACTCGACATCATAGCAGATCGAGACGCCGATGACGCCGAGCGCGGTATTGAAGACGCGGATAGCATCGCCCCCGCTGATGCCCCATTGCTCGCGCTCGAACCGGGTCATCACGATCTTGTCCTGATAGCCGCTGCGGCCGTTGGGCGCGAACAGGCGCGCGCGGTTGACGATGCGCCCGTCTGAGCGCGCGACCGGCCTGCTGGCCCCGAGGATATGGACACCGTGCTGGGCTGCAAGCGCCGTATGATGCGCGTCCATCGCCTCGCCCCCCGCCATCACGGTGCCAAGGCTGGCATGCAGGTCGCCCATCGTTGCCGGGTCGCTCGCCGCGATTTCCATCGATCCATATTCAGGGAACACCAGGAGCGCAGCCCCACCTTGCGCCGCTTCCTCCACCCAGCGCGCGATCTTCGCGCGCCATTGGTCGAGGCTGGCCATTGCCTCGATCGGATATTGCGCGCAGGCGATGCGAAACGCGCTCACAGCTCGCGCATCCAGAACTGCATCGGGTGCGCCGTCTCGCCCGGCTGGTCAATATCCTTCCAGTCGAAGCTGCATGTGAGGCCATCGACCGGCGCATAGCCGCGCGTGCGCCAGAAGGGGTGCAGATCCCGCGCGTGATCGGGGCGCAACAGGTGGTCCTGCGGGCGCAGCACCGCGCAAAATGTCGCTGCGGTGGCCCCTGCCCCCCGCGCTGCAGCCTCGCGCGCATCGAAAAAGCCGTGGCCGATGCCAAGACCGCGAAACCCGCCTTTCAGCACCGACTCACCGAAGTAGAACAGACTGCGGGTATCAAAGCCCCGCTGCTCAAACGGCGCGCGAAACTCGGCTTTCTGCCCGGCCATTGGCGAGGCAGTCGCCGCGCCGACAATCGCGCCATCCACTTCCGCCACCACCAGCACCGATCCCGCCTCGGCCATGAACTCGGTCAGATAATCGGCCTCATAGTCTTCCGTGCCGTCATAGAGATAGGGCCATTCGCGGAACACCTCGATCCTCAGGCTGGCAAGCACAGGCAGAGCCGCCTCCCGCTCCGCAGCTCCGGTCAGGGTGCGGATCACCGCCTTCATGAAACCTGCGCGATCCAGTCTGCCAGATTGTAATAGACCGAAATGCGGGCGATCAGCCCGTCTCGCACCTCGAAAAACGCGCCGGCGGGCAGCACATAGCTCTGCCCGTGCGCAGGCGGCAGACCTTCATCCGCCTGCTTGTACGTCCCGTGGACCACAAACTCGGCGGCGGCCCGCGCGCCATCCGCGCTGGTCATCAGCACGATGTCTTTCAGCTGCTCGCCATAGGCCGTGTCCATCCGCCCAAGGAAGGCGCGGAAGGCGTCCTTGCCCGTCTGCCGTTCACCCTGGTTGATGTCATGCGCCACATCGTCTGCGAGGCAGCCCAGCATCGCCTCATGATCGCCTGCGTTAAACGCGGCGTAATAGCGGGAAAGCAGGGCGTCGGTCTGGTCGCGGCTGGTCGGCATCGTTTCTCGCTCTTAAGGAAAGTGGTGGGCCCGGCAGGACTCGAACCCGCGACCTAGCCGTTATGAGCGGCCAGCTCTAACCAACTGAGCTACAGGCCCCACCTGCTCTGGCGGATAGCCGCGAGCACCCCCGAAGGCAAGCCTATCTTGGCCCGCATGCGGCGAGAACATCGCCCTGCCCGGCGGGAGCAACTCCGCGCAGCGCCAGATGGTTTAGGACGCTGTCCCACCAACCGTAGAAAGCCGCAAGGTCCGTCTGCGTGCGCACATAAGGCGTGTTGCCCGGTGCCAGGGTAGGCGAGTGAAAGCTGAACAGCAACAGACGCGCACCTTCCGAGAGCAGCGCATCGATGCCGCGCGCGGTTTCATCGGCGCTCACCCCCTCGGGCGTCAGCGGTATGCGCTCCAACAGGCGCGTGCGGGATAGCACTCCCGCCGCCAGCCCGCCGCGCTCGATCACGGGCTGGAGCCGGTCCCCCATCCGCCCAAGCGGCCCGGCGAATGCTGTGGAAAGCGGCAGCTCGATCAGCGCCTTCTCTGGCCCCGCGCGCCATGGCTTTACGGGCAGACCGGAGAAATCCGGCCCCGTCTGCGCGCTGTAATCGAAGCGGCTGCGCACCGAGGTGTCGAGCCGGAAGCCGAGATCAGCGAGGATCCGCCCTGTACTGGGTCCTACACCGTATCGCCCTGCGCGAAAGGCAAGCGGCGCCCGGCCTGTCACTTCTGCGATGCGGTCGCGCAGCGCGGTGATCTTCGCCCGCTCGAGCGCTTCCGGCAGATTGCCGGCAAAGCTGTGCGCGACGTTCACTACCTCCTCGTGCGGAGGATTGACCCAGGGGTGACAGTGCGCGCCAACATCCGCCTCGCCGTTCGCCTGCCACTCGGCCAGCATTGGCCCGGCCTCTGCGTCGTCAATGACCGGGAAATCCGTGACATAAAGTGGCTTCACGCCCGCTGCCCTGAAATACTCCTGCCCGCGCCGCATCGGTTCGCAAATCGTGACCGAGCGGCTCTCCCGACTGAACGGCGCGCCCCAGTCGAACTCTTCCTCGGTATCGACCACCAGCATGAAACGCGTGCCGAACTCCAGCGGCAAGGCGATAAAATCCTCCCGAGCGGGGTGGGCACGCAGATCGTCCGGCAGGAGGGCGGATGCAGTCATGGCTTCCGCCTATAATACAAACATTGCGATTGGTTTGATAGCCGCGCTAGGCCGGGCCGACATCCGCCAGAGCGTCGCCGTGCGCCACCGGCATTTCCAACAGAAGGCGCTCCGCCTCAATACGCAGCGTGCAATCCTGCGCCTGCGCCAGACTGCGCACCAGCCGCATGGAAAAGCCGAGGCCGAGCAGCGGCGCATCCGGCCAGTCGCCGTCCGATCCATAACCGGGATCGAGCAGCTCGTGCTCATCAAGCCCCTTCAGGCGCGCAGGCCGATCGAAGCCCAGGACGAGCCTGCCACCGGCGCCATCGGGCTGAAACCACAAAGCACCCTGAACAGGCTTATCGCCCTGCGTCAGCGGCATCAGCGTACGAACCAGATGTTGAATCATGCGCTCACACTGCACCGGCTCTATGAATGCGCGCGGCAGATCGGCCGAGGCAGCGATACGCAGACGCGAAGCCCCCTCCGCCTCGACCATCCCGGTTGCGCGCTCGATCAGTTCGGCAACGTCCACCGCGCTCTTGGGCGGAGTGTGTCCGGCTTCGCCCTGAGCGGCAGCTACGCGGGCTGCGGCGTCGATTTCTTCGAACGCGGCGAGCAGACGGCGCGCGTCCGAAAGGATGTTGCTCGCCATCTCCCGATAATGCACGCCAGCCGGCCCAAAGAGCTGCTGCTCGATGATCTCGGCAAAGCCCAGAATGGCGTTCAAAGGCGTACGCAACTCGTGGATCAGCTGCCGCACCGAATCGAGCGAAGGCGCCGATGCGATAGCCACGCCTCCCCCCGTCGTGTGTGGCATCTCGTGGACCAGCGGCCGCCGCGCCTGCCCGCGATAGCCCTGAAAGCGCCCGGAAGCGGGATCGAAAAACGGCACGGCAGACAAACGCCATTCGCCCTCGTACAGTCCTTCGCCAATGAAAAAGCGCCCGTGCTGGAAGCTGCTGCGCCGCGCAAACGCGCCTGCGACATGCCCGTCCGGCCCGGTCTCGCCGGGCAATGCGATCTGTGCGAGCGACAGGCCGACCAGCGCCGGGCGAGAGGCGTCGCCCACCCAGATCAATGTGCCTTCGCTGTCAGTCTCGAACGGGAATGTGCGAAGCGCCGTTTGCTCGGCTGCGGGCTGTTCGAGCGACTCGGGCGTGCCGATGGTGCGCAGCTTGCCACTGCTTGTGAACCGTTCGATCCGCTCAACCAGCTGGCGGATCTGGCTGCGCTCGCCCTCCGGTTCGACCGGTTCGGGCGTATCGAGCAGCAGCTCGCTCCCCATGTCGGCGATGCCCGCCGAGCCGATGTCGTTGGAAACGACCGCCGCCGCGCCGTCATCGCCCAGCACCAGGTCTGTCGGTCCGAAAGCCTCCAGCGCGCGCCGCGTCTCAGGCCCCATGTCCCGCCGCCCGCGCAGCACGCCGCGCGCCGTCGGGCCCAGTCGCGAAAGCAAGACCGGCCACATCGCATCAGGCAGCCGCGCGCGGGACAGCGCCGCCACGCAGACCGCCGGGCGGTCGGTCGCGAAAAACTCCACCAAGGCCGGAGAGCGCAGACGACTTCCCAGTTCCACCACGCTCGCTATGCGCTGTGCCTCGCTCAGTTCTGAACGCAGATCATTGAGGCGCGCGACCAGCGCCGCGCGGTCTTCCTGTTGCAGCATCATCTTGCCGGCCTGATCGTGCTGTGCCAGCATGTCGACGCACTGGCGCCACAGGCTCGCGGCGGCATTGCCGGTCCGGTCCTCCACTGCCAATATGGTCTGCGTCAGATCATTGAAACGCAACTGCCAGGTCTCCATCGCCCCCAAGGTGAATCCCTCGCTAAGCCTGTTCGGGCTTATTCAATTTGGTGTCACAGGGAAAGGGCAGTTCAGGGTTAAAATCAATTCGTCGCATAGTGGGACGGTTGCAAACGCGGGGAATATTATTATCGTTCCGGCGATCCATAGCTAAGGAAATTACCGTGACCTCCGGTTACAGGCTCGATGAGACCGACAAGGCGATCCTCGCATTGCTGCAGGAGGACGGGCGTATGACCAATATCGAGCTGGCGACCAGCGTCGGCCTGACCGCGCCGCCATGCCTTCGCCGGGTCAAGGCGCTGGAGCAGCAGGGCGTGATCCGTGCCTATCATGCCGAGCTTGATCCCGCCGCTCTGGGTTACAGCATCACGGTCTTTGCCATGGTGAGCCTCAAGAGCCAGGCAGAGGCCGATTTACGCGCATTCGAGAGCCATGTCTTCGCGCTGCCCGAAGTACGGGAATGCCATATGCTCAATGGCGAGATCGATTTCATGTTGAAGGTGGTTGCGCGGGATCTGCAAAGCTTCCAGAGCTTCCTCACCGCACATCTTACTTCCGCACCCAATGTTGCGAGCGTGAAGACATCGCTCACGATCCGCACCTCCAAGAACCTGCCGGGTGTGCCGATCACAAAATGAAATGGGCGGCGGGATCTCTCCCACCGCCCGCATCAATTCTTCCGGACTGTCTCAGGCCCTGTTCAGCCAGTTCAGCCAATGCTGCGCAATCCCGCCGCGAGTTCCGCCGGTAACCTTGGCAAAGCTTGCCTTGGCGGCTTCCATATTGCCCGCGCGGGCCTGGGCGATACCGAGGCGGGTGTTGACTTCGGCCGCATCGACCCCGCCTTTCTGGAGCGCCATCTCATAAAGCGATATGGCCTTGGCGTTGTCGCCATAGCCCATGAACGCATCCGCAGTCGCCGCCGCGATCTTGCTGTTGGCAGACTTCGCGGCGTCCGCCGCAGCAGCGCCCAGGCTCGCCTTGTCGCTCGCGATTCTGGAGCTGGTGACGTTATACGTATCGGCGCCGTCAACCGAAGTGAGATAGAAGTTACTGCGGGCATCGCGCGTGGTGCGTCCGGTTTCGATCACGGATTTTGCCTCGCCAAAAATACCGCCTTTGAAAGCCATTTCGGCATATTCAAGGAAGTCACCCTTGATTGCCAGGCCGCCCGAAAACTGCATCAACCGCAGCAGATCGAGGTTTTCACGATTGGTCATGGTCGGATTGTCGCGCTGGAAAAGACGCAGCACCGTGCGCAGATTGGCGCCGCTCGGCTTGGCCTCATAGGCCAAAGCCGCCCAATCCTTGATCTGCGGCAGGTTCGCGTTGGACGCCTGCTGCACGCCCATCTGATACCAGGTCGGGTCCACAGTCTGGCCCGCGGCCTTGCGTGCATCGATCGCCTTCCTGAAATAATCCAGCCCGCGCGCGATTTCGGCCGGGTTGCCCTTGCCCTTGGCCCAGATCGCCTGCGCCAGGATGACGTTCACTTCCTCAGGCTTGTAATTCAGCGCTGCGGCCTTTTCGCCATAGCTCAGCGCAGTATCATAATCCTTTGCATCAAACGCGCGGCTAGCGAGGATGGCACTGAACTGGCCCTGCTGCTCAGGTGCCACGAAGCCGGACTCAAGCATGCCTTTCAGCGCCTCGCCCTGCATCACGCCGTCGTTGGCGAGGATGCTGAGGTTGAGCTTCATCGAATTAAGGAAATAGGCGTCGTCCGGCGTCTTGGAGGCTGCCTGTGCGGCGGGAAGCGCGGCCTGAGCGCCGGCGACGTCCTTTTTGTTGATCGCCTCCTGAAGCTTTTGCGCCGGCCCGATGAAGCCCGCGCTAGGCTTCGGCTGCGGTGCCTTGGGCGCCTTGTCCTTCGCATAGACGGCTGGCGTTGAAACGCCAAGCGACACGCCTCCCAATGCCAGCATCAGACCCAGCGCGAACGGCGAAACTTTACGCATCCATTCTTCTCCTTTTGCGCCGGAAACGACCGACGGAAATCCTGCTTTCCACGACTGAAATAAAATCCGCAGCGTGAATGATGGTTGAATGGCGGTTCCATAGCGGGAGGACACGCGCTTGTCATGCGCGTAGATGCGCTTTAACGCCGCCATGCCTCGCTCCACCGCCGCCAAGCGCTTGCGCGCTCTCGCGCGTGTGCGTGCGCGCCTGCGCGCGAGGGGTGACATCGCTCCCGGAAGCGGCTAGGACAAGCGATCATTGTTTAACCGCCTCCAGCCGAAAAGAGAGTTGCCTTGACCGACGGGACATTGCTCGCCGAACCTTCCGATATCAGCCCGATCGACATCGTCGACGAGATGAAGTCGAGCTACCTCGATTATGCGATGTCGGTCATCGTCAGCCGCGCGCTGCCGGATGTGCGCGATGGGCTGAAGCCCGTCCACCGCCGCATCCTTTTTGGCGCTCATGAGCAGGGCTTTGTCGCGGGCAAGCCCTATCGCAAGTCGGCGCGTATCGTCGGCGATGTGATGGGTAAATATCACCCTCACGGCGACAGCTCGATCTACGATGCGCTCGCGCGCATGACGCAGGACTGGTCGATGCGCGTGCCGCTGATAGACGGCCAAGGCAATTTCGGATCGATGGACCCGGACAGTCCGGCGGCGATGCGTTACACCGAGGCGCGCCTTGCCAAGGTGGCGAACGCCCTGCTTGACGATCTCGACAAGGATACCGTCGATTTCACGCCCAACTATGACGGGTCGGAGCAGGAACCGCAGGTTCTGCCCGCCCGCTTCCCCAACCTGCTGGTCAACGGCGCGGGCGGCATCGCTGTGGGCATGGCGACCAACGTGCCGCCGCACAATCTGGGCGAGGTGCTGCGTGCGTGCCTCGCCACAATGGACAATCCGCTGATCTCGCTGGATGAGCTGATGCAGATTGTTCCCGGTCCGGATTTCCCGACCGGCGCGCTGATCCTCGGCCAATCCGGCGCGCGCTCGGCCTACGCCACCGGGCGCGGATCTATCATCATGCGCTCGCGCCACGAGATCGAGGAAGGGCGCGGCGACCGCCGCTCGATTGTCCTCACCGAAATCCCTTACCAGACCGGCAAGAACGGCCTCGTCGAAAAGATCGCCGAAGCCGCCAAAGACAAGCGGATCGAGGGTATTTCCGACATCCGCGACGAATCGAGCCGCGAGGGCGTTCGCATCGTCATCGACCTGAAGCGCGACGCCACGCCTGACGTGGTGCTCAACCAGCTCTGGCGCCATACCCCCGCACAATCCTCCTTCCCCGCCAATATGCTGGCGATCCGGGGCGGCAGGCCGGAACTGCTCAATCTCAAGGACATTATCGAGGCGTTCATCCGCTTCCGTGAAGAGGTCATCACCCGCCGCACCAAGTTCGAGCTGAACAAGGCGCGCGAGCGGGCGCATCTGTTGCTCGGCCTCGTCGTCGCCGTCACCAATCTCGACGAGGTGGTGCGCATCATCCGTGGGTCCTCCAGCCCCGCCGAGGCGCGTGAAAAGCTGTTGGCGCGCGAATGGCCGGTGGCGGAGATCGCGCCCTATATCCGCCTGGTCGAGGCGATCGAGCATGAGATCGAGGGCGACAGCTATCGCCTGTCGGAGCTTCAGGTGCGCGCGATCCTCGATCTGCGCCTGCATCGCCTCACCGCTCTGGGCCGTGACGAGATCGGCAACGAGCTGCAAGGCCTCGCTGCCAATATTGCCGAATATCTCGCTATCCTCGCCGACCGGGCCAAGCTCTATGCCGTGATGCGCGAAGAGTTCGAGGCGATCGAGGCCGAATTCGCCACGCCGCGCAAATCAACCCTCGCCCCGGCGGCGGACGGCATTGAAGACGAAGACCTGATCGAGCGCGAGGACATGGTCGTCACCGTCACGATGCAGGGCTATATCAAGCGCACTCCGCTCGACAGCTTCCGGTCGCAGGCGCGCGGCGGCAAGGGCCGTGCCGGTATGGCAACCAAAGACGAAGACGCCGTCACCGAACTGTTTGTGACGAGCACGCACACGCCGGTGTTGTTCTTCTCCACGCTCGGCAAGGTCTATCGCATGAAGGTCTGGCGCTTGCCCGAGGGCGGCCCGGCGACGCGCGGGCGGCCGATGGTCAACTTGCTCCCCTTGAGCGAGGGCGAAACGATCCAGACCGTGCTGCCCTTACCCGAGGACGAGGAGAGCTGGAAAGACCTGCACGTCATGTTCGCGACCAAGAACGGGTCGGTGCGGCGCAACAGCATGGATGCGTTCTCCAACATCCCGTCGAACGGCAAGATCGCAATGAAGTTCGAGGGTGAGGATGCTGACGACTGCCTGATTGGCGTAGCCCTGCTCAGCGAGAATGACGACGTGCTGCTTGCCTCACGACAAGGCAAGGCGATCCGCTTCATGGGGTCCGACATCCGCGAGTTCCAGAGTCGCTCGTCTACCGGCGTACGCGGCATGAGCCTTAAAAGGGGCGACGAGGTGATTTCGCTCTCGATCCTCCACCGTTCGGGCGCTTCCGCCGAGGAACGCGAGGCCTATCTGCGTTTCGCTCCGTGGAAGGGGGAGCGCGAGGGGGAGCCCACGCTCGATCAAGCGAAAATGGATGCGATGGCGGAAAAGGAACAGTTCATCCTCACCGTGTGCGCCAATGGCTATGGCAAGCTCAGCTCGGCCTACGAATATCGCCGCACCGGGCGTGGCGGACAGGGTATCACCAACATCGACAATATCGCCCGCAACGGCCTCGTTGTCGCAAGCTTCCCCGCCACGCGCGACGATCAGCTGATGCTCGTCACCGATCAGGCGAAGCTCATCCGCATGGGATTGGGCAGTATGCGCGTGATCGGGCGCGGTTCGGCGGGAGTGCGGCTGTTCAACGTGGCAGACGAGGAGCATGTCGTCTCCGCCGCCAAGATCAGCGAGAGCGGCGCAGAGGAAGACGGCGAACAAACCGAACAGGCGGAGTGACCAGCTCCGCCTGAGTTCGACCCAGGCTAAATGGGTGGGCGCGTGTCAGTAGGCCCGCGCGATAGCGAACTCGACCGCTTCGATCAGCGCGTCCTTGGCCTTACCTGCGGGGAAGACGCCCAGAGCGTCGATCGCCCGCTGGCCATAATGCCGCGCGCGCGCCAGAGTATCGTCGATCGCACCCGAGCGGCGCAGCAGCGCGGTCGCATGGACGAGGTCGTCGTCAGACACTTTGTGCCCTGCAATCGCCGCGCGCCAGAACGCCCGGTCCTCGTCATTGCCACGCGCGTATGCGAGGATAACCGGCAACGTCACCTTGCCGTCGCGGAAATCATCGCCCGCGTCCTTGCCCATCGTCGCCTCGTCGGAGGCATAGTCGATCGCATCGTCCACCAGCTGAAAGGCGATACCGAGGTAGCGGCCATAATTGTCCAGCGCCTGCTCGACGGCCTCGTCCTTCTCTGCCACCACGGCGGCGATGCGGCAGGCGGCGGCGAAGAGCGCGGCCGTCTTGGCGTTAATGATGTCGAGATATTGTTCTTCGTCGGTCTCGATCCGGCGCTGGGCGGAAAGCTGGTTCACCTCGCCCTCCGCGATCACGGCGGAGGCGTTGGAGAGAATTTTGAGGACCTTCAGCGAGCCGTCCTCCACCATCAGCTCGAAGCTGCGGCTGAACAGGAAATCCCCCACCAGCACGCTGGCGCTATTGCCCCAGATGATGTTCGCCGTCTTGCGCCCGCGCCGCATGCCGGAGCCGTCGACCACATCGTCATGCAGCAGCGTCGCGGTGTGAATGAATTCCACCGCGGCGGAGAGCTTGTGATGGCGCGTGCCCATATACTGAATGAGGCGCGCGCAGGCGAGGGTGAGCATCGGGCGCATGCGCTTGCCACCGCCAGCGATAAGATGGCCCGCCAGTTCGGGGATCAGCGGAATGCGCGACTGCATCCGGTCTAGGATCACGGCGTTGACGCTGTTCATATCCTCCGCGACGAGGGTCATCAGCGGATCGAGCGAGGGCGGCGTGGCGCGGCCGATGCGGTGGATGCTTGCGGTCATGGCGGCGATTTACGCGCTCATGCGCCAAAGGCAAGCGTTAAGGCTTGCGCGCGCCCGCGCCAGCGGCAAAAAGGCGCTCAAGCAACTGGGGAGATAGGCGGTGAGCGAATCGCTGGAGCAATTTCGGCAGAGCATCGACAATATCGACGCGGCGCTCATTTATATGCTGGCCGAGCGGTTCAAGGTGACGCAGGCGGTGGGCCGCTACAAGGCTGAGCATGCGCTGCCTCCGGCCGACCCCGGGCGCGAGGAGCGCCAGATCGAACGGCTGCGCCAGCTGGCCGCCGATGCCAATCTCGATCCTGTGTTTGCAGAGAAATTCCTGCGCTTCATCATCGATGAAGTCATCCGCCACCACCGCCAGTTTCAAGAAGGCTGAGAGAAAAGCCTACTGCGCGTTTTCCTCGTCCGCGAGCGTGCGATTCTTGTCGCCCGCCTCATCCTGAGCCAGCGCGTCCGCGCCGCTCATCCGCCGCCCGATCATCTGGCTCATCGCCTCGCCGCTGGCATTGAGCAACGGATAGCTGCGCGAGGTGCTGATCCAGCCGGGAAGACCGCCTTCCTTGCCGAAGAAGAACTGATAGGCGAGCGAGAAGGCGAGGAAGGCGAGTGTCGCCACGACCAGCCCCTTGAGCACGCCGAAACCCGCGCCCAGCACGCGGTCCATCGGCCCGATCACGGAGGAGCGCACCCCCTGCCCCACCCGGCCCGCGATCAGCTTACCGGCGAGAAAGGTCAGCGCAAACAGGCCGCCGAACGCCAGCAGCGACGCGGTCGCGCCCGCGCCGATCCACACGCCAGCTAGGTCTGTAATAGGCGCGAGGAACAGCCGCACCGCGACAACCGCCACCACCCAGGCAAGGAGCGACAGAACCTCCTGCACGAATCCCCGGAGAAAGCCCGTAACGGCCATTCCCCCCATCAGCAAAGCCAAGGCCATATCGAGCGCGGTCATGGCGCGCAGGCTTATCCGCGCCCCAGCACCCGGTCAACATAGTGCGACAGCGCGCGGTAGCCCTGAAGCTGCATCCCGCCCTCGTCCGCGCTGATGTTGGCGGGAACGCCGGCCAGCTCGAACCCGAGTTTCTTGGCTTCCCGCAAGCGGAGCGGTGCATGCGAAACAGGCCGGATTTCTCCCGAAAGCGCCACTTCGCCAAAGAAGATCGCGCCGCTCGGCACCGGTCGCTCCGCCAGCGCGGAGACGAGCGCCGCCGCCACGGCAAGGTCCGCAGCCGGGTCGGCGATCCGGTATCCACCGGCGACGTTCAAATAGACCTCGCAATTGGCGAAGCTGAGGCCGCAGCGCGCCTCCAGCACCGCAAGCAACATCGCGAGCCGCCCGCTGTCCCACCCGACGACCGCGCGGCGCGGCGTCGCCCCGCTTTGCAGCCGCACGGTCAGCGCCTGGATCTCGACCAGCACCGGCCGCGTGCCTTCCAGGGCCGGAAACACAGTGGCGCCGGTCACGCTCTCGGCACGGTCGGTAAGGAACAGCGCGCTAGGATTGGGCACCTGTTCCAGCCCCTGCTCCGCCATCGCGAACACGCCGATCTCGTCGGTTCCGCCAAACCGGTTCTTGAGCGCGCGCAATATGCGATACTGATGGCTACGCTCGCCCTCGAAGGCGAGCACGGTATCGACCATATGTTCGAGCACGCGCGGCCCGGCGATGCTGCCATCTTTGGTGACATGGCCCACCAGCACCAACGCGGTGCCGTTTTCCTTGGCAAAGCGAATCAGCTCCTGCGCAGAGGCGCGTACCTGGCTGACCGTACCCGGCGCGCTGTCGATCAGGTCCGAGTGCATGGTCTGGATCGAATCGATCACCAGCAGGTCCGGCGCCGCGCCTTCCCGCCCTGCCTGTCCCATGGTCGCCAATATGTCGCGCACAGAGGTGGCGCTGGCGAGCTGCACCGGCGCGTCACCCAGCCCCAGCCGCCGGGCGCGTAGACGCACCTGATCGGCCGCTTCCTCGCCGCTGATATAGGCGACGCTCAGGCCACGCCGCGCCATTTCCGCCGCCGTCTGAAGCAGCAGCGTCGATTTGCCGATGCCGGGATCGCCGCCGATCAGCGTCACGCTGCCGGAAACCAGCCCGCCGCCCAGTGCGCGGTCAAACTCCGCTATTCCCGTCGCCGCACGCTCCGGCAGGGCAACCTCGCTGTCCAGCGTCGTGAGCACCAGCGCTCGCCCGCCCTTTTGCAGATCGTGCCGCGCGGCGAAGACCGTCGGCGCCGCCTCCTCGACCAGCGTGTTCCACCCGCCGCAATCGTCGCACTGCCCCTGCCAGCGCGGCGAGGAGCCGCCGCACTGCTGACACACAAAATTTTTCTTCGCCTTGGCCATGCGTGGAATATGCAGAACATTTAGCGAACATCAAGGGCAAATCGACATGGTGGTGGAAACGGCCACCGGCTTCGGGCATTGGGACTCCATGCATCCCTCGCCGCGCCACCCACAGGCCATCCGCATTGCCAGCTACAACATCCGCAAGGCCATCGGCACCGACCGGCGTCGTAACCCGGAGCGTGTTCTCGCCGTGCTGGCGGAGGTGGATGCCGATATCGTCGTGCTGCAGGAGGCGGACCGGCGGTTCGGCGCGCGAATTGCCGCCCTTCCCCCCACGCTACTGGAGCTGCACAGCGATTATCGCGCCGCGCCGCTGAATGTTCAGACGGACAGTATCGGCTGGCATGGCAATGCGATCCTGCTGCGCAAATCGGCGGAGTTGCGCCAATCCGACATCATTCACCTGCCCTGTCTGGAGCCACGCGGGGCCGTACTGGCCGAGGTGGCGCTCAACGGGTTCACACTCCGGCTCATCGGCATGCACCTCGACCTTTCCGGCCTCTGGCGCAGGCGTCAGGCGGCGGCAATCGTCCATGCGCAGGCGCATCTCCCCGAGATGCCGACCGTGCTGGCCGGAGACCTCAACGAATGGAGCGCCGAGCGCGGCTGCCTCGCCGATTTCGCGCGACATTTCCGGTTCGCCGAGACCGGCAAGAGCTTTCACGCACGCAGGCCGGTGGCGCGGCTTGACCGCATCTTGCATTGCGGCCGTTTGGCCCCAACGGCAGCGGGCGTACATGACAGCCCGCTCGCACGGCGCGCGTCGGACCATCTGCCGATCTGGGCTGACTTCAAGCCGGCTTAGCGCCTAGTCTCCGGTTAAAATCCGGTCCACCAACTGCTTCACTGTCGGCACGAATCCGTTGGAGTAGAACGGATCCTGCCCGAACTTGAACGCGCTGTGCCCGGCGAACATCAGGTTGCGCTCCGGCTCGCCACCATGGGCGATGTCCTGCAGGGTCTTCTGGATGCAGAAGCTGCGCGGATCGGCGAGCCGCCCGGTGGTATAGTCGTCATAATCCTTCCAGCTCGAAAAGCCGCAGTGGGAAAGGCAGCCCATGCAGTCCGTCTGGTCCTTGCGGATTTCCGCGCGCTCGGCCTCGGTCACGAAGACGAGCGTGTTGTCCGGCGTCTTCAGGGCGGTGGTGAAACCTGCGCCGTTCCATTCGCGGGCGCGCTGAAGGTCGCCCAGGGTCACCCAGAAATTCTTGCCTTTCACGCCCACATCGAGCTGGTGCGTATGATCGCCCGCATGCTCCAGCGAGAAGGCGATCTGCCGCTCAGACCGCGCCTCCAGGCCGCGCAGGAAGGGGTTGCGCACTGCCGACGAATAAAAGCCTGTGGGCGAGAAGCGATGGAGGAGGATGTCACCCTCCTTGAGGTGCGTCAGCTTGTCCTTCCAGATCTGGGGGATCGGGCTTTCCTTCGTCAGCAGCGGACGGGTACCAAACTGGAACGCGATGCTACCCAGCTCAGGGTTGTCGATCCAGTCGTTCCAGTCACGCAGGTACCAGACGCCGCCCGCCATCACGATCGGCACATCATCCGAAATACCGCCCTCGCGCATGGTGTCGCGCAGCGCCTTCACGCGCGGGTAGGGATCTTCGGGCTTCAAAGGGTCTTCCGCGTTGGAAAGGCCGTTGTGCCCGCCCGCAAGCCACGGATCTTCATACACCACCGCCGCCAGCCATTCCGCAGCCTTGGAATAGGCCCGCTTCCACAGAGCGCGAAATGCGCGGCCGGAGCTGACGATGGGCAGATAATAGACGCCGTAATGCGCAGCAATCTCGCTCAGTTTGTAAGGCATACCTGCGCCGCAGGTTACGCCCGCCACCATGCCCTTGGTGCGCTCCAGCACGCCGTGCAGCACCTTTTGCGCGCCGCCCATCTCCCACAGCACGTTGATGTTGATCGCGCCCTTGCCTCCGGCAATCTCGAATGCGCGCTTGACCTGCTCCACAGCCCCCTCGATGGCGTAGGCGACCAGCTCGTCGTGGCGTTCGCGCCGGGTGCGGCCATGATAGATCTGGGGGATCGGGTTGCCCAGCGCGTCATAGCTGTCGGCGTTGACGGCGGAAACCGTGCCGATGCCGCCCGCCGCGGCCCAAGCGCCCGAGCTTGAGTGGTTGGAAACCGCGACACCCTTGCCGCCCTCGATCAGAGGCCACACTTCGCGGCCTCCGTAATTGATGGGTTTCAACCCCTTGAACACGTGCATCAGCTCCTGATCGCGACCCGCGCTGCGGCGGATGAAGCGCCGCCTATAGCAACTTTTATCCGGCGCGCATGGAAAAAGTGCGCCAGAGCGAGTCGCCGCTTTCTACACCGCAGAAAGCACGCCGGGGCGGCTCATTGCATCGGAGTATAGCGCAGAATAGCGCGCCCGCATATCCGCTTCCTGATAATCGGCCCGCGCCCGCTGTTGATTGACTGCCCCGAGGGCGGCGCGCAATCCCGCATCGCCTGCAATCCTGCCCAATGCGGCGGAGAAACCCGCCTCATCATGTACCGGCACTATGAACGGCAGATTTTCTTCCGCCACCATGTTGCGCACGTCCCCCACATCGGTGGCTACCACCGGCAGGCCTGCGGCCATTGCTTCGATAAGCGAGATCGGAAACTGCTCGCTGTCCGATGACAGAGCGAAAATGTCGAAGAGGCTCATGAAATGTGCCGGATTTGCCATGAAACCTGGCAGTACGAGGCGGCCTTCAAAGCCGAGCGCGCGGGCCTGCGCAACTATCGCGCCGCGTTCCGGCCCCTCTCCCACAAGCACAAGCCGCGCCCTGTCCCCAAGCTGAGCGGCGGCGCGCACGAGGCGGGGGAGGTTCTTGACCGCGCGCAGGCCCGCGAGCGTGCCGATGGTGACGATGCCCTCCTCGCGTGTGAAGCCGGGGATGGCGTCCGCACGCGGCGGCTTGTCATAGGCCACGACGTCGATGCCGTTGGGAATGCGCACCACGCGCCGTCTCGGCTGCGCCCAAGCACCCATGGCAACGTCCTCCAGCACACGCGAGGGCACCACCAGCGCGGTCGCCCGCGCCAGCGCCGCCTGCCGGAATAGATTGCGCTTGGGGTTCAGGCGCTCCGCTTCGTCCTCGTTGAAGCCATCTTCGTGGTGGATCAGCGGCGGCAAACTCAGGAAGGGGCTGAACATGCGGTGCGCCATCACCCCGTCCATCGACCCCCAGTTGTAGGTCAGGACGAGATCGAAATCGCGCATATACCGCGCCCATAGCGTATAGCGGCGCAATCCGGGCAGACCGTTGAGCGACGGGGCTGCGTCCATCGGGAAGGCGCACGGCACGCCATCGGCAATCGCTGCCCGTGCGCCCATCGCCTCATGATCGGCGCTGATCACCGTATGATGCGCGCTCTCTCCCCAGTGGTTCATCAGGCGCACCGCCCGCGCCTCCTTACCGCCAAGATTGAAGCCGCTGTGGAGGTGAAGGATGCGCGGCGGACGCCCCTCAGCCACGCGCGAGCACCCGTTCGAGCAGCCGGTCGATCGCCGCCACCGCCTCCGGCTCGTCCAGTGTCGGCGCATGGCCCACGCCCGGCACCGTCACCAGCTCCGCGCTGTTTCCAACAGCTTCCAACATCCTACACGCGGTCTCCGCGCTCATCAGATCAGATAGCTCTCCACGTAGAAAAAGGCATGGAATATCGCGGAAAGCCGCCAGTACCGGCCACATGTCCACCCCGGCTTCGTTACCCGGCACTTTCAGCGGCTCGGCGATCCGCTGATCATAATCCAGCACGACCCGCCCGTGGCTGTTCAGACGATAAAGCCGCTTCGCCATCGCCAGCCAGTCCTCCAGCCCATAGCCCGGATAGATCGCGCCCTGATTTTCGGCCAAGGCGCGCGCCGCATGCACCCACGTCGGATAGCCGCCCCCCGACCCCACATAGGCGCGGATACGGTCAAGCCCCGCCTTCTCGATCGTCGGGCCAATGTCGTTGAGCAGCGCGCCCGCCAGCCTGTCCCGATGCGTGGGCGCCATGATCATCGTCATGATCCCGCCGAGCGAGGTGCCAAGCGCGACGAAGCGCTTCAGCGCCAGATCGGTCAGCAACCGCTCCAGATCCTGCACATAAGTGAGCGGCACATAGGTCATCGGGTCTTTCGCGTAGGCGCTCTCCGCCCGCCCGCGCATCTCGGGGCAGATCACGCGCCACGCCCCCGCGTATCGCTCCGCGAGATTGGCGAAATCCCGCGCGTTGCGGGTCAGCCCCGGCATGCAGAGCAAAGCCGGGCGCGCCTCATTGCCGGCATCCGCCGCGTATTCGCGATAATGCAGGCGCAGGCCGTCGTTCGACCACCAATATTTGTCCTCATAGCGCGCCATACTTGATCCCCGCCTGTGCCGTGCCCCATATTGCCGCATGATCCTGACCCCGCAACCCGCGAAATTCACCCCAGCGCGCGATATCCTCGATATCCTAGGCATCGGCGACGCGGTCGCTCCCGCCTCCTTCCCGCAGCATATCCTGCGCTATCGCAACGATCGCTGGGCGCAGAGTGTGGGGCTTGACGAACTGAGCGATGCGGAATGGGTAGATCATTTCGGGCGGTTCGCACCACTGGAGGGTAGTCTGGAACGCCCGCTCGCCCTGCGGTATCATGGCCATCAGTTCCGCGTCTATAACCCCGACATCGGCGACGGGCGCGGGTTCCTGTTCGCCCAGATGCGTGATCATCTTGGTCGCCTTATGGACCTAGGCACAAAGGGATCGGGCCAGACGCCTTACAGCCGCTTTGGTGACGGGCGCCTGACGCTGAAGGGCGGGGTGCGCGAGATACTGGCGACAGAAATGCTGGAGGCGCTCGGCGTACCCACGTCCAAGACGTTCTCCTTGATTGAGACCGGCGAGGCGCTTCAGCGCAACGACGAGCCATCGCCCACACGCGCTGCAGTGCTGGTGCGGCTGTCGCATTCGCATATTCGGATCGGCAGCTTTCAGCGCGCGGCGGCGCTTCAGGACGAGGCTCTGTTGAAGGCGCTGACCGATTATGCGCTAACGAAGCTCTACAACGCCACGCCGGGCGCCAACCCGGCCGCTCAGCTTCTCGGCCTCGTGGTCGAGCACACGGCAGACTTGGCCGCCAGTTATATGATCGCGGGCTTCGTGCATGGCGTTCTCAACAGCGACAATATCAACGTGACCGGCGAGAGCTTCGATTATGGCCCGTGGCGCTTTACGCCGCTGTGGGAACCGGGCTTCACCGCTGCCTATTTCGATCACCAGGGACTATACGCCTTCGCGCGGCAGGCCGAGGCCATTCACTGGGACGTGGCCCAACTAGCGCTTTCGCTTCGCGCATTGAGCGAAACCGAGCCGCTGGTGGATGCGCTCAACCGGTTTCCTGACCTCTACGCTGCGGCAATGAGGCGGCGCTTTTGCTGGCGACTGGGGATCATCCAGGGGGATGTCGCAGCGACCTCGGCCCTCGTCGAAAGCGCGGTACGTGCGATGGTCGAGAACAAAACCCCGATCGATCGCTTTTTCTTCGACTGGCGCGGGGGAATGCTCCGCACACCCGACAGTGACCGGCGTTATGCGAGTCCGGAGTGGGCGGACTTCAAGGGACATGTCGCTTCGTTCGCCAATCCAGCGGCCACGACCCATGCCTATTGGCACGGCGATGCTCCTTGCTCCATCCACATTGACGAGGTCGAGGCGATCTGGTCAGCTATCGACACGCGCGACGACTGGACTATGCTGGAAGCAAAGATCGCCCAGATAGCGGACTTGCGCGGAGCTATGTCCGAGGCCTGAACCTCCCGCTTTCCTTGCACCCGGAAATCAGGCATATCATCCGGCAATGACGGAAAAACTACAGTCCTTTGAGCCTGCTACAGGCGCATTACTGTGGGAGGGGTTGCAAGGCGATGTCGATGCGGAGGTGGAGCGCGCCGCGTCTGCCTGGCCGTTATGGGCCGCGCAGCCTGTCACCATCCGTATGGAGGCAATGCGCCGCTTCGCCAACACCGTGCGCGGGCGCGAGGATGCGCTGTCTGACCTGATCGCACGCGAAACCGGCAAGCCGCTGTGGGAAGCGCGGATGGAGGTATCCTCCGTCATCGCGCGGGTGGATATGCACATTTCCGCCTATTCCGAGCGCACCGGGCAAAAGCGAATGGACGGTGCGATGAACAGTCGCCAGTCGGTGCGCCACAAACCGCACGGCGTGGTGGCGGTGATTGGCCCTTATAACTTCCCGGCAGATGTGCCGGCCGGTCAGATCATCCCGGCGCTGATTGCGGGCAATGCGGTTGTGTTCAAGCCATCGGAGAAGACCCCGGCTACAGGAGCGATGTTCGTTGGCTTGCTACATGAGGCGGGGGTGCCGCGTGATGCCGTGCGGCTGCTTGTCGGCGGTGCCGAGACAGGCAAAGCACTGGTGAATCATGAGGGCGTGAACGGCGTGTTTTTTACCGGATCGGCGCGCACCGGCATTGCCATCAACCGTGCGCTGGGCGCATATCCGGAAAAAATAGTCGCGTTGGAGATGGGCGGCAACAACCCGCTCCTGCTCTGGGACACGCCGGATTTGGCCGCCGCCGCCACGATTATCGTGCAGTCGGCTTATAGCACGTCCGGCCAACGCTGTACCGCCGCCCGGCGGCTGATCGTCAAGGACAGTCTGGCGAATGGCATCATCTCTGAATTGCGCAAGCTGATTGCGCGCCTGATCGTCGGTCCGCCCCATGCCAACCCGGCACCCTTTATGGGCCCTGTAATAGACAATCAGACGGCGGACGGGCTGGGCGAAAGCTTCATGGCGCTGATGAACATGGGCGGGCGCCCGCTGGTGCATCTCGCGCGCCCTGACGAAGCACGCCCGTTCCTGTCGCCTTCGCTGATCGACGTTACCCCGATTGTCGAACGGCCCGACATCGAGCTGTTCGGCCCGATCCTACAGCTCGTTCGCGTGGCCGATTTCGATGCGGCAATCCGCGAGGCAAATGCCACGCGTTATGGCCTATCGGCTGCGCTGATCGGTGGTACGCCGCAACTTTACGAACAATTTTGGCGCCAAGTGCGCGCCGGGATCATCAATTGGAATGGGCCGACGTTCGGCATTGGCGGCTCCGCACCTTTCGGAGGCGTAGGAGTGTCCGGCAATCACCGCCCGGCTGGAGGGCATGCGTCCGATTTCTGCGCCTACCCGGTAACATCGTCCGAAGCGGAGCAGCCGCGCGCTAGCATGAGGATCGGTCTGGCTCCGATAGACACCAGCATAATGGGTGACTGAAGGAGCAGCGTCCAATAGTTTTGCTTGGCCAGGCAAAAATCATTTTGCATTGCGAAAAATGCGCCGTAGCGCCATCTCCCATTTATGGTAGAAGTTCCACCCTCTGCGAAGCGCGGAACAGTGTTTCTCGTGGGCGCGGGTCCCGGCGATCCGGAATTGCTGACCTTGCGGGCGGCAAAGCTGATCGGCACCGCTAACCTTATTGTGCATGACGGTCTGGTTGACCCGGCCATCCTCGCGCTCGCGCCAGGGGGATCGGAGCTGATATCCGTAGCCAAGAGCCGCGCGCGCCATACTTTACCGCAGGACGAAATCAACACATTGCTGGTGCGTGAAGCGCTGGCGGGACGCAATGTCGTCAGGCTGAAGGGCGGCGACCCGTTTATTTTTGGACGCGGCGGCGAAGAGATGGATGCCTGCATCGCGGCCGGAATAGCTGTTGAAGTGGTGCCGGGCGTCAGCGCGGCTATCGGCTGCGCGGCGGAGGCGCGGCTGCCGCTTACGCATCGGGGCCTGTCGAGCGCCGTGACTTTTGTCGCAGGGCAATGCCAAGGCTTGGCCGAACAGAACTGGGCGGGCCTGGCGGGCAAGGACCGAACGCTTGTCATATACATGGGCGTCGCCTCCGCTTCGCTTATCGCGGAAAAACTTATGGCTGATGGCCTGCCTCCAGATATCCCAGTTGCAGTGCTCGAAAAGGGCACAAGGTCGGATAGCCGCGTCCTGAGGACGCATCTCGCTGAGCTGGCAGCTGTCATCGCGAGAAACAGTGTGGCGAGTCCTGCGCTCATCGTCATAGGCGATGTGGCGAGTAGGGCCCAGGAAGAGTCGCTCGGATCAGTAGCAGACCGGGCAAGGGAGGCATTAGGGTGAAGATTTTAACGGCGAACGATCTCGTAACAGGCGATGTCGTCTGGTGGGCAGGCGATGGCTGGAGCCGCCTGCTGGCGCAAGCGATTGATACCGGCGCGAATGGTGACGATATCGGCAAGCGCGAGGAAGCTGCACGCCATGTCGTCGGTGCCTATGTGGTGGATGCAGAAATGACCGCAGACGGCCCCCGCCCCGCCCATATCAAAGAGCGCATTCGCGGCCTCGGCCCCACTGTGCGCCCGGATCTGACCCTGAAGCCCGAAGCGGGCGACCTCTCAGCGTGGGTGTTATAAGATGTATCAGTATGACAATTACGATCAGGCTATGGTCGATGCGCGCGTCGCTGAATTCCGCGATCAGGTCAGCCGTCGGCTCGAGGGCAAGCTGACCGAGGAGCAGTTCCGCCCCCTGCGTCTGATGAACGGCCTCTATCTCCAGCTTCATGCCTACATGCTGCGCGTCGCCGTGCCCTATGGCACGCTCTCCGGCCGCCAGATGCGGATGCTGGGGCATATCGCACGCAAATATGACCGCGGCTATGGCCATTTCACCACGCGGCAAAACATCCAGTACAACTGGATCAAGCTCTCCGACGCCCCCGATATTCTGGCTGACCTGGCGAGCGTCGAGATGCACGCGATCCAGACCAGCGGCAATTGCATCCGTAACATCAGCGCGGATCAATATGCCGGAGTTGCGGCCGATGAGGTGGCGGACCCCCGCCCCTGGGCCGAACTGCTGCGCCAGTGGTCGAGCTTCCATCCGGAGTTCAGCTATCTCCCGCGCAAGTTTAAGATTGCGGTGATCGCATCGCCGGAGGATCGCGCAGCCATGCGCCTTCACGACATCGGGCTGGAGCTCGTGAAGCGCGACGGTGTGATCGGCGCCCGCGTGTTCGTGGGTGGCGGCATGGGTCGTACGCCGATGGTCGCACCGGAGGTCAACCCGTTCATCACCGAAGACGAGATCATCTCTTATGTCGAGGCATGCCTGCGCGTCTACAACCGCTATGGCCGCCGCGATAACAAGTACAAGGCGCGGATCAAAATCCTCGTGCACGAGCTTGGCGTCGAGGAATATCGCCGTCAGGTGGCCGAGGAGTTCGCCCACATGAAGGCGCTCGGCGTCAACCCGCCGCGCGAGGAGCTGGCGCGCATCGCCGCCTATTTCGCTGATCCTGACTATGAGAGCGGCTTGCCGGATGAGCTCAACCGATCGGACCCGGACTTTGCCGTGTGGGTGGACCGCAATGTCGCAGCGCACAAGCAGGCTGGCTATGCCATCGTCAACATCAGCCTGAAGCCGATCGGCGGCATCCCCGGCGATGCGTCCGCCGACCAGATCGAGCTGATGGCCGATCTGGCCGAGCGCTACTCGATGGACGAGCTGCGCGTTACCCATGCGCAGAACATCGTGCTGCCCTACGTCAAGAAGGCGGAGCTCTATGCGCTTTGGCAGGAGCTGGAGGCAGTTGGACTGGGCGAACCCAATCTCGATCTGGTGACAGACATTATCGCCTGCCCGGGACTCGATTATTGCAGCCTCGCCAACGCCCGCTCCATTCCGGTCGCGCAGAAGATCGCGCAGCGTTTCGCGGGCAACGGCAAGGATGCGCAGATCGGCGAGCTGAAACTCAAGATTTCGGGCTGCATCAACGCCTGCGGCCACCACCATGCGGGCCACATCGGTATCTTAGGTGTCGACCGTAAGGGCACAGAGAATTACCAGCTCCTGCTCGGCGGATCGGGCGCGGAAGATTGCTCGCTGGGCACGATCACCGGCCCCGGGTTTGACGAGAACGGCATTGTCGACGCTGTCGAGAAGGTCACCGATCTTTATCTGCGCGAGCGGGCGGAGGGCGAGCGTTTTCTCGATACCTATCGCCGCCTTGGCATGGCCCCCTTCAAGGAGGCGATTTATGGCTGAATTCCTGTCTTTTCGTAACGACGAAGCCTCTCAGGAGCCGGTCGTAACCCTGGAGTCTTTCGGCGATCAATCAAATGCTACCGCCGTACGGATCGAACCGAGCGAGGACGCGCGCGCGTTATTGCCCTCCCTCGACCGCATCTCGTTGGTGGAGGTCAGCTTCCCCTCCTACACCGATGGCAGGGGCTACAGCGCGGCGCGCATCCTGCGTGAGGCGGGCTACGTAGGCGAACTGCGCGCGGTTGGTGACGTGCTTATCGACCAGATAGCCTATATGCGCCGCTGCGGGTTTGACAGCTTCAAGCCCAATGTGCCGTTGGACGACGCGGACGTCGAAGCCGCGCTTGCCCGCTATCCAGATGTTTATCAGAAGACCATTGATGGCCGCACGCCCATCTGGGCCAAGCGGCATGAAAGCGCCTGAAATGAACGCCCCTGTCCGCCAGCTTGACGTTATCGACGCCCGCTCTCCGTTTACACAGGCCGACGCCGATGCACTGAACGCGCGCTTCGAAGGCGTGGATACGCTCTCCATGCTGCGCGCGCTGTTCGCGGAAAAGCTGCTGGGCGAGGTAGCCGTCGTCTCATCCTTCGGTACCGAGAGCGCAGTGCTGCTTCATCTTGTCGCGCAGGCGGACAAGAGCGTGCCCGTGATGTTCGTCGACACGCTCAAGATGTTCCCGGAGACGCTGGACTATCGCGAAACACTGATGCGTGCGTTTGGCTTCACCGACAGTCAGGTGGTTACGCCGAACCCGGAGGTACTCGCCGCAAAGGACGCGAACGGCCTGCGCTGGTCCTTCGATCCCGATGGCTGCTGCGACATCCGCAAGGTTGAGCCGCTGGCCCGCGCCAAGCAAGGGCTGGACAGCTGGATCTCCGGCCGCAAGGCATTCCAGTCCGTCACCCGCCAGAACCTGCCCAGGTTCGAAATCGAGGACGGGCGGCTGAAGGTCAACCCGCTGGGCGACTGGACCAAGGACGACCTCGAAGCCTATTTCACCGAGCATGACCTGCCGCGCCACCCGCTTGAGGCGCAGGGCTATCTTTCCATCGGCTGCGAGCCCTGCACGTCCAAAGTGCTGCCCGGCGAGGATCCTCGCGCCGGGCGCTGGCGCGGGTGGGACAAGGTGGAATGCGGAATCCACACCGCCTCAACTCCGCTGGCTGACCCTGACGACCCCGCTAACATGCCGGTGTTCTGAACACTATAATAAGGTTTCAATCATAACCGTAGTCGGCGTAGTCGCCCTCGGCCAGATCGCTGAATTTCGTTGTTTTCGCGTCGAATTTCATGCGCACCTTTCCGGTGGCGCCGTGGCGTTGCTTGGCGACGATCAGTTCGGCAAGGCCATGGATACGCTCCATATTCTCGCGCCAGATGGCGTACGCACCCTCGTCCTCCATCTTCGGCTCTTTCGCCATCTCGTAATAATCCTCGCGGAACACGAACCACACCATGTCCGCGTCCTGTTCGATCGAGCCTGACTCGCGTAGGTCCGAGAGTTGGGGGCGCTTGTCTTCCCTGCTTTCGACCGCACGGCTGAGCTGCGAAAGCGCGAGCACCGGGCAATTCAGTTCTTTTGCCAGCGTCTTCAACCCGCGACTAATCTCCGAGATTTCCTGCACACGATTGTCACCGGACTTTGACGAGCCTTGCAGCAGCTGCAGATAGTCCACCACGATGAAACCGACATTGTGTCGTCGCTTAAGCCTGCGGGCGCGTGTACGTAGCGCCGCAATCGTGAGGCCGGGCGTGTCGTCGATATAGAGCGGCAGTTCCTGGAGCTCACGCGCGGCGCGAGAGAGGTTCTGGAACTCCTGTCGGCTGATCTTGCCCATACGTAGCGCCTCGCCCGAAATGCCCGACTGCTCGGCCAAAATACGCGTGGCGAGCTGGTCAGCCGACATTTCAAGGCTGAAAAAGGCCGTCCGCGCCCCCAGGTTCTTCTCTGGCGGGATGCCGTCTGCCTCGTCACGTAGCCACCGCGAGGCGGCGTTATAGGCGATGTTAGTGGCGAGCGAGGTCTTGCCCATACCCGGTCTACCGGCAAGGATCATCAGGTCGGAATTATGTAGACCGCCTATCTTGGCGTTGAGACTGTCGATGCCGGTCGTGATTCCGGAGACATGACCGCCACTGTTGAGCGCCCGCTCTGCCACCTGAACCGCCATTGTGGAAGCCTGCAGGAAGTTCTTGACCGAGCCGACCTCGCCCTCCCCCTCCGACACGCGGTAGAGCGCGACCTCGGCGGCCTCGATCTGCGCCTTCGGGTCGACATCCTCGCTGGTATCGAGCGCATTCTCGACCAACTCGCGCCCGACGCCCACCAACTCGCGCAACAGGGCGAGATCATAAATCTGTTGGGCAAAATCGCGCGCACCGATAAGCGATGCGCCGCTCGCAGTTAGCTGCACCAGATAAGCCGAGCCGCCCAGGCCCTTGAGTGCCTCGTCCTGATCAAGCATTGGTTTCAACGTCACCGGGCTGGCGATCATGTTCCTGTCGAGCAGCTTCAGAATTGCCTCATAGATGCGGCCGTGCACCGGCTCGAAAAAATGCGCGGGCATGAGCTTCATCTGCACATCCTCCGCGACTCGGTTGTCGATGAGGAGCGCCCCCAAAAGCGCGGCTTCCGCCTCTATATTGCGCGGTAATTCCTTGGTCGCGCCCTCGGGCGCCTCTACCAGTTTCAGTGCTTCGGCCATGCGCGCAATTGTCCACCCTTGCGCGGACAGATGCAAGGCTGTGGATAAGTCTGTTGATCAAATCTACGCAAACGCCCCCTTGCAATCTCCGCCCTGCCGCTCCACTGCTGAGGCCATGGCCGATCCGCGCATCATCGACATAACACTCGATCAGGAGAGCATCATCTGGCGCAGCGCGGATGTTGAACAGGAGCGTAGGATCGCGATCTTCGACCTGCTCGAGGAGAATTTCTTCAAGCCGGTGCGCGAGCATGAAGATGGCTATGCGGGGCCTTATAAAGTGCGCCTGTCCGTGCAGGAAGGGCGCCTTGTCATCGAGATCGACCGACAGGACGGCACCCCGCTGGAGGCGGTAATCCTCGGGCTTGGCCGCTTTCGTCGCCCGATTAAGGACTATTTCGCGATTTGCGACAGCTATTTCCAGGCGATCCGGCAGGCGACGGCGCAGCAGATCGAAACGGTCGACATGGCCCGGCGCGCGATCCACAACGAGGCAGCGGAAACGCTGATCGAGCGGCTGGACGGCAAGATAGAGGTGGACTTCGATACAGCCCGGCGACTGTTCACGCTGATCTGCGTGCTGCACATCAAACAATGAGCCACAATAGCCGGACGAGAAAGCGCACCGTGGCGGCGCTGATGTTGGTCGCGCTGCTGACGGTGCTTGGGGTCTTCGGCTGGCGGGCTGCGCAAGGGTGGGCGCCTTCGCGCAGTGAATATTCGGTGCAGGGCGTTGCGCTGTCGGCTGCCCAAGGTGCGGTGGAATGGGGCAGCCTCACTGTGCAAAACCCCGACTTCGTCTATATTCGCGCGGTAAATGGCCGGCAGGGCCGTGACGCTCGCTTCGCCGCCAATCTCGTCGGCGCACAACGCTCCGGCATTCGCTATGGCGCGGAGATCTTGTTTGACCCATGCGGTCTCGCGAGTGATCAGGCCACGGCCTTCCTTACAACCGTGCCCCGCGATGCCGCCGCCCTGCCGCCAGCGATCCGGCTGGACGGTGCGCGTAGATGCGCGCCCGCGCCGGGGGCAGACAAGGTGGTGAGCGAGCTCAACACGCTGATCAACCTGATCGAGGCGCATATGGGCAATCCTGTAGTGTTGCATGTCTCGGCAGAGGCAGAAGCACTGTATGCCATCAGCAACCGCCTCAACCGAACGCTCTGGCTCGATCGCGCATTCCTCAAGCCCAACTACGCAAGTCACGACTGGGTGATGTGGACCGCAAATAATGCGCGGCGGATCCAGGGGGTAGATGTACCGGTTGAGTGGGTAGCAGTTAGCGACTGAGGGCAGGCTTGCAGGGCGGGATGTTCCGCTTTAGGCAAGCAGGCACATTCACACAGAACGAGAACCAAATGTCGATCCTTTCAGACCGCTGGATACGCCAACAATCGCTCGAACAGGGCATGATCGAGCCGTTTGTGGACCGGCAGCGGCGGGACGGCTGCATCAGCTACGGCCTCTCCTCCTACGGCTATGACGCGCGTGTGGCCGACGAGTTCAAGATCTTCACCAATGTTGACAGTGCGGTGGTGGACCCCAAGAATTTCGATGGCAAATCGCTGGTCGATCGCAAGACCGATGTCTGCATCATCCCGCCCAACAGCTTCGCACTCGCCCGGACGGTCGAATATTTTCGGGTGCCCAAAGATGTGCTGGTGATTTGCCTTGGCAAGTCGACCTATGCGCGCTGTGGCATCATCGTAAACGTCACGCCGCTTGAGCCGGGATGGGAGGGACATGTGACGCTGGAGTTCTCCAACACCACACCACTGCCCGCGAAGATATACGCCAACGAGGGAGCGTGCCAGTTCCTGTTCCTGCAGGGTAACGAGCCATGCGAGGTGACCTATGCCGACCGCGCAGGGAAATATATGGGCCAGCGAGGCGTGACGCTGCCGAGGTTGTGAGCCTCGGCCGGGCGACAGCCGTAGTGTTTCGGTAACCATAAAAATACAGGAAAATGAAGCGACTGCTTGGCATGATGCCAAGTAGAAAGGCTTGGCCTATGCAGATCGAAGAACTTTCGCGCCAGCATCGCGAGCTCGCGAACATCGCCGCCGAATTGCTCCATGCGGTAAGCGCACCGGAGCCGCGCCCGGTGGCAGCAGTCCGCTGGCGCCTCGCACGTACACTCCTAGCTCATCTTGCACTGGAAGATAGCTATCTCTACCCGGCGTTGATCGGGTCGAATAAGTCTTCAGTTTCGGGCCTCGCCGCCAGCTATCGGCGTGAGATGGGCGACCTTGCTTCGATATTCCGCAAATATCTCGCCGAGTGGACGGAACTGCGGATTGCGAAGGAATGGGCATTGTTTGGTGAGGAAACGCGGCACATTTTAGCCGCACTCAGCAAGAGGATCGCGCGCGAAGACCAGAAGCTGTATCCAGCGGCACGGACAGCGTTTGGCCTGGCAGACTGCGAGCCGGTGCAGAACAACCCAGACGGAAGAGATCGCAACGCAGCCTGATACTCCTCTCAAAAAAAGGGCACCCAATGGGGCGCCCTCTTCCTATCTGCCGAAACCAGCCGCTTACTTCTTGAGCGTAAGCCCACCAAAGCGCTTGTTGAAGCGAGCAACCTGACCACCCTGATCGATATTACGCGTGCCACCAGTCCATGCCGGGTGCGACTTGGGATCGATTTCCAGCGACATCGTGTCGCCTTCCTTGCCCCAGGTGGAGCGGGTCTGGAAGGTGGTGCCGTCGGTCATCTGCACCGTGATGAAATGGTAATCGGGGTGGGTATCCTGCTTCATGTCATGCTCCATAGATGGCCGGTTCCGACCGGCCTCAAGCGTGGGTATCGAAAATTCGAGCGCCGCCCTTAACCGCCGAGGCCGGAAAAGGCAAGAATTATACGCGGAACCTCAGTTTTTCGGCGCCTCCGATATCATCGCTGTGCACCGAGCCTCGGCGCAGAGCTTGCCCTCGACATAGGCTTTGCCCGAAAACTTACAGATCGAGCCGCGCACTTGCGTGAACTCGATGTGAAAGTCGATGAGGCAGCCCGGCTCTACCGGCTGACGGAACTTCGCGCCGTCTATGCCCATGAAATAGACAAGCCGCCCGGTACCGGCCAGCCCCAGCGATTCGACCGCCAATATCCCCGCAGCCTGCGCAATTGCCTCGACAATCAGCACTCCGGGCATAATCGGCCGCGTCGGGAAATGGCCCTGGAAAAACGGCTCGTTCACCGATACCGCCTTGACCGCGTGGATCGAGGTGTTTGGCACCATCGAAACTACACGGTCAATCAGCAGCATCGGATAGCGATGCGGCAGCGCGGCCATAACGGCCTGCACGTCCATCGGGCCGCGTGCTCCCGCCGCGTCCTTATCCCCTTCGCTCATCGCCTGTCAGCGCCCTGTCGGAGCGGCCTTGGCGGGCGCGGCCGGAGCTGCGGCAGCAGCCGGTGCGGCCTGCTGTGCCTGGCCCGGTTGCCAGCCAGCGGGTGGCACGATGCCGACAGCGGGTACGAGCGCGTTCAGCTCAGTCACCACCATCTGGGTGATATCGACAGAAGGCTGATACGAGACCGTCGCCTCGGGCGAGAGCACTAGGTCCACTTTCGCCTTGGTCATCGCGTTCTTGAGCGCATCATTGAGCTTGGCGCCGATCTGCTCTTCAACATAAGCGTTGGCCAAGGCGACGGGCTGGCTCAGGCGCTGCAATTCAGACTGAGCTTCCTGCTGACGCCTCTGCAGCGCCTCATACTGGGTCTGGAGCGCAGGCGACGGCTTGCCCCCGGCGGCCTTGAGGCCCGCCTGAAGCGCGTCTGCCTTCTGCTTCATCTCCGCCTCGAGCGCGGTGCGGCGCGTGTTGAGACTATCGATGGTGCTCTTATAGGTCACCTGCATCTGGCTGCGCGCGGTCGTGGCGGCAGCGCTGCCATCGATCGCCTGACCAATATTGACTACGGCCACACCCAATCGAGACTGGGCAAGCGCGGGCGCAGGCACGGCGGCCAGCGCGAGGCTGAGCGCTGGCGCGGCCGCCAGCGCGAACTTGGAAAATGTCTTCATCAGAATTGAGTCCCTATATTGAAGGTGATGAGTTTGGTGTCGTCCCCTGGTTCCTTGAGCAGCGCCTTGGCGATATCGATACGGAACGGACCGAAGGGCGAGTTCCAGTTGATACCAAAACCGACCGAAAGACGCGGGGCGAGCGTGTTGCCGGCGTATCTCTCCTGAAAAGGCTGTGACACCAGCGTTTCAGTACCACTGGTGCAAGCTCCTGCTACCCCGGGTTCGCGCCGCGCGCCTGTGGTGTTATTTTGGCAATAGCCATTAAAATCCTTGGTATTAGGCCGTTTGATTTTGCCAACCGCGCCTACATCGGCAAAGATTGATGGTCTGAGTCCAAGCTCTCGCGCACCCGAGCCCAGCGGAATCTCGATCTCTGCATGGGCCAGATAATAGAGCCTGCCACCCAACGCATCATCAGTCTTTTGATTGGAGCGAACAAAGGTGCCGCTCCCATTATCACTCAAGTAATAGCGGATCACACGCGGCCCAACACCACGGATGTCGAACCCGCGCAACTGCGGCTCGCCCAGGAAGAAGCGGTCGGTGAGACGGACCTTGTCGACCGCATAAAGCTGGCCGCTGGTATCGGCGGCATAGCGCTGCTTACCGACGCCATGGATATACCCCGCCTCTCCGGTCACGGCGAGCACGAAGCCGCTGCCCAGACCGAACCACTTGCCTGCATTCACGCGGTTGCGCACATATTTCACGCTACCGCCCAGGCCGGCAAAATCTTGGCTGAAAACGAGGTTGTTGCCGCGCGTCGGGCGGAGGCGATTGTCGCGGTTGTCAAAAATCCACGAATATCCGATCGACGATGTCGTCCGCTTACCTATCGCATCGCACAGATACCGCCCTGCAAGCAGAGGATCGCACTGACCGTTGGTGTAATAGATGCTGCGATCCAGCGACACATCGTCGAAATTCAGACCGTATCGCAACGCAAGCGATGTATATTCCGTCAGCGGCACGCCCGCGCGTACCTGAAAACCGGTGGTCACCTGCTGATAGGTTCGGCTGCGGTCGTTGTTGCTGAGATAGCGGAAGCTATTCTGGTCCCTACGGAAAATGTCTCCGCCCAGCGCGATATTCCTGTCGAACAGATAGGGCTCTGTGAAACCTACGTTCACGGACTTGGAATATTTGGAATAGTCGACGCTGGTGCTCAGTTCCTGCCCCTTGCCGCGGAAGTTGCGCTGGGTGACGGAGGCGGAGAAGATGATGCGTTCAAGGCTTGAATAACCAGCCGACAGCGAAAGCTCGCCGGTCGATTTTTCCTCGACGTTCGTCTCCAGCACGATGCGATCTGGCGCCGAGCCAGGCTTCTGCTCAATATCAAGCTTGTCCTGAAAGAAACCAAGCGACCGGAGCCTGTCCTTGGTGCGTTTGACCTGGAAGCTGTTGAATGCGTCGCCCTCGGCCAAACGGAACTCGCGACGCACGACCTTGTCCTGCGTCAGTGTGTTGCCGTTGATGTCAACTCGCTCCACATACACGCGCGGAGCGTTGCCGATACGAAACGCGATGCCCATCGTGCGACTGTCCTTGTCGCGCTGGAAGTCGGGATCGACGCTAGCAAAAGCATAGCCAAAAAGGCCAGCGGTCTCGCTCAGCTGATCGACTGTATCCTCGACCTTCTTGGCGTTATACCACTCGCCCTTTTTCATTGGCAGCATCGCGGTCAGGCGGTCGCTCGGAAGCTCGCGGATGTCGCTTTCTACCTTCACGTCACCGAACTTGTAGCGTTCGCCTTCCTCGACAACGTATGTGATGATGAAATCCTGCTTGTCCGGCGTCAGCTCCGCCACGGCGGACACGACGCGGAAGTCGGCATAGCCCTGCGTCAGGTAGAACTGGCGCATCTTTTGCTGGTCATAGGCCATGCGGTCCGGGTCATAGCTGGTGCCGGAGGAGAACAGCCTATGCCAGCGTGCCTGCTTGGTGGCCATCTCGCCGCGCAACTTGCCATCGTCGAACACGTTGTTGCCGATGATGTTGATCTGCCGGACCTTTGATTTCGGCCCCTCGTTGATCTCGAAGACGATATCGACGCGATTCTGGTCGAGCTTGACCATCTTCGGCTCAACCGTGGCGGCGAAGCGGCCCTGC
The DNA here is from genome assembly GCA_964512265.1 of uncultured Sphingobium sp. Classification (GTDB taxonomy): domain Bacteria; phylum Pseudomonadota; class Alphaproteobacteria; order Sphingomonadales; family Sphingomonadaceae; genus Sphingobium. The sequence goes on along the minus strand of CAZEHR010000002.1, from coordinate 56,533 downwards.
CGACGATACAGCTCGATGATGCGGGCCACATCCGCGCGCACCTTGGAGCGGGTGTAAATCTGGCGTGCGGCCATCTTGATTTCGGGCCGGATCTTGTCTTCCTTGACCCGCTTGTTGCCCTCCAGCACGATGCGGTTGACGACCGGGTTCTCAGTGACGATCACCGTCAGCGCGCCATTGTTGTCACGGATCTGTACGTCGGCGAATAGCTCGGTCTCGTAGAGGTCGCGCAGCGCCGAGTCCAAAGTTTCGCGTGTGTAGGCGTTGCCGATGCGCAGCTTTGTGTAGGAAAGGATCGTCTCTCCTTCCAGGCGCTGGTTGCCTTCCACGACTATGTTGCTAATCGTCCGCGTGACAGCAGGCGGCGCGGCCGCTTCCGCGGCGGGGGCAGCTGCGGGCGTAGGAGCAACTTGCGCAACGGCGGAGGCGGACAGGACGATGCCGCCGAGGATCGTCCCGGCCAGCAATGCCTTTTCCATATATCTGTCTTGTCTCACGCTAACCCCAATCCTGTCCGAAAACCGATGCGCCCATGCCCTGCCCGATATGCGTCAACCAATCAAGCGTGACAGGCTCTTCCACAGTCCGAATGACCCCAAATCGTTGAACGTCACCATGATCATCAGCGTAAGCAGCAAGGCGAGGCCCGAGCGATAAGCCCATTCCATCACCTTCGGGCTGACCGGCCGCCGCTGCGCCGCCTCGACCGCATAGAAAAGCAAATGTCCGCCATCGAGCATGGGAATTGGCAAGAGGTTGATGAACCCCAAGTTAATCGAGATCAAGGCCATGAAAAACAGGAAGCTGGGTAGCCCCATCATCGCCGCTTGGCCCGAGATATCCGCTATTTTCAGCGGGCCGCCCATTTCAGTTACAGGTCGGCGACCCGTGATGATCTGGCCCATGCCATCGAGTCCGGTCCGAGTGACGTCGACCGCCTGACGAAATCCGACAACGGGGGCGTCAAGGATGCTCACCGGCTGAAGCGTCACCGTGCTCGACCCAACACCCAGCAGGCCCACGCGATAGATGTTGCCAAAGCGGTCCTTCTCGATCCGCGCGCCAGCGGCAATATCCCGCTCGAACCGGCTGCCGTCGCGCTCGATCACGTAGGGCAGCACCTCATCCGGGCGCAGGCTAACGATGCTAGAGATATCGCGGAAATCCTCAATCTCACGGCCCATGATGCTGACGATGCGGTCGCCTGTCCTCAGGTCGGCCTTCTCCGCCGCGCTTCCCCCCGCTACCCTGCCGATCACCGGCTCACTCACCGGCGTGCCGTAGGTCATGGCGAGGCCACCGAGGATCAGTACTGCAAATGCAAGGTTGATGAATGGCCCGGCGGCCACGATCGCCATGCGTTGCCACACCGATTTGGCGGGGAAGCTCTGCGCGCGCTCTGCCGCTGGCAAGGCTAGCCATGCCGGGTCAGTCTGGCTGGCAACGCCCATATCGCCCGCAAACTTGACATAGCCACCCAAGGGGAGCGCCGCGACACGCCACCGCGTCCCGCGTCGGTCGACCCACGCCGCAATTTCCGGGCCGAAGCCGATCGAAAACACCTCGGCCCTCACGCCACACCAACGCGCAACCAGATAATGGCCCATCTCGTGCACGAACACGAGTGGGCCGATCACGGCGATAAACGCCAGCACCGTCGTCAGAAAACCGGGGGAAGCCATCAGACCGTCACACTCTCCACCATACCGAGTGCGTTCAGTCGCGCTTCCCGGTCGATCTCCAGCACATCGGCAATCGTGGCTGGTTTGGTGCCGCTATAGCCGGAGACTGCGCGCTCAACAATGGCGGCGATGTCGAGAAAGCCGATACGCCCTTCCAGAAAGGCGGCGACAGCGATCTCGTTGGCCGCATTCATCACCGCAGGCAGTGCGCCCCCCGCCTCCCCCGCCGCGCGTGCGAGGCGCAATGCGGGGAAACGCGCCTCGTCAGGCTGCTCGAAATCCAGCCTGCCGATGCTGGCAAGATCCAATGGTGCGCTCGGCCCCTCCATCCGCGCTGGCCATGCTAGAGCATGGGCAATCGGCGTGCGCATGTCCGGCGAACCAAGCTGCGCCAGCGTCGAGCGATCCTGATATTCGACCATCGAATGAATCACGGACTGCGGATGCACGAGGATCTCGATGTTGCGAATGCCGACAGGGAACAGGTGCGCAGCCTCAATCAGCTCCAGCCCCTTGTTCATCATCGTCGCGCTATCGATGCTGATCTTAGCGCCCATCGACCAATTGGGGTGCCGCACCGCCTGCTGGGGCGTGACGCGCGCCATCTCATCAAGCGCCATCGTTCGAAATGGCCCGCCGCTGGCGGTAAGAATGATCCGCCGGACCTGGCTGAGACTCCCGCCCGCGAGGCACTGGAATATCGCGTTATGCTCGCTGTCCACCGGCAGCAATGTCGCACCCGAGGCCCGCGCGGTCTCCATCATCAGGCCGCCTGCAGAGACCAGCGACTCTTTGTTGGCGAGCGCGACCGTCTTGCCACCCTCCAGCGCGGCCAGCGTTGGCTCCAGCCCCGCGCAGCCGACAATGGCCGCCATCGTCCAGTCCGCGTCCAGCCGTGCGGCATCGACCAGCGCCTGCTGCCCTGCCGCCGCTTTTACGCCGGATCCCGCGAGCGCGGCCTTGAGCGACGTATAATGCGCCTCGTCGGCGATCACCGCGAGCCGCGCGCCGTGCGCGATGGCACATCGCGCCAACCCCTGTGGGTCGCTGTTTGCTGTGAGCACGAGCAGTTCGTAAGCGTCGGGCGCACGCGCAATCAGATCAAGCGTCGAAGTGCCGATACTTCCTGTTGCGCCGAAGATGGAAATACTGCGCCGCGGGGATGTCACAATATGACGATCCACGAAAAAATGCCTGCCGCAATGGCTACCGGCAGCAAGCCGTCAAGCCGGTCAAACATCCCGCCATGGCCGGGGATCAATGTGCCACTATCCTTCACGCCCGCACGCCGCTTCATCCAGCTTTCGAAGAAATCGCCTGCCTGCGCCAGCACAGCCAGCGCGGCGCCGGCGACCATCATTATCACCAGCGTCGGCATATGATCGCGAAAGACCTGCGCAATCGGGTCCGGCCCACCTAGCACGGTAGACTTGGATTTGACGAACGCCGCGAGCATTACCAGCACGGCGTAGGTCATACCACCATAGAGGCCAGCCCATGTTTTGGACGGACTGATGGCGGGGGCGATTTTCGGCCCGCCAAAGCGCCGCCCGGCGAAATACGCCCCGGTATCCGTGGCGATGACGAGGAGAATTATCAACCAGCGCAGTTCGGGCGGGCAGAGCAGAAGCCCAAAGCATGCCGCACCGATATAGGCAACGCCTCCCACCATCCACAGGGTGCGCAAAACCGCGTCCGGCGTGATGCGCGCCACGAGGCCCCAATATTCCCATATCAGCGCGAGGCCGATTGCCCAGACGAACAGCGCGAAAGTCACCCCCCCAGCCCAGAGCGCCAGAGCGACAACCAGTATCATGGCGGCGGCGGACACGGCGCGCACCCGTAGATCAGACCCCGGGGCGCCCCTCCCTGCCGCTGGCCCGGCGCCCACCATCACAGCCCCCCGTATCGCCGCTCACGCGCGGCGAAGCTGTCGAGCGCAGCCTCAAGCGCCTTTTTGTCGAAATCGGGCCAGAGCGTATCTGTGAAATACAGCTCGGCGTAGGCGGCCTGCCACAACAGGAAATTGGAAAGACGCACCTCGCCCGACGTGCGGATGAGGAGGTCGAGCGGAGGAAGGCCTGCCGTGTCCAGTTCCGCCGCGATCGACCCGGGCGTGACTGCGCCCTTGGCGGCCGCCTTAGCCGCCGCACGCGCCAGCTCGTCCTGCGACCCGTAATTGAGTGCAATGACGAGGGTGCAGCCGGTATTGCCACTTGTCCGCGCCAACGCGCCCTCGATGAGATCGGCCGCTTCGCCATCGAACGCGCGATAGTCACCGATGACCCGCAGCCGGACATTGTTGGCATGAAATTCTTCCAGATCCGCGCGGATGAAATGCTTCATCAATCCGGTGAGATCTGAAACTTCCTCCTCCGGTCGCTTCCAGTTCTCGGACGAAAAGGCATAGAGAGTGATGCATTCCAGCCCCAGCTCCCGCGCGGCGCGCACCGTCTTGCGCACGGCCTCGACGCCCGCCTTGTGCCCGGCGACGCGCGGCAGAAAACGCTTCTTCGCCCAGCGACCGTTGCCGTCCATGATGATGGCCACATGGCGCGCGCCGTGGGAAGGGCCGGAGCCGCCGGCGGCAGAAACAGACGCGGATGCTGCTTTACTGGCCAAGGATTTCTTTTTCCTTGTGTGCGAGAGCGGCGTCGATCTCGGCGATAGTGCTGTCGGTCAGCTTCTGCACATCGGTCTCGGAGCGCTTGCGCTCATCCTCGCTGATCTCGCCCTTCTTCTCATCTACCTTGAGGTTGTCGTTGCCATCGCGGCGCACATTGCGCACGGCGACGCGGGCTTTCTCGGCATACTGACTGGCAAGCTTAGCCAGCTCCTTGCGCCGCTCTTCGGTCAAGTCGGGGATCGGCAGGCGGAGCATCTGCCCGTCCGTGATCGGGTTAAGACCAAGCCCTGCGGAGCGGATCGCCTTTTCGACCGGGGTTACATTGCTGCGGTCCCACACCTGGACCGAGAGCATGCGCGGCTCAGGCGCTGAAACGGTCGCCACCTGGTTGAGCGGCATATGCGCGCCATAGACCTCGACGTTGACCGGATCGAGCAGCGACACGTTCGCGCGGCCGGTGCGCAGGCCGGAAAGATCGCCCTTAAGCGATTCCAACGCGCCCTTCATGCGTCGTTCCAGATCCGCCTTGTCAAACTGGGCCATTTCGCTCTCCTTATCGGTAAATCACGCAGCCTCGGCCGTAGCCGGGCCGACGACTGTCGCCACCCCCTCGCCGCTCAGCACCCGGGCGAGGTTGCCGGTCTCACGGATGTTGAACACGACGATCGGAATGTTGTTCTCGCGGCAGAGCGCCACTGCAGAGGCATCCATCACCTTGAGATTGTCATTCAACACTCGGTCAAATGTCACTGATTCATAACGCTTGGCTGACGCCACCTTCTTCGGATCGGCATCATAAACCCCGTCGACGCTAGTACCCTTGTAGAGCGCGTCACAGCCCATCTCGGCGGCGCGCAGGGCGGCGGCCGTGTCAGTGGTGAAGAAGGGGTTGCCCGTCCCCGCCGCGAAGATGACGATGCGGCCCTTTTCCATATGCCGAACCGCGCGGCGACGGATATAAGGCTCGCACACCGTCTCCATGGGGATGGCGGACTGCACCCGGGTCTGATGCCCCATCCGCTCCAGCGCATTCTGTACGGCCAGCGCGTTCATCACTGTAGCGAGCATGCCCATATAGTCGGCGCTGGTGCGATCAAAGCCCTTGGCGGCAGCGGCAAGGCCGCGGAAGATGTTGCCTCCGCCCACGACCATGCAGATCTCGAACCCCGCGTCCTTGGCCGCAGCAACCTCCCCCGCGATACGATCCACCGTTGTGGGATCGATGCCGAACGCCCCCTCGCCCATCAGCACTTCGCCGGAAAGCTTCAGCAGAATGCGCTTGGGCGTGGGTCGTGTCATAAGTCTTGTGAGTCCGCTTTAGATACAGGAATGGCGCGCACCTTAATGAGCACGCGCCACTGTGCCAAGCGCCGAGGCGCCCGGAAGCAAAATATAGCTTAGACGCCAGCTGCCGCTGCGACCTCCGCCGCGAAATCGCTTTCTTCCTTCTCGATGCCTTCGCCGAGCTGGAAGCGGACATAGTCCTTAAGCGTAATCGAAGCGCCAGCTTCCTTGGCCGCCTTTGCAACGACGTCCGCGACGGGCGTCTTGTTGTCCATCACGAAAAGCTGAGACAGCAGCGCATTCTCCTTGGCGAACTTCGCTACCGCGCCATCGACCATCTTGGCGACGATCTCGGCAGGCTTGCCGCTCTCGGCCGCCTTTTCTGCTGCGATTGCGCGCTCGCGCTCCAGCAAAGCGGGGTCGATCTGGTCCGCTGACAGCGCCAGCGGGAACGCCGCCGCGATGTGCATGGCAAGCTGCTTTCCGAGCGGCTGTAGTACTTCTGCTGAGGCATCGCCTTCCAGCGCGACGAGAACGCCGATTTTCCCGAGACCGGGAACGACCGCGTTATGGACATAGTCGACGACCAGACCGCTGTTCACCGACACGGAGCCGACGCGGCGCAGCGTCTGGTTTTCGCCGATCGTGGCGATATTGGCGACGAGCTTTTCCGACACAGTGCCGCCGCCCGGATAATCGGCGGATGCCAGCGCCTCGGCGTCGGTCGCGCCGTTGGCGAGCGCCACATTGGTCACGCTGCGCACGAAATCCTGGAACTGGTCGTTCTTGGCCACGAAGTCGGTCTCGCTGTTCACTTCGACGGCAACACCCTTGGTGCCGGCCACGGCAACGCCCACAAGCCCTTCGGCCGCAGTGCGGCTCGATTTCTTGGCTGCGGCGGCGAGACCCTTGGCGCGCAGCCAGTCGACAGCGGCTTCCATATCGCCATTGGCTTCGGTCAGGGCCTTTTTACAGTCCATCATGCCCGCGCCCGAGCGGTCACGCAGTTCCTTGACAGCGGCGGCAGTAATCTCAGCCATCATCAGTTCCTTTGAAAGAGGTTTCAAAACGGGCGGGCGCCTACCGGTATGCTACCGCCAAGCGCCCTGCCCAGAAAATATTACAGTCTGGCGAAGCTCACGCTTCGGCGGCGACAGCTTCCTCGACCGGCGGCTCGGCAAGCGCACCAATGTCGACGCCAGAGGCCTGCTGCGCTCCACGGCTGCCACGGGTCGCTGCGGTTGCAATGGCCTCGCAATAGAGGCGGATCGCGCGGCTGGCGTCATCATTCGCCGGAACCGGGAAGGCGATGCCATCGGGCGAGACGTTCGAATCGAGGATGGCTACCACCGGGATACCCAGCGTGTTGGCTTCCTTGATCGCCAGCTCTTCCTTGTTGGCGTCGATCACGAACATCACGTCGGGAATGCCGCCCATGTCGCGAATGCCGCCCAGGCTAAGCTCCAGCTTGTCGCGCTCGCGCGTCATCTGGAGGACTTCCTTCTTAGTGAGGCCGTGGGTGTCGCCCGACAGGCGCTCTTCCAGCGTCTTAAGGCGCTTAATCGAGCCGGAAATCGTCTTCCAGTTGGTGAGCATTCCACCCAGCCAGCGATGGTTGACGAAATGCTGGCCAGACTTGCGCGCGCCCTCGGCGATCGCTTCAGCCGCCTGGCGCTTGGTGCCGACGAACAGTACCTTGCCGCCCGCCGCAACGGTGGCGGAGACGAACTCGAGCGCGCGGGCAAACAGCGGCACGGTCTGGCTGAGGTCCAGGATGTGAACGCCGTTCCGCTCGCCGAAAATGTACGGCTTCATGCGAGGATTCCAGCGGTGGGTCTGGTGGCCGAAATGCGCGCCGGCCTCGATCAATTGCTGTATGGTGACGACAGGTGCCGCCATGGTCTTTCTCCTTCCGGTTTTACCTCTGGGATTCAGTAACCGCGTCGTTCAGACCCGGCACCGGTATGTGCGAATCCCATGTGGAATGCGGCGCCATTAGGTGGGGAACGGCAGAATTGCAAGATGAAATAGTCTGTTGACAGGGCAGATTTAGGAGAACATATAGTGAACATGGAACTGGAAACGCCGGACATGCGTTGCTCCGGATAGATCTGAAATGGGTGGTGACTATGCTGACGGCAACCGCACTGATTTTTCCCCTGGCGCTGGTGGCGGCGCTGAGTACGATTGGAATGATGCTGCGCGGTTATGCGGCTAAGATGATGGCCGCGCTGCGAATGGAGCCAGACGGGGGGATGCCGCAGGCTCCGTACCCACCTGCTCGCATCACGCCGCAGGCGGTTTCGATTGTCCAGGCGCACAGAGCTGCCCCTGCGCCGGTAACCCTCGCCGCCTGATCGGTTGGCTCAGGCCGTCGAGCGTGCCGCGAGCCTGATCTTGCGATAGCTGATTATGCCGAACGGGATCATGGCGAGATAGAGCACGGAAATTGCCAGCAACGTGGCCCACGGCTCGGTCAACAGCAACGCGGCGAGCAGTCCTGCTACGGCAATCGCCTCTAGCCTGATTGTACGCCGTAGTCTCAGCGCGGACCAACTGAACGTCGCGATGCTCGAAATCATCAGGAAAGCGACAAACGCCGTCCACGGCGCAACGAGGTAAAAGCTCCGGAAGATCTCTTGGTCAGTGACGAACCACAGGTATAGCGGCACAAACAACAGGCCGGCCCCCGTCGGTGCCGGAACGCCGGTGAGGAAGCCTGCCGATTTATGCGGCTGCTCATCCGCATCGATCGCCGCGTTAAAACGCGCAAGCCTCAGCGCGCACATCAGCGCATGAGCCAACGCCAGCACCCAGCCCAACTTTGGCAGAAATTGCAAAGACCACAGATAAATGATGATCGCAGGGGCAACGCCGAAAGCAATGTTGTCAGATAGCGAGTCCAGTTCCGCACCGAAGCGGCTTTCCCCATGCAACATCCGGGCGATGCGCCCATCGAGCCCATCCAGCACACCCGCCAGGATCACGCTGCCCACTGCCAGCTGCCACTGCCCGCTCATGGCGAAGCGCACCCCGGTGAGCCCGAAGCAGAGAGCCATTGCCGTCACTGCATTGGGTGCTACCTGCCTCAGCGAGATACCGCGCCGCAACCCCCTAGGTATCGCGCGGCGCCGCCTCACTGGAAGATTCCGCGAGTAGGTTCGGTTTCGCCGAGCCTGGCAATTACGGTTTCGCCTGCGATCGTGCGCTGGCCTAGGGCTACGCGCGGCACCGTGCCCTCCGGCAGATAGATGTCGACCCGGCTGCCAAACCGGATGAGGCCTATGCGCTGCCCCGCCGCCACTACGTCGCCCGGTTTCACGAAGGGGACGATTCGCCTCGCCACCAAACCGGCGATCTGCGTGAAGCCGATCCGCACCCCATCGGCGCGTTCAACTACGATATGCTGGCGCTCATTGTCCTCGCTCGCCTTATCAAGATCGGCATTGATAAACTTTCCCGAGATATAGACGACCTGCCGGATCGTGCCGGCTATCGGCGTGCGGTTGATATGGACATCGAACACGCTCATGAAGATCGACACGCGGATCATCGGAGCCGAGCCGATGCCATCTGCCCCAGCTATTTCTCGGGGTGGGATAACCTTCTGGATGAGGGTGATGAGGCCATCCGCCGGAGCTACAAGAAGGTCCTGCCCCTGCGGCGTCGCGCGCACTGGGTCACGGAAAAACGCAAACACCCAGATACTCACGCCTGCCATCAGCCAGGCGAGTACCTCCCACCCGAGCACCCAGAACAACAGGGTGATGCCGACTGCGATGGCGCCAAACTTGCGCCCTTCCGGATGAACTGCTGGGAAGCGCCATTTGACGCCGGATTGCGAGTCGGAGGGCACCGCCGCGCCGGGCGACCTGTCTGTGTCTGGTTCCATGAACCGGACATTAGGCGCTGAGGCCGCCTAACACAACGGCCGAGAGCGGCGCCGATATAGCTTTCGGCGAGCGTTCTCCCCTATAAGGCTGCTATGAGATGTTGAAACCGCGGCGCGCTTTGCCTAGAGCGCATCACATCCTCCCCTTATCCAGACAGGAAAGCAGACGAGAGCCATGGCCAAGATCAAAGTCAGAAACCCGGTCGTCGAGATCGACGGCGACGAAATGACCCGCATCATCTGGAAGTGGATCCGCGAGGGTCTGATTAAGCCTTATCTGGACATCGACCTGCATTACTACGACCTCGGTATGGAGGAGCGCGACCGCACTGACGACAAGGTGACCGTCGACTCGGCAAACGCGATCAAGAAATACGGCGTCGGCGTGAAGTGCGCGACAATCACGCCGGATGAAGCGCGGGTCGAGGAGTTCAAGCTTAAGAAGATGTGGAAATCGCCAAACGGCACGATCCGCAACATTTTGGGCGGTGTCGTCTTCCGTGAGCCGATCGTGATCCGCAACGTGCCGCGCCTCATTCCGGGCTGGACCGATCCGATCGTCGTCGGTCGCCACGCCTTTGGCGACCAGTATAAGGCAACTGATTTCCGGGTGCCCGGTCCCGGCAAGCTGCGCCTTGTGTGGGAAGGCGACAACGGAGAGGTGATCGACGAGGAAGTGTTCCAGTTCCCAGGCTCCGGCGTCGCCATGGGCATGTACAACCTCGATGAATCGATCCGCGATTTTGCCCGCGCCTCGATGAACTATGGCTTGGGCCGCGGCTGGCCGGTCTATCTCTCAACCAAGAACACGATCCTTAAGGCCTATGATGGCCGCTTCAAGGATCTGTTCGCCCAAGTTTATGAAGCCGAGTTCGTCGACAAGTTCAAGGCTGCCGGGATCGTCTATGAGCACCGCTTGATCGACGACATGGTTGCCTCCGCGCTGAAGTGGAGCGGCAAGTTCGTCTGGGCCTGCAAGAACTATGATGGCGACGTCCAGTCCGATCAGGTGGCGCAGGGCTTCGGCTCGCTGGGCCTCATGACTTCAGTGCTGATGACCCCAGATGGCAAGACCATCGAAGCCGAGGCGGCACACGGCACCGTCACCCGCCACTTTCGCCAACACCAGCAGGGCAAGGCGACTTCCACCAACCCGATCGCGTCGATCTTCGCATGGACGCAGGGCTTGGTTTATCGCGGGAAGTTCGACGAAACACCCGAAGTCACCCGCTTCGCCGAGACACTGGAGAAGGTGTGCGTGAAAACGGTTGAAGATGGCGCGATGACCAAGGATCTCGCGCTGCTGATCGGCCCGGAGCAGTCGTGGATGACGACCGAGCAATTCTTCGAGGCAATCCGAACCAACCTCGAAGCCGAGATGTCGAGCTGGAAATAAGCGTCGACTCGTTTTAGACGTTATGCACACTTAAGAGGCGCCCGCGCTCTCTCGCGCGGGCGTTTGTATTTCCGGATCATTTTGATTTGGGCCATGACAGCGTCCCCCGCGCCTGCTTTAAAGGGCGCCTATGGCACTGGAGATTCACAGCACTAGCGGACTGAGCGACACGCTCGTCATTCTAGGGGCGACGGGCGTCGTCATCCCCATGTTCGCGCGCTTCCGCATCAGCCCTGTGATCGGTTTCATTCTTGCGGGTGTGATCGTCGGCCCCTCGGGCCTAGGCGCCATGACGCAGGAATATCCGTGGCTCTATTATGTCACTATCTCCCGTCCGGAGGCTATTGCACCCTTTGCCGAGCTAGGCATCATCCTGTTGCTGTTCTCAATAGGCTTAGAGCTGAGTTTCAGACGACTGTGGGGTATGCGGCGCATGGTGTTTGGCGTCGGCGCGCTGGAGCTCGGCGGTTCGGCGCTGCTCATCGCTCTTATCCTAACACTGATGGGCAATAGCGGCCCGGCGGCCATCGGGCTTGGATTAGCGCTCGCGCTGTCGTCCACTGCCCTTGTGCTGCCGATGGTCGGCACCAAATCCCAGGTGGGCAGTGCCGCCTTCTCGATGCTGCTATTCGAGGATCTGGCACTGGTGCCGATCATCTTTTTCCTTGGTGCCATGGCCCCTGCAAACAGTGGAGGAGATTTCGCAGGGCTCATGAGTACGCTGTTGATCGGTGGAGCGACTGTGATCGCAATGCTGCTCGCCGGTCCCTTCATCTTGCCACGCATATTCGCGCAGGCGGCGCGCATCAAAAGCCCTGAGGTGTTCCTTGCCGCGAGCCTACTGGTTGTCATCATGGCAAGCCTCACGACAGCACTTACTGGCCTTTCACCTATCGTCGGTGCGCTGCTCGCCGGATTGATGATTGCGGAAACGGATTATCGCAACGAGGTGGAAGGGATCACCGCGCCATTCAGAGGGCTTGCGCTTGGGGTATTCTTGCTCACGGTGGGCATGAGCCTAGATCTAGAGATCATTGCCGAGCAATGGTCTGCGCTGCTGCTCGCCATCTTTGGCGTGGTGGTAATCAAGACACTTGTGACCGCCACGCTGCTGCGCCTCAATGGTGCGCGCCGGAGCCTTGCCGCGGAAGTGGGACTGCTGATGGCCAGTCCTTCAGAAACGACGCTGATCGTGCTAGCCACCGCTTCCGCAGCAAAGATCATCGATCAGGATGCCGCAGTATTCTGGCAGATCGCCACTGCCATCGGGTTGACGTTGACGCCGCTGCTCGCCCGCGCAGGACATGACCTCGCACGCCGCATCGAGCATCGCGCCCATGCGCGCGAAGCGGGGGAAGTTCCCAATAGAGACGCCGAGGCAGGGCAGCGCACCGTGGTTCTTGGCTTTGGCCGCGTAGGGAGAATGGTATGTGATCTGCTGCGTAGCCACGATCAGCCCTATATCGTTGTCGACTCTGATCCAGATGTGGTTCTGGAAGGCCGGAGAGAGGGTTATGCGGTACGCTTTGGTAACGTCACGCGGCCGCAGACGCTTGATAACCTGTTGCTTGAGAACGCGAGCGTCCTCATTCTAACCATGGATGATCCGGTGTTGTGTGTGCGGATCACTGGCGCTGTGCGCCAGGCGTTCCCCACCCTGCCGGTCATCGCCCGCGCGCGCGATGCCGAGCATGCTAGCCAGCTCTACAAGGCCGGAGCGACTGAGGCTGTGCCCGAAACGCTCGAAAGCTCGCTTCAGCTCGCGGAGACTGCACTCGTGGAGCTTGGCGTGGCGATGGGGCCGGTAATCGCCTCCATCCATCAGCGGCGCGAGGACCTGAGGCAGGACATCAAGAACGCTGCGCGACTGGAACACGCCCCGCGCCTGCGGAGGTTGCGCAAGGGTGATCAACCATCCCCTGACCCGGGTTAATGCCTCCCGCGTGCCATCGTTATACCGATCGATTCGCCGTTCTCGGATAGTGCGAGCTTCACGATATTGACCGTGACATGTCGTACCTTGTCGTCCTGCATTAAGATCGTATCGATGATGTGATCGGCCACCGCCTCGATCAGTTTAAAATGCCGATCCTTCGGCAGCGCATCTGTAGCTGCGTGCTTCAGGTCCATATAGTTCTTGGAACGGCTCAACTGGGTATCCGGGTCGTAATGTGGCTCCTGTGCGATCAGTGCGCGCACCGATATCTTCAATGGCTGCGGTAGATGAGTCTCTTCGGAATAGATGCCTGTGAGAACATCGACATGCAGGTCCTCGACCTCCAGCGCCAAAAAATTATCCTCGGATGTGCGATAGGCGGCCATGCGTGTCGATGCTCCCCTGCGATGCGCGCAGAATTATCTTTCCTTTTGCGGCTCGCGCGCTAAAGGGCGCGGCTTCCGGGCGCTCATGCCCTTTTACCGACAGAACAGCAAGCGTGACGACCCTTTTCCCCCTGAACAGCCAGACCGAACCCGTGATCGATGCCCTGCTCGACACCGCCTTCGGAACGGACCGCCATGGCCGCACCGCTTATGCCATCCGCACCGGCATGCGCTGGCTGCCGGAATTGAGCTATGCGGTGTGCGATGATGACGGAGCGTTCGTGGGGTTGCTGCAAAGCTGGCCTGTCGCACTTCACGGAGATGATGGCGCGGTCTCGCCGCTTATCATGGTCGGGCCGGTCGCCGTGCTCCCCGAGCGGCAGGGCGAGGGTTTCGGCAAGCTGTTGATGGATCGATTGATCTCGGACGCGGATAAAAGCGCCGAGGCGCCCTTGATGATGATCGGCGACCCGGAATATTATGGCCGCTTTTGGGGTTTCAGCGCGGACGCAACCAAAAGCTGGCGCGCACCCGGCCCGGTGGAACAGCGCCGCTTGCTCGCACGCAGTGGTCCGGCCTCTGCGCTCAGTACATCGCTCAGCGGAATACTGGGTCCCAGATAATAGTTCGCAGTCGAAGCGCTATACCAGCGCCCCGTGGCAATGCTTGTAGCGCTTGCCCGACCCGCAAGGGCATGGCGCGTTGCGGCTGATTCCGAGGTGGCCATAGGGATCACCGCCAGTCTCTCCGGCGGCAATGCCGGGAATGCGCGTGGTGACGAAACCGTTCTCATCAACACCCACCCCAGCTCCGCCATCAGCGCTATAATTGGTGATGAAATCGGGCAGGGTCGGCAAATCTGGAACATCGGCCGGGTTCTCAAACTGGAACTGCACCCGCGCAATCGTCTGTGTCACGTCATCACGGATGTTGCCGAGCATACGCTCGAACAGAGCGAACGCCTCGGCCTTGTATTCGTTGATCGGTGTCTTTTGCGCATAGGCGCGCAGATGCACGACCTGACGCAGCGCATCCAGCGTTGCCAGATGCTCCTTCCAGTGATGATCGAGGTTCTGGAGCAGGATGCTCTTTTCGATATTGTGCCAGCTGCCCTCATCGAGCGCGGCGGCCTTTTCCGCCACAGCGGCATCGGCCAGCGCGACCAGACGCTCCTCGATAATTTCGGGCGCGACCGTGTCTTCGGAGAGCCAGCCATCAATATCAGGCTCTAGATTGAGCCGTGCCTGCACAGATGCTTTGAGCCCTGCCACGTCCCATTGCTCAGGGTATGTGCCGGGGGGACAGTGCGCTCCGACGATGTCGTTTACCGTCTCGTGCCGCATATCGACAACCACGTCATCGACCGTCTCGGCGTCCATGATGTCGCCGCGCTGCTCGTATATGACCTTGCGCTGGTCGTTCATCACGTCATCATATTCGACGACCTGCTTACGGATGTCGTAGTTGCGCGCCTCAACCTTTTTCTGCGCGGTCTCGATCGCCTTGGACATCCATTTGGAGGGGGGCAGCGCCTCGCCATCCTCAAGGCTGGAGCGCATCATGCGGGCGAAGAGGGTGTCTGGCCCGAAGATGCGCAACAGATCGTCGTCGAGGCTGAGGTAAAAGCGCGAGAGGCCAGGGTCACCCTGACGGCCTGAACGGCCGCGCAGCTGGTTGTCGATGCGGCGGCTTTCGTGCCGCTCCGTGCCGATGACGCAGAGGCCGCCCGCCTCCAGAACCTGCGCCTTTTCCATCGCTATTTCCACGCGGATGCGTTCTATGGCGGCGTCGCGTTCCGGACCTTCGGCCATGTCCTTCAGTTCGTCCTCGATGCGGAACTCAAGGTTTCCGCCGAGCTGGATGTCGGTGCCGCGTCCGGCCATGTTGGTGGCGATCGTCACCATGCCGAGCCGCCCCGCCTGCGCCACGATATGCGCCTCGCTTTCGTGAAATCTTGCGTTCAAAACGCTGTGTTTCACGCCCTCTTTGTGCAAAAACTCGGACAACATCTCCGATTTCTCGATGCTGACCGTGCCTACAAGCACCGGCTGACCCTTGGCCTGATGTTCACGGATCGTCTTCGCGATGCCGGCGAACTTGTCCTCGATGCTCTTGTAGAACAGGTCTTCCTCGTCCTGCCGCTGCACCGGCACGTTGGTGGGGATCGTTACCACGTTCATCTTGTAAATCTCGTGGAACTCGGTCGCTTCGGTCGCGGCGGTGCCGGTCATGCCCGAAAGCTTGGGATACATGCGGAAATAGTTCTGGAAGGTAATCGAGGCGAGCGTCTGGTTCTCCGGCTCGATATTGACGCCTTCCTTCGCCTCCACCGCCTGATGCAAGCCATCCGACCAGCGCCGCCCATCCATCATGCGGCCGGTGAACTCATCGATAATGATGACCTTGCCGTCCTTGACGATATAATCAATGTCGCGCTTGAACATCTTGTTCGCGCGTAGCGACTGGTTGACGTGGTGGACGACCTGCGTGTTCTCGAAATCATAGAGGTTGGAGCCGACCAGCAGCCCGGCATTCTCCAGCAGCCGCTCGACCTTTTCCGTGCCATCCTCGGTCAGCGTGATGTTGCGCTGTTTCTCGTCCTTTTCGTAATCCTCTTCGGAAAGCTGCTTCACCAGCGCGTCGACGCCGATATAGAGCTCGGACTTGTCGTCTGTCGGGCCTGAGATGATGAGCGGGGTGCGGGCTTCGTCGATCAGGATCGAGTCCACCTCGTCGACGATCGCGTAGTTGAACGGCCGCTGCACCATCTGCGCGCGGTCATATTTCATGTTGTCGCGCAGATAATCGAAGCCCAGCTCGTTGTTGGTGGCGTAGGTTATGTCGGCGTTGTAGGCTTCGCGCCGCTCATCCTCGCGTAGGCCGGGCACGATCACGCCGGTGGTGAGGCCGAGGAAGCGATAGATCTGCCCCATCCAGTCGCAGTCACGCCGCGCGAGATAGTCGTTCACGGTAACGACATGCACGCCCTTGCCTTCGAGCGCGTTCAGGTAAGTCGCGAGCGTCGCCACCAGTGTCTTGCCCTCGCCGGTGCGCATCTCGGCGATCTCGCCGCGGTGGAGCACGATGCCGCCGATCATCTGCACATCGAAATGGCGCATACCGAGCACCCGCTTGCCGGCCTCGCGCACGGTAGCGAAAGCTTCGGGCAGCAGATCGTCGAGCGTTTCCTTGCCCCCCGCCAGTCTCTCACGGAATTTGCGGGTCTGATCCCGCAGTTCGTCATCGGTCAGCGCGGAGACGGTGCCTTCGAACCCGGCGATCTGGGACACCAGCTTGCCCAGCGACTTGACGTAGCGATCATTGGACGAACCGAAGAGGGATTTGGCGAGCGCGCCGAGCATGAAATCATCCTGACTGACGGGGTGCGCCACCCCTAGCGGAGCGCACGCTGAAAATACCGCCGCGATGTAGGATCAGGGGGGCGGGAAGTCAATTGAGCCGGTCGGGAAAGCAGGAGGACCGCGCCCGCTATGGCCCAAGCTTGCGCAGGATGCGGCTGATGATCCAGCCGGGCGTCGAAACCGGGGTCCCGGTCGCGTCCTTCATCGGCGCATAAAGCTGTTTTACTGCCTGAAAGCACATATTGTGGATCAGCTTTTCGCTTCCCCTTTGCCGCTCCATCGCACACTGGGTCATCTTGCCCTCGGCATTGACCTCGAACCGGAACACCAGGAGCGAGCGCGTTTCGTATCCGGGCCGATCCTGTATCAGCTGGTCCCGCCGTGCACTGCTGAAAGTGGACGACCATTCCATGTCGACCTCCACGATCGGTTCCGCGCCATATCCCCGCATTTCAAGCCCCGCGAGCGGCGGCATATTATCAGAGTTCCAGCATTGTTCCTGCGATGTCTCGGTATCCCAGGATTTCACCTTTACCGCGCAGTCCGTCACCACACCCAACTTGTTGATCTGGAAGGTGGCGATACCGGTTCCTTCTTTCATCGGCTGCGGGGTGGTGAACGGCATCTGCCACAAGACGCGGCTGTTCCATGTGTCGGCAACAGCCCTGCCCTTGCCATCTTGCGCGGGCGTGAACTTTCCATGTTCGATCAGGCGCTCACATGTTGCGCTGTCCAGCACTTCAAAACCGCTGCTCGCGGTGATCTGGCAGTGGCTAACCTTCCCCGTGGGGTCGATGAACAGACGGAAGGCGGAAATCCCTGTCATCTCGTTGTAGAGAGCGGGCTTGGGATAGTCTTCCGGGTTGATCCAGCCTCCGGGAGACTCGGCAGGCTTGGCCCGCACTTTGGGCACTGGCGGCAAAGGCGGCGCAGGCTTGGGTGGGAGGGGCGCAGGCGGAAGCATGACCGGCTGCGGCGAAAGGGGCGGTGCCTTTGGAATATCGGCCCATGCGTTGCCTATACTCAAGGCAGCGGCAGCCCCCAGCATAATACCCGATACCGTCCTCATAATGCTATCGCCCCCAGTGGTCCCCCAGCACACTGGCCGCTCATCGCGCGCATGACAAGCTGACGCGCGCCACATTAGGTCAAGCGATGCTATGGAGCCATTCGCCAATGGCCTCTCGCGCGATCGGCGAAATGGCCACGTATATGCGCCGCCCGTCGGTGTCATCTTCGCTTCGTACGATCAGGCCGTGCTTCTCCATTTTTACGAGATAGCGCAGTGCTGTAGAGGGAGGAACCCCCGAGGCAATGCATGCGCTGCTGACGGATATGCGCTTTGACTCACAAGCGGCGATAAACAGATCCAGCAGCATGTCCCATACGGGCTCTCCCATCAATTCCTTCGGCAAGAAGCTCGCGCGCGCCCGGCGTAACTCAACAAACTGCCGAGCACGATTTACGAGTTCCCCGACATAGATAGTGCTCCCGAAAGCGGAATTTCCTGGAGGAGTGACAGTTAGATGGATGGTTTCGTCGGGCATTGTTCTCACATGGAACTATAAACTGGCCAGCAATGGGGGATCTGAATAGACTGAAATTCTTGATTTCAAACAAAAAACAGGACTATTGAAGAATCTCATCACGGCAACAATGGTCCAATCTGGATGTAGTATTACGTTTTTCATGTTTTATGACCGAATGGAACTGTGTGTTTACTCCATTATGAATATATTTTTGTTTCGTACTTTGCTCAGCGGGACAGGAGAGGAATTACAGTCAATAGTGTTCCGGAATTGACCCCTGCCCCAAATCCGCTAAGCGCGAAGCCATGGAACGCTCGCCCCTTGCCCCTGCCGCCTTCCCTGCCTTGCCCGATATCGCGGGCGTAACCCTGCGCGTGGCGCGGGCGCGCTACAAAGAGTGGGACCGCTGTGACCTCACTTATGCCGAGCTGGCCGAGGGGACGGCTGTTGCAGGCGTCACGACGAAAAACCTGTGCTGCTCCAGCGAGGTAGAGCTATGCCGCGAGGGCATCAAGGGCGGTCGAGCGCGGGCGCTCGTCGTCAATGCGGGCAACAGCAACGCTTTCACCGGCTATCGCGGGCGCGAAGCGGTGGAGCAGATCATGGAGCAGGTCGCGGAGCATCTGGGCTGCGCTCCGTCTGATGTTTTCGTCTCCTCCACCGGCGTCATCGGCGTGCCGTTGCCCAAGGACAAGGCGCGCGCGGGCGTGGAAAAGGCGCTCGTCGCAGCTCCGTGCAGCTGGGAGGACGCGGCGCTGACCATCGGCACGACCGACACCTTCCCCAAGGGCGCGACTTCATCCGCCATGATCGGCGGGACGAAGGTCACGCTCTCCGGCATCATCAAGGGTAGCGGCATGATTGCGCCCGATATGGCGACGATGCTGGGCTACATCTTCACCGACGCCGCCGTCGAACCGGCGCTTTTGCAGCAAATGCTCGATGAAGCGAACGGCAGGAGCTTTTCCTGCATCACGGTGGATGGCGACACCTCCACCTCGGACACCGTGCTGGTCTTCGCGACGGGCAAGGCAGGCAACGCCCCGCTTGTCAGCCGCAACAGCCCCGGCGCGGACGCCTTTCAGGCGGCTTTGACCGACATCTGCACTGCGTTAGCGCATCTGGTGGTGAAGGATGGCGAGGGCGCGCAGAAATTCATCGAGATCCGCGTGACCGGCGCGGTATCTGACGAGAGTGCGCGACGCATCGGCCTCTCGATCGCCAACTCGCCGCTGGTCAAGACCGCGATTGCGGGCGAGGACGCGAACTGGGGCCGCGTCGTCATGGCAGTTGGCAAGGCGGGCGAACCGGCGGACAGGGACAAGCTCGCAATCAGCTTTGGCGCGACACAGGTCGCCGCCAATGGCTATCCGGTCGAAGGCTATGACGAAGCGCCGGTTGCCGCGCATCTCAAGGGGCAGGACATCGCGATAGGTGTCGACATCGGGCTGGGCGAGGGCCGCGCCAGCGTGTGGACCTGTGATCTGACCCACGGATATATTTCGATTAACGCCGAATACCGAAGCTGATGGCGTTGGAGAGCACAGCGCACCTGCTGCTGGCCTATGCGATAACCGATCTCATTGCGTGTCTTACCCCCGGACCCGCTGTCGCCACGGTCTCGGGAATTGCGCTGGCCGGCTCGCTTCGCGGGATGGCGGGAGCGATAGCGGGCATCAATACCGGTAATGCGTTGTGGTATGTCATGGTCGGCACCGGCCTTGTCGCACTGGTCGAGCGTGCACCAGTGGTGTTGGCTGTTCTTGGGTGGGCAGGCATTGCCTATCTATTTTGGCTCGGCGTCCAGACCTGGCGGGAAAAGGCGCATCTGGAGACCAGGCGCACACGCGGCGACATCGGGGCATGGCGTGGCTTCACCGGGGCGATTGCGGTCCAGTTGTCCAACCCAAAGGCCTTGCTCTTCTTTACGGTTTTTCTGCCCCCGTTCATCGACATTCAGCGGGCGGTTGCGCCTCAGCTGGTGGTGCTCGCGGCGATCGGCATTAGCCTTGAGGTGCTGGTGCTGACGGGTTATGGGCTGCTCGCCTATCGGCTGGGTGCCCTGTCCCTCTCCAGCGCGGCTGAACAGCGCGCGGCGCGTATTTCTGGCGCCATCTTCATCACGATTGCAATCGCCATGGCTATGGTGCGATTGGGGCAATGATGAACGATACCCTTAACGCTGCCGTCTCTGCGCTGATGCGCTCTGTCGCTTCCGAAGTGATCCTGCCGCGCTATCAGAACCTTGCCGCGCATGAGGTGATCGAGAAGGCGAAGAACGACCTCGTGACCATTGCCGACCGGGAGAGCGAGGCGCGGTTGTCAGAGGGGCTGGCGAAACTGCTGCCCGAGGCGCTGATCGTCGGTGAAGAGGCCTGCGCGGCGAACCCCGCTTTGCTCGAAGGCTTGGCGAGCGAGCTGTGCTGGATCATCGACCCGATCGACGGGACCGGCAACTTTGCCGCCGGGCGCGCGCCCTTCGGCGTCATCATCGCGCTGGCGGAACGAGGCGTGCCGGTAGCGGGATGGATCTATGATCCGCTCGAACGACGCATGTGCCATGCGGTGCGCGGAGAGGGCGCCTGGATTAACGGCGAGCGCATCGCCGCGCGGGAGAGCGGGGCGGAGCTGCCGCTTGCGGGTATCTCGACGCTGTTTCTGAATCCGCAGGAACGGGCGGACATCGAGGCGCGGCTGGCGGGGCAGCTCGATATCGTCAGCATACCCCGCTGCGCGGCAGAACAATATCCCCGCATCGTGCTGGGGCAGAACGACCTTGCGCTGTTCAAGCGAACGCTCGCCTGGGATCATGCGGCGGGCGTGTTGTTCCTCAACGAGGCGGGGGGCATGGCCTGCCGGTTCGACGGTACGCCCTATCTCGCCTCTTCGGATGCGACCGGGATGCTTGCCGCAGCCTCTCCCGCGATGTGGGACCGGACAGCGAAAATCTTGTTCGGCTAACCGAATAGTCGCGCCAGCGATTTATCCAGCACCAGCAGCTGCCACAGCAGCCGGCCGTGATCGGCGCGGCCCGCCTTGTGATCCTGCGCCAGTTTCGCCATCGTGGTGCGGTCGAACCAGCCGGTGCGCGCCAGCATCGAGCCATCCGCCACAGCCGCCGCCTCGTTCGCCAACGCTCCGCGAAACCATTGCGCGATCGGTGTGACGAAACCCATCTTGCCGCGATAGAGGATATTGTGCGGCAGATGCGGTTCCATCGCCCGCTTCATCAGGTATTTGCCGGTGTTGCCGTGAATGCGTTGGCTAACGGGCAGGCGCGCGGCGAACTCGACAAGGCGATAGTCGAGTAAAGGTTCGCGCGCTTCGAGGCTGACGGCCATGCTCATACGGTCTGTCTTGGTGAGGATGTCGCCGGGCAGCCAGATCTTGAGATCGGCATATTGCGCGCGGTCAAGCGGGTCACGCGCAGGGGCGGCGTCCATCGCGGCGACGATCCGGTCCTCGGCGCGGTGGCCGGAGATGGCGCGCGCGAACTCCGCGCCATAGAGCCTGGCCCGCAGTTCCGGCGTGGTGAAGCCAACCGCGCGCGCATAAGCCTCGCCGCCGCTTATAGCCAGCTCCTGAAAGGTCGATTTCGCGCGCAGAAAGCGCGGCGCCCAGTCCGCCTTGGGATAGGCGCGGCCCAGCGCGCCGAACAGCGGCCTGCGCAGACCCTGCGGCAACAACCCGCGCAGCCCCTCGCCGCGATGCTGGAACAGGTGACGGCGATAGCCCGCAAACGCCTCGTCCGCGCCATCCCCGGATAGCGCGACCGTAACCTCCTCGCGCGCCAGCTCGCACACGCGAAAAGTCGGCAGCGCAGAAGCATCGGCGAACGGCTCGTCAAAATGGCCGACGATGCGGTCGAGCAGGCCGTAATCGTCCGGCGAAACGATGCGCGTGCGGTGATCCGTGGCAAAGCGCCGCGCGACATGATCGGCATAGCCGCGCTCGTCCAGGCTCTCGACATCGAAACCGATAGTGCAGGTTTTGACGGCTCTGGGCGATTGCTCCGCCATCATCGCGACGACGGAGCTGCTATCGACCCCGCCGGAGAGGAACGCGCCCAGCGGCACATCCGCGACCATGCGCAGCTTCACCGCATCGCGCATCAGCGCCACCAGTTCCTCGGCCAGCGCGGCGGGTTTGGCGGCGGAACGGTCGGCAAAGGTCACGTCCCACCAGCGCTTGGGGCTGGCTAGCCTCCTGCCCCGCACGAGGCGTAGATGCTCGCCCGCGCCAAGCTTTTTGACGCCCGCGACGATGCAGGCATCATCCGGCACATAGCCAAGCGCGATATAGTCTTCGACCGCGCTCAGATCCGGCGCGCGGCGCAGCAGCGGATGCGCAAGCAGCGCCTTTAGCTCCGAGCCGAAGATCAGGCTGCCGTCCGACACCTGCGCATAGTAGAGCGGCTTGACGCCGAGCCTGTCCCGCACCAGCCAGAGCGACTGCGTGGCCACATCATACAGCGCGAAGGCGAACATGCCGTTGAACCGCTCCACGCACGCCTCGCCCCACTGGCGATAGGCGTGAAGGATCACCTCGGTGTCGCCCGTGGTGCGGAATTTATGGCCCAGCGCCACCAGCTCCGCGCGCACCTCGGCGAAATTGTAGATCTCGCCATTGTAGGTGACGATCAGGCTGGCGTCCTGGTTCGCCATCGGCTGCGCGCCACCCGCAAGGTCTATGATCGACAGACGGCAATGGCCCAGCCCCACGCCCGGCGCGGTCCACACGCCGGTGCCGTCAGGCCCGCGATGCGGCATGGCGTCGATCATGCCCTGCACGCGCGCGGGATCGACCGGCTTGGCCGTCTGAAGATGGAAGATGCCTGCGATGCCGCACATGATGGTCTGGCCCTTAGCGGCTTGGCGCGATGGCGTCAGCCAGCGATTGCGGGTCACCGAGCGATTGCAGGAAAGCGCGGATGGCGGCTTCGGCGGGCGCGCCTTCGCGATCCTCGGCCGAGATCAGTATCGCAATGGCGCGCTGGTCGCGCATCAACAGCTTTGCCTTCATGGTGGCGAGCTTGATCCGCGCGCTGCTCCCCGTCATCCCCGATCCGCCGACGCGGTAGAAACTGACGACATGCCGCCGCACTGGGCCGGGCGCGGTGATGATTTCGCCGCGTGCTTCACCGGGTGCCCATGCTGGGGAGGACCATGTCCATTCGCTCGCGGGATCAGCCGCGCCCTGCCCGAAGCCGATAAGTTCGCGGCCCTCGGACTGATGGGCATATGCTATGATGGCAAGATCAACGACATGGCCGTGCGCATCCGCATAGCGGGCCTGAACGGTCCGATCGGCTCCGGCGAAATGCGGCGCCCACGCATAGGCCATTGGCGCATTGGTGCGCTGCCAGCCGGAGACTGGCGGTGGTGCCATGGTAGCAAGGTCGCCCCTGCCCGCCAGCGCAGAGACATGGCTCCACGCCGGTGCGGTGGTCATGACGGCAAGGGCCATTCCCGCCATCAGCGAGGCGGATGGACCTGGTCGGGCGCGGATCCGCCGTAAAGCATCCATATCCAGCGCCTGCTCGCCGGGCTTGCGATCAAAAAACGGCCAAGCGGCGAGCATCACCAGCGCCATGACTACTGCGAAGAACAGCCACCCCCACACGACATGATCGACACCTATCGCCGTCTCGATGCCCCGCTCGTGAGCGACATAGATGGTGCCGAAGGCGCGCACGCCGTTCGCCAGCACGCAGGCCGTGAGTGCGAACATCAGAAAGATGGCGCGCCGAACCCACGAGCGAAAGCAGACCTGGCACACGAGCACGCCATAGGCCGTCATCGCCACCACGAACTTCGCGCCGGAGCACGCCTCGGCCACCTCGAAATAGCCTGTGGGCGTGGTGATGAAAATGCCCTCGAGATGCGCGGGGATGCCAACAAGGCGCAGCAACGGCATCGCCATGTCCGCGGTCAGCAGTTGCAGCACAGGTTCCAGCTCGCTGCCCACCGGGACGAGGAAGAAGGCGTAAAACAGCGGGAACATTAGGGCGCGGCTCACTTGCGGGTCGAGCGAGGCCATTACTACGCCCTGCAGCATCACGATCAGGCCGCCGTGGCGCAGCACCCCAAGGCTCGCCGCATCACCCAGCAGCCACAGCAAGGCTCCCGCGCCAAGCCACGCCAGCCCAAGCGGCCAAGTCTCGGGTGTGAGCTGCGCGATCTGCCCGGCGCGCTGCCACACCAGCCAGCCGATCAGCGGCAGGATGAACAGGCAGTGGCCGTAGGTCGAGCTGGTCCACCAGATGCGCGCCATATCTGCGGCGTCATGATGAAAGAGTAGCAGCACGGCGAGCGCGAGGCCGCCGAGCAGGATCAGCTGACCGCGCCAGCTCGGGCCGGTCATCCGCCCGTCACCATATCCCGCAACGGCGCGAGCGTCGCTGCCCAGTCATAGCGGGCCTCCATGCGCTCGCGGGCCGCCTGGCCCAGCGCTTTCGCGCGTTCTGGATCCGCGAGCAGCGCCAGCACGGCGTGGGCCTCCTCCGCCGGAGTGCGGGCGACCAAGAGATGTTTGCCGTCCTCCGCGTCGATCCCCTCGGCCGCCTGCGGAGAGGCGACCACGGGGCGCGCCATCGCCATGGCCTCAAGCACCTTGTTCTGGATACCGCGCGCGATCCGCAGCGGCGCGACCACCACGTCCGCCGCCGCCAGCCAGCCGCGCACATCGGGAACGCCACCCGTGACGATCACGCCGGGCAGACTGCCGAGCGCGGTCACCTCCGCCGCGGGGTTGCGGCCGACGATAGCAAATCGGGCATCGGGATGCGCGGCGCGGATCGTGGGCAACGCCTCGCGCGTGAAGCTCTGCACCGCTTCGATATTGGGGCGGTAGTCCATCTGCCCGGTGAAGACGAGCAGCGGCACTTTATGAGATTGGATCGTAGGATATTGCGACAATACATTGAAATAGTTTAGATCAACGCCGTTATCGAGCGCCCGAATGTCCGCGCCCTGCACCCCGGCGGTGCGCACGAACATGTCCGCCTCAGCCGCGCTGACGAAGGCCGAGACATCCGCCCGCAGCGCTGTCTCCGCCTCAAAGCGCATCAGCACGCGGCCCTCGCGCCGGTTGACCCAGCCCATCACGCCGCCCTGCCCCGCCCCATAGGCAGCATATTTCGCGCTGTCGAAATCGACGAAATCCATGATGAAGCGCACGCCCTTGGGAAGCTTTCGTGGCACGAAATGCGCCATTTGCACCGAATAGGCGACCACGGCGCGGATCGGGCGGGTTGCCAGCACATGCCGCACCCAGCGGTGCATCGCGGCGCTTTCGTACATCGCGACCAGCATCGGCTGGCGCCTGAGCAAACCGTTCAAGCCCGCCACCGCGCGCGACCGCCCCCGCATCAGTACACACTGGCTGGCTGTGAGCGCCGCCATCTCGTCGGCAAAACCCATGTCCCGCGCGTCATCGGCGAAGCAGCCGACATGCACCGGGCCGATCTCCCGGAGCGCGTGCAGGATATGGTGCGAGCGGATTTTGTCGCCCCGGTCCGGCGGGAACGGGATGCGATGCACCAGAAACAATATTTCCCCCGCCGCGGCCATGACGCCTCAGCCCAGCCCGCGCGAAATATAGGGGCCGATGAAGCTCGCGATGGGAAGCGGCAACTTCTTCCACAGCTCTACCTTGCGCTGATATTGCGGCGAGAGCGGGTTGATGTCCCGCGCTTCCCGGCCCGGCGCGGCGCGCGTGGCGTAGGTCAACGGCTCGCCCTCCCAGCCCCAGGTCTTTTTCCACGCCGCAGGACCAGTCCCGACCTTGGAGCGCCCAAAATCGAAGTGGGTGCAGCCGCGTTGGCGGGCATGGCTCATCAGGTGGAAATAGCCTGCCTCGTTGGAACGCAGCTTGCGCGCGGCCAGCGTCGCGCCCTGCCAATAAGGCATGCACACGCCGTTATGATAGAGGCTGAAGATGGTTGTGAGCGGCGCGCCGTCCTTGCTCACGAGCACGATGTCGGCGTTGTCGCCAAAGGCAGCGAGCACTTCGGCAAACATCGCCTTGGGGAAAACCGGCGTACCGAGCCGGTGAACATTTTCGGCGTAGAGCCGATAGTGGATTTCGAGCAGGCGCTTGCTTCGGCCGAACTCGATAGCAAGGCCATTGTCCAGCCCCTTGCGTACCTCGGCGCGGTGTTTGCGGGGGATGGCGAGCAGCTGCGCCTCGTCATCCGCCTCCAGTGGCTTGGCGAAGTTGAGATAGGCGCCGGTTTTCAGCGCCCAGCCCTCGCGCGGCAATACCCCGCCGCGTAGCTCCGCCGTGGGGCAGCTCATCGCCTCCGCCAGGCGCCAACATTCGGCGGCGAGCGCCTCCGCCACGGCCGCATCGTCGGCCAATATCCCGCCATCGACGGCAAAGCCGCTGGATACCAAGGCCCGCCCGAACAGGGGCGAGTGGATGAGATTGAGCGGAAGCACGCCCGCAATTGCTCCGCCGCCATGACGGCACACGAGCATCATCGCCTGCTGGCCGGTGCCGCGCGCGACCGCGTTGATCCACGCCGGACGGTGAAAGGGCGTGGAGTCTGGCCGCGTGCCGATCCACGCTTCCAGCTCGGCGACTTGCGCCGCGTCGTCCAGATTGGCGCGCGAGACGATCATGCGGCGGGCCAGCATGACGCATCCCTTGCCAGATCGGCTGCGACCGCATCCACCCTGCCCCAGCGGAAAGCTCTGATCAGCCGGTCGAGCTTGGCCTCGGTGGTTGCGAGGTTGGTGTAGTGGCGCAGGCGGGACTTGAGCGGCGCGTGGGGCACGCGCGGCTGATCCGCGTCGATCTCCCACGGGTGGAAGTAAAAGATCGCCGGGCGCTGATCGGTGCGGTTCACCTGTCCCACCGCCCAGCGGGTGAAGCCGTATGGCATCAGCCGGAAAAAACCGCCGCCGCCCGCCGCTATGGTGCGCCCCATGGCTCTCGCGGTCGTGACCGGCAGTTCGATGAGGGGCGAATCGTCGAGCGGGCGGTAGGCAAAGCGCGGCGCCTCGGGCCAGCCATAATGATCGTGGCGCACCGGCGCGACGCTGCTCGAATAGCTGTAGCCTTCCTCAGCGAGAACGGTATGCGCCCAGGGCGTGCGCGCATCGATGGAAAAACTCGGCGCGCGATAGCCGCGCACCGGCACCGCCCCCGCCTGCTCCAATAGCGCGCGCGATTTGCGCAGATCGGCCCGGAATTGCTCGGGCGTGAAGGTGAAGACGCGCTGGTGATCATAGCCGTGGCTCGCCAGCTCATGTCCGGCGGCAACGATGCGGCGGATGAGGTCCGGATGCCGCTCCGCCACCCAGCCGAGCGTGAAGAACGTGGCTTTCACATCGCGGCGGGCGAATAGAGCGATCAGCCGGTCGGTATTGCGCACCACGCGGGATTCGCACCCTCCCCAATCGGCACGGTCTATCGTGGTCTCGAAGGCACCCACCTGAAACCAGTCTTCAACATCAACGGATAGTGCATTGATAATGTTTGCCATCAATGCCTCATCATCACGCGCCGATCAGGCCGCGCGGCTTTCCGGGTTTTCATTTTCGACCCAGTCGACCAGCAGGTTGAGCACCTTGCGCAGCGCCGCCTCTTGCTCGTCGCCGCGCGACTCGAGGCCGTGGACCCGCGCCTCGATGGCGTCAAGACGCTCGGCCAGCGCCCGCTGCTCTGGCGCGCGATCGCCGCTGAGGTTGATGACGCGGCGCAGCTCGTCCAGCTCCTCGCGGATGCGGTGCAGCTCCAGCGGGGCGGCGTCGGCGGCGTCGACCAGCTCGATGACCGGCGCTGGTCCCTCAACGACTTCCGCCAGATCAACCGGCTGGATATCCGGCGCTGCTGCTTCCTCTGTCGGCTCAACCACCTCGGCAACGACCGGTGCGGGGGCGGATGCCGATGTGGTATCGACTGCGCCTTCACCCAGCCCCATATCGGCGGCGACGGCCTCGACCGCATGCGCGTCTATCTCGGTCAGACGATCGACGGCACCCAACAGCATCACCCGGCTCATCAGCGCGTTGATGCGGCGCGGCACGCCGTCGGTCGCGGCATAGATCGCGGCATAGGCGTCGGCGGTGAAATGCGGATTGTTCGTCCAGCCGACCAGCGAAAGCCGGTGGCGGATATAGGGCTCGACCTCGTTGGCGAGCATCGGCTCCAGGTGATGCGTGGCGATCACACGCTGGCGCAGCTGCTCCAGCTCAGGCGCGTTCATCAGGGTGCGAAATTCCGGCTGGCCGAGCAGGAAGATCTGCAGCAGCGCCTGCCCGCCCAATTGGAAGTTGCTCAGCATCCTCAGCTCTTCGATGGCGGATACCGATAGACCCTGCGCCTCATCGACGATCAGGAGCGTGCGGAGGCCCTTGCGCGCCTGCGCATGCAGAAACGCCTCGATCCGCTGAAGCAATTGCGCCTTGGGCAGATGGTCTTCCGTGATGCCAAACTGTTGCGCGACGAGGCGGAGCAGGTCATCCCCCTCGACCTGCGTGGAGACGATCTTGACCGCGGTGAGACGCTGCGGGTCTATCGTCGACATCACATGGCCGACCAGCGTCGTCTTGCCCGCACCGATCTCGCCGGTGATGACGATGAACCCCTCGCCCTGCGCCAGCCCATAGCCAAGATAGGACAGCGCCTTGCGGTGCGTGCCGCTCTCGAAATAGAAATGCGGGTCCGGCGTCAGTTGAAACGGCCGGCCCTTGAGC
Organism: uncultured Sphingobium sp.; assembly: GCA_964512265.1. Taxonomy (GTDB): domain Bacteria; phylum Pseudomonadota; class Alphaproteobacteria; order Sphingomonadales; family Sphingomonadaceae; genus Sphingobium. Next base: position 27,737 of record CAZEHR010000002.1, on the reverse strand, counting down.
GCGTAGAACTGATCATACATCGTCGTGTCTCTCCACGGGGCGGTGCCCCTAGAATGTATAGCGGACGCCCACCTGCCCTAGCAGATTGACGATCGTGTCGATTGCGGTGGTATCGAGCGCGTCCAGCCCCAGCGAGGCCTGCGCGCTCAGATGCCGCCCGAATTGCCTGTTATAGGTGGTGTACGCCCCGTAATTGGTCACATCAATGCCGCCCACCGGCGCATCGAGATAATTGCCATAGAGGCTGGCGCCGAGGCTGGAGGCGATGTCGAGCTTAACGCCGCCAAACAGCTGTGCGTAGTAATAATCGCTGTGCGCACCGCTGACCCCGGTGAAGATCGATCCGCGCGGGGCCAGGAACCTGCGCTGAGACCACCCACCGGCAGCGCCCCAGTCCCACCGGCGCCCTGTCCAGCCATATTGCGCCGCTATGCCGCGATGGCGGAAATTGGAGCCGTTGATCGCGGCCAACGTGTCGTTGAGGCAGGTGCCGCCGTTCTGGCCGCTGGCGCAGCCGGTGAGGTCGCCGCTGAACGGATTGCGCGCGGCGATGAAATCGGTCGGCAAGGCGACGAGATTGCCGTGCAGCGCGCGGCCGAAGCTGTCGATCCGGTCGAAATAGGCGATCTGGAACAGGCTGTGCGGGCTGGCGCGCCACGTGAAGCTGCCGATATAGTGCATGCTGTCATAGCGCTCGCCGATGCGGGCCTCGAGCGAGGTGCGGCGGCTGGGACGCCACAGCACACCCGCATCCCAGATCAGGCCTTCGACGTCATAGGCGACGAGGCGCGGCACGGAGGTGTCGGATATCAACCTGCCCTTGCCGTCCAGCACCGGGTTGCCAGCATTGTCCACCAAAGCGGCGCGCTGATCGATCTTGATGTCTTCATAACCGACCCCGCCGACGAGGGCCAAGGTAGAGGAGACAGGCACGGTCACGTCGCCGCGAATCCACTTGTCCTGATAACGCTGATCGAGCTCGCTCGCGTCTTCGCGATCATAGCCCACGCCGACCGCCCAGCCAAAGGGCAACGGCCCGGGCTGCATGCCGACGGATGCGGTGGCGGTCTGGTAGACGCTCTCATCAAACACGCCGAACGCCGGAATGCCGCCGACGCTCAGGTTCACGTCGTCCTCGATGCGGGTGTAGCCGATGCGGTAGGCCGCGTTGACCGAGAGGTCGTTTACATGGGTGGTGAGCGTCGGCCCGGCATAGAGCGAATAGAGCTGCGACACCGAATCGCCTGCCGTGATGAGCGATCCGCCATTGGCGCTCGACAGGCCATCGGTGCGAACGCGCGTGGCGAGCGCGCCGCCCTCGATGCTCAGGCGGTTCGGGATGACCGCATAGCGCCCGCGCACCATGCCGGAAAGGATGTCGCTATCGACCGCACGCTTGCCCCAGCCGAACTGATGCTCGTAGCGGGCGTCTGCGCGCACTTCGGTACGGGCGGTCTGCAGCGTCGCGTCAACCCCGGCGGCGAGCGAGGTGTAGGTCAGCACGTCCTCGGCGCCGCCCTTCAGGTTTGCCAGGAAGGTTTGGCTCGCCTCAATATAGGGATGCACCTCGGTCCGCGCCTGCGCAGGATGCGCGGCCGCGGCAGCCAGTGCGGTCAGAGAGAGGAGAGTGCGGCGCACGGCGCTTCAGCCCTCCCGGCCGTAATAGGTGCCGAAGCGGCGGCCGCTGGCGGAGAACTTTACCCCGTTCAGCATCAGCTGGACGTTGCGGCAGCCGTTCAGAAGCTCTGCCGCATCGCGCAGCGCCGTCTCGCTGGTGCGGTCGGCCCGCACCACAAGAAGAGTCAGGTCGACATAAGTGGCGAGGATCGACCCCGCCGAGGCTGCCAGCAACGGCGCCGAGTCGATGATGACGATCCGTTCGGGCCGCCCGGAAATCAGCGCAGTGATCAGCTCACCCATCCGCGCAGAGGCGAGATATTCGGTGTCGCTGGTGCTGCCCGCGCCTGCCGGCAATACGGCCAGACCGGGAACATCGGTGCGGATGACGCAATCCTCGATCCGCACGGACGGATCGGCCAGCGCATCCAACAAACCCTTGCCTGTCTGCAACCCCAGCAGACGTGGGGCGTCCGGCTTGGCGACATCTCCATCGACCAGCAGTACTTCGACCGCGCTCTCGGCCGCGAGCGACAGCGCGAGGTTGACGGCGCAGAATGTCTTGCCATCACCGGGATGCGCGGACGCGACCAAAACGAGCTTGCCGTCGGCTCGCCCCTCGCCCTCGGCACGCAGCGCGGCCTGAAGCTCGCGCTTGACGATGCGGAACTCCTCGGCGAGGCCACTGATCGGCGCGCCGGGGACGAGGAAGCCATTCTCGGCCAGCGCCGCACGGTCGATCGCCTGCACCGGGCCGCCCCAATCCGCCGCGCGGGGCTTGGCGGCGCTTGCCGGTGCATCGGCTTGTGCTGCAGGCGGGGTGAAAACGGGCGGCGGGGGAATCAGATCGGGCGGAACGGCAAGCGGCGGCAGGCCCTGGCCTTTCAGCGCCCCGCCGAAATCGAATATGTCGGACGCGCGCTCCAGCAGGCCCTTGGCCGGGGCGGCAGCATCGCGATCGCGGTGCGGGAAATCCTGTTTGCCCATGTCCGGCTTGTCCTTCATGCCATTCCGCGCTGGATGAACTCGACGACGATGAGCAGCAGGCATGCCGCGCCCAACGCGCCGCTCGCGCCCGCGAACAGCTTCATCTTGTGCTTGCGCTGCGCGACCTGCGCGGCGTTCAGCGTCTCTGTGATCGTGCCGATGACCGGCAGGCCTGCCGCTTTGGCCAGCCGCGCCGCCGTCGGGAAGGTGGGATACACCTGGCCCAGCATGAACGCCGCACCGACGCCTGCGCCGATGCCGACGATCAGCACGCCGACGAGCAGCAACGGCCGGTTGGGCGAAGCGGGCGTGGTGGGCATGCTGGGCGGATCGATGATGCGGAAGCTCGCGCCTTTGGTCTCGCTCTGCACGTCGCCGCGCAGGCGCACCTCGCCGCGATCAGCGAGCAGCTTGTCATATTGCGCCTTCAGAACGTCATAGTCGCGGTCCAGCCGCTCGCCTTCCGACGCAAGGCCGGGATCGGCGATCTGGCGCGCGGTGATGGCGGCGAGATCGCCCTCGATCTGGCTTTTTCGGGCTTGCAACGCTTGCACGGCCGCGGCGCGCTCTGCCTGCATCGAACGGATAGAGAGATAGGCGGGGTTCGGTGCGCTGCTGCCTGCGCTCGCAGCGCCGCCGCCCGCCGCCTTGATCGCGGCGATCTGGCGCTTCAGCGCTACCACGTCGGGGTGCGCATCGGTCCAGCCGCGTGCCTTGGCCGAAGCGAGTTCGCCCTGCGCCTGCGCCAACGCCGAGGGGCTGCCGCCGCCAGCGCCGCCGCCCGGAATGGTCGCGGGGGTCCCGGCCAGCTGACCGTTCATCGCCGCCAAGGCACTCTGCGCGCCCATCAGCTGCGACTCGATCTGGTTCAGCTCGGTCTGTGCGGCGGCCATGCGGTCGAAGATCGAACCCGCGCCCGGCAAGATGCCTGCGAACTGCTGGTTGAACTCCACCCGCTTCTTTTCCGCGTCGGCCAGCGCCTTGCCGGTCTGTGCGATCTGCTGATCTAGGAACGCCAAGCCCTGCTTGGTCTCATCACGGTTGCCGGTGATGTTCTCTTCCTGAAAGATATCGATCAGTTTCTGCGTGATCTGGTTGGCGAGGCGGGCATTGGCGCGGTCTGAATTGCCGCTGTCGGCAATCGTCGTCGTGATTTCGAAGAGGTTGTTTTCGCTGGAGACGATGGCGATCTTGTCCTTCAGCGACCCGGCACGCGCGGCGACATCGGCGTCAGACGCCACCGTTCCGGCAAGGTCCGTGCCGCGCACCACCTTTTCGAGGTTGGCGGCGCTGCCCAGAGTCTGGCGGATGGCATCGAGATTTTTCTGCTGCTCTACCGCCGAAATGCCGATCTTGTCCTGTATGACCGACTGGGTCGCAACGAACACCTTCGCCTTTGATTCATAGGCGTTGGGGATCAGGGAAACCGCCAGCCAACCCGCTACGCACACGCCCCACGCCACGGCAAGCGCCAGCCAGCGGCGGTTCCAGACTCCGTGGAGCGCAATCAGCAGTTCGTCATAGAGGCTCGGCATGGTGGTTCGCTCGGTTCCTTAGAACATGCTTTCGGGGATGATGATGACATCGCCCGGCGAGAGTTGCACATTGGCCTTGGTATCGCCCTGCTTGATCAGGTCGTTGATGCGCACCTTATATTCCTTCTGCTTGCCGGTCTCCTTGTCATAGCGGACAAGGCGCGCGCGGTTGCCCGCGGCATATTCAGACAGGCCACCGACCGCGATCATCGCATCAAGGAGCGTCATGTTGGCGCGATAGGGGATCGAGGCGGGCTTTTCGGTCGCGCCGACGATGCGGATCTGCTGGCTGTAGGTGCCGGAGAAATTGTTGACGATAACGGACACCAGCGGGTTCTGGATATATTGCGTCAGCGCCAGCTTGATGTCTTCGGACAGCATCTTGGGCGTCTTGCCGACGGCAGGCATGTCCGCGATCAGCGGCGTGGTGATGCGGCCATCCGGGCGCACCTGCACCTTGGCCCCAAGCTCGGGATTGCGCCAGACGAAGATCGTCAGCTCATCCAATGGGCCGATGATATATTCCTCGCCCGGCCCTTCCTGCGTGCCGACGAAGCTCGCGGGCGGAAGCTGCGCGCTGGTGGACGCGCCGCTGCCGGAGCAACCGCCAAGCACAGTGCCGCAGGCCACCAGCCCGGTGATCAATCTCGTCCAGCCACCACGCATCATGCCATCCATCCCAACTAAAAGGCTCTACCGTTCGCGTGCATTCCCGGAAAACACCTGAAACGCACAGATCAGCGATAATAGCCGCTATTGCCCGGAAACGGTGAACATTGCGTTAGGATTGGCTATAAAATCTCTTCTGCGCGGCGGAATTCCTCATTCCTGAAGCAAAATCTCGCGTGCGGGCGCATGGCCGAGAAAGGCGGCGGGCGATGCGGTGGCGCCATATGCCCCGGCGCAGAAGATGGCGACGAGGTCTCCCGCCTCAACCTTGGGGAGAAGCACGCGCTCCCCCAGCCGGTCCAGCGGGGTGCACAGGCAGCCCACGACGCTAACCGGCTCCTCCTCCGCGTCCGTCAACCCATATTTGTTCGCGATAGCGATGGGGTAGTTGCGCCGTACCACCGTTCCGAAATTGCCGCTCGCCGCCAGCTGATGATGCAGACCGCCGTCCACCACAGCGAAGCGTTCGCCGTGGCTCTCCTTCACATCGATCACGCGCGTGAGATAGACGCCCGCTTCGGCCAAGAGGAAGCGCCCCAGTTCCAGCGCGAAGGCGGCTCCCTCCAAAGCATCGGGCACCATCGTAAGCCCTTCCTCGAGCGCGAGGCCGACCGCGCGGATATCGAGCGGCAGATCCCCGGGGAAATAGGGCACGCCAAAGCCGCCGCCGAGGTTTACGAGCGGCGGGGTGGCGCCCACCTGCTCCGATAGCCGGGCCGCCAAGCCCAAAGTCGCCGCCTGAGTTTCAATGATCGCCGCCGCGTCGAGCGCCTGGCTGCCCGCGAAAATATGCCAGCCGCGCCAGTCCGCTCCGGCATCGATCACTTGCCGCGCCAGCGCCGCAGCGCGATCGGCATCGACACCGAAGGGCTTGGCCCCGCCCCCCATCTTCATGCCGGAGCCCTTGAGGTCGAAATCCGGGTTTACGCGCACGGCGAGGCGCGGAGTAACGCCCACCGCCTCCCCTATCCGCAACGCCCGCTCCGCCTCACCCTCCGATTCGAGGTTGATCGTCACGCCCGCCTGAATGGCGGCGCGCAGCTCGTCATCGCGCTTGCCCGGCCCGGCAAAGCTGATCGCGTCCGCCTTCATGCCCGCCTCAAGAGCGTGCTTAAGCTCCCCGCCAGAGGCGATATCAAAACCGTCAACCAGCTCCGTCATGGCGGCAAGCAGCGGCGGGAAGGGATTGGCCTTGATCGCATAATGCAGGTGCAGCCCGTCGGGCATCGCCTCCCGCAGCATCGAAACCCGAGCGCGGACCAGCGCCATGTCGTAGACGAACAGCGGCGTGTCCCCCGCTTCATCCGCCAGCGCGGCCGCGCCGCAGCCGCCGATGAGCAGCATGCCCCCCTCGGCCTCAAATCCGGGCGGGATCGGCCCCATCGGCTTCACGCTCATGCCACGCTCTCCCCGGCCAGCGTGCGCCAGTCCTGCGCCACCAGCACCCGGTCGATCTTGCCATTGGCGTTGCGCGGGAAGGCGTCGACCACGCGAATGTCAGACGGCATCATGAAATTGGGCAGCTCCTTTTTCAGGCTCTCGCGCAGTGCGTCCACAGCGCCGTCGTCCGTCACCCGCACCAGCAGCAGTACCGCCTGCCCCATCCGCGCATCCGGCACGCCCAAAGCAACAGCCTCCGCCACGCCGGGAACCGACTGCGCGGCCTCCTCCACTTCCGTGGGGCTGATGCGGTTGCCGGCGGATTTGATCATCGCATCCTCGCGCCCCACGAAATAGAGCAGGCCTTCACGGTCCCGCCGCACCGAGTCGCCTGACCATACGGCCAGCCCATCATAGCTGGACGACGGGGGTGCGGGGCGGAACCGCTCGGTGGTGCGCACCGGGTCGTTCCAATAGCCCTGCGCCACCAGCGGCCCGCAGTGGACGAGTTCGCCCGGTTCATCATCTGCCGTCAGGCTGCCGTCAGGGCGGCAGACAAGGATCTCGGCGTGAGGAATGGCGCGGCCCATACTCTCAGGGTGGGTCGCCACCAGCTCCGGTGGCAGATAGGTGGAGCGGAACGCTTCAGTCAGCCCATACATGGGGTAGATGTCGGCATTGGGGAACAAGGCGGCCAGACGCCCGATCAGGGCTTTGGTCAGCGCCCCACCGCTGTTGGTGATCCGCCGCAGCCGCGCTGCCGTCTCGGCGGGCCAGTCCGCCTCAGTCAGCTGCACCCAGAGCGGTGGCACTCCGGCGAGGGTTGTGATCCCCTCCCGTTCCACTGCCTTCACCACATCACGGGCGGTGAGATAATCGAGCGGAACCAATGTGCCCCCTGCCGCCCAGGTGGAAAACAGCTGGTTCTGGCCATAGTCGAAGCTGAACGGCAGCACGCCGAGCACGCGGTCTTCAGGGGAGAGGCGCATATAGTCCGCCACTGAGATCGCCCCGAGCCAGAGGTTCGCTTGGCTCAGCATCACGCCCTTCGGCCTGCCGGTGGAGCCGGAGGTGTAGAGGATCGCGGCGAGGTCATCCGGCGCCGCGGTCGATGGTGGCAAGGCGGCGCTGGCTTGCGTCTCGGTCAGGGCTGAGTCTTCGGCAATTGTCCGGCATGCTTCGGGAACATCGCCCGGCTCCAGCGCCGAAAGGCGAGCGGCCGTGCCGATCAGCAAACTCGCGCCGCTGTCAGCAAGGATATGCGCCACCTGCCCGCGCTTGAGCAGCGGGTTGACCGGCACATGGATCAGCCCGGCGCGCGGCGCGGCGAGAGGGAGGATACAGGCGAGTCGTCCCTTGGCCACCCAGCTCGCTACCCGCGCGCCTGGCGCAAAGGCTTGTGACTCGAGCCAGCCCGCCATCCGACCGACCGATTCTTCGAGCGCGGCGTAGCTTAGCGCGCCCGCCTTGCCAGCGATCGCCTGCGCTTCCGCCCCTGCCACGGCCGCTCCGAATAGGGGCAGATGGTCTATCGGCTTCACTGGCAAATCACTTAACCCCATCTGCACGACTATACGCTAGAGTGTGGAACGATGACCCGGGATAGAGACATTTCCCCGCCACGGAAAGACGATAGCGACGCAAGTGGCTTTGTCGGGCGCGGCTGGTTCGAGATGCTGGCGCAGCATTGCTTTTCTGAGCAGGCGCTACTCATGCCCGATTCGCAGCGTGATGGCGCGCGCTGTGTCTTGCCGCTGGTGCGCGAGGCTGAAACGGGCGATTTGAGCGCGCTCGCCAATTATTACAGCTTCTCCTATGCGCCGATATTCGAGGGCGTTGCGGATGTGGCTGCGCGCGAGGCACTGGTGCGCGAGATCGCGGCGAGGCTGCGGGACTCGGCGGGGCGGATCAGTCTCTACCCGCTCATCGACAATGACGGCGATGCCATGCCCGAGATGCTGCGCCGCGCCTTCGCCTCTGCGGGCTGGATCGCGCTGCTGACCGAGCAGGGAAGCAATCATTTCGTCGATCTGGCCGGGCGGAGTTTCGCCGCCTACTGGCGGGAGCGCCCCGGCGCTCTGCGCGCTTCGGTGAAGCGCAAGGGGCGCTCAAGCCGCTATGACTATGAAATCCATACGCAGATGAGTGATGGCCTGTGGGACGAATACTCCAGCGTCTATGGCGCCAGCTGGAAGAATGCCGAGCCCTATCCCGCTATGGTCCGTGCAATTGCAGCGCAGGCGGCACAACGCGGTGCCCTGCGTCTGGGCGTCGCGCGGAAGGGCGGCCGCGCGGTCGCAGTGCAGCTCTGGACGATTGAGGGCAGCACCGCCTGCATCCACAAGATCGCGCACGACAATGCTGAGGACACGCATTCCCCCGGCACGTTGCTGAGCCACCACACATTCGCGCACATGATCGACCATGAGCATATTTCCCGCATCGACTACGGCACGGGCGACAACGCGTACAAGCGCGACTGGATGGAGCGGGCGCGGCCGATGCTGAAGCTCGATTGCTTCGATCCGCGTAAGCCCGCGCAATGGTGGCCAGCGTTGCGCACCCGCATTTCCCAGCTTGTCCGCCGCCCCGCTTGAGTATAGAGGCGCGCCCATGCGCGATAATTCTCAGATATCAGGCGTAAACTCAGACCCGGTCGATGCGCGGTTGCGCAATTGCCTGCGGGATGTGTTGGCGCTGGCAGAAGACGTAGCGGCCGGGCTGGAGGCGGATACTCCGCTGTTCGGTGCGATGCCGGAGTTGGATTCGATGGCCGTCGCCACCCTGTTGACCGAGATCGAGGACCGATTCGGCATCGTGATCGATGACGACGATGTGGACGGCGAGACCTTCGAGACGTTCGGCACATTGGCCGCCTTCGTGGACGGCAAGCTCGCCGCCCGGCGGTAACAGCGAGATTTACTCCGCCGCCTGCGCCGCCTCGAACTCCGTTTCGGCGAGAAAGCGCTCGGCATCCAGCGCGGCCATACAGCCCATGCCCGCCGCCGTTACCGCCTGGCGATAGACCTGATCGGCAACATCACCGGCAGCGAACACGCCCGGTATCGCGGTCTTCGATCCGCCCTTTTCGACAACGAGATAGCCGCTATCGAGCGGGAGCTTGCCCGCGAACAGCTCGGTCGAGGGCTTATGGCCGATAGCCACGAACGCGCCCTCGGTCGGCTCATGCGATGCCTCGCCGGTCAGTGTATCGACGAGGTCGACGCCGACCAGCCCCTCGGGATCACCGCCGCCGACGAACCGCTCTACCCGCTTGTTCCACAGCACCTTGATGTGCGGATGCGCGAACAGGCGCTCCTGCAATATCTTTTCCGCGCGCAGGCTGTCGCGCCGGTGGATCAGCGTCACGTCGGAAGAATGATTGGTGAGGTAGAGCGCTTCCTCCACCGCCGTATTGCCGCCGCCGATCACCACGACCTTCTTGCCGCGATAGAAAAATCCGTCGCAGGTGGCGCAGGCCGATACGCCCTTGCCGGAGAGATATTGCTCGCCGTCCACGCCCAGCCATTGCGCCTGCGCGCCGGTGCAGATGATGAGCGTGTCCGCTGTATAGACGCTGCCGCCGTCGCCGGTGAGACGAAACGGACGACGCGACAGGTCCACATCGACGATCTGGTCCCACACCATTTCCGCCCCGACATGCTCGGCCTGCGCCTGCATCTCCTGCATCAGCCACGGGCCTTGAATAACCTCCCGGAAGCCGGGATAATTCTCGACATCTGTCGTGATCGTCAGCTGGCCGCCCGGCTGCATGCCCTGCACCACCAGCGGCGCAAGCCCTGCGCGCGCGCCATAGATCGCGGCGGACAGACCAGCCGGGCCGGAACCCAGTATCAACATCCGTGTGTGTTTCGTGGTCATGGTGGTGCTTTCTGAAGCCATCCGATTCTTGTCTGAGTGACATAAGATTGCGGCGGAATAGCGCAAGAGAAGAGATTCTTTGGCCCGGAATGCCCGCACTTTTCCACTCACCGCGCCGAGGCAACAGTCCGTCAAACTCTTATTGTCTATTGATTTAGTAGATTGTCTCGAAACCCGGAGACAAGAGCAGTTGAGGAGCTGTGTAATGGCTTATGAACGCGATTTCACCCCGAGTCCGGTGCGTCAAACTCCGGTCATCCTAACCGTGCCGGGTCTGAACAATAGCGGACCGCAGCACTGGCAGACCCTATGGGAAAATGATCGGGACGATTTCGAGCGGGTCGATCTCGCCGTGTGGGACAGGCCCGTTAGGACGCTCTGGGTGAACAAGCTCAACCTCGCGATTCGCCGACATGCCGATCGACCCGTCATTCTCGTCGCTCACAGCCTCAGCTGTCTGGCCGTCGCCTGGTGGGCACAATATGAACGGCCAGCCTATGGCAGCGCCGTGGCCGGGGCGCTTCTGGTCGCGCCTCCGGAGGTCGACATCGCACCGCTGAAACAGGAGTTAGTACCATTCGCGCCGGCCCCGATCTTGCAGCTGCCGTTCCCGTCCATTCTGGTGGCCAGTCGCAATGATCCCTACATCCGGTTCGAGCGCGCTCGTCGACTCGCGACCTTCTGGGGCAGCAGCTTCATCGATGCCGGTGCCGTCGGGCACATCAACGCCGATTCGGCGCTGGGCAAATGGAGCTATGGCCGCACTTTACTCGACCGCCTGGTCACTCATGTGAGCGGAAGCCAGTCGCACCAGCCGTTATTCGCCGATCATGTACCATCCGAAGCGGCGGAAGAGCCGCTCTGGAACATGTTGTGACGACGGCGGCTATTCTACCGTAACCGACTTGGCGAGGTTGCGCGGCTGGTCGACATCGGTGCCCTTCGCCACCGCGACATGATAGGCAAGGAGCTGCACCGGCACCGCATAGACCAGCGGCGCGATCAGGGGGTGGACCTTGGGCATCTCGATCGTCGCCATGCAGCCCTCTCCCGCCTGCGCGATGCCCTCGGCGTCCGAGATCAGAACGACCTTGCCGCCGCGCGCCTGCACCTCCTGCATGTTGGAGACGGTTTTCTCGAACAGCGGGCCGGACGGGGCGATGACGATTACGGGCACGTTGTCATCGATCAGCGCGATCGGGCCATGCTTCATTTCGCCAGCCGCATAGCCCTCGGCATGGATATAGCTGATCTCCTTGAGCTTGAGGGCGCCTTCCAGCGCCATCGGATAGTCCGGCCCACGGCCGAGATAGAGCACGTCGCGCGCGGGCGCGACCAGATGAGCCATCGCCTCGATCTCTGCGTCGTGAGAGAGCGCCTGATTCATCGCGGCGGGCGCTTCGGACAGGTGCCAGACTATCTCCGCCTCTTCCTCGGCGCTGAGCCTCCCGTTCGCCCGCGCCAGATTGGCGGCGAGCGCGGCCAGCACGGCAAGCTGGCAGGTAAACGCCTTGGTCGAGGCAACGCCGATCTCCGGCCCGGCGTGGGTAGGCAGCAGCAGGTCGGCCTCTCGCGCCATACTGCTCGTCGGTACGTTGACGACGACGGCGATGATCTGGTTCTGCGCCCTGGCGTGACGCAGCGCGGCCAGCGTATCCGCCGTCTCGCCGGACTGGCTGATGAAGAGCGCGAGGCCGCCCGGCTCCAGCACCGGGTCGCGATAGCGGAACTCGCTAGCGACATCGATGTCGACCGGCACACGCGCGAACTTCTCGAACCAGTATTTCGCGACCAACCCTGCATAAAAGCTCGTGCCGCACGCCACGATCGTCACGCGCTTCACCTGCCCCAGGTCGAAATCCATATCGGGCAGCGACACCTGATTTTCCATGCGCCGCAGGTAGGAGCGCAGCGTTTGGGCCACGACGACGGGCTGCTCGTAAATCTCCTTCGCCATGAAGTGGCGGTGGTTGCCCTTGTCGATCATCGCGCCCGACACGCCGGATATGGTGACGGGGCGTTCGACGGGGTTGTTGTCGCGGTCAAAGATACGCGCGCCGTCGCGGGTAACGACCACCCAATCGCCTTCCTCAAGATAAGCGATTCTCTGCGTCAGCGGCGCGAGCGCCAGCGCGTCCGAACCCAGATAGGTCTCGCCGTCGCCATAGCCCACCACCAGAGGGGAACCGAGGCGCGCGCCGATCAGCAGATCAGGATGGGCGCGAAACAGGATGGCGAGCGCGAAGGCGCCGTGCAGGCGGGGCAGCACGTCGCGCACTGCCTCCTCCGGCGAGGCGCCCTGCTCGATCCGTTCGCTCACCAGATGCGCGACCACCTCGGTGTCCGTTTGGCTATCGAAATGCCGGCCGCGCGCCATCAGCTCCTCGCGCAGCGGCTTGAAATTCTCGATGATGCCGTTGTGGACCAGCGCCACCTCGCGCGTGGCGTGGGGGTGGGCGTTGGCGGTCGTCGGCGCACCGTGCGTCGCCCAGCGGGTGTGCGCGATGCCGATGATGCCGGGCAGCGGCTCGTCGCGCAGTTCCTTGGACAAATTGCCCAGCTTGCCCTCTGCCCGCCGCCGCTCAATCGCGCCGTCATGGACGGTGGCGATGCCCGCGCTGTCGTAGCCACGATATTCCAGCCGCTTCAGGCCGTCCAGCAGCCGCTCCGCGACATCTTCCTTCCCCACAATTCCGATAATGCCGCACATCGTCTCAAGCCTTCGATTTCAAGTATTGCCGCCGCTCAGTTACCGCTGATGAGGTCACCCAGACTGCCGAGCGCCGATCCCTCGCCGCGATTCTGCCCTCCCCGGCTGCCCGCCGCCGCCAGCATTCGCCCGGCAAGTCGTGCGAAGGGGAGCGACTGAACCCAGACATGCCCAGGCCCGCGCAAGCGCGCGAAGAACACGCCTTCGCCGCCGAACAGCATGGACTTGATGCCGCCCGCCGCGACCAGATCGAAGTCGACATTGGCGGTATAGGCGGCAAGGCAGCCGGTATCGACATGAATTTCCTCGCCGGGCGCCAGCTCCCGCTCTACCACCGTGCCGCCCATCTGCACGAATACCCAGCCATCGCCAGTGAGCTGCTGCATGATGAAGCCCTCGCCGCCGAACAGGCCGGTCATCACCCGCCGCTGGAACGCGATGCCGATCGACACGCCCTTCGCCGCCGCCAGGAAACTGTCTTTCTGGCAGATCAGCGTGCCGCCATATTGATCGAGCTTGAGCGGAAGGATCGCGCCCGGCGTGGGAGCCGAGAAGGCGACGCGCGCCTTGCCCTGGCCCTGATGGGTGAACACAGTGGTGAAGAGGCTCTCGCCCGTGACCAACCTCTTACCCGCGCCGAGCAGCTTGCCCATGAAGCCCTGATCCGCGCCGCCGCTGCCATCGCCGAACACGGTGCTCATTGCGATGGCCGCGTCTTTCCACACCATCGCGCCGGCTTCGGATATCGCGCTTTCGCCGGGATCCAGCTCTACCTCTAGAAACTGAAGCTCCTGCCCCTTGATCTCGAAGTCGATATCGTCGGCCACGCCGGCTTTGCGGTGGTGGCTCCACGGGCTGTTCTGCATCAGATGCTCCTCGAAACGAATGAAACTGGAAGGCCTTAGGACTTCGCGGCCTTGCGGGCCTGCATAATCTGGCGAAACTTTGCGGCCCAGCCTGTCTTTTCCTGCTGCGGCGCGCGGACCAGCGCCAGCGCGTCTGCGGACACGTCCTGCGTTACCACGCTGCCCGCGCCGACGATCGCGCCCTCGCCGATAGTCACGGGGGCAACCAGCGCACTGTTCGAGCCGATGAACGCGCCTGCACCGATCTCGGTCTTGTATTTGAAGAAGCCGTCGTAATTGCAGGTGATCGTGCCTGCCCCGATGTTCGCACCCGCCCCTATCGACGCATCGCCGATGTAGGACAGGTGGTTGGCCTTTGCGCCCTCGCCAAGGCTCGCCTTCTTGATCTCAACGAAATTGCCGACCCGCGCCTTTTTGCCGATGTCCGCGCCGGGCCGCAGCCGCGCATAGGGGCCAATCTGTGCGCCGCCACGCACAACAGCGCCCTCGAGGTGCGAGAAGCTGTGGATCGTCACGCCATCCTCGATCACGACGCCCGGCCCAAACACCACATGCGGCTCTATCACCACATCGCGGCCCAACGCAGTGTCGTGCGCGAAAAACACGGTTTCCGGCGCGATCAGCGTGGCGCCCTCACGCATTGCCTCGTCGCGCCGACGCTCCTGCCAGCGCGCTTCGACCGCCGCCAGCTCGATCCGGCTGTTGACGCCCGCCACCTCGTCCGCATCCGTTTCGATCACCGCGCTCTGGCTGCCGGGCAGCATCACGATATCGGGCAGATAATATTCCCCGGCGGCGTTATCGTTGCCGATCTGATCGAGCAGGATGAACAGGTCGCTCATGCGAACGGCCATCAGCCCGCTGTTGCAGAGCGTGACAGCGCGCTCGTCCGGCGTAGCGTCCTTAAACTCGACCATCTTGCTGATCAGGCCCTGATTGTCGGCGATGATCCGGCCATAGGCGCCAGTATCGTCTGGCCGGAAGCCCAGCACCACGCTGCGCGGCGCATCGGCCATGTTGAGCCGCTCGATCATCGCGCGCATCGTCTCGGCGCGCACCAGCGGCACGTCGCCATAGAGGATCAGTACATCACCCGCAAAGCCTTCGAGCGCATCATGCGCCTGCGCCACGGCATGACCGGTGCCCAGCTGCTGCGCCTGCACGACGATATCGACGCCATGCCCGGCCACCGCCGCCTCTACCTGTTCCCGCCCCGCGCCGACGACCACGACCTTGCGCTCAACCCCCAGCGCCTCGACAGTGGCGAGGAGGTGCATCAGCATCGGCCGCCCGGCAATGGGGTGCAGCACCTTGTGCAGGCCGGATTTCATCCGCGTGCCCTGCCCCGCCGCAAGAATGATGACGGCCAGATGCCTTGCTTCCGAATATTCGCTCAAACCGTCACCTGACCTTGCATATCAAACACCACACATGCACCGCCCCTCTGCCATGTTTGGCTTGCCAATGCCACAGCTCTGAAGGCATGGGCGCGGCGATGACACAAATTCCTTTCGACATCGTTGGCTTCGACTTGGACGGCACGCTGGTGGACAGCAGCCTCGATCTTGCCGCCGCCGTGAACTACACGCTCTCGACCGTCGGCCTGCCGCCGCACGAGGTGGACGAGATCAAGCGCTTCGTGGGCAAAGGCACGCGCGTTATGCTGGAGCGGGCCTTGAAGGCATCGGGCGACTACACGCCGGACCTGCTGGACCAGCTCACTCCCGTGCTGATGGCCTGGTATCAGGAGCATCTGACCGATCACACCCGGCTCTACCCCGGCGCGGCGGAGGCGATGGAAGAGCTGCGCGGGCGCGGCGTGAAGCTCGCTGTGTGCACCAACAAATTCGAGCGGTTCACATTGCCGCTGTTGAGGGATCTGGAGTTGGCGCATCTGTTCGACGCAGTTGTGGGCGGCGACACTGTGGGGAAAGCCAAGCCGCATCCCGAACCGTTGCACGAAATGGTGCGGCGCGCGGGCGGCGGACGCTGCGTGTTTCTGGGGGACACCTCGAATGACATCGACGGCGCGAAGAATGCGGGGATGTCGAGCATCGCGGTAAGCTTCGGATTCGTGGACGTGAGCGCAGAGTTAGGTGCGGACGCGATTTTGCACCGGTTCGATGATCTGGTAGCAATGCTGGAGAGGTGGAGAGATTAGGTCCATTATCCCGTCACCCTGAACTTGTTTCAGGGTCCATGGATGCTGAAACAAGTTCAGCATGACGAAATTTAGTTGGGTCGATGGCCCTTGCGCCATTTGGTGATTAGGTGACGCAGCAGCATGAGCGGCGGCATACGCAGCAGGTGCGAGCGGATGTAGAAGGCGAGGCCGAGCCATTTGCGGCTGTCCCGCCCCCACGCGTCACGGGACAGAAGGCGGCGGACGAAGAGGCGGTCGGCGAAAGTCAAACGCAGGCCATCACCATAGACATCGGCCACGAGCCGCCGCGCCCGCGCCAGATGGGACGATAGCCCGTGGTACACGGCGCGCTTATCGAGTTCCAACTGATCCTCAATATCGGCGATCAGGCATCGGATATCCCACAGGTTTCTCAAACCCCCTGAAAGATCTCCGTCAGCCAGCATATGCGTAACGGCGTGCAACACCCTGTCCTCTGACGATAGCACCCGCAGCCCGCCGCCGACTTCCACACTCTGCGCGATCAGCGCCGCCGCGTCCGGCCGGGGCCGGGCTGTGAGCGGGAGGATCGTATGATGAACGTCGATCATCCGGTCCCGTTCGCGGTGGATCAGCGGCGGCAGCTCGTGCATCCAGCGCCGGTAATAGGCGTCATCATAGGGATCTGGCTTCACCCATTCCCACCCGGCGGCAAGCAATGCTGCCTCCGCCTCCTCCAACCGGTCTCGCGGCACGAGAATATCGAGGTCCCCGATCATCCGGCCCTTCCCGGCCCGCAGCCCGGCCGCTGCATAGGCGGCGCCTTTCAGCAGAATCGGCTCCAGCCCGAGCGGTGCGAGGGCGGCGGTGGCGCGGTTCGCTTCCCAAAAGGCGATGCGTTCTTCCCGCTTGGCGTCGAGCTGAGCATCGGCGAGGATCGCGCTCACCGGATCGGGCACATCGACGCCTTCCAGCCGGACGGCGAGCGTGCCAAGCAGTCGCTCTGCGCGGGCGGCAGAGATTATTCCGTTCCACTCGCTTTCGGTCATAGCACTCGTGCGGACGGGATCGCGGAGCAGCGCCACCAGTGCCCGCGCGCTCATAGCAACGCGCTCCACAACTCGTCGATCATGGCAGCGGCCTCGTTGCCGCTCTCATAATCGATAGCCAGCGCCGGAACTTCGGTAACGAAGCGGTGCAGCGCTTCGAACCCGGCCTCGCCAAGCGCGACATAATTGGTGGACGCCTGCGTCAGCCGCATGAAGGCTTCTCCCTGCCCCACCGGCCTTACATCACGCGCGAAGCCATAGCGCGGGAACAGCAACAGCGCTGGCCTGGCCGCCTCACGCATGCGGGCAATGGCATCGGCAGGCGGCACGAGATGCCGGATCGCGCCCTTGGGCGTATCCTCCAGCAGCGGGCCGAGGCGCGCGCTGTCCGCGACTTCAACGCGCATCGCGCCAATAGCCGCGTTCTTGAGCGAGACGAGGCGTGGAAACGGATGCACCTGCCCGTCCGCCAGATCGATCAGCGCGAATTCGTCGCCCATGAAGCGCCAGCCGCGCTCGCCCAGCAGCGCCGCGAGCGTCGACTTGCCCGATCCGGACTCCCCGGTCATCACCAGCGCGCGGCCGTCTTTCTCGACGCTGCTGGCATGGATCAGCAGATGCCGCCGCCACCCGAGTGCCATTTGCAGGTTCATGCCCATTTCGGCGGCGAGCAGCCCGTGGCGCAGAGCCACCGGTGCGGCATCGGGCAGCATATGGTCCCCCGCGATCCGCACCGAAGGTCGCCACCAGCGCCGCAGCGGCCCGGCAGGCTCAAGCCGCACGGTATAGTCCGCCACTGCCGGGGAGTTCTGTGGATAGGCGGCATAGAGCGCACTTAGCTGGTCGATGGGTTGCCCCCATTCGGAGCCTATTCGAAAGCTCGCCGGACCTATTCCAAGCGTCAGCGCGTGGCGCATGGCGCGCTCCTGATCAGCCCGAGAGCGGTCAATTCCTCCAGGTGAGTTGAGAGCGCGGCAAGCCCATCGTCATCATCGGCCAGATCATATGCTTCGGATAGAAGGGTCAACAAAGCGGTATGCGGCTGGGGTTTGTCCGTTAGCGCCGCCATGATCTCCGGTAGCGGCGAGGCCAGCATGTGCGTCTGGCCGGAGGGGCGGTGATAGACGAGGGCCAGACCGTCCAGCTCGCGCCAGAGCAGCTCCCCTTCCGCGCACCGCGCATAGCCTTGCGCGCCTGCCGCTGCCATCGCCGTCAGCGCGGCATCTGTAGCGATGCGTAGCAGGTGAAGCCGCTCGTCCCGCTTTGCAGGCGGCGGATGTAGTTGAGATAGGCGCGGCTCTGCTCATAGCTGGTGCCCGGCAGCGTGCGACCGCGCAGTGCCGCCTTCACCTCTTCGCCGGTGAACGGCCGTCCGCTCGCAGGGAACGATCCTTGCGTACCGGCGGGCACTATCGTGCCATCGGCGGCGATTGCCTGACCCGCCCGCGCAGGATCGGGAACCGGAATCTGGCAATGCAGAACCGAGGCCGCCGTCTGCGCCAGTGCGGGACGGACAGACACGACCGCCGAGGCCGCCGCCAGCCCACCCCCGAGCAGCAGTCTGCGTCTTGCGACCTGTTGCCCGGGTGCAGAGGTTTCCGCTTGCTGTTGCGCGGGCGGCAGCGCCTCTGCGTCGTCCGGCTTGCGTTCGCTCATGATTGTCCCACCCGCCCTCTACAAAACTGTCATCATTCCATCGCAATATTCTTTAGAATAATCCAGAGTGCACATGATGATTCAGGGCAGGAGCCTTCAGCTTGCCACCGCACTGACGGTGATACTGGTGTCCATCGGGACGGCGTTGATCGTGGGCGCGGGGCTTGACGTGATCGCGATACTGGTGGCGAGCACGCTCGTCTTGACCTTTCTGATGCTTCATCAGGAAGAGGAGCGTGTTGTCATCCCGCCCCCAGCGGAGAAGTTAAGCCCGCCGGAAGACTATGTGGAGCTGCCGGCCTTCCGGAGCATCATCCATGGGTTAACCGCCCCGGTCCTCATCATCGCCGGCGGACGCGTGCTCACCGCAAACTCGCCCGCGCTCAAGCTGCTCGGCCAGCATATACTGGGTGAGGACGTGCGCATCGCCATCCGCCACCCGGCTGCGGCGGAGCGCCTCACCAGTGCGGATCCTCTGACCGAACCCACAAAGATCGACATCGTCGGGCTGGGGACGCGGGCCCAACGCTGGGCGATGCGAATCATTCCGCTCGATAGCCAGCGGCTGTTCGTCTATCTCGATGATGAGACAGACCTTCATGCCGCAGAGCGGGCCCGCGGCGATTTCGTTGCCAATGCCAGCCACGAGCTGCGGACACCGCTTGCAGCAATTCTGGGGTTTATAGAGACACTTCAGGACCCTGATGCCGGAAGCGATGCGCAAACGCGGGCGCGCTTCCTTTCTATCCTTGAGAGCGAAGCGCGGCGGATGCGACAGCTGGTCGATGACCTCATGTCGCTCTCGCGCATCGAGGCGGACAAGCATCGCCTGCCCACAGAGATGATCGCGATGCCCGATCTCATCGCCGAAGTGCTTTCTGTTTCACGCCAGAATCTGGGCGAGCGCGGCGGCGATATCGTCTCGGCCATAGGTGACGATCTTCCCCCGGTGCAGGGCGACCGCCTACAGATCGGCCAGCTGCTGCACAATCTTGTGAGCAACAGCGCCAAATATGGCCGGCCGGGTACGCCCATCACAGTGCAGGCGCGCGCCGTGGAACCGGGGATGATCCGGCTTGAGGTCAGCGACGAGGGCGAAGGCATTCCGCCAGACCATCTACCCCGCCTGACAGAACGTTTCTATCGGGTCGAATCAGGCCGGAGCCGCGCATTGGGCGGTACGGGCCTTGGTCTCGCCATCGTCAAGCACATCGTCGAGCGGCACCGCGGCAGGCTCGATATCGCGAGCGCGATGGGTAAGGGCACCACTGTCTCGGTGCTGTTGCCGCAGGCGGATCGGAGCAACGAACAGGGAAGCGAAAACAGCGCGCCCAAGGTACTGTCATAAAACTGCAATCAAACCGTCACAATGGGTGCATCAAGCACCGTTATGGCCCCTTTCTCAACGGATTGGCCGCACCGCTTTTTGAGGAGATAATCATGAGCAAAAGAGCAGTTTTCGCCATTTCCGCCCTAGCCTGCGCCACCGTGCTCACGGCCTGTCAGGATCAGGCGAGCACCGGTGGCGGCGGCAGCGCGCGTGACCAGATTCGCGCGGTCGGCTCCTCAACCGTCTATCCCTTCGCCACCGCCGTGGCGGAGCAGTTCGTTCAAAACAATGCGGGCATGAAATCCCCCATCGTCGAATCGACCGGCACGGGCGCGGGCATGAAGCTGTTCTGCGCTGGCGTCGGCCCGCAGCATCCCGACATCGAAAACGCCTCACGCCGGATGAAGAAGAGCGAGTTTGAGAGCTGCCAGGCCAATGGCGTCAAGGAGATCGTCGAACTCCAAATCGGTGTCGATGGCCTTGCCTTTGCCGAATCGAACAAGGGCCCCGGCTTCAAGCTGACGCCGGAGCTGGTCTACAAGGCGCTGGCCGCCAATCCGTTCGGCAAGGGCGAGAACAAGGCCCAGACATGGGCGGATGTCGACCCCAGCCTTCCCAAGGTCGCCATCTCGGTCTTCGGCCCACCCTCAACCTCCGGCACACGCGATTCGCTCTCCGAGCTGATCCTTGAAAAAGGCTGCCAGAGCGATCCGGCAATGAAGGAGCTGAAGGAAAAGGACGAGAAGGCCTATAAGGCCACCTGCACCCGCGTGCGTGAGGACGGGAAATATGTCGACTCGGGCGAGAACGACAATCTCATCGTCTCCAAGCTCGGTGCCAACCCGAACAGTGTCGGCATCTTCGGTTACAGCTTCCTCGAGGAGAACCGCGCGACGCTGAAGGACATTCCGCTGAATGGCGTCGAGGCAACCTATGACAATGTTGCCAGCGGCAAATATCCTGGAGCACGCCCCCTCTATATCTATGTGAAGAAGGCGCATCTCCAGGCCATTCCCGGCCTCCAGCAATATGTCGCCGAGTTCGCCAAGGCCTGGGAGCCGGGTGGATACCTCGCCAAGCGCGGCATGGTCGCTGCGACAGACGAGACCCGCGCCAAGAATGCCGAGGTCGCCAAGTCGCTAACGGCGATGGACGGCAGCGACCTGAAATAATAAGAGCCGGCCGATCAGGCCAAAAGGGAATCGGGCGACGTGAACGGGGTTGCAATCATCACGCTGATTTTGGGGCTGGGGCTGATCGCCTGGCTGTCTGCGCGCGCCAAAGCGATGCGGCTGGCTCCGGCTGCGTCACAGACCGGTGATCGCACCCGGAAACGTCCGCTGCTCCATTCCCTGCCCTCCTATCATGGCTGGTATGCGGCGCTGTGGGTGCTGGGACCGGCGCTCATATTCCTCGCGATCTGGGCCAACGTGATGCCCGCCCTCGTTACCAGCCGGGTGTTGCAGGATCCGGCCGCGGCCGCGCTGCCGATGGACGCGATGAGTCGCTCCGCCATCCTCAGCGAGGCACGCAACATTGCGCAGGGCAATGCGCAGGCTGCATTCGACCCGCGCGCCAACGCGCTGATCGAGCCCTATCGCTCCGCCAACCAGTTTTATTCGCTCGGCGGCGCGCTCGCGGCGCTCATGCTCGCTCTTGCGGGAGGCGCCTTCGCCTTCACCCGCATCCGGCCGGATTTTCGCGCGCGTACCAAGGTGGAGCGGGTGGTGATGTCCGCGTTGCTGCTCGCTTCGTTGATCGCCATCGTCACCACCGTGGGCATCGTAGGCTCGCTTCTGTGGGAATCGCTGCGCTTCTTCTCGATGGTCAGCCCGCTCGACTTCCTGTTCGGCCTTAAATGGTCGCCACAGTCCGCCGCGATGGGATATGGCAATGAAAACGCATTCGGCGCGGTGCCGCTGTTCTGGGGCACGATCTTTATCGGCGCGATCATCGCGATGTTCGTCGCCATCCCGCTTGGCCTGATGAGCGCGATCTACCTCACCCAATATGCCAAACCCGCCGCGCGTGCCTGGCTGAAACCCATGCTGGAGGTGCTCGCCGGTGTGCCGACGGTGGTCTACGGCTATTTTGCCGCGCTGACCATAGCGCCCAGTATGCGCGATTTCGCCGCGTGGGTCGGCATCAACAACGCTTCTTCGGAAAGCGCGCTGGCGGCGGGGCTTGTCATGGGCGTGATGATCATTCCGTTCGTTTCCTCGATGGCGGACGACAGCATCAACAGCGTGCCGCAATCCATGCGTGACGGCAGCCTCGCCATGGGTGCGACGACGAGCGAGACGATCCGGCAGGTGCTGATCCCGGCCGCGCTGCCCGGAGTGGTCGGCGGCGTACTGCTCGCTGTCAGCCGCGCGATAGGCGAGACGATGATCGTGGTGATGGCCGCAGGGCTTGCCGCCAACCTCACGCTCAACCCGTTCGCCAGCGTAACCACCGTCACCACGCAGATCGTCCAGCTCCTCACCGGCGATCAGGAGTTCGACAGCGCCAAGACGCTCGCCGCCTTCGCGCTGGGCCTGGTGCTGTTCGTCGTCACATTGCTGCTCAACATCGTCGCGCTTCAGGTGGTGAAGCGCTATCGCGAGGCCTACGAATGAACGCGCCCGTTTCGCCTGACGCGCTGCGACGCCAGCCTACCGACTGGAAGGGCAATGCCATGCGCAAGCGCATCGCCGGGCGCTATGCGTCCGAGCGTCGCTTCCGCCGGATCGGTCTCGCTGCGATCCTGATGTCCACCGGGTTCCTCGCCTATCTGATGATCTCGATGTTGAGCGGCGGCCTTGGCGGCTTTACGCGCACCGAGATTGCTGTGCGGGTGGATTTCCCGAAGGCGCCGATTGTGATCGACCCCGCCAGCCTTCGCGTCGAAGGCGCCGAGGCCGTGCTCGCCAGCGTCAACTGGCAGGCATTGACCGATCAGGCGGCCACCAGCGCGCTCGGCAAGGACGGTGCGTGGATCGCACCCGGCGCATGGCTGGTGGTGCGCGATGCGGTACAGGCGGACCCGGCAATCCTGCAAAAGAGCGTGACGCTCCACCTGCCCGCCTCGGCCGAGTTGGACGTCGCGGCGAAATCCGAGGGCCAGCCTGCCGCCGAAGCGGCCTATGCCCGGCTGGAGAAGGCAGGACTGACAAGCCGCGCGATCAACTGGGATTTCCTGAGCTCCAGCGACGGTACGGACCCGACCCAGGTCGGTATCTGGGGCGCGTTCAAAGGATCGCTTCTCACCATGGCGGTAACGCTGTTGCTGAGCTTCCCGGTAGGCGTGCTTGCAGCGCTCTATCTTGAGGAATATGCGCCCCGCAATCGCTGGACAGACATGATCGAAGTGTCGATCAACAACCTCGCTGCGGTGCCCTCCATTATCTTCGGCTTGCTCGGCCTCGCGGTGTTCCTAAACGTGCTGCACCTGCCGCGCTCGGCCGCTCTCGTTGGCGGCCTGACGCTCGCGCTGATGACGATGCCGGTCATCGTTATCGCCGGGCGCAACGCGATCAAGGCGGTGCCTCCCTCGATCCGCGACGCGGCGCTTGGCATCGGTGCATCGCCGATACAGGTCGTCTTCCACCACGTATTGCCGCTGGCGCTGCCCGGCATCATGACGGGCACCATCATCGGCATGGCCCGCGCGCTGGGCGAGACGGCGCCGTTGCTGATGATCGGGATGCGCGCGTTCATAGCCAGCCCGCCCGGCGGCATCACCGACCCCGCCACCGTGCTGCCGGTGCAGATCTTCCTGTGGTCGGACGAAGTCAGCAAAGGCTTCGTCGAAAAGACCTCCGCTGCGATCATCGTACTGCTGCTTTTCCTGCTCAGCATGAACAGCATCGCTATCTATCTCCGCAACAAATTCGAAAGACGTTGGTAACGCGCTTATGTCACAGCCCACCCCACCCAAGATGAGCGCCCGCAACGTCAACGTCTATTATGGCGAGAAGCAGGCGATCCAGAATGTTTCGATAGATGTCGATACTGACAATGTGACCGCCTTCATCGGCCCTTCGGGCTGCGGCAAATCGACGTTTCTGCGGACCTTGAACCGCATGAACGATACGGTGGCCAGTGCGCGGGTGGAGGGCGAGATCACGCTCGATGGCGAGAACATCTATTCCTCCGGCATGGACGTGGTTCAGCTGCGCGCGCGTGTCGGCATGGTGTTTCAGAAGCCCAATCCGTTCCCCAAGTCTATCTACGACAACATCGCCTACGGTCCGCGCATCCACGGGCTGGCGAGCGCCAAGGCCGACCTTGACGTGATCGTCGAATCCTCGCTTCGGCGCGCTGGGCTGTGGGACGAGGTTAAGGATCGCCTCAAGGACAGCGGCACCGCGCTCTCGGGCGGGCAGCAGCAGCGCCTGTGCATCGGCCGCGCGATTGCGGTGGAGCCGGAAGTGATCCTGATGGACGAGCCATGCTCCGCGCTCGACCCGATCGCTACCGCCAAGATCGAGGAACTCATCCACGAGCTGCGCGGGCGCTATGCCATCGTGATCGTGACCCACAATATGCAGCAAGCTGCGCGCGTCTCGCAACGCACTGCCTTTTTCCACCTCGGAACGCTGGTGGAATATGGCTCGACGTCCGAAATCTTCACCAATCCGCGCGAAGATCGCACCAAGGATTATATCACCGGCCGCTACGGCTGACCCCTTTTGCCATGCTGGAGGAATGAACGATGGCCGAACAGCATACCGTCAAAGCTTTTGACGAAGACATTAACCGCCTGCGTGGCCTTATCGCCGAGATGGGCGGGAGGGTGGAAACCGCAATCGACGAGGCGATGACCGCCCTCGTCGAGCAGGACGCCCGGAAAGCCAAGGCCGTCGTGCTCGGCGATGAGCGTATCGACGCGCTGGAGTCCGAGGTCGAGCGGCTGGTGGTGCAGATCATCGCCCTGCGCGCGCCGCTGGCGGACGACCTGCGCGAGGTGATCGCCGCGCTGAAGATCGTCGGTGTGGTCGAGCGCATCGGCGACTACGCCAAGAACATCGCCAAGCGCGTGCCCAAGATCGGCGACCATCGCACGATCGAGCCGATTTCTTTGCTGCCCTCGATGGCACAGGTGGCGAGCGAGATGGTGGGCGATGCGCTCAATGCCTTCTCGGCGCGCGATGCCCTGCTCGCCGAAGCCGTGATCGCGCGTGATTCCGTCGTCGACAGCTTCTACAACAGCATCTTCCGCACACTTGTCACCTACATGGTCGAGAATCCCAAGACGATCACGGAGTGCGCGCACCTGCTGTTCATCGCCAAGAATATCGAGCGCATCGGCGATCACGCCACCAACGTCGCCGAGATGGTCTATTACGCCGCGACCGGGGAATATCTGCCCGAGCGCGACAAGGACGTTAAAATCGAAAGCTGAACGGAGCTTTTTGCATGAGCCGCGCCCATATGCTGCTGGTCGAGGACGATGCCGCCCTCGCCGAGCTCGTCACCTGGCATTTCCGCAAGGAAGACTTCGAAGTCTCGCACACGGTCGATGGCGAGGAGGCGCTAATCATGGCGCAGGAGCGCATTCCGGATATCGTGCTGCTGGACTGGATGGTCGAAAGCCTGTCGGGCATTGAGGTGTGCCGCCGCCTGAGGCGCAGCTCCAACACCGCGAACGTGCCGATCATCATGCTCACTGCGCGCGGCGAGGAGGAAGACCGGGTGCGCGGGCTGGAAACCGGTGCGGACGACTATGTCACCAAGCCCTTTTCCCCGCGTGAGCTGGTGGCGCGGGTGGGCGCTGTGCTGCGCCGTGTGCGCCCGGCGCTGGCAGGAGAGACACTGACCTTTTCGGACATCGAGATGGATACCGTGGGCCACAAGGTGCGTCGTGCTGGCCAGATGATCCCGCTCGGGCCGACCGAGTACCGTTTGCTCAAGCATTTCCTCGAGCATCCGGGCTGGGTGTTCTCGCGCGAGCGGCTGCTCGACAGCGTATGGGGCCATGACAGCGACATCGAGCTGCGCACGGTCGACGTTCATATCCGCCGCCTACGCAAGGCGATCAATGTTGGCGGGAACAGGGACATCATCCGCACGGTGCGCTCGGCTGGATACGCGCTGGACTCGGAGGCTGCGCATTAACCCATCATGCAGGCTGATAGCCTTTGGTCGCACAGGCGCGCGCCACGTGGGGTCACATGGCTACTGGTCGATCAGCTTGACCAGCTTGCGCTCCACAGGTGCTAATACGCCCGCCAGCTCCTGCCCGCGCTTCAGTACGGCACCTGCCTCACCGATCAGCGCCCACATGCCCTGACGATTGCGTAGCGCGGGGCGCTTCTCGATGCGATATTCGGGTCGCTCCGCAGCGCGACGGAAGGCGCAGAACACGGCTGCTTCCTTGTCGAAGTTCATAGAGTAATCGCGCCAGTGGCCGGCCGAAACCATGCGGCCGTAGAGGTCCATGATGCGGGAAAGCTCCTGCCGCTCGAAGCCGGTCTGCCCCGGTTGCCTGTGCTGCGGAAACGGAGTGATCTCGCCCATCAGGCGCAACCACGCTCCTCAGCTTCGTCATCTCGAAACAGCGCGCCACCTTCCTTCTTGAGGTCGCGCTCCTTCTTGAGGTCGGCGATCAGCTTGGTCAGGCGCTCCACCTCGCATTGCAGGATTTCGAGCTTCTGCGTCGCCGGGTCAAACACTTCGCTGCACGGGGTGCCATAGGGTACGAAATCGCGCTGATAGGCCGAAACATCGACGAGCATCTGCCGCGCCGGGATGCCGACCATCGTGGCGCCCTCCGGTACGTCTTTCGTGACAACCGCATTGGCCCCGACGCGCGCGCGTGGGCCTACGATGATCGGCCCCAGCACCTGAGCACCCGAACCGACGATGACGCCATCGGAAAGAGTTGGATGGCGCTTGCCGCCAATGCCGTTGGCAGGGTCTGTGCCGCCCAGCGTAACATGCTGATAGAGCGTCACATTGTCGCCGATCTCCGCCGTCTCCCCGATGACCGTGAAGCCGTGATCGATGAAAAGGTTGCGCCCGATCTTCGCGCCGGGATGAATATCGTTACCTGTCAAAAAACGAGAAAGATGATTGACCGCGCGGGCCAGAAAATAGAGCCGCGCATTGAACAACGGGTGGGCAATTCGGTGCCAGAACACCGCCCACACGCCCGGATAGAGCAATATTTCCATGCGCGAGCGCGGCGCGGGATCACGCACTTTTATCGAATCCAGATAGGCTATCAACCCGCCAAGCATGGCATACTTCCCTCAGTTCAAACGGCTATATAGCACATTTCCCGGGAATTTTCCAGTCTGGACGAAGCAGAGCCCTATTCAGCGCCGGGTGTGCGATATCCAAAAGCTTCGTGCGCCAGCGTCACCACGGCGGGATCGGCATCTGGCATGGTCATCGGCACACGCTTTTCGAGCGCATCGGCAATGGCCGTCAGCGCAGCAATGCGCCCCGCTTTGCGGTTGTTGCCGTCTATCACCGTCCACGGTGCCCAGCGCGTATCGGTAAGGCGGAACATCTCGTGCATCGCCTCCATATAATCCGCCCGGCGCGCGCGGTTGCGATAGTCTTCTTCGCCGGTCTTCCAACGCTTCCACGGATCGTCCAGGCGCTCGGCGAGCTGCTTGTCCTGTTCGTCCTGGGTCACATGCACGAACAGCTTGACGATATTGGTGCCGCTGTCGATCTGCTGTGCCTCGAACTCGTTGATCTCGTCATAGCCGCGCTTCCACTCGCGCTCGGTGCAGAAGCCCTCGACCCGCTCGACCAGTACCCGGCCGTACCAGCTCCGGTCGAATATGCCGATATTGCGCCCGGCGGGCAGGCGACGCCAAAAGCGCCAGAGGAAATGATGGTCCTTTTCTTCCTCATTGGGCGCGCCGATCGGCCAGACCTGATAGGCCCAGTCGGCCCGAAGCTGCGATTTTGGCCAGGTTGAAGAACGAACACTGAAC
>CAZEHR010000001.1:15815-654008 GCA_964512265.1 uncultured Sphingobium sp. | reverse complement strand
AAGGGGGTCAATATTGGATGCCGATAGGGGGTCAAACTTCAATGCCGATTGACATTGTCTGGGCCAAGTCTCGTTTCGGAAACCTGCCGGGTACTCAGACCTCGGCCTAAAGAGTGTCTCGCCTGCCGGTTTGATCCGGCAGGCGACGTAATTTCAGCGCAGACCTGCCGTTTCGGCAATCGCCTTGAGCAGGCGCCGAAACGGCATGAGATTGCTCATTTCCGGAGGCGGTCTCGGCAGTCTGCCGGAAGGGCGTGAAGCCCGCGTCAAAACGCCGGCGCACTGGCCTTCTATTGCCGGTTTAGGGGTACGCCTCCCTCATCCTCATCACACATCCAAAAGTGGCATCTCGGCCTCGATTGCAGCCCGATGTCCCGCGCATTGTCAAAATGGGGGTGGAAGGCGTTATACAACATCATGAATTATAAAGGGAAAAATAACTTGACATATTGGTCTATTATTTGACATAAAAGTCAACATTGGCCGACGGCGCTTCGCAGGTCGTGTCATGAAATGGAGGAATCGCATGACAAAGCTGTACGGATTGCATCACCACGCGAAGCCGACGTGGAAACTGCGCGAAACTCTTGATTTTTATGAGAACACACTCGGCCTAAAGCTGTTGCAGTGCCTAGTGGCAAAGGGCTGGGGCGGTCCGGACAACCACCCCGACTTCCTGCATTTCTTCTTCGATGCCGGCAACGGCGCGACCATCGCCTTCTTCTATTATTTGGGAACCGAGAGGCCGCCGGAGTATGAGATCAAGGATATTTACTCCCATCGCGCGACTCACGTGGCGTGGAACTGCAATTCACCCGAAGAACTGGATGCCTGGCAGCAGCGCCTGGAAAGCAAGGGCGTTAAGCTGATGTATCGGGTAGCGCATGAAGTCGTGGAATCCATTTATTTTCAGGATCCGAACGGATACTATATCGAGATTGGGTACCCAGTACGCGACTTCACCGAACTTGACGCCACCGATGCTAGGCTGTCGCTCAGGACTGTCATCGAAATGGAGGACGAAATCCCGGGCGGACCGTTCAGAATTGAAGACGTCTGGGAGCGCAAAGGCCAGAAGATCAAAGCGCAAAGAGGCCAATTGGAAGGAGCAGCCTAATGGTCGAGATATTTGTTTTAGACTTCCCGGAGTTCGCTCCCTTAGTGGAGGATGCCAGATCTCAGGGGTACAAGGTCGAAGGACCTGTGGAGGGAATTTGGTCGATTTCCGCACCGTCGGAGCTCCATTTCAATCGCAAGGAGGCCGGACTTTCCGCAGCACTCTGGAACACAGTACTTGGTCCTGGTGTGAACGGTCGCGTCACAAAGTTTGATCGCTACGAATTCACTGTTGCCGAGGCTTGAGGATATGCGGATTGCAATAGTTGGGGGCGGGCCTGCCGGGCTGTATTTCGGCATTCTTATGCGCAAATTGTTACCCGGTGCGACCCTCGATGTGTACGAACAAAACGCGGCACAATCGACATTCGGCTTTGGGGTGGGACTGCAGAGCGGGTCATGGTCCTTTTTTAAGGCCGATAACCCCGCCGTGTTCGAGGATATCCTCGAAGCCAGTCATATGATCCGGGGTCAGGAAATCGTCCACAAGGGCGAAACCGTTACTCTGGATTATACCCAGGACGACGCCGGGATAGAAAGGCTGGCGTTGCTGGGGGTTCTGCAAGCTCATGCCGCGCAAGCTGGCGTCACAGTAAAATTTTCCGAGCGCATTGCCGATGCACGCCAGTTTGATGATTACGATCTTGTGGTGGGCGCCGATGGTGTCAGTTCCGTCGTACGCAATACGTTCGAGAGGGAGTTCGGCACCACGCGCCGTGAGTTGACAGCCAAAATGGCGTGGTATGGCGCGACCAAGGCGTTCAATTCGGGGCGGATTTCATTCCGGAAAACACCATATGGCTGGTTCTGGTGCGTGGGCTATGCACATTCTCCAACCAAGAGCACGTTCCTCGCGGAATGTGAGGAGGCCGCATACAAGGCGTCGGGTCTGGCGGATATGTCCCAGGAAGAACAGATTGCCTTCGCCGAACATATCTTTGCCGAAGATTTGGATGGCGCGCGCATCCTGTATAACAATTCGATATGGCGTGCGCTGCCCGTCATCCGCGTGAAGCACTGGAATGTAGGGAAATACGTTCTTGTCGGGGATGCCTTGCACAGCCCTCACCCCAGCATTGGCTCAGGCACACGGCTGGCGATGGACGATGCGTCCGCGCTCGCCAAGGCCATCGCGCAGAATCCGCGGGACATAGCTGCGGCTCTTGCCGCCTATCGCGGGGCGCGGGAACCATCCAAGTCAAAGCTGGTCATTGCCATGGAGGCCAGCATGGAATGGTATGAAACCATAGCCGGCAAATTGGACGATATGGATGCAGAGGAACTGACTTTCTGCTATCTCGCGCGGACCGGACGTGTATCACTGGACCGCCTGCACGAAATGGCACCCGGCTTTATGGCCCGGCATGGAAATAGTGACTCCGCCAAACGCTGGCTAGGGTGGCGATAACTGTAACGCCCAGGTAGTTACAAGGAACAAGAAGACAGCATCCTTGTAAAATAAAAGCGCGTTTGATCGGGTCGGAACTGATCAAACGCGCTTTTGTATCGCGCCTTCAGCGCAGGAACATATCGGCAACATGCTGCGTGTCGAAATACTCCCTCACCTCGATTATTGCTCCGTCCCTGACCACAAAAATGTCGTGATAATGGTTATTATACACACGTCCGTCATGAGCCACTCCGTGAGATTCGAGCTCGACCGAAACTCGGTCGCCATCTGCAATCAGCCCGCAAATTTTCGTGTCCATTCCGTTCGGCATGAACTCACCGAGGGTTCCCCAGATATTTGCCATGTCGGCTTTCGTATGAACACCTGCGAATGGAAATAGCTCCGGTGTTCCCATGATCTGCCATGTAGCATCCTCCTTGAGCAAGCTCAGGGCTTCGTCCATCTCGAACCGATCGAAATGTCCGAGAAATTTTTCCACCACCGCCTTGTTCTGTTCCGCCGCCATATGAACCTTCCCATCCAGTTCAGTACAATCGCTCGCAGAGCCTAAATCCCTGCCTTGTCCGCGCCGGGACTTCCTCCCTCCAGCCTGAAGGGAGGGAATTTCACGACGCGAAAGATTACGCAGCAGCGTGAACGTGGCCCTCGTGGGAGTGCCCTGCGACAGCAAAGCCATTGACGGTACGCTCATGGCCAGCAGGGCTGATCGCGGTATGCAAGGCCGTCGAACAACCGGGGCAGATATACTGCTGGAACTGCACAGGCGTGTCGATAAAAAGCTCCGGCTTCGATCTGACGATTGGCCCTGCAACGGCCGAATCCGCCCTGATCACAGAAACATGGAGGTGATTTTCACTGTCTCCCAGTATCTCTGCGCAATGACGGCAGGCGATGCGCGCCTCATTGCCCACAGTAACCGAGGCCAGATTCTCGTCGATCGGAATAGCGCCGCTCAGATCCGCCTTTTCTTCGTTCAACCGGGTGTTAACCGCCATGGCCTGACGCTCCGCACGTATGGAGGCGCGTCGCCTTTCCGTTGCGGCAGCGTCAAGATTTCCATCCGGGAACATGCAAACGCCATAAACCTGCTCTGCAGCGGCTAAGCTCACCATGCCCGCTCGCACGTCCTCGACCACCGCATCGGGATCGCGGTGGAGCGGGTCGCCGTAACCGCCGCCACCCTGACAATTCAGATACAGGACATCACCCGGAGCGAGTACACTCGTTTCATAGCATTGGGTTACGAGCGCATCGCCGGATAGTTCCTCTAGCGAACTGGGCAGACGCCCCGCAGCCATCATGCTCATGGCATCGGCGCCTGATATCAAAACGTCATATCCCAGATTGCCCGGATATCCGCCCGCGAGGCCCGGATTCTGGGCTGTCGCCTTGCCCGAAGTGGACAGAAGAACATGTGCAGGGAGCGAGGTGCCGTGTGGCGTCATCGCCACGGCACTGCTTGCGCCGCCGCGATATTTACCAGCCCCGCCGGAATTTACTTCTTCGCGCCGCCACAGCATCAGCATAGGATAAAGAAGCTCGGTGACTTCCGCATCCGGAACGCGACCCATCGGAATACAGAAATTGCCGCCCGTGCTTATGCCGTCACGCGTGGCCCTAGCACCATATCCTCCAGCGACCGATTCCATCACTACATTGAGGAACGGCGCCGGAGTCTCGGATCGTTCATCAACACCTGCGACCAGGGCGACATTATATGTACCGCAACAACTGGCCTGCAGATTTTTGCGCATTTCAAAATCGCGATCGAGCATGAGGGAAAGGCACTGAGCCACCAGATTCCCAATCAGCCAAGCGGTGCCAAGTGGTGCCCTGTTCACAGCAGCGGGATATGTCGCGTTGTTAAGCGTTCCCTCGGGCGTCACGATATCGAAGCAGCGCATCAACCCACCCGCAGACCAGGGAATATCACCCGCCAGCATGGGCAGCAGCGCCAACATGATACCGCCGCGACACCCGCCATAGGTGCAGTTGATCACACCCGCCTGAGGATCTGTCCCGGTAAAGTCGAAGGTAAGATGACCATCCTTCTTTGTCATGGTCACCGTGGTGCGGTGGGTTGCACGATCTCCGATGAAGGCCTGATCCTGATATCCGCTTGCCGACCACCTGCCATCGGGCAGCGCCTTCAGCTTCTGACGCAGCCTGTGCTCGGCGTCATTAAGCATCCGCTTCATCACCGCCTTGACAGTGTTCGGGCCATATTGATCGATTACCGCAAGCAGGCGATCACGCCCAATATTGTTGGCACCCACCTTCGCACGCAAATCGAGTCCCACAATCATCGGCACACGCGAGCGACGGACCCAGACATCAGCCACATCTCGCTGGATTTCGCCGTTGCGGACGATCTTGACCGGAGGCGTAGGGAGAGCTTCGGCAAATACATCGACGTTCCCGATAGGTGCCGATCCAAATGCTGAGCCACCCAGATCCGGTTCGTGACAAATCGCGCTGGTCCAGCCAAACAGCATGCCGTCGTAGAAGATAGGCTGGAACACCAGCACGTCCGACTGATGCAGCCCGCCGCCGACCCAAGGATCGTTGGTAAGGAACATGTCGCCATCCTCTATGCCGGGATTGTCTGCCCGGTTCTGGAGCGTCCATGAAAGCGCCAGGTCGATCGCCCCTACGAGCATCGTGTTGTAAAGGCCAACCTGAACAGCCTGTCCCATCTCGTCATTGACGGTGAAGTCAAAGTCATTGGCATCCGTCACGATAGGCGAACCGGACATACGCTTCAGCGTCTCGCCCATCTCGTCCGTCACTGACCAGAGCCGATGCCGCACTACCTCATAAGTCAGTGGATCGAGATTATCGATTTCCTCCTGACTGACCGTGTGAACCTTGAGCTTGCTCGGCAGGCTGCGCCGCAGCACTTCGGGGTCAACCGGCCGGCTTACATATTTTTCGGAACCGGGAATCATTGGGCGGCCCTCCTCTGTGTGGGGAGACTGACCACATTGGTTCTCGTCTCGATATGCAGATTACCAAAGCGGTCGATCTGCCCCTTCATCCCGTCACGGATAACGACGGAAGTCGTGGGCACCTCGATCACCGCTGGCCCATGTATGACATGGCCGGTGCGAAGCAGGCTATGGTCATAAATGGGCGTTTCAACGAAGCCTTTTGCTCCGTCGAGACAGACCGGACGACGCGAGTCGATCGCCTCGCTGGAATCTTCGCTCGCGGCCGCTTCAAGATCATCGAACCGAGGCGACACCTCCAGCACACCTACACCGCGAACACGGGATGTGATACCGAATATCCCCGCTTCGCGGAACCCGGAGCCAGCGCCGTAGAGCTGGGCATAACGCCTTTCAAATTCCTCCACGCTCGCTTCGAGGATGGACGTGTCGAGCTTTCCGCCAGAGACGGGCGTGGTGACCTCACCCATTTGCAGCCCGTAGCGCATGTCCATTTCGCGATGCAGCTCCACGCGATCAAGTGACAGCCCCTGCTCCGCGAGCGCCTTTCGCACTTTATCCTCGAGCTGAACGAAATTGGCTTCCACGCGAACGGGATCGAAAGGCGCGGGCATAGGATCGGAATGTTCCTGGACTAGAACGACATCCGAAACCGCCAGCCCGAATGCGGAAAATGCCGACGCGACGGCGCCGAGCGGCACCACCACTTCCGTAACGCCGACCTCAGCCGAATAAGCCGCGCAATGGGCCGGCCCCGCGCCGCCGAAGGCATAAACCACGAACTCGCGGGGATCATACCCGCTTTCGACGACGATCTTGCGCAGCAAATCCCCTGTCTGCGCATTCTGCACCGCATGAATCGCTGCGGCCGCCTGCTCGACGGTCATCCCGAGCGGTTCCGCAATGCGCGTGCGGATAGCTTCCGCCGCCAGATCCTTGCGGAGGGATTTCAACCCGCCCAGCAACCCGGTTTCGGGCAGAATGCCCAGAATGAGGTTGGCGTCGGTATTGGTCGGCTCGGTTCCGCCCGCACCATAGCATGCCGGCCCGGGCACGGCCTGCGCCGACTTCGGGCCAACTCGTAGATTACCGCCCTTGTCGATCCACGCGATAGCGCCCCCGCCCGACCCGATTGCTTCCACTTTCAGCGTAGGCACGTTGACCGGAAACTGGTTCACGATTGTCTGCGACGCACGCACCGGCTCGCCATCGACAATGAGCCCGGCAAGGAACGTCGTGCCGCCAACGTCGGTGGCGATGACATTGCGATGTCCGAGCTTTTCCGCCATGTTAACGCAACCTATCACACCCCCGGTCAGAACGCCTCCGATGGTGGTGATAGCCGAGGCCGCAGCCTTGCCAGCGGCGATAGAGCCGCCTGAGCTTTGCATCACCAGCAGAGACCCCTTGAGGCCGTGCTTGCGTAGCTTGTCTTCCAGTTCACCCAGATAATGATCGAGGCCCGGTCCGATCTGCGTACTCATTATCGTGGTGGAATTACGCGCGAATTCTCTGATGCGCGGGCTGATTTCAGAGGATATCGCAACGAAAACGTCCGGATCCTGCTCCTTGATCAGTTCGCGAAGACGATGCTCGTGGGCCGGATTACGGAAGGACCACAGCAGCGACACCGCTATCGCGCGGACCCCGGTGGCGAGAATCTCGCGGATTGTCTGGCGCGCCTCCTCCTCATCCAGCTTCACGATGACGGCTCCCGCACGATCGATGCGCTCCGTCACTTCTCGGGCGAGATGCCTGGGAACGATCTCCTTAGGCTTGTCCTGCTGGATCACGTCCTGTAGCTCGTGCTGCGGCCGACCCAGA
Organism: uncultured Sphingobium sp.; assembly: GCA_964512265.1. GTDB lineage: Bacteria > Pseudomonadota > Alphaproteobacteria > Sphingomonadales > Sphingomonadaceae > Sphingobium. The sequence goes on along the minus strand of CAZEHR010000001.1, from coordinate 646,709 downwards.
TAGCGGCCCTCCACATTCATGATGTAAATAGAATCGCGATGCCCCTTGGTTGTAATAAAACCGACCTCAGGAACATTGCCCATCACCAGCGCATTGAGCGACGATGTCGTGCCATGCGCGACATAATCGGTTGCCTGAAGCAGATCGAAACTGCTCATCTGCATCTGGGTAGCCAGCAGATCAATCGCGTTTCGGACGCCTTCGCCGTAATCGGGCGGTGTAGACGGCGTCTTGGAAGACACCATCACCCCGCCTTCACCGATCAGCACTGCATCAGTAAACGTTCCGCCGACATCGACACCTATAACGTGCCCCATTCCTCTCACCTCGCTCTATAATTGGCCTGCATCAGGCTGCTCAGCCGGAAAATGATACCCGCCGAGCCCATCGAAAAAAATTATCATATTCTGACGCAGTTGTCGTCTTTTAAACGACTTAATTCAAAAAAACGCTCCCCGGGACTTCCACCCGTTTGGACAACGGAACGCCGAATTCATTCAAGGATATTCGCGTCTCTCTTTTTGAAAGATACACCAATTTGATCATAACATCCTCTTGAAAAGCCGAAGCAACTAAGGCGAGCGACGTAATCGCCGGAATGAAGCGCAGCGGCTCAGCCGCTGTCACGGCCTTTCCGAAAGGCTGAAACATATTGACGTTTATGTCAATATTTATTCACATTGGTCAGTATCAGTGGAACCTGATATGCGACGATTGCATTTCGTTCCGGGATTTCGGTCAACCTCCGAGGGACCGGTGCGGATAGCATAGCCAAGAGATCAAAGACCCTCGCGCATTTTCGCGAAGAGTGCGGATGGAAAAATCACACATGGGAAAATCGGGAGAGAGTAATGACTAAATTGAACGGAAAAATCGCGGTCGTGACTGGCGGCGCTTCCGGCATCGGTCTGGCAACAGCAAAATTATTGGCGGAGGAAGGCGCCAAGGTTATCGTCGCCGACGTGGATAAGGCGGCACTCGAGGGTGTGAATGGCAAAATAGAGGGAACAGTCGATGCCATTTATTGCGATGTCGCCAAACTGGAAGACATTAGAATGCTCCACGCACACATCGAGCGCAGTTATGGTCGAGTAGATGTTCTGTTTGCCAATGCGGGGAGCGGCAGACCCGGCCCGTTCGAAGCAGTCACCGAAGATGATTTCGATTTCACTGTCGATATCAATCTCAAGGGTACGTTCTTCACAGTTCAGTTGCTGGTGCCGCTGATGCAGCCCGGCAGTTCGATTATTCTCAATACATCGATCCAGTCGACAAAGGGATTCCCCGGCTTTACGGTTTACGCGGCCACCAAGGCGGCGATCCGCTCCCTGGCCCGCACCTTGACGTCCGAACTTGGCCCGAAGGGAATTCGCACTAACGCGGTGGCCCCTGGATATATTGCCACCGACATTCGCCGCAAGGTGGGGATGAGCGAAGAGATGATCCGGGAGGACAACCATCGGATTGATACGGAAGTGCCGCTGAACCGCGCCACATCTCCTGAATTGGCCCGCAGAGGCGATCCAATCGAGATCGCGAAGACCGTCCTTTTCCTCGCCTCAACTGAGGCCGATTACATCAGCGGAGTGGAAATCGCCGTGGACGGCGGAACGGCACAGATTTAATCTCAGCGGTGCGGCCCGCACCCAATTATAATTACAGATAGGGAGAGACCATGGCACGACTTGATGGGAAAACGGCTGTCGTTACCGGAGGTGCATCCGGGATAGGTTTAGCAACGGCTAAGCTGCTGGCAGCAGAGGGGGCTAAAGTCGTCATCGCGGATCTGCATCAAGCGGACCTTGACGCGGCGCTTCCGGTCGTTGGGGGAGAAGTCGCCTCTCACAGTTGCGACATCTCCAAGATTTCCGACCTGGATGGGCTCCGCGCATTCATTGAAAAGAAACATGGGCGGGTTGATATACTGTTCGCCAATGCAGGAAATGTCAGGCCCATTGCATTTGAAGCGGTGACGGAACGCGATTTCGATTTCACGGTCAATGTCAATTTGAAAGGCACATTCTTCACGGTCCAGGCGCTCCTGCCCATCATACCTTCGGGCGGCTCCATTATTTTGAACACATCGATCCAGTCCGTGAAGGCGTTCCCCGGTTTTTCGGTCTACGCCGCCACGAAAGCCGCAGTACGATCACTTGCGCGAACGCTTACAGCAGAGCTCGGCCCTCGGGGTATTCGCACTAACGCCGTTGCTCCCGGCTTTATAGCCACGGCACTCAGGCGCAAGGCAGGCTGGACGGAGGAGATGATCCATGAGGACGATCTTCGCATCGCCGCCGAGGTTCCTGTGCGCCGAGGCGGCGTGGCGGAAGACATCGCCAAAGCCGTACTGTTCCTAGCCTCGGAGGAATCGGACTACATATCGGGCGTGGAGCTGACAGTGGACGGAGGTATCGCACAGGTGTGAATCAATCGGCGTATGCGAGTTCAGCTCGCATACGCCGATTGCGGGAGTGGTATCTCTGCGGGGCGCCCCGATGCTGTCTCCTAAGGGTGCCGCCGTCTAGCTTAATTGGCCGTCAGCAGAATCTTGCCAATGCTGTCACGCGATTCCAGCGCCCGATGCGCGTCTGCAACAGAAGACAGCGGGAAACGGCTGCCGACAATCGGACGAACCCGGCCTTCCGCGACGAGGCCAAACAGCTCCGCCAGACCATTGCGAACATGATCGGGAGTCGTGAAGCCGACAATCGACCAGCCGACGATGGACTGGTTCATGAAGTTCAGACGTCCTGCCTCTGTCGGGCCAATCGACAGATGATCCATCGTCCGCGAGCTGAAGAGGACATATTTGCCGAACGGAGCAAGAATTTCCAGACAGGTAGGAATGGCATCACCGCCTGCGCCGTCAAAAATGATGTCTGGCTGTCCGCCCAACTGTTCGTTGACCTTTTCTCCCCAGCCTTCCTTCGTATAGGTGACTGCCGCATCCGCGCCAAGATCCATGACGGTCTGCAGCTTGGCGTCACTGCCGACAGCACCGACAACCTTTTCCGCACCGGCGATCTTGCAGAGCTGGATCAGCAAGGAACCCACGCCGCCAGCGGCCGAGGTGATAAGTACGCGCTTGCCTGCGGGCTCTATGGTCTTGACCATATAAAGGGCTGTCATGCCCTGAGCCATAGCAGCAACCGCCACATCAAAGTCCAGATTGTCTGGCAGGCGAACAGCAACGTCGGCACTGACGGTCGCCAATTCCGCATAACCACCTTCTTTTGCGACATCCGCAAACAACGGTGCGGCGACACGATCACCTACCTTGAATTCTGTAACTTCGTTACCGATCGCTTCCACCGTACCTGCGAGTTCAGAACCCAAAACGATCGGCAATTCGATCGGATAGAATTTGTTCTGCCGCAGTTTTGTCTCCGCATAGTTTACGCCGGACGCCGCCATCCGAACCAGAATCTGGCGCGGGCCGCATTCCGGGTCGGGGAGGTCCACAATCTCGAAAACTTCCGGACCGCCAAAGCGGCTGATTTGAGCTGCCTTCATATCACATTACCTCATCAAGATTTGTTGGAATGGCAACACCGGCAATTCGGTCTGCCGGGATTGCTATCGTCGTATCCACTCGAAGCGTCAGGCCACAGCGTCCTGCTCGATTCTCTCCTGCTCCAGCTTTTTCGTAATCATCTCGCGCAGCATAGGCTTGGAAGGCTTGCCTGAAACCGCAACCGGGAACCCCTGAACTGTCTCGATCCGTTCGGGGAACTTGAACTTCGCGACACCAAGATTTTCCAGGTGGCTGGTCACCTCGGGAAGATCGATACTCGTCACGCCCTCAGCCAGCACGACGAATGCACACATGCGTTCGCCGAATGCGGGATCAGGCATGCCCACACACATTGTGGCTGTGATCTTGGGGTGCTCGTTCATCAAGCGCTCGACCTCAGAGGCGTTAATTTTTTCACCTCCTCTATCGATGACGTCCTTCACGCGCCCCTCGAACACGAGATAACGCTGGCCATCAATAATCCGCCAGCTCAGCAGGTCGCCGCTGCGGTAATAACCGTCGCTTGTAAACGCCTCGGCATTCCGCTCAGGCGAGTTATAATAGCCGCGCGTTACGGACGGGCCACGCACAATCAACTCACCGATCTCGCCTGGTTCCACATCTCTCTCGGAATTGGGTTCCACAAGTCGTATTTCGTCATAGGGCGTGATGGACTGCCCGACCGAAACCTCGATAGCGGCGTGGCTGTCTTCCTTGCGCGTGTGGCACAGGAGCCCTTCAGTCATGCCGTAAAGGGTATAGGCCGGGGCGTTGACCAGGGCACTGAGCTTGGAGGGCTTTTCAGGGCAAATCAGCCCGTAAGCGCCCGCAAAACTGTTTTCGTCAATCAGCCCCTGCTCTTTCATGCGCAGAACGTGAACCAGCATGATGGCGCACCAGGTCGGATGACGCTCTTTGATCGTCTGGGCAATAACCTCGATCTTCGGTGACGGCGAGATCGCCACCTCCCCGCCGACCATCAAGGCCGGAATGATGAAGCATGCCATGGGCATGTTGTGCATCATGGGGTTCGGTGTGAAGCTTACCACGTCTTCCTTAAAACCAAAGAAGCGCGCGATCTGTTGCGTGGTGTAGACATACTCGTTGTGGAAGCGCGGAATGATCTTCGGCGTACCGCTCGTACCGCCAGAAAGCTGGAAAATGCAGACCTGATAGGGGTCCAGTTCCTTGCGGATTTCGGAAACCGTCGATTTCGCAGCAGCCGAGTCTTCTGCTTGCCAAAGAGCCTCGAACGAGAGCGCTCCATGTGGCGTATCGGTCCCGCACTGCACTGCAACGACATGGTCCACGCTGGGTAGGCGGCCACGCATTTCCATCGCGAATTCGACCAGATCAAAGCCCTTGGTCGAATAGGACACGATATGCGCCTTCGCCTCTGCCTGACCACCGATTTGCTGAATCTCATGCGCGCGATGCGCAGCGAGCGTACATATCGGAATCAGGCCAGCCTTGATGCAGCCGAAGAAGGCCAGCAGCAGTTCCTTGGAATTGATCGCCTGAAAAATCACGCGATCCAACGGCTTCAGGCCGAGCCTTTGAAACGCAGCGGCAGCCCGATCGGTGATATCACCGAACTCACGATATGTAATCTCTACTCCGGGTTCGGAAAGGGCAACCCGCTCCGGCCAACGCGCACAGGATTCCACCAGTGCATCGACGAGCGTCTGTTCGCCAAGTACACCGTCTTTTGCATAATATTCCAGCACGGGAACCGGAGCGTAAGTCACACCGGCCATCGGTCTTTTCACGCCGACCATGGCAATCTCCCCAGAGTATAATCGCTGTTCAGTATGTGCCGACCCACGCAATGAGGCAGGACAATCTCGTTACCACTCAGACCTTCGCCGCGATGCGCAGCGTATCGCGGCCATATTCGGCGATGACCCCGTCCAGGCCACCGCTCAGGCAGGTATACCACAATGCTGGTTTGAAACCGCATTCCCGACGATCGAAGACTAATTCATTATCACTCGAAATGGTAAAATAGCCTTTTTTTACGGACGTGACAGAGACACCTTCCTGCCTCTGCGCACATTTCACGAGTCCGGAAAATTCAGGTAAATCAACAACGTGTATTTTGGGCATATCAATCTTTCTCTGCCAGGTAAGCATCCACCAAATGCGCTTTACGCTGCCAGATCTCATCAATCGCCTGAACGCGATCGCCTGTCTCGTCCTCAATAGCGATTGCGGCCTCAAGCGTGAGCTTGGCATCGGTCGCGTCATAGGTATTCATGTCACGGGTCTGCCAGGCAATCTCAACGACATAGCCGTTTGGATCGGTCACATAAATCGAATCAAGTATCTCGTGCGGAACGCGCAGAACCTCAAGTCCTTTGGCTTCCAGCTTCTCCTTCCAAGCGACCAGTTCCTCCTGGGTATCGACGCGCCAGGCGGTATGCACAGAGTTGTATACGAAGGTTCCCTGCGGAACGGTGTCTTCGGGCCTGTCTGTCTGCAAATAATAGAAAAACGCTATCGTGCTGCCCTGGCCCGATTCAAAAAAGAAGTGGATAAAGTCAGGATGAACTTCCCCTTCACGCCCCCAGCCCCGCGCACAAATGGCATGGCATAGCTCCAACTCCAGGATATCCCGGTAGAATTCCACCGTTTCCTTCAATTTCCATGTCGGACGCGCTGTGTGATGCACGCCCTTGAGGACGGTAGTGACTGCCGTATTTTGTTCGCCGGCCTGAGTTTTAGTCAACATGGCTCGCCTCCTTGGTCTTGTTGGCACCGCGATAAGAAAAGCGATCTGCAACCCAGTCGCCAATCGTTTTGCCCACTACAGGCCGCGGATTAGGATTCCCTGCGTGGATCGGCCGACCATGATGATCGCCCGCGAGCTTCATGCGCTGCTTATCGGATGTACGGATCCAGTCGAATATCGCCTGTGTATCTTCAGGAAAAGTCGATGCATCGCCGGTATATTCAATAAACAAGGTCGGCTGCTCGATCGCTGGCGCACATTTTTCCATGACAGCGTTTGACGACAAGCCGGACCAGGTTGAGAGCCAGCTGTCGGCCGTGCACATCCTGCCGAAACCGATGCTGCCAAGATTGGAAACCGCAGGGTTCGCTCCCCACAAGCTGCCAAGTTTGCGATCCGATGGATCCAACGACAGATCCCAACACCGCAGATCGGCATCGGTCCGCCAGACGGTGAAGATCGGCGTATGCGCCGCCTCCATTCTATCGGCGGCCGTCCCACCTTCCTTGAGTCGCTTCTTGGCCGCTACGCGCCGCGCCACAATCTCTCGCGCATGCTCATCCAAACGCCGAACGCGTTCAACCTGGGCAGCTCGATAGCGCGCGACAAAATCAGGCGCGTAAGTCGCACCCTTTGCCGAGAAGCCATTTTTAGAACTAAACGGATTTAACGCGGGATCCGTGCTCAATGGGTCAAGCTCGTCCGTCACCGACGGATCAATCCCGTTCATCAGCAACCGCCCCTGACCCAGATGCGCCGACACAAAGACGATACCGTCTGGCGGTATCATTTCCGCCTCTGCCAGCGGCACGGACTTCCCCGCCGGGGTACGTGCGATGCGTTTTTCCGGCGAGAGAAGCGCCTGTTGATTATAGAAGGCAAACAGCGGCCCACCGCCGGAATTCCCTACCAGCAGGACCTTCTTGAAACCGCGCGCGCGAAGGAAGCTGACAGCGGCAGCCACATCCAGCAGCGCAACCTCATGCTCCAGCCGAATGTCGTTACCGATCAATCTGGGTGTCGGAAGACATACTGCCATACCCTGCCGTGTAAGTTCGGCCGGAAGGTAAAAAGGCACCAGATGCTCGCGCGGATGCATAACGACTGCCGCCACACCCTCATCACCCCGTGCGTAGAGAAATGCCGATATCATTGCGCCATCATGCGTTCGCAACGGATGAACGGTCAGTGGTACGTCCTCAGGGACCGTTCTATCGGCATCCCAGAACGCACCTCGCAGTCCGGCCGTTATCGCATCCTGCTTTGGATCGGTCACTTTAAGCTCGCCCGGGCAAGGGATTTGGCTGCGCTTGAATAACGCCCGGAAAGGAGAGCGCCAGCCCCGTCCACAGCCGTATCGAGACCCAGCTCCTCAAGCATGCGGAACGAGGTGCAAATCGAGGACGAAACAACGGGAAGGCCAATGCTTTTCTCAACAATGGGCACCGCCTCAAGCGAAGGCATCTGCACGCAGGCCGAAAGCACGACAGCATCGGCATTTGCAATCGTCAGCTTGGGAGCAATATCGATCAGCGCCAGAGGATCGCGGGCGCCGACAGCCAGATTATCTTCAATCTCAAGCGAGATACTGTCGAGCACCTCAACGCCCTCAGCCTCGATATAGTCCACCACAAGCTTCGTCAGCGGCTTCATATAGGGCGTGATGATAGCAACACGCTTCGCGCTAAGCGCGTGCAGACCTTCGACAAGCGCCCCGGCACTAGTCACGACGGGAGCAGGCCCACCATTTTCCACGGTCCGCTGGTGCAACCGGGTTTCTGACTCCCGATGATAGCCATGCCCCATGCTCATGATCGCGACAAGGCAGGCATATCCCATCACGTCGACTCTGGCGTCCGACAGCTCGAGCGCGCACCGATCGGAATCGCGATCCATCGCTTCCAGCTCTTCCTTCGTCACGCGCTTCATACGCATGCGGCTGGAATGGAAGGTGAAATTGACACCATTGCTTTCACCATAGCGCCGCAAAACCGCAGGCACTTCCGTTTCCATCGTAGTGTTTGAACTCGGGACAATCTGCCCTACCCTGTAAACTCGTTTGCTCATGAGCAGAATTCCGCCACCTGTTTATTCATCGACATATAAGTCGGGTTTCTAACTATTGAGTAGTGAAGAGTCAACAAAACAACGCGGCGAACACCTGGTTGCACGCATTTCCAGAGGCTTCGCAACGGACTGCGCATGCATCAATGACGGGCTGTGAATCGCCTTCCAACGGCGGGCTGTGAATCGCCTTCCAACGGCGGGAACAGGACAATTACCCGGCGAGGAATAGCCTCGCGGGGTAATATGGATCCAGAGATTGTGCCGATATTCGGCTATTCAGCGTCGGCTTGATTTTCCGGACGGGCCCGTTGAAACGCATCCAAGGTCAGGCAATGCTCATCAATAGAAGCAATTCGTGGCCACCGGGATATATCGACGCCAAACCGCTTGGCATTTGCAAGCTGTGGAATCAGGCAGATATCTGCAAGCGTTACCGATTCCCCGAAACAGAACGGTCCGGTGTATCCTGCTATAAGCCGGTCGCATGCGCCAAGACCCTCTTCAATAGTCTGACACGCCCAGGCGTCAATTTCTTCTTGGGTATGTCCCAGGCCCTTAAGGCGCTTGAGAATCTTGAGATTTTGAATGGGATGCACGTCGCAAGCAATAACGTCGGCAAATGCCCGAATCTGCGCTCGTTCCACCGCACCCTCAGGTAATAGGCGAGGATCAGGCGCAATTTCGTCCAGATATTCGCATATGGCGAGGCTCTGCGTGAGCACTACTCCATTCCATTCAAGTGCCGGCACCAGCCCCTGCGGATTGAGCGCGACATATTCCGGCGCGGATTGCTCATCCTTGCGAAGATGATGAAAGACATTGGAATATTCGATGCCTTTCAAGTTCAACGCTATGCGAACGCGATAGGAAGCAGACGAGCGGTAATAGCCATGGAGAACCGGGTTGCTCATTGGGCCGACGCTCCAATGCCGGTTACGCAGTCGCTGAGGCCGGCGATCGATACTACGATTTTATCTCCGGGAACGACAGGGCCGACACCCGCTGGCGTACCCGTGTAAATAAGATCGCCGGGCGCCAGTTCATAGAAACGCGAAACATAGGCAATTACTTCCGAAACGTCCCAAATAAGCTCTTTCAGATCTGCATCCTGCTTGATTTCGCCATTGACCGTCAATCTGATATGGCCGCTTTCGGGGTGGCCCACTTCGGAAACGGGATGGAGCAACCCGATCGGGCAGGACTGCTCGACATTCTTTCCGGTATCCCACGGACGCCCCTTATCACGAGCTTCCAACTGAAGATCGCGCCGTGTCATGTCGAGACCCGTGGCATAGCCATAGACATGGCCCAGAGCTTCGGAAGTCGTTACATTGCGTCCGCCCTTGCCGATTGCAACGACCAGCTCTGCCTCATAGTGAAAATTGGATGTCTCGGGGGGATAAGCGATGGTTGTCCCGGTGGATACAAGCGTTTCTGCCCATTTGGTAAAGAAGAACGGCGGTTCGCGATCCGGGTCACGACCCATTTCACGCGCGTGAGCCGCATAATTGCGTCCGATACAGAAAATACGACGAACCGGATACTCATGCCCATCGCTGGTGGCTGTGGTTATGACAGGCTGCGGCTCGAATAACATAGTCACGAAATTTGCTCCTTATAGAGATCCAGTTTTTCCTGCGCAGCCTTATCGGAATATCCGAACAGAACCAGTTCGGCAGCAGCCTCCAGGGTCAATTCTTGCCATGAAGGCACCACGAAAATGTCGCGGGGCTTCAGCCGGAAATCCGAATCACCGATACGCGCCGTGCCCTCACCTTGTACGACGACGAAAGTCGTGCCATCTGTGGATCGGCGTGGTCTGGTGGTGAAGCCTGCCGGCAACAGGCGGACATGAGCCGAAATAGTCGGCATGACCGATCCACCGTCAGCCGGATTGAGGAATTCGAGAGCATGCCCCAGATGAGGATCTATGACCGCGTTTCGGACCATCGAATCCAGTGCCGGCCGCCATTGAGCGTAGGGATAGTGAAAGAGCGGCTGATGGGCCGGCCGGCGGTCGGCTGCTGATCCACGGATCGGGCGCATGTTGTGCCCATAACGCGCAAGAGTATCTCCGGCCGGAGCGCTTTCAGGAAATGACTTCTCGTCCAGTTTCTCCGCGAAACTTGCGTCGAAATGACGAACTGTCGGTATATCAAGGCCATCAAGCCAGATCATTGGCTGATCGCTGGGGTTGCCATGATCATGCCACTGCCAGCCAGGCGTCAGAACCAGGTCGAATGGACACATGATGGCCTTCTCGCCATCCAGCGCCGTGAACGCGCCTTCTCCTTCTACCACGAAGCGAAGCGCACATTGCGAATGACGGTGGCTGGGCGCGACTTCTCCTGGCAAGATAAGCTGCAACCCGGCATAGAGACTGGGAACAATCGCGGACAACCCTTTGAGACCGGGGTTTTCGAGAATGAGCACCCTGCGCTCCGCCTGCTCGGCGCTGATCAGATCGCCTGCACGCATAAGATATTCGCGAACCTGCATATATGACCAAAGATGCGGTACGGCCGGAGACTTGGGCTCAGGCCGAACAAGCTCAGCAAGGGACTCCCACAACGGTGTCAAGCTGGCTGGAGCCATATCCGCATAAAGCTTTTCCAACTGCGCTTGCTGGTCGTTCGGAAAAGACATCGGTCTCCCTATCCATTTATAGACCCGCAGGCCCGCATGCAACGTTCTGCATGGCGTTATATGTTGCTTACTGTCAAATATTTTTTACGTTTTAGTTCTCTAGCCATCCAAGGCGTCTACTAATAAATCGGCATGTATGTGCCAGATCGGTCAGGCCAGCGTCGCCCCCCTGCCGCTTCAGCGCCTGCGTGGACACGGCAGTAGCGCACAATATCGGTCGTCCCTGAATATCGAAAATAGGGTAGGCAACCGCATGGAGGCCGGGGATCATGGAGCCTTCGGCAACAGCGCGCCCTTCACTGCGAATCCGCTCGCGCAATGCATCAACCTGCGCCCTGTTCATCCCGCTGCTCGCCATCTCCCGCTCAAGAAGAATTTCGGTTTCGGACTCGGGCGTGAAGCTTAGAAATATCTGACCGGTCGCGGAGAATAGCAAGGGTAGCACCGACCCCACATTGAATGACGTCATCACAGCCGGTCGCCCCATATGCCATCTCACGATGGTCGGCCCGATCACCCCGAATGCGGCAATCTGCACCGTAAGACCGGTTCGCTGGACGAACTCGGTGATAGCGCCGTCCGTAATTTTGAACGCATCAATACGCGCCAACGCACCCAAGCCAAGTTGAAGGGCTGCGGGCCCCAGATCATAGCGCCCCGACAAAACATCCTGCTGCGCCATCCCGGCAGCAATGAGACTGGAAAGATACCGATGCGCCTGCGAACCAGAGACTCCGCTGGCCTGGGCAACCGCCCGCAATGTTGCCGGCTCACCCAAGCTAACCAGCGCCTCAAGCACACGAAGGCCGACTTCAACGGACTGAATGCCCTTGCGTCGGCCTGAACTCTTCTGATCGGTATCGGATTCGCTTTTCATGACGCCCTTATAACTATGCTGACATCTTCGTCGATGGTTCCGATACAACACAGAACTCAGTGCCGCATCTGAACCAATCGACGCAAGGCGATTTGCTTGTACAACCGGACATCGTGAAGCCTCCTCATAAGAAATGCTCAATTGCTATTTGCAGAATAGTTCAAGTCAAAAATTACAATTTAATGTATAATATCAAAATATAAATATGTATCTATACATATTAAATTTTATTTCGCGAATATTTCAGATGAAGTTATTTATATTATATTTTAATGCATGATGTATTGTTTCTTATGTTTTTAAATATTACTTTCATAATGTATATTATAATTTATATATACTGATACGGGAGTGAACTCATGCCAGAGAATCTGCGGGGTAAAGTAGTATTGGTTTGTGATGCGAACAGCGGAATAGGCCAGGCTACGGCTGAACTTTTTGCAGCACGCGGAGCCTCTGTTATGCTTGCGGCACGCCGCAAGGACGAACTATCGCTCATTGCCGATCGCATCGTCGCTTCCGGCGGAAATGCGGACTTCATCGCTGTCGACATATCCAGGGCGACCGACGCCGAAGCGATGGTTAAGGCAACCGTGGACAGATTTGGGCGAATTGATGCCTGCGCAAGCGCGGCGGGAATCGGCGGCGAACTGGCACCCATTGTCGACCTGAGCGAAGAGGGTTGGGATGGAACCCTCCACATCAACCTGAAAGGCGCTTTTTCTGCGTCAAATACACGGCCCGCGCGATGCTCGCGGCTACTCATGGCGGCGCGATTGTCATTGTCGGATCGCTGGCCTCCTTTCGCACATTTGCCAACGGAGCAGCCTATGGTGCAGCCAAGCACGCCCCGGTCGGCCTAACCAGTTGCGCGTCGTCGGAGCTTACTCCGCAGGGCATTCGGGTAAATCTGGTTTGCCCCAGCGTCGTCGATACACCGATGCATCAGCAAGCAAAGGAAATGCTGGACGGGGACCTTGCCCTCCCCCCCATACATCTGGGCCGTACTGGCCCGCCTCATGAGATCGCGCGCGCAATCGCATATGGTTGTTATGATGAATCAAGTTTTATGACTGGAACGACCCTGACGATAGACGGTGGCGGCGCGTCCACACCTTGACGCCCGGACGTCGCGAGCACAACAGACGAGGATTGGGGGCAGCAGCCCACGGGAGACGCGGCCAGAAGGACAACCTCTGCCTTCGATCCCGCTGCTTAGATTGCGTGACCTTAACAGACAGGCGACGAACAATTAAGCTTCGTCGCCTGTTAGAATGAAACACGCTATCGTCCGCCGGTTCAGCCTGCCGGCGGAGCGTCAACGGTTGTGTAAACCTTGATTTCCTGAAACTCCTCGATCGCGCACGGCCCCGAAAGGAAACCGATGCCGCTTTGTTTAAAGCCCTTATGCTCGAAATATTCAGACATCGGACCCCAGCAATTAAGCCAGAGCTGGCAAACGCGGATTGCTTTACCAACGCGGTTGGCCCGCGCGGTGTCAGCACTGAACACGGCAGCGGCAAGACCGAATTCGGTACCGTTGGCGCGGCGAATGGCATCGGCCTCATCGTCAAAAATTTCGAAGGTCTGGACTGGACCGAAAACCTCATTCTGAATGATGAAAGAGTCGAGCGGTTCGACCTCGACCAGGCTGGGCTTGTAAAACGCGCCGTTCATCAGCGGCCCTTCCGTAACAGGGCCGCCACGGACGATGATCTTACCATACGACTTTGCATCCTCGACAATCTGGTCGAGACGCTCAACGCTGGCCTTATCGATCACAGGCCCCAGTTGCGCCATGAGATCCTCGCTGTCTCCCAACTGCACATTTTGATAGACCTCGGTCAGTGCCTGGCGCAGTGCATCCGCGATTCCACGCTGAACCAGCACTCGCGATCCTGTGCAGCAAAACTGTCCGTTCATCATCAAAAGCGCGCCAACGATCTGGGGCACCACCGCCTGGAGATCGACGTCGTCAAAGATGACCAATGGCGTCTTTCCGCCTAGTTCTAGGTTGAGACGCTTGAGGGTCTTGGCACCGTTCTGAGCAATAACCCGTCCAATATGCGTACTGCCGGTGTAGCTGATCACGCTCACATCGGGAGAGTCTACGAGCATGGACGCGCCGATGCTGCCGCTTTCGGTGATAACATTCAGAACGCCGGGCGGCAGCAGCTTTGTTGCGGCAACCGCTTCGGCAAACAGGTTGTTGGTCAGCGCGGTCTGATGCGGCAGCTTGAGTACCACCGTGCAGCCGGCGGCGAGCGCGGGGCCGATCGCCCGAACCGAAAGGATGATGGGCGAGTTCCACGGGGAAATCACCCCAACGACTCCCATCGGCTCCGGATCGGAACGGAAATACACGCCAGGGGCCGTTTCCATCGCCCGGCCACCGGTATGGGTCAGCGCAATCGCCGCCGCGAAGCGCATCCAGTCAACCGAGCCCTGGAGCTCCCACTGTGTTTGCGGATGCAGTTTTCCACCTTCGCGACTGAGCATCAGCGCCATTTCGGCCGACCGCTCTTGAATGCGGTCCGCAAGTTCAAAGAGTGCGCGCGAACGGAGCGCGTGATCACGAGCCCAAGACAGTGTATCGAACGCGGTCTTGGCAGTATCGATCGCCAGACGGGCCTCATCGGGGCCGATGTCGACATAGGTGCCAAGCACCTTGCCGGTGGACGGGCTGATCGATTCGCCGACCGTTCCTCCATCGTTCCACGCGCCATTTATCCAGTTCTGAACCGGCGCCAGCGCGGCTTGCACCCGCGTGCTCTTGGTCTGTATTTCCACGTTCACTGTCAGTCTCCTCAAATGCGCTTCATCACTGCAGTCGGACACCGGGGTCTCATGATCCCGACACCACATAGTCGCCTATCGCGGAACAGCGCCGCCATCGACATGATAAGACCCGCCCGTCATATTGCGCCCTTTTTCCGAAGCAAGGAAGGCAACCATTTCGGCGATATCCTCTGGAGTCTGCCCACGTCCAAGCGGGGTGTATGACTTGTGAAAATCCTTTGCGTCCTCCTGAGAGGAGAAGAATGTCTCCGCCATTCCGCCGGGCCCGCTCCACATGGGGGTCCATACCAGTCCGGGGATCACGCAGTTGGCGGTGATATTCGAAGGGGCAAATTCCGCCGCTATGCTTTGCGTGAAGCCCAACACGCCGAATTTGGAAGCCGCGTAGTGCGAGAAATTCTCATTCCCGATCTTGGACAATAGCGAGCCGATATTGATGACCCTTCCGCCGCCACGATCCTTCATCCCGGAGAGGACGGCGCGACACATAAGAAATGTGCCCTTGAGATTGATCGTCAGAACACGATCCCAATCTTCGTCGGTCATTTCCAACAGTGCCTTGAACTGCGAAACGCCGGCATTGTTGACGAGAATATCAATCGGTCCCAGCATGGATTCAACGTCGGCTACTACCTTGTTGACCGCAGCGGAATCGGTCACGTCCAGCTGAAATGCTGCTGCCTGCAATCCCTGCCCTGCCAGTTGGGCCGTCACTTTTTCGGCACTGGCCAAATCGCGATCGATTACGGCAACCTTTGCGCCCCCCCCAGCCAGCCGCGCGCAGATCGCTGTGCCGATACCTCCACCACCGCCGGTAACCAGCGCAACCTTACCCGGAAAGTCGTCCATCTAGCTCTTCACCTCTCCCGCGGGCCACCATCGACTCCGCCTTGGATCTAATGCATGACCCCGTGCTGCGGCAGCGGCATCAATGCCCCCATCCGCAACGCCGCTATTGCTCGGCACTTATGGCCAAGCGCCAATCTTTCGAGGACAGGCAACCGACAGGCCTCCGCCACTTCGCCGAATGCGCGCTACCCTCCGCGTTATCTTACACAATTGTCCATTAATTGACACTATAGTTTTATGGCTTTGCCAAAAAAATTTTCATGCGATGCCTCTTCACGGGACAATGACCCGGAAGCGCAAAAAGGGGGCACCCTTACGATTGAGTACCCCCTCGCAAAAAATATCAACTAGACAGTTCAGGTCCGGGCGAAAGCCCCGCGTCCGAAAAGACGATCCACTCCTTCGGGAGAAATGTCCGGGCGCTGCGCGGGATCCTTCGCATTAATGTCCGCATAAACCTCCAGCGCCTTGGCGACAGCAGGGCGTGCACTGATAAGATCGCACCAACGACGCAAATGCGGATGCTCATCCCAGCTCATACCATGGATCTCGTGATAAAGTGCCGCCCATGAATATGTCGCTACGTCAGCGATGGTATATTCCTCGCCGGCAAGATAGGTCGAGCCGCTCAGTCGCTTGTCAAGCGTATCGTACACCCTTCCGGACAGCGTCTTGTAACGGCTGAAGGAATATTCATTACCCGGAGGAGCGAACCGCTGGTAGTGGTTGAGCTGGCCGAGCATGGGACCAACATTTGCGATCTGCAGGACAAGCCATTGCATTACGTCCATTCGCTGACGGGGGTCTGCTGGAATAAGGCCACCTGCCTTTTCGGCGAGATACAGAAGGATCGCGCCTGATTCGAAGACGGTGTAACGCTCACCGTTGAAACTATCGTGATCCACGATCACCGGCACCTTGCTCATGGGATTAAGGGCCACAAATTCAGGCTTATATTGATCACCCGCCACAATGTCGACAAAGTGATATTGGTAATCAAGGCCCAGTTCTTCAAGAGCAATAATGATCTTCAAGACATTGGGGCTACCCATGACATAGACATCAATCATGTTCTTCCTCCGCATACCGCCTGTTGCCGACTCTGGTCCTCACATGAACCCGTCCGCAAAAGTCCATTGGTTTGTAAAGCTTTAGATTCCGGGCGGGGCCAGAAGTCACAAATAACTCGGCGCCGCACCTGCGGTTGACGGCTATGCATACAAACGGACATATGAGTCAACTTCTTTTGAATGCGGCTAATCAAGAGGGCAGCGTAAATCTACTGAGCGAACGGCCAGTTAGATAGCGCCTGATCGACGACTGCATGCAGAACCTCGCAAGGCACACCGGCCTTTGCCTGAACAGCCATGCCATGCAGCACAGCCGTCACGAACGCCGCCAAGCCAGCGCAATTGGTCGACCCAGGCAAATCCCCCTCCTGCTTCGCACGCTCAAAGCGTTCGCAAAGCAAGGATTCGGCGAAGGCACGAGCATCGATCAACGCACGCCTGACAGGTTCAGCATCATCCGAGCACGCCAGCGCACCATTAATTCCAAGGCAACCGGTGTGATCGGGGTAGCGTGTATTAAGATCCACTGCTCCCCGCAATATATATGCGGCGACTTCGCGAGACGTCGGCAGCTTCAGCGCTGCCGGAATGAAATCCATATAGTGCTCATAGTAGCGGTCGAGCGCCCGTCGGAACAATGCTTCCTTGTTCCCGAAGGCGGCATACAAAGCGGGACGCTCCACACCGGTCGCGCTCGTGAGGTCAGAATAGGAAGCACCCTCGTAGCCCTTCCGCCAGAACACACAGAGCGCAGCATCAAGTGCCTGATCGACATCAAACTCGCGCGGACGTCCCATCACAAAGTTCCGGAATTTTTCATCATGGCCGATGATAATCGGCTTGACATCCCATGTCCAGATTTCATAATCATCATTATGTTATCAAGCCTTGGAGCGTTTTTCCGACTCGCGTGTCGCTTAATCTTCGAACCGGCATTATATTAGGAGGCTCTCTGGCCCGTACATCGCTGGGGGAGGCGTGGCGAGAAGAAATAGCGACATATTGGCAGCGACGCTACCGAATGAACGACAATTCGCACGGGCTGACAGCAGCCTGCATGGAGGTATTTTTGGCGACGAACGGAACTGACACTTTCACTCAAGAAGTCACGCGCCGCAACAGCGTAATGGGCGCTGCTAGGCTCATGGTGCGCGACGGCGCACTATGACAACGATCGGTATCATAGGCGCGGGCGAGGTTGGCAGCCAGATTGCGCGCGCAGCCATTGCAAATGGATATAAAGTGGTCATCGCCAATTCGCGCGGCCCGGAAACCCTTAGTGGATTGGTCGCTGAGCTGGGACCGTCTGCACGCGCGGCGACTGCTGCCGGAGCCGCTGAGGCGGGTGACTTCGTGGTCATTGCTGTCCCGCTCCAGCTCGTCAACAACATGCCTACCAAGCAGCTTGCCGGCAAGATCGTGATCGATACCAACAATTACATGGCATGGCGCGATGGAAACTACCCCATGATCGATTCAGGGGAAACAACAGTCCACGAGCTGCGCCAACAGCAGTTGCCTACCTCGAAGGTGGCGAAGGCGTTTACGCATATTCAGGCACCTCGTCTCTTCATATCGGCCAGCCCGGCGGGCACACCCAACCGTCATGCGCTATCCGTTTCGAGCGATTATCCCGAAGCAGTGGAACTGGTGACGCGCCTTTATGACCAATTCGGCTTCGACACCGTAGACAACAGCCCTCTCAGCGAGTCCTGGCGCAGCGGTCCCGGACAGCCGGCCTGGGTCGCGCATGAACACCAGACCCGCGCCCAACTGGAAGCGAACCTCGCCAACGCGAGGCGCATAGTTCAGTCGTGAAATGCCTTTAGCCCAGTAAATCTTCGTCCTGAGGGCAGGGACACAAACAATAACACGCCGAAAAGAAAGGTTTTTTATGCAGAAGCCATTGGAAGGAAAGGTTGTCCTCATCACGGGTGGTTCTCGCGGCCTGGGAGCCGCCACGGCGGAAGCCATGGCCGAACAGGGCGCAGACGTGGCAATCAGCTATGTATCCTCTCCCGAGAAGGCCGAGGCCGTTGTCGAAAAGCTAAAGGCGAAGGGCGTACGTGCTCTGGCGATCAAGAGCGATCAGGCTGATCTGGATGCTGCAGTGCCACTGATCGATGCCGTCGTTGCCCATTTCGGCAAGCTCGACATATTGGTGAACAACGCCGCCATCGCCGTGCAAGGTCAGATGATTGACGACCCTGAGCTCAAGACCGCTGACCTCAACCGGCAGTGGCATATCAACGTTCTCGGAACGGTCGCGGTAACCCGTGCAGCATCCAGGAAAATTTCGGATGGCGGACGCATCGTCTTCATAGGCTC
Organism: uncultured Sphingobium sp.; assembly: GCA_964512265.1. Lineage (GTDB taxonomy): Bacteria > Pseudomonadota > Alphaproteobacteria > Sphingomonadales > Sphingomonadaceae > Sphingobium. Next base: position 627,828 of record CAZEHR010000001.1, on the reverse strand, counting down.
CGCAATTGCCAGCCGCACCCCCTTCCCCGGCGCAGCGGATTATACGGGGACCAAGGCAGCGATCGCCGGCTATGCCAAAGCGATCGGACGCGAGCTTGGTCCGCGCAACATTACCGTGAATGTCGTGCAGCCCGGAATCATGCCCACCGACATGGCGGCGGAAGTCGCTGACAATCTGCCGGACGCGGTCATGGACCTCCACGCCATTCGCCGTGTCGCGAATGTCGATGAGGTCGCGGCGGCTGTCTGCTTCCTGGCTGGGCCAAATGCCGGCTACATCACCGGCGGAGTTCTGGACGTAGCCGGCGGCGTACAGATTTAATGAATATTAGGGGGAGTTGGACTGAATAATATTTCAGCCCCTCCCCCCTTGCCTCTCTCGCTGAGCTTTTAAAGGACTAATTATGAGCGACATATTTGGCGCAAAGTCGACTGCTGACGAAGTACTTTCCGGCGTAGACCTGAACGGAAAGCGCTTACTCGTCACTGGCGTTTCCTCGGGCATCGGCCTTGAAACGGTGCGCGCACTCGCGGCCCGTGGCGCCGCAGTGGTGGGCACCGTGCGTGACCTAGCAAAAGCCGAATCCTCGACAGCGCCTGTGCGCAGCGCAGCCGCAGCCGCGGGCGGCAGTTTCGAGTTGGTGAAACTGGACTTGGCATCGCTCGCCAGCGTCAGGGCGGCTGCAGATCAGCTGCTTGCTGAAGGTCGCTCCTTTGATGTCGTCATTGCCAATGCCGGTGTCATGGCACCGCCCTTTTCCCTTACAGAAGATGGCTTCGAGCTGCAGTTCGCAAGCAACTATCTGGGGCACTTTGCACTGATCAATCGGATCGACTCCCTGTTGGCCGATAATGGACGTATCATCCTGCTCTCTTCACAGGCTCACCGGGTCGCCGATATAGATTTGGACGATCCGAATTTCGAGCAACAGGAATATGACCCGTTTGTCGCCTACGGTCGCTCCAAGACGGCAACAAACCTTCTCGCGGTAGAGCTCGACCAGCGGCTCAACGGCCGCGGTATCCGAGCTGCCGCAGTGATGCCAGGCAACAGTTTTACCGATTTGCCACGCCACTTTTCGCAGGAACAGTTGCAGGGACTGTTTGAAACCGTCGGCAATGCACGCGCCGCTGCGGGACTGCCCCCCGCCGAGCTGAAGGAAATCCCGCAGGCGGCAGCCACCTCGGTCTGGGCAGCGGCAGTTGCCAACAAGGACGAAATCGGCGGACGCTATCTCGAAGATTGTGCCATTGCTCCGGTTAATGACACACCCAACCCTTTTGCCGACGGGGTAAAATCCTATTCGCTGGATGCCGGCAAGGCCAGGAAGCTTTGGGCCAAGAGCGAAGAGCTGATCGGCGCTCTCGCCTGATTTCATCTGGGCATGATGGTGCAGTGATCTGCACCATCATGCAAAAACCGCAAACTCAGTCCTTCAAAAGATGATCCAGGTGGGCGACATCTTCCTTCAAGATGCGCAACACGTCTGATACGCGATCACTGCGCGTACGATGAGCATCCGGTCTCAGCAACGAGCGCACCGCCATCTCAGCGATCATGGATGCGACCTCATCCACGTGCAGGCGGCCGTCTGGCTTGAACCACCAGGATGTCCAGTTGCACATGCCGGCAATTGTAAGGGATGCAACATGAGGATCCACCGGGCGAAACTTGCCGATCTCTATGCCATACTGGATAACTTTGGTGAAATGCTCCAGGATAGCCTTCTTCGAGGCATCATGTTGCTTCTTCAACTCATCCGGAATCTCTGCCTCAGAGCGGATCAGAACACGGAAAAGGACGGGATTTTCCAACACCCACCGCGCCGAAATCAGGACAACGTTGCGAAGCGCGTCTTCGGGATCCTGACCCTTGCTGAAACTCATCGCTTCAAGTTGAGCGGCGAAAGAAAAGGTAACCTCTTCGATCAGGGCTTCGAGAATTTTCTCCTTACTGGGGAAATGATAATATAGCCCCGGTCTGCTCATACCAAGCACATCCGCGACATCGCGCAGGTTTGTTCCCCCGAATCCTCGCTCAGCGAACAGCCCCGCCGCAGCGTTCAGCATTGCCCTGCGCACTAGTGTACTGCGATGGCGATCCGGACGTCCGCTGGTCTCCTCCGCAACCGACTGACCTACTTCTTCATGCTTTTTGGCTACTTCAGCCTTTCTTCTCGCCACCCGTTTTCCTTCTGCACCTCAGAAACTGCGTGGCTATAATGTCCGAACGAATCGCGACGTGCAAGTGGGTTGCAACACCCACGCGCGGCGATCAATATGCCTGACATCGGAACGAGGGGCTCCAGACGTCGACACAAGACTGAGAGATGGATCAGATTCTTCCATTTATCCAGGGGGCGGCACCCGACACTTATGATCGGGGAATCAACCTCTAAGAAAGCGACAGCTTCTTTTTCAACGTGCTGTTAGGCAGCACCGTATCCCGCTCCTCAATGATATAAGCAGAGACTTTGGACAGGTTGAGGAAGTTTTTTCCATCCTCAGCCAACATCTTGTCCGCTTCCGGATCAAGACATGTGCCGTGCGTCGCATATTTATGATAAAGCTCGTCGTCGGAGAACCATAGCTCGGTTATCGCATCAACTCCGGATTTTGGCGTTTTACCCGAAATGATGTCTATCATCGGAGTGAGGTAGCGGCGGGAATAGCGGATCAACCCCTGATCGGGCAGATATTTTTCTACCAGTTTGACGTGCTGATTCTCATAATAGTCCTTGAATTCCTCAGCACTCATCCCGTCCTTTTTCTGCAAAAGGACAACTACCCTGTGGATTTTCCTATCATTGACCGCATCCTCCCATTTGGGAGAGGCTGCAGGAAATTCGGAGTCATGGTCTTCTACGTTGTGGACGAACATCTGACTGCGATCGAAGAGATTTTCCTCGTCTTCGGCAACGATTTTCAGAAAATCATCGCCCAGCGGATCGGGATTCACGAAAAATCGTTCATACACTTCTGGGGTGAACCAGTTTTCCATCACAACATCAAAAGCCGCGCTCGCGGCATTTGCTGCGCCCAGAGGGGTCAGATAGCGACGGACATAGCGTTCATAGCCCGGAATAACATGCAAGTCCTTGAATATATTCACATGATTATTTTCGTAGTAATTGCGAAACTGATCGGTCGTGGTCCCGACCTTTCGCTTGAACAGGCTGACGACTTTAATCATGCGATATCCTTATCGCCATAAATTCTGTGAATAACGGTGCAATGCCGGGCCATCTTCCGATGGCCCGGCCGCAATATTCTCGTTACGGTCCTTTAGTGCTTGAAACGCACCGTGATACCGTAGGTTACCGGCATATAGGCGTAACGAACAGTCGAGTCTCCCTGGCCATAACCAAGGCCCCAATAATATTTATTGGTAACGTTCTTGCCCCACACCATCAGATCAAGCCCGCTGTCGAACGACAGACCTGCACGCAGATCGAGGAGAGTGAAAGGATCGACCTTAACCGAGTCGCTATGGGCAAGATCCGACCATGTCACACTGTTGTAGGTGACCGTTGCACCCACGAAGGCTTCCGCGTTGGAGGACACCGGCAGACGCAGCTCGGCATCGCTGACCGAAGTCCATTTCGGTGAAAGGTTGAACGAGTGACCCTTGTCATCGATCAATGGCAGAACGCCGCTACCCGTCAGGTCAGGCGTATTGAGATAGTCTGGGTAGTGACTTATTACCTTGCTGTCAGCGTAAGTCAGGTTTGACTTAAGGGTTAAGACGCTCACAGGCCGCCAGGTGAAGTCCATGTCAAATCCGGTGACCTTCGACTTCGGAATGTTCGCCGTCGCAGAAACCAGGTGGAACACGGGATCGTCATAGCTTGGTATAAGCTGCTTGTTCTTGTAGTCATAATAATAGACCGCAGCATTGAACGACAAGGTCCGATCAAACAGTTGCGTTTTAATACCTGCTTCATATGCGGTGAGCTGTTCCTGCTTCACAGGAGCATAAGTGACATAAGAAGCGGCAGTCTTGGCCGGGAACACGCCATCCTTGAAGCCACGGCTGACCGTTGCATACAATGAAAGCTCACGGCTGGCCTTGTAGTTCAGGTTAACGCGCCACGGCACATTATGTTCATGCAAGGTGACAGGATTGCTGTACGGAAGGTAGCTTGCTTCTGGATCGCCGGGGACTACAGGCCCAATTGTGAAACATCCTCCCGGGGGAATTGTAATAGGTGAAGCGCCGATGGCTGCCCGAAGGGGATTGATGATAAAATTCTGGAACGTCAGCGCGCCACCGAACAGACCCGGATCGCCGGGCACATCATAAGTACAGCTGGTGGCCGTACGCTTCGAGTCGGTGTAGCGGATGCCCGTCGAAAGCGTGAGCTGATTGGTAATGTCCCAATCCATGCTGGCAAATGCAGCGAGACTTCTGCCGTGCTGATCAGATTTGTTATTGAACAGGGTAAAGGCAGGTGCCGTAGCCGAGTTCAATGTGTCATGCCAGTAGTCGACCTGATGCGACTTATCATAGGCGTAATTCACGCCCACAATGAAGTTGATGCCTGCATCTGGCATCTTGCCGGACACACGGAGTTCCTGGTTAAATGTCTTGATCTTGCCAGTAAAATTCTGGTCCTGAACTGGAATAGGATAACCCGATCCGCTGAAGAAGGAGTTAATGTGAACACGCGAGTAAGTTGAAAGCGCGGTCAACTGCATATCGGACGTTAAATCATAGTCGGCCCGAACCGCCGCCTGATAGAATGTATTGTGACGATCGGTCGGAAATCCCGGATACCAGTCTGCAGCTCTGGCCTTGCCAATGTTGACATATGGGTTCGGACCATTGGCAGGAAAACCGCATCCCGGTGTGATCTGGCAGGCTGTTCCAGCGGGATTCGCGGGCCTGTAGTTTACCACCTGAGGCTGCAGCGTCTCGGAATTGTCGACCCATCCATTCAAATTGGTTGAGAGATGAAAGTTGTCTGTGGGTTGCCAGTCAAGCAAGAACCGACCTGCGAACTTGCTTTGCCGTCCGGTCTCGTCGCCCGGACGCGAAGTGCTGTACTGCCAGGGACCTGAGCTTGTTGCGGTTACGGCCAGACGGGCCTTAACCGTATCGGAAAGCGGCCCGCTCACGAAACCTTGTGTTTGCAGGGTGTCAAAGCGGCCATAGCTTAGCTCCCCGCCATAGCTCAGCTGGTCAGTCGGCTTTGCGGCGATCAGGTTGACTGTACCGCCCGTTGCGTTCTGACCATACAGGGTGCCCTGTGGGCCCTTCAAAACTTCCACGCGCTCGAGATCGAAAATCGCGCCCTGCGCCATCACCGCATAGGGGATCGGAGCTTCGTCAATCGAGATAGCGACTGTGGGTGAAACCGCGAGGTTCTGCGCGTTGAAATTGATACCGCGGATCGAGAAGATCGGCGTGCCATCGCCATTTATCTGGGCACTGAAGCCGGATACCACCTTGGTAAGATCGCCAACCGAGACTACGCCCTGACGCTGCAACACTTCCGCGTCTGCAACGTTGATGGTCATGCCGACATCTTGGATTGACTGCGCGCGCTTTTGCGCGGTGACAATGATCTCTCCGATACCGCCTTCAGACGCACCCTGAGGAGCATCCTGCGCGAATGCAGCACCGGACATCAGACCGGCGACAAGCGCAGCCGATGAGCCCATCAATTTTAAATATGAAATTTTCATCTTTCCTCCCCTACTCCGATGTGAAACTGCATAATTGATTAATAACTATGCGTTTAAAACAGTAGAGAAAACACGCATACGCCTCGAACTAAAGATTAGCGTCGTTCAGTGCATTTCTCTATTCATTCCAAATACACAAAAATGGTACCCAATTGAGCTTCCTTGCTCACTGAGCATACGCATCAGAGATTTAATCTCCAACTTATTGTCGATTATGTGGAACCCGTCTTTCCCACCCTCGTCTCCTTTTAGCACTTCTTTTATTGCCGGCCATTACCGGTCAGAATCCCAAGGCCATTGCCTTATGTGCAACCCATTTTCTCCTGTCATCTGCGTAAAGTCAAGATACTTTTACGTCGAATTTGACAGATCTCATATGGCCCGAGGCGGAGCGTATCGCTTTCGTCCGCCGGCAAAACACGCAAGAGAAGGAGGTGGGTAGCTTTGTGAAAAAGTCCCTGATTTGCCTAACGTATAAGCATTTAATGCCAGCAAACAGTCGCCGCCACAAAAGCAAGCGACTGCACACCGCCGCCGCCCCACGCACACAAAATCCGCGCGCCACAATAATTCGAAACACCGGCAAAATCAGACTCATGCGATTTAATTCAGACGCTTGAGACTGATAAAGCCTAGCATTCGCATATGAAGTTGCCCTCAGCGCCTCTCGCCAAAATCACAACACATCACTTCACGCCTTATTGCGCATACACCATGGCGAACGGTCACACCTCCTCCCACTGATTTATGTTTCTGTACCCCTCGGGTTTGGCCAGATAGTTCGCGAAGACTCCAGCAGGATCCCGGCTCTTGCGGAAGTCTTCCAGCCTTGCGAACGCCTCGTCCGTCAAACACTTCACCTCGCGCGAGGTTTGGTCTGAGTCGCCCCAATATTGACCGATCGTAAAGGGTTGCAACGGCTTCATCGCAGACTGGAGCCAGTTGTGATATTTCTCGTCATCCGCCTCATTTTCGTAAATCACATAGGCGCCGATCATGCATTCGCCGTGCAAGGACATAGCCATGTCACGGGCCTCACGTGGAAGTGCGAAAATGAAAAAAGTATGGCCCAACTCGTTTATTGGGCGACCCGCGAGCAGTATCTGGCTAGCCGACACAACATCGGTTGCGTCCCCCTTAACCCAGGTAGAATCCACCCGGTATCTCAGTCCTTCCGGATGAATGCCGTCTCCCAGATCCAGTTGCTCCTGAATGGTCGTCGGCCGTGCGGCATCGACAAGGAGCGCGTCCGAAATGAATGGACACTCCTTTAGCGGAGCCAGCGCCGTCAAAGCCTCTTCCTCGCTGTCGCAGAACGCCGCACCCCACACATAGAAAATTAGTTGGCCTTCCACCCCCGGTACGGGAAAAGGCGGTACCATGGATCCGGCAACAAGATGAACGAGGGGCGATATCTTCTTTTGCGCCTCGAAGAGCCACGGCAGTATCTTGGCATAGGATTCAATCGGATAAGCCTGAAATGTGGCCATCAGCGCCTTGGGTAGCGGCCGGGTCTTCAGGTGAAAGCGCGTAATGACGCCGAAATATCCCGGTCCGGCGCCTCGGGCCGCCCAGTACAGATCGGCGTTTTGCCGTTCATCAGCCCGGACAAGCTCTCCATCCGCCGTAACCACATCCACCGCGGTTATCTGCTCACAGGAATATCCCCACCCCCGAAAATTCCAGCCGATCCCGCCATTGAGCAGAAACCCGCCAACGGCAACGGAAGGGCAATTGCCAGTCTGAAAGAATCTGCCGTGCTGACGGAGATAGGGACTGAGCTCAGCGCCGCCATGAATTGAAGCCGTCACGGTGGCTATGTGTGTTTCAGGATCGTAACTCATTTCCCTGAACTCGGCGAGGTCGATCATCAGACCACCCTCGCGAAGACTCCATGCCGGGAAGCTGTGACCACCGGCACGGACTGCAACCTTCCATCCCCGCGCCTTGGCTAGGCGAACGCCTTCTACAATATCATTTTCGGATTTCACCCGAAGGATAGCCGCGGGATAACGATCCGGAACGCGTGAGTGCCAGATTCCGCCTACACGCGCATCCTCATAATCAGGTTCACCCCGAAAGATTAACTGGCCCTGAAATTGCTTCCTTGTCGCTTCGAGGCCAGCGGCAGAATCGGACATTCCATCTCCCATATCTCTTGTTCGTACTGAGCCAACAATATCGACACGCGGCGATAAGCAGTCTCAACCGAGCATCTGTGCGATCATGACCCCGCGCTTGAAACTCTTGTCGCGACAAAAATCATTGCCTTGACATAATGTAGTCAAACGACCACATGTCTGTCAAGGCGGGTGGACGAGTTAAGTCCGGCCGACTCCATATTTTGACGTGAGCAGCGGATCCTCCGGTCGAACGCGGGAGGCAACCTGTGATCAGAGGTAGATCAAGATCGTTCCCGATCGCGATCATGCCAAATTGCTAGGAGATGGAAATATTATGCGGGATATCGCAAAACCGACATTCAAGATTGGCCCGGCGGTTCAGGCGCTGAACCTGATGCCAGACTTTCCGGAGCACTTGGTTCCGGACGACGCGCAGCCCAACAAGGTACTTCTGGATTATGTCCCCCGGATTCCGTTAAGCGAACGCGATCGCCGCTGGTCGGAACTGCGCAAGCGCATGACCGCGGCCAAGGTCGATGTGCTCATTCTGCTCGGCAACGACATTTATTGGGACATGGGTTACGCCAATATCCGCTATCTCAGCGGAACATTTTCTAAGATCACATCACACATGGTCTTCCCGCGCAGGGGCGAGCCGGTTCTGTGGGCAGATATTCCGCACATGAACCGTCCTTTCAACATGGGCCTATCGGTTTCGGACTGGGTCAAGGATATTCGCGGGATGCAGGGCATCGCAAATATCTGTGCGACCGTTAAGGACATGGGTCTCGATCGTGGCCGCGTCGGACTTGTAGGCTTTAGCAACGTTGTACAGACAACGACGACGCTGCTTCACGACGACGTGCAACTCGTCAAGCGCATGCTGCCCGATGCCCAGTTCATCGAGTTCGGCTGGGTGTTCGAAGATATGCGCATGGTCAAGAGCGAGGCCGAACTCGACATGCAGCGTCACGCCGGAAGAATCCACCGCGAGACGATCGACGTCATGGCCCAATCAAGCGTACCCGGCGCTCGCGAAGCCGAGGTGTACGCGAATATGTTGCGCCATCAGATCGCAAGCGGCGCGGACCCGAATATCTTCTATCTTTTCGGTGCGGGGCCGGTGGAGCACCCGAAGAACGAGCTGTGGAGCCTACTTCACGGGCAGGACGTCCCGCGCGCGCCGACCATGCGTCCTCTTGCTGAAGGGGATCTTGTAATAGCGGAATTCCACACGCGTTACGGCGGATACAACACCCATGCCGAATACACTGTTTATGTCGGCGACAAACCGCCACAGCAGCTTCTGGACATCTGGGACGTGTGCGTGGAGACGCTGGACGTTGCACGCAAGGTCATGAAAACCGGCACCACGTTGCGCGAGGCTTGGACGGCAATCCGCAAGCCCGCAGACGATGCCAAGATGGATTGGGTTGAACTGGGCTTCCATGCCAAAGGCATCGGCTCTCCCGAATTTCCTGCCGTCGTTTACAAGGAAGGTTATGCCTTCGTTACCGGCAACGGCATGGAGCACGGAGATTTCGAGCTGCGCAATGGCATGGCAATCGGCATCAATATCGATATTTTCGACCCGCGCTGGAAGCCTGATGTCGGCTGTATGTACGGTGACTTCCTGGTTGTGCGCGACGAAGGCGGTGAGACGCTGATCGATCCTCCGCGCGAGATCGGCATCGGTGGCCAGACGCCGAAGCGAGCCTGACAAATCCCGTTGTTCAGGCCTGCACAGCCTGGGTGCGCAGGCCTGACAGACGGTCAGTTGAACGGAAATCAAGGTAAAGGGAAGCGCCGGGCATTTTCCCCTTATACAGTCCACCTTCACGCGGTGCCAATCTTCATAATCGATACACTCTGGACACATGGCCCTCTATGGATGTTGACCTGCCTCTTTCCTTTTCGGTCTTCTCTGAATATCTGGTCAAGCTCTGGGCTGAATATGTCCGCAACCGATATTACGGAACCTCAAGACCATGGCGGCACGACCAAAAAAAATCGAAAAAATTCAAAAACCTAGTGGCGGAAGAGAAATCAAGGCGGCGCTTATTGCTGCGGCTGACAAACTGATCGGCGAGAAGGGCCCCGATGCGGTTTCAGTGCGAAGTATCGCAGCCGCTGCAGGCCTTATGCCAACCTTGGTACACCGATATTTCGGTTCGAAGGACGAGCTCATCCGGGAAGTTTTACATCAGCATATCACCACTTTCCGCGAAGCTGCACGCGATGCGTCGGACCCTACCACAGTCGCCAATTCGATGTTCGACGTCATGGCGAACAACCCTGCTTTTCTGAGGGTGATCGCCTACACTTTGCTGGAAGGCCATCATCCCGAAGAATATCTCAGCAAGTCGGGAATGGTGGCCCGTCTGGTCGATGCGTTATCCCCCGCATACGGGGAAGACGCCCCGCTGGAGGCGGCTATACTTGTGTCGCAAATGGCTGGCTGGCTGCTGCTGGAACCATTTACGCTCTTTGCCTCAAATTATCAGGGAACGGTAGAAACAGCACGCAGCGAAGTTCTGAACAGAATTGTCGGCGCATTGCCTAAATATCCGTCCTAGCAATCTTCGCACATGCGGACCCCCGCGAGATTTACGGTCAGGCAAGCTCTTCCCGCGTTTCCCTGCAGACAGTCATTGCCGTCTGCGGGAAATCACGCTGAGAAACCGTTGAGGGTTATTTAAGCGTCGGCCATTACCTTGCGAAAACGCGCTCCGTAATGATCGTTGGGCAGATGGGCGCCAACTTCGGGATAGAGCTGCTCACGCATGGTCCCTTCGGCATAGGATGTCTTATAGGCACCCATATCCTGCAGACGCGGAATGACCAAATCGATGACGTTCTGCAAATTCCCCGGCTCGACGGTGCGCACGAGATTGAAGCCGTCCATATCGCCCTCGTCACGCCATTTCAGCAAAGTGTCACACACCTGCTCAGGCGATCCTACGATGAAGGCCTCGCGACCACCGACGTTGGCGAATTGCGCAAGATCCCGTAGCGTGATCCTACCCATGTCACCGGTTGCACGCATCGATTCTGCGGTCGATTGCACTGCGTTGTTCGGGATGACATCGATCGGGCCGTCGGGATCATATTTCGACAAGTCTTCACCAAGCCAAGCCGAAAATATTGCCAGATTTCCCTCTTCACTGATGTAACGCCGGTACTCATGGACACGGTCCCAGGCCTCGCTCTCGGTTTCCCCAACAACGATTGTTGTCGCATTGAACACCTTGATTCCATCAGGGCCGCGTCCCGCATCTACCGTCGCCTGGCGGAAACGCTGGGTTGTTTTCTTGGCAAACGGAATGCTGTTGGTCGACATAAAGCTGCATTCTGCATGCTTGCCGGCAAAGGCGATGCCACGCGAAGATGCTCCGGCGGAGAAAAGCAGCGGCGTACGCTGAGGCGAAGGCTCGCATAAATGTATTCCGTCACAGGAATAATTTTTAGATCTGTGATGGATGGCGTGGACTTTGGACGGATCAGCAAAAATGCCGTTCTCGCGATCTCTCAGCGCGGCACCCTCTTCCCAGCTGGCCTCCCACAATTTGTAGACCAGATCCATGAACTCGTCCGCGACATCATACCGGTCATCGTGTGCCGCCATTTCCAATCCAAGAGCCTTGGCGGTCGACGGGAATGCTCCGGTGACGATATTCCACGCCAGCCGCCCTTCGGTGAGCTGGTCCAGCGTGGAAAGGCGGCGTGCCAGCAGATAAGGCCGTTCATAGGACGTGTTGCCGGTGACGCCGAAGGTGATGTGTTTAGTGACCGATGCCATGATGGGAATCAACATCATCGGGTCATTGGCCGGAAAATGGGCTCCGCTCCGAATCGCGGCATCCGGACCCGCTCCATAGATATCGGGCACTCCCAGAGCATCCGCCATGAAAATGCAATCGAGCAGCCCACTTTCGGCCTGCTTGGCCAGATCCACCCAGAAATCCAGCTTGTTATAATTTACGCCGTTCGATTTGGGGTGCGGCCACAGGCCAGCCCAGGATTGGGTAGGCGAAGCCATGTAGAAAGCATTGAGATGAATTTCCCTGGATACGTCCTTCATGCGCTACTCCTATTCAAGCCTGCTCGCCAATGCCTGTCCCGCCTGGTCGGCTTTCAGCCCTCTAATCATATCGCGATCCAAACCCTTACAAAGGGCAATTAGCAATGCACGATATGCAATACATTTTACATAGCGCACCATTGGTGGCAAGTGGCATTTTTCTTTCATGTCACTTTTCAGACGAAAATTTCGGCTTTTATGCTTTGCTCACACGCAGGTGTAGCCAAAGCGAAATGCGCCATCACTCCCGCAACTCATCCCAGCTGCAACCTATTCCGCCCCAGCCAGCGCTGACCTGCTGCGTGCTGCATTGAACATGTCCCAGAAATTCACATAGGCCTGATCTGGGAGAGCCCCCAAACCCGGCTGCGCATCAAGCTGCATCACACGAGGCGCTTGCTGATCGAAGCGGGGCCATTGCGGCAATTTGTCAGTGGCGGGCTTTCCGGTGCGCGCAAACGAAATCCACGCTTCCACCATTGCCTTGGCAAGCGAGAGGTCTTCTGGCCGCCAAGGCCATGCCCGCTTGTCGAAATTCTGGAAGGTATAAAACATGGAAGCGCCATGAAACGCGCCAATCGGCCGCGGCAGCGCCTGCTCGGGATGCATGCCGGGCGGGACGGGAGGCTCCATCTGGAATCTATAATAATAGGTGTCGTACCCGGCCTCGGCATGAAGCCTTGCCATTGTCCAGTTCTGCCATGTGAAAAGGCGATGCGAATTCGCCTTCATCGAGGAGGCGATAGCCTCTGCATCGGTCGAGGCAGGATAAAGCCTTTTGAATTCCGTTGCCCACTCGCCATAAATGCGCGTCACATCATTTTCAAAGGCTTCCAATGTCGGACTGAAAGGAACCAGCAGATCCTCATTCGCCGCGGAACCGACCAGCAATGGCACGGGTGCCTGACGGCCCGCGCTGAACACCTCATAAGACCCAGCTTCCAGAACCACCCCGTCGACAATCGGCTGAGCGGCGTCGAAAACCCCGTCATTATCCGTCCAGTCCGTTTCGCTCGCAGCCTTGACCTCATCCGCGGTCAAGGTCCTCAAGGATGCCGTATCGTGCACCCCCATGGCATCGGCCCAACTTTTTCCTGATGCCTCTGCTCCAACCAAATGCTGCCAAGCATCTCCGCAGAAGGTGCGATTGGTCACCGGACCAAAGCTGCCACCGCTTTCACAGATAGCCCGGTGGAACAGCCCCCGCGCGAGTGGCGAGGTCATCAACAGGCTGACGCTCGATGCTCCAGCCGATATGCCGCCGATCGTCACGCATCCCGGGTCGCCACCGAATTCGGCTATATTGTCCCGAATCCATTCCAGCGCCGCGATCTGATCGAGCAGCCCATAATTGCCAGACCGGCCGCCCTGTTCGGCACTGAGTACGGGGTGCGCAAGAAAACCGAACTTGTTGAGGCGGTAGTTTGGCGTGACAAAGACCGCCCCTGCCCTGGCCCAGTTGCTTCCCTCATAAAGGGGCGCGGAACCCGACCCTATCTGGAAGGCACCCAGATGGAGCCACATAATGACGGGTAGGGGCTCGGGGCTCGGATTGGCCGGAGTCCAAATGTTGAGAAACAGGCAGTCTTCGCTCTGAACCTCATCGCCCAGCGGCAATACACAATCCGTCGGCACCGGATACTGAGGGCAAATCGGCCCCGTCCGTACCGCATTCAATTGCGTTTCGCCAGGCCCAAGCGCCCGGGGAGACCGCCATCGCAGTTCTCCAACGGGAGAAGCAGCAAACGGTACGCCGAGATAGGACGCGACCTCTCCATCGTCCGATATTACGCCGTTTACAATTCCTTGTCTGATGCGAACAGCATTCATAGTGCATCCTCTCGGCTTCAAATTGCTGCTTTATTATCTTGTCGGTTGGCTTGCCGAACTGCGGCGTACGGGTTGCCAGAGTCCGAGATATGTTCTCCATCATGCCTGACCCACGAGTTTGTTGTCAATGGACTACATCGGACCAAAAAAGGGCAGACCATGCTGAATGCAAAAGTCGGCAAAACTTCTTCATCGGCTGCGCAATGGAAGAACGGAGCCCGGGTCCCTATGGTAGAGTCACCGCCATCACCTGCACCGGATCGAAATAATATACGGCTATTTCGCGGATCAGCCCATTCTCGATTGTAAAAACATGGGCCACGCGCGTATCGAGAAGCTTGCCGGTGGCACGCGCAGTAGCTTTCATGCGCAACGTAACAACGACTCCCGTGTCCCCTTCGAAGTGGTTGATGTCGCTCAGTTCGAGAGTGGACCACGTATCGGTGAACACTTCGAAGAACTTCCGGACGCCCTCTCTTCCCACCCAATCACCCGGAAAAGGGACCGACGGCCCCTGGCGCCCGACGATCTCGGGATGAAAGCATGCCGCCATTTCGCTGTAATCAGCGTTGGCCTTGGCTCCACCCGCAGCGACATAGCGCTGCTCGGCCTCATAAAACGCATGCAGCACTTCAATGGGGCGATGCTTCGATAAATCGGTGCCTGGCTTGTTCACGAAACTCTCCCGAAAGCTGCGGCTGGCTGTCCGCCCGATCTCATATTTTGGGCAATTAGCCCTTCCACCGCTAGAAAATTGCAGCTCAGGCCCGGATACCACCATCGACAGCAATATCGGCCCCTGTCATGTAGGAACTTTCGTCCGATGCCAGAAACAGCCCGGCATGAGCAATTTCAATGGGCTGCCCAGGGCGACCAAGAAGGATGCGATCAAGCGTTTGCCGCGCATATTCCCCATCCTCGATCTGGGCAGCCGATTGCTTGGTAACGATGAGACCCGGCGATATACTGTTAGCGCGTATCCCGAATTCCCTGCCTTCCATAGCCATATGCCGTGTCATGGCGACAATACCGGCCTTGGCCGTGCTGTGCGCCATTGCGCCGAGACCACGGATTGTCCTCCATGCTGTAACCGATGCGATGTTTACTATCGTGCCGGATGACTTCTTGAGGTGAGGCCATGCCGCCTGAGTCAGGAGGAAGACGAGGTGCACTTCCTCGGCCATGTTCCGATACCATTCATCCTCAGGCACATCCTCGATCCAGTTGAAATAGGCCTGTGCCGCATTGTTGTAGAGGATGTCGATCCGGCCATATTCGCGGAGAGCAAGATCAACCAGCGCCTGACACTGCTCCCTTTTGGTTAGATCGCAGGGATGCAGCGAAACCATGGACCCACCTGCATCCCGGACCGCCTGCACCGTTGCGAGCGCACTTTCTTCGTTAACGTCGCAACCAACAATTTTGGCGCCTTCGCGCGCAAAAAGCATGGCAGTCTCATAACCCATGCTGCCGCCACTTCCGGTCAGCACGCATATCTTGTCTTTCAATCTGTCCGCCATATCAGTATTCCACTCTCACGTCACTTTTCAGATCGTTGCGTCGAGCTAAGCAGAGAGGAGCAAGCTGTCAATCGGACTTAGATGGTGTCATGTCGCGCCAAAACCTGGCAGGAGCAGCACAAGATAGGCTATCAGTTCGATTCATATCGGCACTCACCCGCTTGACTTGACGCTTGAGTCCTTTATAAAACATAAGAGTAATTTGGGAGAAATTGAATGTCTGAAACGCATAGCGGCCGCGTGGCCGTGGTTACAGGTGCAGGACGTGGCATTGGCCGCGCGATTGCAACCCTGCTGGCTCAGCGCGGAGCATCCGTTGTTATTGCAGATCGTGTCGAACCGACAGAGACGGCCGAACTGATTGGCGGCGATTGCCTGCCTGTTGTGGCAGACGTCTCGTCCGATGAGGGATGGGCAAGCATTGCAAAGGCAACGATGGACAAGTTCGGTCGTGCTGATATCGTCGTGAACAACGCAGCCCTTATGGCCGTGGTGCATATCGATGAAATGACCTTCGAAGACTGGAAAACGATATTTTCCGTCAATGTCAACGCGCTTTATTTTAGCGCGAAACATTTCATTCCACTGATGCGGCAGAACAAATGGGGGCGTTTCGTCAACATTTCCTCCAATTCGATTGGCGTCCCCCAGCAGGGAATGAGCCACTACATGTCAACGAAGATGGCTGTACTCGGCTTTACCCGCGGTTTGGCGAACGACCTGGGCGGAGACGGCATCACCGTCAATGCAATCCTGCCCGCGATCACCAACACGCCCGCCACGGCTGTGGTGCCGGAAGAATTCAAGCGTGAAGTCTGGATGCAGCAGGCGATCAAACGCTTTGCCGATCCCGAGGATATCGCAGGGCCGGTCGCGTTTCTAACCAGTGATGACGCCGCTTTTATGACCGGACAGGCGGTCGTCGTAGACGGCGGCATGTACAAAATTTCATAATTCATTCCAGGGCCGCTCGTTGAGCGGCCCTTTTTTCTCGAATCCATTGCCCGCATACTTCAGGGCCTTCCAGGCAAGATGGATAGGGAGCACGGCCTGCACCAGATGCTCCCATGGGCATGTCAACCGGGATTCTGGTCAGATGAGGCACGCGACACTGCCTCCCCACGAGCAAATCATTATCTTGACAGATGCCAAGGGCATCCATGGCCTGGGAGGTCTGACGCTTCCCCAACGACATAAGTTCGATAATTGACAATGAGGAGAGAGGCTATGAGCAATCTCGCATCGAAGACTTTCATCGTCACGGGCGCGCTGGGCGGTATCGGTGAATCGACTGCGCGCCTGCTGGCGGAAGCAGGCGCAAATCTTGTGCTCAGCGACATATCCGACCGCGGGGGAACACAGCTTGCCGAAGAGCTGTCGACGCAAACAAGTAGGTCAAGTTTCATGGCTGCCGATGTCGGTCAGGAAGGCGATGTCCGCGCCATGGTGAACCACGCTATTTCGACCTTCGGCCGACTGGACGGCGCTTTCAACAATGCGGGTATCGACGATGATCGACAACTTATAGTCGATCTACCTGCCGAGCGATGGGAACGCACCATGCGGATAAACGCCCAAGGTATATTCCATTGCATCAAGTATCAATTCCTCGCCATGAAACATGGCGGCTCCATCGTGAACACCTCTTCCGGTCTTGGGGTGATCGGAGCTTCCAACTGCTCAGCCTATGTTGCCTCCAAGCATGCTGTCTGCGGCCTGACTCGCGCCGCTGCGGCAGAAGGTGCGCCGCTCAATATTCGTGTGAACGCCATACTTCCAGGAATCGTGCGCACCCCCATGCAGGACCGCCAGCATGACGATATCTATGCTCCGGAGGTCATGGATCGCGTACGTTCGATTCATCTTATCGGCCGCTACTGCGAACCGGAGGAAATTGGCACTCTCGTGAGGTGGCTATTGTCAGACGAAGCATCCTTCGTCACCGGATCGCTGTACACGGTCGATGGAGGAGCCACCGCATCAATCTGATGACGCGCCCTGAGTCGAGGGCGTACGGCGTCGTAAAAACGTGTCGGAACGACACATGGCAATCCTGCCTGCCGCAGTTTCATGTTGCACACGAAAGACGGTTTTTTTATGTATGTGTCGAATCCCGTCTTTTACAAACGGAATCTCTTGCTGCATAAAAACACGGTCGGGCATGACTGAAAACGGCAGCGCGTACTCGTTTTCTGGAGGAGGCCTGGGCATGGACGAAACCGCGACACTATTGTCGCTGCGCGACCGTAGCGAAATCATCGATGTGGCAATCAGATATGCCCGCGGCATCGACAGCCGTCAGTGGGAAGAATTTGGCAGTTGCTTTACTGATCAGGTGGCCATCAATGTCATGGCAACCGGAGGTGGGTGGGTGACGCTTTCCCGAGAAGAAATCATGGCCATCTGCGGCCGCATCTTTGCGCATTATGATGCGACTCAACACATCAGCGCCAACCATCAGGTTACAATATCGGGGGACGAAGCGACCTGCATCTCCTTGTTGAATGCAACACATTACACTGCGAATTACCCTGGCGGGTCAATCCAGCGGCAGATTGGTTTTTACGAATATCATCTGGTGAGAGCGAATGGCTGGCAAATCGACCGGTATGTTCAGACCGTGAAATGGGAAGAAGGCAATCAGGAGATGTTCACCCGGGCGCATGAGAATGTGGGCCTCCCCTCGCCTTCCTTCGAAACAGCGGAGGCAGAGTAGTTTTCCCCACTCAGCGGGGTTAAATGGCGTATCAGCTCTCAGCTCGGCGACAGCCAATCAATAGAGCAGATGGACGCGCGCATTTTCTCAGAATTGTTCAGGCAGAATTTTTGGAAGGATTATAGAGATAATGGTTGGATCAAAAAGTTCGCATGATCTGTCGGGCAAGGTCATAATTGTGACCGGCGGCGCACGTGGACTGGGAGCCGCATCGGCACGGGCGCTGGTGGAAGGTGGCGCGAAAGTCTATGTCACCGATATTGACAAAAGCGCGGGCGATGACCTTGCTGCGACTGTCGGCGAAAGCGTGCCTTTTCTGGAGCATGACGTCTCGGACGTCAGTTCGTGGAAGAGCGTGGTCGATACTGTCCTGGCCAATGAAGGTCGGCTCGACGGCCTGCTGAACAACGCCGCAATTTTTGCTCCTGGCGACATACCGAGTACCACTAAGGAAGATATGGATCGCCATTACAAGGTGAACCAGCTCGGTGTTCTGTTCGGCATGCAAGCCGTCCTCGAGCCGATGAAAAAGGCCGGCGGGGGCGTTATCGTGAACATGTCTTCCATTGTGGGCATGCGCGGGATTGCCGGGTTGCTGAGCTATAGTGCATCGAAATGGGCAGTTCGGGGAATGTCCCGCTGTGCTGCCACAGAGTTCGCGCCTTTCGGGATCAGAGTGAACTCGGTTTATCCGGGCCAATTCACCACCCGAATGCTTTTCGACCAACCGCAAGAAGTCCAGGACAATATCCTCAACATCATTCCTTTTGGCCGTTATGGCAAGCCGGAAGAGATGGGCGATCTCATGCAGTTTCTGATGTCAGATCAGTCGTCCTATATCAGCGGAGCCGAAATCGTCATCGATGGAGCCATAATGGCCGGGTAATCCCGATCTGGCTATGTGATAATGGAGTGCCACAATTTACGCCCTCCCAGAAGACTGATTGTCAGTGCTTACATTGGCGATTGCCGACATCGACAAGTAGACGGCTGTCGCGGCCGATCAGCGGCGAGGTTCGTCCATTAAGGCTGTTTGACGAAAGAACATATGGAGAGTCCTGTGATTGAGCTTTATGGCGGACAGTCCCCCAATGCGATCAAGATATTGCTGATGCTCGAAGAGCTTGGGCTGACCTACAAAATGCACAACGTCAAAGTGATGCAGGGTGAGCAATATTCGCTACAGTTTCTGGCTCTCAACCCCCTAGGGAAATATCCTGTTATCGTTGACCATGAAGGCGCGGGGCCAGATCAGCCGATTTTCGAATCCGGCGCGATATTGATTTACCTGGCCGAAACTTACGGCTCGAGCCTACTCCCCGTGTCCGGCCCGGATCGCTGGGAAACTTTGAAATGGCTGATGGTACAGATGTCATGGGTTGGTCCGATGATCGGCCAACATGCACATTTCCGTGTCCAGCCCTCCGAAGCGGAGAGTTATGCCGCTACCCGCTATCGCAACATCGCGTTGCGTGTGTGCGAGACGCTGGAGGAAAGACTGAAAAGCAATGAATGGCTCGCGGGCAACCAGTATAGCATCGCCGATATTGCCACCTTTCCGTGGATAAACCCGGGCGTCAATTTTGGGTTCGACTGGTGGGAATATAAAGCTTTGATGGCATGGCGTGAACGAATTGCGGCACGCCCGGCCACAGCACGTGCGCTGGCTGTGGTTGCGGAGATCGTGAAGAATTTTGCGCAGGACGCCCCCCGCAACGAAGAGGATCTCAACCGCTTCTTTATCCGCAAAGGCGGCCCCACCGTCGATTACGGAGTATTGGGCATGAGGTGACGGCCAACCAGGACCTGCACGCAGATCATAGCTTTAACTCTTTGCATCCCCCGACGAGGAGACCGAAAATGAACGATACAAGCACGATACAGGCGCTGGTGGATCGCAACGACATCATCGACGTGGCAATCCGCTACGCATGGGCACTTGATACGCGGGATTGGGATCTGTTCGGCCGCTGCGTAACGGATGAAGTGTTGTTCAGTTCACCGCTGTCAGCCGATGGCTGGATCAAATTCAAGCGCAGCGATATGGTGAAAATTTGCAACGGCATGTTCCCCCAGTTTACCGCCACCCAACATATCAGCGCTAATCACAAGGTGACCATCTCCGGCGATGAGGCAACTTGCATCTCCGCGCTGCACGCCACGCATTATGTTGCCGACAAGGAAGGCGGAAATACTCAGCGGCAGGTAGGGCATTATGACTATCACATGGTGCGGACGGCGGAGGGATGGAAAATCGATCGCATGACCCAGGTTATTACATGGGAAGAAGGCAATCAGGCGGTATTCTACGACGCATATGAAAAATCGGGGTTCGCAAATGTGGTTGAAGAGGTCATCGCAAGATCCCGGTGACCAATCATAAAGAAAATAGGAGCCCGATTCCACGGCCGTTGAGTAATTTCCTTAGAGCTGAGTACTTTCCTTAGAGCGAGAAAATACGATGCGCGTTGATAATATCCGTACGAGCGAAAGGTCTGTCATAGGACGCACCCGAGGTTACGGGCACGGCCCCATCGTCCGCCTGATGAGTCCATCTGACTTTGGCCAGATACTTAAGCCATTCATATTTCTGGACCTCTTCTCGTTTCGAGCGGATCAGATGGGCAAGATGCCGATTCATCCGCACAGCGGCATCGCTACGGTGACGGTCATAACGGAAGGAAATGTGCATTTCGAGGATGCTGACTCTGGCGCCGGTCACATCAGTTATGGCGGAGTGGAATGGATGCGTGCCGGCGGCGGGGTTTGGCACGGGCAGGAAATGTCCGCAGGAACATCAGCGGATATCCGTGGTTTTCAGCTATGGGTGGCCCTCCCCCCCGAACTGGAAAATGGCCCGGTGGATAGCCAGTACATCGAGGCGGATAAAATGCCCACTGCTGGGCCAGCGACAGTGATCTTGGGGAGCTATGCGGGAGTTCGCAGCCCCGTGCGTTCACCCGAGGAGTTCACCTACATACTTGTCACGCTGAAACCCGGAGAAATCTGGGAGTTCCAGCCTCCGGCGGGCCAGGATATTGCATTCATTGCGTTAAGCCGCGGCTCCCTGTCCATGCCGGATATTATTGAGGAGGGGGAGCTGGCAGCGATAACGCCCGGATCTGAGCCGATAAAGTTTACGGCGCTGGGCGAAAAGGCGGTTGTCTTTGTGCTGGGCGCGGCCAATGCACATAATCACGGCCTTCATATGGGGCAATATTCCGCTCACACGTCCGAGGCGACACTGGCACAGGGTGAACGGCGCATCGTCGAGCTTGGCTATGCCTTGCAAGCGGCGGGTGACCGGCGCCAAGCGTCAGGCGCTTCACCCGTCTTTCGCTAAAGAGGCTAATTCTGAAGCGATGCCTATTTTTTACCTGCCAGCACAATGGCGGCGGTATCTTTGTAAAAATGCTCCAGATGCGACAAACCGCGGTTGGTGAAAGTAAACAGCGAAACGACTTCCATCTCGATATGCTGGCCGTTGGCGCTCAGGATCGCGCGCAGTGTCCCTTTCGTCAGGATTCTTCCGTCATCAACCTGATGCCATCTGGCTCCGTTGTATACGACGACAAATTCCTGAAAATGCTTGGTCACTGCATCAAAGAGATCCTTGAAGCCCTGATACCCGCGCCATATCCCGCCATGGGGTAAAGAAGCCGGAACATCCACGATGATGTCGGGAGCCAGTTCATTCAGCATCACCTGGATGTCCTTCTGATCCTCCTCGGCACTGCAAAATGCGTTCTCAGCGTCATAGAAGCGTTGGATGCTGGCCTTCGGATCGAAGCCCAATAAATCCTTGTCGTTTGCCATCATCCTGCTCCTCGGCTCTATAACGCACTGCATTCGATGTTCCAGGCTCTACCCGCCCACTAGCTGGCCCAGCGACACGAATATGCCGCTAGGCCGAACAACAGCCTATTTTCTTAGGCCCATGTGCACGAGACGGGGCAGGACATCAGCGGTAAAGCTCTTCATGCCCTCCTCATAATCGATCCAGCTCAGCAAAATTCCATCGAGGCCACAGTCGGACAATACCCCTAGCTTTTCCGCAATCTGATCCGCCGTGCCAACCAGCGCGATGCCTCCCGCGCCCGCCATCAATGCATGACGGATTTTGTTTACTACCTCTGGCGCGATCGTCTTCGCGCTTTCAAGCTGATATTTAATAAACATGTCGGCTGCTTCGTTGTCGCCGAAATCTTCCACATAGCGCCTGAGATATTCTTTGGCTTCAGCTTCCGTCTCCCGCTGCACAACATAGCCCGTGCACCAGACCTGAAGGTGGCGGCCATATTCCTCTCGCGCCAGTCGCCGATATGTTTCAACCTGCGCCTTGACGGCCTCGGGCGACGGATTTTGAGGCAATACAAATGCGATATCGCAATGCTTAGCCGCAAAGTGCTGGCCTTCCGGCGATCCGCCTGCATTCATCAGCGCAGGAAACGGTGTCTGAAACGGCTTGGGCAGCGAAACAGCACCTTTGGAACGGATATGCTTGCCTTCAAAGTTGACCGGTTCCTCCGTAGACCAAACGAGCTTCATGAGCTCAATCCACTCGTGTGCATGTTCGTAGCGATCACCGTGCGGCCTGATTTCATGACCGAACATTTCAATTTCGGGGACAAACCAGCCACAGACAATATTGATCGCAAACCGGCCGTGCGAAATATGATCAATTGTTGTCGCCTCCTTTGCCGCCAGAATGGGATGCAGGGCGGAGGTGTGCAGTGTGGCCATGACGCAGGAATGGCTTGTACTGGCGGCTGTCGCTGCGGCCCACGTCGCGGTTTCGAATACCTTGCCATTATTGGCATTCGGCGCGCCAAACGGACGCCACCGCGCATACGGCACAATTGCTTCGAACCCCGCCTCGTCCACCATCTTGGATACACGAATAGAATTGTCCCAAGTCGGTTTGAACAGTTCTGGCACCGTCGTCATTGACGGCGGCGGCCCATTGTGACCGAAAACTCCAAGCTTGAGTTTGTTATTGTTGAACAGCGGATTAGTCGCTGATCGGGGATCGTCAGAAAGCGTAGCCATAATATCCTTCCCATATATCTGTTTTTCAACCCGTTAAACGGAATTTTTGATCCTATCAAAGAAGTTGGGGAGCCACGGCCTGCGGCGGAACTTCGGAAGCTTTCGCGCCGGTCCGCACAAGCAGGGCCAACACTACGGCGACGGAAAGCCCCCCTACAGAGATAAGATAAGTCTGCGCCAAGCCGTAATGCTCTGCAACAAAGCCGCCCAGTGGCGGCGCAACCGCACCTCCCAGGATTTCGCTGGTCGCGATGACAAAGCCCGTCGCGCTAGCGCCCAGCGCCGGGGGCACGCTCTCGGTGACCGCGGGGCCGACCACGATATACAGGCTGGCAAAGCACAGCGCAGAGATAAGGGCCAACTCGGCAAAGAGCAGCACCGGGTTCGGCCCCGTAAAATAGAAAGCGCCCACCGTCATCAGTGCGCCGACCGCACAACCCAAAATCACAGGTTTCCGGCCGATTCGGTCAGACAATGCTGTAATGACGAGTGCTCCAGTTACCGTACCAAAACCGACCGCGGAATTAATCGTGCCCATAACGCTTTCTGACATCTTCAGCGTGTCGACGATATAGCTCGGCGTCATCGTCACAACTGTGACCAGCGATCCAACGACAAAAGTCTGCAAACCCATACAGATCCAGACATTGCGATAGCGCAGCACATCGAGAATGTTGCCCGCGTTCACAGAATGGCCACTGGTCGCCGCCGATACGGACGATGGCTCGGACGCCTTGTCGCGCAGCGTGCGCCAGAGCAGCACGGCAAGAATGAGCCCCGGCACAGTGATGATGAAAAAGCAGAGGCGCCAGGATCCTGTCACGCCCAGCAGCCAGGTGATCAAAATCGGCCCCAGACCCAATCCGAGAATCGACAAGCCCGCATTCGAGATGCCGTTGATAAGCGCCTTTCGGCTGGGTGCCGCAGCGTTGAGGGATGCGGTAATGCATGCGGTCGCGAACGCACCGTCTGCCAGACCCATCGCGAACCGAAGCGCTAGCAGCTCCGTCATGCTGTTGACGAGACCAGAAAGGCCGGCGGAGAGGGAAAAGACAATGACTGAGGGAACCACCACCGCGCGGGCGCCAAACCGGTCCGTCAGCGGACCGGCGATCAGTGCCGAAATGCCGAGAGCCAGCGAAAGCATGCCGGAGGCGTTGCCTAGGTCCTGATAGCTCAGTCCCAAGTCGGCCCGCATCGCCGGAAACATGTAGTTCATAGCGAAGCGATCGATACCGACCAACCCGAAGGCGATGGTCAGCAATAGGACGGCACGCAATTCGTATCGGAAATCGTGACTGGCTGTATCGTTACTCATCAATCTCTCTCTAAATCTGCACTGATAGGACGGGATGCAGACGTAGTGGCTACCGGCCCGACGGAGATGCAGGCAAAGGGTGCCAGCAGACAAGCCTGCGAACCGCACCAGTACGCACGACGCGGGTCCCCCCCTGGCTTCGGCAAAAAATGGGACTCTCGATTAGCCTCTCTCTATCCACACCTAGTTCACATGCTTCTTCCGCAGTTCGCTGCGGCAAGGTCATCGAAGATCGCCCGAACCGCTCTCGGCATCCCGCGATGAATCGCGCGGCCAAGCGTGCATTTAGGCATTGACGACATATGTAGTCATCTGGCAACACTCTTGTCAAGGCAGAGGCCTTTACCGGTATCAAACAGCAACTTTTCTGGTTGTTTATCGGGAATGCCTACTGCACCGGCCGATAGGAAGCGCAAGCGCGGCCATAAAAACAATCGTTGAGAGGAAAGATGACGAACGAGCTGTCGGAAGCGCAGAAGATAGAACGCATCAAGGAGTATTTCCGTCGTGTCGACGCCGGCCGGGCAGACATTGCGGAGCTTTTTCATAAGGATGCGCTTTATTATTTCCCGAAATTCGGCATCGGTCGCGGCGCCTCCGCGATGGCGGAGGCCGCAAAGGGTTTTGCCGGCGTTATGGAAAGCATCGAACACGATTATAGCGACTATTTGTTCATCGTGTCGGACAACCATGTCGCAGTGGAAGGCACAAGCAAGGGGCGCATGAAGGGAAAGAACTGGGAGGCGGGAAAGACTCCTGGCGGACGTTTCTGCAACATTTTCGAATTCCGGGGGGACCGCTTTGCGCGCGTCTTTGTCTATCTCGACCCCGACTACACGGGAGAAGACGAAGCGCGCTTCCTGTGGGGCAAGGACCGGCCTGCCTGGTGATGGATGCCGCACCGGGCGGAAATCCCGGACAATTTTTTTGAAATCCAAGCATAATTACGAAAGGTAGACAGACGATGTCGGATACATACGACATAATTTCGGTAGGTTCGGGCCACCACGGACTGCTTGCCGCAGCCTATATGGCCAAGGCCGGCAAGAAGGTGCTGGTGCTCGAACGCAACGATCATATCGGAGGTGGTGCAGTCAGCAAGGAAGTCGCTCCCGGTTTCATTTATGACGAGCACGCGACCTGCCACCAGGTCATCCTGATGAACCCGCTGATTCTGAACGACGAACTGAAGCTGCAGTCGCAATTCGGTCTGGAATATATCTATACTGACGCCGTATTCGCCTCGGTTTTCGACGATGGATCCCTGCTGGTTTCCTATCGCGACGTGGAAAGGACCGCCCAGTCGATCGCGCAGTTTTCGAAGGCCGACGCCGATGCCTATCGACGTTTTTCGGACATGGCGCAGCGCGTTCTGCCACTGCTGACGGGAGGACTATTTTCCCCGGCCGTACCCATGGGTGCGATGATTACAATGATGAGCCAGAGCCCTGAGGGCAATGAGTTGCTGATGATGTCGCTCAAGAGCGGATATGACATCGTGTGCGAATGGTTCACGCATGAGAAGGTGCGCATGCACTTCATCAAGCTTATGACGGAAAATCTTGCGACTCCTGATGAAAAGGGGACCGGCATTGGCGCTCTCGCCATGGTTGGGGCGGTCAATGCCTATGGTCTTGCCGTCGCAAAGGGCGGAACAGGCGCGCTTGCAACCGCCATCGCCAAATGCATCGAGCATCATGGCGGCACTATACTCACTGACAAGGATGTTATCGGGTTTGTTCGCTCGGGCAGCAAGGTCACAGGCGTCCAGACGTCCGATGGCGAACGCTATATGGCGAACAGCGCCGTGGTAGGCGCCATTCACCCGCATCATCTGCGCAAGTATTTCAACGATGTCGACGAGGGTGTTTTGCAGCGCGCCGAGAGAGTCGAAATGGCGACCTATTCCGCGCTCAGCGTGCATTACGCATTGAACGAATCACCACGCTTCATAGACCCAACCGGCGATGCCGATGGCGCATTGTTCGTCGAACTGTTGCCATCCAGCATGGAAACTTTGCGGCGCGCGTTCGACGAATATAAATATGGAAAGATGCCTGATCCTATCCCGCATTCGGGTGTCACGCGACACAGCCGAATCGATCCCAGCCGCGCACCGGCGGGCAAGGCCGTCATGCAGGCGCTGACGTTCGCGCCCTATGAACTAGCTGACGGCGGCGCAGACCAGTGGGACCACCTCGCCGACGTTTGGCCGGAACAACTGCGCGGCGCACTCGGTCGCTGGATCAGTAATCTCGATCTGGACAACATCATTGCTACTGTCGCCTATTCGCCGCGCGATCTGGAAAAATCATCGTCCAGCTTCGTGCGCGGTGATTTCCATGGCGCGGCTCCCTTCTTCCACCAGATGAACGGTCACCGGCCCACGCCCGATCTGGCGCAATACAAGGTACCGGGCGTGGATGGCTTCTATCTGGTCGGCCCTTTCATGCATCCGGGTGCAGGATTGACCGGCGCGGGTCGGGCAACAGCTATCAGGATGATGGGCGACATGGGAATTGATTTTGCAAAGGTGATTGGCGCGTGAAACTCTATAATCCTGACGGCACCGAGCTGATGACGGTTACCGCTATTGAGCGGTCCGGCAGCAAGCTCATTATCAAGGGCAATATTTTCGGCACGATGCCGATCAATACCGAGCTTCGGCCTGCCGAGGCTCGGGCCGGATTGAAATTGCTGTCTTTGCCGAAAATGCTGTTCCTGCTGAGTCTGCTCTGGCGCAAATAGCAGAGAACCTCCCGTTGCAGTGGCGGTCAAGCGAACATTTGCTCGACCGCCGCTCTCTACTGCTGAGTCGAAACCATAAGCCCGATGGGGCCGGTCTTCAGATCATGCCTCACCTTCATCAAACAGTGTCGAAGATGACCTTGCCTGGATTTAGCGTGGAATGCGGATCGAGGGCTGCCTTGAGCCGTTTCATCATCGCAATTTCCTGCGTAGACCGGCTGTGGTGCAGATAGGGGCGCTTTTCCAGGCCGATGCCATGCTCAGCTGAAACGCTGCCTCCCAGAGCTTCGAGAGGCGCATAGACCAGTGCATCAACAGCGTCCTGATGCTCATTTTCGCCGATGCTGATGACTATGTGCAGATTGCCGTCCGCGACATGACCAAAGACAGCGAGACGGGCGTCCGGCCACGACCGATGCAGGGCGGCGTCAAGATCGTCTACATAAGCGGCCATATCTGACTGCGGCAGGCTGATATCATATAACTGTACTGGCTTCATATTCGCCATCAGGGCTTCGATATCGTCGCGAATAGCCCAGAACGAACCACCTTGCGCCACATTTTGGGCGATGGCGGCGTCTTCAACCAATCCCCGTTCCCAAGCGAGGCCGACAACATGCTCCATCATCTCGCCGGCGCGATGCGACACAATCTCAGCCAGAACATAGAACGCATGCTGGGCATCCAGCGGTGCTCGATGGTGGCCGCATTTCATAACCGCAGCCATGAACGAGGGCCACATCACCTCAAAGCTGTTGAGCGCTCCGTCCGACTCTTTGCTGGCCAGCAAAAGAAGCTCGATCACGGCATCGAAGCTCGAAACACCGATGAATGCGGTCGCCTTGTACCCCGGCGTCGGCCGCAAACGCAGAACCGCGCGGGTTACAATTCCAAGCGTTCCTTCAGAGCCGACGAACATATGCTTGAGGTCATAAGCGGCATTGTTCTTAATCAGCCGGTTCATGGAGCTGAGCACGGTACCATCCGCCAAGACGACCTCCAGACCAAGCACTTGGTCCCGAGTCATACCGTAACGGAAAACACTATTGCCGCCCGCATTGGTTGCGATCGTGCCGCCAATGGTGGCTGATCCCCTCGCCCCTAGATCGACCGGATACAGGAAGCCTTCCGCCTCTGCCGCTTCTTGCACAGCCTGCAACGGAGCCCCCGCCTCCACCGCGATGGTAAGACCCGAACGATCGACAGATCCGATTGCAACCATCCGCTCCAGCGACAGAGCTACATCGCTCGGCTCTGTGCATGCCCCGCCAGCCAGACCGGTGCGCCCCCCTTGAGGAACCAGTTTCAGACCATGACGATCGCAATAGGCGGCGACCGCGGCAACCTCCTCCGTAGTTGCGGGTCGGACGATGCATGCGGCTTGCATTTCGCGGGTTAACAACCAAGTGTCCGAACGCTGGCGGACATCCTCACCCGTCAAAACATTACGTTCGCCGACAATATCCGCCAAATCCCCGAGCATAGTGCTGTGCCCGGTCGAGCTCTGCATCATCATGCCACTTCTTCCCTCAGGTTCTTTTTATCGAGCGCGATATGATCTTTCAAATATCTCTCCTCGGCCTCGACGACCTCACGTTCATAAAGTTCTACCGCGGCATCTTTGACCGGGCCATAGCCACGAATTTTGTCCGCCAAATCCAGCAATTCGATAGCTCTCTCATGGTTTTCGGAATTTAGGCGTTGGCAGACCCGTTCCACCAGAGCTTCATAATGCGTAACCAGCCCCCGCTCCGCCTTGCGTTCGGCAGTGCGGCCAAATGGATCCAGGGCCGTTCCCCTCAACCAGCGCATTTTCGCCATCACTTTGAAAAGCGGCACTATCCAGGCACCGAATTCGCGTTTGGGTGGACGCCCATTGATGAGAGGCCCGCCCATGATCGGAGGAGCGAGATTGAATCTGATCTTGCCGCCATCGGCAAAGCTCTGCTTCAGCTCGGACTTCAGCTCCGGGCTGGAGAGCAGACGGGCAACTTCATACTCATCCTTATAGGCGAGCAATTTCGCATAGTTTCGCGCGACCGCCAGGGTAAGGCCCGTCTCGCCAGCCACAGCCGACTGCTCTGCGGCATGGACCCACTCAACCAGGGTACGGTAGCGGTCCGCCAACCCTTGGTTTTGATAGTTGGTCAAGTGGCGGACCCTGTGCTCCAAAACTTCCTGCCATGTTGCCGGTATCGGCGCATACTGTTCGAGCGTGGATGCGGCAAGCCCGCTCACATATGCAGGATCGACCGCATAGAGCCGTCCGAGCTGGAAGGCCCGGAGGTTGAACGGCACGGCAACGCCATTAAGCTGCACAGCGCGTTCCACAGCCGCGACGCCGACCGGAAGGAGGCCCTTCTGAGCCGCGAAACCAACCATGAAAAGATTGGCTCCGATCGTATCGCCAAGCACCGCCAGCGCCACCGAAGAGGCATCGACCGTCTCGACCCGATCGCTCCCCAGAGTGCGCTTGAGGCGGCCCTGCAGCGCGAATGCATCAAATTCAGCGTTACGATCGAACTGGAAAGCGGCCGTTGCCGTAACTCTGGAATTGGCCAGCGCCCGTGTGCGGCCGCCCTTCAATGTGTTAGTCGATTCCGGCGCCAGAGCGGCCACCAGATCAAAAGCAAGCAACAGGTCAGCCGACTCCTGGTTGAGACGCTGGGTAGTGATATCCGATGAATCACGTCCAATACGCACATGACTATATACGGCGCCATTTTTCTGGCTCATGCCCGTCATGTCGAACAACGACATGGCCTTGCCTTCGATATGGGCGGCCATACCTATGAGGGCACCAATGGTGACCACGCCCGTCCCGCCGATACCAGTGACCATGATATTGAAGCCGTCTTCGGTGATCGCGGCCGTAACCGGCTCGGGCAGCGCTGCAAGGCGTTCTGGGTCCACAACAACCGCTGCAGGCTTGCGGGGTTCCGCCCCCTTTATAGTAATGAACGACGGGCAAAAGCCGTTGAGACAGCTATAATCCTTGTTACAGCTCGACTGATCGATCGCACGCTTGCGGCCGAACTCTGTCTCGACCGGTACCAGGCTGACGCAGGTCGACTGGACTGAACAATCCCCGCACCCTTCGCAGACAGCCTTACTGATGAACAGGCGCTTGGCGGGGTCAGGGAATGTACCCCGCTTGCGTCGGCGACGCTTCTCCGCCGCGCAGGTTTGTTCATAGATCAGAACGGTGCAGCCCGGCATTTCACGCAATTCCCTCTGCACCGCATCCAGCGTGTCGCGATGCCCGATTACCACGCCCTCCGGCATCTGCGATGCATCATGCCGCGATGGATCATCACTTAGGATTACGATATGCCCAACCCCCTCCGCGCGCACCTGATGTGCGATGTCCGATACGGAAATCGGCCCATCAACAGGCTGACCGCCGGTCATCGCAACCGCATCATTGTAAAGAATTTTATATGTGATGTTGACCTTGGCGGCCACCGCCGAGCGGATGGCAAGCAAACCGGAATGATAATAGGTGCCGTCCCCGATATTCTGGAACATATGCTTGGTGTTGGTGAAAGGCGCGAGACCGATCCAGTTCCCCCCCTCGCCGCCCATCTGCGTCGGCAGCAGGG
Source organism: uncultured Sphingobium sp. (assembly GCA_964512265.1). Lineage (GTDB taxonomy): Bacteria > Pseudomonadota > Alphaproteobacteria > Sphingomonadales > Sphingomonadaceae > Sphingobium. Next base: position 597,153 of record CAZEHR010000001.1, on the reverse strand, counting down.
CTATATCCGGGCGCACGAAATTGACCATTGTATGGCAGCCGATGCCGGTCATGCTCATGCTGCCATCGGGCACCCTGGTCGAACGATTGTGGGGGCAGCCGGAACAGAAAAACGGCGACCGCTTCGGGACGGTCGCACTCGGGGTTGCGGGAGACCCCGGCAATTGCTGGACGGCGGTCAGAAAATCCCCGTCGCCAATTCCAAGTGCTTCCGCCCGTGAGGCGATCGCTCGCGCAATCGTTACAGGATCCAGTGACAAAACCGATGACAACAAAGGCTCATCAGTCTCTGTGCGCTTGCCCATCAGTCGCGGCCGACGCGCCTCGTTGACAATGGCCTTGGCGACCTGCTCCTCAATAAAGGCTGCCTTTTCCTCAACGACGAAAAGTTCGTCCTTATGTGCCGCAAACGCGCGCACGCCCTTAGGCTCCAGCGGCCATATGCATCCGACCTTGTAAACGGCAATCCCCAGATGCTCGGCCCGGGCTGCATCGACTTTCAGAAGCGCCAACGCCGCGCGCACATCTTCATAACTCTTGCCGGCGGTGATGATGCCAAGCCGGGCATCATCATTGCCGATTGTCAGCTTGTCCAGCCTGTTGGCGCGGACAAATTCATGCACCAGTGGAAGACGCTGCTCGACGACGACCTGCTCTTCGCGCAAGGGATTGAAGGCGCCGTGTTCGATATGAACATTTATATTGGTCAGTCTGGGCGGCAGAACGACTTCATCGCCGAGGAAACCGAGATCGACGGTAGTCGTCTGCTCGGCGACCTCGTTGACGCATTTTATGGCCACCCACAGGCCAGTGTAGCGTGACAGGGCATAGCCGATCAGCCCAAATTCCAGCAGCTCTTCGGCATTGGAGGGGTATAATGAGGGGATAGAGCTGGCGGATATAGCCTGTTCGCTATGATGGCATACGGTAGAGGATTTGCCCGCATGGTCATCTCCATAAAAAATGAGCACACCTCCATTGGGATGCGTGCCCGCGTAATTGCCATGCTTGAAGGCATCCCCCGATCGATCAACACCAGGCCCTTTTCCATACCAGGCGGCGAACACGCCATCAAAGCGCGCGCCCTCCACGGCATCGATCTGCTGAGTGCCGCGTACAGCCGTTGCGGCAATGTCTTCATTTACGCCTGGTTGGAACACAATGTCATTATCTTTCAGACGGCTTCCGATTGCCCACAGCGCATCGTCAACATTCCCCAGTGGGGAACCACGATAGCCCGTTATATAGCCTGCGGTGTTCAAACCGTTACGGCGGTCGCGCTCTTTTTGCGTAAGCAGGATGCGCGCGATGATCTGCGAACCATTAATGACGATACGGCCGCCTTCCGCAGTCCATTTGTCATCGAGTGTTACGGCTATCGCATCCGCGCTCAAAATATGCTTATTCAAGAATCGTCTCCTTTGTATGCTTTTTTAGCACTATTGACGGTAGGAAGCTGTCATCAAGGTGACTCAAAACAATGGCGACGCGCGAGTTCGAATTTTCGATGCGAAAGGCCAAGGTCCGAGAAGGAGAGAGAGAAGTTGACAACCAAGGCGTCGCATTTTGATATTGTTCAGTGGCTTTCCGAGGAAGCCGCCACTGCGCTGCAAAAAGTGGGCCGCCTGAAGCGCATTCCGGCAGGCAGCGCAATTTATCTTCAGGCAGAACCGGGCGATGAAATGTTTAGGCTGGTGTCAGGTTCAGTTCGGCTTTACGTTTCAAATGCCGATGGCAGACAGCTTACCTTTTTGCTGTTCGGTTCGGGCGATTGCTTCGGCAACGCCAGCGTGATCGACGGCGGCCCGCGCCCCCAGACTGCGGAAGCACACGAGGATTGCGAAGTCCAGATATTTGACAAGGCCTCCATAGACGCACTGCGACAGCGCTATCCGGAAATCAGTGACGCTCTGCTTCATCTGACATCCCGCCAGTCCCGAATTTTGAGCAACTTCTTTGCGCAGTCCTATCTCGATCAGCCTGCAGCGCGGGTAGCACAACGCTTGGTGGCGGAAATAGGCCGATATGGGCTGAATCCCAAAAAAGGTGAGCGTGTCAGCGCGAAACTCTCGCAATCCGAACTCGCTCTGATGATAGGAGCGGCGCGGCAAACCGTGAACAAGGTCCTGCAGAGGTTCAAGGCAAACCATCTGATAGCCGTTGACAAAGGAGAACTGATTGTGCTCGACTTGCCTCGCCTGCGCGTCATTGCTGAGGAAATGACAGGCATACCGTCGCAAGGCGGGAACGATGATCTCGATGATGCACACAGGTCTCTATAGGCATACTGTCTGCTCGCTACTCGCTGGAATGACGGATTGCATTGTCATCAGGAAGACAGACAATAAACTCTTCGCCATATATGACGAACGCCATCGACAAAACATCTATCATTACTGTCGGCAGGTGTCGCGGAAGCCGAGGTGAGAGGAGGGGATCTCGTGCAGCCAAACAAATATTATAACATTGCCAGGCTTAGAGCTGGTGCCAAGCGTACATTGCCGCGCCCGATTTTTGATTATATCGAAGGTGGAGCAGAGGATGAGGTCGCATTGCGTCGTTCCACATCCGCTTTCGACAACATAGAGTTCTTACCTCGCTTCCTTAAGGATATCACCCGGTCTGACCACAGTATCGAGATATTTGGCCAGCGTATTCCCTTCCCGCTTCTGCTCTCGCCGACGGGACTGACTGGCCTGTTCCACAAGGATGCGGAAAGGGCTGTCGCGCGTGCGGCCGGCGAGGCAGGATTGCCCTATTGCCTCTCCACTTTGGGAAATACGACTATAGAGGAGTTCGCTGCCACCGGCAGCGGCCCCAAGCTTTTCCAGATATATATCTTCAAGGATCGGGGGCTGACCGAGGAATTCTTGCAGCGCGCGAAAGCGTGCGGCTATGTGGGGCTTGTACTCACCGTCGACACCTTAATCCCCGGAAAGCGGGAGCGCGACATAGCAAGCGGGCTGCAGCTTCCGCCCCGCCTATCGGCACGCGCATTCCTGGACTTCGCGTGCCGTCCAAAATGGTCGCTGCCCGCGCTGTTCGGCAGGAGTTTCGAGTTTGTAAATGTGGCGCATCGCGCAGCCGGACTTTCCGGACGAAAAATGTCGCTGGTGGACTATATTGGAGGGCAGTTCGACCGCTCGGTGACATGGAAAGATGTGGAGTGGCTCGCCGGAAGGTGGGACGGCCCCCTCGCCATAAAGGGCCTGGTCACAGGGAACGACGCGCGGTGCGCCGTGGACTGCGGCGTGGACACAATTTACGTTTCCAGCCACGGCGGACGCCAGCTTGAAACCTGCGCCCCGCCAATAACGCAGATTGCCGAGGTGGCGAACGCGGTTTCGGGAAAGGCCAAGGTCATTTGCGATGGCGGCATCCGGCGCGGTTCTCATATCGTCAAAGCACTTGCCCTAGGGGCAGACGCCTGCTCGATCGGGCGCCCCTATCTCTACGGGCTTGCGGCCGGGGGACAACGCGGTGTCGAGCGCGCGCTGACCATATTGCGCGAGGAATATGAGAGAAGCATGACGCTTCTGGGCGTGGCATCTCCAAAGGAACTGGACTCCGGAATGCTAACTGCAACAACATACCAGCAACCACCATTATGAGCCGGGCGAAGGCATTTTCCATGGTTGCAGAAGGACGGCAGAGCCTGGTTTGACCAAAGCCGCGCCTCAGAACCCCTTTTTCACTCATTTTCCGGTACTTCGCACCAATGCGTCCCGCAAAAGGAACCGATCCCGAATGAACAAGCAAATTTCATCTAGCACAGTTCGTACGGGCGGCCCGACCATTGGCACAGTGAGCGCGCTTGTTCTGTGCTTCACCGCCATGATGACCGACGGGTTCGATCTTGCAGTCATGCCTTTGGCAATGCCCGCCATCGCGAAGGAATGGCAACTCGCGGGCATTGGCTCATTTGGCACAATCTTCAGCGCGAGCCTCGTGGGTATCATGGTGGGCGCTCCCCTGCTAGGGAGCATTGCCGACCGGATGGGTCGTAAAGGAACCTTCATTGCCGCCTTAACTGTGCTCGGAATTTGCACACTTGCGATCATGCATGTTACGACCGTTCCGCAACTGATCATCGTGCGCTTTCTGACCGGCGTGGGAATCGGCGGAGCCCTAGCATTGTGCATAGTCATCAGCGCTGAGCTCGTGCGCCCGGCTCTGCGCGCCCGAATTATCGCTATCATAAGCACCGGGGCAACGGCCGGCGCTGCCCTGTCAGGCTTTGCTGCTTCTTGGTTGCTACCTTCGATGGGTTGGCGAAGCTTGTTCCTTTTGGGTGGAGTTGCTCCGCTCCTTATCGCGTTGATCGCAATATTTGTATTGCCACGGAATGCACATGGCGCTCCCATTGCCGATGGAGCAACCGATGAGCGAGACGAGGTTAGGGGTGAGGCACGTGTCGTCGACATTTTCCGGGGCTCGCTTGCTTATCTAACCCCGCTTTTGTGGACAATGTTCTCCATTGTCGGATTGACCATCTATTTTCTCGTTAGCTGGTCACCAACACTGTTTACCTCTGCCGGGTATCCGGCAACGGATGTGGCCACAGGGATGGGACTTTTTGGTGCGTTCGGCGCGATAGGCGGATTGCTTATCGGGTGGCCCGTCGACTGGTTCGCCGTGAAGCCGGTGATACTGATTTTCCTGTTTGCCACATTCACGATGGCGGCGTTCGCTTTTATGACATCTTCGACGGAGTTGCTAATGGTGTTGATGGCAACTGCAGGCTTGCTCTTCTTCTCTCTTCAAGTGGCGATCAACAGCATCGCCACACAAATTTATCCGAGTGAAATCAGGGCAATGGGTATCGGATGGGGCATGGGATCCGTGCGATTGGGTCAGTTGCTTGGTGCATTCGGTGGCGGGCTTCTCGTGAACGACGGCATGAAAATCCCTATGATTTTCTGGTTACTGGTCGGCCTGGCAGGGATTGGGTCAGTCGCCTCTCTATTTCTGGGTCAAGGGTTTGAGCGGCTACGCAGCCAAAGGTGATGCTACGCCCAACTGAATTTTATCGGAGTTCTAACTTTTCCAAGGCAGTCACACGCGTTGCAGCGGCTCTACTTGCGCCTAACTGTTGACACGCATTGAAGAGTAGACCCGTACCATCAAATGCCGGGACTGAATGACCGAAGGGCCGGAGGCCGGTAGGATCCGGCGAGAGGCTGAAGCCGTTCTTGTGGGGGTGTTTATCGAGGTAACCGAGGGATGATGTCATCGGTGATGTTGTGGGCCGCGGTGGAGAAGTAGCCATGTTGCCAGAAGCACTGGCCCCAATAGCGTCTGCGGATCTGCTCGAACTCCTGCTGAATCTTGCGCTATGAACGCCCCTTGGCGCGCCGCACGAAGTCGCTGACCGACACATGGGCCGGATTTCCACGAACATATGGACATGACCGCAGACAGTACACCGTGGATGATCGTCACACCCATTTCGGCACACACTTGGCGGATGATCTCCCGAACCCGCAAGAGGACTTCGCCACGCAGCACCTTGAACCGATATTTGGGCGCCCAGACTAGGCTCAGGACCCATTGATTTGAGGGGAGCGATCTGATTCAGGGCTTCGCGAGGAGACTGGATATGAGCGACCTGTATTGGCTGACGAACGAACAGATGGCACGGCTTGAGCCGCATTGTCCGAAGAGCCATGGGCGTCCGCGTGTTGATGATCGACGGGTGTTGAGCGGGATCATCTTCGTCAATCGCAACGGACTGCGCTGGCGGGACGCACCGAGGGAATATGGTCCGCACAAGACCTTGTATAATCGGTGGAAGCGTAGGGGTGAGATGGGTGTTTTCACCCGGATGATGGAGGGACTGGCGACCGCGGGGGCTGAACGCAAGACGGTCATGATCGACGCAAGCTATTTGAAAGCACACCGCACGGCATCGAGCCTGGCGGTAAAAAGGGGGATGTCGGGCGAGTGATCGGTCGCACCAAAGGCGGCATGAACACCAAACTACACGCCGTCACAGATGCCAACGGCCGCAACCGTATCGAGATTATGTTCGGTCGCCTGAAAGACTGGCGGCGCGTCGCCACCCGTTACGACAGATGCCCGACCGTCTTCCTCTCCACCATCGCTCTCGACGCTACCGTCCTCTCCTGGCTATGAGTCCTGAGCCTAAGGCATTACCGTTTTTCGTATCGCCGTGCTCGAGAGAATTGCGGCCATGGGAGATCATTCCCTTGAGAATGCGGCATTAAATTGGATAAATATTTTAGTATATGATTCTATAATATTTTGCGATAAAAGAAAGCGTCTGAAATTTCGTTATCACTCGAGGAAGTGACATTTGAACCGATTTTTCCATGGCCTAGCTTATGAAGAAACAGATCAAGGACCACGTTTCCGGCCCTGCGTGCCCGATGGAATACTATCGCGTCTCGGTAACAAATGGACTATTCTCGTCATCTCCCACCTCGCCATTGCCGAGGGGCACAGATTGCGCTTCTCCGAACTGAAGATCGGCATTCGCGGGATAACTCAACGGATGCTGACTCTCACGCTACGCAATCTGGAGCGCGATGGCTTGCTGGTCCGTCACTATTTTCCTGAGATCCCCCCCCGCGTAGAGTATGAACTGACGGAGATGGGCGCCAGCATTCTCCCAGCGCTTGAGAGCTTCACGTCCTGGATCAGGAACAATTGGCCAGCTATAAAGGATCACAGACTCAAATATGATCAATATGTAGATTAATATCTGTTAATAAATATTAGCACATTTCAAAATATTATTCTGATATACCTGCCTTTCTATATGCTTTTAAGTAAACAATAATTCCATAAACTTTGGAATCAATTTATCTGAGCGGAAGTCACTTTCTGCCACTCGGATTAGCGAACCGAACATATGCGGATGATGACCGACAGGCCGGGCACACACCCAACTCCATAGGCACATAAATGTGCCTTCTTCCATGCGGCTCAAATATATCTATAGGTGGCGCAGAGGCCATCGGGAGATGGCCGCCCTTATCCTAGAGGGTCAAGCTGACATGAACACTATTGCGACGAATTCAATTGTCTATTTTTTTGATAGATTTTGCCGATGCCCCCGCGCAGGCTGTCAGCATGGTTGGGCACAGGATCTCCCCGTCACAGAGAGACCACCTACAACACACCAAATTGCACCCTCCCGGGGAATGATATGCGCCCCTGCTTCGCAGGAATAGGATAATATTTTTCAAAACCATGTGTAATGAGAATTTAATATCCCATAACCGCTTAAATGGTGCGATATTTAGAAACATATTCCTGTTTTAATGCCGTATCATTTATTTAGAATTAAATTCTATTTTTATTTATATTTTCAGTGTGGGCTTTGGGTCTGTTCGGCAGGAGCGATAAGCTGTTTTGGGGACGCGTGAAAGCGGAATTCAGATGTCTTCCCGGACAAACGCGGAAGAGAGAAGGCGCACAATCGGGGATAGCTCTTTTTCAATGGTCACGATCGTAAGCTGGGTATTTTAACAAAAGGGGAAGCAAATGAAAATTGCAGCGACTAGCGTAGGATTATATGCTTTGGCGGCTGGGCTAGTGAGCCCAGTATACGCGCAGACAACTGATGCCAGCGCGGGAACCGCCGAATCTCAAATGTCCGAGATCATCGTCACGGGTACGCGAAGATCAGAAAGAACGGTAGCGAACTCCCTCGCGCCAATCGATTCTGTTGACCCAAAGGCCTTGGCCATTTCTCCGTCCTCGGAGCTCAATGATCAGCTGGCTGCTACAGTCCCTTCATTCAATGTCCAACGCATGCCGGGCGGGGACGGCGCTATATTCATGCGCCCCGCGTCATTGCGCAATCTTAGCCCTGATCAGACGCTGGTCCTTCTCAACGGCCATCGCCGCCATCGTTCGGCCTTCGTCGATGTCGCATTCCAGGGCGCTCAGGCTGTTGACCTTTCCCAGATTCCTACGGCCGCCGTCGGACGGGTCGAAGTGCTGCGTGACGGTGCGTCCGCGCAATATGGCTCCGACGCTATTGCGGGCGTGATCAACATTCTGCTCGACGACAAGCCCGGCACGACACTCAACGCCCTTGTAGGGCAATATTACAAGGGCGATGGCTTCAATCTGCAATTGTCAGGTCGCAGCGGGTTCACGCTCCCCGGCGGAGGTAGCTTGGCGATCGGTGGCGATTATAACCACAGCACGCCGACCGACCGTTCCTTCGGCATCAAGAACAAGGTCGGACAACCATCACTGGATTCCTATCATTTCACCTATGATCTGAAGCTTCCCGTAGGTGGCGAGATGACGCTCTATTCTTTCGGGACCTACGGCCACACCAAGGGCTGGACCGAATTCTCGTTCCACGACCCCGTGCCGACCGATTCCATTTTCAAGCGGTCCGCCTTTCAAAATGGCCCCAACGCCATTTTCCCGGCCTGGAATCTTACGCAAGTTTACCCGAATGGTTTTGCGGCGCAGTTCGGCAACTATGTCAACGACGCGGAGGTTGTTGTTGGCATCAAGGGCGAGATCGCAAAAGATCTTACGATTGACATTAGCGGGGATTATGGTCGTAACTCAATCGATTACAGGGTTCGCAACTCCATCAATGCATCGCTTGGGCCACTATCGCCGACATCGTTCCATTCAGGGGACAACATTGCTTCCCAGACCGCCGTCAATGCCGACGCCACCTATCTTTTCGATGCGGGTCTCACCAACCCGGTCAGCATAGGTTTTGGTGCAGAATATCGACGCGAACGGTTCGAAAGCGTGGCCGGCGACGTCGCTTCTTATCAGATTGGGCCACTGGCGGACCTTAACTCGGGGGCGCTGGGTTTCCCGGGCCTCCAACCTGAATCGGTGGTAGACGGCAGCCGCGACAGCTATGCGGGCTATCTTGATATCGAAGCAGACCTGACCGATCATCTGACCGTCGGCACAGCAGGCCGCTATGAGCATTTCTCTGATTTTGGTTCTAATTTCAGCTACAAGTTCTCCGGCCGCTATGAAATTAGCGACGCCATCGCCGTCAGGGCAACCTACAATACCGGCTTCCATGCGCCAGCTCCTGGTCAGCAGTTCTTCACCAAGGTGGCCACGTCGCCTGACCTATCCCAGCCTGCCCCTTACCCCGTCATCAAGATCGGTCTGGTGTCACCTTCCGATCCTCTGACGGCCCAATTCGGAGGCAAGGCCCTTGTCCCCGAGAAATCCCGGAACATCAGCGCCGGCTTGGTACTCACGCCCATGCGCGGCCTGACCCTTACGGTCGATTACTATCGTGTTAAGATCAAAAATCGGATCGGTCTCACCCCTCGTCTCGCGCTACCTGCTGGGTCGGCCTATGCTGCTATTCAGTTCCTGATCAACGGCTTTGATACCAAGACCGAAGGTGTGGACGTCGTTGCATCGTGGACCCATGCTCTTGGAGCAGGCAACCTTTCGCTCACAGGTGCGTATAACTACAACACCACCAGGACCACGCGCGAAGATCCCATCGTTATCGATCGTGTCTCGCGTCCGTATATCGAAGATGCACGACCGAAGCATACGGCGACTGTGACAGGCGTATACGATCTTGACAGTTTCCACCTGATGGGACGCGTCCGCTATTATGGCTCCTGGGTCGATGCCATTCCTTTCGACCAGATGGCATTTGGATTCCCCAACCAGAAACTGACACCGCGCGCCTTTGTGGACGTCAGCGTCTCCTATGACGTGACGCCAACCACCCTGGTGACGGTGGGAGCGGAAAATCTTCTCAACACCTACCCGGACAAGAACACGAGTCTGCTGAGCCTGCTGGGTTACAGCTATCCGCTATTGCGTCCCTATGAGCAGGACGGCGGCCGCTGGTATGTAAAGCTCAGCCAGAAGTTCTAGTCCTTTGCCAAATCCGTCCGCAGCCTTGTCCCGGAGAAAAAGTGAGAGATCATCTTCATCTCGCCGGAACAGGTTGCGGCGGTCGGCTTCATAGCCGGGGCGCGCTCCCTTGTGATCGGTAGATGCGTGATATGAACCGTCGAAAAACTATTGCACTACTATCCCCGCTTCCGGCTCTAGCGTTGCTGATCACCGGACCGGCGACAGCTAAAACTCCCGACAAGACGCTCCATGAGCGCATTCTCGTTCTAGACACGCATTTCGACACCAGTGCTAATCTGGGCCGCCCCGGTTGGAGCATCATGGATCGCCATGACACCAAAGCCGATGGAGACCAGGTCGATTACCCGCGAATGGTCGATGGGGGCGTCGACGGAGGCTTTTTCGCGATATTCACTCCGCAGGGGCCGCGTACCCAGTCCGGCGACCGTATTGCGCGCGACTTTGCCATCAAACGCGGTATCCAGATCAGGGAAATGGCGGCGAACCATAGTAGCAGCTTCCGTTTCGTAACCAGCTCCGCCGAAGCGCGCCGCGCGGTCCAGGCGGGCAAGCGTTTTGTTTTCATGAGCATGGAGAATGCCTACCCTCTTGAGGGCGATCTCTCCTTGATGTCAGCATTCCGCGAACTGGGTGTTGTCATGATGGGCGTCGCCCATTTCCAGAACAACGATCTGGCCGACAGCTCGACGGACAAGCCGGAATGGAGCGGTTTGAGTCCCAAGGGTCAGGAGTTCGTGAGGGAAGCCAACCGGCTGGGCATAGTGCTCGATGCATCGCACTCTTCGGATGAAACCCTTCGGCAAATGATCGCCCTTTCGAAGGCGCCGATCATTTGTTCGCACTCCGGCTCACGGGCCGTTTTTGATCATCCACGCAATCTTTCGGACGCAGACATGCGCCTGCTGGCCGCTCATGGTGGCGTGATCCAGATCACTGCCTTCAGCGATTACATGATAGCCAATCCGCCTACACCTGATCGCGACAAGGCAATGGCGCCTCTGATCGCAAGGCTGGTCCATAATCAGAATATAGGAAGCGCTGAGCGGCGGGAACTGCTGGCCGAAATTCACGAAATCAACGATCGTTTTGCCTATCGCAGGGCCACATTCGACGATTTCATGCAGCACCTCCTTCATGCCATTGAAGTCGCCGGGATCGACCATGTGGGCATCAGCGGTGACTTCGACGGCGGCGGCGGGGTTGATGGCCTCGATAGCGTGGCCGATTATCCCAAGATCACCGCCGCCCTGACTAAAAAAGGCTTCAGTCTCGAGGATATAGCAAAAATTTGGGGCGAGAACATGTTGCGCGTTCTCGATCAGGTTCAGGCCGTCGCCGAACTGGCAAAGGCGCCATCTGATAACAAGTGATTTTGTTCGGCGCATGCCGATCCGTTCGACAAAAGGATATTATTGAAATGACCGCAATTCTGGATTCGGATTTACAGGCTGTATCAGACCAAATTCATCGCGAGATTCTCGTGCTCGACGGTCATCTGGACGTTCCCCCCGGATATGGCGAGGGAGAGCTTGATCCCGGCCTTGAAGGGCCGACACAAGTTGATCTTCCCAAGCTGGAAAAGGGAGGCATGAATGCGGCGGTGTTTTCTGTGTCCATTCGTACCGGAGCGCGCAATCCCGAGGCATTTGTGACCGCAAAGAAAGATGCCGACAGCAAGCTCAAATCCATTCTCTCTATCGCCGACCGGTACCCCGATCGGGCCGCCATTGCAAAAACCGCAGAGGATGTCAGCCGCATTCGGCAGGAAGGACGCGTGGCCATCATTCTGGGCGTGCTGAACGCATATCCTTTCGGCACGGACCTGACGGGTTTCGAGGAATATTATGATGCGGGCGTGCGCGTTCTGGGCTTCGTGCATGCCGGCAACAATGACTTCGCCGACTCTTCGAGACCTTCAGATGTGCCCCGTGAAGAGCATGGCGGGCTGGCGCAGGTCTCCAAAGACGCTATCCCTTACCTGAACAGGCTCGGCGTCCTGATCGACGTATCGCAATTGACACCCGCAGGCCTCTATCAGACGCTTGAACTCAGCACGGCGCCGGTTATCGCATCCCACTCCAGTGTCCGCGGCATTGCCGAGGCCACCCGGAATCTCTCCGATGAGGAACTGGATGCAATCAAGGCGGGGGGCGGCGTCGTGAATATCGTCGCTTTTGGCTTTTACCTGACACCAAGGCCCGCGACCTACCATGACGACGTGAAGGCGATACGCAAGAAATTCGGTCTTTCGGAAGACTTTCTGGACATGGAGGAAGGGCTTCATGTCCTGACGCGCGATCAGGTGCTGGCTTATGCGGGTGAGGTCTATGGCCTGTTGCCGGCCGCCGGTGTGCCCGAGCTTGTGAATGCGATAGACTATGTCGTCAATCGCATCGGTATCGAGCATGTGGGCATTGCGACGGACTTCAACCATGGCGGTGGCATCAACGGCTATGCCAACGTCGCCGAGGCGCCCAACGTTACTGCCGAGCTGGTCCGCAGAGGATACAGCAAGGACCAGATTGCCGCTTTGTGGGGTGGCAACTTCCTGCGTGTATTCGATCAGGCCCAGGCGCGCGGCAAGGCCCTTCGCGGCGAAAGCTGACATCGTAAATGGACCAGCGGCAGCACAAACATCTCAGGATGATAAAGATGCCCTGCAGTTCTTTCCAGCCCGCCATCATCCCGGAAGCCAAATTGCGATGAGGCCTTGTTCGAAAGTGACATTATGACCGCTCTCGCTGATGGTCGGGTCAAGACCGAGTTCACTGTCCCGGCGATCAAGGTTCTGCTAGTTTGCATTTTTGCGATGACGTTGAACCCGGTCGGCTTGCTCACCGTGTTTTCGGTCTTCATGCAGCCGATGGCCAGCGACCTGGGCTGGAGTGTAGGCGATATCTCCTGGCTGGTCACCTGTCTGGGGGTGGGCAGCGCACTCATCAGTCCGCTGATCGGCAAGGGTATCGATCGTTTCGGACCAAGACCCGTGCTGCTGACATATACGGTGTTGTACGGGATCGTTGTCGGGAGCCTCTCGATCGTGGGGCGCCAGCCATGGCAGCTCTATACGCTCTTCGTGTGCATCGGCCTGCTCAATTCCGGACTGATGGCGCAAGGGCGCATGATAGCGAGCTGGTTCGTCCGTCAGCGGGGCATGGCCTATGGCATGTTCGGCTTCGGCTTTGCCGGTCTCACCCCCATACTCCTTCAAACGGCCCGGCTGATTATTGACAGCTGGGGATGGCGAAGCGCGTTCGCTGCCCTGGGCCTAACCATATTGATGGTCGTGGTTCCCATGATCATAATGTGGTTCCGCGACCCAGAATCCCCGGCGCGACCGGAAGAGAGCGATGCATATACTCCTGCGCCAGCCTCAATTACGGGCGCGTCCGCCATCGAAGCATGGATGTCCCGCGCCTACTGGCAGGTCGTGGCAAGCCTGGTCCTGACCATCTTCGTCTATATCGGCGTGGTGACGCACGGCATGGCGATCCTGACCGAGCGAGGCATTTCGCGTGCCATGGCCACGACCATATTGTCGTCGATCTCGATCGGTACCATGACGGCGCAGCCCATTATCGGATATCTCATCGACCGCTTCAACACACCTCGCGTGGTAGCGCCATTCTCGGTCATCGCAATTGTGGGGCTGTTCATGCTCGAACATCTGACAACGCCGATGGGTTTGATCATCGCGGTCGCAGTGTTGGGGCTTGGCGCGGGCGGCGAAAGCGGCACTACTTCCTACTGGGTGACACGCTATTTCGGCCTTCGCAATTTCTCGCTGATTTATGGCTCTATCCAGCCCATAAACCTGATACTCGCCACGGCTGTCGGGCCCCTCATTCTGGGTAAGCTATATGATCATACCGGATCTTACGCGTTGAATTTTCACGTGATGGAAGGCGCCCTGATAGCGGCTGCCCTATTGATCCTGACCCTTCCCCGTTATGTATACAGCGGAAAGCATTGATCCAACGCAGCCTGATGGCTCAGCCCAGGATACCGAGAATCTGTGAGGATTCCTAAACTGCCGGGGCCGCCGGAATGACAGGCAGGATGATACGGGACATCATGCCCTCCTGATGATAGACACGCTGCGACGCCATTCTGGCATCGGCCAGCGTCGCTGTCTGCTGTTCCCAAATATTGAGATTGCGCGACCATCGCGGAAAACTGCTGGAGGTGACATCGACCCTGACGCGATGCCCCGCCTTGAACATGTTGCTCGTGGGCCAAAGCTCTATTCGATAGAGATAGGGCTTCCCCGGCTCGATAGGTGCGCCAGGCCCAAAACCGGATGGATCATTCCTGTGCCGCGCCCGAATGATGCCATCGCACAGATTATAGGCCGTGCCGTCAGGGGCGACATCGACCAGACGCGCAACAAAATCCGTATCCACGGCGTCGCTGCTTGCCCACAGTTCCACCACAGGTGAGCCTGTGACTTCCATATCCTCCGCCAACGGCTCGGACGTGTAGACCAGCACATCTTCGCGCATCTCGACTTTGGTCTGATCGCGCGGTCCAGGAATATAGGCATTGTTGAGGCTGTTTCCGCCCACGGTCGGAACCGGGTTCCGGGGGTCATAGCGGAAGTTGTCCGCCGGCGACGCTATCGCCGACGTACCGAGCCGGCCATCGCCGGCCATGCTGTTCGCTTTGCCGTTGCTTGAAAAATACCATGGCATGTCGACGGCGCGCGCGAGCGGCCACTCCTGCTCGTCACGCCAGATATTCGCGCCCATGACAAAGATCTTCACCGGCGCTGATTGGTCGGGAGCGCCATCGAGCACCGAACGGAACCAGTCCAGTTGGCCTGCATCCGCAAAATCGGCGATACGGGTAGAAGTCAGCCCGAAAAACCGTTCGGCAAGAATAGCTCCGAACAGCGCGTGGGCCCACGGCCCCATCACCAGCCGCGTGCCTTGCCGCGCCTCAGCCGTTGCGGCACGGGACCGCAGGCCCGTATATTGATCGATCGATATCTGGGCAAAGCAGTCATACCAGCCGCCAACGACATAGGCTGGCACCGTTATGTCCTCAAACTGCTGCGAAGCGATGACTTCGGCCAGATTTTCGGGAGGCCGCCCCTCGTTACGATCGAGGCAGTCGTTAAATGCCTTGCCCAGTCCTGTGGAATGCAGCCCGGTCGCGTCTCCGCCGATTGGGACCTGCGCCAGCAGGCCATCGATGTCATTCAGATAGGCGAGCACAGACGCCATCTCATCCGAGTTGGAACGACCTTGGCGTTCCAACTCTGCCATCGCCATGAAGTTGTGCCAATGGAGAAGATTGAGCTCGAGCGCGCCTCCAGTATACATCAGGCCGCGACAGGGATGGCCAATCGAGATCATGGGAGCAATTGCCTTGAGAGCGGACGGCGCCCTCACTGCTGCTGCCCACTGGGTATAGGCGAAATAGGATGCCCCGGCCATCACAACGCGGCCATCACAATACGGCAGCGCCGCGGCCCAGGCGACACTGTCTTCGCCATCGTCGCGATCGCCAAGGAAGGGAATATAATCCCCTTCTCCGCCCGATGCAAAGCGCCGACGGCAGTCCTGCAGAATACCGACAAAACCCGCTCGCGCCGCGTTGACCAGCGCCGGTCTGTAGAAAGACGGCTCCATGTCCTTGCCATAGGGAAGCCGGACCAACATGGCTGGATACCGACCTGCCGCCGCAGGGCGGACAACATTGGCGCGTAACACCGTGCCATCGCGCATCACAGCTTCGACATCGTTTTCAAAGACAATGGTTGTGGAAATTTGAGGGGGCATCAATGCATCTCGTCTCATCAATTTTTCTTATCGGATCCCATGCCTGACATCATCCGAGGTGCGCTTCAAGTGAAAATCAGAATATTATTCCAATCATGCGCTCACGGAGCGATCAGGATCATGGCGACCCACAAAGCGAAAACAAATGCCGCCACCGAAGCCACGAAAATGACAAGGAGCGGCTTCCACCCTGCGCCCAATACCCTGTTCAGCGGCGAGAGCATCGCGATGGCTGTCACCGCTACGGCAAGGAAACCCGCAGCCAGGCTTTGCGCCGACAGGGAAATCCACTGCGGCACGAGGCCGGTCGAATTAACGCCCGCCACCAGGAAAAACCCCACGACGAACCACGGCACCCTGATCGCGGCAGTCTCGCTTCGGCCGGGGAGCATCAAGGCGATCACCAACAACACAGGCGCCAACAGCGCGACGCGCGTCAGTTTGACGATAGCCGCCACGCCCCCCGCCGCGTTTGAATAGGAAAATCCCGCACCCAGCGCCTGGGCAACGTCGTGAATAGATGCCCCCAGCAGAAATCCTGCCTGACGGTCGCTCAACTCAAACATATGGGCCAGAATTGGATAGACCACCATCGCCGTGGCGCTCATCAGGGAAATGCCGACAAGAACCAGTGTCAGCTTTTCCTGACTTGCCTTCCTGCCACCCAGAACGCCTGCGATCGCCAAAGCAGCGCTCGCGCCGCATATCGCCACCGCGCCGCCAGCCAGCACCCCAAACGCGCCGTCCGCCATCACCCAGCGCGCAATCAGAAAACCGACGCCGATAGTCGCCGCGACGATGACGACGACAGACAGCAATGCGAACGGCCCCAACGAGAAGATTTCGCTGACGGTTACCCGTACACCGAGCAGGACAATCCCCCATCGCAGCAGGAGGCGCGATGAAAAATCAATGCCTTGCTTTAAACGGACATCGGACGACAGGAAATTCAGGGAAAGCCCCACCAGTAATGCCATGAGCGTTAGCGGCGCGCCATAATGATCGGAAAGAAAAGCAGCAGCGAGGGTAGCGAAAACTGCCACCAGGGCGCCCGGCCCCGCTGCACGGCATGTTGCGCGCCACGTCAATGGCTCGACCGGCTGAATATCGCAATAAAGATCCGCGCCAATCTGTGAAATAAATGCAGGATTCCGGTCCTGCACCGTGTATTTTTTCACTTTACCGATTGTTCCTCACACATATCGTGCATGGCCTTCGCGCGATTTTTTATCATGCGATCGTAGAGCTTATCGATTATCTGGCTTCCGTTGCGCACGAACATGCCAGGTATGACCGCGTGTATCAGCAATATGATGCCTCCGGCGAGCATGTTCACCGCAAAGGATAGCGCCATCAGGAAGTGCTCCCCATAGCTTTCTCCAACGCTGCGGGGGTGCCCCAGGAAAAATCTTTCGAACATCATCAATCCTCTAGCTTCACAAAACATATATCGCATCACTTGAGAAAATTGTCTCTAAAAGCATCCGGATATTGACTGAACCTGAGAAATATGTTTCTCCGTTTACTCATGACGGAGAATTTTACTCTTGACGCGTTAGACAGGAAACTCCTTGCCATATTGCAGGAAGACGCCACCGTTCCCATTACCGGCATCGGCGAAAGGATTGGCCTCTCCGCAACCCCCTGCTGGAAACGGATCAAGCGCCTGGAGCAAGCGGGAATAATAAATCGTCGGGTGGCTATACTCGACCGCGAGTTGCTTGGCTTCGGCGTGACGGTAATGGTGGCCATCCGGACAATACAACATAGCGAGGAGTGGCTTCAGCGCTTCGCGGAAGGCGTCTCCCAAATTCCGGAGGTACTGGAATTCTACCGGATGAGCGGGGAGATCGACTATCTTCTGAAGGTCGTCGCCCGTGACATCGCCGATTATGACAGGATCTATCGCAAGATCATAAAGGTCGCCGACATCCACGATGTCAGCTCTTCCTTTGCAATGCAGGAAATAAAGTTCACTACCGCAATCCCCACCCGGGAATATTGAACTATTCTACATGCGCCTTGAAACGATACGAGTTGCGCCCGGCAAACCCGCTTGCGTCGCAATAGGAGGGACAAATCTCCTTCAATTGGGTTGCGGCACTGGCCTGCGTTCCCCCAGTGCGATCAAAAGGCCGCCGATCGCCAACATCGCGCCGCCCATGGCGAATCCACTCCATCGATAATTCTCGAACAGCGAAGAAAGGACCATCGCGACGATGGGCGTGGACACTCCCGAATAGGCGGCTTTAGCAGGACCGATGTCGCGAACCAGACTGAAGTACAGAGGAAATATCAGCGCCGAAGCGATCGCCCCAAGATACACAACTCCGCTCAGATAGCCGATACTGGGGTCTATCATCGGCGGCCCGACGCTGACCAACGCCCAAATTATATTCGCGATCGATCCATAGAGCATGCCCCAGAAAAGCGTCGCAGGAAGAGGGGTCAGCTTTGCCCGACCCGAAGCCTGCATGACATTGGCGACTGAAGCGCACATAATCGCCAGAAGCGCATATCCCAACCCGGTCCACACGCCCGCTACGCTGTTGGACGACAACATGCGCACCTCATGCCAGAACAATAGCGCAATACCCGCCAGCGCGATCACCGAACCGACGATAAATCTTCGCGTCAGAGACAGCCCGAGAAAAATCCAGCCCAGAACGGCATTGGAAACGAGCAGCAAGCCAGACGCAAATGCGACTAGTCCGGATGTTATGTACAATTCCGCACGGTAAACGAAATTGAAGTTGAGGCTGAACTGCGCAACACCAAAAATGAATGCCATCATGTGACCGTGTGCCCTCATTGTCAGCGGAACGCGGGAAATTGCGGCATAACCCAGCATGACAATCGCCCCGGTTATGAAACGATAGGCCACCGACCAACTGGGCGAGACAGAATCAAGTTGATCATGAATAACAATCCACGTCGACCCCCAAGTCAACGTAATGACAGAGAACAGAATAGAAATGCGAACCATTGACAAGGGCTTTTTGACCAAATCTACATTATCCGCGCTGCGACAATCATTTGCTTCCGTCATCAGCTATTACAGCCCTTTTTTTTCGTACCAATTTGAACGCAAAAGCGGTACGGGATTACGGTTTTCAAAAAGTTGTACTTTCAGATATATCCGGCTAACCCATGTCCGCATCCGACCGAAGCAATCCCAGACATGCTCTATCATTCGCAGCCCATTTCCGAACATTTTCTGAGCATGTCTCCGCGTTAGGTTAGGCATGCAAACATCTCAACAAAATTGTACGAATAACTAATTGTTGGCGGAATCAATGCGCCATGAAGGGAATATTGACCCAATGATTGCGCGCTTCCGCCCTTATGACCGCCATGTGAGGCGCTCTATATAGCAGCAGACTCATGTGGCACGCGGCGAAAGCCCGACACCATAGTATAATTAAGACTTAACTGATCCGAGAAAACAAAGCTCGTAGTTTTAGGGGAGGGCTAATTAATGAAAATGGCAGTTCTACTTGCAAGCGTCGCATCGGCGACACTTGTCCACGGCACGGCATATGCACAAGCGAGTGGCGATGCTGTTACTGAAAAGAGTTTGGAAATTGGCGAGATCATCGTCACCGCGAACAAGCGTTCCGAAAATATAAATAAGGTCGGCATGACCATCACGGCGATCTCGCAAGAGCAGCTCTCCGAACGCCGAATTTCGTCACTTGCCGACATTGCAGCCGCTGTGCCGGGCCTGTCCTACGCGCAAAGCAGCTACAACACGCCGATCCTCACGCTGCGCGGCGTCGGCTTCAACCAGCAGGCGCTGGGCAGCTATCCTGCGGTCAGCGTATATATCGACCAGGCGCCCCTGCCTTTTCCGGTGATGGCGGGACACGCCGATTATGATCTGGAGCGGATAGAGGTTCTCAAGGGGCCGCAGGGCACATTGTTCGGTTCAAACGCTACGGGCGGCGCGCTGAACTTCATTGCCGCCAAGCCGACCTCTGAGTTCCAGGCCGGTGGTGATATTGGCTATGGCCGTTTCAAGGCTCTCAGCTTCAACGCCTATGTGAGCGGTCCCATCACCGATACCCTGCGCGCGCGCATCGCGGCAACCGGCCAGAAGCGGGACGGATGGCAGTACAGTATTACCCGCCCCAGTGACCGCAATGGAGAATCCAAGTACCTCGCGGGCCGTTTCCTGCTCGACTGGGATGCTTCGGACACCGTTCGCCTCAACCTGAACATCAACGGCTGGCGCGACAAGTCTGACCCGCAGACGGCGCAGTTCGTGGCTCTGAATGCTCAGATTCCACCAGCTCTGCCGGCACAGCTCGCCTATCCCTTTACTCCAGACAATGCGCGAGCCTCGGATTGGAGACCGGGATCCACCACTCCCGAGGGCGACCGCAAGTTCGTTCAAGCCGTCCTGCGCATGGATGCGGACCTGAATGAAAACGTCACCTTGACGTCAATGACATCCTATACGCGCCTCAAACAAGTGCAGACGCACTTGGAAGACGGCACCAACCTTGGCAATACCGGACTGGCACCAGACAGGTCGAAGCTCAGCTCCATCAACCAGGAAATCCGGCTGGCGAATGCATCCTCCAACGCGGTTCGGTGGGTCGTCGGCGGGAACTACGAACATAGTAAGACCGACAGCAATCAGACGCTCTATTTTGGCGGCAACACCGTGTCGAAGTTAGGCGTTTTTCAGAGCGGTGATACGAACAGCCAGCGGATCAGCAACTTCGCTGCGTTTGCCAATGTCGAATATGACATCGCTCCCGAATTGACCGTAAAGAGCGGCATCCGTTACACCAAGTCTGAGAATGATGCAGCTTTCTGCGCATTTGATATCGGGGATGGCGGCATCAATAATCTTTTTAGTTTCATCAGTGGTGTGCCGCTGACCTTTGGTCAGTGCGGATCGCTGGATGCGAATGTGAAGCCGACTATCACGCCCCTGAAAATCCCTCTTCACGAGGATAATATTTCCTGGCGGGTTGGTGTGGATTACAAGCTCGGCCAGGATGGTCTTCTATACGCTAACATTTCGCGAGGCTACAAGGCGGGCAGCTTCCCCGCACTGGCAGCCACTTCGACGTTGCAATATCGCCCTGTGACACAGGAATCTGTCACTGCGTATGAGGCAGGGTTCAAGAAATATCTCTGGAACAGAAAGATGCACGTCAATGGCGCCATCTTCTATTATGATTACAGGGACAAACAGGTCTTCGGCGTTCTGAAAGACCCCATATTCGGCCCTCAGGCGGCCTTGGTTAACGTTCCGAAATCCCGCGTCTTCGGCATAGAGAGCGATATATCCCTCAAACCGACGCCGGAACTGACTCTGACGGGCGCCGTCACCTATTTGAGCACGAAGATCATCGAATATACTGGCTACACGCCGCTTTTGAACGTCGTGAACTTCAAGGGTAGCGATCTTCCCTTTGCTCCCACGTGGAACTACAGCGTCGCCGCAGACTATCGCCAACCCTTGGCAAATGGCGGCACGGCCTATCTGGGGGCGACCTTGCAAGGCAATTCAGGCCAGGATGCAGTTATTGGCGCCAGTGATATCACAATCACTCCCAACGCAAATATCACCACAGTAAAGCCGGGGCTGGTTCACCCGTATATAACACGCCCCTATGCGACGCTCGATCTGCGCGCTGGCTACATCGCGCCCGACGGTGCCTGGAAGGTTCAGCTGTGGGGCAAGAACGTTACCAATAAATATTATTGGACCAACGTGGTCACCGCCGGTGACGTAGCCGCAGCCCGTTTGGCCGGCATGCCCTCAACTTACGGCCTGACGCTGGGCTTCACTTTCAAATGATAGGCTGACTTCGCCGAAGAGTCGGCGAAATCCTCTGCGGTGGCCCCGGCATCCCACATAGGTTGCCGGGGCCACTTTTTTGCGACCTGTTTCCCAATGAATGCAACGCATCGAATGTCGGCAGAGCGGGGGCCAAGGCCTGCCAAGGTTGAACCTGATAGGTGCAAGCTTCGGATACGAGCGGATGACTCCCGAAAACCCGCACAATCGAGACAGGCCTGAAACCCGCGTCGAATTCAGGACACCCCCCCCCCGCATCATAGCAGTTTTCGGTTGTACGCAGGCCTCAGCCCAGGGTAGGATCGATAAGGTATTTCTCACCCGTGGCTTTGCGCTCATAGGCGCGCAGCACTTCGGGTCGGAGCGCCTCCGCCAGCCCGATGGTTTTGGTGAAGTGGCTCTTGAAAGTTGTGGTCAGCTCGTTGACGACCCGCTGGCGTAGCTCGCCAGCCCTTTCGGCGCCGATTTTACGGAGGAAAGGAAGCAGCAGCCAACCCGACACGCTGAAATGAAAGCCGAACGCGAGACGATTGAGCATGGTGGGCGAAAGATCCAGAGCACCATAAATATAGAGCTGCTTGAATGTTTCGGAACCGTATCGATCATAGCCAGCTTTTTCACTGACCGCCGCTCGCTCCATCGCCTGAACAATATCGCTTCCGAGCGATCCCCCACCTATCGCATCGAATGCAATGGTCGCGCCGGTTTCGGCGACGGCTTCCACCAGGCGCGCCTTGAATCCTTCTTCTCTGCTGTTCAACACCCATTTCGCGCCCATGGCGGAGAGAATATCCATTTGCTCCTGCGAGCGGACGATATTGATCAGGGGGATGCCATCCGCGAGGCACAGGCGCTGCAACATCTGCCCGAGGCTCGATGCAGCGGCTGTATGGACGATAGCCATGTGCCCTTCCCGTCTCGCCGTCTCCACAAATCCGAGCGCCGTCAAAGGATTGACGAACATAGCGGCGCCATCGGCGGAGGTTGCTGGCTCAGGAATGGTCACGACCTCGTCGCTGGCGATGCGGCGGTAATCCGCATACATTCCGCCTCCGAACATGCCTACACGTTTGCCTAGCAAGCCCTGCGCTTTGCGACCCGCAGCCACTACCAGACCGGCCCCCTCGTTACCAACGGGGAGAGATTGGCCGAGGCGCCCCCGCACACTGTTCAGTCGGCGGGCCGGCACCGTCAAGGCAAGCGTCGCGCCATGATCGGTCGTCACATTGGCGATGGTAGAGAGGTCGGCGGGACCCAACAACACCCCCAGATCACTGGGATTGATAGGTGCAGCTTCCACACGGACTATGATTTCGTCGTCTGCGGGATCAGGAACGACCACCTCCTCCAGGGAAAGCGTCAGCGCCCCATCGCCATCAATCCTGGAACGCAATTCTCTTCCTGTGAAGGGCAAAGCTTTTTCCTTTCAGGTTGCGAGGGCTCCATCGTCGACCGGACAGGCTCCCGATTATATTTCACACGATGACGCGTGCGATCCAGACAGCCGCCAATGCGGGCTTGCTCTCTCCCGCAATCTCTATCTCGACATTGTCACGGATATCATAGGTATCGTTGCCTTTCGCCTCGACCGAAATGGGGCTCCACCGCGCGCGGATGCGGCCACCCGCCCGAACCGGGTTGATGAAGCGTATCTTGTCAAAGCCGTAATTGATCCCCATCCTGATGTCGGATGTTTGCAGCTCTGGCGTCAGGTCTCGCAAATGCGAGAGCAGCGACAGGGTGAGAAACCCATGCGCTATGGGTCCACCAAAAGGGGAAGCGGCAGCACGAACCGGATCGACATGAATATATTGCTGATCCCGCGTAACATCCGCGAAATTCTGGATCATGTCCTGATCGACCAATATCCAGTCCGAACAGAAGGCGGTTCCGATCTGGCTCTGAATTCTGTCTATGTACAAGCTCACGACATTGCCCCGATATACACACTTGTTCCCAGCGCCCGGCGCAAAAACCCGCGTCAGCCGCCAGCGGCCGGATTGCCCGGCACCAATTGCTGCTGAAGTTCGCGCCGCATGATCTTACCGCTTGCGTTTCGCGGCAGCGGGGTATCGAACATCCATATGAAACGGGGTACCTTATAGGCAGCAAGCTGCTCAGCGGCGATGCGTTGCAATTCCTCCTCGGAAGGAGAGGTACCAGGCTTCAACATGATTGCTGCCCCCACCTCCTCGCCCAGCCGTTCGTCCTTGACACCGAAGACACATGCCTCAGCAACCGCTGGATGCCTGTAGAGCGCAACTTCGACCTCCACGCAGTAGACATTCTCGCCGCCTCGAAGGACCATATCCTTTTTGCGATCGACGATGAACACAAAGCCTTCCGCGTCGATATACGCCACGTCTCCGGTATGAAGCCAACCATCGACTATGGCGTCTGCGGTCGCGTCCGGCCGATTGAGATAGCCCTTGATTACACTGCCGCCTCTGACGCAAAGTTCGCCCACGGTGCGGCCCATGTCGTCCTCGCGCGTGTCAATGAGTTTTGTTTCGAAACCCGGCAAGGCACGCCCGCTGCTGGTCGGTCGCCCACTCAGAAATTCGCGGGAAATGATGCAGAGCGAACCGGTCACCTCAGTCATGCCATATCCCGCACTGGGGATTATCGGGGGATCGAGGCGATCGATTTTTTCCACCAGATCGGGACCAAAAGGCGCCCCGCCTCCGCCCAGAATATAGAGGGAGGGCACCGGTCGCTCCATCTTGTCTACGAATTCGCGCACGATCAGCGGCACGCCGGTCAGATGCGTAACACCCTCCGCTTCTGCCAAGCGAAAGGCTTCGGACGCATCCCATTTGTGCATCAGCACCAATTTGCCGCCGAAAAACGTTATAGGCAAGGCGAGCGTATTGGTCGCCGTCACATGGAACAGCGGTGTGGTGGCGAGTGCTACCGGAATGGCAGGCGCATTGGTTTTGGCCCCTTCGCCGAAGGCCAGCTCCATGGCGAGATTTTGCACATCGCCGGAGAAGCGCTGGTTCATGAAGGACGTCATGCAGCTCAGATTGGTGAGCTGCGCGCCCTTAGGAACACCAGTCGTGCCCGAGGTGTAAAGGATGCAGACATCGTCTTCCGGGCCTAATTCCGGTTCGGGTGTCGGCCCCTTGGTCGTGATGACATCCACCCATGCAACCTGCCCATCGCCCGCCGCGGCGCGCACCGCGACAACGATCGGCGGGTGGTCCAGCTCCGACGATGGCGGCAAACGATCGAGCCGCTCCGCATCGCAAAAGATTGCCTTGGCCCCGGAATCGTTCAGCGCGAACGTCATTTCGCTGGTTACCCACCAGGCATTGAACCCGACCGCCACGACGCCAGCGGACATGCACGCCCAATAGATCAGCATCCATTCCGGATAGTTGCGCATTGCAATGGCGACCCTGTCACCTTTTCCGATGCCTTGTGCTGCTAGCCATGCCTCGACGGCGGACGTGAGGGCGTGAGCCTCGGAATAGGTCAGGCGGTCTTCGTTGAAGACCATATAGTCGCGATTACCCCAAGCCAGCGTGCTACGCCAGATGTCTCTCATGTTGGCCGGTGCGTTGACGTAAGCAAGAACATCCCGGCCATAGGCCTGCACCCGGGTAAGTTCATACTCGGCTCCAGGTGCAGTCAGCTCTTCCCAAGCTTGATCGAGATATTCGTCTAGGCTTTTATTCACACTTATCTTCCGGCTGCCAGTTTATCGTTATGGGGAGGGTGTCCACCACTACAGCAGACCTGGAGAGAGGATGACGCGTCGGTGCGTGACTGCAAGGACATTAGCACGCATCCGAAAAGTAACGAATTCGCTCATGAGGCGCGTGAACGTCCCGTCACGCAGGGTTGGGCTAGCTTCCGTCCCGTGCGGAACGCAGGAAATGTGCGGCATGCTCATTAGCGGTACTGGCGAGGCTTCCTTCCAGGAAATTGAAAGCGTGAACGCCGCCCGGATAGACCGCCAGTTTGGACGCCACGCCCGCCGCCTGAAGCCGCATATGCATGAATAGGCTGTCGTCGACCAAAGGATCCAGGGTGCCAATCGTCACAAGTGTCGGAGGCAACCCTGCAAGATTGGCATAGAGGGGCGACAAGGCAGGGTCGCGAAGATCGACCTCACCGGCAAACCCTGCCGCCAGCGCCTCCACCCGGGGACGATCGATTATCATGGTTGTTTCCCCTTGGCGCATGCTGGGCGTCAACGAGAGATCGAACGCGCCATACATCAGGCTGGCGGCCTGAAACACGTCGCCCTGCCCGCGATCCCGCAACCGCAGCAATGTCGAAATCGCAAGATGGGCACCGGCGGATTCCCCGCCGATGGCGAGCCAGGTCACACCAAATTCCGTCGGCGCATTCTCGACCAGCCACTGGGCGGCTGTAACGCAGTCGTCCACCCCAGCGGGGAATGGGTTCTCGGGCGCCAGACGGTAATCGACGCTGACAACGACGAGGCCTGCCTCCCTGCCGATCAGCTCCAGGTAGTTGTCCCACATATCGTTGGTTCCGGCCGTCCATCCGCCGCCATGTACATGCAGGAACGCCCCCTTTACCGTGTCCGGCACCAAAATGCGGAGACCGATATCACCTCCCGGCCCCGGAATGGTGATGATATGGGCGCGGTCCGATTTCGGCGACACGGGCAGACTGAGTTCGCCACGTGCATAAGCGGCTCGCATGGCGGCTCGATCTGGCGGCGGCACAACGGCGGCAAGCTTCGCTGCCAGACGCGCGTTAACCGCCTGCGTATCTTCGGAAACCGCACCGGGATCAAATAGGCTCTGCAGTGGCAAATCCGATTGCCGAAAGCTCTTCATGCTCATCCAGGCCGCCCTTCCTCCGCTTATCTGGTTTCCTCCAGAACGGCATTGCGCCGCCTAGCTTCTCCCTGCGATTTCCGATGCGAATAGCGGTCACACGAGGACGCCAGAGCGCAAACACAAGGTCGCATTTTGCCTCAAGCGATTGTCAGACAACACTGGTGCATACGGACGTTCTTTCTATTGCATATTCCGCCATAGACCTATGACGAATTAGCTACTAGTTCATGATCTCGTACAGATTGAATTACGGAGAGGCAATTAATGATCAAGGAAATCAGGGCGCCCTCTCAGGCCCGAAGTCAGCGCACGATGGAGGAAGTATATCGCGCGCTCGACGAATTGCTGAAGGAGAGGTCGTTCGATCGAATTACCATTTCAGATCTGGCAACCCATGCCGACGCGGCGGTCGGGTCGATCTACGCACGTTTCAAGGACAAGAACTCTCTTCTGGCCGGTCTTCACCTGAAGGTTAGCGAGGAAGCTATCAACTGCCTCGGCCCCCTTAGTGCAGTTTCCAAATGGGAAGGAGCTTCCGACACCGAGATGGTTGAAGCCATCATGAAGGCGATCAACCGCTTCTATCGACAACGCACCCATATTCTTCGCGCCACGCTCATCGCCAATCTCGAGACCATCGACAAGATGCGGACAGATGTCTGGGAAGTCGCAATCGAAAAGTTCACCGATCTTCTTGTCGCCCGCTCACCGGAAAGCGACCCCGCCGCGCTTCTGCTGGCGATGAAGACGATTGTCCGTTTCACAATGGCGATCATGCACCAGGCAATCGCCGTGGAATGGGTTGACCGTTGGAAAGGAGGGGTGCCTCGCAAGCTGGTTCTGAAGGAGCTGGCCCGTTTCTGCGTCGATGTGATCGCGCGGGCGAAAGAAAGCAAATGCACCACTGTCTCCAAGGGGCAGTCACGTAAGATGGCCGCCTCCTGAGACATAGGCCGTGGGGCCGCATCGTGGCGGCACCTCTCGCTACTGAGAGCGAAGAGGGCCGCCCGGCGGACGATTAAGGAATAAGGATGGTCTTTCCAGGAAGCAAGTGCTGTTCGCGCAGGGCATGCGCCTGCGAGGCTTCGGAAAGCGGTATTTTGTTAAGCGGCCCCGGCTTGAGCGCGCCTGTTTTCAGCATCTCCACGACCTCGGCAACAAGCTCTTCCCGACGGCTGTGATGCCGATCGTAGGTATGCATCGACCAGGATCGGATCTTCCATCCCTTTTCAGGATGGTTGCGCAGGATTTCGAATAGATTGGTAGATGCTGGGCCACCGCGCTGATTGAGAATGAACAACATTCCGCGAGGCGCAAGTATATAAAAGTTAGCGGCAAACGTGTCACCACCAATGTGGTCGTAGATCAGATCCGCGCCACGCCCGCCAGTGAAATCGAGAACCTCTTGCGCCACGTCCTGGGTAGCATAGTTGATCGCGAGATCGGCTCCCCACTGGACGATGAGATCGCACCCTTGCGCGCTTCCCGCCGTAGCAATAACTTTATAGCCCAGATATTTGCCTATCTGGATGAGCGCCATACCAACGCCTCCTGCGGCATGGGGCACGAAGACGGTCTCGATATCGAGTTCCCGTGTGCCGTCCTTGTAGAAGGACCAGGCAGACCGGTAATCCGATATGCAGGCCGCCGCCACCAGGTCTATTCCTTCGGGTAACAGGATCGTATCGTGACGAGGCGCGACGACATAGTCCGCATAGGTCCCGCCGGTCAGCGTGATGACATGGATAGGATCACCGACCTTGACGTCATCAACGCCGGGACCGAAGCCCGCCACGCGTCCGGCTGAAATCTGGCCCGGAATGAGCGGAAGCGGAGGCAACATATAGGCATAAGCCCCTTCGCGCCACATCGCGTCCCAGGCCCCCACGCCCACCGCAGCGTTATGAACCAGGACTTCGCCCTCCCCAGGAACGGGGATCGTCCAATCAACATATTTGAGGACATCGGGCCCACCAAACTCAAAGATCGCGCTGGCCTTCATGGTTGTATTCTCGTCCATCATGCTCCGGTCTCCGACTGCGAGGGCAACCGAGCCCCGAGATAATCCCTGACCTCCCGATGCAGTTCTTGCGTTCTGTCCGGCTGTGAGATGTAGCGGTCCAGCGTCCAGAACTGAATGCAGGGACAACGATCGAGCTTCGCCCACATGGTTTCAAACAATTTGGGTGGGTCGCCGTGGGTCCAACCCGTGACGACAATGTCGCCAAAGTCCGCGAGCATGTCGAAATTCCGGTCGAACTCCTGCCCGGCCACCTGATCGACCACAAGATCGACGCCCAGACCGTCGGTCAGTTCCATCACCTGATCCACGAAGTTGGTGTCATCGCAGCGGATGACGCTGCCTGCGCCAAGTGCCGCGAGGCTTTCCGCCTCGCCGGCCTCACTGACGCCAGCGATGACCTGGACGCGCGCATGCGCACCCAGTTCGACTAGCGCCCGCCCCAGCGGAGTCGCGCCATCTGCGATCGCAACTTGCGACAGGCCCGCGCCTCTGCGGACGTCAGTCAGGATCGACTGCGCCAGCAGATAATCCTCGAAACTGGAGGCTCCGTTGAGCTCACCCATCACTTTTCCTTCCTTCCATTACGCGACGGGAGAGCAAGTCCCCTGCCAAGAGCATGATCGATCTGCCAAATGGGCTATGGTCAATGTGTCGTATATCCGCCGTCTACGGTCAGCGCGGCACCGGAAACAAAGGACGCGCGATCGGAAAGCAGCCAGACTGCGGCTTCCGCTACTTCCTCCGGGCGGCAAAACCGGCCTAGTGCGATGCGTTCGCGCACGCGTTCGACAGTTGGCGCAAAAACGGGATCAACAATCAGCTTTTCGGAAAGCGGCGTGACCGTCAGACCGGGGCACACCGCATTCACCCTTATTCCGAATGGCCCCGCATCGATCGCGCCTGCCTTTGTCAGTCCCACGACGCCATGCTTCGAGGCGATATAGTCCGCGCCGTTGGGTTGCGCGCGTAATCCCGATGTGGATGCGGTGTTGACGATCGCTCCGCCACCCGAACGGCGCATCGCTGTGATCTCGTGCTTCATGCACAAAAATACACCGGTCAGGTTGACATTCTGCACATGCGCCCATTCCTGCTCCGAAATCTCGTCGAAGGGCTTGCTCACCATTGGAATGCCCGCATTGTTGAAGGCCCCATCCAGACGGCCAAAGTGCTCGACAGCAAAGTCTACCATATTTGCTACATCGACACTGCTGCCGACGTCGGTGCGAACCGCCGCAGCTGTTCCTCCCGCTGACGCTATGCCCGCGGCCGCGGCCTCCGCCGCCTCCAGGTTGAAATCCGCCACGACAACACGGGCGCCGGCCTGCGCTGCCAGGATCGCGCCCGCTTTGCCGATACCAGATCCGGCACCCGTGACGATGATCACCTTACCCGTAAGCTCATTGCGCATTGCCTGTTCCTAACTGCATCAAACGCCTTCGGACGAGCTTACATCTCGATTCCGCCCCACACTTCAGACCAGTGCTTGCTGTCGAAATACTCCTTAACCTTGCATATTTTGCCGTCTCGGAACTCCAGCAGATAATGGTATAAGTTGTTGTAATACGCCCCCGTGGTGAGCGTGCCGAAAGACTCCGCTTCCACTGCCACGCGATCTCCCTCGGCGGTCACCCCATGAACGACAAGGCGGATGCCGTCAGGCGCATATTTACCCACAACCTTCACGAATTCGGGGAGCTGATCCTGGATCTCTCCTACACCGGGCGCCCAATAGACGAAGTCGTCCGTGAAATAAGGATAGACAGCGGCAAAGCCTCCGTCGCTAAGAGCCTGAATGAAGTCCAGCGCGGTCTGCTTGTTATCGTTCGACATAACTTCTCTCTCCATTTTATCCGTACAGTTGCAGGTATGTGCCTGCCTTGGAACCTACCGGGACGCTGGCACCATGGCATGACCCAATAATCGAACGCGGCCTATGAAATCGCATCGACAGATATGGCAGCCACCCACTTTCATCGGTTCACGTTTGCTTGCCATGATGGGGGAAAAGCTGGGGCCGCAGAGCCGGCATCGCCATCCGGTATTTGGCCGGATATTCGGTGTCCATACCGAGCTCTTCCGCCGCGTGCCAAGCCCAGCGAGGGTCATAAAGCGCGGCGCGACCTATCGAGACGAAATCCGCCTTGCCCGAAGCGATAATGTCCTCCGCATGCTGCGCTGAGCCGATCAGGCCAACAGACATGGTCGCGACACCGGCCTCTTTGCGTATCCGTTCGCCAAAGCTCACCTGATAACCGGGTGAGAGCGGTATCTGCTGGCGATGATCGAGCCCGCCCGTCGTGACATCCACAAAGTCGCAGCCGATTTCCTTCAGTGCCTTTGCATAAATCACCGCCTCATCGGGCGTGAACCCGCCCTCCACCCAGTCGGTTGCAGAGACACGAGCGCCCAGCGGCTTGTGCGCGGGCCATGCCGTGCGCATCGCTTTGAAGGTCGCCAGCGGAAAACGCATCCGGTTCTCCAGCGAGCCGCCATATTCGTCATCGCGATGGTTGGAGAGCGGAGAAAGGAATTGGTGGATGAGATAGCCGTGGCCGCTATGCAATTCGATAAGATCGAAACCGATACGATCGGCCCTGACAACTGCCTGCCGATGCGCCTCGATCACATCGTCGATGTCCGCCTTCATCAACGCGCGCGGAACCGGATAGTCAGCAAAGGGAACTGCTGAGGGGCCCACGGTCTCCCAAGCGCCGTCATCGGCAGCGAGCGGCCTGCCACCCAGCGCCGGCGGCTGCTGCGAGCCCTTGCGTCCAGCATGGCCAATCTGAATTCCCAGTTTGGCGACCCCATACTCTCGGCAGAAATCGACGACGCGCTTAAGCGCGGCTTCGTTTTCATCCGTGCACAATGTCGCACACCGGGGCGAGATGCGACCCTGCATCGTGACATTGGTCATCTCAAAGATGACAAGGCCCGCCGCCCCCATCGACAAGCCGCCGAGGTGCATCAAATGCCAATCGTTGGCGGACCCATCGGTCGAGTTATATTGACACATCGGCGAAACGACTATGCGATTGGCCAATGTCAGATCGCGCAGGGTGATCGGAGAGAAAAGCGCGCTGGACATCAGGCAACGGCCCATTCGACTACGAGTTTTATGAGCCCCGCCTGGGCCGTCATTCCGATATACCCCTTGTGGATGCGTAGGATACGCCCCCATCGATCGCGATGGTAATACCGACCGCATAATCCCCGGCGCGCGAGGCAAGAAATGTCGTAACCCCCTGCATGTCCTCGTCGCGACCGATGCGGCGGGACGGGATGATCTTGATATGATCGGGATCGTCACGTGCTTCCCGGTTCATTTCTGATGCAAATGCACCGGGAGCGACCGAGGTCACATAGATATGATCCTCCACGAGGCGCGCAGCCATTCTGCGCGTCAGATGAATGAGTCCTGCCTTACTCGCGTGATAGGAATAGGTCTCCTGATGCCCCAGGCCAATACCATCGATGGAGGAGATGTTGATCACCTTTGCCGGCTGCTCCGGTGAAGCCCCCGCGCGCAGCAGCGGCAGTAGAGCCTGAGTCAGAAAAAAGGGAGACTTGAGGTTGAGGTCTAGAACCTTGTCCCACCCCGATTCCGGCGCATCATCGATACCCGCGCCCCAATTTGCTCCGGCATTGTTGACAAGTATGTCCAGCTGCGGCTCTCGTGCCGTCAATGTGGCGGCAAGCTCCTTGCATGCCGCCACAGTCGCCAGATTATAGGGCAGGGAAATGCATTCCCCCAGCGCCGACAGCTCCGCCGCTGTGGCATTGCACTGATCGGCCTTCCGTGAGGAAATATAGACGCGGGCGCCCGCCTTGAGGAACCCGGCAGCGATCATCTTGCCGATACCGCGCGAGCCACCGGTGACCAAAGCAACGCGCCCTTGGAGCGAGAATAACGATTCCATCATACACTTCCTCATGTAGGGTTCAGCCAACCCCCGACCATTTCACTTGAGCGCGTTGTTCAGCTTTTTGCTGTCGTGCGAATGCTCGGACACCGTGGATGCGAACAGCTCAAAACCGAAGTGCATGTTAAAGTCGTCCGTAAAGAGACGCTTCCAGCGCCGCCGCGCGAGCTGCGTGGTCAAGCGGCGCACGACGCGGCTGCTTTTCATGATTTCAGCCGCAAGCTCGCGCGCACGCGGCATAAGCTGTTCGCGCGGCAGAACTTCATTGACGAGGCCCAGATCGACAGCGTCTTTCGCATCGACGCCGCCCGAAACGAGAGCGAGCGCATTGGCGCGCTTCATACCCAGCAGCTCTTGATAAACCAGATACTGGCCATCGCCGGGAACCATGCCGAGCGGTATATGCGCTTCCATAAAGCGCACGTCCTCGGCACAGATAGTGAGGTCGGCAAGGAGGCCAATCTCGAGGTGATGGCCCGGACCATTGAGCACGCCAATTACAGGTATATCGACTAGCCAGAGCTGGTTTTCCTGCAACTTGGTGCCGTCCACATACCAGATATCGTAGCAACGGCGACGAAACTCTTCGTGACTGAGACCGAAGCTATCCTCATTAAATCCTTCGGCGAGCCAGCGGTCGCCCGTGCCGGAGATGATCAGTAGCTCATTCTCGCGGTCCTGGCCGACAGCCGCGAACATCTGCGGCCAGGCCCGGTGCAGCTCGTAGCTCCAGCGCGGCGCATTCCCGTTTTCATGCATACAAACCTCGATAACCCCGTTGTTGCGGGTCATCTTGAAATGCTCGGCGAAACGCTCGCTGTAACTGCTGAACGGTTCATCAGCCACAAAACTGACACTCATCACACTCTCCTAATACATGCCTGTGCGGCTGCTCGATTACAAATTTGTATTCTAGAATTAGATTCCTTTTATGGCAACCGGATTTCAGCATCGAAACGCTGCCATAGTGCAAAATTAGCCAGAACTATGACCCTTTCGACGACGGCGACAGCCCAGCGGCCCGTTCGATCGGCAGCAACAGCGCGCTCCAGTCGATTTCTTCTCCCTCCTGAGCGATAAGCGACAGCAGACGATCATGAACGATGCCAAGTAACGGTAGCGGACTCCGCAGTTTTTTTGCGGCGGCCGCCATCAATTCCACGTCCTTCAAACCTAGCGGCGCCGCGAAACCGGGAGGGGAAAAGCTCCGTTCACGTAGAAGAGGACCATAGGCGTTGTGCACCGGACTGGGGAATATGCCCGTGACGGTCTCGATGAAAGCGTCGCTGTCGACCCCTCCCTTTTTTGCCAATGTCATGGCCTCGGCCAACGCCTCGATAGCGGCGATGCTCATGAAATTTATGCAAAGCTTGATGAGATTGGCGGATGCGGGCCGTTCCCCTGCCAGAAACAACCTGTCACCCAAAACCGAAAAAAGAGGCCGACATATATCTATTGAATGCGCGCTCCCCCCCGCTACTATAGCAAGCCTCGCCGCCTGCGCCGCCGCAGGACGCCCGAAAACTGGCGCTGATATGAGAGCGGTTCCCCGGTCACGATGGGCTTGGTCAAGGCGATTGGCGAGATCGATGCTGATGGTGCTCATTGAAATGTGGACGGGCGTACCGGCGGCAACGATGCCGGATGGGCCGAAAGCGACCTCCTCGACGGCGCGATCATCCGCGAGCATGCTGATCGCGACTTCAGCCCCTACGGCATCACTTATTGAGGAAGCAAACTGAGCACCTTTGGCAAGCAACTCGTCTCCGCGCTCACGAGAACGATTCCATATAAGCACGTCATGTCCAGCCGCGACAAGATTTGCTGCCATCGCCGCCCCCATTCGGCCCAGACCCAAAAAGTAAATTCTCACGAGGAGATTCTCCCGTGGGTCAATTGTTGCGCAAGCGAAGCATCATGCAGGCAACGGCAGAAATCAGAGCCGGCAATGCAAACGATGCGAGAAGCGCGCCGCCCGGCAACCCGTTTGCCAGCAACAAGCCGCACAGTGAGGGACCGGCGATGGCCCCTACTCGTCCAGCCATTCCTGCCAAGCCAATTCCCGTTGCACGCACGGTCGTGGGATAGATCTGACCCACGACTGAATTGAGCACCAGATTGCCGCCGCCGGCAACAACACCGCACAATGCGCATATCCCAAGGAATATCGTCAGCGGCCCGTCGAGCAGAAGCCCCGCGGCCACGAATACACCAATCCCCACGAACAGCACCGAGGCAAGCACCTTGCTGGTATGGAAACGGTCTGCGGCCCAGGCCAAAGGAAAGCTGCCAACAACCGCTCCAAAATTGAGCATCGTACCTGACAGCGCCGCCTTGCTTTCATCCGTCCCTCCCGCAGTCAGAATCAACGGGAGCCAGCTGAGCAGCGAGTAATAGATAACCATATTGCCGGCTGTTATCAGCCAGATCAGCAGGGTGTTGCGGCGCAAATCGGTGCTGAACAACGCCGCCACGCCCTGCCGGACAACCGGCACGTTGGCCATCTCCGGTCGACTCCAGCCGCGACGGACAAGCGCTTGAACAGCATCGAGATCGCGCTTACGTGCTGGACCGGTCAGGCGTTCGGCGCGATCTGTCAGGAACATTGGAGATTCAGGCAGAGAAAACGCTACAAGAGGGATCAGCAGCAATGGCAATACACCGCCGATCACGAACAACATATGCCACCCCAACACCGGCAACAGCCCGGAACTAAGTAGACCCGCTATTAGACCACCGATAGGCACCCCGACCCCCAGCAGAACGACAATACGGGACCGCGCATGTGTCGGCGCGATCTCAATGGCGAGCGCGAATATATTGGGCACCACCGCCCCCATCCCAATGCCGCCCAGCAGGCGCAGTATGAGAAAGGCTGGCGCCGTATGAGCCGCCGCGCAACCGAGTGTGGCAATCCCAAATATGACTATGCTTGAAAGAACGAGCGGCTTGCGCCCGAACCGGTCAGACAGTGGCCCCTGTCCTATCATTCCGATCAGCATTCCGACAACCCCGGCCGAGAAAATCAGGCCGAACATTTCCTTCTCAATTTGCAGTTCCCGCGCGATCGCAGGCGCCACGAATGATATCAGCTGCAAATCGAAACCATCCAGAAAAGTCACCAATATGCAAATGGTGATAACGAGGATATGCAGCCGTCTCAATGGCGCCTTCGGCGGCTGAACCCCATCATTTCCGAATGTCGTCAGGGGCACTTCCATCTCCAGCAGACGTTATGAGGCAATGAACCCTCCTTGGAGAACAAGGAGTCGACACTGTACCCGACAGAGAAAATGGCAGAATATTCCGCCAGAACCATCCCTATGGCGCAATAGATGTTCTTCTCTGATAAGGCCGCGCGTTTTCCACGCGCGGCCTCAAGATCAGAAAATATTGGCGAACTCAAAGGCTCACCGCAGTCCGGTCAGAACGAGTATTTCACACCTACGCCGTATGTACGCGGATCGTTCAGCGCCGAAGAATAAATCGCACCGAGTGTGAGAACCGATGTCGTGTAGCGCTTGTCCGTCAGGTTCTTGCCATAGGCATAAACCTCGAGATTATCGTTGTAGGTAATCCCCATTCGCGCATCGACCGTATACCAGCCATCATGACCGACACCGAACTCATTTGCCGCCGTGTAGTAGGACTTGGTCTCACGGAAATAACGCACATTTGCCTTGAACATCATATCGTCGCTGACCGCGGTCTCATAACGGCCATCCACAGAAAACTGCGCACGAGGTGCACGGATCATTGTATTACCGGCGCGGGGGAAGCTGACCAATTGCCCGTTGAGAAAGTTCTTCTCGACAAGATCGATATACCGCGCATTGGTGAGTGCCAGCGTGCTCGCCAGACTCAAGCCTCCACCCAGAACCGCGTTGGCCTCAAACTCGGCGCCGTAGACCCGAGCGCTACCCGCATTGTTAATAACCGCGTTACCCGGCGCAAGAGTGTTGCGCACCTGAAGGCCAGTGTCCTTCGTGTAATATCCGGTCACGTTCAGGCGGAGACGTCGGTTGAACAACTCGGACTTGATACCCGCCTCATAGTTCCAGAGCTTTTCCGGAGCAGCGCCTGGGGCGACGGGATTGAAACGACCCGGCGCAGGAGAAAATGCACCGGCTCGATAGCCACGCGACACAGTGGCAAACATGAAGACGTCGGGCGATGCTTGATATGTAACGCCGATTTTCGGCAGGAATGCCTTGTCGTTCCGACGCGCTTCAACAAAGGACAGTCCACCTGCGCCCAGAGGGGGCATCAACAACGAGAAATGCTTCTTGTCGACGTTATAGCGAGCCCCCGCGATGAGCTTCACCCCGCCAGAAAGCTCGTATTCCGCCTGAGCAAAAGCGGCATACGCCTTGGTCCTGGCGATGGGATTGATAATAACCGTCGGACCAGCGGCGTTCAAATTGGTCGCATAGAGTTCGGCATAGCCGTTATAATAGTTCAGCCCAGCGGTCAGATTCAGCGGACCCGAAACCAGGTTTGCCCGCAGTTCTTGGCTGAAGTCCTTGTTGTTTAGATGACTATCGGTATACGCCTTGACGGTCGCGGACCCCTGTCCATCCGTATCAACAAAGTTATCCGCGTCGTACCAACGCTCACTGCTGATCGAAGTCAAGGTCAGGCTATCGCTGGCTTCATATTCCATCGTGAGACTGACGCCATACGACTTGCGGTGCGAATAAATCTGGTCCTCAACTTCGGAAGCCACCTGGTCAGGATCGCCAAACCCTACAAGCACGCCGGCAGAGTCCTTGATATTCTTGAATTGGTCATCGGACTTCATGAGCGAATAATCTGCTGCAAGCGTCGCACGAAAACCGTCGGTATGCAGGATCAGCTTACCACGCGTCGTTACATCATGAGCGTCTCCAACCTTGTTGCCGGTGTTGACGTTGGTGAAATAACCGCCATGCCCAGACGCCACGACCGACGCGCTGGCAGCCAACACAGAGGACAGCGGCCCTCCCATGTATCCCTTGACTTCATATTTATTCTTGATGCCATAGCTCGCCTCGAACTTGCCCTCGAGCTTATCAGTTGGGGTCCGAGTAACAACGTTGATCGCACCCGCAGTGCTGTTGCGGCCGTACAGGGTTCCCTGAGGCCCGCGAAGGGCTTCGATGCGCTCAACGTCAGCAAAATTGAAAAACGCAGCGTCGGAACGCGGCAGGAAAACACCATCAAGATACACGCCAACCGCTTCTTCGGCACCGATCACAAGATTGGGGCTGCTGACGCCACGAAACACGATGGAGTTAATGCCGCCGAAATTGGCGTTTCCGCCGATCACCAGGCCGGGGACCGAACCCTGCAGATCGTCGAGACTCGAAATCGACCGCTCCTCCAGAGCATCTGCGCTGATGGCGGTAACCGAAACAGGAGTCCGCTGAAGAGGCTCAGACCGTTTCTGCGCGGTAACGATGATTTCTTCGAGCTGATCACCCTTGACCGCTTCGGTTTGGCCCAACGCCGGGAAGGCCATACACGCCCCCAAGCCCGTAGCAGCAAGCAACATTGCAGTTTTACGCATTTTCATAACCCCTCTCCCTTTTGCTAATTAAAGTTTATAGAATCCCATACTAGTTTTATATTCAATTTTTTCAAGCAAAAAATGCATGCGCAGGGCAACAAGCCTCCTTGCCGCCGCATGGGCGTGCCGCCGGTTCGGCTCGAACGCGGTCTGCATTATCGGGTTGCCACAGGCCAGTGCCGACCCTCAAATCTCAAAGCTTGAAGTAAACTTACTGATTATTATCTGATAGTTACCGTCTCTTGAGAGCAGTATCATCTGTGTTACGCAGGTTGATTTTTGTTCGTTTGGATCGCCTGGCATGAATAGGGATTGCGCGCACAGCAAGCGACCGGCGACGAGAAGAAAGAGTGATGGCACCCGAAGGATGAGACACCGACGGCAATGCAGCTCGCCGCGCAAAAATTAGAACTGCATTTTAATAATCGAGTCGCGCCGGAACAACGGACGCGCCCGGCCACCAAACATGGTGGAGGTTACGACTCGCTGACCCGCTCCTCTTTGGCCTCCGCGAGGATACTACCATATATCCCACGAAGCACCTTTTTATCGATTTTGCCAGTGGCTGTTAAAGGAACGGGCGCAAAAACCACCTCATCAGGCACCCACCAACGCGTCACCCGCGCCGCGACAAAATCGATCACCGCCTGCTTGGTCAGAACAGTATCTGAATGCGTCTCTATGACCAGAACGGGCCGCTCCTCCCACCGGGGATGATATACGCCGACAGCCGCGGCTATCTTCACTCCCGGGCAGGCCGCCGCGACATTCTCTAGGTCGATCGAACTGATCCATTCGCCGCCGGATTTGATGACGTCCTTGCTGCGATCCGTGATGCGCATGAAGCCATCGGGATCGATCGTTGCAATGTCACCGGTATCAAACCAACCATCAGTCGTTAGCGCATCACTATCCTTGCGATAATAACGCTGCACGGTCCACGGCCCCCTTGCCTGCAACGCCCCAGCATTCGTGCCATCATGTGGAACTGTCTTGCCATCCTCGCCAACTAGGCGGAGCTCAACGCCGTATTGAAAGCGCCCTTGACGGGTCCACAGGATCTCATCCTCCGCCTCCTTGCCGTAGGAGGCGGTCTGCGGCGTGGGCGTCGACACAACACCCAGAGGGCTGAGTTCCGTCATGCCCCACACCTGTCGCACCTTGACACCGAAAGACGCGAATGTCTCCGCCATAGCACGTGGGACTGCGGATCCGCCGATCATGAGGCGGTCGAGTGTACCGGTGACTTCACCCGCGCGTTTCAGATAATCGAGATACATGGTCCAGACCGTCGGCACGCCGCCGGAAAAAGTAACGCCTTCCGACTTGATGAATTCATGCAGGCTGGCACCGTCCAGGCGGTCGCATGGCAGCACCAGCTTGGCGCCGTTAATGGCCGCCATAAAGGGCATGCCCCACGCGGTCGCATGATACATGGGGACACAAGGCATCAGGCAGTCGAACGGTGAAATATCGAGCGCACCCGGCAAACCCATCGCCAAGGCATGAAGAACGATCGACCGATGACTGTACAGCACGCCCTTGGGATCGCCAGTGGTTCCAGAGGTGTAACAAAGGATGGCGGCACAATTCTCATCGAATTGCGGCCATTCGAATTCCGCGTCTTCTGACGCGAGCAGATCCTCGTAGCTGTCGATCCCGTCGACACCCTCCTGCGCGAGCAGCACCAGCCGCTCCACCGAAAGCAAACGATCCCGCAGCCTCTCAACAACCGGAAGAAAATTCTTGTCCAAAAACAATATGCGGCTTTCCGCATGGTTGATCGTGTAGACGATCTGATCGTCAGAGAAGCGGGGGTTGACCGTGTGGAGGACAGCCCCCGCGCCCGGGCAACCGTAAAAAAGTTCCAGATGCCTGTGCGTGTTCCATGCAAGCGACGAAATACGATCGCCAGCGGCTACCCCCATCCGAACCAGCATAGCCGCCGCCTGTCTGGCGCGCCGCGCCAGACCGTAGTTGTCGTACCGCCAAATGGGCTCGTCTACCAGACGGGATACGATCTCCCGACGGCCATGCGCGATCTCCGCATGCCTCAATAAATCCTTAATCAACAGGGGTGCGCACTGCATCAGGCCAGCCAGCATTGAACGTCCTTCTAAAAAGATAATCCTAATCGGTCATGTTGTGGCATGTTATCCCATTTTTGCCCTTAGAAACCTCGCTCAGCGCAACTGGCCATCGAGGTTAGTCCCTAAAAAGCGAAATACAGAGCCAGTTATTTGAATAAGGACAGACGAAGAGCAGTTTCCCTAGCCTATAAGGACAAGATCGCCTCCGAGCAGAGCGCCTCCACCTACTATTTTCCGGTGCGTGCCAAATAGGCGATGTCGTTTGCTGTATTAGCGCTGATATCCGGCGCGCAGGCCGTAAAAACCTCGGTGGCGTGAACCGTCCCCATAATCTG
Source organism: uncultured Sphingobium sp. (assembly GCA_964512265.1). Taxonomy (GTDB): domain Bacteria; phylum Pseudomonadota; class Alphaproteobacteria; order Sphingomonadales; family Sphingomonadaceae; genus Sphingobium. The sequence goes on along the minus strand of CAZEHR010000001.1, from coordinate 556,944 downwards.
GCGGCAGCGGGCGGGGACACCGGCGGCAAGCAGCTTGCGATAGAAACTGACGCCTTCATCCAGCAACGGATCGCATTCGTTGACGCTTATCACCGTCAGTGGAAGACCTTTCAGATCCTCCTCCTTCGCGAAAATTGGCCAGGCAAGGGGATCTTCCCGTTCGAAGGCCTCCATACCATAAGCCCACAGTATACGATTATTGTGAAGGCTAATGAAAATGCCGTCATTGCTGACCGAGGAGGGATGATCCGCGTGGGGGTATCGACCGGCAATGAAAGGGCACAGGGCATAAACCCCCCGAATGAGACCTATATCTCCATCCCTGTTGAGCTTCATCGCTGTCGCTAGCGCCAGATTACCGCCCCCGCTGTCGCCCGCTATGATCATGGTGGCCGGATCGATTCTCAGTTCTTCGGCGTTAGCATGGGTCCATTTCAGGCCGGACACGCAATCGTTCAGGCCAGCGGGATAGGGATCGACCTCCGGTGCCGAAGAAGGAAGTAGGCAGTTACGGAAATCAACCATCACCACGGCAACGCCCTGCGCCGCTATAACCCTGCCCCACGCCTTGTATTGCTCGTCGAAGGCCGAGAGATAGGCCATGCCACCGCCGTGCGTATAATAAACGCATGGCAATATTTCATCCCCCTCGGGCCTCACAATCTGGATCTTGACCGTGTTTCCGTCCGGCTCCGACACAAACGTGCGGACTTCGTAGGTAATGCCGTTGGACGGAGCAGATTCTTCGGTCGCCGTCGACCGATAAAGGGCGGCCTCAATTGCCAGAACATCCTGAGCTTCGGTCGAGTTTATTGCCTTCAACACCTCATCCCTGCTACTTGCATCCGTTGCGGCAGGTTGCTGGAAGTCTCCGAAAACCTTCTTGATTCTCGGGTCTATGCGCGGATCTGACTGGAGTCTGGACAATTTTGCTCTCCGTTTTTTCAGAGCGTCAGGATCATCTGACGATCCGTCTTTATCGATTACGAGGTTTTCCATCACGCCTATACTCTCGCCCCTTCTCGAGTGAGGACGATACCAAGCAATATCTATGTCAAATTTCACGTCATGGAACGTTCAGAGAACCGGTAATCACGCCAGACTATTTTCAACTCTTTTCATGACTTGACCACCATGGGTTCTTTGCGTCAAACCGCCACGAATTTTTTGAAAGATGTACAGTTGTGACAACGAAGAACGCTCCTGGCAAGCGCCTGAAAAGCCACGCTCGCGTGCCCCAGCAAAGCCGCTCCGAAGACGCGATCGCGAAGATTGCGAAGGCTGTAGTGTCATTGCTGGGAAGCGAAGGCCAAGGTGGCGTTACCCATCGCCGGGTTGCAGAAGTTGCCGGCGTCTCGTTGGCCACCACCACGTATTATTACTCCACCAAGTTTGACCTCATTGCGGACGCTCATACACGGTTTCTGGATGAATATGGCCGAGCCTTCAGCCATGCCAAGGAACGTCACCGCGCCGGCCAATCGACAATTGTGGATTTGGCCGACCTGATGATGAAGGCCATAAAAAATGCTGCCGGACGCCACTGGCTCGATACTCTGGCCTGGTCGGAGATAATGTTCAGCTGTTCGCGAGACCGGAGGGGTCACGGGCTCGCGCTTGAATGGTTCAGCAGGATGGAAAAATTCTGGACTGATCTGCTCATTGAGATCCGCACGGATAATGCCGAGGCACTAGTCAATCCGGCAATCGACATCGTTATGGGTATAGGCTTCATCACGGTTCCACTGAACCTGTCAGCGGAACAGATCAGCTTGCTTTTCCGAGAGGGGCGTCCTCTCGCTGAGGTATGCCAGGATCCGGCCGGGAGCGCAGCGGAGAAGCCTGACGAACCGCACATACTCAGCCCGAAATCTCGTGAAACCCGTAACAGAATCATTGATGCGGCTGTCACCATATTGGAATCCGGGGAAACAACCGCAATCTCGTACAGCACGGTCGCACAACGAATTGGGGTGACCAGCGCTGCGCCGTCCTATCATTTCCAAAATATCGAACAGTTGCTTACCCTCGCCGACAAGCAGATAATGGAACGGATGAGGGACCGCTGTTCGGAAATGCTCAACGACGTTGATCCTTCTCTTAATAACGCGGAAGCCACCGACCTGCTTGCAACAGCCTCTCTACGCAGTACGCTGGAAAGCGGATACGCCAATATCGCCGGTATTCAGGCTTGGGTGGATGCTGCACGGAAAACCGAACTACGGCCGCAACTCCTCAACGTGTTGGTAGACCTGCAGAATGACGTCACAGATTTCCTGAAAGCATTGAACATTAACGCCACCCCCCGCTGCGCGCTTTTGCTTATGGGCCAGTTCTTTGGTCGACTGGTGCGGGCCATGGCTACGGGGAACCCTTCCGGTTATCTGGCGCAAGCAAGGCGAGATTTTGGCGTTACGCTTACCGCGTTGCGAGGTGAGACAAACCCTTTCCTGCCGCCTCAATAAGCTGCCGCAATCCGCAAGCAGACCGTTACTCTGCCCTTGCACGATCCCGTCATACTCTGGCGCTCCATCAATTCATATTAATGAAAGGAGAGACGAAAGGCGAACTTGATGACCGATCAGCCACAAGAGATAGCCACGGGCACAACCGATTTGCTTGCCCATCGCGAGGATCGAATCCTTATCCTCACGATGAATCGTCCGAAGGTGCGCAATGCCCTCTCGACGGAAATGCTGGTCGCAATGGCCGATCAGCTCGCGAGCGCCGAAGCCGACGATACAATCGGCTGCGTTGTATTGACGGGCGCGGACGGCGCATTCTGCGCGGGAGGCGACGTTGAAGCGATGGCCAGCACGGCCGCAGCGGGCGAAAGTAATACCAGCCCGAAACTGGTTCAATGGCAACGCCGCCTGCAAAACGCTACTGCGGGCAGATTGTTTGCCATGCCCAAGCCCACCATTGCTGCAATCAACGGCCCTGCGGCCGGGGCTGGTTTTTCGCTCGCGATGGCCTGCGACCTGCGCACCATGTCCGCCGCAACATTCATGACGACAGCCTTTGCCAAGGTAGGGCTATCGGGCGATTTTGGGGGCACATATTTTGTTTCACAACTGGTCGGTAGCGCGAAGGCGCGAGAGCTTTTCTTCCTGTCGGAGCGGATAGCCGCAGAAGAGGCCTTGCGGCTGGGTTTGGTTAATTGGACTTACGCGCCGGAAATATTGCGGGAGGAAACCATTGCGCTGGCGAAGCGCCTCTCTTCCGGTCCGACCCTGTCGCTGGGATATATGAAGGAAAACCTCAACCGGGCATTGATCGCCTCCGCCACGGAGTGCCTAGACGCGGAGGCGGCGCTTCACATCGCGTGCACGGATACCTACGACCATAAAGAGGCAGCCGCCGCCTTCGTACAGAAGCGCCCGCCCCGCTTTTCGGGACGTTAACCCGTCAATGCACAGGCAGCCTTGAGTCGCACATGTTACCCCGCCGTCGATCGCGACGGTGATGCCGACAGCATAGTCTCCGGCTCTCGACCCGAGGAAGGTGGAAACACCTTTCATGTCAACGTCCCGCCCTATCCTGCCAGCGGAATCCGTGTGGTATGGTATGCCCGTTGTCCCGCGCATCCCGATTCATATCAGAAGCGAACGCGCCGGGCGCGATTGCCGTTACAAGGAGGTTCTCAATGCAGGGGTCAGCATTTCCCAGATGCGCCGCCGCCTCGGACGCACCTCCGGAGGATATCGTGAAATGCGCAAGGCCTCAATTCTCTCAACAGTATAGATCTCCTGGGCATTCTGAATTCAGCGTTGAATATATTGCAGACGTACTGGGATATAAAGATGCCCGTGCGTTTAGACGCATTTTTCAGAAGCGCGACCGATCTCACGCCCCAGTAAATGCGTAAAGCGATAACAAGCGCCCCAGAGGAGAAAGATGCATCAGTCCGGCGAAGGCTGCAAACTCCGGGCGCAATAATTGGGGGCGTAACATTTTATTGACACATCCAGAAGCGTCCACCGACTTCCGGAAGCGTTATTGCGCCCGTACCTATCTATACCGTGCGATCATGCGCCCATCAGCTGCGCTTGTCTCCATGCCTCTTTCGCCAAAGGTTCCAGATGCCCGGTGGCCTCAAGTGCATTGGCGCCGGATGCATTACCATCCAGCATCCTGCGCTTGATGCCCTGAACGATGCCGACCATGCGGAACATGTTGAACGCGAAATACCAACGCAGGTCCGGTACCTCGGTCCAACGCGCGATCTCACAGTATATTTCGACTATCTCGTCGAGAGAAGGAATACCCAGGGCTGCGAGATCGGCGTCAAGTATGCCCGACGGATGCCACGCGCTTGGCATCATCCATGCCATTACGAAATAAGACAGGTCGGCCAATGGGTCGCCGATGGTCGAAAGCTCCCAGTCGATGACCGCCAAAATAGAAGCCGAACGCTTCGCAAACAGCATGTTGTCGATACGGAAGTCGCCATGGACGATGCTGGTACGTCGTTGTTCCGGCACAGTCCTTGGCAGCCATTCGATCAGCCTCTCCATTTCCTCGATATGGTCCGTCTGCGCTGCGCGATACTGCCTCGACCACCGGTCGACCTGTCGCGCGAAATAATTGCCAGGACGTCCATAGGTTTCTAGGCCAACTAGAACGGGATCGATAGCGTGAAGCGCCGCCAACGTGGAGACGGCGGTTTCATATATCGCGCGGCGTTCTGAAGGCTGATAGCCGGGCAATGTGCCGTCGAAGTGCACGCGTGCATCAAGCGCTTCCATGAGATAAAACTCCGCGCCGATGACATTGCTGTCCCGACAGAGCGCGACGGGTTCCGGCACGGGGAACCCTGTCGGGTAAAGCGCCGAAATCAGACGGTATTCACGATCGACAGCATGGGCGGATGCAAGCAATTCGCCAAATGGTTTGCGGCGGAGAACAAGATCACGCTTTCCGGTAGAAATGCGGTAGGTCGGGTTGGATTGACCTCCGGAAAGCACACGCATGGACTGGATTCCGCCCTCCTCAGGAAGATGAGCCTGTAGCCAGGCATTAAGATCAGCTTCACTGAAATCCTTACTCATCATCATTCCCTGCAAAAACCAAATTGGCGTTAGTTGACCTGGCCGACTGAAACCTGATGCTTTTCAATCACAACCGGCGTAACTTTTAAATTTGCGCGGCCAGACGGTTCGTCACGATTGCCCGCGCCTCGGAAACCATACGATCAATCAGATCCTTGACCGTGGGGACATCCTTGATGAGGCCGGCAACCATGCCACAGCTCCAGGCGCCCGCTTCCACGTCGCCCTCCTGCATGACGCGTGGATAAATTCCCACCACATCCTCGGCGATATCCTCAAATCGCAACGCTTCCCCCATTGCCCGCTCCTGGTCGAGAATGCGCTCGACACGCGCGTTCCGAAGCACCCGCTCGGTATTCCGCAGGCTGCGCATGATCAGGCTTGTGTCCCGCTCTCCGGCGCGGACTATCGCCTGCTTCACATTGTCATGGACAGGAGCTTCTGCGGTGGCGACAAAGCGTGTGCCCATGTTTATGCCGTCCGCGCCCAAGGCGAGCGCGGCGACCAGTGAGCGACCATCAGCCATTCCGCCCGATGCAACGAACGGTATCGACAACGCCTGGGCGGCCAACGGCAACAGGATCAGCCCCGGCACATCATCTTCGCCGGGATGGCCGCCGCATTCGAACCCATCGATGCTGACGGCGTCACAACCGATCGATTGCGCCGTCAGGGCATGGCGAACGGCCGTACATTTGTGGATGACCTTGATCCCCGCCTCTTTCAGAGCGGGAAGATAAGGCGCGGGATTGTTACCCGCCGTTTCCACAATCGACACGCCGCCCTCGACGATCGCACGAATATATCCCGGATAGTCCGGAGGTTGGACCGAAGGCAGAAACGTCAGGTTCACGCCAAACGGCTTGTCGGTCATTAACCGGCAACGCTCGATTTCCTTTGCCAGGGCGTCCGGCGTCCGTTGCGTAAGCGCAGTCAGAATCCCTAAGCCGCCCGCCTCCGAAACGGCAGCCGCCAACTCCGCTTTTCCGACATAATGCATGCCGCCTTGGATGATTGGATACCGGATGTTGAAAAGTTCGGTAATTCGCGTTTGCAAGCGCCGCTCCTGATAATCTCCTCAAGAATATCAGTCGTCCAGCTGCCTAACGATGACCATATCGCGCAATTTCGCGGTAACAATCACAGTCAAAGGCGCGATGTCCCTTTCGTCTACGCCTCAGTTTCCCGATGGAAACAGACGTTTCTTCAGCGCCCCCCAGCTGTCGCGCATAGCCCGCACAGCCACGTCAGCCCCAGGGTGAGAAATATAACCGTGGAAACCCCCAGCATACACGTGGAGATCGACCATTACTCCCGCGCGTGTGAGGCGACGGGCATATTCAAGATTCTCTTCCAGAAACAAGTCGAGTGTACAGGTTGAGATGAACGCCCTCGGTAAGCCGGTCAAATCCTCAGCCCGTGCAGGAGCGGCATACTGCGAAATATCCGGCGCGCCCGGCTCATTGTTCAGATAGGCCCGCCAGCCATAGGCGTTGTTGTTCGCAGTCCACACAAATTCGCCGGCATAGGGATGCGGATCGTCCGTCACGCACGTTCTATCATCCAGCATCGGATAAACCATATGCTGGAATGCCAGGCTGAATTCCTTACGATCCCGTACCAACAGCGCCAGACCTGCCGCAAGGCCACCCCCCGCGCTTTCACCCATCACTCCCACCCGCGCCGTATCGATGCCGATCTCCGCGGCATGCGCAAAGAGCCAGGAAAGCCCGGCGTAGCAGTCGTCCATAGGTCCAGGAAAAGGTGTCTCTGGAGCCAGGCGATATTCCACTGCGACGACCATGCAGCCGAAATTTTCGGCCAGGATGTGGTGATAGGGCTGCATAACAGCCGCCGAACCGCCGACAAAGCCGCCCCCATGAATATGATAGATGCAAGGCAGCGCGCCTTTCGCATCAACGGGCCGATAGATATAGAGCTTCACATCCGGGGCATTGATGCCCGGGACCCATTGCTCGCTCTTTTCCACGCGATCGGGATGTTCGACGGCGGGCATGACCCAACGATCAGGATCACGCAATTCCAAGAGCGTTTCATCGCTCAATATCGTCTGCGGCATAGTCTCCAGAAGGGGCAGCAGTTCTGGATCAACAAGGTGACGGCTGGAAATGACTGCCATGGATGCGTTCCCGTGAATTCACAAGGGTCGTCCACCCAAGCTCGGACAAGAGAGACCGGGTGAACGACGATTATATGCGTGAATTACGCTTCGTTGTAGAGCCAGGACCCGGCCGTTCCCAGAGCGGCGTGGAAAGCCTCGCGGCCATCCTTGGTCAACCACTCGCGGAACGACATCATTTCCGGATTTAACGCCTTCAGCTTGACGAGATCAGCGTCGCCGGCAAGCGGCCCCTTGTCGAGAAGGGCGGTCAACCCGGCGAGAAACGGATTGGCTTGGAGAACCTCATCCGGGAAACGTGCATAGGCGATCTTAGTCCCCGCGGCCTCGCTGAACGCTTCTTCCAGTTCCGCGCCGGTCAGGCTGTCGCTGGCGATACTCATTGTGACGCCGGCGAATTTCGCCGGGTCGGCGAAAATCGCCGCGACATATTTGCCAATGTCGCTGACCGCCAGAAACTGCATCTTCTGATCCCGCTTCATAAAGAAGCTGAAGCTTCCCTGGTCCAGCCCAAAGCCGGGCATTACGAGAATTTCCATGAACGAAGTAGGACGAACGATAGTGTAGGTGATAGGCAGCGTGCGAATATGGTCTTCGATACGCATCTTGCTGTCGAAATGCCCCATGCCGGAGGGTTCATCTGTGACAGCGCCTACCGAGGTATAGACAAGATGACCTATGCCGTTCTTCACTGCCAGATCGGCGATCGTGACGCCGAAGCGAACCTCGTCTTCGTCGCTGATGCCATAGCGCGGATCGGGCGAGCTGGGCTGCACACTGAAAACGCCATGAACACCCTTCATAGCGGCGTCCATCGAAGCCTCATCGGCAAGGTCGCCCTTGACCAGCTCCACGCCAGCCTTGCTCAGCGCCTGGGCCTTTTCCGAAGACGGGTCGCGAACCAGCGCACGGACCGGCCACCCAGCCTTCAGGAGCGCCGCAGCTACAGACCCACCTTGCTGGCCAGTGGCGCCAAAAACAAGGATCGGCAACTTTTCATTCGACATAAAAACCTCATTTCAGTTGAGAGGCGCTCATAGTCTTCCACTGCCGGGCAGGGGAAGACGGCACATTTTTCTTCGTCAGACACACTCATGATACCATCAGCGCGCCCGGCGGAGCATCAGAAACGATATCCGAACGATAGGCCGACCTGGCGCCCCGGCTCTAGCGAAGCGAGGCTAACGGAACCCAGAACCGCAGAGACGACCAGAGTACCGTTCTTAATCACTTCGTTGGTCACATTGCTCGCAAACACGCCAGCGGACCATTTGCCGTTGTTACTCCTGTAGGTCGCGTTGAGGTCCAAACGCCCTGTTGCCTTTTGCGTTACCACCGGAAGATTAAATTCGTTGAAATAGCGCTTGGACGTGTAGTCATATCGCCCACCCAGGGTGATCTGGCCCGATGGAGCAGGAACGTCATAGAAAATGCCGATGCTGGCTTTGTACTTCGGCGCATTGGGCAGGGTATTGCCAGCGAGTTCGATCCCGCAGACCGTAGACCCATTGACGATATCGCAATCCGGGTGAGTATTGGGGCGCGCCGAATCCGTCGTCAGGAATTTGATGAAATGGGCATCCAGATAGGACGCCGAGAAGTTGACCCGCAGGGCGTCGGTCGGTTTGACGCTGATCTCCGCCTCTACGCCTTCCATTTTCGCCTTGGCCGCATTAGTGATGCCGTTCGACACCCCCACCACCTGATTGACTTGCAGATCTTTGTAGGTCGTGTGAAAAACGGCAAGGTTGGCGCTTAACAGGCCGCCAAAATACACGCCCTTGATACCGGCTTCTATGTTCCTGTTGGTTTCGGGATTGAAGGGGGTCTGGAACGAAGCGACAGAATAGCCGCCGCTCTTATATCCAGTGGCATATTTGACATAAGCGGTCACCTGACGGGCGAGGTCATAGCTCATCCCTGCCTCATAGGTCAGCTTGCTCCAGGACTTTGGGCCCTGGCTCGCCATGAAGGGCGCCTTGAAATTGTTGAATTCCGCGTCGCGCTTCTTGTCGTGGGAATAGCGGATGCCGCCGAACGCCTTCAGGCCGAAGTCAAACTGATATTGAGCCTGCCCGAATGCCGCGTAAGAGGTCGTCCATACGGTACCGCCGTTGAGTACCGTGAGCGGTCCAAAGAAAGTGCCGCCGCCGATGTCTAGCTCTAGGATCGGCACGCGGATAAGCTGATAGAATTTCTCGCGGAAGTGGTTGGCCCCCACGATAAACGAGAAAGCATTGTTCGACGGTGACGTATAGATCAACTCGTTGAAGGTCTGGCGAGCGCGACCCGTGAATTCCGTATGCGTGAAGTCGACATCCGAGCCATCACCATCTTGCTGAGTGAACTGGTCGGTCTTGCTGTACGACGTCAGAGCCTTGATGCTGCCATAACCCAAGTCCCATTCCGCGTTCAGACTGGCGAGATAATTGTCCAGTTTGCGTTGACCGTAATTGGAATAAACCTCTCGCTTGCTGATGTTGCCGAAGGAACTGTTTGCGATGGACCGCGGCAACGGCACCTGCGTGGGGTCCGGAGAGCCGACATTGTAGATGGCCGGGCCATCGTCATTCTGCCCCTGATATTCAACCATCAGGCGAAGGCTGAAACTGTTGGAGGGAACCCACTTCAACTGCCCGCGCGCACTGTAGGTGGTCAGATTGTCTATGTCGCGAGGACCAGCCGGGTTGTTTGAAAGGCTGTTCAGGCCGTTTGCCTGACTGGCATTGAGTAGTTTGCTGTGCGAGCCATTGTGATTCTGCTGAATCGAGATGCGCCCTTGCAGCGTCCCATCGGACGTGATCGGTCCACTCACAAACGCGGAACTGCGCACCATGACCGGATCAAGACCCGCCGAGACATCCACTCCGAAGTGGAGATCGTCCGTCGGCTGGTTGGGAATGATGTTAATCACGCCGCCGGTGGCATTGCGTCCGAACAGCGTTCCTTGTGGGCCACGCAGTACCTCTACCCGTTTCACGTCGAGAAAGGTATTGAGCGCCAGCCCCGGCTGGGCGAGGTAGATGCCGTCCACATGCAGCGCTACTGCCGGGTCTGCGCCAGCGACATAGGACGTGTTCCCGATGCCGCGTATGGTGATATTGGAGTTGGTCGCCAGGTTACTGATGGCAATGCTGGGGCTGATCGAAACGATATCGCTGAGCGAGGTCAAATGCTGCTGTTGCAGGCTGTCACCACCAAAGGCCGAAACAGCGGTGGGTGTTTTCTGTATACTTTCGGCGCGCCTTGACGCTGTGACGACGATCTCGGCAAGATTTGTATCGGACTTCACGCCACCGACGTCCGCCTGGACCGGAGCCGTCTGCGCGATCGCCGACAAGTTGATCGCCATTGAGAAGGCGGAAACGCTCGCACAAAACCCTATCTTCACACCCTATCTCCATCATTTAGTTTTTTTATTATGTACAATTAATGAATGCGCGGCTCCATGACATTTTGATTTGATCGCAAAGTCTCGTTTTGCTTCACATCGCTATATTTTCGAGGGATAATATCGCTACGGGTCGCAGGAAAGCGTCCAAAAAATGCGGCCGATAAATACAGCGCGCATTTCTCATATCATTTTTAAAATTATGTACAGTTTATGGAAACACATTATGCGGCTATGAATCGCGATTCACCAGAGGCACCTTTGGCGCAGGCAAACTCTCGTCGCCCGGCGCGGTCGCTCTCAAACGAACCTTGATCGCCACGGCAATCGCCAAAACAACCACAAAACATGATATGCTCACCCAATGGACCGGCCGGTAATCTGTCGACGATATCGCGATCGACGCCAGCAGTGGCCCTGCGGCCACGCCGGTGAGTTGCGCAGAACTCACGAAGATTGCGGCCCGGCGGGATGGGTCAGCGGCTATCAGAAATGATATGTGGAACGGGTTACCGAACAGCCAGCAGAAAGCGATGACGACGAGTGCCGTCGACCAAACGGAAAAGCCAGAACTGAACGTCACGCCAAGAGTCGCGAGCAGCGCCACGCTCGCGGTCATCATGACCGTCTGTATGCCCGATAACCGCGCCGCCATAATTATGGCGGCAGGGCCAGCCAAAATCTGAATCCCAGTCGCCATATTTATGATGGCCTGCATGGAATCAACCGACAACCCCGCCTGCTCCCCCATTGGAACGGCATATACCCAGCAGGCCATTATGCCGGCCATCTGCAAGACAACCGCTGCCAGTGCTACAATTCCCCACGTCGGCGGGATTACGGCACCGGTTCCTTCGCTTTTGCCGTCGGTATATTCGTTAGGCAGGAACCGCACGCAGGGCAGCAAGACGCAGTAAATCACGACAAGTATGATGTAGCCGGCCAAGGGGCCAAAATGAGGAATCGCGACCTTCGTAAACGCCAGCGACAGAAAAAACACCATAGTCGCGTTTGATGTAACGAATATAGCGAAGAGGCGGGTCGGATTGGTCGAACGCGCAAGCATGCCGACGAGAATCCATACCAGTACGCCGTTACCGACCCCACTTAGACCCCGCGCCGCAACTATGCCTGCCTGAGGCAAACTAACCGTCATCAGGTTGGCAACCAGCACGGTAAGGATCGCCATTGCACCCAAAGCATGCAGACGCCGAGGCCGGAGCAATGCGCCAGCAATGGCCGATGACAGTGCCATCCCCAAGCCTTCGGCTGTTGCGGCGTACCCCATGGCCGCAGGACCGATCCTTCCATCGGCCAGCAGCGGTGAAAGCAGAATCGGTTGCAGGGCCGGCACACACACCGCAGCCCCGGTGACGAGGATCATTGCGACCGCTTGCTGCCTTGAGAATAGCTGAGTTTCGATACGCACCTCTTGTCATTATTTGCGACGGATCATTGAAATCCCGCCTTAAATTTCCAGAACTATTTCGCCGAGACTGCAAATGCCATGACGAGATACCACAAGCACGACTTCACCAATTACATCGCCGCCGAACAAGCCTGAGCGCGCAACCAGGGATTCAGAACCATCATTTCCAGCGTACAGATTCTGATGTCCCCGCACCTCCAAGCCTTTGCTGAAACATTCTTCCCGCATTCCATGGAAATATGGCAGGCCGCAGCCGGCACTTCCAGCGGCTGGAAAATTAGAATGCAACTTTACAATTATTATTTTTGTATTATGTACAATTTCTAACCGAGTCACTTCGACGGCAACAAAAGTAAGCGGGAGAGGCATATGCTAGCAGAGAACGGCCCGATCGATGTTCAGTCGCGCATCCTCCCTCTAATGGGGTCCATCAGCCAGATCAGCCCCCCTACCGGACCGAAGCTGGCCTATTCATCCGTTGAAGCTATCGCACCTCCCTCCGGGCCGGCTTTGCCCGCAGACATTCTCTCGCTTCATTATGTGGAGAGCCTGTTCGGTAAAACGCGGGCTAGGGATCTGCTTTCCAATACCGATCCCCGCAAGCCCCCCCGCTTTCTGACACGCCGGGACTTCTGGCAGCTTTGTCTCAAGAGTATCCACACGTTCAATGATGAGGGCCATGGCTGCACCACCCGGCCATTACCCAAGTCGACCTGGCAAATGGTATTCTCCGCCGTGAATCAGATGGAGAATGTTGCCGACGGCTTGCGCCATTTCGCGGATCTCGTGATGGCAATGGACATAGGGCTATCGGTCAGCGTCGGCTATGGACGACAAGGTATGCATCTGAACTTCACGCCGTCAGGCGAGGGAAGCGTGCAACGGATGGAACCCTACCTTGAACTTATCGCGTTGGTTTTTCATTGTGTACTGCTGTGGATCACGGCTCGTCCGATAAACCCTGTGCAGATCAGGCTCTCTTCTTCTCTGCGAGACGAGGACGGAAGTCTGCTGGCCGACTTGGCTCCGATGACACCGCGGCAAAGACAAGGGTGCACGATCGTCTATGATCGAAGCGACTTGTTATTGCCGCTGGGAGTTCGAAAATATCAGCATTGGAGCAGCGAGACCAAGGCGTTCGAGGAATTATCCGCTGCTTCATGCCCGGATATGGCCGCAGGTTCCAACCTGGAGATAGTCGAGAAGGTGCGGCATCTCGTTACGACCCGAGGCCTCATGCTTCAGGAAATCGCAAGCACCATGGCAATGAGCATGGCTACCTTGCAACGCAGGCTGCGAGAGGCCGGCACCAGCTATCGCGACATTTCTAAGGAAGTGCGCTGCGACAAGCTCATTTCCCTGCTGGCGACGGATATGAACTTCGATGACCTGGCAGAAGAGCTTGGCCTTTCGGAACGACGCAGTCTCTGGCGGACCTGCAAAGAATGGCTCGGAATGTCACCAAGCGAGTATCGAAAGACGATTTGCTCTCAAGAAGCACGGGCTGCCTGACTATAGTAACAGCCGCCATCCGCCCCAGATACAAACGCGCCTGCTATATCGTAACCACCAATTTACCGATCGCCTTGCGGTCGCCGAGCGCTGCAATCGCCTCATGCCCGCTCTCCAGTGGCCACTGTCGCGAAACCAGCGGATTGATTAGCCCCTCGCTCCACCATTTCATCAGTGTATCGACATGACGTCGGTTTGCCATGGGATCGCGCCGAGCGAATTCCCCCCACCATACGCCGCAGACATCGCACCCTTTTAGCAAAGGGAGATTAAGCGGGAGCCGGTGGATGCCCGAAGGAAAGCCGACCACAAGGTAACGCCCACCCCAAGCAATGCTGCGCAAGGCCGGCTCAACATAATCGCCGCCTACAGGATCGTAGACGACCTGAACCCCATTCGTTCCGGCTGCTTCCTTGAATGCCGCAGCAAGTTTGCGTGACTCAGTCTTGTCGAACGGTGCACGAGGGTAAATCAGCGCCCTGTGCGCGCCGGCACGCAGGGCAGCGTCGGCCTTCTCCGCCGATGATACTGCAGCTATTACAGTCGCCCCCATCGCGCGGCCAATTTCGATCGCGGAAATACCCACACCACCCGCCGCGCCGAGCACAAGCAAGACATCGTCCGGTTGCACGCGCCCCCGATCGGCCAGAGCATGCATTGTCGTCGCATATGTCAACAACAGCGCCGAAGCTTCAGCAAAGGGCCGGTCTTCCACAAGTGCAAAACAATCTGTCGCCTTCGCCACGCATTGCTCAGCAAGCCCGCCAAAATCGACCGTCGCCACCACGCGGTCTCCTGTCTTCCAGCCTACCGCCGCATCGCCCACCTTTGCAACAATACCGGCGACTTCGCACCCCGGAACGAACGGGCGAGGCGGCTTGACCTGATATCTGTCCTCAATAACCAGAACGTCGGGATAGTTGATGCTGCAGGCTTTCACATCGATCAAGATCTCGTGCGCCTGCGGCACAGGGGCGGAAACATTCTTCAGGCGCAATGTCTCGGGACCTCCGGGAACTTCAGATAAGAGTGCCTTCATCGTGGGGTCCTATTCTCTGTTGACGGGCGGAGAGGAAAAGGCGCTACAGGTGATCCGATGCCGCTTTGAATGGGCAGGTCATTTGGCGCCGTGGGACTAACCCAATAAAAGGGCTTTTCACGATGACACTTTAACGCAACGCTTGGGTCTCGAGACCGTACATACCTGATCGCTGCTGCGCTTTTTATTGCGTGCGCGAACTCGTTACCCCCCGATAGCACCCTCCTGTCCTTGCACAATGACCCGACGAGAGAGACAGAAGATCAGAGATCAATGGGGAATATTAGTGGAATTGCAACTTTCTCCGGCCGACGAGGCGTTCCGTGAGGACGTGAAGGATTTTCTGCGCCTGAAGCTCTCGACGCGACTTTCCGCCAAAGTGAAAAATCAGAAGCGGCTTACCAAGGCCGATTACGAGGAATGGCACGGCGCGCTGAACGATCGCGGCTGGCTCGCGCCCACTTGGCCGACGGAATGGGGCGGCGCGGGCTGGACTTTCATCCAGCGCTATATCTTTGAAATCGAAGCTGCCGCGGCCTTCGCGCCGCGAACGATCGCATTCGGCGTAAACATGTTCGGGCCAGTTGTACTGAGATATGGCACGGACGAACAAAAGGCGCGCTGGCTTCCGAAAATACTGGATGGCTCCGACTGGTGGTGTCAGGGATTTTCCGAACCCGGCGCCGGTTCAGATCTGGCTGGCCTTCGTACAAGTGCCGTGCGCGACGGTGACTATTATATTGTAAACGGGCAGAAGACGTGGACCACGCTCGGCCAATTCGCAAACAAGATTTTTTGCCTGGTGCGTACCGATCCCGCCGCCAAAAAGCAGCAGGGTATTTCCTTCCTCGCCATCGACATGGACAGTCCTGGTATCGAAGTCCGTCCAATCATACTGATGGATGGGGAGCATGAAGTAAACGAGATTTTCTTCACCGACGTCCGCGTTCCTGTTGGCAATCTTGTCGGCGAGGAGAATGTCGGCTGGACCTACGCTAAATACCTCCTGACCCACGAGCGGACGGGGACCGCTATGGTAGGCGATTCCACGGCCGCCTTCGCGCGTTTAAAGTCGATCGCGGCGCAAGAAATGAAGCAGGGTAAACCGTTATCGCAGGACCCCCTGTTTGCTGCGCGACTAGCCAGGCTTGAAATCGACCTGGCAAATCTCACGACCTCCAATCTTAGGATGCTCTCGGGGTCGAACAGCGGTGCTGCGACAATGGCCGACAGCGCGATATTGAAGATACGAGGCTCTGAGATACGTCAGGAGATTTCCGCGCTCGGCAGGCGGGCGGCGGGTATTTATTCCGCGCCCTTCATTCCCGCAGCGTTGGAAGAGGGGTTCACTGGTGAAGCCGTGGGACCTGATTTCGCGGCGGCCGCCATGCCGGAATATCTGAATAATCGGAAACTGAGCATTTTTGCGGGTTCCAACGAAGTCCAGCGCGAGATCATAACAAAGCTTACCTTGGGACTTTGACGATGCATTTCGAATTTACAGACGAACAGCGCCTGCTTGCTGATAGCCTGGGACGCTATTTTTCCGAAAAATATGGCGATGCCGAGCGGGAGCGTATTGCCACGTCGGCAGCTGGCTTCGATGTCAGTCATTGGCGGGCCCTGAACGAGCTGGGCGTGACGCTGGCGCTTTTCCCCGAGTCGGTCGGTGGTTTTGGCGGCAGCAGTTTTGACGTAGCGGTCGTGTTCGAACAGATTGGCTCCGCACTGGTGGTGGAACCCTTCTTGGGCACTCTCATGGCGGGCACAGCGATGGGTAGCAATGCGCCCGCCGCTCTCCTGAACGGCTCGGAGATCTTTGCGTTCGCGCATCAGGAAGCCGCCCTGCACCATGACCCAGTGACTATCCTGACGCGGGCGATGCAGGAGGGCGGAAACTGGCGCCTTTCTGGACACAAGGCCGTTGTCCGCCAATTGGAGGCCGCCGATGACATCGTCGTCACCGCCCAGACGGCCTCGGGGCCGGCTGTCTTCCTGGTCGAACCCGGTACGGAAGGCGTTAGCATTCAGGGCTATGCGGTGATCGATGGCGGACGTGGTGGTGAACTGGTGCTCAACGGCGCGCCAGCCATTCTCATTTCCGAAGGACCAGCCGCGCAGGAGGCGATCGCTCGCGCACTCGCCGTGGGAACCGCCGCGCTCTGTTGGGAAGCAGTGGGTGCGATGGACCGCCTGCGCGACGTAACCCTCGATTACATGCGGACGCGTCAACAGTTCGGCAGGGCGATTGGAACCTTTCAGGCATTGCAACATCGCATGGCCACGGTGGTGATGGAGATCGAACAGGCACGTTCGGCTGCTATCAATGCGTCAGCCGCTATCGACGCCGGAAGCGCAAACACCCAACGGTTCGTGTCCGCCGCGAAATATACCATCAACCATGTGGGAATGCTCGTGGCCGAGGAGGCCATTCAAATCCATGGCGGCATTGCCATGACATGGGAGCTGGCGGCGTCGCGCTATGCGAAACGGCTGATCCAGATCAGCCAGGATTTGGGCGACGAGGATTATCATCTCGCCAGATACATCTCTCTTGAAGCCGCGACCTGATACCGCGCGAATTGCAAGGAACAAACATGTCCGTAATCACTACCCGTACCGAAGGCAACGTCCTCATCGTCACGGCTGACAATCCTCCCGTCAATGCTCTGAGCGAGGCCGTCCGCAAAGGCCTGTTCGACGCGATCTCCCAGGCGGAAAGCGACCCTGCGGTGCGGGCGGTGGTTATAATCGCGAAGGGGCGCACCTTTTTCGCGGGCGCGGACATCACGGAATTTGGGAAGCCACTGGCCGAACCGGGTCTGCCGACGGTATGCGATCGAATCGAGGGATGCACCAAACCCGTCGTGGCCGCGATGCACGGGACGGTGTTGGGTGGCGGACTCGAGGTTGCCCTCGCCTGCCACTACCGAATTGCCGTGCCGTCCACCCAGTTCGGCCTGCCCGAAGTCAAGCTCGGCCTCATCCCCGGCGCAGGCGGTACACAGCGTCTACCGCGCGTCATCGGCGTTGCGGCCGCGATACCGATCATCGTGACGGGGGATCCAATCAAGGCCGACAAGGCGGCAACCATTGGCCTCATCGATCGTCTGGCATCGCCGGACAAGCTCGAAGCCGATGCGCTCGCCTTTGCCCAGCAGGTTGTGGATGCGCCGCGCCCGATCTCCAGTCAGCGGGGAGACAGACTCACCGATGGCGATGTGCTGGCTATCGAGGACTACAAGACCGCTAACGCGCGCAAGCTGGCCGGGCTGGAAGCGCCCAAGGCTGCCTTTCAGGCGATCCAGGCCGCTTTCGATAAGCCGTTCGCCGAAGGCTTGGAGCTTGAGAAGAACTTGTTTCTGGGCCTTATGGAAGGCAATCAGTCCAAGGCGCTGCGCCATGTCTTCTTCGCTCAGCGTGCGGCCGCGAAAGCCGACAATGTTTCGCCCGATGCCAAGCCCCGGTCGATAGAATCGGTCGGAATTCTGGGTGCCGGAACCATGGGCGGAGGCATCGCGATGAATTTCCTCTCGGCGGGCATTCCGGTCAAGATTCTCGAGCGGGAACAGACCGCGCTTGATCGTGGCGTGTCCATCATTCGCAAGAATTACGAGGCGACCGCCAAGAAAGGCCGGATGTCGGCAGAACAGGTCGAAGCGGCAATGGCCCTGCTCACGCCTACCCTTGATCTTGCCGATCTGGCCGATTGCGATCTGGTCATCGAAGCGGTTTTCGAGCTGATGGAGATCAAGAAGGACGTTTTTCAGCGTCTGGACAAGACAATCAAGCAGGGAGCCATACTGGCTACCAATACATCGGCCCTCAATGTCGATGAAATTGCCGCCGTCACCAGCCGCCCGCAGGATGTGATCGGGCTGCACTTCTTCTCGCCCGCCAATATTATGAAGCTGCTTGAGGTCGTGCGAGGCGCGAAAACCGCCGACTGGGTGCTTCTCACCGCCATGGATCTGGCGAAGAAAATCGGCAAGATCGCGGTGATCTCCGGGGTCTGCTATGGCTTCATCGGCAACCGTATTCTTGCCCCCCGTCAGGAACAGGCCGAAGCCCTGGTGCTGGAGGGTGCCACCCCGGCGCAAGTCGATCAGGTATTGCTGGACTTCGGCTTTCCAATGGGGCCGTTTCAGATGAACGATCTCGCAGGCAATGATTTGGGCTGGGAATCTGACAAGTCGACCAGCAGCACCTTGCGCGAAATTCTGTGCGAAAAGGGCCGTTACGGGCAGAAAACGAGCGCAGGATATTATGATTATGACGAAAATCGCAAACGCTCGTCATCCAACGAAGTGGAAGCGATGATCCGCGATTTCGCCAAGGCGCGAAACATCCCTCAGAGGGAAATCGGCGCGGACGAGATTCGCGAGCGGTTGCTCTTCCCCATGGTGAATGAGGGGGCGCTGATCCTTGAGGAAGGCATGGCGCAGCGCGCATCGGATATCGATACAGTATGGCTGAACGGTTATGGCTGGCCGGCCTACACAGGCGGCCCGATGTTCTGGGCCGACACGGTAGGGCTGGGTCAGGTTGTGGCTGGTCTGAGAAAATATGCGGACAAGATGCCGCATATCTCGCTTTCATCCCTGCTCGTCGAGAAGGCGACAAACAATCAGACATTTAACGGATAACGGCCGTAATACATGAGCCGATTTCCATTACTTTGGCGGAGTTCTTAAATGCGTGACGCAGTTATAGTATCAACGGCCCGGACGCCGATCGGCAAGGCCTATCGAGGCGCTTTCAATATCACCCCGGCACCCACGCTGGCCGCGCACGCCATCCGTGCTGCCGTGGAGCGGGCCAAGATCGACCCCGCCGAGATCGACGACACCGTATTCGGCGCAGCCCTTCAACAGGGCACCCAGTCGACGATTGCCCGTACCGCGGCAATGCGAGCCGGTTTGCCGCAATCGGTTTCGGGCATGTCGCTCGACCGGCAGTGCGCATCGGGGTTGATGGCGATAGCTACGGCCGCGAAGCAGGTCATTGTCGACCGTATGGACGTTGTTCTGGCGGGCGGGGTGGAGTCGATCTCGACCGTTCAGACCGCCGAATTGCGTGTGACGGAAGACCCCGAGCTGGTCCAGATGGTTCCGGATATGTACATGCCGATGCTGCAAACCGCCGAAACGGTTGCGAGCCGCTATGGCATAGGCCGCGAACGGCAGGACGCCTACGCCCTGGAATCACAGCAGAGGACCGCCGCCGCTACCGCGCGCGGGGCTTTCGATGACGAAATCGTCCCGGTGACCACGACAATGGCGGTGACCGACAAGGCAACCGGCGCCGTGTCTCACCGCGAAATAACAGTGACCAGTGACGAAGGCCCGCGTCCCGAGACCACAGCCGAAGGCCTCTCAGGGTTAAAAACCGTAATCGACGGCGGAGCGATAACCGCTGGCAATGCGAGCCAGTTGTCGGACGGCGCGTCGGCCTGCATCGTAATGGAAGCCAGTCTTGCTGCAAAGCGCGGGCTTACACCTCTGGGCCGATATGTTGGCATGGCGGTCGCGGGCACGAAGCCGGATGAGATGGGTATTGGCCCGGTTTTCGCGGTTCCCAAGCTGCTTAGCCGCTTCGGTCTTACGGTCGATGACATTGGCCTGTGGGAACTAAACGAGGCATTCGCGGTCCAGGTACTCTATTGTCAGGATGTGCTAGGTATCTCGGGCGATCGGCTGAATGTCGATGGCGGCGCCATCTCGATCGGCCATCCCTACGGCATGTCCGGTGCGCGCATGGTCGGCCATGCATTGATTGAAGGAAAGCGCCGCGGCGCGAAGCATGTTGTGGTGACGATGTGCGTTGGCGGCGGAATGGGTGCGGCAGGTCTGTTCGAAGTTCTCTGACACCGCCCCTCATTATTGAAAAGGAAACGCAATGCCTACGGATATCCATGCCGAACTCAATGATCTCCGCATGTCGGAGAAGGCACGTCCGCTGTTCGATGCCGTGAAGCGGCACATCGCGGAAAATGTCGATCCCATTTATCCAAAGTTCATCGAGCTCGGCAAAGGCCGTACCGATCGCTGGAGCTACGTCCCCGGCCAGCTCGAACTGCTGGAAGGCGCCAAGGACAAGGCGAAGGCCGCAGGGCTGTGGAATTTTTTTCTCCCTAACGCCTCCACTGGCGAAGGGCTGAGCAATCTCGATTACGCCTTTATCGCGGCCGAACTGGGAAAATCTCCGATTGCCTCGGAAACGCTCAACTGTTCCGCTCCCGACACGGGCAATATGGAAGTGCTGGAACGGGTGGGTACGCCGGAACAAAAGGAAAAGTGGCTCGTCCCGCTCCTCAATGGCGAAATCCGCTCGGCTTATGCGATGACCGAGCCCAATGTCGCGTCGTCGGATGCCAAGAATATCTCCATGAACGCGACACTCGACGGCGACGAATGGGTAATCAACGGTGAGAAATTCTATATTTCCGGTGCGGGTGACCCGAGGTGCAAGATCATGATCTGCATGGTCCGCACGAACAATGGCCCGGAAGCGAACCGCCGCCATTCGCAGATTCTCGTCCCTATCGACACGCCCGGCGTGACCATCGTGGGTCCGATGACTGTATTCGGGCACGATGAAGCACCCCATGGGCATATGCATATCAAGTTCGACAATGTCCGTGTTCCTCGGGAGAATGTTTTGCTCGGCGAAGGCCGCGGACTGGAAATCTCCCAGTTGCGTCTCGGCCCGGGCCGAATCCACCACTGCATGCGCACTATCGGCCTTGGCGAGCGCGCGCTCGATATGATGGTGAAGCGCGGCAAATCACGTGAAGCCTTTGGCCGCCCGCTGGCCCAGCTCGGCAAGAACCTCGAGGTGATTTCGCGCGCGCGCATCGACCTGGAAGCGATGATGCTGATGGTTCTGAAGGCCGCAAAGGCGATGGACGTACTTGGCAACCGCGAGGCACGGGTTTGGGTAAGTATGGTGAAGGCCATGGTGCCGGAGAGGGTGTGCGCGATCATCGATCAGGCCATCCAGATGCACGGAGGCGCTGGCCTTTCTCAATGGTGGCCTCTCACCGAAATGTATTCCACTGCCCGGACCCTCCGCCTGGCGGACGGTCCGGATGAGGTCCACCATCTGGTCGTCGGGCGCGCGGAGCTGGCCGCGCATAGCGATAGTTGACGTACGATTGCCGGAATTGGTTGAGTCGACCTTTTTCGGCGGGGGACGAATATTTACGACAGGTGGACGGCCGTCCGCGCCAGAATATCTAGCGCCTGGTCTCCTGCTGGGCGCCAGCTGCTCTGTTGCTCTTTTAAAGGTCGAAAGGAAAAATTGATGTCGATTTCGCTTAGCGGTCGCGTCGCAATTGTCACCGGCGCAGGTGCGGGCCTCGGGCGCACGCACGCACTCGCTCTCGCAGAGCGCGGGGCCCGTGTCGTGGTGAACGACCTTAATGCCGATCTGGCGGGGGCAGTTGCAAAAGAAATTAGGGCGAGCGGCAGGGAAGCTCTACCCTTTGCGGCCAGTGTCACGGACCTCGAGCGGGTCACAGAGATGGTGGAAAGTGCCATCGCGCAGTGGGGCAAGGTAGACATATTGGTGAATAATGCCGGCATCTTGCGCGACAGGAGCTTTGCCAAGATGGATCTCGATGATTTCCGGCTGGTGCTCGACGTTCATCTCATGGGGTCGGTCAACTGCACCAAGGCGGTCTGGAACCATATGCGCGAGCAAGGCTATGGCAGGATCGTCTTCACCACCTCTTCGTCAGGCCTTTATGGCAATTTCGGCCAATCCAATTATGGCGCGGCCAAAATGGCGCTGGTCGGTTTGATGCAAACGCTCGGGATCGAGGGCGAGCGCAACAACATAAAGGTCAACTGCCTGGCGCCCAGCGCGGCCACCCAGATGACCGATGGACTGTATTCGGACGAGGTTCTCTCCACGCTCGGCGCAGCAATCGTCAGTCCCGCGGTGGTAGCGCTCGTTGCCGAAGACGCGCCGACCCGCCGTATATTGCTCGCCGGTGGCGGCAGCTTCGAACAAGCCAATATCACGATGACCCACGTCCTGTTCCTCGGCCAGAGCGACGATGTAGCGAGCGACATTCTCGTCCAGCTAGACGAAATTGCCAATCGTACGAATGAAATGATCCCCGTGTCGGGCGTGGAACAGCATCAGTTCGAGTCAGCGCGGCAAAAGGCGATGTCTGCTTTGTGTGCCAGCTAGGCGGTGCAAGAACGAGAGAACCCCATCGGTGAGACGTGGACGCGAAGGCTGCCTCGCGCCTCAGAAGATTGGACCGGGCCGCCGCTTCAGATCATGGAAAAACAGGCTGCGGACTTCCGCCAGCGCATCTGGCGGAGCGCCGGTTGCTAGGATTCGGACAATCCTTCCAATATACACAGCCTGAGCACGCCACCCATCAACGAGCGAAGCAGCCGGATAAACGGGAGCGATACGCCGCGTCCAGGCATGAGACATATCCAATATGGCGTCCCATATTTCGCGACGCAATTTGGGCTGGCGAGCGGCTTCCAACCAGATCGAAAAAATCGCGATGGCATAAAAGCCGTGCTGCGTTGCCTCGTGCATAAAGATTGCCGTGGTCAAATCCGCAATGACATCCAGACTAGCGTCTTCTTGGGGCAAGGTCATGCGAATGTCTCGATATCGCCCCTTCGATCGCGTGAACAGTGTCGCTTCGGCGCATTCGAGAAGCGTGGCTATCGACCCGAAATGATAGGCTGGGGCAGCCACCGTCATTCCACTCATTTGCGCGATAGCCTTATAGGTTACTGCGCTGGGTCCGCCATCGATCAGCAGTTTGATCACTGTATCTATAATATGTTCTCTGGTCTGCTGGGCCTTTTTTGTTGCTCGCAAGGGAATCCGGGTTTCCGTAACGGCTACCTCGGCAGGCTTCCATGCCACCGCAATATCCGCTTCGGGCGATAAGCCTGAAGAAATGCGCTCGGGAGAAAGCCCAAGAGGAACGGTGAGAAAAAGCATGCCGATCATCGAGTCGATCGCCGAGTGGATGTCATGGTCCGGCACCGATCTACCTGTCGTGGCAGCGGCAAGTTCTCGCCATACGATCAGAAGCTCCTTGAACCATCTCCGGGACATTCGATGGCCCTCCTGCGTTCTCGCAGCATCGAGAATGATCTCGCACCAAGCCACTACGGACATATGATGTCGCCCTGCCGAGTTCACCAGCAGTCGCCCGGCGATCTCTGGTAAACTGCGTGATCCAGCCGCTTCGCCGCGAAGGCGTTTCGCCAGCCTGCGAAAGGAAGAAATATAACCGTCGAGCAATGCTGTCGATGCATCCGCGACCATCTTCTGTTTGGTGGCATAATAATATGTAGTAGTCGCCAGCGATACTTTGGAGGCGGCTGCCACCCTCCGATGCGTTAGTTGTCCGAGGCCGGATTCGGCAATGACCTCAATCACCGCATCAGCAATACGTGCCTTGGTGACCGCGCTCCGATCATTCTCTCTTATACTCTGCCCGGCCAGCATCGCCTCTCGTTCCGCACAGATGTGTCAGGGTTCATAACGCTGCCGTGCGAGCGTTACCTAAAATCAACATGGTCTTCAGCCAAATCTAGATCTAATGCAACCGCAAACGCGCCCGTCTTCCGCGTCCTTAAAGATGCCCAGCAAAAGCGGTGACAGCTGCATCCCCTCGTCCGGAAGGGAAATGGAACGGACGAGGGAACACATATCGGCCAGACGATAGCGGTACTATTCTGCGACGCCGTCCGTCAGAAGCGGTAGCCGAAGGACATTCCCACCTGACGCCCCGGCTCCAAAGTTGCCAGGCTGACCGAACCCAGCACCGCGGATACTACCAGCGTACCGTTCTTGATCGACTCGTTCGTCACATTGGTGGCGAATATTCCGGCCGACCAACGGCCATTGTCGCTCTTGTAGGTTGCGTTCAGATCTAGACGCCCTGCGCCCGGCTGGGCAGCAACGGGAATATTGAACTCGTTGAAGTAACGCTTTGATGCGTAGTCATAGCGACCGCCGAGCGTGACCTTCCCCGATGGCGCCGGCACGTCGTAATAGGCACCAACACTGGCTTTATACTTAGGTGCGTTGGGCAAGGTGTTCCCAGCAAGCTGCAATACACCAAGGCCTGGCCGCGCTGAGTCCGTGGTGAGGAATTCGTTGAACCGCGCTTTAAGATAAGAGCCAGAGAATTCCATGCGCAACGCGTCCGTAGGTTTCAAGGTAATCTCCGCCTCGACACCATCCATCTTGGCAGCCGCCGCATTGGTAATACCATTGGAGAAACCTATGACCTGATTGACCTGCAGATCCTTGTAGGTGGTGTGGAAGACTGCCAGATTGGCTGCCAGCATGCCACCGAAATAAACGCCTTTAAGGCCGGCCTCCAGATTCTTGTTGGTCTCCGGATTGAACGGCGCCTGGAATGACGCGACGGAATAGCCGCCTCCCTTATAGCCAGTGGCATATTTGACATAGGCTGTCACACGGGGCGCCAGATCATAGCTGAGGCCGCCCTCGTAAGTCACCCGGCTCCACGACACGGGTCCCTGTGCGAAGGTGAAAGGCGCTTTGAAATTATTGAGTTCGGTAGCGCGCTTCTTATCGTGCGAGTAACGCACGCCGCCGAAAATCTTTGCGCCGAAATTGAACTTGTATTCTGCCTGTCCGAACGCGGCATAGGATGTCGTCCATACCGTGCCGGCATCCAGCACCGTTACCGGACCAAAGAATGTGTTCGGCGCTACTTCAAGCTCCAAAATCGGAACCCGGATCAGTTGATAAAATTTCTCATGAAAATGATTGGCACCCAATATGAAAGAAAACGGTTGGTCCGCAGGTGATGTATAAAGCAGTTCATTGAAGGTCTGATGCGCGTTGCCGGTGAATTCAGTATGGGTGAAGTCTACTGAGGTGCCATCCCCATCGGCCTGGGTGAACTGCTTCGTCTTGTTATAGGAAAAAAGCGCGCGCAGATTGCCATAGCCCACATCCCAGTCGGTTGTCAGGCTTGCCGTGTAGCTGTCTAACTTGCGCTGGCCGTAATTGGCGTAGGTTTCGCGCTTCTTGATGTTACCGACTGGCTGATTGATGATCGAGCGGGGCAGCGGAATCTGTGCCGGATCGGGCGAACCGACGTTATAGGTCGCCGGACCATCGTCATTCTGCCCTTGATATTCAAGCAGCAGCCGAACTTTCAAATCGTTTGAAGGAAGCCAGACCAGTTGCCCCCGTGCGCTATAAGTGGTCAGCCCATCAATATCCTGCGGACCCGCAGGATTATTGGACAGACTGTTCAGCCCGTTGGACTGGGTCGAATCCAGCAATTTGGCATACCCGCCATTATGGTTTTGCTGAATGGAGATGCGGCCTTGCAGATTACCATCCGCAGTGATCGGTCCGCTGACAAAAGCGGAACTGCGTACCATAGCGGGAGCGAGCCCTGCAGACACATCAACCCCGAAACGCAGATCGGCCGTCGGCTGATTTGGGATGATATTGATCGCACCGCCCGTGGCATTACGTCCAAACAGTGTTCCCTGCGGCCCGCGTAGGACCTCAACACGACTCACATCCAGGAACGTATTGAGCGCCAGCCCAGGTTGAGCCAGATAGATACCGTCAAAATGCAGGGCGACTGCAGGATCCGCACCGGCAACAAACGATGTGTTGCCAATCCCGCGAATTACAACGTTCGCGTTGGTGCCAAAATTGCTGATGGCGATGCTCGGGCTGATCGACACAATATCGGCCAAAGAAGTAAGCTGCTGCTCCTTGAGCGTGTCGCCTCCAAAGGCGGAAACAGCGGTCGGTGTTTTCTGAATGCTCTGCTCGCGCCGCGACGCGGTTACAATAATATCGCCGAGTTCGCTTTCGCCAGATCGAACCAAATCGCTGCTTTGTGGCGATTCCGTCGTGTTGCCCACAGGCTGGGCATGTGCCGAAAGACTGAAAGCAGCCACCAACGTAGAAGCGCTAAGACATAAAATACATTTCATATACCTCTCCCTACTTACTGTTTTAAAATTTTGTACAGTGAGCAGGGGGGGGATTGCGATGACAGAAGGTTGCAAACCGAGGGTCATGTATCCATTCAGGGTATCGAGAAGGGGGTGAGAAACTGTAGCGCTGGATCTAATTAGGCTGTGAACTCATAAATCTTGCGACTGAGATCGGCGGCTAACGTGCGCTTGTTCCCGACATATCAAGGTCAGCTAAAGCGCTATTTCTGTCATTGCGAAAGCCTTCAACCACACCAAGTTTGTTCTGTTCGGGCTGATTCTGGCTTACCCTCCAATTGCCTTCCAAATGATCGACAGGAATTGCCAGCCCCACGATGCTCTTTAGCAAGGTCTGCACAAAGGACGCAGGTGCGTCGTTGACGCTCCATGGTTCTTCGCGACCGGAATCATGAGTATCCGTGAGCGCGCCGATCTGACTCAATTGCCATTCGGGATCGTCGATAATATGTGGAATGCCACGGGCCTGAACGACGACATAGTTCTATGTGGGAACCGTTTTTCCGTGTTCCTGCTTGGTTGGATACTAGGAGGGTCTGACATATCCCTGCGGCCCTTGGAATCAGCGCTGTAGCGCTTTCTCGTCGTCGTCATTCCCGTACCAATCATTCAGGTCTTTGACAAAATGGGATTATTGCCAAAATCGCGAAATGGTAGCGGAGGAGGGACTCCCCCCGACACGCTGATTATGATTCCAATTGTCCTGCCGCGCCTTCTTCTCCACCTTCAACGCTTACTCTGTGACCATTTTTGTATTGTGGTCCGATGTACAATGTCGGCCCGAGAGTTTACCTGATGTCAGATCAATTATACACAGGTGCAGCTAAGTCTTGGTTACAAACGATATTTATTTACAAGTTATGGTCTTTTAATCAGCAGGTCGCAACAATAGCTTCTGCACTGAGCGGCGCCTGATTGCGAGGTCACCTCCCCTGCCCATGAGGGTGTTTTTGTGTCGTTGCGCACTGTTGCTTGTAGTGCGGCAACTTTCAATAATGTGGCCTCTACGATTGCCCGAATGCAGCTAAGTACCTATTTTTACATATTCTCTTGGGATTCGTAATCAGGGAGCCACGGGTTCGAATCCTGTAGCCGGCACCATTGAAAACAAACGATTTTTTTGATTTGCGTAAATGCCAAATTCTGGCATGGCAAGCACCATATTCCGTTTGGAGGCAAATATTGCCAAACCCATCCAACCGAGCACTGGACCTCGCGCAGGCATGTCGGAAGCTTGGCAGCAGGTGGCGACTTTTGGCGTCCATGTTTGATGTAACCGCATATAGTTTCGCGGTCAGTGTAGTAATACTCTAAGATCGCAGGCTATCTTCCAGGATAGACAGCCTCTCGATAAAAAAATTGCGAAACTGTCTTCACAGTCAGTCTCATCCCCACAAGGCAAATACGCCCAGCCCATGCTGCGCCTGAGGAAAAGCATCGATCACGAACCGCACCGGTCGTCCGGTCGAACGGGCATAGCCTTCGGCTGCGGGAACGGCCCCTGCTTCATGACAACCTAGAATATGCCGGATGCTGTTCTGGTTAAGCAGCTCGTCATAGATCGGCAGCACCGCGCCACCCGGATAGCCGAAGATCACATCCACCCCGACATCGGCGAGGGTGTGCAGGATGATCTGCGCGCCGGAGCGCTCTGCTATATGGGAAGAACGGTCGAGCACGTCCCCTCTCCTACCCCAGAATCGTCATCGGACTTTCGACCAGTTCCCGGAACGCCTTCATGAACTGCGCAGCGATGGCGCCGTCGATGGCGCGGTGGTCAAAGCTGGCGGTGGCGGCCATGATGGTGGCAAGCTGGATTTCGCCACCGACGTGCCAGGGTTGCTGGATCCCCGCCGCCGTGCCGAGGATCAGCGCCTGGGGCGGGTTGATGACCGGGAACATCTCGTCGATGCCGAACATGCCGAGGTTGGAGAGCGAGCAGGTGCCGCCCTGATAGTCTTCGGGCGCGAGCTTGCCGTCGCGGGCCTTGGTGGCGAGCTCCTTAGCCTTGAGCGCGATAGCCGAGAGCGATAGGGTATCGACGCCCTTGATGACGGGCGTGATGAGTCCGCCGTCGATGGCGACGGCCATGGAGATGTCGACACGTGTAAAGCGGTGCAGCACATCGCCGCCGAACTGGACATTGGCATCCGGCACCGCGACGAGCGCTGCGGCAAGCGCCTTCATCAGCATGTCGTTGACCGAGAGCCTGATGCCCCGGCTTTCAAGGCCTTCGTTCAGCTCCCCGCGCAGTTTCAGCAGCGGATCGAGATTGCAGCGCGCGGTGAGGTAGAAATGGGGAACGGTCTGCTTGGCTTCCGTCAGGCGGCGCGCAATGGTCTTGCGCATGCCGGAGAGCTTGACCGTCTCAAGCGGCACGCCCTCGGGCGGCGGGGCGATCGCGACCGCTGGCGCAGGTGCGAACGATACCGGTCCGGGCGCAGCCGGCGCGGCGATGCTGGCGGGCAGGCCGAGGTCAGCGCGGACGATCCGGCCATTGGGGCCGCTGCCAGTGATCGCCGCAAGATCGATACCCTTGGCCTGGGCCACACGTGCAGCGAGCGGGCTGACCTTGACCTTGTCCGCGAATTGAGCGCGCGGGAACGGCGGTACGCTCGGCGTAACCTCCCTCACTTCCGGAGCCCTCGCAGCAGGCGGCGGCGCGGCTTCCTCGACCGGTCCGGCGATGGCGGACACCGCCTCTTCGAGCACCGGTGCGGGAGCCGCAACGGCAGCGCCCTCTTCGGCCAGCAGCGCAAGCACGGTGCCGACCGCTACATCCTCGCTGCCATCGGGCACGAGAATCTGCGAGACCACGCCTTCCTCGCTCGCTTCAAACTCCATGGTCGCCTTGTCGGTCTCGATCTCGGCGATCAGATCACCGGCCTTCACGCTATCGCCCGGCTTCACCAGCCATTTGGCGAGCGTACCCTTTTCCATCGTCGGCGAGAGCGCCGGCATTTTGAGTTCCACTGCCATGTCAGTTTCCCAGAAAAAGTTCGGCGGCGGCATCCACGATCGCGTCGGCGTCCAGCCGATAGGTACGATAGAGATCGGGCAGGTCACCGGTCTGGCCGAAGCGGTCCGTCCCGAGCGGGGACACGCGCATGCCCTTGACCCCGCCGAGCCACGAGAGCGCGCCGGGCGAACCGTCGATCACGGTGACGAGGCCAGCACCGGGTGCCAGCGCGGAGAGAAGGACTTCGGCATGACAGGGATCGGCAGCCTTTCCGGTCCACCGCGCCGCCTTGCTCTCCGACCAGCCGCGATGCAGCAGATCGGGCGAGGTAACGTTGAGGAGGCCAAGGCCAGGCATATCGTCCGCCAGTTCTTTCCACGCGGCGAGCGCTTCGGGCGCGACCACTCCGGTGAACACGATCGCCGCCTCGGCATTTGGGCCGGGCGCCTTCAGCCAGTAGCCACCCTTCAGCGCATCGGCCTTCCAACTATCGTCTGTTCGCGCGATCTGCGAGATCGAGCGGGTCGAGAGGCGCAAGTAAACCGAACTGCCGTCCGGCTGTTGCATATGGCCAAACGCATATTCCATGAACAGCGCCACCTCGTCGGCCCAGGCAGGATCGAAGTAGGTGAGATTGGGCTGGCCCATGCCGATGAGCGGGGTGTTGATCGACTGGTGCGCACCACCTTCGGCCGCCAGCGTCAGGCCGGACGGCGTGCCGACCAGCAGGAAGCGGCTGTCCGAGTAACAGCCGTAGTTAAGCGCGTCGAGACCGCGCGAGATGAACGGATCATAGACCGTACCTACGGGGAGCAGCCGCGTACCGAAATGCGGCGCGGCTAGCCCGAGCGAGGTGAGCATCAGGAAGAAGTTGTTCTCCGCTATGCCCAGCTCAATATGCTGGCCTGCCGCATGCTGCGCCCATTTCTGCGCCGAAGGAATCTTGGCCTTGTGAAAGACATCGGCCAGCTCCTGCCGCCGGAACAGCCCGCGCTGGTTGACGAATGCGCCAAGGTTGGTCGTCTGAGTGACGTCTGGCGCGGTTGTGACGATGCGGTCGGCGAGTTCGTGGCCCGACTTGGCGAGATCGAGCAATACGCGCCCGAACGCGGCCTGGGTCGATTGCTCCTCGCCTTCGGGCGCCGGGATGGCGGGCACGGCGATGGCAGGCGCGACCGGCTCACGCTTTGCCTTGGCGATCGGGCTCTGGTCGACAAAGGCCTGGAGCTGGGTCGCGACATTATCGCCAAGGCCTCCCCACTTCTTCCACTCCTCGCCTTGCCGAACGCCCATCGCGGCGCGGAACTGCTCCATCTGCGGCACGTTCATCATGCCGCTGTGGTTGTCCTTGTGCCCCGCGAGCGGCGTGCCATAGCCCTTCACCGTGTAGGCGATGAACAGCGTGGGCGTCTCGTCCTGCGCGCCGTCGAACGCGTCCACCAGCGTCTCGACGCAATGGCCGCCCAGGTTCACCATCAGGGCGGCGAGACTCTCATCGTCGAAGCCGTCGAGCAGCTTCTTGACATTCGGCTTTGTCCCGATGTCGGCAAGCAGCCGCGCGCGCCAGGCCGCGCCGCCCTGGTAGGTGAGCGCAGCATAATCGGCGTTGGGGCAATTATCGATCCACTCCTGTAGCGTCTTGCCGCCGGGGCGCTTGAATGCCTCCCTTTGCAGCTTGCCATATTTGAGCGTGATCACCCGCCAGCCGCAGGTCTCGAAGATGTCGTCGAAGCGCCGGAACATCCGGTCCGCCGTTGTGCTGTCGAGCGATTGGCGGTTATAGTCGACGATCCACCAGCAGTTCCTCAGATCATGTTTGTAGCCCTCGATCAGGCACTCGTAGATATTGCCCTCGTCAAGCTCCGCATCGCCCATCAGCGCGATCATGCGCCCGGCGTCTTCCTCACGCACCTGACCATGGGCGATGAGATAATCCTGCACCAGCGATGTGAACGCGGTGACGGCAACGCCAAGCCCGACCGAACCCGTCGAGAAATCCACGGGGATCTTGTCCTTGGTTCGGCTGGGATAGCTCTGCACGCCGCCAAGCCCGCGGAACGCCTGCATCCGCTCCAGGCTCTGGTTGCCCAGCAGATAATGGATGGCGTGTAGCACCGGCCCGGCATGGGGCTTCACCGCGACCTTGTCCTGCGGCCGCAGCGCATGAAAATACAGCGCCGACATGATAGCCGTCATCGACGCGCAGCTTGCCTGATGACCACCCACCTTCAACCCGTCCCGCTTCTTGCGGATGTGGTTCGCGTTATGGATCATCCATGAGGACAGCCAGAGAAGGCGGGCCTCCAGCAGTTCCAGATTGTCGACAATGCCTCGCCGGTCGGAAGTGATCGTGGCCAAGAACCTACTCCTCAAGATTGAAGTTGCCAGATAATCCAACTTGGTGCGGCATGTCCTTGCAAATTCCGCTAATTATGCCATGCTTGTTGGCAGATTATGAATTTATATCTTCCAGATAAGGTGAAATATGCCTGAAATTGTACATCTAGACTCAGTCGACAAAAAGATTCTTCAAATGGTTCAAAGCAATGGACGCATCACCAATCAGGAACTGTCGGAAAAGATTGGCCTGTCGCCCTCACCCTGCCTGCGCCGCCTTAAGCATCTGGAAAGCAGGGGCACCATTTCGAGCTATGTAGCACTGGTTGATCCGCAAGCGGTCGGGCTCGCGGTAACGGCTTTTGTCCGCGTGCGCCTTGACCAACAGGATGACCGTCATCTAGCCACCTTTGAATCAGCAGTCGCAGATTTCCCGGAGGTGATGGAATGCTATCTGATGACCGGCGACGCCGACTATCAATTGCGCGTTCTCGTTGAGTCGCTCAACGCGTTCGAGGACTTTCTGCGGCAAAAGCTCACTAAGATCGACGGCGTTGCGCAGGTGACCACAAGCTTCGCGCTGCGGCCCGTCGTATACAAGACAGAACTGCCGATATATTAACGCGCTGTTCCCCAGGTTATATGGCCGCGTATCGAGTTCCGAGCATGAGAAAATGCGACCATGCGTATTGGCACGGTTTGCTGTCGACTTAGCCACCCTGCTTGTTCTAATTTCCTAGATCCATGCCTCGTCTCACCGTTCCCCGGAACCACTGTTCCTTGGCTCGTACTTTAGCTGAGCTCAGCCAAAAAAGGCCCTCTCCAATTTCAAAATGCTGGGGGGGGTGTTGACCCGATCAATATCTCGACCTCGTCAGCAGCATTTACCGCCATTCTTTGCAGAATATCGAGCCTTTTGCCTGTTCTAAAAAAAGTCGGAGCGACTTATAGCTGAATCGCCGGGACGACGCCGTTCCATGTACAATCGACAACGATCATAATCTGGCAAACCGACCATTAATCTTGTCGTCTCAGTGACCCGGTGAAGACATACTTGGAAGAGTTGCCATCCTATCATGAAAACTCTGACGCATGCCGGATTTCGGTGACGCTTATACCAACTTGCGATGATGCCTCGCGGGCAGCTCGGATGGAACATAACAGCAGCACGGCCATTACCACTAGAAATAGAAAGCATAATAGACCATGAACCCGGTCGTTCAGAATGACCCGCGCCATTTCGTCCAGCGATTTTGCTGGCGCAAGCAAATCCCCCGTGCCAGCGCGCGGTCGAAAACTGCTGCATGGGCTAGAAAGCCGATTTTGGGGTCACTGGAAAATATTTTCAGAAGACCTGCATAGGCCGTGCAGAACAGGAGCCAGCCAGCGGGCAAAGCCGCCACCAAAACCAGCTTCCCCCGTTTCATGCGCAACAGGACCACGCTGGCAAGCATGAGTGCCATTGCAGCCAGCATCTGGTTGGCAATGCCAAACAACCGCCAAAGCGTGTTTATTCCCCCAAGGGGATCGGTGGCTCCCTGATAAAGGAAATATCCCCATAAGGACACGCATAGGAACGTAGCTATAACGCCCCCAGTTGCAGAGAGATCTCTCTCACGCGGAACGATCGTAGCGATAATGTCTTGAAGCATGAAACGACCCGCCCGCGTTCCCGCATCAACCGCCGTCAGAATGAATAAAGCCTCGAATAGAATTGCGAAATGATACCAGAAGGCCTTCATCGGCGGACCGCCAACGACGTTGCTGAATATTTCAGCCATCCCCATCGCCTATGTAGGCGCGCCACCCGCGCGGGACACGATGCTCTCCTCACCAACCATGGCCGCCGCGCCAGAAATCGTATCGGGTGTCAGTGGATAGGCTCGTGCGCTCACCGCTTGGGCGGCTGACTGGGCCGTGGTTCCAACCAGGGCCGAAGGACTGTTCATGGCAAAATAAATGCCGGGATCGAGGATCGATGCGGCGATTATGGCCATCGGGGCGACAAAGCTCTCCATGAGCATCGCTCCGTAACCGATGAAGCGCGCATCGTCCTCTGTGGCGATCTGCTTGGGCGTGATGCCACTTGCGATGAGCGCATGGAACCCGGAAACCGCGCCACAGGCAATTGTGATGAAAAGGAAAGGAAAAAGCGTGCCGGGCCATATCGGCCCCCCGCCTGCCGCAAACTCTGTAACCGCGGGCATACGCAAGGACGGCTGAATGAGCACAATGCCAACTGCTAGCGCGAGGATAGCTCCTATTTTAAGAAAGGTGGAGAGATAGTCCCGGGGGGCCAACAGCATCCATACTGGCAATATGGAGGCAATCGCACCGTAAATAATAAGGGCGACGGACAAGGTTTCGGGGTCCAGTGTGAATATCTCCACCAATAGTTGCGATACCGAAACCCGCTGCCCGAGAAAATGTCTAGCGAGATTGCGCCATTTGGTGGTGTCAAGGAGTCGGGATTAGGAAGGGAAGGATCGAGATATGGGATCGACGATTACCTCGATATCCGTCTTGTTAGCGTGAGAGTCTGAATCTCAAAATTCTGTTCTGGGAGGGTGCCTGCGCCGAAACTATGACACTCAACATGCCCAAAGTGTATTCCCATCTTTAACTGGAAACAGGGGCAGATTTAATGGCCAGAAGAATGTTGCCGAAAGAGTGGCAACAGCTCGGTGGGCGTTCAACCTTAAAGCTAAGCATGTCGGCCTAATCCCGGGATCAGGCCGAACACGTACCTTGCGCGTTATCCGGGTGTCAGCCGGCGGCGACGCGGGGCGTGAAAACGAATAATAATCTGTCGGCTCAAGCGCGTAGACGCGCCTACTCCTCATCATAACCGGCCGAAGCCATTCACTCCATGACGAACTTGATTGGCATTCGCTTGACCGCACTCACGTTTATCGCGCGCGAACGTTCTACCGGGCCGGTTAGTTCGACAGACTTAACACGCCTGAAAAACTCCTCGAAGAAGATCCGCATTTCGAGGCGCCCCAGATGCTGACCGAGGCAAATATGCGGACCGTATCCAAAACCGATCTGAGGATTGGGGCTGCGGTTGGCTCGAAATGCGAAGGGTTCGTCAAAGACATCTTCATCGCGATTTCCCGACGGATAGGACAGCATGAGCCAGTCGCCCTTCCGGATAACCTGATCGCGAATGGTATAGTCCTTGGTCGCGGTGCGCATGAAGCTCAATAATGGCGAGGTCCAGCGTACACACTCCTCAACCAGAGAAGGAATCAGCGAGCGGTCGTTTTTAACCAGAGCGAACTGCTCAGGCGCTTGTGCCAATGCCGCAACGCCTCCCGCCGTCGAAGAGCTGGTAGTGTCGTGACCCGCAGTCAATATCGCGATGTACTGGCTCGTGACATCCCAATCAGAGAGAAGTGCGCCATCTATTGTCGAGTTAGCGATAAGTGAGGCAATATCATCTGTCGGCTTAGCACGTCTTGCCTTGATAAGATCGCTGAAAAACTGCTTGAATTCATCGAGGGCGCCAAGATCGTATGAACTGGCTTCGCTTTCATCCGTATTGGACCCTGATTTGCTGAGCTCGGGATCCTGCGGACTGAATATTTCCTGAGTCAGGCGCAGCATCATTGCCTCGTCTTCTCGCGGAAGACCCATCAGCGACAAGATCACGCGGAGAGGATAGCGCAGCGCGACATCCGTGGCGAAGTCGCAGGTGCCGCCGTGAGCAGCCATTTCGTCGATCGACTCCACGGCCAACGCGCGAATACTATCTTCAAGCCCCCGGACCCCGTTTGGGGTAAAGTTTTTAAACGTCAAACGACGATATGCGGAATGCTCAGGCGGATCCATGGAGATCAGCACCCGGAGAAACGGGGCGGTATCCTTGGTCTTCAGGAATTCCCGCTCGGCAGCCTGGCTGATAAGGGCACAGCGATGCTCATTATTAGCAAAAATTAGCGGCTTGCGGCCGATTTCCATAATGTCAACATGTTTGGTGACCAGCCAGAATGGATCGAAACCTGGCGTTTCAACCAAGCCGAGCGGCATATCCCTACGCATCTGGGCGAAGGCCCGATGAATTCCATCCCAATCTGCATATGCGGCCGGGCTAACAACCTGCTTGGCAATGGCGGCGGGAACCAAATGCGACTTCCCCAGCGTGGGAGCAAGCTGCGCTTCACCTTCTCTGCCCATCGTGAGCAATCCTCTCTGACAATCAAACTTTTTATCGCTGATCTTATTTCATTCAATCGAATGATTGTCAACATGGCGCTGTGATCGCGAGAGCATAACCGGCGTATCGGCTCTCCGAATGGCCCGAGAATTATTAGGTCAAGGATGGGCCGGGTCGCATAGGCGCTGAAAAATCAGCACCGAAATCTCCGTCATGTCCTCTACCATGGCCGCGATCTTGGCCTTGTTGAGAGATTCCGGCTTATACTGGGCAGGTATCGTGGCGGACAGACTCACGCAGATCCGGAGCACTTCGTAGATTCGATTTCGAGAAGCCGCTGGAAACATTTTCCCCAACAGATCAACATACAGCTCCCGAACATCCGCAACTGTCTTGTCCATCGTTTCCAAGGCAATGTCCGCATGCGAAAACTGCGCACCTACGATCCGCAGATAGCCGTGCCCTGCCTGAGTATCGGCCTCACGCACCATCGGACCGAGATAGCTCCGTAGCAGATATCGCAGCCGCGACAGAAAATCCTCATTGTCCGGCAATGTCTTAAGATGGCTGAGGCGTTCTTTCAGTATCGGCTGAAGCGCATTCTCGATCACCGAGATGTATAGCGCTTCCTTTGACCGGAAGTAGTAATTGGCGGCCCCGGGGTTTACGCCAACTTCGCGCTGGATCGCGCGTTGGCTGGCGCCTTGTAAGCCATGCTCCGCGAAATGCACGGCCGCAACCGCAAGCAGCCGCTCCCTCACGGAAGGCGGGTTAGTATCCTCTGAATCGGTATTCTGTGCGTTGGATCTGGGCATGCGCATCTGATGCCCTAATCGCAAAACCGAATCAACTGACCGATTTTTTGCCAGCTCTCGTCGAGGGCAAAAGGCCGGCGCAGATTTCGCCTCCCTACCTGCCCGCGGTCCGGCCCCTAGACATCTTGGTGTGCGCTCGCCCTTTGAGCGAGAGGATCTCTCTCGCCTCGTCAGGGGTTGCGATATCCAGCGAAAGGGCTTCGATGATTGTCCGCACCCTGCGGACCTGATCCGCATTTGATCGAGCGAGCTGTCCCGGTCCGTCCCACAGCGAATCCTCAATGCCTACTCTAACGCTTCCGCCTGTCGCGGCTGCCATCGCCGCGATCGGCATCTGGTGTCGTCCAGCGCCCAGCACAGACCAGACATAATCCTTGCCAAACAACCGGTCGGCGGTCCGGCGCATCATGACAACATCCTCGTAGTGAAACCCTGCCCCACCCCGCAGGCCGAAAACCGACTGGACCAGCAGTGGAGGTTTCAACAATCCTCGATCGAGAAAATGTGCCGCAGTATAAAGATGGCTGGTGTCGTAACATTCCAGTTCGAATCGTGTGCCGGTATCACCCAGCAACGCCATGATGTACGCTATATCCCTAAAGGAATTACGAAACACGAGATCGTCCGAGTCGCGCAGATAGGACTCCTCCCAGTCATGTTTGAAGTCCTTGAACCTGTGAAGCATCTCGTAAAGCCCGAAGTTCATTGTACCCATGTTGAGTGAGGCAATTTCGGGCTCGAACGCAACGGCCGGCGCAAGCCTTTCCTCGCGAGTCTGAACAGGAGAGCCGCCGGTCGTAATGTTTATCACAACGTCACAGGCATCACCGATCCTCTCCAATATCGGCTCGAACAGTGCTGGGTCCTGGCTTGGCCGTCCATTCCCGGGATCACGGGCATGAAGATGTACGATGGCCGCCCCGGCCTCCGCCGCGCCGATCGCGGCCGTGGATATTTGATCTGCGGTTACCGGCAGATAGGGCGACATTGACGGAGTGTGAATGGCACCTGTCACCGCACACGTTATGATAACCTTCGACATTATGACATTCCTCGAACGAAGACAGACGCGACGGTCACCGGTACTGCAAACGGGTCGCACCGCAGCTGCATCAGCGTTTTATAGCACTCCCCAGTACCTCAGCATCAGGTCCCGATATGGACGGCGCCCTCTAGTGGGGGTGCTTACAGCCGGGAGAATGTACCCCGGCGAGACAGGCCGCGCGTCGCTTGGCGTAACGCGCCATCATAGCGAATATCTCAAGGAAATCTGTTCGGGCGTCAGGGCTGCCCCACTGGCGATAGAGGAAATTGACGCTGCCCGCGACCCTCTCCGGGACTAGCCAAGAATCGAATGGCGGCGCCCATTCAATGTCAAATGCCGCTTCCTCCACGCCCATGCCCGCGTCAAACCTCTTTCGGGCTTCGTGCCTCAGCGTCTCGAAATAGGTTTTGAAGAGCCTCACTCCCTTCTTGTCGGTGAGCGGTCCGTGGCCTGGGACGATAACGTCGACGTCGAGATCTAGCATTAGATCGCATGCTGCAATCCATCCGTCCAGAGACCCCTCCCAGACCGCGGGGTGAACATTCATGAACAGGATGTCGCCAGTGTAAACCACTCTGTCCTGCACAGAATGAACAAGCGTATCGCCCGGCGTATGTGCAGGCCCCACGTTTATTAAATGCACATCTTTGTCGCCGACCTTGAGTTCCATCCGTCGATCATAGGTTTCGGTCGGAAGGACGAGCTCAAACCCTTTGAAATCGAACCCGGATGCTTTCGCCCAGGAAGCAATGTACTCCGCCCCCTCGCCCAATGACGATGCGTGATCAATAATCTCTTGATGCTTTGCCGGGGTGAGCTTCATGAACTCATTTGCTGTCGCAGCGGAGGCGATTATCCGCGCGCCGTTGACGAGCCTGTTGCCATATGTGTGGTCCGCATCAGCATGGGAATTGACAAGAATATCGATCTTTCGCGCGGCCGGGCTGGCATCGTGCATCGCGGTCAACATCGTGGCCGTCATTTTCAGATCGTATAAGGTATCCACCAGAAGCGAGCACTCGCCATCTGTCACCAGACCGGCGTTGGACCATCCCCAGCTACCGTCCGGCTGGAGCCAAGCCCAGCAGCCCCGGCTCAGCTCGTGAAGTCCCTTCTCATAATCGCCCGGCATATCTCTCTCCTCTTCCTGCCGGCTTTCTCATTTGAGACGCGGCGGCAAATTCCCCCGCGTCTCGTACTACCAGCAGGCACCCTATATCAATCATTTTATCAATCACATGATTGTTTATTGAAAGCAAGCGCTGATGGTTGCATTCTGTCTAGCGCTACAAAGTTATTGTTTTTCAGTATGGTGGATCCTATTTTGGGTCCGGCAATCCCCCATTGACAACACCCTCCATGGCAGCTATCAATCACTTGATTTATAAAAGTTGGTGATAACAATCATCTTGATGGAGGGGAAATATGAAACAAGGCAACTTAATAGGAATCAGCTTTGCGACGCTGTCATGGGCGCTATGCGCCGCGACTCCGTCGCCCGCCTTCGCGCAGAGCGAGGGCGCGGCGCAGTCCTCCGCTTCGCCAAGTACAGAAGCTAATGCCGGCGAGATCGGCGAGATTGTTGTCACCGCTCAGAAGCGCTCGGAGTCTCTCCAGAAAGTCCCACTCGCAATCACCGCGATTACCGCGGTCGAACTGCAGCGCAGCGGTGTCAAGGATTTGCAGGGTGTGGCCGCGACCGTGCCGGGCCTCAATCTTGGCGAACAGCTCGGTGTGGCAAAAATCGCCTTACGCGGTATCGGCCTGGAAAGCTTGCAACCGGGCGCTGAAGGAAGCATCGCATTCCATGTGGATGGCGTTTTCATTTCGCGTTCGGTGGCCGCTCTTTCGAGCTTCTACGACATTCAACAGGTCGAGGTGCTGCGCGGTCCCCAGGGCACGCTTTATGGTCGCAACGCAACCGGCGGTTCGATCAACATCACGACCCAGACTCCCACTGAAGAATTTTCCGGCTACGCCAGCCTCGGCTATGGAAATTATAACCAGGTAACTGCCGAGGGTGCCATCGGCGGCGCCATCGTTCCGGGCCTATTGTCGGCGCGTATTGCTTTCCAGACCCAGGATCATGATGGATATGGCAAGAATATCGTCACTGGCAACGACATCGATGATCTCAACAGCCGTGCCGTTCGAGGAAGCCTGCGCTTCACCCCCAGCGACCGCGTGACGATCGACATCAAGGGCGATATCTATCGCCGCAGCGATCATTCGGGCGGCTATCACTATCTGGGTGGTGGCGGATACGCTGCACCGGGCGTTCCGATCACCCCGATCGGCCTTACGCTCTTCGGCGGTCAGGCGGCACCCAACCGGCGTGACCTTGCAAATAATGTGGATCCGACCAACCGGGTGCGTTTCTGGGGCCTGAGCGGCAAGATCAATGTCGAGCTCACCGACGCCATCAGTCTTTCCTCGCTGACGGCTTACCGGAAACTGCGTTACCAGACCGCATCTGATATTGATTCGACCAGTGCACTGGTCGCGCCAATCTACCAGGCGGAGCAGGACAAGCAGTTTAGCCAGGAACTCCAGCTCAGCGGCAACAGCGATCGTCTGAACTGGCTGCTGGGCGCGTTTTATTTCCGCGAGAACGATCGGGGCCAACTTGCCATACCGTTCGATAACTTTGCCTTTGTTGCTCCGCCCGCCAACTATCTATCTGTCGGTTATTACGGCGGCGGGTTCATCAAGACCAAGGCTTACGCGCTATTTGGTCAGGCAACCTATGAGCTTGTGGACAATCTTCGACTGACGCTGGGCGCTCGCTACAGCAAGGAAAAGAAGGATGCGCTGGATAATTTCCTTTTTGACCCCGGCACACCCTTCAACTCCAGCACTCCCGCAAGCATCGCGCTACAACCGCCGACAGGCACTCTCTCGCTGCCGGGTCAGAAAAAGTTCAACTCATTCACGCCCCGGGTCGCACTGGATTATCAAATAACTCCCAGCGTGATGCTCTATGGATCCTGGTCCAAGGGCTTCAAGTCAGGCACGTTCAACCTTGGTACATTCGGCAAGCCGGTTAACCCTGAGAAGGTTTCGGCCTTCGAGGCGGGTATCAAATCCTCGCTTTTCGATCGCCGACTGCGCCTGAACGTCGCCGGGTTCTACTACGACTACGCTGACCTGCAGGTGGGCAAAGTGTCAACAAACTCCACCGTGCTCGAAAACGCCGCGAACGCGACAATTTACGGCGCAGAGATCGAGATGCAGGCGAAGCCGACTGCCAACCTCCAGCTCGATGCCAATGTCGCCTGGCTGCACGCTCGATTTGACGATTTCGTCAGCCGGGATCTGGCGCGGGGATATGGTGATGGTTCGACCTTCGTAGACGCTAACGGTAATGTTATCCCCGGTGCAACATCCAGCACGCCCGGAGCTAACGCGGCGTTTGACCTGGCGGGCAACGCGCTCAGCCAGTCACCGAACTTCACCGCTTTTGCGGGAGCGCAATACACCGTGCCCAGCTCGGTAGGTGATTTCACCCTGCGTGGCGAAATCACCTACCGCAGCCGCTCCTATATGACGGCATTCAATGTGAGGGAAACAAGCCAGCCTGCTTTTGCAAAGCTGAACGCCTTCCTCAACTGGACGTCGACCGGTGGCAAGGTCAGCGGCTCACTCTATGTTCGCAACATTACGAACAAGACGACCGTCAGCAGTGCCTATGTCAGCTCGGGTCTCTTCGGTTTCCCCACCAACGGCTATCTCGAGGAACCGCGCACCTACGGCGCGAGAATTCGGTATGATTTCTAATAGAGCGGCATTCGCTCACGATTAAAATTGCCAGTCGCCGGGCGGGGATCATGCGTTTCCGTCCGGCGGCTTTCACAGGAGACTATAACCCATGCGTGCAATGACTGTCGGCAACCCAGCGACGCTCGACACACTGAAGTCTGTGGATCTTCCGCATCCGGGCCAACCGGGGCCAGGTGAGATACTGGTAAAACTGCACGCAAGCTCACTCAATTATAAGGACTATCTCGTTGCAACCGGCGCACTGCCCGTTGCGGACGGCCGGGTCATGCTCTGCGACGGGGCCGGCGAGGTCATCTCGGTAGGCGACGGCGTGACCGACTTGGCAGTGGGCGATAACGTCGTCGCGGTCTTCCACACACGCTGGATTTCGGGGGAAATGCCATCTGACGCCATGCGGGCGGCGCCTGGCGATACACTCGACGGCTATGCGCGCGACTATGCCCTGGCACCTGCAGCGTGGTTTTCCCGTGCGCCGGCCGGCTACAGCCATATTGAAGCGGCCACATTGACCTGCGCCGGGTTGACCGCATGGCGCGCGATAGTGCCCGATGGCCCCGTGTTCGCCGGGCAGACGGTGCTGGTGCAGGGCACCGGATCCGTCTCTCTTTTCGCACTCCAGTTCGCAAAGGCCATGGGCGCTGTCGTCGTTGCGCTTTCTTCCAGCGATGCGAAGCTTGAACGCCTCAAAGAAATGGGCGCGGACTACGTTATCAATTACAAGACTACACCCGAATGGGGAGAAACCGCGTTCAATATGACTGGCGGTCTCCATCATATTATTGATGTCGGGGGCGCCGGTACGCTGCCGCAATCTCTCGCCGCAATAGGCTATAGTGGCCGCATCTCGCTGGTGGGTGTGCTCGCCGGGCGTTCAGGCGAAATACCCTCTAATCTGATCACGCGGAAGCGCGTTCGGGTGCAGGGCGTGCAGGTGGGGAGCCGCAATGATCATCTCGACATGATCGCCGCCATAAACGCGACAGGGATCCGTCCCGTAATCGACCGCACATTACCGCTGGATGACCTGGCCAACGCCCTGCGCGTTCAGGAAAGCGGCGTCCATTTTGGCAAGGTCTCAATTGAAATCGGTTAAGCAGTAACGGGTAG
The DNA here is from genome assembly GCA_964512265.1 of uncultured Sphingobium sp. Lineage (GTDB taxonomy): Bacteria > Pseudomonadota > Alphaproteobacteria > Sphingomonadales > Sphingomonadaceae > Sphingobium. Next base: position 514,172 of record CAZEHR010000001.1, on the reverse strand, counting down.
ACCGCGTAAGGCCACCCCCAAACTCAAAGTTTTAAAAATGATAAAATTTTGTCCGAGGAGCAGCGGATCACTCGATCCAATTCGCCATGCACAATTGCAGAAGGACAAAATATGGGCAACCGTACACTTATTCGTGGATCACATATCGTCAGTATGGATCCCAAGATCGGCGATATTCCACACGGAGACATACTGATCGTTGATGATCGCATCGTCGAGGTGGCCCCATCCATCTCCGCTGACGATGCTGAGATAGTCGATGCAGCGGGGATGATCACCAGCCCCGGTTTCGTGGATACTCATCGTCATACATGGCAGACCCAGCTCAAGGGTGTGGCAGCCGACTGGAGCCTTTTCGATTATACCTGCCTTATGCGCAGCACGTACTCCGTTTCCTATGACGCGGAGGACGCATATCTTGGGAACTATGTAGGCGCGCTCGACGCGATCAATGGAGGAATCACGTCTCTTGTTGACCACAGCCATTTGCAGATCACGCCCGACCATTCCGATGGCCTGGTCCGGGGTCTACAGGATGCAGGCATCCGGGGCATCATGTGCTATGGTGTCTACCGCAATCCCAAATACAAGCCTGGCGACCAGCTTGATCGGAAGAAGATCGTAGACGATGTTGCCGGACCGCTGGAGGATTTTCATCGCGATAACGCAGAGCGCGTGCGCGAGAAGTTCTTTCCCTCGAACACCGGGCTGCTCCAGTTCGGGATAGCATCGAGCGAGTTCGTCGTCGCATCCCAGCAGGAGGCGATGCTTGATGAACTTGGATGGGCGCAGACGCTGGAGCCAGCCAGAATAAGCATGCATATCGGGATTGGATTGAACGAGGAATTCCGCATCGTTCCCCTGCTCCATGAAAAGGGTCTGCTTGGTGATCACATGTTGTTTGTTCACGGGGCATTTTTGACGGACGGCGACCTCGGGTTACTCAAACAGCATGGGGGCTGGCTATCGACGACCCCGGAAACGGAACTGCAGATGGGTATGGGATATCCGGTGCTGGAGCGCGTGGTCGAAAGCGGGAGCACGCCCTCTTTGGGCATCGACATCGTTTCCAATTTTGCGGGGGATATGTTTGCTCAGATGCGGCTGATGCTCCAGACCATGCGTTTCCGCGACTTCGAGCTAGCTAACGCCGGTATTCCTATCCCATCGCGTTATGCGGCACGCAAGATGCTCGAATTCGCGACGATGGGCGGCGCGCGCGTCATGGGCATTGATAATATCACAGGAAGTATCACGCCGGGCAAAAAGGCGGATATCGTGCTGACCCGAACCGACAGCGTGAACATGAGCCCTGTCACCGATCCAGTCGCGGCGCTGGTGTTCTACGCCGATGTCAGCGACATCGACTCTGTCTGGATCGACGGTGTTGCGCGCAAACGGCACGGGAAACTGACCGGCCTCGAGTGGCCGGCCGTTCGTGATCGCCTTACTGGGTCCCGGGACCGCATCCTTGGACGTTTCGCCCGCATATCCGAAGCAGACATCAGGAATGCATGGGCTCCGCTTTGGGGCGTACAGCAGCCGGGCGCTACTCCGGCTGCGTGAATTTGCTCCAGGGACCTATCGGAGAGCGGCTTTGTTCGGGCCACACCCGATCAAAACCGCTCCAGGGGTAGCGCGGGGGTGACGCGGCCCGAGCAGGCACCGAACCCGATGGCAGCAAATCCCTCGCGCTCACAGCGCCCATGGAAGCTGATTTCGTCACCATCCTCTATGAAGCCGCGCGCTTCACCATTTGGGAGCTGGAACGGCTCCTTTCCGATGAAACTGAGCTCGAAAAAGCTTGCCAGGTCTTCGCGGGTGGGACCGGAGATCGTTCCGGTACCGACAAGATCGCCCGGCAAGAGGCTGCATCCGGTAATCGTATGCTGCGTTAGCATTTGGGCGAAGGTCCAGTAGCAGTAGCGGGAATGAGTACGTAGCAAGGGGACAGGCCCCTCCCCCGCTGATCGCATCTTTTCTGTCAGGATGGTTGCTGTCAATGCCACGTCAATTCCGCCGGCGGCCTGGTCGGCAGCGTCCAGCAGGTAGCGCGGGATATCCGGTGAGCCAGGCAGACGCTCCATAGCGGGCAGGCGAAACGGCTCCATTGCATCTGCGGTTATTACCCATGACGAAATACTAGTCCCGCTGCTCTTGCCGTTAAATGCGCCCAAGGGGGTCATTTCGAACATCTGGATGTCGCGCGCGGACCAATCATTCAACAGGCAGAAGCCAACAATATGGTCTCCTGCCTCTCCAATAGACACCGGCTCGCCCATGGCGTTCTCAGGGCCTACGAAAAAACCCATCTCCAGCTCAAAATCCATCCACTGACAGGGCCCGAAGCTGGGCAACGCATCCTGCGACAGCCGCTTACGCAGCCCAACCGGGCGACGGATATCCGTACCGCTGACGCAAACGGTGGACGGTCTGCCATTATATGCGATGGGCATATAACCATAATTCTGGGCGAGCTCGTAATCATCGCCGTTGATGATCTGGCCGCAACGAATGGCATGGTGGACGCCGACGAAAAAGTCCGTGTAATTCTTGACGCTGGTTGGCAGATGCATAGAGCAAGCCGCCATGGGATGCAGGACTACATCGTCCCGTTTTCCACCCTCCGCATCGAGCAATGCGAACACTTCGTGCCGCAAAGTACGCATTGCGGGGCGCCCGAGCGCGAAAAGCTGATCCAGCGTGTTCCCGTAAAGCGTGTCCGCTGCTGGCGATGAGAGCAACCCGCGACGCGCAGCCTCGCGCAAGTCAAGTATTTGATCGCCGATCGCCACTCCACACCGCGGATCTACCCCCTCGGTGGAAAAAACGCCGAGGGGTAGGTTTTGGATCGGAAAGTCCGTTTCGCCGTCATTGGCACTTGAAACCCAGCTCCGCTTGGCGGCGTCATGTGTATGATCGATCGGCATATGGTCTCCTGGATTAGTTCTGCCCGCTTGCTGCCCGGTATAAGAGCTTCATCGACCGGGTAGCCAAGCAGGGTGTTTTACTGTGCGGTGCCAGACATATAAAATCCCGGAACATGTGCAGTCAATCGATTGATTGCTCTCGGCATTGCGCCCGGTCCGTGTCGACACGCCGCCGGGCGCACCGGGCGCTTTACTTAGGCGTTGTAAACCGACCAAAACTACCCAAAGTGAATCGTCGCCAGACATGCTGAGAACCAAGGACGCCTGCCCATCAATGGGTGATATCGACAACCCCGGCTGCGGCATCGCTGAAATAGCTCTCTCCCGCTAAATCATCAAGCAGACTGGGATGTTGAGGCTCCCAGCCAAGCCGTCTTCTGGTGAGGTCACTTGTCGCGGGACTGTCCATGCCCGCGAAATGGGCCAGCCAGCCGAAATGATCGACGGCGCCCTCTCGTTCTATGCTGCGAATTGGAACTCCCAGCTTTTGGCCAATGATGTCTGCTATTGCCTTGAAGGGAATCGCGCCGTCCGCGACCGCATGAAAGCATTCGCCCGGATCTGCGCGCTCGGCCGCGAGACGAAATAACCTGGCGGTATCCAGTCGATGAACGGCGGGCCAGCGGTTGCTTCCATCTTCGATGTAGGCGGATATGCCGGTTCGGCGGGCGATACCAATGAGATGGGCAACGAACATCCCGTCGCCGGGGCCATGAACCGTCGGGGGAAGGCGTACAATACTGGATCGAACACCGCGCCCGGCAGCCTCGCGCGTCATTTCTTCCGAACCCGTCCGGAAGCCACCAATGCTCTCCCAAGATGGCATATCTAGCTCGGTAGCAACAACACCCTGCTTGACGATAGCGACAACCGAAGTCGTCACCAAGGGCTTCTCCGAATCCGCCAATGCATCCGCAAAGGTTGCTGTGACTTCTCGATCCTTGGCGGCCCAGCCGCGCAAGTCCTTATGATCGAACGCCAGATGGATTACGCCGTCGCACTGCCTGGCACCGTCTATCAGGCTTTCGGCATCACTCAGGTCACCGCGATGGGGGACTACGCCCATTGCCTTGAGATCTGTCGCAGAGCTGTCGCTCCGTGCCAGCGCCAGAACATCATGCCCGGCAAGCTTCAGGTCCTCAATCGTAGCCTTGCCAATGAACCCTGTGCCACCGGTAATAAAGATACGCATAACAATCTCGCAATGAAAGGGAGGGAATTGCACCCAACCACGCCCATGCGTGCGCGGATGGTACTCTAGCGTCCTGGAACAAATCGCTGAACCATGACGCAAATCTCGGCTACTCCGCTAGCATTGAAGACGCTCGCGCAGGAGAGGTTTTATGAGGACACCTGTCCTTCCCTCGGCGAATGACACTCCGCGCACGCTGCTGGACCGTAATGCCTGACCCGGTAGCCGAGGAAACCCGTTGCCCGTGGGATTGGGGCAAGCGATACTCCGGCTGGCCAGCCCTCAGGATCCAAGCTACCGCCCTGATTACCGGATAATGTTTCGCTCGCAGCTTTCAGATGCCGGTTTGCGGGCCTCCGTGGTCCCTATGGTTTCGTATTAAAAGTCTCGATCGACAGCTAGGGCGGGGACGATGGCGTTCTCATGAAGAAATCCCCGGCGTCTGCCAGCAGGCCGCGCAGGAACCTTTGGGTCAGCCGTATAAGCGTCGTATCGACCATATCGGAGTCAGCGACCATCCAGTAAGAGCGTGTCAGCGCAATTTCGTCCGGCAACACGGGGACCAGCTCAGGCGCCGTCCGCGCAACATATTCGGGAAGGACGCATAAGCCGAAACCCGACATGGTCGCACTGAGCTGGGCTTGAATACTGCTGTTCTGCAATCTCGCTCGAAGATGCGGGCGAACTTCGGGGAGGTAGTTTAACGCGCGCGTGAAGATAAGGTCGTCCACATATCCAATGAATGGGTGGTCAGTGAGATCGTCTCGCGAACGGATGGACGGGGACCTGGCCAGATAATTTTTCGCACCATAGATGAAAAGCCGATAGTCCGTCAGCAATTCGTGCGCAAAGTTTCCCGACGGCGGGAGCGTCATCGTGATCGCGACATCGGCCTCCCGGCGAGACAGCGCTACAATCTGCTGAATGGTGATCATCTCTACGGAAAGCTGGGGATGGGCGATCGCAAGCGCGCCTATCCGCGATGCAAGGAAAAAGTTGCCGAACCCCTCCGGTGTACTGATCCGTACCGCGCCGGTAAGGCCTTGTTGCTGCCCTGCTACCCGCTCCTCGATCTGCATTGTCTGGGCCTCGATTGCGGTGGCCATCCCGAGCAGATCTTCGCCATGCGACGTAAGATTATAGCCGCGTGGATTGCGCTCGAACAGCTTCAGACCCAAGGCGGCCTCCAGTGCTGTGATCCTTCGGCTCACTGTGGCGTGATCGGTGCCCGTCCGTCGACCGGCGAGCGAAATCGTCCGCGACCGCGCTACGGCAAGGAAAAACCGAAGATCATTCCAGTTGAATGCTTGCATCGCATCCTGTGTATTTTTGCACAGAAACTGAGAAATCTTTCTCCTACCCTCCATATTTTGTCAATGCTAGGACCAAGGCAACGCACCCACAGAGGGTTTAACAACCGGAGAGGCTCCATTGGCCGCAATTTTCTTACCGCGCGCCATGCGTATTGGTGCAGCCACCATCAATGAATTGCCCGCGGCCCTCGCGCAGATGGGGCTCCGCGCGCCTGCAGTCTTGACCGACGACTTTCTGGCAGGCAACGGCGCTCTTGATCGTCTGCTCGGCATTCTGGCTGCGAACGGAATGGAGGCCCGGGCGTATACAAAGGTTATCCCAGATCCGACCGTAACCTCGGTAGACGCAGCAGTCGCATTCGTTGCTGAGGGCCAGCATGACTGCATCATCGGCTTCGGCGGCGGCAGCCCGATCGACACCGCCAAGGCGGTTGCGATTCTCGTTGCTCACGGCGGGACGATGCGAGAGCGCAAGGCACCCTACCAGGAAAATGAACCGGGCCTGCCGATCATCGCCATACCCACGACAGCGGGAACGGGATCGGAGGCGACCCGCTTTACGATCATCACCGATGAAGCAAATGACGAAAAGATGCTGTGTGCCGGCCTCGCCTATTTGCCGACGCTAGCGATCGTCGATTACGAACTTACACTTAGCAAGCCTGCACGCCTGTCTGCGGACACTGGCATTGACGCATTGACCCACGCCATAGAGGCCTATGTATCCAAGCTCGCCAATCCCTTTTCGGATGGCATGGCGCTCGCCGCGATGCGCATGATCTGGCCCAATTTGCGCCGCGTGTGCGAGGAGCCGGGTGATCGAGCCGCGCGGGAAGCTATGATGGCCGGTTCATTGCAGGCGGGCATCGCCTTTTCCAATGCATCCGTTGCGCTGGTACACGGAATGAGCCGCCCAATCGGCGCCCATTTCCACGTTGCCCACGGCCTGTCCAACGCCATGCTGTTGCCTGCGGTAACAGCATGGTCTGCCCCCGCCGCTCTGGGCCGATACGCGGACTGCGCGCATGCCATGGGCATAGCCGAAACCGGAGAGGGCGAACAGGCCTCAGTAGCGCGCCTCGTGGAGGCCCTTCGGGACGTCAACCGCGATCTCTCCGTGCCGAGCCCCAAGAGCTATGGCATCGATCCGTCACGGTGGACCGAGCTGTTACCGTTGATGGCCGAGCAGGCGCTCGCTTCCGGGTCACCTGGCAACAATCCCCGCATCCCCGATGCGGAGACCATACAGTTACTCTATCGGGAGGCTTGGGCATAGACCATGACCGCTCCATCCGTTCTCATCACCGGCGCCAACAAGGGGATTGGTTACGAAACCGCTCGCCAGTTGGGCCGACTTGGATACGATATCTGGCTGGGTTGCCGCGACGCGGGGCGAGGAAAGGCGGCGGCAGAAGCGCTGGCTCCTCAAGCTGCGGGTATGGTTCGCCCGGTGCAAATAGATGTGGTAGATGACGACAGCGTCAACGCCGCCGTCGAGACGATAATCGAGGCAGGTGGTACGCTTGATGTGCTCATCAATAACGCGGGTATCGCCGGGACCGGGCACTTTGACCCCAGCCAAGAGCCTGTCGATAATGTGCGGACCATTTATGAGACCAACGTGTTCGGGGCGATACGCGTTACCCAGGCGTTTCTGCCGCTGCTTCGGCAGAGCAAGGATGCGCAAATCGTGATGGTGAGCAGTGGTCTCGGATCGCTCGGTTTGCTCTCCGATCCCACCAGCCGGATCTATCATAGAAACTTCCTCGGCTACGACAGCTCTAAGACCGCTATGAACGCGATCACAGTCGCTTTTGCCAAGGAACTCCGCGTGGCGGGGATCCGGGTTAACGCGGTTGATCCAGGATACACCGCAACAGACTTTACCGGTCATGTAGGCCGTTCCGTCGCCGACGCTGTCGACGGCATAGTCTGGCTCGTCACACACGCAGCGCCTGGCCCGACCGGCGGCTTTTTCTATGACAAAGAGCAGCAGGTCTGGTGAGCGATATTGCTGTTTTTACACCCATCGAGAACAAGGAGATGTTGATGTCGGATCCCGTTTTGGTTGACCATGTGATCCATGATCGCCCCCTGTCTGAGCCAGAACAGCTTTCGTCGGTGTTCAATCCGGCAACAGGCGAGGTCAGCGCCCGGCTCGCCCTGGGTGACGCACGAGATCTCGATCTGGCGGTCCGCGCAGCGCAGAATGCCTTCCCTGCATGGTCTGCGACGCCACCCCATGTGCGCGCCCGCGTCCTTTTCCGTCTGCGCGACCTGATCGAGCGCGATATTGACCGGCTTGCAGCCATCATAACTTCAGAGCACGGCAAGGTGCTCGCTGACGCCAAGGGTGAGCTTATTCGCGGGTTGGAGGTTGTCGAGTTCGCCTGTGGTATCCCGCAGGTTCTGAAGGGCGAGTTCTCGGAGCAGGTTGGCAACAGCATCGACGCAGTATCGTTCCGCCAGCCACTGGGGGTTGTGGCGGGCATCACGCCGTTCAACTTCCCCGCCATGGTCCCGATGTGGATGTTTCCTGTGGCGCTGGCGTGCGGCAACTGCTTTATCCTCAAGCCCTCCGAGCGCGACCCCAGCCTCGCCAACGAACTCGCCGCCCTGCTTGCGAAGGCGGGGCTGCCCGAGGGTGTGTTCCAGGTGGTTCATGGGGGCAAGCCAGTGGTCGACGCGATCCTCGATCATCCCGGCATCGAAGCGATCTCTTTTGTCGGCTCCACCCCAATCGCAGAATATGTCTACAATCGAGGTACGGCGGCCGGAAAGCGCGTGCAGGCTTTGGGTGGCGCGAAGAACCATATGATCGTGATGCCAGATGCCGATCTCGACAAGGCGGTCGATGCTTTGATGGGTGCGGCTTATGGCTCTGCGGGGGAACGCTGTATGGCGATCTCGGTCGCAGTGCCCGTCGGTCAAAAAACCGCCGACGCACTGATCGAAAGGCTGGCTCCCAAGGTCCGCACATTGAAGGTAGGTCCGGGTACAGATCCGGAGGCCGAGATGGGGCCATTGGTCACGCGAGAGCACGCCGACAAGGTGCTGGAGTATATCGATGCCGGCGTCGCGGAGGGAGCAGAGCTCGTCGTTGACGGCCGTGGCCTGAACATTCAGGGCTATGAACACGGCTTTTTTGTGGGCGGCACGTTGTTCGATAAGGTGACGCCGGACATGCGCATCTATCGGGAGGAAATTTTCGGGCCGGTGCTTTCTGTAGTGCGCACAGAAAGCTTTGACGAGGCGCTGAACCTCATAAACAGTCATGAGTTCGGAAACGGCACCGCGGTGTTCACACGCGATGGCGATACCGCGCAGTCATTTCTCAGTCGGGTTAAAGCAGGCATGGTGGGTGTCAATGTCCCCATACCCGTCCCCATGGCTTTTCATTCCTTCGGCGGATGGAAAAAATCCTTGTTCGGCGATCATCATATGCACGGGCCGGAGGGCGTGCGCTTCTACACACGCCTGAAGACAGCAACGCTGCGCTGGCCAGAAGGCATCCGCGCAGGGGCCGAATTCATAATGCCGACGATGAAATGACCGGCATGCCCACCGATCTGCTGCCGGAAGAGATAGTATCGGAAGTTCATGGACGCCTGGGGGTTATCATCCTCAATCGGCCCAAGGCTCTCAACGCGCTCAATCTTAACATGGTCGAGCAGCTCGAGAGGGTCCTGACCGACTGGACTGACAATCCCGACATCGATGCCGTACTGCTCCGCAGCGCCAGTGAGCGGGCGTTCTGCGCGGGTGGCGACATGCGTGCGCTCGGCACTGTCGCTGACGTCGACGAGCGGACTGCAAGGGCGCGAGGCTTCTTTGGCACAGAATATCGGGTGAACTACCGGATCAACACGTTTCCCAAACCTTTCATATCTCTCATAAACGGCATTGCGATGGGCGGCGGGCTGGGCCTTTCCATCCATGGCTCGCATCGCGTGGTGAGCGAAGACCTCCGCATGGCGATGCCGGAAACAGTGCTGGGCCTGTTTCCCGATGTCGGAGGAACATGGTTCCTCAATCGCTGTCCGGGCATGATCGGCCGATATCTGGCATTGATCGGCCCTCACATCGGCGCGGCCGATGCCCTGACGGCCAAGCTGGCCACGCATCATATTCCTGCCGCCGCGTTCGATAGCCTGATCAAGGATTTGGCAGCTGCGAAGCGGCTCGACCTAGATGCCGTCGATGCGATTGTTGGTGCATATCACTCCGAGTTGATCGGCGGGGCGCTCGTCGAACGAAGAGCCGAAATAGACCGCCTGTTCGCGGATGAGGATCTCGACGCCGTGATAGCGGGTATAGCGGCGGCCGCTGAACAAGCGGAATGGATTGCAGAAGCGCAATCCGTACTGCGCCGCGCCTCTCCTACCAGCCTGCGCGCGACATGGCGACGCATGGTTGGCGGCCAGGGTCAGTCGATCGATCAGGTGCTGTTGGACGATTTCCGCATGGCAGTTCGCATCATTGGCGCGCATGACTTCGTGGAGGGCGTGCGCGCCATTCTCGTTGACAAAGACGGCGCCCCACGATGGGATCCGGCAAATATGGAAGATGTGGGCACCGATGGAATTGACGCCCTGCTGGAGCCGTTTTTGGGACATGGTCCGGTGGGCGGAGATTTGCGCCTGCCCCCACTCGCCTAGCAAGGAAAGCCTGTATTATGACAACGATAGGCCCGATAATCGCCGTCCCTGAGGCAGCACAGAGGTCGTTGTTCCTCCGCTTTTTGGGTGTCATACTGGTTGGGGTTGCGGGCGCATTCAGTTCCATCGCGATGCCTGGGATTCTCATGGCACTTTCGAAAACGGGAGTCTTTCCTCCAGAACGTGCCGCCACGTTCGCTTCCGTGGAACTGGGCGGCATGATGATATCGATTCTGGTCATCGGCCAGATACTGAACGGCAAGCATCGAAAGACCCTGCTGGCGGGAGCGCTGGCCGCGATCGTCGTCGGCAACGGGCTCTCGATGGTGCTCTATAGTTCGGATGCCGTCCTGTTGGCTCGTCTGTTAACGGGGATTGGAGAGGGCGTCGCGGTGGGCGCTCTGGGCGCCGCGGCCACCGCTTTCCCCAATCCGGACCGACTCTTCGCGCTGTTCATGTCCACAAATCTCGGCCTCGTGACGGCCTATCTCTTTTTCCTCCCCGCAATAGTGGCCGCGTGGGGCGTTGAAAGCGCCTTTGTTGCTCTGGGGACGCTAGGCGTGCTCGGCTTGCTCGTGTTGCCATTTTTCCCGGCGGCAACAGAACAGGCAGCACCAAGCTTCAGGCTGACGGCGCGAACGAGAGCATTTACCTTGTCGCGAAATGCCGCCCTCGGCCTCGCCGGCTGCCTTGGACTCAATACGGGCGTTGGAATGGTGTGGCCCTTTATGGGAAGCCTGGGTCAGGCACGAGGCATCCCGACAGAAGCTATTTCAACAGACCTTGCGATGGCCACCTTCGCCGGCATTGCAGCTGGCCTTTGCGCCGCCATGCTGGGTTTGCGTCTCGGACGACGCCTACCGCTCACTGTTTCCACGACGGGTTTGGTCCTTAGCAGCATCGGCTTGGCCTTGTCCGGCGTCGATTTCACTCTTTGTACCATCATGTTTCTGTTTTTTTGGACCTTCGCGACATCCTATTTTATGGGCACCGTCGCTGCGGCGGAAGATGGCGCAAAAGCGGCGGTACTGATTCCGGCGATGCAGCTGGGTGGGCTGGCCCTGGGGCCACAGCTGTCAGCACCGATCATGAGTCATTTCGCCCTGGCATGGATCGTGACCGGCGGCGCATTACTTTGCGCGCTGAGCGCGCTTGCCGCGGTTGCAGCCAACCGCCACACAGGCCGCTGACTGCTGGGAACCAGGCAAACCGACCGCTGCGCGGCGTTGGTCAGGTCAACCCTCGTATGCCATTGCTGCAGAATGCCACCAGCATAGTGGTTACCTCATCCGTAGAACGCGCGGCGTTGGCCGGCATCAGTTCATCAAGGCACCCGTCGACCAGCTGATTGCCAAATAACGTAGCGACAACAAAGGAATAGACCCAGACGGCCCGATCACGCGACAGGCCTGGACATGTCGCCATTATCGCCCCCACCCAATGATCTACCACGGCTTTCACCGGTTTGCGCCGGGTGTCGGAGTCGGCGTGAAGGCGCGTAGACATCATTTCTCGTAGCAGACGGATGGCGGCCGAGCCATCGGCGGATCTGGTGGCCCTCTCTACGATCGGGCGGATAAAAGCGTAAAGAACGGCCTCGAGGCTGGCAGCACTCCCCGTCACGGAGCGACTTTGCAGCAATGACTGGCGCTCCGAGTCTATTTCCTTCCATATCCGCCGATGTACGGCATCAAATAGGGCCATTTTGGATCCGAAATGGCGGTCAATCGCGCTCAACGGCAGGCGGGCGTGCGCTGCGATGCTGCGAAGCGACGTTCCTTCATATCCACGGCTTGCGAATAGCGCCACCGCGCTCTCTTCAAGTCGGGCAATAGTATCGGATTTAGTCCGACGGCTACCGCGGACAGCGAGATCGCAGAGAGCCAAATCGGGGCTGGGCAAATCGTTTTTCGCCATCACCGCACGTCCTCCTGCATGCAAGCCGCCTCTCCAGCCGTCGGTGCCGCTTGAAAAGGTCTCAAAGCATTGACGCTCGCCTTTTTGCGGCCTCATATTCTGCGGCGAGACGGTCAACGATCTCAGCCACCGGCGGGATATCGGTTATCGAGCCAACACCATGTCCACCGCTCCATACATCCCGCCAGGCCTTGATACCTTCCGGCAGATTAGGCTTGAAGACATCGAGCCGCTCCGGAAGAGCGTCCGGATCCAGCCCAGCGCGCACGATCGATCCACGCAAAAATGTTGCGGCCAGGCCCGAGATGCGATCCGTTAGAACAACGTCCGCCATGGTTTGCGATACCAGCAAATCCTTGTACTCGGGCGCTGCCATCGACTCTTCGGAAGCGATAAAGCGCGTCCCCATATAGACAAGATCTGCACCCAGTGCACGCGCCGCCGCAACGCCACTGCCGTCGGCGATCCCGCCCGCCAGCAGGAGGGGGCCATCCCAGAAAGCGCGAACCTGAGATACGAACGCAAACGGATTGGCAGTTCCCGTATGCCCCCCCGCTCCCGCGGTCAGGAGGATCAGACCGTCTACTCCGGCTTCTATTGCTTTTCGCGCATGGCGCAAGGTTGCCACGTCGTGAAACACGAGGCCACCGAAGGCGTGAATCCGTTCGGCTGCCATAGACGGGTCTCCGACGCTGGTGATCACCACGGGGGGCTTGGTAGCCTCAATCATTGCCAGGTCATCAACAAAGCGTGGCGCACCCGGACCTTGAACTATCAGGTTGACCGCATAGGGCCGCCCGTTCAGCGTTCCGTCGATCCTCTCCAGCCAGTCCTTCAACTGGGCCGTGGTGCGAGCGTTCAGCGCCGGAAACGCCCCCAGAATACCCGCGCGGCCGGCGGCAATCACCAGGTCCGGGCCTGAAACCAGCATCATGGGAGCAGCGACCACGGGAAGTCGTAACTGTGCTTTCAGCTCTTCGAAGGTCATATCCGTTCCTCTGGTACCATTCGTATTAATAGCAACGCCCTGCCGGCGGGCATGAACAGGGGGATGCGACACGGCAGACGGCCAACTCAGCCGACCGCGCAGTCTCGTTTAGTAGTGGCGTACCACAAACTCCGCGAACGACGCTCGTTCCGTAACGAGTTGATTTTCCGGGGCTTGATAGTCGGCATAACCCAGTGCCATGCCTGATACTATAACATGGTGATCGGGAATATTGAGCACCGCCCGCACCGGCGGCGCATACTCCGCCCAAGCCTGTTGAGGGCAAGTCTCCAGGCCATAAGCGCGCGCTACCGTCATGACATTCATCATGTAATTTCCGACATCGATCCACGCGCCCAGACCCCAGTCGCGCTCCATGGTGAAGAAGAGCCCTACCGGGGCACCGAAGAACTCGAAGTTCCTTAGCAACGCGGTTTTCCGCCCCTCCAGATCATGCCGATCCACACCATAAAGTGCAAAAAGATCAAACCCCACCTTCCGGCGCCGAGACAGATATGGCTCCCTGATCTCCTTCGGGAAATACGGGTAGTCGTCGTTGCGATCCCCAGCGGCGGCGGCGGCCGTGACTGCCGTGCAAAGAGCGTTTCGCACTTCCCCAGTGACGAAATGTACAAGCCATGGCTGCATATTCTGGCCGGATGGGGCACGGGCCGCAATCGCCAGTATCTCCATGACGATGTCGTCCGCCACCTCAGTCGGTAGAAATCGCCGTATCGAACGGCGTCCCCCAACCGCGTCGATCACAGCCTGTTTGAGGGCAGTTTCGCTCATGTAGTACTCCCGATGTCGTCGGCATTATCACGAATGCTCAGGAGTGCACTCCAATTTGGCCTTTTCCTGCGCTCTTAGGAGGAAATGCTGCACCTTGCCGCTGGGCGTTTTCGGTAGAGCTTCTATAAATTCGATCTCACGCGGATAGGCATGAGCAGAGAGACGCGTGCGGACATGGCGCTGCAGCTCCTGTGCGAGCGCGTCTGTCGGCTCAAATGTGCTGTGGAGCACCACAAACGCCTTGATGATCTCGGTCCGGTCTGGGTCCGGTTTTCCGATCACGGCGGACTCGATGACGGCGGGATGCTCAAGCAGCGCACTTTCGACATCGAACGGCCCTACGCGGTAACCAGATGTCGTGATTACGTCGTCAGAACGCCCGACGAAGGATATGCTCCTGTCGTCATTCCATTCACATAAGTCGCCAGTCAAATACCAACGATCGGCAAATGCCGAGGTCTCTCGCCCCAGATAGCCCGTGAACCACATCAGAGGAGAGCGGGTACGATCAACCGCCAGGACACCGGGCTGCCCCGGACCTATTTCCTCCAGGCTGTCGGACAATATGGCCAGGTGGTGGCCCGGAGAAGGATAGCCGGCCGAGCCGATACGAATTGGATGTTCCAATGCATGGTGATTGCACAGCACCATGCCGAGTTCCGTCTGACCATAATGATCGCGGATGGTTGTAGCCAGATGTGCATCAAACCAGCGGACAATCTCGGGGTTCAACGCTTCGCCCGCGCTGCTCACAGTGCGTAGCTGGCCCTTAACGGAAAGTGCCGCCTCCGGCCCCTCCGCCACCATGCGCCGGTACGCTGTCGGCGACCCTGCGAGGCAGGTAATATTCAAGGCCCGGATGGTATCGTAGGCACTCTCTACGGTGAATGTCCCGTCGTAGAATGTAGTGCCGAAACCCAGAGCAAGCGGGCCGGTGACAGCATAATAAAGGCCATAGGCCCAACCCGGATCGGCGAGGTTCCAGAACTTGTCCTTTTCAGTCAGCCCCATGCCGTCGGTCATATATCGCATGAAAGCCGCAATCGCCTTGATGGGGACGAAAAGCGGCTTGGGAGCTCCGGTGGTGCCGGATGTGAACATGATGAGAAAAGGATCGTCGAGCTTGCACGGCACCGGGGCAATCGTCCCGCCACTTGGACGAACATCTTTCATCAGATAGTGGTCGACGCCGTTCTCTTGCGTACTTACGACTGGGATTTTGATCTCCCCGCTTATTTTCCCGCGGTTTTCGGGGTCAGTGACCACCACTTTGGTTTGCGCTTCCTGTAAACGATACTCAATCGCCTTGGGGCCAAAGGCTGTGAACAACGGTTGGTAGACCGCCCCGAGGCGCCACACAGCATATATGGTAGTCAAAAGATCGGGGGTGCGTGGCAGGAGGCCTGCAACACGATCGCCCTTGCCTACTCCCAGGGACGCGAGCAAAGCCGCTACCTGCTCTGATCTGCGCTGCAACTCGGCAAATGTCCACTCGCCGGTCTCGCCGCTTGCGTTCCTGGTCCTGAGGGCGACGCGATTTTCGTCGACTGCGTGCCGATCGCAACAGATGACTGCCGCGTTAGCCTGCCCATCACCGGCTACATCAATCAGCCTCAGGGCCTCGTTGATGTCAAAGTTCGCGACCTCTGAAAAATAATCCCGCACAGCTACGTCCTCGTTCATGGGAAATTCTAACCCCTGTTCTCTTCAAGAGGCTCAGCAGCCAAGGGATGAAACTCACCCCAACACAGCAGATACCTAACTTGAGCCGATATTTTCATTCATTCGATTGATTGTCAAGAATTGGAACCCGGTGGCAAAGGGCTACACCGCGCTCCCGTCCGCCAAAGGACAACGGGGATATTGCGTAACCGCAATATCCCCACCCCCCGGGTTGGCGCTGCTGATTAGTCAGCGACCGACAACCCTGGTCTGTCTCGAGTTAAGATACCCTCCTCAGAACTTCGCCTTGAGCTCCACACCATAGCTCCGCAGTTGTGCCGGGAAGGCGAAGCCGCCAGCCGCCCACTCGGCGTTGTAGTTGGTGTTGGTCAGGTTGTTCGAATACCCCATGATGCTCCAGCGGCCGTCGGCTGTTTCGAAACCGACGCGCAGATTGTAAAGCTGGTAGGCATTCCGGGCGCTTGTGTTCTCGGCATCCCAGTGCTGCTTGCCATGATGCTCCATCTCGGCTCGGGTGAACATGTTGAACCCGTCATTGACAGGAACGCGATACTGGATTCCGAGCGTTGCGCTGTCACGCGGGATATAGGGCGCCCAGTTGCCGACCGCCGTGGGGTTGAACGCATACTTCGTGATCTTGCTGTGCGTGAAGCCGTAGCTGCCGAACAGATCAAGACCCTGTACCGGCCGATAATTCACCTCGAGCTCGCCGCCGTAGAGTGTCGCCTTATCGATCGACACCAGAATTTGCGCGCCGATGCTGCCGATGAACACGAAGTTGAACGGATTCTTGTCTTTGGTGTAGTAACCCGTCGCATTGACCGACAGCTTTCCGTCGAGGAGACGGGCCTTGATGCCAGCTTCCGTCGTCGAAGCGCTCTCTGCCTTCGCCAGGTCAGAGGGCAGACCGATCAGGGCGGCGACGCCAGCCTGGTTGAACTGACCAGAACGGAAGCCGATGCCCCAGTCCGCAAACAACGTAACATCGTCGCTTGCCTTGTAGTTGATCGTGAACTTGGGCTGAGACTTGCTGAAAGTCGCCTTGCGGGAGCACGGAGCCATATTCGCCGTGGTGCAGCCGACTGGCACACCTACGTTCGCAAGCGGGCTGATGATCTGGTGGCGACGGTCGCTATCATAGCGGAAAGCAGCCGAAAGCTCGAGAGCCTCTGTCACATCGAAGGAGAGAGAACCGAAGAAAGCGTAGGCTGTGTTACGGTTGTCATCCGCCAGGAAGGTCAGCGTAGGATTGTTGGCGGCGCCAAACCGCGGAACCCGGTAAAGGCTGACAATTCCCATATCGTCATCTCTGCTGGTCGAGGTCGAAATGAACCGGTCCGTCCGAAGATAATAAGCGCCGATCATCCAGCTGAAGCGATCTTCCGCGGGCGAGGCAATGCGCACCTCATCCTGCCATGCCTCGAAGGTCTGATACTGGGTCTGGCCGCCATCGGTGGTTCCAAAGATATTGCGGCTAGCGGAATAGGGGAACTGGTCTCCCTTGCCGAATTCTTTCACCTCTACATATGCGATGGTGTTGGTGATTGTACCCCAGTCCGCAGCATTCTCCACTCTCAGCGATGCTTCTTTGATCGTGCGCTTATTCACACCGGCGTTGTTGGCGCAGTAGCGGCGCGTAACTCTGTTGGCATCCCCGGCGGGCCCGCCAAACGGATTTGCGGGGTTTAGGAAGCACGAACCGGGCAGATAGTTGGCGCCCTGATAGATGAAGTTGAACGGCGAGCCGCGAGTGACGCCATAGCTGCCGCGCAGATCAGCCGTCAGCGTGTCGGAGAGGTTGGCTCTCAGGGCAACACGGACGTTGCGGTCCTTCATCCAGTCAACCTTCCGGTTCAGGAACACGTTCTGGAAGCGACCCCCGAAATCGTGGAAAGCACCCGCGATGCGGAACAGCAACTTATCGTTCACGATCGGGCCACTCACCGAAGCCTGGGCACGATAGTCGCCGCCGTTGCCTGCCGACGCATTACCATTGAACTCGAAATCGTTGCTCGGCGCCTTGGACGTGATCACGATCGCACCGCCGATAGCGTTGCGGCCATAAAGGGCGCCCTGCGGTCCGCGCAGAACTTCAATCTGCTGCACGTCAAACAAGTCCGCTGTGAACTGCTTGGAAGTGATGTGCTGTACGCCATCGACCACTACCGCAACCGGACTTTCGCCGTTACGAACCTGGGAAATGCCGCGCACAGTGATGAACGAGGTACCGACGCTTTGGGTCTTGGTGATCGAAATGTTGGGCGTCTTGGCGATGAAGTCAGAAACGTCCTTGATGCGGGCGTCGTCAATCTGCTTTGCCGAGAACGCGGTGATCGCAGCCGGCGCTTTTTGAAGCTCTTCATTCCGGCCTCGTGCGGTCACAACGATTTCACTTGTTTGCTCCGCCTCGGGCGCGGCATTTGTCGCCGCATCTTCCTGGGACCAAGCAGGCAGCGATGCACCGAAGCACAATATCGCCACGCCACATTTTAACATTGAACGTGTCATAATTCCCTCCCTCATTATACTGGACCAACCGGCGCTCTTCACGTCGCTACCGGCGATGACGTCTTGCAATTTCTTAGTCGTTTCACCTGAGGCCCCTCCCGGTCACCCCAGAAACATCTGCACCTCGGAAGTTATTCGCTCACCAGGGCAGCGGGCCGTTAAAGTCTGAGAACGTTCCCGTTGGACCGTCCGACCCTAACAACGCCATCTTGACCGGCTGGCGAGCCGCCTCCTCGACAGTTTGCGTGCCGGCATAGTTCGTGAGCCGAGTCCGCGTGTACCCTGGGCATGCAGCATTGACCTTGATGCCCTCCCCCTCCAGCTCAATGGCCATCGCCACCGTCATCCCGTTAACGGCGGTTTTGGAGGCACCGTACAGCGGGCCGTAGATCGCCCGATACGGCCCAGCAGGATCGGAATTCAGACCCAGGGAACCCACCCCGCTCGACATGTTGACGATACGCGCCTGCGGCGCCTCCCTCAGCAGGGGGAGCATCGCTTGCGTCACCATGAGCAGCCCGAATACGTTCGTTTCCCATACCGCCCGAACTTCGTCGACCGAAACCCTGCTTGGCTGGGACTGCCGGGCGTATTCATCAAACGGGATGCTAGTATCCAGCCCCCCGCTAAGTACAATCGCAGCATTATTGACGAGTACATCAAGACGTCCAAAGTCCCGGCGGATCTGGTCGGCGGCAGCGGCGATTAGATCCGGCTTGGTGACATCCAGCAGGATAGCATGCGCCTTGCCGACAATCTTGCTCGCGGCCTCTTTGCCCTGCTCCACATTGCGCACGCCTAGAATTACCGTCAGACCCTCAGCGGCCAAATCTTTGGCGATCTGGTAGCCTATGCCTTCACTACCACCCGTGATAAGCGCCACTTCGCCGTCACGAGCACGGGCACTGCTGGTGCCAGCGGTCATAGTGCGGCTCCCAGGAGAACCCGCGCGGTGGCAGCCGGAGTTGCAGACTCCGAGCCGCGCCCACTCATCGCTTTAGGATATTCAGATGATGCAAAACGGCCGCAGTGCCGGAGTTTGCCTCCGCATATTGCTTGCTTCAAACTGCTCTCCCTCCAGCAGATTTTTTGTTGCTAACAGCCGAGCCCTACATCGACTCAAGACAGATTTCGATTTTGTATATATTTTCGGCACACGAATGCAAACCAAAAAATAAAGCAGTCGATTGATTTGCTACCTCGACTGGCCGCAGTCCATCGCTCAGAGCAATGATTGCTCTCTGGGATGCCAGGCTTCGAGGATTAGGTGCTCAGATAATTGACATCTCGGCGCGTTGGACCGCTTCCCGGATCATAGGCAGTCGGTCCACGCCAAAATACATGTCATTGTCGTTCAGGAAAAAGGTCGGGACGCCGAATCCGCCCCGCGTGATCAGCTCATCCACGTTTGCGCCTAGCCGGCTCTTCAACGCCGGGTCGTTTGCCCGCGGCAACACTGCTCCCGGTTCAATGCCGATCGAGCGACACACCTCGCCTAGGACCGCCTCCTGAGAAATATCTTCGCCCCGCCCCCAATAAGCCTCGAGAACGGCGCGGGTGAAGGGGATTAGCTCTCCGTATTCCTCCATCACAAAGCAAAGCCGCATTGCTTTCGCGCTGTTGACGGGGAACACCGGTGGCGGGAAATCGATCTTAATGCCGGTGGAGCGAGACCAATCTTTCAGATCCTTGGCGACCCATGCGTATTTGGCCGGCACATTCTCTCTCATATGATAGACACTGCCGTTGATGGCATTAAAAACAGCGCCTACCAGCACGGGCCGGAGAACAAGATCGAGCCCCAGTTCGGCCGCGAGCGGCTGAGCTTTCTCGAAACCCAGATACGCCCACGGGCTTGAGCAGTCGAAAAATAATTCCAGCTTCATCCTTGCTGCTCCCCTTGCCTTCCGAATAGCGAAACGCGACGCGCGTCAGAAAGCTGAGAGGAAGTGGGCGGCAGCCCCCCACCCACAGCCAATCCCCGTTGCACCGCCGGCCTTGCTCTAATTTCCGCGAACCAGCTCTTGATAGCGGGATAATCGTCTAGCGTGAGGCCCTGCGCCTTGTGCGTCATTATCCACGGAAATATCGCCATATCGGCAATCGAGTAAGCCCCGGAGACAAACTCGCCCGTTTGTTGAAGCCTGGCTTCCAACACACTGTACAAACGCCGGGTTTCGCGCCCGTAACGATCAATCGCGTAGGGAACCTTTTCAGGCGCATAGAGCAGGAAGTGCCCATTCTGTCCTGCCATTGGGCCAAGGCCAGCCATCTGCCAGAATAGCCACTGGATAGTCGTGTATCGTCCCGCCGGATCGGTAGGCAGGAACAGATCATATTTCTCGGCGAGGTAAAGAAGTATTGCACCGCTTTCAAAAATCACGAGAGGCGGTCCTTCTCGCGACTCATGATCCACGATCACAGGTATCCGGCCATTAGGATTGAGCGCCCTGAAAGCCTCGCCATGCTGTTCTCCCCGCTCGAGGGAAAGCGGCGTCAGCTGGTATTCCAGTCCAGCCTCCTCCAGAAAGATGGAAATCTTTCGAGTATTCGGCGTCGACTCAAAGAACAGCTCAATCATGGCCGGTCTTGCCTCACTGTCTCCTGGCGCTCAGCAACCAGCGCTCTCACCAAGGCAATATCACCAGCCGATAGAGGGGTATAGACGAGCATCGCAAGGTCCGGTCGGCCATCGACAGCAAAGGTCGAAAATTCGAGCGCTATCTCTCCAAACCCTGGGTGATGGAGATGCCTCATTCCCTCGCATGAGCCGCGAACCTCGCTATCGCGCCACATTCGGGCGAAGTCGGCACTATTCGCGCTTAGCTCTTCAACCAACGGCTGAACCATAGCGGCCGCCCCGGTGCGGGCTATGTCGCCCCGAAATACTCCCACAACGAATTGGGCGACGCTCTCCCACTCCTCATCCCGGTCGTTGGCGTCGTCAAGAAACATCAGGCGCAAGACGTTCCTCTCCGCCGGGGCCAGGCTATCATAATCGGCCAGCACGGCAGAAGCGGCGCTGTTCCACGCGATTATATCCCAGGTCGCATTCCGGATCAGCGCGGGGCTGGCATCGAACGCGTCCAGCACCCGCTGCAGCCGCGGTGTTACGCCGCTGGGCGCCTGATATCGTATTTCTGGCGGGCGGCCGAGCCCGAGCACAAACAGGTGCTCTCGCTCTGCCTCGGTAAGCATCAAAGCATCGGACAGGCGCTGAAGCACGTGCGCCGATGGCGATCCGCCGCGCCCCTGCTCCAACCAGCTATACCATGTTGGGCTGATGCCGGCACGTTGGGCGACCTCCTCGCGTCTGAGCCCGGGCGTGCGCCGCCGCCCACCGGTATAGCCCAGCGCCGCCGGATCGAGGCGTGTGCGGCGTTCCCGGAGAAAGCTGGGCAGAGAACTTCCGGAGGTCATGCGCGGTTAAACCTGTTAGCTATTATAATAGGATAATCTATCAACTTTACACTAAAGATGCCACCCTGCACAAGATGCCCCCCTGCACGACTGGTGCGACCAATGGGAGATTCTTGTAATGCGCGTGTTTATGACGGGTGCCACCGGCTGGGTAGGTAGAGTGGCGGTTGACGATTTGCTGGGCGCGGGGCACCAGGTTGTTGCCTTGTCCCGCTCAGACGAAAAGGCAGCCCAGCTCACCTCCAAGGGCGCCGAAGTGGTGCGCGGTACCCTCGACGATGTGGACCTGCTTGCCGATGCGGCAGCAAAGGCGGACGCCGTGATCCACCTTGCATTCGACCACGACTTTTCCAGATTTGCTGACAACGCCGAGCAGGAGCGTAAGGCGATCGAGGCGATGGGCGGGGCGCTTGTCGGAACGGACAAACCGCTTCTGTACACAGCAGGGCTCCTCCTGCTCACTGAAGGCAGGGTTTCCGCTGAGACAGATATGCCCCCCGTATTCGATCCCAAATTTCCCCGAATGAACGAGACTGCGGGCGTCGCGTTATCAGAGAAGGGCGTGAGGGTTGCTGCAATTCGCCTTGCCCCCAGTGTGCATGGCATGGGCGATCAGATGTTCATGGCATTCATGGCCGGGATCGCACGCGCCACCGGCGTTTCGGCCTATGTTGGCGACGGGTCCAACCGTTGGCCCGCCATTCATGTGTCAGACGCGGGGAAGCTCTATCGCAAGGTTCTCGAATCTGGGGTGACGTCGCGCGCCTATCACGGTGCTGCCGAAGAGGGTGTCCGCTTCAAGGATATCGCTGAAGCTATAGGTCGCGCGCTGAATCTGCCGGTCGAGCCACGCCCCGCCGAGCATTTCGGTGCGCTCGCTGTCTTTGCGGCTTCGGACTCACCTGCTTCCAGCGCGTTCACGAGGAAGATTACAGGTTGGGAGCCTACCGGCCCCACCCTGCTGGAAGATTTGGGCACGCCGGGCTACTTCCCCGGCTAATTGAGGTGCCGGAGATGCGCGGGGTTCTGGCTCCGCGCATCTCCGGCTGCATTCTCGCGTTCTCCGCGCCTGCAGGGCGCCTCCAGGCCGCAGAAGGTCCTGCCGCCGCCTATCCCTCAGCTGGTCTGAAAATCCGTGCTGCGCGTAAGCGCTTCCCATGCATCCGTTTCCTGGCGTAGCGCATCGAGCTTGCCGCGAAACAGATCGAGCGCATCGCCGCCAATCAGCAGATGCACAGGCGGCTTTTCTGCCTCAACCGCCGCAATGATGGCCTTGGCCCCCAGATCGGGATCCCCAGCCTGCTTACCATGGCCGGTTAATGTAGCCGTCCGCACCTTGCCCGCAGTGTCGGAATAGTCCTCAATCTGCGTGTCAGCCATCATGACAGAGCCTGGCCCGCGGAAATTCGTACGAAATGCTCCCGGCGCCACCACAGTGACATCGATGCCGAGCGGACCTACCTCCTTGGCCAAAACATCTGACAAGGCCTCGACCCCTGCCTTGACCATATTATAATAGCCCGATCCCGGAAAGGTGATGAGACCACCGATAGAGCTGATGTTGACGATATGGCCTTTCCGCCGGGCCCGCATCGAGGGCAGTACCGCCTTTATCAGCGCTACAGGCGCGAAAAGATTGGTCTCGAACAGCGCCCTGACATCTTGGTCCTCCCCCTCCTCGATCGCGCCGAGATAGATGTAGCCTGCGTTGTTCACCAGAACATCAATTGAGCCGAAGTGTTCAGTGGCCGCAGCCACGGCGGTGTCGATCTGCGCAGTGCTGGTGACATCCAGCGCAAGCGTCAGAACACGTTCGGGATAGCGAGACGCAAGGTCGCCCAGATCCTCGGTTCTGCGCGCGGTCGCAACCACACGATACCCTGCGCCCAGAGCCTGCTCCGCTAGCGAACGTCCGAAACCCTTGGAGCACCCCGTAATGAACCAGACGGCATCCTGCGCAATCATAGAGTCCCTCCCATAGGTAGTTTTCCCTTTTCTTTCGAAAAGCTGAGTTATATATAAAATTCTGTTTTGGATACAAGAATCGACGATCGAGGGCGCAACACTGACCAGCTTCCAGGGCAAAATTGCGCTTTCGTCTCATAACCTTAGGTGTGAACGCAGCACCAATATCGAAAAACCGCGGCTTGACGGTCAAGCAGCTCTGACTGCGGCCGAACGCCAATATGAGGATGACCTGAATGTTCAGCGGAAAAGAATTGCGATCGACGATCACCCAGGACGGGCGTCTGAAGCTGTCGATCGAGGAAGTTTCGATCGACGATCCGGTAGAGGACGAGATCATTATCCGGGTCGAGGCAGCGCCGATCAATCCTACGGATGTGGGGCTTCTTCTCGGTCCGGCTGACGTCACCTCGATGAGCCAGCCGAACGCTTCCAATCCAGAGCTGACCTTCGTCGTGCCTCAAGACAGTCTCGACAGTGTCAAAGGCAGATTTGGGATGTCGCTGCCGGTAGGCCTGGAGGGTGCAGGTACGGTGATAGCGGCGGGGCCGAAGGCCAAGGCACTGGAAGGCCGGGTTGTCACGGCCATGGGCCGCGAGATGTTTACTCAATATCGCAAATTGCGGGCAGCCGATGTTGTCGTGCTGCCCGAGGGGATGCGGGCTGCGGACGGCGCGTCAATCGTCAACCCGCTGACCGCGCTCTGCATCGCCGAGACCGCGAAGCGGGAAGGATATCGCGGGATCGTCCATAACGCCGCTGCTTCCAACGTAGGACAAATGCTGCAAAAAATCTGTGCTGCGGACAACATGCCACTGGTGAATATTGTGCGGTCCCAAGAGCAAGTGGCCATATTGCGCAGGATCGGCGCGCAACATGTAGTGAACAGCAGTGAACCCGATTACCTGCAACATCTAGACGAAGCCATCGCCGCAACAAACGCCACCGTCGCTTTCGACGCGATCGGAGGGGGTTCGGCGGGAACGCAGATGCTGGAATCGATGGAGCGTGTCGCAGTATCGAGAATGACCCGTTACAACCGCACAGGGTCGGATGTGTACAAGCAGCTGTATGTATACGGCGCTCTGGATTTCTCCCTTACAGTACTCAACCGTCCAGCACTCGGTTACTACTGGGGTGCAGCCGGATGGATAGTCTTCGGCGTTCTTAAGGAGATAGGCAAGGACGCGGTCGATAGGCTCACGCAACGCATGGTCGATGAGCTACGCACGACGTTTGCAATCGACTATACCAGGACGATCAGTCTTGCGGAGGCTATTCAACCGGACATCGTACGCGCGTTCGAGCGAAAGGCCACGGGCGAGAAGTTCCTGATCGATCCGAGCCTCGACTGACGTCATATTTTGGGAGGGAACTGTGCGGGGATTGATGCAGAGTACGCCGTTGATGATCACCGGCATATTGCGCCACGCCGAAGTGGCGCATCCCGATCGTGAGATCGTTTCGCGTGTCACTGATGGCAGCGTCTGGCGCTATGACTATGTGCGGTTTGCCGAGCGCGTTCGCCGCTGTGCAAACATGCTGCGAAAGATGGGCATCGGGCCAGGTGATCGCGTAACCTCGCTCGCCTGGAACACGCACCATCACATGGAGCTGTTTTTTGCTGTTCCCGGCATCGGGGCGGTGCTCCACACCGCGAACCCTCGTCTATCCGATGATCAGATCATCTACACGATTGTCCACGCGGGCAGCCGTGCCTTCTTCTACGACCCGAATTTGAGTGCGCTTGTGGACAGGCTGCGTCCCAGACTGCCCGACGTGGAGGCCTTTGTGAGCCTGGGAGAAACGGACGGCTGCGGGGTCGAGGGATCGGTATTATATGAGGATCTGCTCGGAGCGGAGGCGCCGGACCTCGAGTGGCCACAGTTCGACGAAAATGAGGCGGCATTTCTTTGCTACACCTCGGGAACCACTGGTGACCCCAAGGGCGTCCTTTACTCGCATCGGTCGGTCGTCCTCCATGCGATTACCGCGGGGCTGAGCAGTGCGCTTGGTTTCAGCGCTTTCGACTGCATCATGCCATGCCAGTCGCTGTATCACGCGACCGCGTGGGGACTTCCTTTCGTCGCATCCATCAACGGATGCAAAATGGTGCTGCCGGCTGACCGGTTCGATGGTGCCAGCCTGCAGCAGCTGATCGAGGAGGAAGGTGTTACTTTCTCTGGAGGCGTGCCGACCATCTGGACGATGTATCTCGATCATCTCGAACGGGTGGGCGGCGACACCGGCTCGCTTCGTCAGATTGTGATCGGCGGGTCCGCCGTGCCGCTCGCGATGGCCGAAACATTCGAACGGCGCTATGGCGTTCATGTTCGCCAGATTTGGGGCATGACCGAAATGAGCCCGCTCGGCGTGCTTTCCACGCCCACGCCGAAGCTAGCAGCGGCGGGGCAGGAAACACTGGATGAAATCATATGGACACGCCAGGGTCGGCGGCAATTTGGCGTCGAGCTCAAGATAATCGATGACGACGGCAACGAACTCCCCTGCGATGGGCAGAGCGCGGGTTCCGTCATGGTCCGTGGCCCCTGGATTATAGAGCGCTATTACCGCAGCGAAACAAGCGCGCTCGATGCTGACGGATGGTTCGATACGGGCGACATCGCCACCGTCGACCAATATGGCTTCATGCGTATCACTGATCGCAAAAAGGACGTGATCAAGTCCGGCGGCGAATGGGTTAGCTCGATTGATGTGGAAAACGTGGCCGTCGGCTGCCCCGGCGTCAAGTTTGCGGCGGTGGTAGGTGTTTATCATCCCAAATGGGAAGAGCGACCGATCCTGATCGTAGAGACCCATCCCGACTCGCACGTAACAACTGAAGCTATGCTGGCGCATCTGACGCCGCATATGCCCCGCTGGTGGCTGCCCGATGCCATAATCTTCGAGGCCATACCGCTGACTGCGACCGGCAAGATCGACAAAAAGGCGCTGCGTGAGCGACATGCGCGTCATCTGGTGGAAAGGGAAGCAACTACATGACGGGGCAAGGCACCCAGCAGGAAAAAGGGCCGCTCGCGGGAGTGACAGTATTGGAGATGGCCGGCATCGGCCCCGGCCCGCACGCGACCATGATGCTCGCCGATATGGGTGCGACAGTCATCCGCATTGACAGGCCAGGCGGCAATGGCTGGCCCAACCCGGTCGCTGATCGCGGAAGGATAGTCAAGGAACTGGATCTGCGCAATGCGGAGGGCAAGGCTGAGTGCCTTGAACTCATCGACACCGCCGACATCATCGTAGAAGGATTTCGCCCGGGTGTGATGGAGCGGCTTGGCCTGGGGCCAGAGGCCCTGCATGCGCGCAATCCCGGGCTTATCTATGCACGCATGACCGGATGGGGTCAGGACGGTCCACTTGCGAAAGCGGCCGGTCACGACATCAACTATATCGCCCTGACAGGCGCGCTGGCGGCGCTGGGTGACGATGACACACCCCCTCGCCCTCCGCTCAATCTCGTGGGTGATTTCGGCGGGGGTTCGACCTTCCTCGTCATGGGCGTACTGGCAGCGCTGTTCGAACGGACACGCACGGGTAAAGGCCGGGTCATAGATGCCGCAATCATCGACGGTGTTGCATCGAACCTCACCTTCTTTGCCGGGCTGCTCCCGTCTGGTGGCATCTCTCTCGACTGGGAGGAAAATTTGCTTGGCGGCGCCGCGCCTTTCTACCGATGCTATCGCTGTGCCGATGGCCGGGACGTCGCGATCGGCTCGATCGAACCGCACTTCTATCGCGAACTGATAGAGCGCATCGGCGCACCCGAGGGCCTGCTCGAAAGGCAGAATGATAAGGCGCAATGGGCTGCAGACTCCAGCCTGCTGGCAGGGATCTTTGCGCAGCGCACACAAAACGAGTGGTGCGCGATACTTGAGGGCACCGACGCCTGCTTCGCTCCGGTGCTGACGCTCGAGGAAGCGGCAAACCATCCGCATAACATCGCGCGTGCACAATATACGAGGATCGATGGCGTTCTGCACGCCACCCCCGCACCCCGTATCTCCTATGCGGCATAATGGCTCGCTAGAAGCCGCCAGTAATAACTGAAAGGACGTTGAATGGAGACGATCTCGAAGGCTGAGGCCTATAAGGAAGTGCCAGGGTACGACCTTACCTTCAAAAACGTGAGGATATTCGACGGCCTGAAGGAGTTGTCCGGTCTTCGCAGTGTCGGCGTGCGCGGGCGCACCATCACAGCCATCTCGGAGACCCCTCTGGAAGGACGGGTGACCATAGATGGAAAAGGCGGATGGCTACTGCCAGGGCTGATCGACACTCACGTCCACCTGTTCAGCTTTTCCACCATCACTGATCCCGAGACGATGGAAGGATATTTCCGAGAGAAAATCCCCCCTATCCTTGAGCTGTTCCTGCAACACGGCATCACGTCGATAAAGTCGACCGGCGACCCGACCACCGAAATTACCGAGTTGCGGGACAGGCTGGCGGTCGGCACCGTTCGTGGCCCCCGGCTGTTGGCCACTGGCTCTTCTGTCACGGGACTTGACGGGCATCCGGTATCCACCCTGTTCGGTGGAAACATCTGGTATGCGGCGCGTGCCGTCGGACAGGTGCACAGCATCCAGATGATGCGGGATTTTGTTCATTTGCTGGCTGACCGAAAGGTCGATGCCATCAAATTGAGCTCCGAGGGCGCCTGCTGCCTGCCCGGTTCGCCCAAATACATATGGCAGAATGCGGTTTTCCCCAACCCTGTGGAGCTTGTCAGGCTGCCCAAACGCATTTTGCGAGCCGGCATCGAGGCCGCACATGAGCGCGGTTTGCGGGTGACCGTCCACACAGTGCAGCAGGTCGCGGCGATTGAAGCGATCGAAGGCGGAGCGGATGGGCTTGAGCATGGCGTTGCCGTGGAGCCGATCACCGACAAGGCCGTGATCGACATGATCCGGGAACGCGACATCTCTTACACCCCTACCCTGTGGATCTACGGTCAGATGCATCCGTCCGCGATCCCCAATACGAGGATGGTGAAGGAGGCTGGCATCCGCATCGCCTGCGGCAGCGACAGCTTTTTCGGGCGAGGGACATATGGCGAGAACTCCCTGGAGGAGATCGAATTGCTTGTTACCGCGGGATTGTCGCCCGCTCAGGCTCTCGTTGCAGCAACCAGCGAAGCCGCGATCAAGCTCGGCCGCTCGGACATCGGTATTTTGGCTGAGGGCAAGAGCGCCGACATGATCCTGTTGTCGAGCAACCCGCTGGAAGACATCAGCAACATTCGCACGCTCGGGATGACGATATTGAACGGCGAAATCCTGGTCGACAAACGGCAGACCGGAGCCTCGGTGAATTAAGCGCCAGGCTATCGCGTCCGCAACAAGAGAGGGATACCAGATGGATGTAGCTTCAGACACCAGCGCCCCGGCTTCAGGCACCGAAGCGGAAGGCCGGCATGATATCGTCATTTCCGGCGCGCGCATTTTCGATGGGCACAAGGAGCTCTCGGGAACCTGGAATGTCGGTATAACCGGGCATACGATCAGTGCGGTGTCTCAGGCTCCGCTCGCGGGCAGGAAGCAGATTGACGCCGACGGGGGGTGGGTGATGCCCGGCCTGATCGACACTCACGTCCATCTGATAAATTTTGCAGTCGTGACGGATCCGGAATCGCTCGATGACTATGTCCGTAATGTCGCGCCAACAATTCTGGATCACTTCCTGCAGCATGGAATTACCTGCGTGAAATCGGTAGGCGATCCAACTACCGAAATCCTGGATATAAGGGCGAGGCTGGCGGCGGGGTCGCTGCGCGGCCCACGCCTTCTTGTCACAGGATGCTCCATCACCGGGCGCGATGGCCACCCGGTCTCCACGGTGTTCGGCGGCAACAAGTGGTACGCGGCGCGGGCCGTTGGCGAGGTCGAGAGCGCACAGATGATGCGGGACCTGGTTCACCATCTTGCCGATCGGAAGGTCGACGCGATCAAACTGGTGTCGGAAGGTGCATGCTGCATGCCCGGTTCACCCAAATATATTTGGCAGAACCCTGTGTTCCCTGTGGCCGTAGAGCTGGTTCGCCTGCCGCAGAACATTCTGCGCGCAGGGATCGATGCGGCGCACGAGCGTGGCCTGCGCGTGACTGTGCACAGCGTCCAGCAGGACGCGGCGTGGGAATGCATCGAAGCTGGCGCGGACGGGCTGGAACATGGCATCACCGTCGAACCTATCACCGATACACGGTTGATCGAGACGATCCGGGAGCGCGGCATCGTCTATACGCCAACCCTCTGGATCAAGGGCGAAATGCACCCCACCTCCATTCCCAATACGCGGCTGGTGACAGAGGGCGGCGTCAGGATCGCCTGCGGTAGCGACAGCTTCCCTGGTCGGGGTATGTTCGGACTCAACACGATTGAGGAGACCGAACTCCTTGCCAATGCCGGCCTCTCGCCTGCGCAGATACTCGTAGCTGCAACAAGCGAGGCAGCAAAACATCTCGATCGGGCGGATATCGGCACGATCGAACCCGGGAAGAGCGCGGACATCATTTTGCTTTCCGCAAATCCGCTGGAAAACGTCAGCAACCTGCGGACACTGAAAATGACCGTGTTGAACGGCGAAATCGTCGTAGACAGGCGCTGACCTCATGGCGCAGGTTGAGACCAGCCGTATACCTGTTACCGTGTTGACGGGGTTCCTCGGGTCGGGGAAAACAACGCTGCTCAACCGCATCTTGTCGGAACGGCACGGTCTGCGTTACGCGGTGATCGTCAACGAGTTTGGCGAAATCGATATTGACGGTGACCTCGTCCTGCGTTCCGAGGATGAGGTGCTGACACTGAGCAACGGTTGCCTGTGCTGCAAAGTGCGCGGCGACCTCATGGCTACCATGAAAGTGTTGCTGTCGCGTGGCGATGATTTTGACGGGATACTCATCGAAACCACCGGTCTGGCGGATCCTGCGCCCGTAGCACAGACATTCTTCATGGACCGCGCTATCAGTTCGCGCGTTATGCTCGATGCCGTCGTCACGGTCGTAGATGCAAAGCATGTTTTCCAGTCGCTGGCGAGCTTTCCGGAAGCGGGAGCGCAGATCGCCTCGGCCAACATCATAGTGTTAAACAAGTCCGATCTGGTTTCAGAAGACGAGCTGGGTGATATTAAAGCGAAGATCGAGGCCCTGAACTGCTTCGCAACCGTGCTACGCAGCGTGCGCGGCCAGATTCCCCTGGATCGCATTCTTGGCCGCAACGCATTCGATCTGACCAAGGATTTAGAGAAAGTCACCCATTTTCAGGATCACAGCCACGCCAACATCGAGAGCGTCAGCGTCCGTACGGACCAACCGCTTGATATGGACCGCTTTTTGCGGTGGGTAGACAGCCTGCTCGCTCTGAAAGGCGAGGACCTCATCAGGGTGAAGGGCATCCTGGCATTCGAAGGGAGAAGCCGCCGTTTCGTTCTTCAGGCGGTTCACAGGATCATGGACGGCGATTTCCTTGACGACTGGGGCGATGGCCCCAAGACGTCGAAACTTGTCATCATCGGCAGAGATCTGGAACGCGAACGTCTAGAGCGAAACTTTCTGGGTTGCCAAGCTACGCGATCGAGGGAATATCTTCGATCCTAAGCTCGACCAGCATGGAATTGATCGGATGCTGCTCGACGTAGCTCATATCATGAGACGCGGAGAGGCATACCGCCAGCCTGTCGTTATCCTCGCCTCCAACGACGCAGGAATAGACGCCAAAACCTTCCTCGACCTGGTATCTCTTCACGATTGACCCGCCCGACGCGACGAGGGCCACTGTCCGACCGAACGGATCGGAGACCCAGACGCCACCATCCGGGCTATCGCAAATACCATCTGGCCCAAGTTCCATGGTAGGTAGGAATGCCCCTAAGTCGGCACCCTCAATAGGAGGCCCGAACGTCGCCCAGGTGGCCCGACCGGAGAGGCTCCCGTCGTTGTCGACCCGAAAGGACGTCAGGCGCTGGCCAAAAGTCTCCGCAACGACCAGTGTCTGGCCGTCGTCCAGAAATGCCATCCCGTTGGGGAAGAGCAGATTATCTGCCACAATATGCATTGTCCCATCCGGGTCGACCCGCAGGATGGAACCGGGAGCAAACGGTTCGCCCGCCTGAAAGTCAAAGCCCATGGTGCCAATGTAGCAGCGGCCCGCTGCGTCCGTGATCATGTCGTTCGGAACACCGCGCTTTGTTTCGTCCAGATCCGCCATAACTTCATAACCGCCCGCACCGACCCGGAGCAGCTTGCGGTCAAGCATGGCTACGACAGCTAGGTCTCCTCCAGCCAGCCAGCCGATGCTGGAGATGGTGCCGTCATAGGAGAAGATTGTTTCGGCCTCTTCTCCCGGGGTCACGGCCATGACCTTGCCGCCGAAGCAATCGACAA
Organism: uncultured Sphingobium sp.; assembly: GCA_964512265.1. Classification (GTDB taxonomy): domain Bacteria; phylum Pseudomonadota; class Alphaproteobacteria; order Sphingomonadales; family Sphingomonadaceae; genus Sphingobium. Next base: position 482,408 of record CAZEHR010000001.1, on the reverse strand, counting down.
GCCAGTAGCGACCATCGCGCCACCACAACCCCTCCAGAAATTTCCAGCCGCTTGTCAAAGTCCGCATAGTCGTTGATCTTCTCTGTCCGTTTTAGACGTCTTACTCTTCCGTCTCCACAGCTAGGACGGCATCGGGCTGATCTTGCCGTGGAGATTGGCCAGATCATCCCCCAATATCCTGTCGCCCACTCGAACCGGGTGGGCGTCGATCAGCACGAACAGAAAGCGCACCGGAGCCTCGCCACGCACAATCCACTTGTGGTTGGTGCCGCGCTGGATGACCACATCTCCTGTCTTCAGACCGCGGATCATCTCGCCGTTGTCGAGCTCCATATCGCACTCACCCGCCAGAACAACGGCGTAGTCCAGCGTCTCGGTGCGATGCATGACGCTGGCGCTATGGGCATCCGGTTCCATCTCGCCGATGCGCATGAGCACACGCTGGCCTTTCGGACCAGCCTCTCCGTTGTTGAAGGCGTCCTCGTCATTGTTTACAGGCAACTCACCCGTACACCACACGGTCATAGCCTGATAACCAGGCAGCCGCTCATGCGAGCGCACCACTTCGTCATTGCGAATGATGGCGTTGCCCTGCCCATCATGCCCGGTAATGACTCGTCTTATCTCAAATGCCATGTCACCCTCCCTCGGTCTCTGCGGCCTTCGTCGACTAAAAGGCCGGAGACGGCGCAATCCGACCGCTGCACAAACCAAACCCGATCGACGCGAAGCCCGGTCGTTCACATCTTCCTGTGAAGCTCACTTCGTCGCCATCCTCCAGGAACCCCCGCATTTCCCCGTTAGGCAGGGTGATAGGCGCCTGTCCCGAACTGCATAGCTCGAACATGCTGGCGAACATCTCGCGGGTCGGTCCGGAAATCGTTCCGGAACCGATAAGATCACCAGGTATCATGTTCGTGCCGCCACAAGTATGATGGGCAACCATTTGTGCGAAAGTCCAGTAAAGATAACGCGCGTCAGTCCCTACAATCTTCACCGGCGCGTCACCCTCCTCCCGCATCCGAGCGGTTGAGAGGTGCGCTTCGAGACGGATGGAAAGACCTCCATGAGCCTGATCTTGTGCGTCCAGCAGATAGGGCAGAGGCTCGGGAACACCCGGCACCCTGTCCATCAACGGGATCCGAAATGGCGCCATGGCCTGCTGCGAAATGATCCACGGCGAGATGGTCGTGCTGAAGCCCTTGCCATTGAAGGGGCCGAGCGGGGTCGTCTCCCAGAACTGGATATCCCGGGCGGACCAGTCGTTCAGAAGGCAGAAGCCTGCAATGCGCTTGTTCGCCTCGCCTACCGGCACCGGCGACCCAAGAGTGTTGGCTCCCGCGACGAAAATGCCAAGCTCGACCTCGAAATCAAGCCATCGGCTCGGCCCGAACTCGGCGCGATCGTCTACGAGACGCTGACCCAGCGGGCGGCGGACGGTCTCGCCGCTGATCCTCACCGAAGACGCACGCCCGTTGTAGGCGAGCGGCATGCTGGTGAAGCCGCGCGGAATCTGCGGGCTGCCCGTCAACAGCCGCATGCACTCTTCAGCGTGATGGATGCCGACGAAAAAGTCCGTGAAGCTGCGCACCGAAGACGGCAAATGCATCTGTGCGTCGCTCATCGGAACCAGCGCACTCTGCCTGATGGTTTGTTGAACGCCGTTGTCACAGCCCGCATCGAGCATGCTGCCGACTGCTTGCCGCAGCTCACCTATTGTGTCTACCCCTGCCGCAAGAAGCGGGTCGAGGTCGCTTCCCATAACCAGCGTACCCAGCTCCGACGGAAGCAGACCTTCCTTGGCGAGGGCGCGCAGATCGAGAATGCAGTCACCGATGGCGACGCCAGGCCTTCGGTCAACGCCGTCCAAGCTGAATATTCCAAGCGGCAGGTTCTGGATGGGGAAATCCGTATCGAGAGAATTGGCGCTTTCAACCCAGCTCTTCCGGGCGGGGTCGTGTGTCAAATCAATCGGCATCATGCTGGGAGCACCTCATTTTTGTGAACCTGTTTGACGCGAGGGCAGACGGCCCCATAAGACCGCCTGCCCCCTGCAAAATTCATGTTCTGCGTTTAGAACTGGTACCGAGCCTTGACACCATAAGTGCGCGGCGCACCCGGGATGCCGAAGTCGTTGCTGCCAGCGCCATCGCCGCCACCGGTGAAATAATAATAGCCTGTGAGATTACGACCGTAGACCTGCAGGCTGAAACCGGAGTCTTCAGGGGTCCAGGTCAGTGACGCATTTACAAGATGGAAACCCTTCTGGCCGAGACGGTTGTTGGGTTCAAAATAATAGCGCGACTTATATCCATCGCTCGCGTTGAAATCGAACCGTCCGACAGACGTGTCGAGCGAATAGTTCACTCCGAGCGTGAACGAGAATTTGGGCGCTTGGGGAAGCGCATAGCCCTTCAACTGCACATTGGGGGTAGTGCCATAACCTCCGATTACCGCACCTCCAATCGGCCTGGGGAACGAGACTGTGCCGCCAGGGAAATCCTCGTACTCTGCATCCAGTAACTCACCCGCTAGATTGAAGCTCAGGCCCGGGAGAGGCGCAATCACAGCGTCAACATCGATACCCTTAATGTGTGCCTTTGCTGCATTGTAAAGGATCGTGGTGCCTGGAACCGCTGGAGGAGCGGTAGTGCGGAGCTGGATGTTCTTGTAAATATAATAGAAGGCCGAGGCATTGAGCTGCAACACCCGGTCGGCTGTACGGGATTTGAAGCCGACTTCGAAGGAATCCAGAACTTCGGGCTTCGTCGGAATGTTGTTGAAGGCCGTGATGCCGAAGCCGCCAGATTTGAACCCGCGATTATAGGAGGCATATACATTCACGTCGTCCAGCACGTCCTGCGCCAGTACTGCCCGATAAGTAAGTTTCTTTGCCGTAATCTCGGTTGGTATACCATTTGGGAAAGTACCGAATGGTTGCCCGGGGTAGACCGGAGCAGGCAAGGAGGCCGGTGTGTTAGGCAGGCCCGGCAGAGGAGTGGAAAGACCACTTATGCTCTTTTTGTCTCGGGTATAACGAACCCCCAAGGTGACCCGCGTAGTGGGCGTAACGGAATATGTACCATCAACATATCCCGAAACAGAGTCCGTTTTCTGGGTTCCGTCAGTGAACCTTGGCGCAGGCGATCCGGCGCATGTCGCCGCCGTGGTTCCGCTACAGTAGCCTGATACGCTCCCCTTGATGTTGGTCTTGTCGTGATAATAAAATGCGCCGACTATCCACGAGAGAGCGGAATCATTATTGGACGCTAGCTGAAGCTCTTGACTGAAGGTTTTCGCCTTTTCGTCGAGGCCAAAAAACGTCGCATTCTGCCCTGTTACAGCATTGCCGACGTTGTAGGTTTGAACGAAAAAAGCAGGCGATTCATTATGTATGTAGCCTGTAGTGCTGGTCAGCTTGGCAAAATCAAAGCCATGTTCCAATTTGAGAGAAACGATCTTTTGCGTCTGCTTTGCAAAAGGGGTTCTGCGCAGATTGGTTACATATTCCCCCTTATTGGTGGTCCCGTCCGCACCAACCGAACCAGGGAAAATTTGGCCATTGAGTCCCTGGTCGCTGTTAATCCGGTCATAGAACACGCGGAGAGTCGCTGAAGTATCCGGTCCGGGGGTCCACTTGAGCTTGGCCTGAACACCAAAATCCTTGAACGTGTAAGCCTCATGCCCTGTAAACGCATTGTAGCCCCAGCCATCCATCTGATTGGTATAGGTAACGGCGATATTGGCGCCAAAAGAATCGCTCAACGGCGCGGAGCCATAGAAATTCAGCTGCGTAGTGTTATAGTTGCCGTAGCTCGCCGACATATCGACACTGGGCTTGCTGCCGGGATCTTTGGTGATGACGTGGATTAGACCGCCTGTCGTATTGCGACCGTAAAGAGTGCCTTGCGGGCCTTTGAGAACTTCGATCCGCTCAATATTGTTGAACGAAAATGCCGAGGCTGCCGAGTTTGGAAGGTAAAGACCATCAAGGTAGGTGGCAACCGGCACCTCCGAGGTGTAGCCGCCCGTGCTCTGACCCACACCACGCAAAAACGCATTGACACCCACGATCGCGCGATTTTGCACCAAGCCGGGGGTTACCTGCGGCAGGTCAACGCTGCTTTGAATTCCGAGCCGGGAAAGCGTCTTTTCATCGAAAGCCGCGATCGAGATCGGCACCTTCTGCAGGTTTTCCGACCGACGGTTTGCCGTCACGATGATGTCAGCAATTCCGACCTCCGCCGCGCCCGCGTTCTCCGTCTCCTGAGCAACCTGCGCCAAGGCCGTGCTGGACCAAAGACCCGTTATCAACAGCGACATTCCCAGTGACTGGATGACCTTCATTCTATCCTCCCTTTCCACGTATCAGCGATGAATCGCTGTTATCGCGGGGCACTCTTACAACACATACAAAAAGCCATCAAACATTTATCAATGTTTTTTGAATATAAAAACGGATTTTGACCCGAGTTGTCCTTCGCGTGGGGCGCATCAAATATAAACCGTTGCCAAGGGCCGCCTTTGCGGAGACGAAACGCGACAGGCGGGGTCGATCCTGTTAGCCCCCCGCCCTTTCACCTCGCCGGGTCCGGGCGGGACCCGCGCATCAATCCTCGAAATCTATTGCGGCATAGGGCCAGTGGGCGGCTTCGTATAGGAAGTCGCGCGAAGACTCGGCAGCCGCTCTGATGCGCGGAAAATCTATGCCTACGAGCTTCCCACGCCACTTGACGAGGCGACCGGCAATGAACACCGTGTCGACGTTTCCGGCATCTGACCCCTGTACCGCAGAGCACAGTGCGTTGTTCTTGGGAAACAGGTCGATCGTCCCGGTGTTAATCAGAACGATGTCCGCCTGCTTGCCGGGTGTGATAGAGCCGGTCTTGTGATCAAGCGCGCAATTTTCGGCGCCGGCGATTGTTGCGGACTCCAGCATGTCTCGCTGAGTGACAAGCTTGGGCAGGGAGGTGATGCCCGTCAGGGCCTCGCGATGCACCCGTGCACGTTGATAGGCGTAAAGGCTACGCATCTCGTGAAACATGCTGATTGCATAAGTTGTGGGATTGTCGTTGCTGAGGCCAGGGCGAACCCCCACTTCGACCCAGTCCTGATAGGGGATGTCGCCGTAGCGGAACTGCGATTCAATGCGGGGGCATACATTCACCTTGGCTCCGTTGCCCGCGAGTACCCGCCGTTTCTCGAGAGGGACGAAATTGCCGTGGTTTATGGTCTCGCGGCCATCGAATATGCCTGAAGCATAGAGTTCGGAAACGGGCTGTAGCTCTATCCCGCTGTCAAAAGTGATCCACATGTCCAGATCACGGCGGACTTTGGATATTGCCTCAATCTCCTCAGTGGGATCGAGACCGGCCATGAAAAACCGCATAGTCTGCAGCTGGTCGTCGGAACTGAAATATGTTTCCTTCAATCGATAGGCGTCTGTCGGGAACTGTCCGTCCCACACGCCTTTTCTGGGGCGGCCATAAGCGTGCACACCGCGGATGCCTGAGTCGATCATTGCAGCGATTTCCGCGTCGGAATGATCTTCGGACCGAGAGTTATGCGCATTGTTGCACACGGTCGTGATGCCGCCGTTCAGCGCCGACAGCAAAGTGGTGAGCGTTCCTATATAGCTGTCTTCGGGACGATAGATCGGCGCGAAACGCTGGTGAAGGACGGGCACATAGGCCCGGGTGGGTTCACGGCCTTCCTCAATGAACCCGCGCTCCTCCTGGACCGTCGCCATATTGTTGGGCAGGAACCGGCCGAGTTGCCCTTCCCAGCAGTGGATGTGAGGGTCACTGAAGCCGGGCATGATAATCATGTCGGAGGCATCTATAACTGTAGCCTCGGCATCGATAGACGGGCCGACCGCGACTATGCGCTCCCCTTCGATCAATATGTCTCCGCAGGCGAAATCGCCAACAGCGGGATCCATGCTCAGGATAGTGCCGCCCTTGAGCAGAATGCGGCGCAGGGCGTCAACCTTTCTGGTGGCTGCGTCGGTGCGGAAATCGGGTTCCAGCGCCGTATGCGCCAGCTCTGCGCCACGCTCCGCAGCATGGATGGTGCCCGACATAACTCCATCGAAGAAGCCGCTCTGCTCCAGAGTCTGGTGGTTGCATGTGGCGGTGCACTCATGAACGTCTGGAATTATGCGATAGTCCACGCTCACTGTTCGTACTCCCAAAATGATCGAATTCTACTGATCCGCTGCCCGCTGTGTGCCTGCGGGTTCAGACTGGCTGCGCGACCGGAGCGGAATGAGGAGAATAAGTCCGGCAAGCACGGCGACCGCCGCAAACGCAGCAGACACCGACGGCCGCTCAAACCCGGTGGCAAACATCCAGCCAGCGAAAAGTGGCGAGACCGAACTCGTGATCCGTCCGACTCCAATGGCAAGCCCTGTTCCGGAAGCACGGACATGCTCCTGAAAAGAGGTGGCAATGGTTGCGTACAGCCCCGCGATGCCTCCGTGCAGGCAGAATGCACAAAACGCGCCCGACACAATCAGGAGCGGGAGATAGGATGGGGCTATACCGAAGAGGATCAGCGCAAATCCGGTGCCGACCAGGGCGGCCACCGACAAGTACCGCAGTTTGATCCATTTCGTAGCAAAGCCCAGCAGCAGGCCCCCGATCACGCCCGACAACTGATTGATCGCGGAGGCTATGCTTGCAGTCGAGACGGTATAGCCCGCGTCCACGATCATATGGGGAAGCCAGCTGCCCCAGAAATAGCCGACCATCGCGAACAATGCGTTAGCCGCCACAAGTTGCAGGGTGATACCAAGCTGATCGGGCGCAAAGAGATCGGTATAGCCGCGGCGGGGGGCGGCAGCGTCGGTGTGGGCCGGCGAAATGGACACTGTTCCGTGCCCGCACCAGCGAAGAAAGCCGCTCAACTGCTCGAGTGAGCCGGCCTTTTTCGAAGAAAGCAGAAAAGACGGAGATTCCGGCAACCAGATAAAGACTACGGGCAACATCACCGCCGCTACGACCGACTTTAAAGCGAATACTGATTGCCATCCCAGGTTGCGAATGAGCACGGCGGCTAGAAGGCCGCCGACCATCGCCCCCAGCGGGAACGCCATAGTGGTCACCGCCACGGCAAATGCCCGGCGGCGTGCATTTGCAAACTCACCGGCCAGTGGGGTCGTCACCGCTATTAGGGTGCCTATCCCCAGCCCAATGACTGCGCGCGCCGCCGCCAGTTCCCATCCGGAACGGACTAGCGCGCACCATATTCCCCCGATCATCATCAACACCAGCGCACCCAGGATAGCCGCGCGACGGCCCCATGCATCCGCCAAAGGCGCCAATAGCAACGAGCCAAAAGCCATGCCGATAAGTCCGCTGGAGAACACGGCGCCCAGAGCCGTCTTTCCGATGCCCAGAGCCTCGGCGACGACCGGCCCCGCAAGGCTTATCGACACGACATCATAGCCATCGAGCATCGACAACATCACGAGTACGGCCAGCGCACGAATCTGAAAGCGGCTCATTGGCGCTTCATCCAGCATGCGGCGGACATCGGCCGCGCTGAGGGATTCACTCATGGGGTGACCGCATGTGCATAAGTTGAAAGCGCGTGACGTGAGGCAGTGGCTGCCAATTCGACTGCCGTCGGGGGGACTGGTAATGCCATGGGTGTTCGCCTTACTGGAAATGACACTCCCGTTTGCCGGGATATCTAGTTTCGGTCATCCCCCGCGCCTTTATGGCTCCTGACCAGCATCCTGACTATCAGCTAGATTGAATTTATTATGCGGTCAATGAGCGTTTTCTCTTTTTTGTATATAAAATCGGTTGTAGTCGAGCAAACCTTGCGTCCTCCGGATTCGAGGCGTTTTGGTGAAACACAATAGAGAGGTTGCTTAATGAGGCTCGGTTATTCCCCTAACAGTCCTTATGTTCGCAAGGTCATGGTTTGCAGCATTCTGCGCGGAATTGACGGACTGCTGGAGCCTTTCACCGAACGCGGGGCCGAACTCCTGCAACATAATCCGCTTTCCAAAGTGCCCACCCTCGTCCGCGACGATGGCACGGCATTGTTCGACAGTCCTGTCATTTGCGAGTATCTTGACTCGGTGGGAGACGCACCCCGTCTCTTCCCGGACAGGGGCGAGGCGCGCTGGGCCGCTCTGCGTCGCCAGGCCATGGGCGACGGCATCATGGACGCATCGCAGCCCCGGCGGCGGGAAATCGCCCTGCCGCAGGATCAGGGGCGGATGGACTATATCGCGTTGCAGAGAGGCAAAGTGGACGCCGTCATCGACGTGCTCGAGTCCGAAGCCGACAGCCTGCAGGGCCTCACCACAATCGGGGAAGTGACCATCGCCTGTGCGCTCGGGTATCTTGATTTCCGCTTTCCGGACGAGCCTTGGCGTCCCGGTCATCCCAAGCTTGAAGCCTGGTATGCCGAGGTTTCGAAGACGCCCGCGATGGAGCGCACTGTGCCACCTGGCTGAGCATTTTCGAGCGGGCCAAGTCCCCTTTTAGCGCGGAACGCCCGATGGAGAGCGCATATTTATATATACGTTTTTTTGCTTTGACTATATAGTTGGACGACGAACAATCAGTAGGTGAGTGATGACCTATCTTCGGAATAGCTGGTACATGGCGGCGTGGTCGGATTCGATTGCGCCTGGCGAGGTAATCGGGCGGATTTTGCTGGACGAACCGGTGGCGCTTTTTCGTGACCGGGAGGGAAATGTCGGCGCGGTTCAGGATCGTTGCCCGCACCGTTTTGCTCCCTTGAGTGCCGGGCGTGTCAGTGAAGAGGGCGTCCTGCTGTGTGGCTATCATGGGCTGGGCTTTGATCGCGCCGGAGCATGTGCCGCCAATCCGCATGGCGCGGTGCTTCGCGGTGCGCGGATCGGCAGCTGGCCGGTTGCCGAACGGCATGGCATGATCTGGATATGGATGGGCGACGAGCAGGCGTGCGATCCGGACCTGATCCCGGATTTCGCTTGGTTTGCAGCGGCCCCTCCCTCTGCGAGGAGCCATGGCGAGATATTGTCGGGCGGGGGCAGCTATGAGCTCTATGTCGACAACATCATGGACCTCAGCCATACCGACTATCTCCATGCCAATACGCTGGGCGGCGGCGGTGTCGTCTTCAACAAGCCCAAAGTCACCAAGACTGAAGGCTGGATCGAGGTCGTCTGGGAATCCCGCGACGCTCCGCCACCTCCCATATATCGGCGAAGAAATCCTGAAATTCCTGATCGGGTTGACTTGACCCTTCGTGTCCGCTGGTACGCCGCTTCAGTGATGCGGCTGGACTCGGAGGTGCGCTATGACGGCAGGCGCGGCGACGACTGTTTCCGCGGGATTGCCGCCCATATTTTCACGCCGGAAACTCCTGACTCTACGCATTATTTCTTCGCGATAACGCGGAATTATGCCGTGGATGATGACCAGCTTAACCGTTCCATCGCCGAACAGAGGACGCGCATCTTCCGAACGGAAGACAAGCCGATGATCGAGAAGGTCCATGCCGCGATGGAGGGACGTGAGTTCTGGGAGCTGAAGCCGCTGCTGCTGCGCATAGATGAGGGAGGCGTGCAGGTTCGCCGCCGCCTTCAGGAACTTATCGAAAAGGAGCAGGGGCAGCCTCTTATGGCTGTGTCGTGAAATACTCTTTGGCATTTTGGAGCACTCTCTTTAATCCTTTGGCGCGCATCCGTGGCTAGGCCTGTCGTTGAGAAGGGACTAAATCAGATAATGCTATCCGAAGCTAAGATAGCCGAGCGTTATGAACCGGGAACTGGCAGTCAGGCCGGCTTTGCGTATGACTCGATCCGTTCCGATATATTGTGCGGCAATTACATGCCAAACAAGAAGCTCAAGGTTCACGAACTGGCTCAAAACCTAAGCATCAGCCCGGGCGCTGTGCGCGAGGCACTGTTCCGCCTGGTTTCAGAGCAGCTGGTGGAGACGCGCGACCAGCGCGGCTTTGCCGTGACGCCTGTGTCGATAACTGATCTGCAGGAGCTCACGGATCTTCGCTGCGAGATCGAATCGATAGCCTGCCGTCGTGCTGTCGAAAATGGTGGACTGGAGTGGGAGAGTGGGCTGGTTGCGGCGCAATATCGGTTGCGTGTTACATCGGCGCACTATGCCGAGACCGGCGAGGTCTCCATGGACTTCCTTGCGGCACACGCCGCCTTTCATGAGGCACTGGCCGCTGCGGCAGGCAATTCCCGCCTGCTTGTCTTGCGCGCCCAGCTTTACGAGCAGCATCAGCGTTTTCGCGCATATTATGCACATCTTGCGGGAAGGCGCCATCTTGCAGCCGAGCATGATACACTCGCCGACCTTGCTTTGGCGCGGGACGCGGACGGGTTGGTGGAGGCGATGGTCGACCATCTAAGCCAGTCCACACGCCGGATCGTGAAGGCGATCACGGAGGCATAGGCCCGTCATTTCTCGGCGGCTATGGGCGCCTCGATTTCGGTCCATCCTGCCGAGCGCCTCGCCAGCCCAGCACTCATGCTGGCCCGGCCTGAGCATCGACTTTGCATCAAAACGATACGACAAAACTGAAACTTAGAGCGCGCTGACTGATCCGGATTTAACGCAGCCTGCTCTAGCACCAGAAATTGGGCAGCGGAGCGTCGGCATAGCGCGATATGAACGGCGTGCGCGCGCCTTCGGGTGAAAAGACGAAACGGGGAAGCGAGCCGATGTCGGCGCCATATACGTGGATGGCGACCGAGGCTTCCACCTCCATGCCGTTGCGGACCTGATGAATATCGCCTGTCGCTGGCGACAGTGTCTCCACGTCTCCGCGATGCAGGGTGACGGGAGGGCCATTTGCCAAGAGGACGCCGTCGCATAGCTGGAACGACTGAGAAATCTCTGCCCCATCCAGTATACCGATCACACCCCATGTCTCGTGGTTGTGGATAGGCGTGGACTGGCCTTGCCCCCAGACAAAGCTGACGACGCTGAAACGTTCCTGAGGGTCGCAATAGAGCAGATACTGTTGATAGCGCTCTGCGGCGGGCTTCCGGTATCCAGCGGGTAGCCAGTCGTCACAGGCGATGAGTTCAACGACCGCCTGTGCGCATCGAGAGAGCAGGGCCTGCTCGTCCTTCTCCTGCTCTACCATCATGGAAAGCGTCCGCACGAACGCACGGAAGCGGGCGAAATTCAGTGTTTGCGCTACTGGCGGCATGAAGTGGCGGTCATTCGGCGGCCTCATGCATCGGGAAGATTTTGCCGGGGTTGAGGAGGGCAAGCGGGTCAAGCGTGTGCTTGATCATCGCCATCAAGGCCACGGCGTCGTTCCCGCGTTCAGCCACCAAGCATTCCTGCTTGCCGATTCCGATGCCATGTTCGCCGGTGCAGGTGCCGCCTACGGCCAAAGCGCGCTTGACCATCCTGTCATTGATTTCGGCGGCTTTCGCGCGATCCTGAGGACGCTCGGGATCGAGCACGAACAGGACATGATAGTTGCCGTCACCTACATGGCCGACAATTGTAGCAAGCAGGCCGCTCTCGCTGATGTCTGCCCTGGTTTCCAAGATGCTCTCGGCAAGGCTGGCAATCGGCACGCATACGTCGGTGGACCAAATCGATGCGTTGGGGCGGAGCGCCTTCGCCGCAAAATAGGCATTGTGCCGGGCCTTCCACAGTCGGGAGCGATCCTCGACCTGCGAAGCGACCTCGAGCGGACTGCCGCCATTCATGTCGGCAATCTCGCCAAAAAGCGCCGATTGCTCTTCGACCGCAGCCGGGCTGCCATGAAATTCCAGAAAGAGAGTCGGCTTTACCGGAAGATCGAGGCTGGAGTAGGCGTTGCAGGCTTCGATCTGGGCGCTATCGAGCAACTCTATGCGAGCAAGCGGAATGCCGATCTGTATCGCAGCCATAACGGTGCTCACAGCGCCGTGCAGGTCGTTGAAATGGCAGGTGCCTGCCAGCATGGTTTCGGGGAGGCCGTAAAGTTTCAAGGTCAGCGCGGTAATAATACCGAGCGTGCCTTCCGAGCCGACAAAGAGGCCGGTGAGGTCGTAGCCCGCAGACGACTTTGCCGCCTTGGTACCGGTCTCTATCACCTTGCCATCGGCCATAACGACCTCAAGGGAGAGGACATTATCGCGCATGGTGCCGTAACGCACGGCGTTTGTGCCCGAGGCGCGGGTCGAGGCCATCCCCCCCAGCGTCGCGTTGGCGCCAGGATCGATCGGGAAGAAAAGGCCGTGGTCTCTCAGCTGGTGATTGAGCTGTTCCCGCGTCACGCCGGCGCCCACGCGGCAGCGCAAATTCTCTGCATCGATCTCTATGCTCTGGTCCAGACCAGACAGATCAAGGGAAACACCGCCGCACACAGCAGACAGATGGCCCTCGAGAGAGGTTCCCGCACCGTGGGCGATGATGGGTATGCGACCCTCGCGGCAGAGGCGCACGGCGTCGACAACGTCATCGAGCGAGTGCGCCATCACCACTGCGTCGGGACTCCGGCCATTATGATGGCCCTCAAGCCCTGCATGATGTTGGCGCACACTCTCGGAGGTTATGAAAGCATCGCCAAAGCGCGCCAGCAGCTGCTCGAAAGACTTGGCTGTCGCGGGGCTAATCGTGTCCTGCGTCGTCATGCCCTCAATCTTGAGGGGCAGGCAAGGCGTGTCAACCGCGACAGGTCTTGCCGGGTCGCTCACCCACTCGCTCCAGGAGCCGGGATAAAGGCGGCTGCCTGTCAGACCCGCATGCTCCATGGCAAGGGCGTTGTGACAGGCCGTCACTCCCGATCCGCACTGCAAGATCACATTAGCGGGTGTAAAACCTGCGATGATGTCTTGCAGTTCACTTCGAAGGGAGTCACGGGATTTGAAGCGTCCGTCAGCGCCGAGATTGTCTGTAAAGGGACGGTTGCGCGCGCCGGGAATGCGCCCGGCGACCGCATCCATAAGGAGTATCTCGCCCCGGAAGCGCGGTCCGGACCGCGCGTCGAGGATCAAATCCTCTCCGGAGTCAATTGTACCGAATACGAAATCCGCATCCACTATTGACTCGCGACGGACGGTGGCGGCCTCGAAATTGCCCGGCTTTTCATTGGGCCGCGAACCGCAGGCGACCTCGTGACCGGCGGCTTGCCAATCAGCGACATTGCCATCCATTACGGCGACTTTATCGTGGCCCAACCAGCGCATCATCCACCAGAGGCGTGCCGCAAACGGGCCGCCTGCATTATCATATACGAAGATCTGCTCGTTGGAATTAAGTCCCTCGGCGCGTAACTTCGCGGCAAAGATTTCGGGATCGGGCAGGGGGTGACGCCCGTTGGTTCCGCTCGGCGAACCAGCCAGATCGTCGTCAAGGTGGAGATAGCGCGCGCCAGGCAGGTGCGCAGATGCATAGATTTCCCGGCCTTTGCCCGGATTGGTAAGGTCGAAACTGCAGTCGAACACCCGGCATCCGCCGACCCCAATGGCGGTCGCTACGTCATCGAGAGAGATTATGGTGGTATAGTCCATCGCCGAACTCCGCCTAGCTGGAAACAGCAGAGGGCATTGGAGTCACGCCGTTAGGAATGTTGGACAGGTCGTCTCCCAAAACTCTGTCACCGGCTTTCACGGGCTCGGCGTCGATCAGGACGAACAGCCAGCGTACCGGCTCTGGCCCGCGCCGGATCCATCGATGATTGGTCCCCCGCTGAATCACGACATCGCCTGCCTTCAGCCCGCGGATCATTTCCCCATTGTCGAGCTCCATGTCGCATTCGCCGGAGAGGACGACCGCATAATCCAGCGTTTCCGTGCGGTGCATGATCCCTTCGCGCGCAGGCTCGGGATAGCTCTCGCCAATACGCATCAATACCCGCTGCCCCTTCGGGCCGGGATCGCCGTCATTATATGCCTGCTCGTCATTATTGACGGGAAGTTCGCTTGTGCACCAGACGGTCATGGCATGATAGCCAGGCAGGCGCTCATGAGAGGCCCTGATCTCATCCTGTTTGACGATGGCGTTGCCATCCTCATCATGACCGGTGACGACCCGTCTAATCTCAAATGCCACGTCCGTCCCCTTCTGGCTCGCGCCCTCTTATGTCAGCCAGCTGCGAGAGCCTTGCGGGGCAGGCTCTCCTTCTCGATGAGTTCCCGAAGGCGGCGGCGAACCTGCACGCCTCCCTCATCTATGCGCAGCAGCAGCGGCTTCAGTTCCCAGAAATCCTGCCCTTGCATCGCTGCATGAACCTTCTCGATCATTGGCTTGTCTTCGGTCTGGAAGATACGCATGCGGGTTTCTGCGATCATCTTGTTGAGAGCTTCATCCTCTTCGACGAAATTGCGCGCGATCGCGAAGAAATAATGGGTCCGGTCTTTGCTCTCCGGGGTGAAGATATGCACCGCTGCCGCCTGATGGCAGGTGCCCTCAGGCATGCCAGCATGCCTGACCTCGCCATCCAGACGCATAGCTGCCGCCGGATACCAGCGGACCCGCAATGTCAGGTCCACTTGTGGCGGAAGGTCTGGCATGATGCGTGGATACAAGGCGGGAGGCGGAGCGTCGCGGGATTCCCAGACGACCTCGATCCAGCCTTCAGTCTTGGTGACTTTGGGCTTGTTGAAGACGACACCGCCGCCGCCCAGCGTATTGGCATGGAGATAGTCGGTATGGCTGAGGTCCATGATGTTGTCGACATAGAGCTCATAGCTGCCCCCGCCCGACAATATCTCGCCATGGCTCCTCGCAGAGGGAGGGGCCGCTGCAAACCAAGCGAAATCCGGGATCAGGTCCGGATCGCACGCCTGCTCGTCGCCCATCCATATCCAGATCATGCCATGCCGTTCGGCAACCGGCCAGCTGCCGATCCGCGCACCGCGAAGCACCGCGCCATGCGGATTGGCGGCACATGCTCCGGCGCGATCAAAGCCCAGCCCATGATAGCCACACAGCAGGACGCCCTCTTCACTGACACGCCCGGCACTCAAGGGAGCAAAACGGTGCGGGCAACGATCCTGAACCGCGCCGACATTTCCCTCCCGGTCACGAAAAAGCGCCACCGGTTCGTCCAGCAAAATCCGCCCGATTACCTCGCCAGGCGCAATCGAATCCGACCACGCCGCCATGTACCAGCTATTCCGAAGATAGGTCATCACTCACCCAATTATATTGAGTGGTGACTATATATATGAAGGTCGATATTGACTATAAAAAAATAGTGCGGTGGGATACCACACATCGCTCACAAGGAATGCGGGGAAAACCGCCTTTCGGCGCGATCTCCCCGCTTCCCCACGATTATGGAAACGTGATGCTGACCGGCGAGTCTACTTGGGTGCCATACGAATCGCACCGTCGAGTCGGATGGTTTCTCCGTTAAGCATCGGATTACGCACTATACTTTCTACAAGCATCGCATATTCGTCCGGTCTGCCAAGGCGGCTGGGATGCGGCACCTGTTTGCCGAGGCTGTCCTGAGCGGCCTGCGGCAGGCCGGCCAGCATGGGCGTCCAGAAGATACCCGGCGCGATTGCTACCACGCGAACGAGGTGCTGAGCCAGATCACGCGCCACCGGCAGGGTGAGGCCTGCCACGCCTGCCTTGGACGAGGCATAGGCCGCTTGGCCGATCTGGCCATCGAATGCTGCAACCGACGCGGTGTTGATGATGACGCCGCGTTCCTCGCCAATTGGATCCTGCGCCGCCAACCGGGCAGCGAAGCGCGAAAGGGTGAGGAAAGTACCGATCAGGTTTACCTCGATAGCGCGCCGGTATACGTCGAGCGGGTGCACGGCGTTTTCGCGTCCCACCGTCTTGACAGCCGGCGCGATGCCAGCGCAGTTCACCAGGATCCGCGCCACGCCGTGCGCCGCTTCCGCCGCATCCAGCCCGGCATCGACACTGGCCTCATCTGCGACATTGACCTGGCAGAACAACCCGCCGATCTCTTTGGCAGCAGCGTTGCCCGCCTCCTCGTTCATATCGAAGATCGTCACCTTTGCGCCATTCGCACTGAGCATCCGCGCCGTCGCGTTGCCCAGCCCCGAAGCGCCACCGGTAACGATGGCTGCCAGTCCGTTGATATCCATTACTCTTGCCCTTTCAGATCAAACCAGTTCGAGCGCGACCGCCGTCGCCTCGCCGCCCCCGATGCACAGGCTCGCCACTCCGCGCTTTAGGCCGCGGTGCTCGAGTGCTGCGAGCAAGGTCGCCATGATGCGCGCGCCGGATGCGCCAATTGGATGACCGAGCGCCGTCGCGCCGCCATTCACATTGAGCTTTTCAGCTGGAATGTTGAGTTCTTTCGCCGCGATCATCGCCACAACTGCGAAGGCCTCGTTGACTTCGAAGAGGTCGACGTCAGCAACGCTCCATCCCGCCTTCTCCATTACCTTGCGCATTGCCGGCACGGGCGCGGTGCTGAACTTGGCTGGCTCATGCGCGTGGGCGGCCGTTGCAACCACCTTCGCCACGACCGGCAGGCCCAGCTTTTCCGCAACGCTCGCGCGCGTCATCACCAATGCAGCAGCACCGTCAGAAATAGACGAAGCGTTGGCGGGGGTAATCGTGCCATCCTTGATAAAGGCAGGCTTGAGCGAGGCTATCTTGTCCGGCTTCGCGTTCCCCGGCTGTTCGTCGGTATCGACAACGACCTCGCCTTTGCGTCCCGAGACCGTGACCGGCACGATCTCCTTGGCGAATGCCCCATTGGCTATTGCCTCGTTGGCGCGGGAGAGCGAGCGGATTGCATAGTCATCCTGGTCTTGCCGGGTGAACTGATAATCGCGCACCGCTTCCTCGGCGAATACGCCCATCGCCTTGCCCGGCTCATAGGCGTCTTCCAGGCCATCCATCATCATATGGTCATAGGCGACGTCATGGCCAATCCGCGCTCCGCTGCGGTGCTTGGGCAGCATATAGGGCGCGCCGGTCATGCTCTCCATGCCACCCGCAATTGCCACATCTACCGAACCTGCTGCCAGCGCATCATAGGCCATGATCGCCGCCTGCATGCCCGAACCGCACATCTTGTTGACCGTGGTCGCCTCTACAGACGTCGGCAGCCCCGCGCCTAGCGCAGCCTGCCGCGCCGGTGCTTGTCCCAGCCCCGCGGGAAGCACACAGCCCATGTAGATGCGCTCGACGGCATCGCCCGCCACTCCGGCGCGCTCCACCGCTGCTTTCACCACCGCGGCGCCCAGCTCGGTCGCCTTCACTCCGGCAAACGCACCCTGAAACCCGCCCATCGGGGTCCGGGCATAACTTGCAATGACAACGGGATCTTTTTCCATTCTCGGTTCCTTTAAAGTGCGCGGGTGATGACCATCTTCTGGATATCGGACGTACCCTCATAAATCTGGCACACCCTTACATCGCGATAGATTTTGGCCAGGCCATATTCTTCGAGGTAGCCATAGCCACCCAGCGTCTGGATTGCGCCCGAGACGACCGCTTCGGCGGTTTCGGAAGCAAATAGCTTGGCCATGGACGCTTCGGTGAGGCAGGCCAGCCCGGCATCCTTGGTTGCGGCGGCATGCAGCACCATCTGCCGTGCCGCCTCAAGCCGGGTGGCGAGATCGGCCAGACGGAAACCCACGGCCTGATGCTCGATGATCGGCTTGCCGAAACTGGTACGCTCCTTCGCATACCCTACTGCTATATCAAGGGCCGCCTGGGCCATGCCGACGCTTTGTGCCGCGATGCCGATGCGGCCCGCCTCCAGGTTGGACAGCGCGATGCGGTAACCAGCACCGACCTCGCCGAGCACAAGTTCGTCCTCGATGAAAAGACCCTCGAAACGTATTGCGCAGGTGTCCGACGCGGCCTGACCAAGCTTATGCTCCACCTTGTCGACACTGTATCCTTTGCGGTCGGTCGGAACAAGAAACGCGCTAATGCCCTTCTTGCCCGCTTGCGCGTCTGTTACCGCAAACACGATGACGAGCCCCGCGATCGCCCCACTGGTGATGAACTGCTTCGCGCCATTGAGTTTCCAACCGCCCTCAACACGCTCCGCACGGGTGCGCAGCGCCGAAGCGTCGGACCCGGCATCGGCCTCGGTGAGCGCGAAGGCGCCGATCATTCGCCCGCCGATCAGATCGGGCAGGAAGCGCGCCTTCTGAGCTTCCGTGCCCAGCTTGAGCAGCCCGCCGACAATCAGGCTGTTCTGGATGCTGACAATAGTCGAGAGCGCGCCATCGCCCGCCGCCAGCTCGATCAAGGCCAGCGCATAGCTGACGGTATCCAGCTCCGCACCACCAAATTCCTCGGGAGCCGTCATGCCCATCAAGCCAAGACCGGCCAGTTCGCCGAACAGTGCAGCGGGGTAAGCCTTCGCCGCCTCAAATTCCACACCGCGCGGCCGCACTTGCTCCTGAGCAAACGCTCGCACTGTATCACGGACGGCAGACTGGGTTTCGTTGAGAACCAATTCTCGCTCCTTTATACTCATCAGTATATTGCATTCTGGTGAGCCAAGAGTCAATATAGGGACATGTCCTCGCCCACCACGCCCTCGGCAGCGCCCCTTTCCCCGTTCCCGACGGCGCAACAGCGCCAGAGGGACCGGGAGACAAAGCGCAATGCGCTGCTCGCTGCGGCTGCCCGCATGTTCAACGCGCGCGGTTTTCATGCCTCGTCCCTCGATGATGTAGCCGCGAGCGTGGGGGTAACCAAACCGACGATCTATCATTATCTCGGCAACAAGGAGCAGGTGCTGATCGAATGCATGCGGATCGGCCTTGTCGGATTGCAGCAGGCCGCTGACGACGCCAACAGTACCCAAGGCAGCGGATTCGAAAAACTGAGGACATTCCTGATCCGTTATGCGGAGGTGAACATGTCCGAGTTCGGCCAGTGCGTGATACGCACCGGAGATGAGCTGCTGTCTGCCGAAGGCCTTGAACAGCTGAGATCGCTCAAACGGCCGATTGACAGCGCGCTGCGGGCGTTTCTGTCCGAAGGCATGGAGGACGGGAGCATCGCGAAAGGCGACGTCAAGCTGCTGGCGTTCATGATCGCCGGGGCGCTCAACTGGCCGGGGCGTTGGTATAAGGCCAGCGGCGACCTCGCGCCCAGAGTGATCGCCGAGGAGCTCACGGCCCTGTTGGTGCGCGGCTTGCCGCCCCGCGGGGTCACTTCGGAATAACATTGCCCGCCATACGCGGCGGCTGCCGTAAGCGGCTCCTGCACTCTCACACGGTACAACGGCTCAACGCGCGAAAAGTCTGACGGGCGTTTCCAGCAGTTTTTTCAGCGATTGCACAAAGCTTGCCGCATCCCAGCCGTCAACGACGCGGTGATCGCAGCTGATCGAAATGTTCATGAGCTTGCGCTTCTCTATCCGCTCTCCGCCCATCCCATCGGGCACGAACATCGGCCGTTCGACGATCCTGTTCGGTCCGATGATTGCGACCTCGGGGCGGTTGATCACCGGCGTCGTCGCGATCCCGCCCAGGGGGCCGAGCGAGGTTATGGTCAGCGTCGAGCCAGAAAGCTCCTCCGATCGTGCCTTGCCGGTGCGCGCAGCGTCGGCCAGCTGCGCGATTTCGGTGGCGAGTTGCCAGAGATTGAGCGCCTGCGCGCTGCGGATGACGGGAACCATGAGGCCCGCCTCCGTCTGTGTGGCGACGCCCATGTGAACCTCGCCAAAGCGCGTGACCACACCCGCTTCGTCATCATAGCGCGCGTTGAGCATCGGGTACGTGGGCAGCGTGTCGCAAATGGCGGCAATCAGGAACGGCAGGATCGTCAGGCGCGGTCGATCTCCCCGGCCCTCGTTCAGTTCGGCACGTACCGCTTCCAGTGCTGTGACGTCCACTTCCTCGACATAAGTGAAATGCGGGATGTGGCGCTTGGACGCGGCCATGTTCTCGGCGATACGGCGGCGCAGACCTATGACCTTGACGGTCTCGTCAGGCCGGATAGCGCCTGCGGCAGGTGCGCGATATCCCTGCGCGCCGTTGTAGAGGAGAAAGCTGTCGAGGTCGCTGTGGCGGACCCGGCCATCCGCCGTCTGCACTTGACCAAGGTCCACACCCAGTTCGCGGGCGCGGGCGCGTACCGAAGGAGCGGCGAGCACCTTAGCCTTGGCGCCGGATTCCTCCGGGGGCACAGCTTGCGGCGCTTCCAGCTCGTTCGCTGCTTCGACTATCGGGCGACCGGCCAGTGGCACGGCAGGGACCTCAGCCACTGGTGCCTGCTCAGTTACCCCCGGCTCGGCAGCCGTTTCCTGCGCACCGCCCTCGACCTCTATCACCACCAGTTCGGCGCCGATTGCCACCTGATCGCCCACATCGCCGGCCAGCCGCTTGACCCTGCCCGAGACTGGGCTCTCGATCTCCACTGTCGCCTTATCGGTCATCATGTCGACCAGCGGCTGGTCCTCACCGACTGCGTCGCCTACCGCGACATGCCAGTTTACGATTTCCGCCTCTGCAATGCCTTCGCCGATATCGGGAAGCCTGAAAATATAGTCTGCCATCAGATGTTCACCACGCGCTTCAGGGCCTCGCCGACACGCTGTGGCCCCGGAAAATATTCCCATTCGAACGCATGCGGATAGGGCGTGTCCCACCCCGTCACGCGCTCGATCGGTGCCTCCAATGCAAAGAAGCAGTGCTCCTGCACCAATGCCGCCAGCTCCGCACCGAAGCCGCTGGTCCGCGTCGCTTCGTGCACGATCACGCAGCGCCCCGTGCGCGAAACGGATTCGACGATCGCATCCAGATCGAGCGGCACCAGCGTGCGCAGGTCGATGATGTCGGCATCGATCCCCGTCTCCTGCGCTGCGCACAGCGCCACATGTACCATGGTGCCATAAGCGAGGATCGTCACTTCCTCCCCCGCCCGCACCGTCCGCGCCTTGCCGAGCGGCACCACATAATGGTCGGCAGGCACTTCCGCGTCCGCATGCCCGGCCCAGCTCTGCACAGGGCGGTCGTGATGGCCATCAAACGGCCCGTTATAGAGGCGCTTCGGCTCGAAAAAGAGCACGGGGTCATCGTCCTCGATCGCCGCAATCAACAGACCCTTGGCGTCGTATGGGCTGGACGGAATGACTGTCTTCAGTCCGGCGACGTGCGTAAAAATGCCCTCGGGGCTCTGGCTGTGAGTCTGCCCGCCATAGATGCCGCCGCCATAAGGCGAGCGGATCGTGATCGGCGACCACCACTCGCCCCCGGTGCGATAGCGAAGTCGCGCGGCCTCGGAGACGATCTGGTCCGTGGCGGGATAGATATAGTCCGCGAACTGGATTTCGACTACCGGGCGCTTGCCATAGGCGCCCATACCGATCGCCGTCGCGATGATGCCGCCCTCTGAAATCGGGGCGTCAAACACGCGCTGCTTGCCGTAACGCTGCTGCAAATGCTCTGTGGCCCGAAACACGCCGCCGAAGAAACCGACATCCTGGCCGAAGATCATCACATCAGGATCACGGGCAAGCGCCACGTCCATCGCGCTGTTGATCGCCTCGATCATGCTCATCGCTGGCATATCACACTCCTGCCTGCCGACGCTGCGCGAGCAGATGCGGCGGCATCTCGCGATAAACGTCGTCGAACATCGTCGCTGCGGGCCACCGATCACCCTCTTTGAGCGTGCCATAACTTTCCGACAGCCTGCCGGCTGCGCGCACCTCTTCGTCCAGCTCCTTCCTCAACGCCTCATGCTGATCCTCCGACCAGTGACCAGAGACGATGAGGTGCTGCTTGAGCCGCTCGATGGGATCACCCAGCGGCCAAACGCTTGCTTCGCTCGCAGGGCGATAGCGCGTGGGATCATCAGAAGTGGAGTGCCCCTCCGCCCGATAGGTGAAAAGCTCGATGAGCGTCGGTCCAAGACCGGACCGCGCCCGCTCTGCCGCCCAAGCAGTGACAGCAAAGACGGCCAGGAAATCATTGCCATCAACCCGCAGCGAGGGAATGCCAAAGCCCAGCCCGCGCGCAGCGAAGGTCGTCATTTCCCCGCCCGCGATGCCGGAGAAAGACGAGATCGCCCACTGGTTGTTGACGATGTTGAGAATGCACGGCGCCTGATAGACGCTGGCGAAGGTGAGCGCATGATGGAAGTCGCCCTCGGCGGTCGCCCCTTCGCCTATCCATGCGGCGGAAAGGCGGTCACTATAGTCGGCAGCGGCCGCCATCGCCCAGCCGACGGCCTGGCTGTACTGTGTGCCGAGGTTGCCGGAGATCGAAAAGAACCCCGCCTCCCGGCTCGAATACATGGTAGGCAGTTGCCGCCCTCTCAGGCGATCGCGACTGTTCGAATAGACCTGGTTCATCATATCGACCAGCGGCCATTCGCGCGCGATCAATATGCCCTGCTGGCGATAGGTGGGAAAACACATGTCGTCGCGCCGCAGCGCCATCGCGGCGGCGACGGCAACGGCCTCCTCGCCGGTCGATTTGACGTAGAAGCTGGTCTTGCCCTGGCGCTGCACGCGCACCATGCGCGTGTCGTAGGCGCGGGTCAGCATCATTGCGCGCAATCCCGCCAGCAGCTCCGTGGCCGATAAACCTGGATCCCATTGGCCACATATGGTGCCTTCCTCATCCAGCACGCGGATCATCTGGAAAGCGCAGTCGCGGATAGCGCGGGGATCGACGTCAACCGGCGGCCTCGCCACACTGCCCGCCGGGGGGACCGAGATATGCGAAAAGTCCGGCTGCTCACCGGGCCGGTGCGCTGGTTCCGGTACATGCAGGCCATTGCTGTTGCGGATCATGACGCCCGGTCCTTCAGACTGACAGGGTCTCTGTTCATGACATCCGCACCCTTGCGCGCTGCGGCGGCTGCGCTCTCCATGTTCCGCTGCCTCTCAGTATTTCTCGATTATATTATAGCATTACGTCCGCTGAATAAAATTGCCAAACTTGCGTCATTTTCCAATTTCTGAGAAAGATGTATTCTTAGATAGGCCAATAAAGGAAAGAATGATGCTCCCCGACTTGGATCCCTACGACCGCCGCATCCTCGACCTGCTGCAGTCCGACTCATCCCGTTCCAACGTGGAAATAGCCAATGAAATCGGATTGTCCGAAGCACCCTGCTGGCGGCGGATCCAGCGGTTGAAGAAGGAGGGTCTGATCAAGGCACAGGTCAGCCTGCTCGACCGCTCAAAGCTGGGGCTGAACATTCAGGTCTTCGCGCTCATCAAGCTCACCGCCGTGGGGCGATCCAACCTGTCAGACTTCGCGCGAGAGATAAGCGAATTCCCGGAAGTGCTCGAATGTTACGTCGTGATGGGCAATACGGATTTCATGTTGCGTATCGTTGCCCGCGATATTCAGGCCTATGAACACTTCATGTTCGAACGGCTCTCTCAGGTTCCCGGCGTGCAGGACATCAACTCTCTCGCCACCCTGTCAGAGATCAAGGCAACCACACAGCTTCCGCTCGATCTATGAGTCGGTGTGACGACGATACGGAAAGCGCGGGATTTGCATATACGCCCCGTTACCCCTAGAATCAGGGTAAGCTACCGCACATCTTCAGGTGGCACCGGAGAGCGATATGGAAGCCTATATCTACGACGCGGTGAGAAGCCCTCGCGGCAGAGGCAAGAGCGACGGTGCGCTGCATGAGATCACGCCAATAGCTCTGGCGGCGCAAATCCTCTCCGCAGTGCCGAAGCGCACCGGCATCGACACCGCTGATATCGACGACGTGATATTGGGATGCGTGACGCCCGTGGGCGAACAGGGCGCGGATGTCGCACGGGTGGCGGCGTTGATGGCCGGGTACGACGAACAGGTGCCGGGCGTGCAGATCAACCGCTTCTGCGGATCAGGCCTCGAGGCGGTGAACATGGCGGTCGCCAAGGTGGTGTCCGGCGAGGCGCGCTTTGCCGTGGGGGGCGGTGTCGAGAGCATGAGCCGTATCCCCATGATGTCGGATGGTGGCGCGCTGGCGAGCGACCCGGCCGTTGCCTATGCGACCTATTTCGTGCCGCAAGGCATCAGCGCCGACCTGATCGCCACCAAATATGGCTTTTCGCGCGAAGACTGCGATGCCTATGCGGTCGAGAGCCAGCGCCGCGCCAAGAAGGCGTGGGACGAAGGCCGCTTCACCAAGTCGATCTTGCCGATCCGCGACGTGATCGGCGAGGTGGTGCTCGATCATGACGAGCATATGCGCCCCGAGGCGGACATGCAGTCTCTCGGTGCGCTCAAGCCCGCCTTCGAGGCGATGGGGACGCAAATGCCCGGCTTCGATGCCACGGCGCTCATGCGCTATCCCGAAGTCGAAAAGATCGAGCATGTCCATCACGCCGGCAACAGCTCGGGCATCGTCGATGGCGCCGCCGCGGTGCTGGTGGGCACGCGCGAAATGGGTGAGAAATACGGCCTCACACCGCGCGCGCGGATCCGGGCGATGGGATCGGTGGGTTCAGAACCCACCATCATGCTGACCGGGCCGGAGCGGATCGCGCACAAGCTGCTCGGCCGGGCAGGCATGGGCGTGGGCGACATCGACCTCTGGGAGCTAAACGAAGCCTTCGCCAGCGTCGTGCTGCGCTATATGCAGGCGCTCAATCTCGACCCTGGCAAGGTCAACGTCAACGGCGGCGCCATTGCCATGGGCCATCCGCTCGGCGCGACCGGCGCGATGATCCTCGGCACCGCGCTCGACGAGCTGGAGCGCACCGGCAAGGGCACAGCACTGGTCAGCCTCTGCGTAGCTGCCGGAATGGGCACCGGCGCGATCATCGAGCGCGTGTGAGAGAGGGGCGACAATCATGACAAACGCAATCCGCTACGACCTCGATGACGATGGCATCGCCATACTGACGATCGACGTGCCCGGCCAGTCGATGAACGTCATCGGCGCCGAATTTCTCTCCGATCTCGGCAAACTCATCCAGGCGCTAGCGGGCGATGCCGCGGTGAAGGGTGCGGTTATCGCTTCCGGCAAGCCGTCCGGCTTCATGGCGGGCATGGACTTGAAGGCGATGGAAACCATGCTGCTCCCCGCCGAGGGCGAAGCGCTGGACATGGGCACGCTCTTCACCCGCGTATTCGAGCTGAACCGCATCCTGCGCCAGCTGGAAACATGCGGCAAACCCGTGGCCTGCGCGATCGAGGGCACATGCGTCGGCGGCGGTTTCGAACTGGCGCTCGCCTGCCATCGCCGGATCGTGGGAGACAATCCCAAGACCCAGCTCGGCCTGCCCGAAGCATTGCTCGGCCTGTTTCCGGGCGGCGGCGGCAGCCAGCGCATGCCGCGCATCACCGGCGTTCAGACCGCGCTGATGTATATGCTGCAAGGCAAGCTGTTCTCGCCCACCGAGGGCGCGGCCTTAAAGCTGATCGACGAGGTTGTCCCGGCGGGAACTGCACTTGATGCGGCGAAAGCATGGGTAGAGGCCAATCCGTCTGCTCACGCCCAGCCGTGGGATGTCAAGGGCTTCAAGGTACCGGGCGGCGGCAACGCCATGAACCCGAATTTCGTCCAGACCTTCGTTGGCGCGATGCCGATGACGGCCAAGGAAACCCAGCACAACATCAACGGACCAGTCGCCCTGCTCTCGGCCGTTTATGAGGGGCTACAGCTGCCGATGGACCACGCCATCCGCGTGGAATCCAAATATTTTGCCAAGGTGCTCGCCGATCCGCAGGCGCGCAATATGGTCCGCACGCTGTTCGTCAACAAGCAGGCAGCAGAGCGCGGCGCCCGGCGCCCGGCAGGCGTCGCCCCCGCCCCGACCAAAAAGCTCGCGATGCTGGGCGCGGGCATGATGGGCGCAGGCATCGCCACGGTTTCCGCTCAGGCGGGTATGGAGGTCATGCTGCTCGATCGGGACATGGCTTCCGCAGAAAAGGGCAAGGCCCATGTCGAGGCGGAGCTGCAAAAGCGCGTCGCCAGGGGCAAAATGACCGCTGACAAGATGGCGGAGGTGCTCGCGCGCGTCACACCCGTTACAGACGTGGCTGACCTCAAGGGCAGCGATTTCGTGATCGAGGCCGTGTTCGAGGATGTCGCCATCAAGGCGGAGATGACGAAGAAGGTCGAGGCCGTGCTGGGCGCGGACACGATTTTTGGCTCCAATACCTCCACCCTGCCGATCACCGATCTCGCAAAGGCATGGAGCAAGCCGGAAAACTTCATCGGCATCCATTTTTTCTCGCCTGTCGAGAAGATGCCGCTGGTCGAGATCATCCTCGGGAAGGAGACGGGCGAGCGGGCGCTGGCCAAGGCGATGGACTTCGTGGCGCAGATCAGGAAGACGCCGATCGTCGTGCACGACAGCCGCGGTTTCTATACCTCCCGCTGCTTCTCGACCTATGTGACAGAAGGCACACAGATGCTGGGTGAGGGGGTGAACCCCGCGCTCATCGAGAATGTCGGCAAGCAACTTGGCATGCCGGTCGGCCCCCTCGCCGTTTCGGATGAGGTGTCGATCGAGCTAGGCCACAAGATATTGACCAGCACACGCAAGGCGATGGGCGACACATATGTGCCCAGCCTCGCGGACGATGTCGTGGAGAAGATGGTCGTCGATCTCGGCCGCTTCGGGCGCAAGAACGGCAAGGGCTATTACGACTATCCCTCTGATGGCGGACAAAAGCGCCTATGGCCCGGCCTGGCCGACCAATGGCGCCCGCGTGACGACCAGCCGACCGCAGCCGAAGTGCGCGAGCGCCTGCTCTACCGTCAGTTGGTCGAGTGCGCACGGTGCTATGAGGAAGGCGTGCTGACCGCGCCGGAAGATGGCGATATCGGTGCGATCTTCGGCTGGGGCTTCGCGCCCTATACCGGTGGACCATTCAGCCATATGGATACCATCGGCATCGCGCGTGTAGTCGAAACACTGGACAGGCTGGCGCAGGAGCATGGCAATCGCTTCACCCCCACCGCGCAACTGCGGGCGATGGCGAAGGACAGCAAAGGCTTTTACGGAAAATAGCCCCTCGCTCCGTTAGGTGCGGCATTCCGCTGACCGGCGGGCAGCCAGTGCGTTCACACCTTGTCGACGTATATCAGGCTGCCGGCGGGCAGCACCGATAGCACCATGTCGAGATCTTGTTCCGCCACGGCGAGGCACCCCTGGCTGCGGCCAAGCACGCCATGATCGCGCACCATATCCGGGCTGACATACCACGCCCCATGGATCACGAGCGCGCGAGCCTCCGCGTTGCTGTTGCTGGCATCGAGACCGACCAAGCGGCGTGACCGGCCGTGCCTGCCCGCATAAGGCGCGCCGGTCAGATAGGCGCCGGCCGAGGAGGCTTCCGATCCCGGCTCATTCGAAAACTGCCTGAGCCAGCCACTGTGCCGAGGGTCTGACCCCTTGCCATGCGCGACGAATATCGTCTGGCGCGCGCCGCTCGTCAGATTGACGATGTGAAAGCGTGGCTC
The DNA here is from genome assembly GCA_964512265.1 of uncultured Sphingobium sp. GTDB lineage: Bacteria > Pseudomonadota > Alphaproteobacteria > Sphingomonadales > Sphingomonadaceae > Sphingobium. The sequence continues at coordinate 455,088 of CAZEHR010000001.1, read as the reverse complement.
CCGCGAGGGAAGTGAAAAATCGACGATCCCGATCATATCCCGCGCCCTGATCGCGCCATCATGCCGGGCCAGCGCAGCACGTGCTCGCCGATATAGCGCGTCGGCAGGCCCGTTCGTTGCAGCCTGCAGGGAAGCGGAAGCCGGAAGCAGTATCGCCGCCGCACTTCCGAGGCAGAATTCGCGTCGGGAAATCATGGATTGGCCAATAGCGCAAATCTGCTCGAAAGTCCAAGAAATTGGTCCCCTGTCCTGGCGCTCCCATGATATCAGGAAATACCCGGCACGCTCGCGAGTCCCCAGTCTGCGCCCATGATCCGCCCGCTCATCCTTTGCTTCCTGTTACCGCTTGGGCTGCTGCTCGGCTCTACTACGCGCGCCCAACAGCCTGCACCACACTGGAAACCCGCGCAGGTGGAGCGGCTGATCCAGTGGCTCGATTTCGCGCGGGACGATGCGCTGCGCATAGCCGATGAGGAAGTGCCGAAGCTGCGGCAGGCTCAGAGGGAGAGCACCGGCGCGGAACTGGATGAAGCCGCGACGACCGCGGCGATCAGGCTACTCGATGGCTTTTACCGGGGTTGTTGCGATGCGTCCCTGCGTACCGGATGGTCCATCGCGGGAGACCGACCCCAGACCGATCCCCGCGTATTGGTGGCCGATGCCCTCGCGCGCAATGCCCTCGACCAGCTGTTCATCGCCGCCGAGCCGCATCATCCGCATTACCGGGCGCTGCGACGCGCTTTCGCAAAGGAACCAGATCCCACCCGTCGCGCCACCCTCGCCGCCAATATGGACCGCTGGCGCTGGATGCCGCGCACCCTCGGCAGACGCTATCTGCTGGTGAACGCCGCCTCGTTCGAGGCGATGCTGTGGGAGGACGGCAAGCTTGGCGGCCGCTGGGCGGTGATCGTCGGCAAGACCGGGTCGCCGACGCCGATCTTCGCTGCACAGGTGACGGGCGTCGTCCTCAATCCCTATTGGGAAATCCCGCCCTCCATTGCGGCGGAGGGGATCGCCCGCATGGTCAGAAGCAATCCGACAGCGGCGGCCAAGCGGGGCTATGTATATGAAAATGGCCGCTATCGCCAGCGCCCCGGCCCCAACAACGCCCTTGGGCGGATGAAGCTTGTGATGCCCAATCCCCATAGCGTCTATCTGCATGACACGCCCTCCCAGCAGCTTTTCGAGCGCGAGGTGCGCTCCTTCAGCCACGGCTGCGTGCGCGTGGGCGAGGCGCTCGATTTGGCGGCGGCGCTGCTGGCTCCAACGGGCCGATGGGACAGGGCGCGCATCGATGCCACGGTCGCCGCCGGAGAAACACTGATGGTCCCTCTGGCCGAACCGATCCCCGTCTACATCGCTTACTTCACCGCCGAACCGGGCGACGACGGAGCCATGCGTTTTTTCCCCGACATTTATAAACGCGACAAGGCCGCCCTTGCGCCACAAAGTGGGCAACCCTGCGGGGTCTGAGCCGCGCGGTCGCAACTGCACCATAATCTAGCTGGCCGACAGCGGATCAGAGTAAATCATATGTTAACAAAGGATTGCTTTGGCCGTTGGAGCGGATTGCTGTATTCAGTCAGGGTACAGCAAGTGAGGTGGGGTCATGAAAGCAACGCACATCACGCCGGGGTTCGTCGCAAAGCTCTCGACCTAGTCGGCCCATGCGGGTTCCTGTAATCGAACGCTGGATCGCTCAGCATGATCGGGGCGCGCTCTCCACCCTCATCTGGGTCGTCTTCCTCGTTGCCTTGCCGATTGCGATACGGCTTGTAATCCTGCCGTGGGCGGGGCCGAGCCTCTGGTATCCAAGTTATTATCCCGCCGTGCTGGTGGCTGGCTTGCTGCTGGGCCCTGTGGGAGGAGTGAGCGTCTGGCTCTTGAGCGGCCTCGCGGGACTGTTCCTGATCATATTGCCGCTCTTTCATTATCAGCTTACTCGTCAGGTCGTCGCGGCGACAGCATTTTATTACTTCTGTTCCGGATTGATCCTGGCGATGGCAATACTGTGCAGAACTGCGCTACGTCACTTGGAGGCAGCCAAGCTGCGCGACCAACAGATGAAGGCGGAGCTTCACCACCGTATCAGGAACGTCATAACTGTGGTGCAAAGTCTTTCTCACCAGAGCGCCAAACGCGCCAATGGCAACTGGGATAGATTTCAGGAAGACTTTGACGGCCAGCTTTCGGCGATCGGCGCTGCACTAAGGGTGCTTGCCGCGCAAAACTGGCAGGAAGGTCGCCTGCCCGAGCTGCCCCGAGTGGTGCTCCGTCCCTTTGCGCGGTCGCAGCAGATCACGCTGGAGGGGCCGCGTTGCAGCCTCACCGTGGACGCAGTCGAGCCATTAGCCCTCATTCTGCACGAACTCGCGACCAATGCATTGAAATATGGCGCCCTCTCATCGCCCGAGGGCCGCGTTCACATCCGCTGGGAGCTGCTCTCCCTCAGCACCACCAAAGGAGCCTGCGAACTGCGATGGGAGGAAACAGGCGGGCCGCGCGTCGAGGCGCCGTCACGGAGGGGCCTGGGTTCCAATCTCCTCCGCGCCCAGCGTGGAATCCGCGCCGTCGAACGCTCGTTCGACCCCGAAGGGTTCAAATGCTCAATGACGCTGGATATCGTATCCCGCAGAGCAAATCCGGGAGAAACGGGCAGCCGGCGTCCTTGGCGATGGCAGTCGTTCTGGCTGCGGGCAGGCAAGCTCCAGAACGATCATCAGGATAATATTGGATAGCACGGGGGTCGGTTTTGATGACAACCGAAGTTTATCTACTAGGTCCGGCCTACAATGCTTCCAGCAACCAAAAGGTGTTTAGCGGGTCGCATTCCTGCTGAGTATCTCGCTACCGCAGAGCATTGCCATTTGCGAGGATGTGTCACCCATACCGGTAGAATAGCGTGGATCCAGCGGTAAGCATCTTGTTGTCAATATTGCCGCCATGCTCCCGGGGTTCGGGGCTCGACAGGCGCCATAATTTGCGGGCGGCGCAACGCCCATCGTGCCGAAAAACGGCGCCAGCTCCAGCTCGGGAGAAAAGGGTGGCTTGCAGATCTTCCGCTCGCGATCGACCGGAATGTGACTGACGGACCATTCAGGAAACTCCTCCGGCAAAGTGCCAACAGCGGCCTCACAGCACAAGATCCCCAGCCATTGCCCGGCTCGATTGAATTAATCTGCACCTCCAGCGCATCTCCAGGCTCTGCACCTTCGATCGCGATCGGCCCGGTCAGAATATGCGGGCCGATACGATCCATCTTCGTAGCGAGAATGCGAACCAAATTCTCCGGAATCTCGAAGCCCGACCCTGGGGCGGCAAAACTGGCTCGATCCCCGAGACGCACTCGATCCGCACGCTTTCCCCAGATTTTACGGTCAATATGGGTGGGAAAGCAGCATCAAATATCCCGAAACGAACATTCTCGGGAATGGCTGTAAGGACGTGGTCAGTGCCGCCAGAAAGCGAGATCTGGGTGGGTTCGCGAAATGGTAGCGGAGGAGGGACTTGAACCCCCGACACGCGGATTATGATTCCGCTGCTCTAACCAGCTGAGCTACTCCGCCCCGTTGTCGGCAAAGCCCTGACAGGGCGCCTGAATCACGGCTCCGGCAGCGGTCCGTCGCCGGAAGGTGCGGGCGCTATACGCAGCCTTTGCGGCATGGTCAACCACGCAAAATCACCTCGCTGCCCGCTCCGTCACACCCTCCGGCGCAATGCGCCAGCCGCAGGCAGACAAAGGGCCATTGCGGTGCGCCGCATAAGCGCCTATCAGCCGCGCGGACAGGCAATGATGCCTCAAGACACAGCCATGGCCGCCCGGCGGCAGGGCTTCCCTTAAGTTGTGAGACCATGACGTTCCAGAATATTCCCGCGCTTCTTGCCGAGGCGCTTAGCCAACGTGGCTATGCTGCGCCGACATCCGTGCAATCCGCCGTGCTTGAGCCGGAAGCGGAAGCGCGCGATCTCATCGTTTCTGCGCGCACCGGCTCCGGCAAGACGGTTGCTTTCGGCCTCGCAATCGCGGGCGATTTGCTGAACGGACAGGGGCTGGTGCAGCGCGCAGATGGGCCGCTCGCGCTCATCATCGCGCCCACGCGCGAGCTGGCGATGCAGGTAAGCCGTGAGCTGATGTGGCTCTATGCCAGCACCGGCGCGCGCGTCACCGCCTGTGTCGGAGGCATGAACCCGTCCGTGGAGCGCAAGGCACTGAGGCAGGGCGCAGACATCGTGGTGGGCACGCCGGGCCGCCTGCGCGATCATCTGGAGCGGGGCGATCTCAACCTCTCCGCGCTCGTCGCCGTGGTGCTCGATGAGGCAGACGAGATGCTCGACATGGGCTTTCGCGAAGACCTGGAGGAGCTGCTGGACGCGATGCCGGAGCAGCGCCGAACCTTGCTGTTTTCGGCGACCATGCCCAAACCTATCGTCGCGCTGGCCCGCCGCTATCAGAAAGACGCGCTGCGCATCGCCACCGGCGAGGAGGATCGCGGCCACAGCGATATCGAATATCAGGCGATGGCGATCGCACCGTCCGAAATCGAGAATGTGGTCGTCAATGTGCTGCGCTTTCACGAGGCGGAGACGGCGATCCTGTTTTGCGCGACGCGCGACAAGGTGCGGCATCTGCATGCAAGCCTCATCGAGCGCGGCTTTGCGGCGGTCGCGCTATCGGGCGAGCATAGCCAGAGCGAGCGCAACCAGGCGTTGCAGGCATTGCGGGAGCGGCGCGCGCGGGTATGTGTCGCCACCGATGTCGCCGCACGCGGCATCGATCTGCCCAGCCTCAGCCTCGTCGTCCATGTCGAGACGCCGCGCGATGCCGAGGCACTGCAACACCGCTCCGGCCGCACCGGGCGCGCAGGGCGCAAGGGCATTGCGGTGCTTCTGGTCCCCTACCCCCAGCGCCGCCGGGTGGAGAGCATGCTCCGCGGCGCGCGCATCGCAGCGGAATGGATGCCCGCGCCGTCGGCCGCCGATATTCGCGAGGCAGACAGCGCACGCCTGCTGGAAAAACTGCTCGCGCCCATAGAGTTCGATGAGGACGACCGCGCACTGGCGCAGCAGGTGCTCGCCCAGCGTAGCCCGGAGGAAATTGCCGCCGCGCTGGTGCATGTGCATCGCGCCGCCCTGCCCCAGCCCGAAGAGCTGCTCGCCGCCGATGCCGCGCCCGGCCCGCGCGCCCCACGCGCCGGGTTCGAGGGCAGCGCCTGGTTCAGGATGAACGCGGGACGCAGGCACAATGCCGATCCGCGCTGGGTGCTGCCGCTGCTGTGTCGGCGTGGGCATGTGAGCCGGGGCGAGATCGGCGCGATCCGCATCACCACGCACGAGACCCTATTCGAGGTGCAGCAGGCGGTCGCCGCGCGCTTCATCGCGGCGGTCAAGCGCACGGCGAACGATGAGGACGACGGGCTGGAAATCGTGCCCGTGGAGGGCCAGCCGCGCGATGCCGCTCGGCGCAACCGCGCGGATAACGAGCGGCCCGGTCCGCCGCCGCGTGGGGGGAAGCCTCCCTATCAGGCGAAACCGTTCAAGCCTGCCAGACCTGGCTCCAGTGCTGGCGCTGGTGAAGCCCCTGCGCGCGCCCGGCCTGCGGGCAAGAAGAAGTTCGGCAAAAAGCCGCCCCGCCCCTGAGCCATGCATATCCTCGTCGATGCCGATGCTTGCCCGGTCAAGGAAGAGATCTACAAGGTCGCCTTCCGGCATGAAGTGCGCGTCACCATCGTCAGCAACAGCCCGATCCGCATACCCGCCCACCCGCTGATCGAGCGCGTAGTGGTCTCGGACGGGTTCGATGCGGCGGATGACTGGATCGCGGAACGGGCGGACGCGCGCGTGGTATGCATCACTGCCGACATATTGCTGGCCGACAGGTGCCTCAAGGCAGGCGCAACAGTGCTCTCACCCAACGGCAAGCCGTTCACAACATCGTCCATCGGCGGCGCCATCGCCGCGCGGGCGATCATGGCCGATCTGCGCGCCGGAGGAGACATCGTCGGCGGCCCGCCCCCGTTCAGCAAGACCGACCGCTCACGCTTCCTCTCCGCGCTGGACGAGGCGCTGGTGCGATTGCGGCGGATCGGCTAGAGGCCCGCATATGGCCGAGAAATTCGAACGACATCGCCAGCCCTGGACATCCGCCGAGGTTCAGAAGCTGCATACGCTCGCCAAAAAGGGCATGGCCTTGAAAGCCATCGCCAAGGCGCTGACCCGCAGCGAGGAGTCGGTGAAGGAACGCGCGCGCGCTGATGGACTGACAATCGCAAAGCTGCGCTGATGATCCGTCTTTCCGGCCTGTCCCTGCCCCTCGATCACGCACCCGATGCGCTCGCACCCGCGATCTGCGCGCGTCTCGACATCACGCCCGAGGCACTGCGCGGGGTCAGCATCTTCAAGCGCGGCAACGACGCCCGCAAGCGCACGGCTATCCTGCTCGTCTATACGCTCGACATCGAACTGGACGCACAGACCGAGGCGGAGGTGCTTGCGCGGCTGGCGGGTGACAAGGATGTGCGCCCCACGCCCGACATGGCATACACCTTCCCCACCCGTGCGCCGGAAGGGTGGAACGGTCTGCGCCCGGTCGTCATCGGCGCGGGGCCATGCGGGCTGTTCGCCGGGCTGATCCTCGCGCAGATGGGTTTCCGCCCGATCATCGTCGATCGCGGCAAGGTGGTGCGCGAACGCACCAAGGACACATGGGGCCTGTGGCGCCGCGCAGAGCTGAACCCGGACAGCAACGTCCAGTTCGGCGAGGGCGGCGCGGGCACCTTCTCTGACGGCAAGCTCTATTGCCGCGTCAAAGACCCGCGCTTCCTCGGCCGCAAGGTGCTGGAGGAATTCGTCAAGGCGGGCGCGCCGGATGACATCCTCTGGGAGGCGCATCCCCACATCGGCACCTTCCGCCTGGTGACGATGGTCGAGAGCATGCGCCGCACCATCGAGGAGCTGGGCGGCGAATATCGCTGGCAGACACGGGTGGACGATCTCGCGCTCGATCCCCTGCCCGATGGCCGTCACCGCCTGCGCGGATTACATCTGAACGACGGCAGCTTCATCGAGGCCGATCATGTCGTGCTCGCCGTGGGCCACAGCGCGCGCCCGACCTTCGAGATGTTGCACGCACGCGGTGTCCATATCGAGGCCAAGCCCTTTTCCATCGGCGTGCGGATCGAGCATCCGCAAAGCTGGATCGACACAGCGCGCTTCGGCAAATGCGCGGGCCACCCGGATCTTGGGGCGGCGGCCTATAGCCTCTCCCACCACTGTGCCAACGGCCGCACGGTATACAGCTTTTGCATGTGCCCCGGCGGGAGGGTGGTGGCGGCCACGTCCGAGGAAGGCCGCGTCGTCACCAACGGCATGAGCCAGTATAGCCGCGCGGAGTTCAACGCCAATTCCGGGCTGGTGGTGGGCATAGACCCTGCGCGGGATTATCCCGATGGGCCGCTCGCGGGGATCGCGTTTCAGCGACACTGGGAGTCGCTTGCCTTTGAAGCAGGCGGCGGCACTTACTCCGCACCGGGCCAGCGCGTGGGCGATTTCCTGAGCCAGCGCCCCTCCACCGCGCTGGGCGAGGTCACTCCCTCCTACAAGCCCGGCGTGACGATGACGGACCTTTCCCGCTGCCTGCCCGCCTTCGCGGTGGAGGCGATGCGCGAGGCGCTGCCCGTCTTCGGCCGCCAGATCGCGCGCTATGACCATCCGGACGCGGTGATGACCGGCGTCGAAACGCGCACGTCCTCGCCGGTGCGGATCACGCGCGGCAAGGATTTTCAGAGCCTCAATACAGATCGGCTGTTCCCGGCGGGCGAGGGCGCAGGCTATGCCGGCGGTATCCTCTCCGCCGCGATAGACGGGATCAAGGTGGCCGAGGCGGTCGCAGCCAGCATGATGGCCGCGTGACAGCCTCCCCCTTTCGTCATGCTGAACTTGTTTCAGCGCAGTCGAGGCGCGTGACTCGTCTGCGCATGCCGCCTGTGGCGATGTGGGGGCGTGAGGAGAAATGGACCCTGAACCGAGTTCAGGGTGACGGCCATGGTTGAGATGGGTAACCTGCCCCCTCCAGATTACGATGCCATCATCCTCGGCGCGGGTGCGGCGGGGATGATGTGCGCGATGACGGCGGGAGCGCGCGGCAAGCGCGTCCTGTTGGTCGATCATGCCGATGCGCCGGGCAAGAAAATCCTGATCTCGGGCGGCGGTCGCTGTAATTTCACCAACATTCACACCGCGCCGGACCGCTATCTCTCCGCCAACCCGCATTTCGCCAAGTCCGCATTGGGGCGCTATACCCCGCAGGATTTCATTGCACTGGTCGAGCAGCATGGCATCGCCTGGCATGAAAAGACGCTGGGCCAGCTTTTTTGCGATGGCTCCGCGCGCCAGATCGTCGACATGCTGGCAAGCGAATGTGACCGCGCGGGCGTGACCGTGGCGCTCGGCCACCCGGTCACTGACATCTCCCACGCCGACGGGCGCTTCCGCGTCACACTCAACGGCAGGGAGCATAGTGCCACCGCGCTCGTGCTGGCGACCGGCGGCCCCTCGATCCCCAAAATGGGCGCGACCGGCTTTGCCTATGACGTCGCCCGCCGCTTCGGCCTCGGCATCGTCCAGCCCCGGCCCGCGCTGGTCCCGTTCACGCTCGGCGCCGAAGACGCGCTCTTCACCGAGTTATCGGGCGTCTCTGCGCCCGTAGAGGTACGCTGGAACAAGGTGCGCTTTCGCGAGGCGGCGCTGTTCACCCATCGCGGCCTCTCCGGCCCGGCGATGCTGCAAATCTCCTCCTACTGGCAGCACCGCACGCCGATTTCCGTCAATTTCCTGCCCGACGCGCCGCCCGACTGGCTGTTAGCCGAAAAACGCGCCCGCCCGCGCACCCCTGTGCGCCGTGTGCTGGCAGAGCATCTGCCCGACAGGCTGGCTCAGGCGCTGCTGGAGCGGATCGGCACTGGCGGCGAACTCGGCGCGATGAGCGACAAAGCCCTGCGCGCCGCCCATGCGCGCCTCTCCGACTGGCCCTTCACCCCCAGCGGCACCGAAGGCTATGCCAAGGCGGAAGTGACGGCGGGCGGCATCTCCACCGCCGCGCTGTCTTCCCAGAGCATGATGGCAAAGGCGGTGCCCGGCCTCTACGCCATCGGCGAGGCGGTGGACGTCACCGGCTGGCTCGGCGGCTATAACTTCCAGTGGGCATGGGCGAGCGGCCATGCGGCGGGCACGGCCCTCTAGCCGCTAATATCCGCCCCTCACGCGGATACGCGCATTGGGCGAAACGCCAGCCTTGCCAGCCGCGCAACGGGTGGGACGAAAGCCGGTATCGAGGCAGACCCACACCTCGTCGAGCAAACCATAGTCGCTCGTCTGCACCCGGATCATGTCGATCGTCATCCCCGGATTCTTGCGCGCGATGGCGCCCGCGATCTGCCCGGCCGTCACGCGATACTGGATCGCGAAATAGCCCATGTCCGGCAGGCGCAGCGCCTGATAGGCGGCGCGCGCTCGGGCAAAATAGTCCTCCGGGCTGCGCGCCATACAGGTGCCGTGCTTGGCCCATTGATGCTGCATCAGCCGCACCGAAGGCATCATGCAGAAAGTCGCGGCAATCGTCGCGCGGCTCACCGGCGCGGCGGGCGCGCAATATTGCGGCCAGCCGCCGCTGCGCCCGTCCTTCGCCACGCCGTCGGGCCACAGGCCATGCAGCACAAAGCCGAACCGCCCGTTGCGTGGGTCGCACTGCGTGTCGCCCTTGGGCGCCCGGGCGCAATATTGCGGCGTCCAACTCAATGCCAGCGTATAGCCGCCCATCTCCATGCGTCGCACCTCGTCTGGGCGAGGCGTGGTGCCCACGCGCGGCGGGTTGATCCGCTCCGGCAGGGCGCAGGATTGTGCCTGAGCGTGTGCTGCCAAGGGCGCCACCGCCAGCAAAAGGCCGACGACCAGCGCCGCCTTACTCCGCCGCAAAATCAAGCCCGATGTCGGCCGCAGGCGCGCTCTGCGTCAGCCGCCCGACGCTGATATAGGTGACGCCGGTTTCGGCAATGGCGCGGATCGTCTCCAGCCTCACGCCGCCGCTCGCTTCGGTCGGCACGCGCCCACCCACCAGTGTCACCGCGCCGCGAAGCGTCGGCGGGTCCATATTATCGAGCAGCAGATGCGTCGCCCCCGCCGCCAGGGCGGGTTCGATCTGGTCGACGCGGTCCACCTCCACGATGATGCGCTCGATCCCGGCGCTTGCCGCCCGGCGCACCGCTTCGCCGATGCCGCCCGCCACCGCGACATGATTGTCCTTGATCATCGCCGCGTCCCAGAGGCCCATACGATGATTGGTCGCGCCGCCTTGCCGCGTCGCATATTTCTCCAGCACGCGCAGGCCCGGAATGGTCTTGCGCGTATCGAGCAGCGTGGCGCCCGTGCCCGCGATCCTGTCCACATAAGCACGCGTCATCGTCGCGATGCCGGTGAGGTGCTGCACCGTGTTGAGCGCGGACCGCTCCGCAGTCAGCAGCGCCCGCGCATTGCCCGACAGCCGCATCAGGTCCGTCCCGGCCGGAACCTGCTCCCCCTCGCCCACCAGTATCTCGATCGTCACATCAGGGTCGAGCGCACGAAAAAACGCCTCGGCCAGCGGCAGTCCCGCCACCGTCACCGCGTCGCGGCTATCCATCACGCCGGAAAAGCGCGCATCGGCCGGGATCACGCTCTCGCTGGTGACGTCCCGCCCACCCGCGCCCAGCGGCCCGCCGAGGTCTTCGGCCAGCGTGGCGGCGATGAAGGCGGGGAGATCGAAATTTGGGAGGGAGAAGGTCATCACTCGCACTGCTTTGCTACATCAGCCAATATCGGTTTACTCTGCCGAACTGCTTCTATCGCCTCGGATCTACGCAAACCATGTCGATTGGTTAACCGAAGCATGGCTGGCAAGCGTTGAACCTCATTCAACTTCTCCACATGCATGCCTGCCATGTCCAAAAGAAATGCTCCATATCGGGTAGCATTTAACTTCTCCACCATGCACCAACAGGAAGCGTCGGTCACTCCATCCGCCTGACAATCTTCTTGAAATGCTTTGACATGAGCTTCTGGAACTTTGGTCTGTATGGTATCTCCGGCATATGCATTTATTGAAATCGCAGGCACGAAAGTTGTAATTAAAACTTTGAAAACAGCCTTTACAGCTTTCCTATCTCTATTACCCATCACCGCACCCCCAAATCCCCCTGCCCCACGGTCCCCGCCGCCATTTCCAGCATCCGGTCGAGGCTCTTCTTCGCCTGCACGCGCAACTCCTCGTCCATCTCGATCCGCGGGGTCAGGTCACGCAGGCAGAGATAGATTTTCTCCAGCGTATTCAATGCCATATAGGGGCAGATGTTGCAGTTGCAGTTCCCGTCCGCTCCCGGCGCGCCGATAAAGTTCTTCTCCGGCATTGCCTTTTGCATCTGGTGGATGATGTGCGGCTCGGTCGCGACGATCAGCGTGTCGCCCGGCATCGTCTTGGAAAAGTCGAGAATGCCGCTGGTGCTGCCAACATAATCGGCATGGTCCAATATATAGGCCGGGCATTCCGGGTGCGCGGCGACGGGTGCACTTGGATGCTGTGCCTTCAGCTTCAGCAGCTCCGTCTCGCTGAATGCCTCGTGCACAATGCACACGCCCGGCCACAATAGCATGTCCCGCCCGGTCTTGCGCGCGAGATAGCCGCCCAGATGTCGGTCCGGCCCGAAGATGATCTTCTGGTCCTCGGGTATCTGGCTCAGGATCTTCTCCGCCGAAGAGGACGTGACGATGATGTCGGACAGCGCCTTCACTTCCGTAGAGCAGTTGATATAGGTAAGCGCGATATGATCCGGGTGCTCCGCGCGGAAGGCGGCGAACTTGTCCGGCGGGCAGCTGTCCTCAAGCGAGCAGCCAGCGTCCATGTCCGGCAGCACGACGATCTTGTCCGGCGACAATATCTTCGCCGTCTCCGCCATGAAGCGCACGCCGGAGAAGACGATCACGTCCGCGTCCGTCGCCGCCGCCTTTTTCGACAGCTCCAGCGAGTCCCCCACGAAATCGGCGAGGTCCTGAATCTCCGGCTTCTGGTAATAATGCGCGAGGATGACCGCGTTGCGCTCTTTCCGCAGGCGGTTGATCTCTGCCAACAGATCGACCCCCGCAAGGGATTCAACGGGTTGCGCGGTCATTGATACGTCCTTCCTTGGGCGGGCGCGACGGGATCGGGCCGCATGAAACGAGGGTCGAGATGTGCGGCCTTGCGGCGCTATGTCCACATATGAAGATCGGCTGCGGTTTTCAACGCGGTTCGCCGCCTAGTGGCCGCCCGCGCCGACCGCTTCTTCCTCATCTTCCTCAGCCGGTTCGTCGGCAAAGCGGACGAGCACCTTCGCCTTTTTGACCCCCTCCACCAGCAGCGGCATGGCAAAGGCGCGCTCCACCATCTGCCGCGCCGTCTCGCGCGCCTGGCCTAAAGCCGCGTCCTCGCGCGCCTGCTCCAGCAGCGCACCCAACGCACCCCGGCGGATCGCCTCCTCAGGCGCGGTGCCGCCAATGTTGCGGATGTTGGCTCCGTCAATCTCCGGCTCCGCAATGCTCAGCGAGGGAAGCGTGACTTTCAGCGCCTGCGCCTCCTCGTCCCACACCACGTCCTTGGTGCGCAGCGCCTTGAAATCCAGCTCATAGCGCACCGTCGCGGGGACAATGGCATATGCTCCGGCCGACACTGCGGCAGGCGCAGGGGCAGCATCATGCGCTGCCCCCTCGTCGGCATGGGCCGCGGCAGGTGCATGCGCCGCTTCATCCTTGTGCGGGGCAGGTGCAGGGGCCTCGGCCTCTCCGCCCTCCTTGGCCGCAGTTTCCTGCGCAGGCTCGGGCGCTGGCGCGGCAGCCTGTGGCGTGGCCACAGCCACCACCCGCCCGGTATACACCACAGCCTTGCCCTGTTTCTGCAACGCTTCCAGCACCGTTGCGGTGACGGACTTGATCGCGGCCTCTTCCTTGGCCTTGTCCGATCGGAAGAAATAGAAAGCCCCGCCAAACGCCGCGCCAAACATCACCAGGCCGATGACGATCGGGACAATCAGTTTCTTCATCGCGCCGCCACCCTCCACACGTCTGCCGACACATGCTGTGCCAGCCCGCGCTGCTCCAGGTCAAGCAGATGTGCGAGCACCGAGCGCGCGGCGGCGGGATGAAGCCGCACGTCCGTGCCCTTGTACATCTCCGGCACCATATCGGCGATGCTGCGTCCCTGCTCCGTGCCGCTCTGCAAATGGCGCAAAATCTGCCCTTCGCGATGCTTGCGGTGCCCCATCATCCCGCGCACCAGCCGCTGCGGGTTTTCCACTGCCTCGCCATGCGCCGGGTAATAGACCACGTCGTCCCGCTCCAGCAGCTTCTGCATCGAGCGCATATACTCCGCCATGTCGCCATCGGGCGGCGAAACGATGCTGGTCGACCAGCCCATCACATGATCGCCGGTGAACAGCGCGCCTTCCTCGCGCAGGGCATAGCACAGATGGTTCGAGGTATGCCCCGGTGTCGCCACCGCCTCTATCGTCCATCCATCGCCGGCAATCAGCGCCCCATCCGTCAGCGCCTCGTCCGGCCGATAGTCCGCATCAAACGCCGCATCGGCGCGCGGGCCGTCATCCTCCAGCGTCAGAGGCGCGCAACCGATGATCGGCGCCTTCATCCGCTCGGCCAGCAGCACGGCGGCCGGGCTGTGATCGCGGTGGGTATGGGTGCAGACGATGGCCCGCACCCGCCGCCCGCCGACAGCGGCGATCAGCGCGTCGAGATGCGCATCCTCGGCCGGGCCAGGGTCGATCACCGCCACATCATCGCGCCCGACGACATAGCTCTGCGTGCCGGTATAGGTGAAGGGCGAGGGGTTAGGCGCCAGCACCCGCGCGACCAAAGGCGAAAGGCGCATCGCCTCACCGGTCGGCAGGGACGCCATGTCAAATGGTGGGTTCATACCCCCTCATGTGCGCATCCGCATGGCTCACGCAAGCGGTTCGACAAGAAATAAGCCGTGAGCGCCCCAATTTGTCGGATTTTTTTACAAGGCCGCGCGGCTGCAATACCTCGTTAACCACCGCATCCCGCGCAAAACCTTCATTCCGCCCATCTGGCACGCGCCATGCTTATAGATAAGGCACTACCCAACTTGACCCCCCGGGGGATGTCAGCTGGCCGGGTGTCTCCGCCGCGCATCCCCCACCCGGTCTTCTCCACCTCCGCAGCCACAATACTTAGCCAATCGGCAAACTAATTGCTTGCGCGGAAAGCGCCGGGACGATAGTTAGCCATATGGCTAAGCATGATCCCACCCTCTCCCGCCTATTTCATGCCCTCGCCGATGACACGCGGCGCGCGGCACTGACTCGCCTTGCCCAAGCGCCCGCGCCGGTGACGGAGCTTGCTGCGCCCACTGGCCTCAAATTGCCTACGGTCTTGCGGCACCTGGCTGTGCTGGAGGACGCCGGGCTGATCACCAGCTTCAAGGACGGGCGCACCCGCACCTGCGCCCTCGTGCCGGAAGCGCTGGAGCCGGTGCGCACCTGGATCGAAGAGCAGCGCGCCCAATGGGAAGCGCGGCTCGACCGGCTCGATGCGTTTGTGATGCAAATGATGAAGGACGATGGACAATGACCGACCGCACTCATGAAGACGCCGCCACCGGCCACCTCGACCCCGAGGTTGCCGCGCGTACCATGGTGCTGCACCGGGTCATCAAGGCGCCGCGTTCAGCCGTATGGGTCGCATGGATGAACCCGGAAACATTGCCTTCATGGTGGGGACCAGACGGCTTTTCCTGCCGCACACAGCGAATAGACCTGCGCACAGGCGGCGAATGGGTGTTCGACATGATCGCACCCGACGGCACAGTGTTCCCCAACCACCACCTTTACACCGAGGTCCGGCCCGAGGAGCATATCGCCTATACATTGCTGTGGGGCGAAAATGGTCCCGAGCACGCGGACGCCACCATCTCGCTGGAGGATCTGGATGGCACAGCGACCAGAGTGACGCTGGCGATGACCTTCAGCACTGCCGCCGAATGGCAGGAAGCGAAGGGCTTCGGCGCCGAGGCGCTGGGCCTGCAAACGCTCGGCAAACTCGCGCGGTTCGTCGGAGCGGAGTGAGCGGCCGCGGATCAGCCCGCTCTGGAAAGCCCGCTGTCGGCGAACATCTGTTGTAGCTCGCCCGCTTCGTACATTTCCATCATGATGTCGCTGCCGCCCACAAATTCGCCCTTGACATAAAGCTGGGGGATCGTCGGCCAGTCGGAAAAGCTCTTGATGCCCTGCCGGATCTCCTGATCCTGCAACACGTCCACGCTCTCGAACTCGACACCGAGATGGTTGAGGATCGCCGTGGCCCGGCTGGAAAAACCACATTGCGGGAACAGGGGCGTGCCCTTCATGAACAGCACCACATCATTCTCGCCCACGATCTGCGCGATGCGGCTATTTACGTCACTCATGATCGGTTCCTCGGTTTGCTGGCGACTTATATTTTATGAGTTGGGGACGGCGGTGGTGAGTTGCAAGGCATGGAGCACTCCGCCCATCCTGCCGCCAAGCGCGTTATAGACAGCCTGATGCTGCTTGACCCGGCTCAAGCCCCGAAAGCTCTCGGCCTCAACGCGCGCCGCATAATGATCGCCATCGCCGCGCAGGTCGGTGATTTCCACCAGCGCATCGGGGATGCCCGCGCGGATCAGCGCCTCAATCTCGTTGGCGGCCATTGCCATGATGCGCGCCTCAGCCCTGCGGTTCGATGAACATGCGCCGCGCGATGACTTCCTGCTCTTCCAGGGCGGTACGCACCGTCGGCTCGTCAATCTCTACGCCCGCGCTGGTCAGGTCACCCACCAGCTTGCGGATCACGTCCTCGTCGCCGGCTTCCTCAAAGTCGGCCTGCACCACGGCCTTGGCATAGGCGTCCGTCTCCGCCGCCGTCAGTCCCATCTTCTCGCCCGCCCACTCGCCGAGCAGCCGGTTGCGGCGCGCGATGATGCGGAACTGCAGCTCCTCGTCATGCGCGAATTTGGCTTCGAATGCGCGTTCCCGGTCGTTGAAGTCGGTCATGATGGATGCCCCGAAATTGAGTGTTGATCGTGAATGATAGATAGGGTCGCCCGCCCGCTCAGGCAAGCGCCGGAACCAGCCACGGCTGATCGTTTGCGCGCGCCTGCTCGAACGCGCCGATGCTGTCGGTCCGCGCCAGCGTCAAACCGATCTCGTCCAGCCCGCCCAGCAGGCAGGATTTGCGAAACGGATCGACTTCGAAGGTAAAGCGGTCCTGAAACGGGGTGGTGACGGTCTGGCTCTCGAGGTCGACATGGATCGGATCGGTCTTCGCGACCTCCATCAGCCGGTCGACCGCCGACTGGGGAAGCGCCACCGTCAAAATGCCGTTCTTGAAGGCGTTGCCCGAGAATATGTCCGAAAAGCTAGGTGCGATCACCACCTTGACGCCCATGTCGATGAGCGCCCAGGCCGCATGTTCGCGGCTCGATCCGCAGCCGAAATTGTCGCCCGCGATCAGGATCGGGCTGCCCTTATAGGTGGGGTCGTCGAACACATTGCCCGGCTCGGCCCGCAACGCCTCGAACGCGCCCTGCCCCAGCCCGGCGCGGGTGATGCCCTTGAGCCACTTGGCGGCGATGATCATGTCGGTGTCGACATTCTTTACACCCAGCGGATAGGCACGGCCTTCAACGGTATTGATCGGCTCCATCAGCGCGCCCCCTCGAGCTGCGACGCGGGCACATGCGCGTCCTCAGCCCGGCCGATGGTCGCCGCCATCACCGCGCTGACGAGTGCGCCGAGCGCCAGTACCCAGAACGCCCGCTTCATGCCATCTCTCCTGTCAGTGCGCGTACATCGGTCAGATGTCCCGTAACCGCCGCCGCCGCCGCCATCGCGGGCGAGACGAGGTGCGTGCGCGCGCCCGGCCCCTGCCGCCCCATGAAGTTGCGGTTGGAGGTAGAGGCGCAGCGTTCACCGCTCGGCACCTTGTCCGGGTTCATCGCGAGACACATGGAGCAGCCCGGCTCGCGCCACTCGAAACCGGCCTCCAGAAAGATCTTGTCCAGCCCTTCGGCCTCGGCCTGCCGCTTGACCAAGCCGGAGCCGGGGACGATCAACGCCTGCTTGATGCCCGGAGCAATCCGGCGCCCCTTGGCAACCTCGGCGGCAGCGCGCAGATCCTCGATCCGGCTGTTGGTGCAGCTGCCGATGAAGACATGCTGCACACTGACATCCTCCATCCGCTGCCCCGCGGAAAGCCCCATATATTCGAGCGCCTTTTCCGCAGCCGCGCGCTTGGACGGATCCGCGAAACTCTCGGGCGATGGCACCACACCGCTGATCGGCACGACGTCCTCCGGGCTGGTCCCCCAGGTGACGGTCGGCGCGATATCTGAGGCATTGATGACCACCGTCCGGTCGAACCGCGCGCCCGCGTCGGTCACGAGGGTTTTCCAATAGGCGACGGCAGCATCCCAGTCCGCACCCTTGGGTGCCATCGGGCGGCCTTTCAGGTAAGCGAACGTCTTCTCGTCCGGCGCGAACAGCCCAGCGCGCGCGCCTCCCTCGATCGACATGTTGGAGACGGTCAGCCGCCCTTCGATCGACATCTTCTCGAACACAGTACCGCGATACTCGATCACATGGCCGGTGCCGCCCGCCGTGCCGATCACGCCGATCACATGCAGGATCACGTCCTTGGGCGTCACGCCGGGGCCAAGCTGACCCTCGACGCGAATCTCCATCGTCTTGCTGGGCTTGAGCAACAGCGTCTGGGTGGCCAGCACATGCTCGACCTCACTCGTGCCGATGCCGAACGCCAAGGCACCCAGCGCGCCATGCGCCGCCGTGTGGCTGTCTCCGCAGACAAGCGTCGTGCCCGGCAGCGTGAAGCCCTGCTCGGGCCCGACGACATGGACAATGCCCTGCTCCGCATCGGTCGCGCCGATATATTTCACGCCAAACTCCGGCGCATTCCGCTCCAGCGCCGCAAGCTGCTGCGCGCTTTCCGGGTCCGCGATCGGCAGGCGATTGCCGGCCGCATCGACGCGCGCTGTGGTGGGCAGGTTGTGATCCGGCACGGCGAGCGTGAGGTCCGGCCGGCGCAGCTTGCGCCCCGCCATGCGTAACCCCTCGAACGCCTGCGGGCTTGTCACTTCATGGACGAGATGCCGGTCGATATAGACGAGGCAGGTGCCGTCCTCCTGCCGCTCGACAATATGGGCGTCCCAGATCTTCTCATACAAGGTGCGTGGCTGTGTCATGCCATGCCCCCTAGCGGGATATAGACGCTGAATCAATTCAGCCTTTGGGCTTGCCCGCATGTTGTGCGGGCTGGTAGACTCCGATTACGGTGACAGTTTACTCAATATCGAACGACAAACCGGACGCACCCTCATGCCACAAAAGCGCGGACCAAAACCCAGGAGCCAGGATTGATGCTTTTAGTAAACTGTCACCGTAATCCGTCCAAATCCGTCCAGGTAGGACAGTGCTTGATCTTGCGGGTAAGCGTGCAACGGGTGAGTTAGGAGCGCTAGAGTTCAAATTACATAAAGGTGTATCACTGACCGCACGGCAAGCAGAGCATTTTCCTTATCTGACGCGCAATGGTGGAGTTATCGTGGGCAACAATGGAATCCCAATGGGTCTAAGGGCAGGCACGCGGATTAGTCCGTTATCTGTGCAGAGAATTAATGGCCCAATTTTACCCCGTGTATGGTGGCCCAAATGAAACAGCCCGACCGGACGCTTGTCGCGGCCCTCAATCCGTTCATGACGGCGCATGGGTTTAAGTTCGTCAAATCGAGGGATGTCTATATTTGCAAAACATCCTCTGGATTTAATGAGTTTGCCTTCGGCACATATCCGCTCGCAACAGGAGAAAAATGGGCAAATGGCTATTATGAGGGTTTCTATGGTCTTGGAATGCGAAATGATGCAGTTGAGACGATTTTTGATGCTCTAAACCTCACCTATGGGGATGATAACAAGCGATACAGAGGAACTATTTTTCGCGGCGTCGGAGCGCATGGCGATTACTTCGCCTTCGATCCCTCCCGCGACCGAGAGTTGTGTCTGCGGTTCGATTATCTGGAAGAGGATGTAGCAGAGACGGTGGGGAGAATCGAGGCGATGCTAGAGAAGGATGGCTGGGCTTGGTATGCGCGCTATGCCGATCCGGTAGCACTTTCGCGTGACATCAACGATCCGATTGGCGGACTTGTTCCCCATCCGCTAGTTAACAACAGCACCTTGCGCCCCTTGGTTGGGATCGCGGCGGCGTGTGTTGGCGAACCAGAACGAGTGCCTGAATTAATCGACGCTTGGCTTGCCGCGATTAGCGAATGGGATGGACAACATGTCGACGAACGCCCACCGATGTTTCCCGACTTCGAGGCGAAGTTCGCGCTGCTAACCATGAGAGCGCGCGAGCTGGGGCATCGAGTCTGATCGGCGCGATCCACTGTGCGCCATCAATCCCTCCTTCACTGTCCTTGGCTGAGCGCACTCGCTTGTGCTCATGCGGTGTTTGTTACTCACGGCCTACGGGCCGTTTTGTAATGCACCGTACGCACGGATGCTGCGCCGCATCCCGCCGTCTGAGGCTAATCCCCTCAGGCCCAGCCCGACAGGCCGCCTCTTTCGTGACTTTCGAGGCGAAGAAAGCGGTGCAATTCAGGGTGCGCTATAGTATGCAAAGGCGGTTCAAGGACACAGCGTCCGTCAGTGAAAGCAGGCCATGACAGCATCCTCCGCCGCGCCCTCCACGGCCCCCGCCCGCCCCAGCTCCCGGCTCGAACGCCTGATGGGCTATCTGGAGCGGGACCCCGGCAACCTCGCGCTGCTCGGCGATGCGGCGGCGGCGGCGTTTGATGAGCGCGCGTTCGATGAGGCAGCCGCGCTGCTCGGCCGCCCCTCACGCGCCAGCAGCGCGCGCTTCCGCTCCAGCCCATAGGCATAGCCGCCCAGCCCGCCATCGGAGCGCAAGACCCGGTGGCAGGGTACCAGCACGGCAAGCGCATTGTCGCCACAGGCCGTTCCTGCTGCGCGCACCGCTTGCGGGCGGCCTATCGATGCGGCGATTTGGGCATAGCTGCGCGTCTCGCCAGCGGGGATCGCGCGCAACGCCTGCCACACCGCCTGCTGAAACGCGGTGCCGCGCGCGTCGATCGGCAGATCGGCCTGCGCATGGGCGGGATCATCGACCATCGCCACCACTGCCTGCACCAGCGCGGCGAAGGCGGCGTCGGGCGGCAGTATCTCGGCGTGGGGGAAGCGGGCGCGCAGATCCGCCTCCGTCTCGTCAAACGCGATGCGGCACAGCCCCTTGTCGGTCGCCGCAACCAGCAGCGGGCCGAGCGAGCTTGCCGCCACGCACGCGCGGATGCGCTCACCAGCGCCGCCATTTCTCCATGCCTTGGGTGTCATGCCCATTCTCCCCTTCGCCTCGGCGTAAAAGCGGCTCGGCGCGCCATAGCCCGCGTCATAGGCCGCATCGGTGATGCGGTCTGCGCCTCCCTCGGCCAGCGCCGCCTCCGCCCGCCTTGCCCGTAATGCCCGCGCATACGCTGCGGGAGATACGCCGGTTATATGTTTGAAAATACGCTGGAAATGATGCGGGGCATAGCCGATCACCTTTGCCAGCGCGGAAAGGGACAACCGCTCCTCCGACTCATCCAACAGACCCAGCGCCCGCTCCACTGCTCCAACATCCCGCGCCGCCTCATCCGGCCTGCACCGCATGCAAGGCCGATATCCCGCCGCCCGCGCGGACTCTCCATCCACATGGAAAAAGCAATGGATTCGCAGTGGCCTCCGCGCCGGGCAACTTGGCTTGCAGTAAATCCCGGTCGATTTCACCGCGAAAACGAAGCGGCCATCCTGGCTCCGGTCCCGCAGCTCCACCGCCGCCCACATCGCGTCCTCGTCTGGCATCATCGTCGTCATCGCCCTTCAATAGCCGACGGCGCCGCGCCATGCTTCCCGTTTCTTGCGGTCAAAAATATTTAGCCGTTTACTTCGCCAAGGCGGCGCATACATATCGCAGCCATGAAGACCCTGCTGCGCCTCGTCCTCTCGCTCTGCGCCCTGGCTTTGATGCCTGCCTCACCGGCTGCGGCGGAGCAGCAGGATGTCGCCGTCGCCGTTCGCTCCGTCGTGCGCGTGGTCATCATAGCCACCAATGGCGATCAGGCCTATTTCGTCGGCCACGGCAGCGGCGTCGCGGTCGCGCCGGACAGAGTGCTCACCAACGCGCATGTGGTCGAAATCCTGCGTAGCGAGAAAAACCTCACCGTCGGCATCGTCCCGCCCGAGGGCACGCGCGGTTATGGCGGCAAGCTCATCGCTTTCTCGCCTGGCAACGACCTTGCGCTGATCGAGGTGAAGGACGCTCGCCTGCCGGTCGCCACCTTCTTCGCGGGCGGCATAACCGATGGCCAGCACGTCACCGCCGTCGGCTATCCCGCGACGGTCGACCGGGCACAGGGGCTGGACCTCGATGAGATCATCCGCCCGCTGGAGCCGGTGAAGACCGGCGGGTCGGTGTCCACGGGGCGGTCGAGCCAGGCGTTCGACACGATTCTCCACACTGCCCCCATCGCGGCGGGCAACAGCGGCGGGCCGCTGGTCGATGACTGCGGCCGGATACTGGGCTTGAACAGCATGGGGTCGGTGGCGGAAACGCAGGCAGACGCAGAGTTCGGATTTGCCGTATCGAACCGTGAAATCGCGTCCTTCCTCCGGCAGGCGGGTGTGCAATCCCACCGCACCACTGTGCCCTGCCGCAGCATGGCGGAACTCCAGGCGCTGGAAGCCAAGATGCAGGCCGATGCTCAACTCAAGCAGCAAAGCCAGGAACAGCAGGCAGCGCTGGCTCGCGAAAAGACGCTCGCTGCCGCGCGCGAGCGCGCCTCGCAGGATATCGTCTCGGCGCGCGAGAACATGATGGCCATCTCTGCCGTTCTATTGGTGCTGGGCGGCCTCAGCCTCGGCGGCGCGATGATGTTCAACGCCGAGCACAAGCCGCGCCAGCGCAAATGGGCGATGATCGGCGGCGGCGTGCTGATCGCAGCAGCAGTGACGGTGTTCCTGCTGCGCCCCTCATTCTCGGGCATTGAGGACCGCATGGCCGACGCACTCGCTCCTGAAAACGCGACCTTCCCCGTTACCACGCCGAGCTATGACGCCAACGGAGAGAATGTCTGCCGCCTCGATGAAGCGCGCAGCCGCATCCTCTTTTCCGACACGCAGGACGCCAGTATCGCTTGGACTCCGGGGGGCTGTGCCGATGGCTCCCGCCAGTTCGTGCAGGCCACAAAAGGCTGGAGCCGCCTTGCGCTGCATGACGACCAGAGCGTTTCGGTGGCGAGCTTTGATCCTTCGGACGGCTCCTACCAGGTCGAACGCTTCCTGCCCGATGCCGCGACGATGGAGCAGGCGCGCAAGATAGAGAGCAAGCTGGCGGTGAAGGGATGCACAGCTGACCCGGCCCGTCTTGCCCAGCTACAACAAGGGCAGAGCCAGATCCGCTCGCTCCTGTCCGCACTGCCCAACGAGCGCATGGCCTATCAGTGCGTTCGCAAGACGCTGGGGCCGGCTGCCGCCAATCCGGCAACGCAAAACTAATCTCCACCACCATCTTGCAACCGCGAAAGACCCCTGCTAACCGGCGCGCACGTTTGACGGGGCGGCGCATGCGTCTTCCCCTGTTCCCGAACGCGGCATATCGAACTGGAGGAAAAAGGGCGCGTGGAGAATTCCGGCGGCATTCAGGCTAGCTTGAGCGGGCGTTACGCGCTGGCGCTGTTCGAACTGGCCCGTGACAACAATCAGCTCGATTCGGTGGCGCAGAGCCTCGCGGCGCTGAAGCGCGCGCTCGGCGAATCGACCGAGCTGCGTACCCTTACCACCAGCCCGGTGATCGGCCGCGAGGCAGCTACCAAGGCCGTTGCCGCTGTAGGCGAGACGATGGGCCTGGATCCGCTCACCAGGAAATTCCTCGGCGTGATGGCTCAGGGCCGCCGCCTCTCCCAGCTCGGCGCCGCGATCCGCGCGTTCGAGACGCTGCTCTCCAACCACAAGGGTGAGAGCCGCGCCGAAGTCACCTCCGCCCATCCGCTCGCCAAGGCTCAGGTCTCGGCGCTGGAAAAGGCGCTCAAGGCCCGGGTCGGCCGCGATGTCGCGGTTGACCTCAAGGTCGATCCCGCGGTCCTCGGCGGGCTGGTCGTCAAGATCGGCAGCCAGATGATCGATTCCTCCATCCGCACTCGTTTGAATAGTCTCGCCCAGGCGATGAAAGGCTGAACATGGACATTAACGCCGCAGAAATTTCCAAGGTCATCAAGGACCAGATCGCCAATTTCGGCACCGAAGCGCAGGTAAGCGAAGTCGGTTCGGTGTTGAGTGTGGGTGACGGCATCGCGCGCATCCATGGCCTCGACAATGTGCAAGCGGGCGAGATGGTCGAGTTCGCCAATGGCGTGCAGGGCATGGCGCTCAACCTCGAAGCCGACAACGTCGGCGTCGTGATCTTCGGCTCGGACGCTGAAATCCGCGAGGGCGACACGGTGAAGCGCACCGGCACCATCGTGGACGTTCCCGTCGGCAAGGGTCTGCTGGGCCGCGTGGTCGATGGCCTCGGCAACCCGATCGACGGCAAGGGCCCGATCGTCGCCGAAGCGCGCATGCGCGTTGAGAAGAAGGCGCCGGGCATCATCCCCCGCCAGTCCGTTTCCGAGCCGGTGCAGACCGGCCTCAAGGCGATCGACGCGCTCGTGCCCGTCGGCCGTGGCCAGCGCGAGCTGATCATCGGTGACCGCCAGACCGGCAAGACCGCCGTCGCCATCGACACCTTCATCAACCAGAAGGGCGTCAACGCGGGCGACGACGAGAGCAAGAAGCTCTACTGCATCTATGTCGCCGTCGGCCAGAAGCGCTCGACCGTGGCGCAGATCGTCCGTCAGCTCGAAGAGAACGGCGCGATGGAATATTCCATCGTCATCGCCGCGACCGCGTCCGAACCCGCGCCGCTTCAGTATCTCGCGCCCTATACCGGCGTGACCATGGGCGAATATTTCCGCGACAACGGCATGCACGCGGTTATCGTGTATGACGACCTTTCCAAGCAGGCGGTCGCCTATCGCCAGATGTCGCTGCTGCTGCGTCGTCCTCCGGGCCGCGAAGCCTATCCGGGCGACGTGTTCTATCTGCACAGCCGCCTGCTGGAGCGTGCGGCGAAGATGAGCGACGCAAACGGTGGTGGCTCGCTCACCGCGCTGCCGATCATCGAGACGCAGGCGGGCGACGTGTCGGCCTATATCCCGACCAACGTGATCTCGATCACCGACGGCCAGATCTTCCTTGAAACCAACCTCTTCTATCAGGGCATCCGCCCCGCGATTAACGTCGGCCTCTCGGTGTCGCGCGTCGGCTCCGCCGCGCAGACCAAGGCGATGAAGAAGGTGTCGGGCAGCATCAAGCTGGAGCTGGCGCAGTATCGCGAAATGGCGGCCTTCGCCCAGTTCGGTTCGGACCTCGACGCCTCGACGCAGAAGCTCTTGAACCGCGGCGCGCGCCTCACCGAGCTGCTGAAGCAGCCGCAGTTCTCACCGCTGCCGTTCGAGGAGCAGACCGCGTCGATCTTCGCGGGCACCAACGGCTATCTCGATGGCATCGCGGTGGGTGATGTCACCCGCTACGAAGCCGCGATGCTCGCCTATCTGCGCAGCGATCACGCCGACGTGCTCAAGAGCATCCGCGACAGCAAGGATCTGGGCGACGAGCCGAAGGCAAAGCTGAAGGCAGCGCTCGACAGCTTCGGCAAAACCTTCGCCTAAGGAGCGATCGCCGCATGGCAAGCCTTAAGGAACTCAAAGGCCGGATCGGGTCGGTCAAATCGACCCAGAAGATCACCAAGGCCAAGCAGATGGTCGCGGCGGCCAAGCTGCGCAAGGCACAGGCCGCTGCCGAGGCCGCGCGTCCCTATGCCGAGCGCCTCGGCGCGGTGATGGCGAGCCTCGCGGGCAAGGTTTCGGGCGACAGCGCGCCAAAGCTGCTCGCCGGCACCGGCTCTGACCAGCGCCACCTGCTCGTCGTCGTCAACACCGACAAGGGCCTGTGCGGCGGTCTCAACTCCAACATCGTCAAGGCGGCAAAGCTGAAGGCGGCTGAACTAATTGGGGCGGGCAAGGACGTGCAGTTCTACCTCGTCGGCAAAAAGGGTCGCGCGCCCATCCGCCGCGACTATGCCAACCGCGTCGGCGAGGGTTTCGACACCAGCACCGTGCGCAACCCCGGCTTTGCCGAGGCGGAGGCGATCTCCGCCGAGCTGGTCGCGATGTATGAGGCAGGCAAGTTCGATGTCGCGCATCTGATCTTCCCGATCTTCAAGTCCGCCCTCGCGCAGGACCCGACCGTGGCCCAGCTCATCCCCGTCCCCGCCCCCGCCAATGCTGCGGCATCGAGCGCGGTGGTGGAATATGAGCCGGACGAGGAATCGATCCTCGAAGAGCTGCTGCCCCGTTATGTGAAGACGCAGCTGTTCGGCGCGTTGCTGGAGCGTGAAGCATCCGAGCAGGGCGCATCGATGACCGCGATGGACAACGCTACGCGCAACGCGGGTGACCTCATCAACCGCCTCACCATCGAATATAACCGCAGCCGCCAGGCCGCGATCACCACCGAACTCGTTGAAATCATCTCCGGCGCGGAAGCGCTTTAAGGACAAGCAGGCAAGGAAGCACAGACATGGCCCGTAAGCCCACCTCCGCCACGGCAAGCACCAACAATGTTGGCCGCATCTCTCAGGTCATCGGCGCTGTCGTCGACGTGACCTTCCCGGATGCGCTCCCGGCGATCCTCAACGCGCTGGAGACCAGCAACAACGGCCAGAAACTCGTCCTTGAGGTCGCGCAGCACCTCGGCGAGAACACCGTCCGCACCATCGCGATGGACTCGACCGACGGCCTGACCCGCGGCCAGGAAGTGACCGACACCGGCGCCCAGATTTCCGTGCCCGTCGGCCCCGAAACGCTGGGCCGCATCTTGAACGTCATCGGCGAGCCGATCGACGAGCGCGGTCCGGTTGGCGCCAAGCAGTCCGCTCCGATCCACGCCAAGGCGCCGGAGTTCGTCGACCAGTCGACCGAAACCAGCATTCTCGTCACCGGCATCAAGGTGATCGACCTGCTCGCCCCTTATGCGAAGGGCGGCAAGATCGGCCTGTTCGGCGGCGCGGGCGTGGGCAAGACCGTGCTCATTCAGGAGCTGATCAACAACATCGCCAAGGGCCACGGCGGCACCTCGGTATTCGCGGGCGTGGGCGAGCGCACCCGCGAGGGTAACGACCTCTATCACGAGTTTCTCGACGCAGGCGTTATCGCCAAGGACGCGGACGGGAACGCCACGAGCGAAGGTTCCAAGGTGGCGCTCGTGTTCGGCCAGATGAACGAGCCGCCGGGCGCCCGCGCGCGCGTTGCGCTCTCCGGCCTCACCATGGCGGAGTATTTCCGCGATCAGGAAGGGCAGGACGTGCTGTTCTTCGTCGACAACATCTTCCGTTTTACCCAGGCGGGTTCGGAAGTGTCGGCGCTCTTGGGCCGTATTCCTTCGGCGGTGGGCTATCAGCCGACGCTGGCGACCGACATGGGCGCGCTGCAGGAGCGCATCACCTCGACCACCAAGGGTTCGATCACCTCCGTGCAGGCGATTTACGTGCCCGCGGACGACCTTACCGACCCGGCGCCCGCCGCTTCATTCGCGCACTTGGACGCCACCACGGTGCTTAACCGTGCGATCTCGGAGCTGGGTATCTATCCGGCGGTTGACCCGCTCGACTCCACCTCGCGCGTGCTGACCGCCGCCGTCGTGGGCCAGGAGCATTATGAGACTGCCCGCCGCGTTCAGGAAACGCTGCAGAAGTACAAGTCGCTGCAGGACATCATTGCCATTCTCGGCATGGACGAGCTTAGCGAAGAGGACAAGCTCACCGTCGCCCGCGCCCGCAAGATCCAGCGCTTCCTCAGCCAGCCGTTCCACGTCGCGGAGGTCTTCACCGGCATCAGCGGCAAGTTCGTGCAGATCGAGGATACCGTGAAGAGCTTCAAGGCGGTTGTCGACGGCGAGTACGACCACCTGCCCGAGGCGGCCTTCTACATGGTCGGCGGCATCGACGAAGCCATCGAGAAGGGCAAGAAGCTGGCTGCCGAGGCGGCGTAAGATAACCGGAAGGCCCCTCCCTTCAGGGAGGGGTTTGGAGCGGGGGCTTCCCCGCTCTAACCTACCCCCCGCCCCTCCTTGAAACGGAGGGGATAAGGATGGAAACATGGCACTGCATTTCGAACTCGTAACCCCTGAAAAGCTCGTGCGTTCGGCCGAGGTGTATCAGGTCGTGGTGCCCGGCACCGAGGGTGATTTCGGTGTGCTGGAGGGCCATGCGCCGTTCATGTCGACCGTGCGCGATGGCGACATCCTCGTGTTCGAGAGCGCCGGTTCCGCGCCCCAGGCTATCCCGGTCGTCGGTGGCTTTGCCGAGGTCAATGAAAACGGCCTCACCGTTCTGGCGGAGAAAGCGGGCTGAGTTCAGCCGGGCGCTTTCGTAATTCGAAAGGCGGTTAGGCCGTCACCGGCGATTGGCCGCGTTTTTCTGTCTCCTCGGCAGTGAGGCGTTTGAACCATGCCATCATGGGCTTCTCGATCGTCCGGTGGACGATGAGTCCCAGCCCAACCGCGATCGCATAGCTGCCGACGATAACGAGATCGGGCGGGAAAAACCCGCCCGGCAATTGCCGCTCGGCTATATCGAGCGGAAATTGATGCACCAGGTAAATGCTGTATGACGCATCCCCTATGCGGTTGAGTACGGCATTGCCGCGCGCCCGCTCCTGTCCCGCCGATCCGCTTCGCCACAACAGGCCCAGCATTATCATGCCCCACGGTGCGGCCCATATCAGCGCGCGCACCGCTCCGGTTTCGCCCCGAATCACATACATGTGCAGCGTCTTGAAATCGAAACCACCCACCGCGCTCATCAGCAGAAATGCAATGCCCGCACCGATCAACCATGGAGCAAGCGCTATTGCACGCACGTGCCCCCGCCGCCACAGCATGTGGACTCCAAGGCCGATAGCGAATTCCACCATAATAGGGTTAAACAGGATCGCCGCCAGACCATCGAGCGGTTGAAGCATTTGTCCTGAAACCGCCAGCACGGACATAAGGACAATCAGCGTCGTCACACGCTTTTCCCGAGCCACAGTGGTCATTATCACCGCAACGATTCCGTAGAATGCCAGCTCGAACGCAAGGCTCCACCCGACCACGAGAGGCGGGGCGATATATTGTTCTCCCGGAAGGATCAGGACAGCGGTTAGCACCCAATCGAGCGGGACGTCGGCCATCACGAGAAATGCAGGCAGTATGTAGACCGCGCTTGCAATCCAGTAGAGCGGCGCCACGCGCAGCATCCTGTCGCGCAGGAATCCCCCAACGCTACGGCCGGAATTGGACTCGACAATCATGGCCATAACGAAGCCACTGATAACGAAAAACAAATCGACGCCCGACGCCCCGAACTCATTGAGCGAGAACAGGCCTGCCAGCCACCCGGCCTGCGCCTCCACGCCATCGCGCAATCGAAAGTCTGCAACATTTATGGCATGCACGAGTACCACCAGCAGGACCGCAACGCCGCGCAAAGTCTGGATGCACGAGAGCTGGGATCGGCTTTGGTGAGCGGCTGGCTGCATCCGGGTGGAATGCCTCAGCAGCCTTACCATCCGGTAAAGCGCGCTCGAGTTAGCGCGCCCTTTCCCAAATTAGCATTTTGGCAAAGTTTCGCGGATATCGTGGCCGCACATAATTTGGGCACATCGGGCAGAAAATGAGCGCATTCGGACGGAAAAACGGCCCAGGGGCCATGCGGCCCGCCTTTGGCGTGGCCAAGCCCATGCATGTCCTTACGCCCCAGTCCGGTGCCGCGCCGGACGGTACCTTGATACCCACAGAGCCTGTCGGAGGCGCCCAGTTCCCGCCGCTGGACCCCACTGCCCTGCCCGCGCTGGAGGGCGAAGACCTCTCTCCCCAGCAGACCAAAAACGCCGAAGCGATGGCGCGCTTGCAAGACCGCATGAATGCGGATCACAGCCAGCAGGAAGGCCCGCAAGGCTTCGATGCCTCCGTCCACAAGATCAAGGAGCAGGTGCTGCCCCGCCTGCTTGAGCGCGTAGACCCGGAGGCTGCCGCAACGCTGACCAAGGATGAGCTGGCCGAGGAATTCCGCCCGATCATCATGGAGGTGCTGGCCGAACTCAAGCTCACACTCAACCGGCGCGAGCAGTTCGCGCTCGAGAAGGTGCTGGTCGACGAGCTGCTGGGCCTTGGCCCACTCGAGGAGCTGATCAACGATCCTGACATCTCGGACATCATGGTCAACGGCCCGCTCCAGACCTACATCGAAAAGAAGGGCAAGCTTCAGATCGCGCCGATCCAGTTTCGCGATGAGGAGCATCTTTTCCAGATCGCGCAGCGCATCGTCAACAAGGTCGGCCGCCGTGTCGACCAGACGACGCCGCTCGCCGACGCCCGCCTGCCCGATGGCTCGCGCGTCAACGTGATCGTGCCGCCGCTGTCCTTGCGCGGCACCGCCATCTCGATCCGTAAATTCTCCGCCAAGCCGATCACGCTCGATAACCTCGCCGAATGGGGCGCGATGAGCCAGAAGATGTGCACCGCGCTCAAGATTGCGGGCGCCTGCCGCTTCAACATCGTCATCTCCGGCGGCACCGGCTCGGGCAAGACGACGATGCTCAACGCGCTGTCGAAGATGATCGACCCCGGCGAGCGCGTGCTGACCATAGAGGACGCGGCCGAACTCCGCCTCCAACAGCCGCACTGGCTGCCGCTCGAAACCCGCCCCGCTAACCTTGAGGGGCAAGGCGCGATCACCATCGGCGATCTCGTCAAGAACGCGCTGCGTATGCGCCCGGATCGCATCATCCTCGGCGAAATCCGTGGCGCGGAGTGCTTTGACCTGCTCGCCGCCATGAACACCGGCCATGACGGCTCCATGTGCACGCTCCACTCCAACTCGCCACGCGAGTGCCTGGGCCGTATGGAAAACATGATCCTGATGGGCGACATCAAGATACCGAAGGAAGCGATCTCCAAGCAGATCGCCGACTCGGTCGACCTCATCGTGCAGGTGAAGCGCCTGCGCGATGGCTCCCGCCGCGTCACCAACGTCACCGAAGTCATCGGCATGGAAGGCGAAGTGATCGTGACGCAGGAGCTGTTCAAGTTCGAATATCTCTCCGAAGACGCCAACGGCAAGATTATTGGCGAGTATCGCTCCATGGGCCTGCGCCCCTATACGCTGGAAAAGGCGCGCGGCTTCGGCTTCGATCAGGCGATGCTCGACGCCTGCCTGTAAGCGGCGGCGATCAGCTCATCTCGTAATCTCGCAACAGTGCATTGCGCGGACTGCAACGCGCCTATAGTCTTCGGCGCTCCCCCCTGTTGCCGGAGAACCGTCGATGCCGCGTCTTCCCCAATGCCTCGCTCTTGCCGCCATACTCCCGCTCGCATTTTCGGTTGCACCCGTATCAGCGCAGCATCATGGCGCGCACACTGACCAGGCCATCGCCGCTGCCGTCGCGTCCCCTGCCCGCACGCCGGAGAACCTGGCGCGCGACAAATACCGCCATCCCGCTGAGACGCTGACCTTCTTCGGCGTGAAGCCCGGAGACACCGTGCTGGAGTTCAACCCCGGCGGCGGCTGGTACACCGAGATCCTCGCGCCGCTCGTGGCAGGCCGTGGCCATTACATAGGCACGCAAGCGCCCGGCGCGGGGCTGGACAAACTCAAGGCCCGGTTCACCGGCACGCATATTCGCTTCGTCGATTGGCCCGTGGGCGATGCGATCCCGGCGGGCAGCGTCGACACCATCCTAACCTTCCGTAATGTCCATAACCTCGTGATGAAAGACGCCGCGCCGGCCGCCTTCGCCACCTTTTTCAAGCTGCTCAAGCCCGGCGGCACCTTGGGCGTGGTCGACCACCGCCTCCCGGAGGGGCGCGACCCCACGCATGAGAAGACAAGCGGCTATCTCAAGGTCTCAACCGTGCGAAAACTGGCCGAGGACGCGGGTTTCGTGCTCGAGGCCCAGTCCGAAATAAACGCCAACCCAAAGGACACTGCAGATTGGGAAAAGGGCGTTTGGACGTTACCCCCCGTACTGCGCAATGGCGAGGTCGACCGGGAGAAATATCTCTCCATCGGCGAGAGCGACCGCATGACGCTGCGGTTCCGCAAGCCGAAGGTCTGAAACGCCCCGCGCGTCATAATAACGGCGCTAAAGCATTGCGCTGACACCTTTTCCCTTTAAAGCAGCCGGATGTCCGCAGCCGCTAGCCCGCATCGCGAAACCCGCCCGCACTATGCACTGGCGCTGCGGCTGATGGCGATGCTGGCTGCCGCGCTCATGTTTGCCAGCGTCAAATGGGCGAGCGAGCACGGCGTACATATCGTCGAAACGCTTTTCTATCGCCAGCTCTTCGGCATGCCGATCGCTCTGGCCGGCGTAATGATGGGGCCGGGGCTAGCAGCGCTCAAAACAAAGAATTTTCGAGGACATGTCAGCCGCAGCCTGCTTGGCTCAGTGGGTATGGTACTGAATTTCGGTGGATATATCCTGCTTCCGCTAGCGGAGGCGACAACGATAGGTTTCACCATGCCGATTTTCGCGACGGTGCTTTCTGTGCTGCTGCTCGGGGAGCGGCCGGGAATTCACCGGTGGGGGGCTGTCATCGCGGGGTTCGTTGGCGTGCTGATCATCGTGGGGCCGGGGCATCATGCTGGCGTCACTGCGCAGGGGATCGCGGTCGCGGCGGGAGCAGCGATAGTCTCTGCTTGCGTGTCCTTGCTGCTGAGACAGCTGAGCAGAACAGAGCACTCCTCCGTCATCGTCTTCTACTTCACGGTGCTACCACTGCCGTTTCTCGGGCTGGCAATGTTGTGGTTCGGCAAGGCGCACGATCCGGCGATGTGGGGTCTCCTGGTCGGGTTGGGTCTTGTAGGTGGCATCGCACAACTGCTTATGACGGCCGCGCTGCGCTGGGGGCCGGTGTCGCTGGTGCTGCCGATGGATTACTCGTCGCTTTTGTGGTCCACCCTGCTTGGCTGGCTGGTCTGGCAAACCTGGCCAGGCGGTTCAACCTGGTTGGGCGCGGTCCTTATCGCGGGCAGCAGCCTTTATATACTCTGGCGGGAGCGGCTGAAACACCTCGCCTCGCTCGATCGGGAAATAACGATCAATTAGAGCCTGGTGCACAAAAGTGGAAACCGGCTTTTTCTCCAAGCCGATAGACAAGGACGAGATTGTTGGCGGGCATGAGATGGCATGCCGTCCGGGTAAACCCGTGGGCTTCCGCTTCTTCATCGACATCCTCCACTCTCCGGATGCCATAAGCGCGATTGCGCTCCCGCAGCTGTGCATCGAAAGCGGCATTGCTCGGTGCTGTCTCGATATCGGCCTTCAGGAACGGACCGTACAGGATCAAGGGTGCACCCTGCCCCAGCAAACGCGCTGCGCCTCTCAATAGGCCGATGGTCGCGGCCCAAGGCGCGATATGCGTCATGTTGATGCATAATATCGCGGCGGCGGCATTTACTGGCCAGGTCTCGGCCGAGGCATCGAGATCGACCGGAGCAAGGAGGTTAGTAAGCGCGCCCTCCGTCGCCCAAGCCTCGATAGACATGCGCGCTACCGGATCGGGATCAGAAGCCTGCCAGGCCAGCGTCGGGAAACGCTCGGCGAAATGGATAATATGCTCGCCCGACCCACTCGCCACTTCCAGCACGAGTCCGCTGGCAGGAAGCTCTTGCGCCAGCACATCGGCGATGACGTCGCGATTACGCAGCGTCGCAGGCGCATGACGCTTTGCCGCAGCCCCGCCCGGATGGGCGGCTTCGCCCGAGAACCACGGGCGTTCGCTCACTCCGCGGCTTCCGGCAGTGCGGATTCCTCCCACGCCAGTCTGGGCTTGCGCGCGGCGAGCGTCTCGTCCAGCCGCCGACGCGGCGCGAACCATGGCGCGCCTTTGAGCGCCTCGTCGCCCGCCTTCGCCCGCTCGGCGACAGTCCGCAGCGCCATGATGAACTGGTCGAGCGCTGCCTTGCTCTCGGTCTCGGTCGGCTCGATCAGCATCGCGCCGTGC
Organism: uncultured Sphingobium sp.; assembly: GCA_964512265.1. Taxonomy (GTDB): domain Bacteria; phylum Pseudomonadota; class Alphaproteobacteria; order Sphingomonadales; family Sphingomonadaceae; genus Sphingobium. The sequence goes on along the minus strand of CAZEHR010000001.1, from coordinate 421,822 downwards.
ACCACCAGCGGGAAATACATCGTCATCGGGTGATAGCCCTCGTCGATCAGCCCCTTGGCGACATCGAGCGTCGAAAAGCCCTCGGCCATCCCTTTGTCCGAGAACAGCGCCTCGTGCATGCATGGGCCGGTGCCGCCGAACGGCGCATCCAGCACATCCTCAAGGCTGCGCAGGATGTAATTGGCGTTGAGCACCGCATCTTCTGCCACCTGCCGCAGGCCATCCGCGCCGTGCGAGAGGATATAGGCGAGCGCGCGGGTGAACATGCCCATCTGGCCGTGGAACGCGACCATGCGACCAAAATTCTGGTCATGATCCGCACCCGCCGTCTCCTCCTCGACGAGGTGGAAGCTGCCATCCGCCTGCTTTTCAACAATGGGTAGCGGCGCAAACGGCGCCAGCGCCTCGCTCAGCACCACCGGCCCGCTGCCCGGCCCGCCGCCGCCATGGGGGGTGGAGAAGGTCTTATGCAGGTTGATGTGCATTGCGTCGACGCCGAGGTCACCGGGGCGCACCCGGCCGACGATGGCGTTGAAATTCGCGCCGTCGCAATAAACGAACGCGCCCGCCGCATGCACCGCGTCGGCGATCTTCTTCATGTCGCGCTCGAACAGGCCGCAGGTGTTGGGGTTGGTGATCATCACCGCCGCGACATCCGGGCCGAGGCGTGCCTGCAAAGCCGCAAGGTCCACCCGGCCCTCCGGCGTTGCCGGAATATCCTCCACCGCGTAGCCGCAGAACGCCGCCGTCGCCGGATTGGTGCCATGCGCGCTTTCAGGCACGAGGATGACGGAACGCGCGTCGCCCCGCGCCTCCAGCGCAGCACGGATCGCCAGCAGCCCGCACAGCTCGCCATGCGCACCCGCCTTGGGGCTCATCGCCACCGCCGCCATGCCGGTCAGCGTTTTCAGCCATTCGCCCAGCTCATGGATCACGGCAAGCGCGCCCTGCACCTCAGACTGCGGTGACAGGGGGTGCAGATCCGCAAAGCCCGGCATCCGCGCCACCTTTTCGTTCAAACGCGGATTGTGCTTCATCGTGCAGGAGCCGAGCGGAAACAGGCCGAGGTCGATTGCGTAATTCTGGCGCGAGAGGCGGGTGTAATGCCGCACCGTCTCCTGCTCCGAAAGGCCCGGAAGGCCGATCGGCGTCGCGCGCTCCATGCCACCGAGGCGGCTTGGCGCGACGGGCACGTCAGCCAGATCCACACCGGTGCGGTCCGTGCTGCCGATCTCGAAGATCAGTGGCTCCTCCAGCATCAGCGCGCGGTTGCCCGTTGCGGTCGTCGCGGCGATCAGCGCATCCGAAGCCGCCATTTCGGGCTTCCATCCGCTTTGATTGATGGTCATGCCAGCACCTCCTTCAAACCCGCGCACAAGGCATCGACATCCTCATCCGTCGTCGTCTCCGTCACAGCGACGACGAGGCCATGGACAAGCCCCTCTTCGCCCGGAAACAGCCGCCCCAGCGAGACACCTGCCAAAATCCCGCGTCCTGCCAGCGTCCGCACCACCTCGCGCGCATCCTTCTCAAGGATCACGGTGAACTCATTGAAAAAGCTATCGTTCAAAACCCTCACGCCCGGCACATTGGCGAGCTTGTCCGCCGCCCGCACCGCCAGCGCATGATTGAGCGCAGCCAGCTCGCGCAGTCCCTTCTCGCCCAGCAAGGTCATGTGGATGCTGAACGCCAGCGCGCAAAGCCCTGAATTCGTGCAGATATTCGACGTCGCCTTCTCACGCCGTATATGCTGTTCGCGCGTGGAGAGCGTCAGCACGAAACCGCGTTTCCCCTCCGCATCCACCGTCTCGCCGCACAGGCGACCGGGCATCTGACGCACATATTTCTGTTTGCAGCCGAACAGCCCGAGATACGGCCCGCCGAACTGAAGGCCGACGCCGAGCGACTGCCCCTCGCCCACCACGATGTCCGCGCCCATCTCGCCGGGCGAGCGAATGGCGCCCAGCGCCACCGGCTCCGTCACCACCACGACCAGCAGCGCGCCCTGCGCCCGCGCCGCCGCGCCGATCTCTTCCAGATCGGGCAGGCGGCCCAATATGTCGGGATATTGCACCACGACGCAGCTCGTCTCCCCGTCGATCCGCGCGATCAGGCCCGCATTGTCGGGCTTGGGCTGGATCGAGGGCAGCGAGTCCGCAATCGTATAGTCCGTCACCTTGGACATGGTCTTCACGACCTGCGCATAATGGGGATGCAGCGCGCCCGAGAGCACGGCCTTCTTCCGTTTGGTAATGCGCGCGGCCATCGCCACAGCCTCCCAGCACGCGGTCGAGCCGTCATACATGCTGGCGTTCGCCACATCGCAGCCGAGCAGTCGCGCCACCTGTGTCTGAAACTCGAACAGCATCTGAAGCGTGCCCTGCGCAATCTCCGGCTGATAGGGCGTGTAGGCGGTGAGGAACTCGCCACGCTGGATCAGGTGATCGACCGAGGCGGGGATATGGTGCTTGTACGCCCCTGCGCCGAGGAAAAACGGCCCGTCCCCCGCCGCCCGGTTCTGCCGCGCCAGCGCACCCATGTGCCGCTCCACCGCCAGCTCGCTTGCGTGATCGGGCAGGCCCGCGATCTTGGCGGTGAGCTGAGCCTCAGCAGGCACATCGACGAACAGGTCATCGATGCTCGCGGCGCCGATGGTGTCCAGCATCGCGCGCCGGTCTGTGTCTGTCAGGGGAAGATAACGCATAAGCTACGGTTTCCTCATTGAAAATCTCAGGCGCACATAGTCCGCGCGCCACACATTGTCCTCACCCTGCATCGCGGCAGGCAGGCGCGCGGCGGCAGCATCGAACAAAGCCTCCCGCTCCGCTTCGGGCACGCCGACGACATCGCAATAACCGCTGCGAAAGGTGCGGAACCATCCCTGAGGCCCGGCGGGTAGCGGCGTCGGCCGGTCGATCAACCGCGCGTCCACGCCTACGAATCCCGCCGCGCCATAGATCGCGCCGAATTCGTCTGGCGACGGGTACCATTGCTGGTCCCCGGCAGGCAGCTGATAGCCCCGCGCCTCCAGCTCGGCATTCAAGGCAGCGCGCATCGCGCGGACATTGCCCGCGCCGCCCATCTCGCCCACAAAACGCCCACCGGGTTTGAGCGCGCGAAATACTCCAGCCGCCACAGCATCCGAGTCGAGCATCCAGTGCAGCGCCGCGTTGGAAAACACCGCGTCGAACGCATTGACAAAGCTCAATTTTTCGCCGTCAGCCACCGCAGCATCCAGCCCGCGCTCCCGCGCGCCCGCCACCATATCCGCCGAGGCATCGACCGCGGTAACAATCGCGCCCGCGTCCACCAGCGCCTGCGTCAGCGTGCCATCGCCGCAGCCCAGATCGAGGATATGCTCGCCCGGCCCGGGATTGAGCAGCGCCACCACCGGCAGGCCGAGCGCGGGCACAAACGCACCATTGCGACCATAATCGGTGGCGTTCCACTGGCTCGACTGGTTGGGCGCAGCCATGGCTTACAGCCCCGCCACGAACTTTGCGTATGCGGCCTCGTTCATGAGCGACTCTAGCTCGCTCGGGTCCGTGAGGCGCAGCTTGAAGAACCAGCCGTCCTCCTCCGCATCAGAGTTCACCAGCGCAGGCTCGCCCTCCAGTGCGGCATTCGCCTCGACCACCTCGCCGGAAACGGGCGCATAGACATCGGATGCCGCCTTTACCGACTCGACCACCGCCGCATCGTCACCCTTGTCGAAGCTCTTGCCCTCCTCGGGCAGCTCGACGAAAACGATATCGCCCAGTTGCTCCTGCGCATAGTTAGTGATGCCGACCGTGGCGACCTCGCCCTCGACATCAACCCACTCATGATCTTCGGTGAAATAACGGCTCATAAAAAGTGGCTCCTTTCTGTCAGGACGGTTGGCGATGATAACGATGCGGCACGAACGGCATGGGCGCGACCCGCGCGGCAAGGCGCTTGCCCCGCACTTCGATCTCGAGCGCAGTGCCCGGGGCCGCATGCGCGGCGTCGACCCAGCCCATCGCGATCGGCACGCCGAGGCTGGGCGAATGGCCGCCTGAGGTCACGGTGCCGACCTTGACCCCGCCCGCGTAAATCTCTGCCCCTTCCCGCGCGGGCAGCTTGCCCTCGATGCTGAGGCCAACGCGCTTTACCGGCGCACCACCGGCGAGCTCGCGCGCCACACGCGCATGGCCGATATAGCCGCCCGCCTCACGGCGCTTCTTCAGGATCGCAAAGCCCAGATCCGCGCCGATCACGCTGATGTCGGGCGAGAGGTCATGCCCATAGAGCGGCAGGCCCGCCTCCAGCCGCAAGCTATCGCGCGCACCGAGGCCGATGGGCTTCACCTCTGCCTGAGCGCACAGCGCATCGGCAAACGCTTCCGCCGCTTCCGCAGGCAGGCTGATCTCGAACCCGTCCTCGCCGGTGTAGCCGGAACGGCTGACCCACAGATCATGCCCCTGCCACGCAAACCCCGCGCACTGCATGAAGAACAAGCCTTCCACGCCCGGCAACAGCCGCGACAGCGCCATCACCGCCTCAGGCCCCTGAAGCGCCAGCAGCGCATGCTCATCCATCAGGTTCATCGTTACGTCATCGGGCAGATGCTCGATCAGCCAGCCGATGTCGTCATATTTGGTCGCGCCGTTGACGACCATGTAGATGTCGTCGGGGCGGCGGGAGACCATCAGGTCGTCCAATATGCCGCCTTCTTCATCCAGCAGCAGCGAGTAGCGTTGCCGCCCCACGGCGAGGCTGGCGACACTGGCGGGGATCACGCTTTCAAGCGCCGCATCCAGCCCGTCCCCGGTAAAGCTCAGCTGTCCCATATGGCTGACATCGAACAGCCCGGCATGCGTGCGCGTCCACAGATGCTCGGCCATGATGCCCTCATACTGGATCGGCATCATATAGCCCGCGAACTCGACCATTCGCGCGCCGCGCGCACGATGCCAGCCGTCGAGCACCAGCTCCTGCGGCGGCAGTTCTTCCTCGATTTCGGTATCCGGCTCGGCGCTCATCTTCTGGTTCCCTGACTCGTGTGCAACCACGCGCGGCGCGCCAATAAGCGCGCCTGCCCGGCTACCCCCTCTGTCACGGAACCTGAGAGTTTTGACCGCATGATGCCCGGCTGGACATAGGCGGCTTACCCCTTCGGTGGGGCGGTGACCCGCCCGCTTTCCAGAGTGCCTCGTTCAGGATGCGGTCCTGTGGCCTGAGAGTTTCCGGGGCGGTTGCTCCTTCGGCGGCTTTGCTTGGGGTTGCCCCCGGCTCAGCGCTCTCCCGCATCCTGCCCGCACCGAATCCTCGGCGCGGAGACAGGCAGAGCCTTGGCCTTAACGGCGGCGGCTGTCAATCAGTGGTGAAAGGCTTCCCGAAGATTACTTCATATTGCCGCTCGGCATAGCGGTCCGTCATGCCTGCAATATAGTCGCCGATATGGCGGCTGCGCTGGGGTTCGTCCTCCGCCGTCGCGCCCTGCCATGCCGCGCCCATCAGCGCCGGGTCTGCCTGATAGGCCGCAAACAGGCTCGCGACGATCACGCGCGCACGCTCCGCCTCGGCAAGCTGCGACTCGTGGAGGTAGAGATTGTCGTACATGAAGTGGGACAGCGCCTTTTCTTCCGCCGCCAATGGCTCCGAAAAGCCGACCAGGCGCCTTCCGCAGGCGCGCACATCGGCGACACTCGCAACCCCCGACTCCGCAATCGCGCGCGTGCTCGTCTCGATCACGTCATTGACCATCCGGCCGATCTGATCGCGGATCAGCTCGCGGGCGAGGCGATCCTCCGCCACATCGGGATAGCGCGCCCGCACGGCGTCCCACCCCTCGCGCACCAAAGGCACCGCGCAGATCTGATCGATGGACAACATTCCCGCGCGCAGGCCATCATCGATGTCGTGATTGTCATAGGCGATGTCATCCGCCACCGCCGCGACCTGCGCCTCCAATGAAGGCCAGCTTTCCAGCTCCAGCGGATAGAGCGCATTCAGCTCCGCCATCGCCCAGGTTGGATCGGTGATGGGGCCATTGTGCTTGGCCAACCCCTCCAGCATGTCCCAGCTCAGATTGAGGCCCGGAAAGCGCGGATAGGGGCTTTCGAGCAACATCAGCACGCGCAGGCAGTGCGCATTGTGATCGAACCCACCGACCTCGGCCATCGCTTCCTCCAGCGCATGTTCGCCCGCATGGCCGAACGGCGGGTGGCCGATATCGTGCGCAAGACACAGCGCCTCGGTCAGGTCCTCATTGAGCCCCAGCGCGCGCGCAATCGTGCGGCCAATCTGCGCGACCTCAAGGCTGTGGGTGAGGCGCACGCGATAATGATCGCCGTCGGGCGCCATGAACACCTGTGTCTTGTGGCGCAGGCGGCGAAAGGCGATCGAGTGGATGATGCGGTCCCGGTCGCGCTGAAATACATCGCGCGGGCCGCGCTGTTCGCCACCGCCCTCGGGGTGGAGCCTGCCCCGGCTTGTCTCCGGCAGGCACGCATAGGGCGCGAGCGATGCTGCCATCGCTCAGTTGCCGCCGAGAGCTTCCAGCTCCTCGCCCGCGTCAGACCGCCAGACGAACGCGTCGCTGCCCCCCTTCTTCAGGTCTGCCTCCACCGCCTTGGCGCGCTCCAGACTCTTGAACGGGCCGACGACCAGCCGGTTGGTCGCGCCCCACGCGGCAGAGAAGCCATCCTGCTTGGCGAGCGCGTCATGCTCTTTCTTCATGCGCTTCAGCGTGAAGGCGAGCGCGCTCTTGTTGCGCCCGGTGCCGATCTGCACCCAATAGCGCGCCGGGTTGGCGGCAAGGCGCTTCTTCTCCGCGTCCGCCTTGGCTTTCGCCTCGGCCTCTGCCTTCTTCTTTGCGGCGGCCTCCTGCGCCTTCTTGCGCGCGGCCCTCATCGATGCGACGTCTGACAGGTCCACGGCTGCAACGCGCGGGGCGAGTTCAGACTGCGGGATTTCCACCTCGGCCATGATGTCGGCAAGAGTGCGTGTTGACGTTCCCGGTGTCGGCGCGGGCCGTGCGGCTGGCGGCGGCGAAGCCCTCACCGGAGCGGTCGCTGGTGCGACGGCGGCGGGCGCTGGCGGCCCCTGCACCGTGCGAGGCGCGACCGGAGTGGCAGTCGCAGCCTGCGCAACCGGCGTGCGGCTTTGCGCCGGGACGGGCTGCGTCGCTGTCGGGGCAGGCGCGGGCCGCTGAGGCGTGGGCGAGACAGGCTGAGCCACCGGCTGGCTCCGCGCGACCGGCGCCTGCACAGGAGTGGGCTGCGGTTGGCTTTGCGGCCTCGACACGGGCGCGGGCGTAGTTGCGGGCGTGGGCGCAGCCCGCGTGGGCGTGCTCCCCGCTGCCGACGCCACCTGCACATTCACCAGCCCCGGCGGAAAGCGGCCCATGTGTACCGCCGCCGCGCGCTGCGCCGGGCTGAGCGCGGTCATCCGCTCCAGATAAGGGCGGATCGCACTGGCGAGCTGGGTCGGCATCACCTTGTTGGCGATCGAGATCGCCTCGCTTGTCCGCCCGTTCATCGCGAGGATGAACGCCTTGTCGCGCCACGCGCCGCGATCGCTCTTGTAGAGCAGCGGCTGCAGCGCCTTATCGGCGAGGTCCACCTGCCCCGATATGCCATAGGAAACCGCCTGCCGCCGCATCACCCGTGCGTCATCGGGGTTGAGACGCAGGGCTGCGGCATAATCGGCCTGCGCGCCCGATTGGTTGGCGGCAAGATCACGCGCCAGACCACGATCGGCAAGCAGGCCGAAGTCGCTATATCCCAGATTGCCCGCCAGCTCCATAAGCCGCAAGCCATCACCGATCTGGTCAAGCTGGAGCATGGCGCGGCCCAGCCCCGCTTTCACCCGGCCATTGTCCGGCGCGACATCATCCGCCCGGCCGAAAAAGCCGAGCGCCGAGCGCGGGTCTTCCAGCTCTAGCGACGCCTCGCCCGCGCGGATCAATGCATCGAGATCGCGCGGGCTGGCGGCCAGTCGCGTCATCGCGGTGGCGAGTGCGGTGCCGGCATCAGTCGGCTTCAGCTGCAACTGCGAAGACGGCGTCGCCATCATTTGCGCCTGCGCTATCGGACCGAGCGCCACGGCCCAGAGCAACGCGGCGGCGGCCACGGGCAATGATCGCGATAGTGTATACGGACTCATCGAATTTCCCAGCGAGAGCTTGACAGCCCGCTCCCCCCAAAGCGGAGACTATCCTACTGATTGCCCTGACGATTGAGGAACTGCGGGAACTTCGTCACCGGCGGACCACCGTCATCGTCGTCATCGTCGTCGCTGCTCGATCCACGGCCCAGCCCGCGCGACAGACCGGACATGCGCTCGAACAACGTGCCGCCCGACGGCTTCGAGGCGGGCGCAGGAGCCGGAGCAGCCTCCACTACAGGCGCTTCCGGCTTCACGCTCGTTTCCGTTCCGAGCAACAGCTCGTCATTGCCGTCGATATCATCGAACCGGGCAACCGGCGTCGATTGCGAGAGCGGCGGGATCGGCATCGCCTGCGGCTCGACCACTTCGGCCTCCACTTCCTCGACAATCTCGGCACCCGCGAGATCCATAGCCTCTTCGTCGGAGGCGGCCACCTCTGTTTCCTCCGGCGGCGCGTCGAACATGCGCGGCGCCGGGTCCGGCGCTGCCGCCACAGCCGGAGCCACAGCTGGCGCGGCGGACTGCGCGCGGCTGCTGAAGCTGAACGGCTGAGCCGCTGGCACAGAACCCTCGCTCTCGATGCCGGTCGCGACGACCGACACGCGGATCTTGCCGTTGAGGTTGTCGTTAAACGCCGAACCCCAGATGATGTTTGCGTCCGGGTCCACCAGCTCGCGGATATGGTTCGCCGCCTCGTCGACCTCCATCAGGCGCATGTCCTCGCCGCCGGTGATCGAAACGATGACGCCCTTGGCGCCCTTCATCGACACGCCGTCGAGCAGCGGATTGGCGATCGCCTTCTCGGCTGCCGCAAGCGCGCGCCCGTCGCCTTCGGCCTCGCCGGTGCCCATCATCGCCTTGCCCATCTCGCCCATCACAGAGCGCACGTCGGCGAAGTCGAGGTTGATGAGGCCGGGCATGACCATCAGGTCGGTGATACCGCGCACGCCCTGCTGCAGCACCTCGTCCGCCATCAGGAACGCTTCCTTGAAGGTGGTGTTGGGGTTGGCGACAAGGAACAAATTCTGGTTGGGAATGACGATCAGGGTATCGACATGCTTCTGCAGCTCCTCGATCCCCGCCTCGGCAGAGCGGGCGCGGCGCGTGCCTTCGAAGGTGAACGGCTTCGTGACGACGCCCACCGTGAGGATGCCCTTCTCCCGCGCCGTCTTGGCGATGACCGGAGCCGCGCCGGTCCCGGTGCCGCCCCCCATGCCCGCCGCGATGAACACCATATGCGCGCCATCGAGCGCCTGTTCGACAGACTGCATCGTCTCTTCGGCGGCCGCGCGACCGATCTCGGGGCGGGAACCCGCACCCAACCCTTCCGTGATACGCGGACCCAGCTGGATGCGCCGCTCGGCGGGCGAGGCGTTCAGCGCCTGCGCGTCGGTATTGGCGACGATGAAATCGACCCCCTCGACCTGCGCCGCGATCATGTTGGCGATGGCGTTGCCCCCTGCCCCGCCGACGCCGATCACACTGATACGCGGTTTCAGCTCATCCACGAGCGGCGGTCCGATTTCGATGCTCATATGCTTGCTCCCTGGGGCATTCCCCCACCCTCAACCTTACCTATAGTTGCCGCGTGAAGCGGCGGCGCGTCTCATACTTGCTTCATGCACGAGATGGACCGGCAATTCACCCCTTTTTTAACCATTTTTTACCGTTTGCCACGCCCTTCATCGCCGAAGATCAATAATTCGTCTTGAGCGCGTGCATAAGCCGTTGCCACAGGCCGCCTTTTGCGCCGCCCGCTGGCTTGCCTGCGCCCGCGCCGCCCGGCCCGCCGATGTCGAGCGGCTTGATATGCCCAAAGAGCGCCAGACCCACCAGGGTCGAGAAAGCAGGGCCGGCATGCGCCTCGGGGAGCGCCGCAAGTCCGCGCGGCCGCCCGATGCGCACTGTGCGCCCGAGCGCGCCTTGCGCATAGTCGGCAATGCCCTTCATCTCCGCGCCGCCGCCCGTCAGCACCACCTGCCGCCCGGCTGGCGCGCCAAAGCCCAGCTCCTTGAGCGCCTCGTTAACGCGTGAGAGTATCTGATCGAGCCGCTGACAGATGACGGCGACGAGCGAAGCCCGCGTAATCTTGCCGCCGTCCGAGCGCTCACCCTCCGCCACATTGGGAACGATCTCGATCATCTCCCTGAAATCCCGTGGGTTCTGCATGGCGGAGCCGTAAAAGCACTTCACGCGCTCCGCCTGGCTGCGGCGGATGCCGAAGGCCGAGGCGATATCGTCCGTAATGTCGGATGCGCCCATGGCTATGCTATGCATGCCGAGCAGCACGCCACCGGCATAGACCGATACGTTGGTCACCCCCGCCCCCAGTTCCACCAATGCCACGCCGAGGTCGCGCTCTTCCTCGCTCAAACACGCCATCCCGGTCGCGAGCGGCGCGGCGATAATGGCGTTGACGTTGAGATAGGCGCCGCGCACGCATGCTTCCATGTTCGCCAGCGGCGCGCCGTCCGCCATCACCACGTGAATGTCTACGCCCAGCCGGTCCGCATGCATGCCCTCGGGCTTGCGCACGCCCTCGTTGCCGTTGATTGTATAGCAGGCGGGCTGCGCATGCAGCACCACCTTGCCGCCCGGGTCGATGCTGTCGCGCCCCAGCTCCAGCAGGTCGTCAATGTCGGATTGTTCGACGCGCAGCCCACCCAGCGCCCGCTCGACCGAGACGACATCGCTCACCTGATTGCCGCCGGAAAAGCCGACCCACACGTCCTCGATATTGCTGCCCGCGACGCGCTCCGCCTGCTCCACCGTCTCGCGGATCGCCATCTCGGTGCGCTCCATGTCGGCGATGAAGCCGCGCCGCACGCCCCGGCTCTCGCGCTGCCCGGTGCCCAGCACCTCCAGCTCGCCTGCATCGTTGACGGCGGCAATGAGCGCCGAGATCTTCCACGATCCGATGTCGACTGCCGTGATGAGGGTCCGCTTGCCCGGTGCCGCCATGCCGATCAGCCCTCTTCCCGGCTCGCCAGCGCCTGCGGCAGCGCGGCCTCGGGCTTGGTCGTCTCGGCGGCGTCACCTTGCGGGGGGCTTGCGGCATTGTCCGCAGGCACGGCAGGCGCGGCCCGCCCTTCCGGCATGCGCATCACCATCCGCGCCGGGTCGCGCAGGTCAAAGCGCAACACGCCGCGCCCGAGCAGATGATTGACGCCGTCCAGCCGCGCGAAGTTCACCAGCGCGGCCGCCGCTTGCGCGTCCCCCTCCGGCAGGGCCAGCGTCTCGCCAGACTGAAAGCGCAGGTCCCAGCGCCGGTTGCCCACCCATGTCGCCCCCGCGAGCAGGGACTTGAGCGCCGGTGCCGCCTCCATCAGCTTCGCCAGCCGATCCGCCTGCCCATTCGCCGCCTCGCCCACCAGCAGCGGCAGGTCGGGCATCGCCTGCGGAGAGACCGCCTCCAGCACCACGCCATTCGCGTCGATCAGCGCCAGCCTGCCCTGATGCTGCCACACGGCGGCGGGCGTGCGCTCGACGATATCCACCACCAGCGTATCGGGCAGACGCCGCGAGACTCGCGCATCGCTCACCCACGGCAGGCGCACGATCTCGGCGCGCACCGCCGCCAGATCGACATTCAGCATCGAGCGGTCCACCTGCCCGAGCGCGATGTCGTACACCGATTTGGCGTCCATGCGCTGGGTGCCATGCACCTCGACCTTCTCGACTTCATAGCCCGAATGCGCGGCAACTTCGGCCAGCTCCATGCGCGCCATGCCCGGCAGGCCGAAGAAGCTCGCCACACCCCAGAGCACCGCAAGCGACAGCGCCACGATGCCCCATGTCATGCCGCGCTGCATCGCTTCGGCGCTGATCGGCAGGCGCGCCACCGAGCGGCCGAGCGCGGTCTTGCCCGCGGCCTTCTTCACCTGCCGCGCGGCGCGGGGCGCGTCCTTCACCGACAGCCTGTTGGACGTGCCGCCCCGGCGGATGCGCTCACTTTTGGTCATGGCGCCAATGCCTCCTCGATGATGCGCTCGACCAGCTCGGCATAGTCGATGCCCAGCTTCGCCGCCTGTTCGGGCACCAGGCTCAGGGGCGTCATGCCCGGCTGGGTGTTGACCTCAAGCAGATACAGCCCCTCTGCGCCCTGACTATCATCCCAGCGGAAGTCGGAGCGGGATGTGCCCTTGCAGCCCAGCAACCGGTGCGCCTTGAGCGCGATATCCTTGCACGCCTGCGCGATTGTCTCCGGGATGTCGGCGGGGCAGACATGCTCGGTCATGCCGTCCGTATATTTGGCGTCGAAGTCGTAAAAGCCCGACTTGGGGCGCAGCTCCGTCACCAGCAGCGCCTCGTCGGCCAGCACCGCCGTCGTCAGCTCCCGCCCACGGATATAAGGTTCGGCCAGCAACTCTTTGAAATGCTTCCACGGCCCCTCACTGTCCGGGCTGATCGGGTTGCCGTAATTGCCCTCCGCCGTCACGATCGCCACGCCGACCGAGCTGCCCTCATTCACGGGCTTCAGCACATAAGGCCGAGGCAGCGGATCACCCGCATAGAGGCTCTCGCTCTCGATGATATGGCCCCCGGGCATCGGCACGCCATGCGGCACAAGTGCCTGCTTGGTGAGCTGCTTGTCGATGGCGATGACCGAAGTCGCAAGGCCTGAGTGCGTATACTTGAGACCCATCAGGTCCATCATGCCCTGCACTGTGCCATCCTCGCCCGGCACGCCGTGCAGCGCGTTGAACACGACATCGGGCGCGGCTTCCATAAGCCGCTGCGCGACATCACGACCCATGTCGATGCGGGTAACGCGATGGCCGCGCGACTCAAGCGCCTTCGCCACGCCCTCGCCGCTGGAAAGCGAGACCGTCCGCTCCGCCGACCAGCCGCCCATCAGGACAGCGACATGCCACGGTCCGCGGGTCATCCCTCCCCTCCCGCCTGCGGGAGGGGCCGGGGGTGGGCTTCGGCGGCGACCGGATTGCCGACGCGCTGAATCTCCCACTGCAACTCTACGCCGCTCTTCTCTTTCACCCGCCGCCGCACTTCCTCGCCGAGCGCCTCGATGTCCGCGCTGGTGGCATCGCCGGTGTTGATGAGGAAATTGGTGTGCTTCTCGCTCACCTGTGCGCCGCCCTGTCTAAGCCCCCGGCACCCCGCCTCATCGACAAGCTGCCAAGCCTTGTGCCCATCCGGATTCTTGAATGTCGATCCGCCCGTCTTGCTGCGCAGCGGCTGGCTCGCCTCCCGCTCCGCCGCGATCCGGTCCATCTCTGCCTGTATCGCTTCACACTCACCCGCCCCGCCCCGGAAGAGCGCGGACACGACAATCGCGCCCTCGGGAAGTTCGGAATGCCGATAGCTGTAATGCAGCTCGGCATTGCTCAGCGTCACCTGCTCGCCGGAGCGCAGCACCACGTCGGCCTCGATCAATATGTCCTTCACCTCGCGGCCATAGGCCCCGCCGTTCATGCGCACGAACCCGCCGACCGTGCCGGGAATCGAGCGCAGGAACTCAAGCCCAGCGATGCCCGCATCCCGCGCGGCCGAAGACACCGCAATGCCGCTCGCCCCGCCGCCGCAACGCAAGGTCAACGGGTCCGCCAGCTCCACCTTGCCGCACGCCTTGCCCAGCCGCACCACTACGCCCGGCACCCCGCCATCGCGCACGATGAGGTTGCTGCCCAGCCCCAGCGCCATCACCGGAATGGCGGGATCAAGCTGCCCGAGAAACGCCCGCAGATCAGCCACATCCTCCGGCTCGAACAGCCATTGCGCCTGCCCGCCCGATTTGAACCACACCAGGGGCGCTAAAGCCGCATCGGCCGTCAGCCTGCCGCGCACCTTGGGAAGCGTTTGATCTAAAGCGAGCGCAGATTTGCCCATCAGCACTCTGCCGCACACTGAAAATCAACGTCATCCTGAACGTGTTTCAGGATCCATCCATCCCCACGCAACCAGGCCCGAGGCGGCGAAATGGATGCTGAACCGAGTTCAGCATGACGGATTGACAATTGACCGGCGAACGTCATGCCGCCTGCGTCTCCAGCTCGGCAGAAACCGCTGCCGCCAGCCCCGCCGCCCATTTGGTAATGTCACCCGCGCCGAGGCAGACGATCATGTCGTCCGCCTGGCAATCGCCCGCGATCACCTGCGCGAGCGCGTCGGCACCTGCGATCTCAGCCGCCGCGCGATGCCCGCGCCGCTTGAGGCCTGCGACCAGCGCCGAGCTGTCCACACCTTCGATCGGCTGCTCGCCCGCCGCGTAGACCGGCGCGGCATAGACGACGTCCGCATCGTTGAATGCCTGTTGAAACTCATCCATCAGGTCGCGCAGCCGGGTGAAACGGTGCGGCTGCACCACGGCGATGACGCGGCCCTTCGCACCCTCGCGCGCGGCGGCGAGCACCGCCTTGATCTCGACCGGGTGGTGGCCATAATCGTCGATCACGGTCGCCACGCCGCCGCCCGCAACCGCGATTTCGCCCACCTTGGTGAAGCGCCGCTTGACCCCGCCGAACTTGGCAAAGCCGGTGCGGATCGTCTCGTCCTCGATCCCCATATGCAGCGCGACGCCGATCGCGGCCATCGCATTCAGCACATTGTGCCTTCCGGGCATCGGCAACTCGATCCCCTCGATCCGCCGCACCGATCCATCGCGCGCGCGTACCTGCACGTCAAAGCGGTTGCCGCCCGGAATGGGCTGCACATGCTCGCCACGAATGTCCGCCTGCGCGGAAAAACCATAGGTCACGATGCGCCGGTCTTGCACGCGCGGTAGGATCGCCTGCACCTCCGGATGATCGAGGCACAGCATCGCCGCGCCATAGAAGGGCACATTCTCCACGAACTCGACGAACGCGTCCTTCACCTTCTCGAAATCGCCATAATGATCGAGATGTTCGGGGTCGATGTTCGTCACCACCGCAATAGTGCCATCGAGGCGCAGGAAGCTGCCGTCGCTCTCGTCGGCCTCCACCACCATCCATTCGGAGGAACCGAGCCGCGCGTTGGAGCCATAGGCGTTGATGATGCCGCCGTTGATGACCGTAGGGTCCACCCCGCCCGCATCGAGCAGCGCCGCGATCATGCTGGTCGTCGTCGTCTTGCCGTGCGTGCCTGCCACCGCGACCGTGGATTTAAGGCGCATCAGCTCGGCCAGCATCTCCGCCCGGCGGATCACCGGCACGCGTTTTTCCAGCGCCAACTCGACCTCCGGGTTGCCGCGCTTGATCGCGGTGGAGGTGACGACAACCGCCGCATCGCCCAGATTCTCGGCCTTGTGGCCGATCATCACCTTGATGCCCTTTTTGCGCAGGCCTTCGATCACATAGCCCTCGGCGACGTCAGAACCCTGCACGCTATAGCCGAGATTGTGCATCACCTCGGCAATACCGGACATACCGATCCCGCCAATGCCGATGAAATGGATCGTTCCGATGTCGGTGGCGACGCCCCTCATGCGATCGCCTCCTCGGAGCCAGCCGCTAGCTCCCCCTCCCGTTTACGGGAGGGGGCCGGGGGGTGGGCAAGCTGAGCGATCAGAAATGAGACGCCCACCCCTAACCCCTCCCGCGAGCGGGAGGGGAACTGATTGACCCCCCGCCTCATGCCGCCGCCCCGCCAAGGTTGAGCGCGGAGGGCGAAGCAATTCGGGGTTTCACGGGCAACGGGTCATTCATCAGGGGAGCACTTCCTATCGATTCCAGCAGGTCGGCCATATCGCGCGCGGCGTCCGGCCGGCCACAATTCCATGCGCGCTTCGCCGCATTTTGCAGTGCGCCCGGCTCCATCGCCATCTTCTGCATCTGCTTGGCAAGTTCAACCGGGGTGAAATGCGCCTGCGGGATCGAGCGCGCGCCACCCGCCTCCACCAGCTCGCGCACATTGGCGGTCTGGTGGTCGTCCATCGCGCTGGGCAGCGGGATCAGGATCGCGGGCCGCCCGGCGACCGTCAGCTCCGCCAGCGTGGACGCCCCCGCCCGCGCGATCACCAGATGCGCCCAGTTGAGCTTCTCCGGCATGTCAGTGATATAGGTCGCGAGGTCCGCCGGGATTTCCAGCTCGGCATAGGTGGCGCGCACCCGCTCGATATCCTCGGCGCGGCACTGCTGCGTCACCTGCAAGCGCCGCCGCAGCGAGATGGGCAGCATCGACAGCCCCTCAGGCACTACGTCGGACAAGATGCTCGCGCCCTGGCTGCCGCCGGTGACGAGCAGGCGAAACACGCTCTCGTCAGTCAGCGCGGGGAATTCCTCTCCCCGCAGCGCCAACACCTCCTCGCGCACCGGATTGCCGACGAGGTGGACCTTGTGGTCGAACTTGTCCTTCAGCCGCTCGACATGCGGGTAGGCGGTGGCGATGGCGTTGACCTTGCCCGAGAGATAGCGGTTCACCCGCCCCAGCACGGCGTTCTGCTCGTGCACGACGGTGGGGATGCCCTCTTTCAGCGCGGCGAGCAGCGCGGGCAGCGCGGGGTATCCGCCAAAGCCGCACACGACCATCGGCTGAAAATTGTCATACATGCGCCGCGCCATGTCGCGCCCGTCGCGGATGCCCTTGAGGCCCCTCAGCCAGCCGAGCGGCCCGCCCTGCATCCGCCCGGCAGGCAGCACATGCACCGCCGCTTTCTCGAAAATGCCGGGGATCTTCGCGCCGCGCTCGTCCGTGACCAGCGCGACATGATGGCCGCGCGCCATCAGCTCCTCCGCCACGGCATGCGCCGGGATCATATGCCCCCCGGTCCCGCCTGCCGCGAGAACGAAGTGACGGGTAACGCTCATCGGCCACTCCACCTTGTCTTGCTCGCGCGGGGCTTGCCATCCAGATACGGGTTGCGCCTGGTAAAGGCGAGCAGCAGCCCCACGCCGATGCTCAGCGCCAGCATAGAGGAGCCGCCATAGCTGATAAAGGGGAGCGTCATGCCCTTTGAAGGAAAAATCTGTGCATTGACGCCCATGTTGATGATCGCCTGCATGCCGAACTGGATCGTGAGGCCCGCCGCCGCCAGCAGGATGAACAGATTGTCCTCGTCCAGCAGCTTCAGCAGCACCCGCACGATGATCGCGAGATAGACGAGCGCCACCGCGATACACGAGATCAGGCCGAACTCCTCTCCGATCACCGAAAAGATATAGTCGGTATGCGCTTCCGGCAGGCGGAACTTGGCCTGCCCCAGCCCCGGCCCGACGCCGCCGAAGCCGCCATTGCTGATCGTGCGGTGCGCCAGCTCGACCTGATCCGGCCCGGTATCCTCGACAATGCCCAGCCCGAGGAAGTCGTTGATGCGCTGCCGCCCATTCTCGTAAAACAGATAGACGGCGATCAGCCCGCCCACACCCGCGCCCGCCAACCCGCCGATCAGCCGCCAGCTCACCCCCGCCAGCAGCAGCAATACGCCCCAGCACACGCAGAAGATCACCGTCTGCCCGAAATCGGGCTGGCGCATCAGCAGCAGCGCGATGATCCCCGTGATCGCGCCGGTGAGCGGCACCACGGGCAGCGCCGCGTCCCGCTCGCGCAGCGAAAGCAGCCACGCCATCGTCACCACAAAGGCGGGTTTCAGGAATTCCGACGGCTGAAAGCGCATGCCCGGCAGCTCGATCCAGCGCTTCGCGCCATTGATGCTGGTGCCCAGCACCGGAACCAGCACCAGCGTAAGCAGGAAAAATCCGCACAGCCCAATCGCCAGCCTGCGCGCCTGATCGCGCTGCATCATCGATATGACCAGCATCAGCGGCACACCGAGGCCCACCCACAGAAGCTGGCGATAGAAATAGATCAGCGGATCGACGCTGATCTTAGCAGTCGAGCGGTCTATCGCCGCGACCGGAGACGCCGCCGCCACCGCCACCAGCCCGATCGCGATCAACACGACGATGAGCGAGAGGAGAACGCGGTCGATTTCCCAGAACCAGACACCCAACGGCGTGCGCTCGCGCGGCACGGTGCGGCTGCGGAAATCGCGCACCATTTCGCCGGGGCGAGAAAACATGCGGCGCGGGCGTGTCTCACGCATCGCTCGCCGCCTCCTGCGCATCGAGCGCGGCGACGGCGGCGACAAAGGCTTCTCCGCGCGCTTCATAATCGCGGAACTGGTCAAAGCTTGCGCAGGCGGGCGAGAGCAGCACGACATCGCCCGGCTCAGCCACCCGCGCGGCGCGGCGCACGGCGGCGGACAGCATCTCCGAGTCGTCCACCGGCATGTGGGGGGAGAGCAGCTCGGCATATCTGTGCCCTGCCTCGCCGATGGTGTAGGCCGCCTTGATGTTGGGATAATAGGGCACGCATTCATCGAGATGATCGGCCTTGGCGAGACCGCCGACGATCCAGTGGATGCGGGGCTTGCCATTGACGGGCGGATAAGCACCGAGTGCGGGCGCGGTGGAGGCGGCGTTGGTCGCCTTGCTGTCGTTCACCCACAGCACCCCATTGCGCTCCGCCACCCGCTGCATCCGATGGGGCAGCGCGGCGTAGGTCTGCAAACCGCGCTCGATCACGTCCTCAGCGATGCCCAGCGAGCGCGCCACCGCGCGCGCCACCGCCACATTCTGCGCGTTGTGCGGCCCCTGCAATGCTGGCCAGCGCGCCTGATCGGCGGCGGAGACATCAGTGACATGCACAGCCTCAACACCGCTTACCCCTGAGGCAATGGCGCGCGTGTTCTCATCATCCAATGCGATGACCGCCACATGCCCCGCCGTCTGCATCGCAAACACCCGCGCCTTCGATGCGCAATATCCCTCAAACCCATCGTACCGATCGAGATGATCCGGCGTGATGTTGAGCAACACCGCCACATCGCAATCCAGGCTGAAGGTCAGGTCGATCTGATAGCTCGAAAGCTCCAGCACATAGATGCCACCTTCCGGCAAAGGCTCCTGCCCCAGTATCGGCAGACCGATATTGCCGCCCATCCGCGTCGGTATCCCTGCCGTCTCTATGATATGATGCACCAGCGCCGTGGTGGTCGATTTGCCGTTGGTGCCGGTAATCCCCACCACCCTGTGCGGCGGCAGCGTAGGCCGCGCGAGCGCAAACAGCTCGATATCGCCGATCACCGGCACGCCAAAGCTGCGCGCATGATCCGCAATCGGGTGCTTGTTGAGCGGCACGCCGGGCGAGACGACCACCCCGTCATAGCCGGTCAAATCAACGCTGAGCGGGTCGGCAATCTCCGCCCTGCCCTCCACTTCCGCGCGCGCATCCTCGCGGCTGTCCCACGCCAGCACCCGCGCGCCGCTCGCGATAAGGCACTCCACGGTCGCGAGGCCGGAGCGCGCCAGCCCCAGCACCGCATAGCGCTTGCCCGCAAAGACCGAAGAGACGATCCCCACCCGCGCCCCCTTATCGCAGCTTCAGCGTGGCGAGGCCCGCCAGCGCCAGCACGAACGAGACGATCCAGAAGCGGATCACCACCTGCGTCTCCGGCCAGCCGAGCTGCTCGAAATGATGGTGGATCGGCGCCATCTTGAACACGCGCTTGCCGGTGCGCTTATAAAAGAACACCTGGATGATGACCGACAGCGCCTCCACCACGAACAGCCCACCGATGATGCCAAGCACGATCTCGTGATGGCTGACCACCGCGATCACGCCGATGGTGCCGCCCAGAGCGAGGCTGCCGGTGTCGCCCATAAACACGGCCGCGGGCGGCGCGTTGTACCACAGGAACGCCAGCCCCGCGCCGATCATCGCGCCGGTGAGGATCACCAGATCGCCCGCGCCCGGCACATGCGGTATGCCGAGATAGGCGGCAAAATCCGCGCGCCCGGCAAGATAGGTGATCGCCGTAAACGCCATGCAGGCGATGATCACCGGCATCGTCGCCAGCCCGTCCAGCCCGTCCGTGAGGTTGACCGCATTGCCGAACGATACGATCACGAACGCGGCAAAGACATAATAAAACGGTCCCAGGTCCAGCGCTGGGCCGTTCCAGAATGGGACATAAAGCGCGGTGCCGTTGTGCTGCACGATCAGCATCGCCGCCACGCCTGCGATAATAAACTCCGCCAGCAGCCGGAACTTGCCGGACAGACCCTTGTGGCTGGCCTTCGTCACCTTGTCATAATCGTCGAGAAAACCGATCGCGCCGAACCCCATCGTCACGGCGATACACGCCCAGACATAGGTGGAGCTAAGGTCCATCCACAGCAGCACGGAAACC
This sequence comes from uncultured Sphingobium sp., assembly GCA_964512265.1. GTDB lineage: Bacteria > Pseudomonadota > Alphaproteobacteria > Sphingomonadales > Sphingomonadaceae > Sphingobium. The sequence continues at coordinate 401,562 of CAZEHR010000001.1, read as the reverse complement.
ATCATCGCCGTGAGGATCATCAGCCCGCCCATCGTCGGCGTGCCCTTCTTAGCGAGGTGGCTCTGCGGCCCGTCGTCGCGGATCGGCTGGCCCTTGCCCTGCCGCACCCGCAACCAGCCGATGAAACGCGGGCCGATGATGAGGCCGAGGAACAGAGCCGTCATCACCGCCGCGCCCGCGCGGAAGGTGAGGTAGCGAATAAGGTTCAGAACGCCGGGAAAGTCGAGCTGCGCCGCCAGCCAGTAAAGCATCGGTCTATCTTTCTCCGCCCGCCAGCGCTGCGACAAGCCGCGACAGGCCGACACTGTTTGAACCCTTGACGAGGACAGCATCGCCCGCGCGCATCACCTCGCGCAGCATCGCCGTCGCTGCTTCTGCATCGGCCACATGCGCCAAAGCGAGGCGGCCTTCAAGCCTGCGTTCGAGCGGATCCATCTCCGGCCCCACCAATATGGCACAATCGACGCCCGCCTGCTCGACAGGATCGGCCAAACCGGCGTGCAGCTGCTCGCTGTGGTCGCCCAGCTCCTTCATCGCGCCGAGCACCGCGATGCGTCGCTCCGCTTGCTCACGCCCCAGCTGGCCCAGCGTAGCGGCCATCGAAAGCGGATTGGCGTTATAGCTTTCATCGATCAGCAGCGCGGTACCGCCCTCAAGCGCAACGCTGTGCCGCGCCCCGCGCCCCGCCAGCCCCGGCATTTCCGCCAGCGCGAGGCCCGCCGCCGCCAGATCACCGCCGACCGCCTCCACCGCCGCAATGATGGCCAGCGAGTTCGCCACATTATGATCGCCCGGTGTCGACACCGTGTAGCACAGCTCCACCCCCGGCAGCTGCGCCGCTACCAGTGTACCGCCGGTCGTTGCAGGAACGGCTTCCGCCGCGCGCACGTCCGCGCCCGGCTTCAACCCGAAGGTTACGACGCGCGCGCCATTGTCCTCCGCCGCCTTCACCAGCAGGTCACGATGCGGGCTGTCATAGGGGACGATCGCAAAACCTCCCGGCTCAAGCTCCTCGAAAATCTCGGCCTTGGCGCGGGCAATCGCCTCCTCCGTGCCGAAAAACTCGATATGCGCCGGAGCAATCGCCGTGACGATCGCGACATGCGGCCGCACCAGCCGCGTCAACGCCGCCAGCTCACCCGCATGGTTCATGCCCATTTCGAACACGCCGAACGCCGCATCGCGCGGCATCCGGGCCAAAGAAAGCGGCACGCCGACATGATTGTTATAGCTTTTGACCGATCGGTGCACCGGCCCGCGCCGCCCGCGCTCCAGCGCGGCGAACAGCGCCTCCTTGGTGCTGGTCTTGCCGACCGAGCCGGTGACGCCGATCACCTTGCCCGTCATCCGCGCCCGCGCCGCCCGGCCCAGTGCATTGAGCGCCTCGGTGGTATCGGCCACCAGCACATGCGGCTGATTTATCGGCTGGGAAACAATCGCCCCCGCCGCGCCAGCGCCGAACGCCTTGTCGAGAAACTTATGCCCGTCGGTCGCTTCGCCCTTCAGGGCGATGAAAAGGTCACCCGGCCCAACCTCTCGGCTGTCGAACGCCACGCCCGAGACGTTAAAATCCGCCGAGGCCTTGCCTCCCGTCGCCTCTGCAATCTCCTGCGCGGTCCACAGCGGCGCATCGCTCATTGCGCGCACTCCCGCGCCACCTCGACATCATCGAACGGCAGCACCCGCTCGCCGATGATCTGCCCCTGCTCATGCCCCTTGCCGGCGAGCAGCACGATATCCTGCGGCCTGGCCTGCGCTATGGCGGCGGCAATCGCGGCGCGGCGCCCGCCGATCTCCTGCGCCTGCGGAGCGCCCGCCATGATCGCCGCACGGATGACGGTCGGGTCTTCGGAGCGGGGATTGTCATCGGTCACGATCACATGGTCGGCCATTTCCGAGGCCACCTTGCCCATCAGCGGCCTTTTGCCCGCATCCCTGTCTCCGCCCGCGCCGAACAGCACGATCAGACGACCCCTGGTATGCGGGCGCAGCGCCTCGATCGCCGCGCGCAGGCCATCGGGCGTATGGGCGTAATCGACATAGACCGGCGCGCCGGCCTTGGTGAGCACCGCGCGCTCCAGCCGCCCACGCACCGGCATCAGGCGGGAGAGATGCGGCATGATCTGCGCCCAGGCTGTACCGGTCGCCAGCACCAGCCCTGCTGCAATCAGCACATTGGCGGCCTGGTAGGCGCCGATCAGCGGCAGCTCGATCCTGTGCTCCGCGCCTTCTGCCGCGATGATCAGCTTCTGGCCCAGCGCGGTCGGCTCACGGCTGACAAGGCGCAGGGTTTCGCCCGCCTCACCGACGGTAACGAGGCGCAGACCTCGCGCCTTCGCCCGCGCGATCACTTGGTCTGAATAGGCGTCATCGGTCCAAATCACCGCCGCGCCATCGTCCTCGATCACCTCGTCGAACAGGCGCATTTTCGCGGCGAAATAGTCTTCCATCGTGCCATGATAATCGAGATGATCGCGCGACAGGTTCGTGAACGCCCCCGCCTTAACCGGCAACCCCTCGGTGCGATATTGCGCGAGGCCGTGGCTCGATGCCTCGAACGCGGCGTGGGTGATGCCCTCTTTCTTGAGGCCCGCCATGTTGGATAGGAAAGTCACGATGTCCGGCGTCGTCAGTCCGGTCGACACCTGATCGACCGAGGTGGTGACGCCGAGCGTGCCGATGGACGCGGACGAGTGGCCCAAAGCGCGCCAGAGCTGCCGCGTCAGCTCAACGCAGGATGTCTTCCCATTGGTCCCCGTAACTGCCACACAAGTATCTGGAAACGGGGCATAAAATCGTGCTGCCATCTGCGCGAACAGCCTGCGCGGGTTTGCATTCGCTACGTGGAAAACGCCCTCGACTTTCGCCTCCGGTCGCGCCACCACCGCAACCGCACCGGCCGCCACCGCCTGCGGAATATAATCCTCGCCATTGACCCGCGCGCCCTCGAACGCGCCGAACACGCAGCCCGGCGCAACCTTGCGGTTGTCGATGGCAAAGCCGCTCACCTCCACTTCGGGCACATCTCCCGCCAGACCCTTGGCGAGCATATCGAGGCGCATCACTCTTCTCCTGTGTCTTGGGACAGGAGCGGCATAAGTTCGGAGATGTCAACATCGCGGCGCTGATCGGGCAGGATTCCGAGCATCGGGCCGATGCGGGTCACCACCTGCTTCACCACCGGCGCCGAGGTATAGGCCGCGGTACGCACGCCGGGATATTTGCTGCTGCCCTGCGGCTCGTCCATCATCGCCAGCACGACATATTGCGGATTGTCCATCGGAAAGGCCGAGGCGAACGTGGTGATGTTGGCATGGCGGGCATAGCCGCCCGCAGACGGCTTTTCCGCCGTGCCGGTCTTGCCGCCGATGCGATAACCGGGCGCGTTGGCGGTGCGGCCGGTGCCATACATCACGATCAGCCGCAGCAACTGCCGCATTCGCGCGCTGGTCGCGGCGGAGAATACGCGGCGGCCCTCGGGCACCTTGTCCGCCTCCAGCTTGAGCAGCGTCGCCGGGCGCCAGATGCCTCCGTTCACTAAAGCCGCATAAGCGCTCGCGAGATGCATCGGCGTCACCGCGATGCCATGGCCATAAGAGACCGTCATATTGGTGATGCGGCCCCAGTCGCGCGGCCAGAGTGTCGGGAAGCGTTCTTTAAGCTCGATGCTTGGCCGCCGATCGAACTCCAGCGCGCGATAGAGCGTCTGCATCGGGCCGGAGCCCATCTCGTCGGCGATGCGCGCCGTGACGATGTTGGAGCTGTGGATCAGCGTCTCGGGCACGTTGAGCCAGCGGCCCAGTGGGTGATCGTCCTTGATCTTGTATTTCCCCACCTGGATCGGAGCGGTCGCATCATAGGTCCGCGCCATCGAGGTGACCACGCCCGCATCCATCGCCGCTGCGATCGACAGCGGCTTGAAGGTCGATCCCAGCTCATAGCGCGCCTGCACCACATTGTTGCTGCGCGCATTGGCATCCCTGCCCAGCTTGTTCGGATCGAACACCGGGAAGGACGCCATCGCCACGACCTCGCCGGTATTGGCGTTCAATACGATGCCGGTCGCGCCCTTGGCCTTCTGGTCGACCATAGCGGAATACAGCTCGCTTTCCAGCGCGCCCTGCACGCGCGCATCGAGCGCCAGCACCAGCGGCTCGCCCCGTTGCGCCGGGTCGACCAGCCGGTCGTTGAACGCGGCCTCCACCCCCATGCCGCCCGAAAAGGTCTCGCCGTCGTTCACCGGCGCAAAGCCCAGCACATGCGCGGCGAGCGTGCTCTGCGGATAGAAGCGCTCCTTCTCGCGAGGAAACTCGATGCCGATCTCGCCTAGCGCGTTAACCGCCGCCACTTCCTCGGGCAGCGCGCGGTGGCGCAGATAGGCCCAGCCGTTGCCCGTCAGCTTGGCATAGAACTCGGCCATCGGCGTATCGGGGAAAATCTCGTGCAGCTTGCGCGCCAGCTCGGCCGGATCGCTGATGAGCTTGTGCGGCCGCACCGAAATGGCATAGGCATCCATCATCCGCGCCAGCGGCACGCCGTTGCGGTCGACGATGTCCGCACGCGGAGGCACCCCGGCAAGCGCGCCATCCCGCCCGCCCTTTGCGCCGGCAGCCGCGCCAATCCACGTCAGCCGCACCACCAGAATCACCGACACCGCGATCAGGATCAACAGCACCAGCATCAGCCGCTGATGCGCCACCGCCGTCAGGTTCAGCCGCTCGCGCCGGATCGGGGGCCTGTCATGCCGGACGACGATGGTGGCCATCAGCGCGCGCTCCTCCGGCCTTCGGAGGCGGCCCTGCGGCCCAGCTCGCCCAATGTGCTGCTATCGAGCAATTGCGCATCCAGCATTGCAAGGCGCTCAGCCTTGCGGGTGGCGGACTCGGCGCGTGCGGGCTTCTCCGCCTTCGCCAATCGCGCGGGCGCTGCCTCCGCCTTCTCGGGCTTGGCTTTCACGATAGCAGGCGCGATCGGCTTGGGCTGCTCAGCGGGCGCGGTCACGTTCACAGGCTGCGCAGGCTCATCCGCCGCAGGCGCCCGGTCGCCGCTCTCGATCATCGCCACCAGCACCGGCTGCGGCACATAATCCGGGCCGTTGGGCTGCAGGCCATCAAGATGCGCGAGCTGGCGCTCGTCAGACAGATAATTATCCGCCCCCAGCGCCGAATAATGGAAATCCCGGCTCGCCCACTGCTCCAGCTGGCGCATGTTGGCGCGCGCGGCGAACTCCGTCTCGAGATAGCGGATATCCGCGCGGGCCGAGGCGATCTGCGCGCGCACCCGCATCAGCTCGTTCCGCTCCGTCGCCACCTTCAGTGACACGAGATAGGCGGACAGCGCGCCGAACGCCACGAACAGCACCCAGAACAGGCTTTGCAGACGCTTGACGGCGATCATTCTCGGGTCTCCTGCACGGGGGTGTTGCTGGCGGCGAGGCGGACGGCGCTGCGCAGGGTGGCGGAGCGCGCACGCGGATTGCGGCTGATCTCTGTTTCGGAGGGGCGCACGGCCTTGGCGGGCTTGGCGAAGGCAGCGACCTGCGCCTGCTGCGTTAGCGGCCGGTGGCGTGATCCTGCCGCCTCGCTGCCCGAGCGCCGCCGCAGGAACTGCTTCACGATCCGGTCCTCAAGGCTGTGGAACGTCACGACTGCAAGCCGCCCGCCCGGCGCAAGAATCGCTTCCGCCGCCTCCAGCCCGCGCTCCAGCTCATCGAGCTCGCCATTCAGATGAATGCGGATTGCCTGAAACGCCCGCGTCGCCGGGTCTTTCTTGTCATGCGGCTTGTGGCCGAGGGCGCGGCGCACGACGTTGGCCAGCTCGCTCGTCCGCGTGATCGGCCGCGCGGCGACGATGGCGCGGGCGACCCGGCGTGAGCGCGGTTCCTCGCCATAGCGATAGAGCACGTCCGCAATCTCTTCCTCATCGGCGCTGTTGACGAACTCGGCGGCGGTCATCCCTGCCTGGGCCATGCGCATGTCGAGCGGACCATCCGCCTGAAACGAAAAGCCGCGCTCTGCCCTGTCGAGTTGCATCGAGGACACGCCGATATCGAGCACCACGCCATCCACTTGGGCTGCGCCCGCCTGCTCCACCAGCGAGGCCATGGCGGAAAACGGCCCTTCGACGAGGCGGATATCCTGCCCCTCGCGCGCGATCCGCTCCAGACCTTCGGATACAGCATCCGGGTCGCGGTCGATCGCGATCACATGCGCGCCCGCCGCTGCCATCGCGCGGGAATAGCCGCCCGCGCCATAGGTGCCGTCGACATGCGTTTCGCCCTGCCGGATACCCAGCGCGGCCAGCACTTCAGCGAGCAGCACGGGGATGTGCGGCGCAGCGCTCACTGCTTGGGCGGCGGTGGAGGCGCTCACTTGCCCGCCCCCTTGCCCTTGGTCGGCGCGTTGCCTGCCAGGAACTGCTCCACCGCATAGACGACACGGCGGCTGCGGCCCTTGTACTCCAGATATTTTTCCGGCGCCCAGATCTGGATATGCCGCCCGGTGCCGACGAACAGCGCGACATCGCCGATGCCCATCATGCCCTTGATGTCCTCCGGCATGAAGAACCGGCCGCCATCGTCGAAGTTCAGATCTTCAAGGTCGGGGAAGAATTTCTCGCGCGCGGCTTCATCATCGAACGCTTCGCCGCGCGCGCGCGCCGCCTGCTGGTCCGCTGTCACCTGATCCTCAAGCCATTGCTTGTGCGCAAGGCCGAAGCCCACGGCGCAGTCATGCTCGGGGTGGAGGGTGATGCACAGCTTGTTCGCGTCACCGCTGCTCTGCCGGGTGGCCTTGCGCATGTCCAGCGGCAGGACGAAACGGCCCTTGCCGTCCGCGACGCTGATGTCGTGCCCTGAAAAGAAGACGCCCTCGGACACCGGTGCACAAATCCCCAATTTTTGCGCTGTTCGAAGGCCGCACGACGCCGCCCGGAAAAGCGCATTGGGGAGCGCCGATCCGCCACGGAATCACACAGGATGAACAGCCCCTAGTGCGGATGGTGTATCAAGGGTCGACTTGGGAGAAAAGGGGAAATTTTGGGAAAATGTGGGAAAAGACTCGTTTTATCCCGTTTCCGACGCTTCCTCGTGAGGAGCATGGCCTGTCACCGCCCGCCCCCATGCGGATGAAATGTCGTGTTTTTCGGTGATTTGCGTGCAAAAGGCCCATGCCACCCAAACCATCCCAACCCTGCCCAGCCCAAACCAGCCAGTAGGCCCCAGCGCAACGCAGCGATCAGCGCAGCATCGTCTGTCACCCGGCGCGGGGCGACGGCGGCAGGCGGCGCGAGCGGATCGGCCGCCCAATTCGCCAGCAGCGATATGATGTCCGAGGCATGCGCCTCCCTGCGTCCGGCATGGCGCGGGTCCGCCAGCCAGAGCCGATCGTCCAGCACGTCCGCGTCCGCGATCAGCCGGACGCGGCCATTGCCGATGCGGCACACCGCCATCAGGCCATCCTCCTCCAGCACGCATGCCGTCTTGCCCAGCGGCAGAAAGCGGGAGGCCTTGCTCAGCATCAGCACATGGCCGGTGCCAAGCATGCGCCGGTCGACTCCAGCCGCGCCTTGCTGCACCGGCGCCAGCGCGAGTCCCCAGTGCAGCATCAGCGGATCGAGCAGGCTGGTGAGCGGCGGGCGGCGCGGATCGCCCAGCGGCAGCTCGCTCGGCCACGCCAGCAAAGGGTCGGCGAAAATCACCGCCTTGCCGCCGCGCCGCACCCAGGCACCGAACGCCACAAGTTCGGCAGGCTGCAACAGCCGTGGCTGCGCGAGGACCAGGGCGTCGAGGCCGCGTAAGGAGGCTTCATCGATATGGTCGACCGCCTTGGGCTTGAGAAGGCCTACAAGCGGCGAGGGCCCGCCACCCTCCGCGCCCATCATCGCGCCACCCGGTCCTGCGCCCTCGGCCCAGAACAAGGGCAGCGCACTTATCAGGCCAGTCGTGTCGGCCTCGCTCGACGCGCCGCTCGCCACGAACTCCGGCTGATCCCGCGCGCCGCGCCAGCCGAACAGCAGCACCGCGCTCACCATTCCGCCCACCAGCACGCCCAGCCACCAGCGCCGCGCCCGCGCGCCCATCCGCCAGCTTGCCAGCCCGTAGACCGCCACCGCAACACCCCCCGCCAGCCACCAGCGTGTCGGCGCGACCTGCCCCGTCTCCAGAACCCCGCCCGCCGCCAAGCCGAGCGGCATTACGAGCGGCAGCATCCCGGCGAACAGCACAGCTGCAATCAACAGGAAAACCCCCACCGCCACGATGAAACCGCGCCAGCCTCCGCTCATCGCAGATGTCGCTCTAGCTATTTGCCGCCGTCCGGCGCGGGCGCGCGATCCATGCGTTTCTTGAGGTTGGGATCGGGCTTGAGATCCGCGACGACGGACCCGTCCGTCTCCTCATCGGCCGAAGGCGTCACGCCCAGCTCAGCCAGCGGCTCGCTCGGTGCCCCATTGGTCGCATCGGCCTCCGCGACATTGGCGGCGGCGGCTGGATCGGCTTCGGTCACATCGTCGCGCCGCACCGTGTCCACCACCACCGTGGCGAGGCCGATCAACAGCACGATACCGAACAGGCCGGTCAATCCGGTCTGAATCCGCTGCATCGCTTCCTTGCGGCGTGTGGCTGCTTCGGTCATTGGCCTCGCTTAACTCACGACCCATCGCGGGGTCGCTCAGGCATCCACCTTGTGCATGAGCCAGGGGAACACCGTCAAGCCCTTCATTTCCAGCCACTCACGGTTGTAGAGCGTGGAGAGATAGCGGAACCCGGTGTCGCACAATATCGTGGCGATCCGCTTGCCCGGCCCCATCTGTTTGCCCAGCGCCACCGCACCCGCAACATTGATCCCGCTCGAAAGGCCGAGGCACAGCCCCTCTTCGGCGAGCAGGCGGCGAACCCACTCCAGCCCTTCCTCGTCGGAAATGCGGAACTGCGTATCGATCGGCGCGCCGTCGAGGTTGCCGGTGATACGCCCCTGCCCGATGCCCTCGGCAACCGAAGACCCCTCGGCCTTCAGCTCCCCATGCGCGTAATAATTATAGAGCGCCGCGCCATGGGGGTCTGAAAGCGCGATCGTTACGCCTTCGTCCTTGGCCTTGAGGCCAAGGCCCACACCCGCAATCGTGCCGCCCGTACCCGCCGCGCAGATAAATCCATCGATGCGACCATCCATCTGCGCCCAGATTTCCTCCGCTGTTCCGACGATATGCGCCTTGCGGTTGGCGGTGTTGTCGAACTGGTTGGCCCAGACCGCGCCCGGCGTTTCCTCGGCGATGCGGCGCGAAGTATGCACGAAATGGCCGGGGTTGGAATAAGGTGCGGCAGGCACCAGCACCAGTTCCGCGCCAAGCGCGCGCAGCGTATCCATCTTCTCTTTGCTCTGCGTCTCCGGCATGACGATGATCGTCTTGTAGCCGCACGCATTGGCGACGAGTGCCAGCCCGATGCCGGTATTGCCTGCCGTGCCTTCCACCAGCGTGCCGCCGGGCTTGAGCAGGCCGCGCTCCTCGGCATCGCGCACGATGAAAAGCGCCGCGCGGTCCTTCACGCTGGCACCCGGATTGGCGAACTCGCACTTGCCATAAATGTCACAGCCGCTCGCCTCGGATGGCCCGGCGAGGCGAACCAGCGGTGTGTTGCCGATGAGCGAAAGCGTGTCAGATGTCGTGGTCATACCCAGCGAAATAGCGCACGCCATGGCCGCTGCCAAGCGAGCGATGCTTTAGCGCGATAAAGGCAAAATGCGGCGCTGGGACCGCCCCGAAAAAATTTTAAAAAATTTTGCGCGGCGCTGGAACCAACTTCATCGTGCCGGGTTCTACTCTTCGGATGGCGACCCTTTGCCCCCCGCAGAGCCATCCGATACCAGAGCCCGGAACGCATCCCCCCCAACCCCGCGTTCCGGGCTCAACTTTTTTCCGAAAGCGCCAAAGCCTGTTCGTCCGCCCCACGCCTGCGGTCGGTGAACCACATCGCGATCAGCGCCAGCTCATAGAGCAACACCAGCGGTACCGCGAGCATCAGCTGCGAGACGACATCGGGCGGGGTCAGCACCGCAGCCACCACAAACGCCACCACGATCATATAGCGGCGCAGGCCCACCAGCTGCGCGCGCGTCACCAGCCCGGCATGGTTGAGCAGCATCAACAGCACCGGCAGCAAAAAGCATATACCGAACGCGAGGATGAACTGCATCACAAGGCCGAGATAGGCGTCCGCACTCGGCAACGCTTCCACCTGCAAGCCGCTGCTCGTCCCCTGATATTGCAGGAAGAAATGAAAGGCGGTCGGCATCACCACGAAATAGGCGAGGCTCGCACCCGCGATGAACAGCACCGGCGTCGCCAGCAGGAACGGCAGCAACGCCCGCTTCTCCTTGGCGTAAAGGCCGGGCGCCACGAACGCCCAGAGCTGGTTGGCGATGATCGGGAAGGAGAGGAAGAAAGAGCCGAACAGCGCCACCTTTACCTGCACGAAAAACGCCTCATAAAGCTTGGTATAGACAAGCTTTCCGCCCGCCGGGCCGAAAGCGTCTTTCAGCGGATGCACGAGGATCGCGAACAAGGTGTCCGAAAAATAGAAGCAGAGCGCAAAGCCCAGCACCAGCGCCACCACGCACTTCAGCAACCGCCCGCGCAGCTCTATCAGATGATCGAGCAACGGCGCCTTGGTCTCGTCCAGATCCTTCATGCCGGCTTTTCCGTTGCGGGCGCAGCAGGCGCGGACTCGGGCGCGGCGGATAAATCGCTATCCGGCGGCGGCAGGCTCCCCGCACCAATAACCGTCGACGCATCATATTCCGGCTCGGGCAGCGCCTCAACCTGCGGATGCTGCGCCATGATGCGGCGGTTGTCCGCGTCCCACTTTTTTTGCAGCTCCTCCATCTCCGCCTCGCGGATCATCGCATCGATGCCGGAGCGGAAATGGCGCGACATCGCCCTCGCCTTCCCCACCACCTGCCCCACCTTGTAGAGCGCGCGCGGCAGATCCTTGGGGCCGATGACCACGACGGCTACGATGATGATGAGCAACAGCTCGGAAGAGCCAACGTCAAACATGGGTCAAACCGCAGTGCGCGTGAAGCGGTGCGCGCTCAAGCCTGCTTCTGCTCGTCCTTGGTTGCGGACGGTGCGGGCGCGTCCGGCGCGGGCTGCCCCTCGATGCGGGTGGCCGGGCGCGCCGCAATCGACGCATCGTCGTCGTCCGCCATACCCTTCTTGAACGCCTTGATGCCCTTGGCAACATCGCCCATCAGCCCGGAAATCCGGCCGCCGCCAAACAGCAGCACGATGACCAGCACCACCAGAACCCAGTGCATCAGCGAAAACGAACCCATCTAAAATCTCCTTGGGGCGAAACCCTTCAAGCATGCGAGTCTAGGCGTCTTCGCCTTCATTTTCCAGCGCGGAATCGCCCTCGTCGCGTTCGAACAGCCCTTCGCTGGCCAAGTCTATCGGGTCGAGCAGCCCGGCGGCGCGCAGATCGTCGATCCCCGGCAGGTCGCGGCGGCTCGCCAGACCGAAATGCGTCAGGAAATCGGGCGTTGTGGCATAGATCAGCGGCCTGCCCGGCACCTCGCGCCGCCCGGCGGGGCGGATCCAGCCCGCCTCCATCAGCACATCGAGCGTGCCCTTCGCCACCTGCACGCCGCGGATCGCCTCTATCTCCGCGCGGCTCACCGGCTCATGATAGGCAATGATGGCGAGCGTCTCCATACCGGCGCGGCTCAGCTTGCGTGGCTCGTCCTTCTCGCGCCGCAACAGGTGCGCCATGTCCGGCGCCGTCTGGAAATGCCAGCGCCCGCCCCGCTCCACCAGATTGACGCCGCGCCCCGCATAGTCGGCCGCAAGCGTGCCAAGCGCCCCGGCGATATCGGGCGCATCGCCCAATATCTGCCGCAGCTGCGCGATGCTCATCGGCTCGGTCGCGGCGAACAAGGCGGCCTCCAGCGCGCGGGAGAGATCATCCGGTTCGTCGCGCGCATCCATGCTCATGCCTCCACCTCTTCGCGCGCATCCGCCTCCGCGCCAGCCGCCACGCGCATGAAGATCGGCTCAAAAATGCCGTCCTGCCGGATATCTACCCTGCCCTGCCGCGCCAGCTCCAGCATCGCGACAAAGCTCGACGCCAGCGCCGATCGGCCCAGCGCCCCGCCCACGCCCTCGGGCAGGAAACTCTCCAGCCGCGCCCAGTCGAGCCGCGCGCCCACCAGCCTGCCCACCCGTTCGATCGCTTCGTCGAGCGTCATCACCTGGCGGCGCGAAACCACATGCACCACGGGCGCCGTCCGCGCCTTCACCTGCCCATAGGCCGCGACCAGCTCATAGAGGCTCGCCTGCCACAGCGCCTTTTTGTCGACGCGCAAGCCCTCAGGCGCGCCGCGCGCAAACACATCGCGACCTAGCCTGTCCCGCGCGAGCAGGCGCGCCCCGGCATCGCGCATAGCGGAAAGCCTCTGAAGCCGCAGGTGCAGCCGAAGCGCCAGCTCTTCGGGCGACGGCTCTTCCTGCATCGCCTTGGGCAGCAGCAGTGCGGACTTGAGATAGGCCAGCCACGCCGCCATCACCAGATAATCCGCCGCCAGCTCCAGCTTCAGCGCCTTGGCGCCAGATATGAACGCCAGATATTGCTCGACCAGCGCGAGGATCGAAATCTGCTTCAGGTCCACCTTCTGCGAACGCGCGAGGGTGAGCAACAGGTCGAGCGGCCCTTCCCAGCTCTCGAAACTCAAGGTCAGCACATCGTCGGCCGCGCGGGGCGGTTCGAACAGGTCGAACGCTTCCTCGCGCCCCGCCATCAGGCCATCACCCCCAGCAGCGCGTCTCGTTGGGCCAGCATCTCCTCCAGCGGCATGTCATCCGCCGCCTTGCCCGCCCCCGCCATCGCCCGGTCGAGCCGTGCGCGCGAAACCTCGGAAATATCGGGTAGCACCTTCGCGATCCCCACCATATCCTCCATCCGCGCCCAGCAATTGAGCGCAAGGTCGCACCCCGCCGCCACGACGCCCGCCGCAAGGGATGGGATATCCCCCTGCAACGCCCTCATGTCGAGATCGTCGGACATCAGAAGGCCATCAAACCCGATGCGCTGGCGGATGATCTGTTGGATGACCACTGGCGAGAGACTCGCGGGCCGCTCCGCATCCCAGGCGGTGTAGACGATATGCGCGGTCATCCCGATGGGCGCGGACTTCAGGCGAATGAACGGCTCAAGGTCGCTCTCCAGCGCCGCCGCGTCGGCGGTGACCGTCGGCAGGTCATGATGGCTGTCCACCATCGCGCGGCCATGCCCCGGCATATGCTTGACGATACCGACCACGCCGCCCTCACCCAGCCCCTCCAGCACCGCTCGGCCCAGCGCCGCCACGCGCATCGGCTCCGCGCCCAGCGTGCGGTCGCCCATGATGTCGGACGCCCCCTCGTGCCGCACATCGAGCAGCGGCAGCGCGTCCACGGTAATGCCCGCTTCGCGCAAGGTAAGCGCAATCGCCCGCGCATTCCACCGCGCCGCCATCATCGCCGAAGAAGGCGCGACATCATAGAGCGCATCGAACCGCTGCATCGGTGGAAATGCTGGCCAAACCGGCGGCTGCATCCGCGCCACGCGCCCGCCCTCCTGATCGATCATGATAGCCAAGTCGTCGCGCCCGTGCAGCGCGCGCAGATCGTCGGTCAGCGCGCGCAGCTGCGCCTTGTCCACGCAGTTGCGCTTGAAAAGGATATAACCCGCAGGCTCCGCCTCCCTAAAAAACGCGCGCTCCTCCGCGCTGAGGCTTTCCCCCGCTATTCCGAAAATCACCGGCTTCATGGGCAGAGAGAGTAGCGGGGGCGGGTGCCGGGGGGAAGGGGAAATGCATCAGCTCCACAAGCGAACTGCGCCCAATAATCAAACGTCACCCTGAACTTGTTTCAGGGTCCATCTATCGTCGGGGCCGAATAGCTGTGTGGCGAGATGGATGCTGAAACAAGTTCAGCATGACGAATGATTGAAAGCGAAATCCGCGCCTCAATTCACCACCAAACAGCTCTCGCCCGCCACCTTCAGCTTGCCGCAGAGTAGGCTTGCCTGCGGGGTTGCGGCGCGGAGGCGGTAGAATTGGGTGCCGTTCACCGTCACCGGCTCGATATGATAGGTAAGCGCGCCTAGATAGTCGAAGCGCTTGGAAAGCCGCGCCCAGCTCGATCGTGCCAGCGCGTCGCTGTTATAGGCGCCGAGCTGGATCATCGGACCGCTGTTCTTGACAGCGGGCGCGGTAGCCGCAGAAGCCTTGGGCGCCGCCTGCTGCTGGCCCGGCTTCGCAACCGGCGCCACCAGCTTTTGCCCGCTCGCCGCATGTGCGGCGGGCTTGGCCCCTGCCGCGGCGTCAGGGCTGGCGGCGGTCGTCGTCATCGGCGCTTCGGGCAGTTTGGAGGGGTCGATCACGCCGCCCCGCTCCTTGCCCTCGCTCGCCGCGAAGGTCTCGTCGCCCTCGCCCGCGAACTTCTTGGCGTCGGCGCTCTTGGCCGGGACCTTGTAGGCCCCCTTGGGTGCGGACAGAACCTGCGGCTCTTCCTGTTCGGCAAAATGGTTGCGGATCATATAGACCGCGCCGACCACCAGCCCCAGCAACGCCAGCCCGGCGAGGATCAGCGCACCGAGCCGAACCAGCGATACCTCGTCCTCGTCATCATCTTCATAGGCAGGTTCCAGCCACGGCAGACGGTCCTCATCGTCAAGGGCGAGGGTATCGTTCATGCCGTTGTTCGCCATCACTGCAACTCCGAAAGCGCCTCCACTCCCATGAGGGCAAGGCCGTTGCGCACAATCTGCCCGATTTGCTGCGCCAAGAAAAGCCTTACGGAGGTTGTTTCAGCGTCGTTAACCACGATTATTCGCCGCGCTGCATCATCGTTGCCCATGTTCCACCAGCCGTGAAACGCGGCGGCCAAATCCCCTAGATAAAAGGCGATTCTGTGCGGCTCGCGCGCCTGGGCGGCCGCCTCGATCACGCGTGGATATTGCGCTGCAAGCTTGACGAGCGCCAGTTCCTCCGTCCCAAGGCGGGACAGGTCCGGTGCGGGCAGCTCCATGCCCGCCTCCGCCGCCTTGCGCCCGAGCGAGGCGATCCGCGCATGCGCATATTGCACATAGAACACCGGATTGTCCTTCGAGGCTTCCACCACCTTGGCGAAATCGAAGTCCATTTGCGCGTCCGCCTTGCGGGTCAGCATGGTGAAGCGCACCACATCCTTGCCGACCTCGCGCACCACATCGGCGAGCGTCACGAAGTTGCCCGCGCGCTTCGACATCTTCACCGGCTCGCCATCGCGCAACAGGCGAACCATCTGCACCAGCTTCACGTCGAACCGCGCCTTGCCTTCCGTCAGCGCCGCGACCGCCGCCTGAATGCGCTTCACGGTTCCGGCATGGTCCGCACCCCAGATGTCGATAAGCTGGTCCGCGCTCTGCGCCTTCTGGAAATGATAGGCCATGTCCGCGCCGAAATAGGTCCAGCTGCCGTTGGATTTCTTGATCGGCCGGTCCTGATCGTCACCGAACTTGGTGGAGCGGAACAGCGGCAGCTCCACCGGCTCCCAGTCTTCCGGCGTCTCGCCCTTCGGCGCTTCCAGCACGCCGTCATAAACAAGGTCACGCTCGCGCAACCACGCCTCGGCGGCCTCCGGTTTCTTCTCCGCCTGCAACTCGGCCTCGGAAGCGAAAACATCATGATGGATGCCGAGCAGCGCGAGGTCGCTGCGAATCATCTCCATCATCGCCGAGACCGCCCGGGTGCGGAACAGAGCAAGCCATTCGCCCTCCGGCGCGCCCACGAACGTCTCGCCATATTCCTTGGCCAGCGCCAGCCCCACCGGCACCAGATAGTCGCCGGGATACAGCCCCTCGGGTATCTCGCCGATGGTCTCGCCCAGTGCCTCGCGATAGCGTAGATGCGCCGAGCGCGCGAGCACATCGACCTGCCCGCCCGCGTCATTGATATAATATTCGCGGATCACCGTGTGGCCCACCGCCTCCAGCAGGGTGGCGAGCGCATCGCCCACCACCGCGCCGCGGCAATGCCCCATGTGCATCGGCCCGGTCGGGTTGGCGGAGACATATTCGACATTGACCGTAACGCCGCTGCCGCTTGCCGACCGCCCATAGTCCGCGCCCATCTGCTCGATCGCGCGCAGCTCCTGTGCCCATGTCGCGGCCGTGAGGCTCATGTTGATAAAGCCCGGCCCGGCTATCGAGACGCTCTCCACCTCCTCGAGCGCCTCCAACCGCGTGGCGATCTTTTCGGCGAGCGCGCGCGGGTTCAGCCCGGCGGGCTTGGCCAGCACCATCGCGGCATTGGTGGCGAGGTCGCCATGGCTCGCGTCGCGCGGCGGCTCCACCGTCACCGCCTTGCGGTTGATGTCAGCGGGCAGCTCCCCGCTTGCGATCATGCCATCGAGCAGCGCATCCATATGCGCGGCGAAACGAACGTAGAGTGTCAAAGCTCGGACCTTACTCTTCCTGTGTAATCGCATTAAACGAACATCGAAGCGGCCATGGTCATGCTGAACTCGTTTCAGCATCCATCATGCCTCTTGGCGCCGCACCTAGCGGAGAAATGGCCCCTGAAACAAGTTCAGGGTGACGCATCAGAGAACGCTAGCGGGTAGCGTTATATTTGAACTGCTCGGGCGTGAGATTAAAGCCAACGAGCAGCTCAAAGCTGGTTCGCTGCAACGCCGCGCGTACTTCGGGCAGCGTGAACGGGTCGACCGCCGCATCTTCCTCGCCTGATTTGCGCTTCTGCGTAATCTTGCGCTGCACGTCGGCAGGCAGGCTCGCCTGCGCGCGGTCGACATAGGACGCCGCCTTGGCCGAAGCCTGCGCGCGATATTGCCCAGCCGCGAAACTGACGCGCACTGTGCCCACCCGCTTGGCGATCACCGCGTTGCCGCCACGCACGACGACGGAATAATAAGGCAGGTCCATGTCGCGCGCTTGACCGGCATCGCGGCGGCTTGCCTGCACGTCGAACGTCGCCTCGGTATAATATTGGTCTGCCGTTTCCGAGCAGGTCGAGCGCAGATTGGTCATGCTCGCCACCACGTCGATCGCGGCGGCGTCGGTGCTGCCTGCGGGGTTAAACAGCGTCACGTCGCCGGTCTGCGCCGGGATCGCCGCCACCGGGCAGGCGCTGCGCACCGCAATGATGCCGCCGGTTTCATCGAGATCGCCCTTTTTTGCGCACGCCCCGAGCGCGAGCAGCGCGACGGCGGCAATCGAGAAAGTCCTCAAGGGGTGGCGAGCTGGTGTCACGGAATTTCCTTCGGCGGTAAGAACCGGCTTCTTATCGACCCTCTGCCAACCGCGCAACACAAAGCGCGCGTAATGTGCCGCCCCCACTAGCCTTCGCAGCCAATCCTGCCTAATGGCTCTGAGCATGACCGATGCCGCATCGCCCCGCCCGCCGCTCGACCTGCTGATCGCCGCGCCGCGCGGCTTTTGCGCGGGCGTCGACCGCGCGATCATCATCGTCGAGCGCGCGCTGGAGAAATTCGGCGCACCCGTCTACGTGCGGCACGAGATCGTCCATAACCGCTTCGTGGTGGACAGCCTGAAGGCAAAGGGCGCGGTGTTCGTCGAGGAGCTGGACGAGGTGCCCAACGGAGTGCCGGTGGTTTTCTCGGCCCATGGCGTGCCGAAGATTGTACCCGCGCAGGCGGAGGCGCGCGGGCTGGATTATCTCGACGCCACCTGCCCACTCGTCTCCAAGGTTCACCGCCAGGCGGAGCGGCAGGTTGAGGCGGGGCGGCATATCTTGTTCATCGGGCACAAGGGGCATCCGGAAGTTGTCGGCACCTTCGGCCAGGTGCCGGAGGGAGCGATGAGCCTGATCGAGACCGAGGACGATGCGCGGACGATCCAACCCGTCGATCCCGCAAGCCTCTCCTACCTCACCCAGACGACACTGTCGGTCGATGATACCGCGACGATCATCGGCATACTGGAACAGCGCTTCCCCGATATCGTCGCGCCCAAGGGCGAGGACATCTGCTACGCCACCTCCAACCGGCAGGCGGCGGTGAAGGCGATGGCGCAGGATTGCGACGCCGTGCTGGTGATCGGCGCGCCCAACAGCTCCAACTCGCTGCGCCTCGTCGAATGTGCCGAGCGCGCCGGAGCGAAGGCGCAGCTCATCCAGCGCGGGGCGGAGATTGATTTCGGCTGGCTGGAAGGTGTGCGCACCTTGGGCATCACCGCAGGGGCCTCCGCGCCGGAGGTGCTGGTGCGCGAAGTTGTCGATGCGCTCGCCGCGCGCTACGCCGTTACCGAACGCACGGTGGAGACCGCGCAGGAAAACATCGCCTTCAAGCTGCCCAAGGGATTGGAGGTAGCGTAAAGTGGCCGTCTACACCCATGTGCCAGCGGAAGACATGGCCGCATTCCTCACCCGCTACGACACCGGCGAACTCGTCTCCGCCAAGGGCATTGCCGAGGGGGTAGAAAACAGCAACTATATGCTCGAAACGCGCCGGGCCAACGGCGCGTCGGAGCGCTTCATCCTCACCCTCTACGAAAAGCGCGTGGATGAGGCGGATCTGCCCTTCTTCATGGACCTGCTCGATCATCTCGGCGCGAACGGCTGCAAGGTGCCCCGCTTCATCGCGGACCGGGAGGGCCGCAAGCTGCAACAGCTCGCCGGGCGGCCCGCGTGCCTGATCGAGTTCCTCTCCGGCATCTCGGTAACGGAGCCGACCCCCGCCCAATGCCTCGCCGCTGGCCGCGCCATGGGCGAGCTGCACCGCGCCAGCGAGGGCTTCGCGCAGGAACGGCGCAACGCGCTCGACCTCCCCGGCTGGCATGACCTTGCCGCCAAATGCGGCACGCATCTGGATGACATCGCCCCCGGCCTCGCCGCGCGGGTGGCGCAGGAGCTTGCCTTCCTCGATGCCCACTGGCCAAGCGCGCTGGAGCGCGGCGTGATCCATGCCGATCTGTTCCCGGACAATGTGCTGATGAGCGGAGACGCCGTCACCGGCCTCATCGACTTCTATTTCAGCTGCACGGACATCCGCGCCTATGATCTGGCGATCATGCACGGCGCGTGGTGCTTTGCGGCGGACGGGGGCGCGTATCACACGGCGCGCGGCGCGGCGCTGGTGCGCGGATACACGGAGGCCCACGGGCTGACCGACGCTGAACGCGCTGCCTTCCCGATCCTGTGCCGGGGCGCGGCGCTGCGCTTTTTGCTCACCCGCGCCTATGACTGGATCAACACGCCGCCCGACGCGCTGGTGACGCGCAAGGATCCGCTCGCTTACCTCAAGCGCCTCGATTTTTACGCGCAGGCCCACCCGGCGGACCTGCTCGGCGCATGAGCGGCCTTACCAAAGTCGAGATCTTCACGGACGGCGCGTGCAAGGGCAATCCCGGCCCCGGCGGCTGGGGCGCGGTGATCCGCTCCGGCCCGCACGAAAAGGAACTGTCCGGCGGCGAGGCCGACACCACCAACAACCGCATGGAGATGATGGCCGCCGTGCAGGCGCTCTCGGCCCTCAAGCGCCCGTGCAAGGTCGTGCTGACGACGGACAGCGTCTATGTGCGCGACGGCATCACCAAATGGGTCCATGGCTGGCAGCGCAACGGCTGGAAAACGGCGGACAAGAAGCCGGTGAAAAACGCCGACCTCTGGCAAGCCCTCCTCACCGCCGCCGCCCCGCATGAGGTGGACTGGCGCTGGGTCAAAGGCCACAACGGCCACCCGGAAAACGAACGCGCCGACGTACTCGCCTGCGCCGCTGCGGAGAAGATGCGGGGTTAGGGGGATCACTCCCCAATCACCCACCCCCCTGCCCCCTCCCGCAAGCGGGAGGGGGAGTGAGACTTGCCGAGCCGCAGGCAAGGCTAGTCGCAGCGGGGTGGGCAAGCGTGGCCACAGCGTCATTCATCCCCGCTTCATCTCATCCCGCCAATTTGCGTTGCAGCGGCGGTGCGGGCGGCTATGCTCGCGCCCCATCATCATCACCGCACCCGAAAGCTGCTCATGCCCCCTGCCCGTCCCCGCCGCCGCGCACTCCCCCTGCTCCTCGCCCTCGCGCCGCTGCCCCTCGCCCCACTCGCCCTCTCCCCCGCCCCGGCCTTCGCGCAGGCATCGGCGGCGGACCTCGTTTCCAAAGTCGACATCCCCTATTCGCAATTCACCCTCCCCAACGGCCTGCGCGTCATCGTCCATACCGATCGCAAGGCGCCAGTCGTCGCCGTCTCGATCTGGTATGATGTCGGCTCCAAGCATGAGCCGAAGGGCAAGACTGGCTTTGCCCATCTGTTCGAGCATCTTATGTTCAACGGCTCTGAGCATGCGCCGGGCGATTATTTCGAGCCGATGCAACAGATCGGCGCGACCGACATGAACGGCAACACCTGGTTCGACCGCACGAACTATTTCCAGACGGTGCCGACCGGCGCGCTGGAAACCGCGCTGTTTCTGGAGAGCGACCGCATGGGCTATCTGCTCGGCGGTGTCGATCAGGCCAAGCTCGATAACCAGCGCGGCGTGGTGCAGAACGAAAAGCGCCAGGGCGACAACCAGCCCTATGGCCTTGTCGAATATGCGCAATTGGATGGCCTGCTGCCCGCCGATCATCCCTATGGCCACACCACCATCGGCTCGATGAAGGATCTCGATGGCGCGACGCTCGAGGATGTGCGGAGCTGGTTCGTGGGGCATTATGGCCCCAACAACGCCGTGCTGGTGCTGGCGGGCGACATCGACGCGAAGACCGCCAAGCGCCTCGTCACCAAATATTTCGGCGCGATCCCGCGCGGGCCGAAGGTCGTGCCCGTGAAGGTCGATATCCCCGCGCTGCCCGCCCGCAAGGATGTGACGCTGAAAGACCGCGTCGCCACCACGCGGCTCTATCGCTGGTGGGCGGTGCCGGGCCTCAACGATCCGGAAGCAACCCCGCTCGCCATCGGCGCGCATGTGCTGGGCGGCCTTGCCTCCTCCCGGCTCGACAACAGCCTGGTCAAGGGCGAGCAGCTCGCGGTTTCCGTCACCGCGCAGGTGCAGCAGTTTGCGCAGCTCGGCATTTTCGAGGTGACGGCGGATGTGAAGCCCGGCGTGGACCCGGCGGTGCTCGCCAAACGGCTCGATGAAATCCTCGCCGATTATGTCGCGAAAGGCCCGACCGCCGACGAGGTGCGCCGCGTGGCGATGAGCGACGTTTCCGCCCGCATAGGTTCCTTGGAGCAGGTGGGCGACAGTGGCGGCAAGGCCGCGGTGCTCGGCCAGGGCCTGCTCTATTCCAACGATCCCAGCCATTATAAGAAAGAGCTGGCCGAAATCGCCGCCGCCACGCCGGAGCGGGTGCGCGCCGCCATGGGCAAGTGGCTCTCCCGCCCGGTCTTTGCGCTCTCGGTTGTTCCCGGTGAGCGGGATGCCTATGCCGAGGCGGGCAACGGCACCGCCGCTCCCGCCAGCGCCACCTCCGAGGCCGCGCCTGCGCCCACCACCGCCCCCGCGCCCACCAAGCCGTTCGCCAGGGACGCCGACCGCAGCAAGCTTCCTGCCGTGGGCAGCTTTGCCAATGTCGATTTCCCGGCTGTCGAAACCACAACGCTTTCCAACGGCATCAAGGTCCACCTCGCGCGGCGCACCGGCCTGCCGACGGTGCGCCTCTCCGTCTCGTTCGATGCGGGCAAGGCGGCCGATCCCAAAGCCGCGCAGGGCACGCAGGCGCTCACCCTCGCCATGTTGAAGGAGGGCACCGCCAGCCGCACCAGCATCCAGATCGCCGAAGAGCAGGAGCGCCTGGGCGCGAACATCAGCGTCGGCGCGTCATTGGACCGCACCACCGTGTCGCTCTATGCGCTCACCCCCAATCTCGCGCCTTCGCTTGATCTGCTGGCCGATGTCATCCTCCACCCGGCGTTCGACGCGAAGGAGCTGGAGCGCGTGCGCGCCGGGCTGCTCACCGCGATCGCGCAGGAGCGGACGGACCCGCGCGGCCTTGCGCGGCGCACCTTCTTCCCGGCGATTTATGGGCCGGAGCATCCCTATGGCGTGGGCAGCAGCGGCACCGGCGACCCCGCCGTGGTGGCGAAGCTCGGCCGCAACGACCTCGCCGCCTTCCACCGCAAATGGCTGCGCGCGGACACGGCGGAAATCTTCGCGGTGGGCGATATCACGCTGGCGGACCTCACCGCCCAGCTCGAAAGCCGCTTCGGCCCCTGGCCGATGACGCGGGACCTGCCCGGCAAAAAGGACTTCACCGCCACGCCGCCCGCCGCCCGTCCGCGCATCCTGCTGGTAGACCGGCCGCAATCGCCGCAGTCGATGATCTATGGCGGCATGATCCTCTCCGGCAAGGGGAGGGACGACATCACCGATCTCATCGCCGCCAATGACATTTTGGGCGGAAATTTCCTCGCCCGCATCAACATGGACCTGCGCGAGAACAAGGGCTGGTCCTACGGCGCCTATTCGGTGGTGGAACGCAACGCCGAGGCTATCGCCTATGTCGTGATCGCGCCGGTGCAGGCGGATAAGACCGGCGAGAGCATCACCGCCCTGCGCACCAACATCACCGATTTTCTTGGCGATAAGGGCATCACCGCTCCGGAGCTGGAGCGCACGGTGAACGGCGCGATCCGAGAACTGCCCGGCGGCTATGAGACATCGGGCGCGGTTTTGAGCCAGATGCAGCGGGACGCCATGCTCGGCCGACCGTTCGATTATGTCGAGGGCCTCGCCGCGCGTTACAAGGCGCAGACCGCGCCCACCCTTGACGCCGCGGCGCGCGCGGCCATCGACCCCGCGAAAATCGTCTGGGTCGTGGTGGGAGACAAGGCTGTCATCACGCCGCAGCTTGCAAAGCTTGGCCTTCCGGTGGAGATTGTTCCGGGGCAAGCAAACGACTCAGTCGGTGCGGCTGCGCCCGCCACGAATTCAGGAGGGAAATGACCATGGCATCCGTCGATGGCGCCTATGACTGCACCACCAAGACGCCGATGGGCGACCAGCCCAGCGTCTTCACCGTCATCAGCAATGGTGCCACCTTCCACGGCACCAATGCCGGGCCATTAGGGTCGCTCGACGTGAAGAACGGCACGGTCGACGGCAACATGCTCAAATGGACGATGGACATGATCATGCCCATGCCAATGACGCTGGAATGCGAAGCCGTGGTCGAGGGCGACCGCCTCACAGGCACCATTCAGGCAGGCGCGTTCGGCGCGATGGCGATGACGGGGACGCGAAGAACCTAACGCGGGCGGCGCGGGGCCGCTGTTTCTAGCCGGGGGGCTGGGTATGAGCGATCAGGGGTTGGTGAAATATGACGGCGTCGCGCGGACGCTGCACTGGGTCATGGCCTTGGCCATCATCATCGAACTGCGGCTGGGGCTTACCAGCGATGCATGGAAAGCCAATCCGTGGGCGCCTGGCGTTCACAAGTCCATCGGCCTCACGATATTGGTGCTCACGCTCTTTCGCTTCGCCTGGCGGCTGACGCACACGCCGCCGCCGCTGCCCACCGATACGCCGCGCTGGCAGGCGGTCTCCGCGCAAGGGCTGCATATTCTTTTCTACCTCATGATGATCGGCGTGCCGCTATCGGGATGGATTTTCACATCCGCCGGGCCATATCCGCTCAACTGGTTCGGCCTGTTCGACATACCCAAGTTCGCGGTGGTCAAGGGCAGCCCGCTGGCGGAGGCCGCGCATGAGGGACACGAGGTCATGGGCACACTGTTTCTGCCACTGCTCCTCCTCCATGTCGGAGCAGCATTCTATCATCACTTTCGCCTTAAAGACAAAGTGTTGCAGCGGATGCTATGACAAAGCGGCGCTTGGGGTGAAATATTGCCTCAGTAAACAAGTGTAAAATTAGTGAAACATACAATGACAGGATGACAAGACAACCATAAAGCCACACCAAAATTCTGTCATTAGTTGGAGATGTTGATGCGGGTCGCCATTGCCGATGACGAAGAAACGATCCGTGAATTCATGGTCTCGCTTCTGAGCGACGGCGGGCACAAGTGCAGCACTTTCCGCGATGGACGGGACCTCATGAACGCGATGATGCGCGATACGTTCGACCTCGTCATCATCGACTGGATGATGCCGACATCGAGCGGCCTCGAAATCCTGCGTTGGGCGCGCGAGACGCTCTCCCCCTGCCCGCCGATCATCATGCTCACCAGCCGCTCGGATAAGGCAGACGTGGCGGAAGCGCTCAATTCCGGCGCGGATGATTATATCATCAAGCCCGAATCCAAGAATGTGATCCTCGCCCGCGTCGAGGCGGTGATGCGCCGCACCACCCACCAGCCCGAAAAACAAAGCCGCATAGAGGATTTCGGCTGCTACAGCTTCGACCGCATGACCTGCAACGTGACGCTCGATGGCACGGAGATCGTCCTGACCGCGCGCGAGTTCGCGCTGGCGCGTTTGTTCTTCCTCAATCCCAATCGCGCCTTTTCGCGCGCTTACATTCTCGAAACCCTGTGGAACAGCGTGCCGGATCTGCCCACCCGCACGCTCGACATGCACATTTCGCGTATCCGGTCAAAGCTCCGCCTGGGGCCGGAAAATGGCTATAGACTGCAAACCATTTTTGGTCATGGCTACCGTCTGGAGATGTTTGACGACGAGAAGGATGCGTCCGGCATACATCTCAGCGACATCAAACAGTAAAGCTCTCGCCGCAGCCGCAGCTGCCCTTGGCATTGGGATTGTCGAACACGAACCCGGCCGTGAAATCATCCTCGCGCCAGTCCATGATGCTGCCGACGAGATACAGCACCGATCCGCCGTCGATGTAGAACACGCCGCCGGGCGTCACGATCTTCTCGTCGAACTTGGCTTCCTCGGTCACATAATCGACCGAATAGGCCAGGCCGGAGCAGCCCCGGCGCGGGGTGGAGAGCTTGACGCCGATCGCCCGCTCCGGCGCGCGCGCCATCAGATCCGCAATGCGCTTCTCCGCCGATGGCGTCAGCGTAACAGCGGCAGGCCGTGCGCGCGGGGTCTTGGTTTCTACGGTCATAACGTTTCTCCAAAAGCCCCTCCCTTGTAGGGAGGGGTTGGGGTGGGTCGAGAGCGGCAGCGAGCGCCCGGTCCCCCACCCCCTGCCCCTCCCCTAAAGGGGAGGGGATACGTAGCTACAGCATCCCTAGTTCGAGCTTGGCTTCATCCGACATCAATTGCGGGTCCCACGGCGGATCCCAGACGAGGTTCACCTCCACGTCGCCCGCGCCTGGGACCGCGCCGACGCGCAGTTCCACCTCGGCGGGCATACTCTCCGCCACCGGGCAGTGCGGCGTCGTCAGCGTCATGGTCACGACCACATGGCCATCGGTCACGTCGACGCCGTAGATCAGGCCGAGGTCATATATATTGACCGGTATCTCCGGGTCGTAAATCTCCTTCAGCGCCGCAATTACGCCCTCATACACGTCTCCGCCCGGCTCGCCCGGCGCCGCCTCGGCGGGCTGCTGGCTCAAGAAACCCTCAAGATAGTCGCGCTTGCGCTCCAGCTTGTCGGCCGCGCTTTCGCCCGCGTCTTCGACCCGCGCCTTGGGCGGAGAGGCCACCGCTTCCACTTCCTCGGTCATGATCTTGCGTTCCTCGTTCATCTTGTCCTCATTTGGCGAAGATCTTCCTTACTCTTTCTATTCCCCGCACCAGCGCCGCGATGTCGCTCTCGTCGCTATAGATGCCAAAGCTCGCCCGCGCGGTGGCGGGTACGCCCAGATGATCCATCAGCGGCTGCGCGCAATGATGCCCGGCGCGGATGGCGACGCCTTCCTCATCCAATATGGTGCCGACATCGTGCGGATGCACCCCCTGCACCTCAAAGGAAATGATACCCGCGCTGTCTTCCGGGCCAAGCAAGCGCACCGAGTTGATCTGCGACAGCGCATCGCGCGCTTGCGCGACCAGCGCCGCCTCATGCGCGTGGATCGCGTCCAAACCGATGCCTTCCACATAATCCACCGCCGCCGCCAGCGCGACCGCCTCGACGATCGCGGGTGTCCCCGCCTCAAAGCGCGTCGGCGCGGGAGCATAAGTGGTTTTCGCGAAGGTCACGCGGTCGATCATCGAGCCGCCCCCCTGATAGGGCGGCATCGCATCGAGCAGTGCCTTCCTGCCCCAGAGCACGCCGATGCCGGTCGGCCCATAAAGCTTGTGCCCGGAAAACACATAGAAATCACAGCCGAGCGCACCGACATCCACCGGAACACGCGGCACCGCCTGACAGCCATCGATCAAGAGCAGCGCGCCCACCGAATGTGCGATCTCCGCCGCGCGGGCGACATCGAGCGTCGAGCCGAGCACGTTCGACACATGCGCCAGCGCGACCATTTTATGCGCGGGCGTAATCATCGCGGCCATAGCCGCAAGGTCGATCCGCCCATCCTCAGTCAGCGGCACGACATCGATCTGCGCCCCCGCCCGCTCCGCCGCCAGCTGCCACGGCACGATATTGCTGTGATGCTCCAGCTGGCTCAGCAAGATGCGGTCGCCCGCCTGCAAGTTCGCCCCGCCCCAGCTCTGCGCAACGAGGTTGATCCCCTCGGTCGCGCCGCGCACGAACACGATCTCCTCGGCGCCCGCCGCGCCGATGAACCCCGCCACTCGCCGCCGCGCAGCCTCGAACGCCAGGGTCATATTGGCCGAGCGCGCATAGACGCCGCGATGCACCGTGGCATAATCCTCGCCCATCGCCCGCGCCATCGCGTCGATCACCGCGCGCGGCTTCTGCGCGGTCGCGGCGGTGTCGAGATAATGCCACGGCTGGCCATCGGCGGTCAGCAGGCCGGGGAAATCGCTCCTCAAGCCCCTCCCCTTCAGGTCGAATCGAGGCACGTGACTCGATTCGAGGGTTGGGGTGGGGGCGTCCGGCACAACCTCATCCCCACCCCCTTCAACGGAGGCGCGTGACTCCGTTGAACCTCCCCTGAAGGGGAGGGGAGATTTTGTCGCCCCACTCATGCCAACCCCTCCAGCTTGGCCAGCGCCGCCGCCTCGAACCGCTCGCGCTCCGCCTCGTCCGCAATGCCATCAAACACGCCCGCAACGAACGCGCGCAAGAGGAGCGTCTGCGCAGTCTGCGGGTCCAGCCCGCGCGCCGCCATGTAAAACAGCGCCTGTTTATCCAGCTCGCCGATCGCGCAGCCATGCGCGCATTTCACATCGTCGGCGAAAATCTCCAGCTCCGGCTTGGCGTTAGCGCTCGCCTGCCGCGAGAGCAGCATCGCCTTGACAGATTGGCTGGCGTCCGTGCCCTGCGCATGTTTGGCCACGCCGATCTTGCCCAGATAGTTGCCCGTCGCCCGCCCGCCCAGCACCGTGCGCACCACCTGCTCGCTGGTGGCATCAGGCTCAGCATGGCTGACGGTGGTAACGACTTCCAGCGTCTGTTCCCCGCCGCCGATCACGGCCGCATGCAGCCCGAAATGCGCGCCGCGTTCCAGCCGCACATCAAAGGTCACCCGGCCCAGCCGCCCGCCGCAGTTGAGCAGATGAAAATCCATCCGTGCGCCCTCTGCCAGCGTGATGACATAATCCCGCACCACCACCGCATCGTCCGCCGCATCCTGCAACAGCGCGCGCGCTCCCTGCTCGCCCGGCCCCAGCACGATCCGCTCCGGCGCGGGCAGCGGCCACACGGATACCGCCGCCTCGATGTTGCTATAGCGCCAGTCCTCGGCCCGGCGCGTGGGAAGAGCGAGCGCGCTCACCGCGAATATTCCCGCAAACGGCGCATCGCGAGCAGCATCTCGGGCTTGCGCGGTGCGACACAGGCGTTGACCGCCCCCGCACCCTTCGCACCCCGCGCCACACAGCGCAGCGCCTCGTCGCACAGCATCTCGTCGAGCCGGTCTTCGTCCGTCGTCGGGCGCGCCATGCACACCGCCTTGCCGTCCGCATCGCGGCTGATCACGGCACGCGCACGCTCCAGCCGCTGGCGCAGCAAAGTCGCCGTGCTCTCATCCAGCACCGGCGGCGTGGCCAAGGTCGTGGCCGAAGCCAGGGCGAGCAAAAACATCACGCGGCCACCACCTCTGCATAGCCCTCGCGCTCCAGCTCCAGCGCCAGCTCCGGCCCGCCGGTCTTGATGATCCGCCCCTTGGAGAGCACATGCACGAAATCGGGCTTCACATAATCCAAGAGCCGCTGATAGTGGGTGATAAGCAGCACCGCCTTGTCCGGCTTGCGCATGATCGCGTTGATCCCGGCGCCGACCACGCGCAGCGCGTCGATGTCCAGCCCGCTGTCCGTTTCGTCGAGGATCGCCAAACGTGGGTCGAGTATGCCCATCTGCACCATCTCGGCGCGCTTCTTCTCGCCGCCCGAAAAGCCGACATTCACCGGCCGCTTCAGCATCTCCATATCGAGGCCGAGCAGCGCCGCCTTCTCCTTGGCAAGCTTGATGAACTCCGCCCCCGAAAGCGGCTCCTCCCCGCGCACGCGGCGCTGCGAATTGAGGCTCTCGCGCAGGAATTGCAGGTTCGACACGCCGGGTATCTCGACCGGATACTGAAAGCCGAGGAACAACCCCGCCGCCGCGCGCTCATGCGGCGCGAGGGCGAGAAGGTCTATCTCTCCTCCGTCATCCCGGGCTTGACCCGGGATCCCGCTATCTTCTTCACCACCGTCAAGCGGGACCCCGGCTCGGGGGCCGGGGTGACGCAGCGGAGAGAACATCACACTCCCCCCCGTCACCTCATAACCCGGCCGGCCGCCAAGCGTATAAGCCAGCGTCGATTTCCCCGCGCCGTTCGGCCCCATGATCGCATGAACCTCCCCCGCGTTGATGGCGAGCGAAAGGCCCTTGAGGATCGGCTTGTCCGCGACGGTGTTCGAAAGGTTATTTATTTGGAGCATTGTTACGTTGATGCTTTCTCGAGATAAAGTGAACGGGCGGCCCCGTATTGTGTGCCCACTTCGGCAAAAACCCTATGGGCTGCGCGGCGATGCTCACTATTCTTGATATTATTGGTCTCTAAAAACCGATTGCAACAATAGAACCAAAGCGGGAGGCCGTCTGGTTCGCATGCCTTCCATACGCCCATCGCCCAGTCTCGAGCGGCGTCCTCAATACCTTTCAATTGCTCCAATCGAGCAGTTCGGTTTTGCACCGCAAGTCGTTGTTGCCCTCTCCACGTTTCAAGCGCTTGCTCGTCAGGAAAAGTTCGCATTACCCATGCTTCGACCGCCTTGGGCAATACGCCATAATCTTCTGCTGCCCTGATAAAAACAGCTTGCGGAGTCTCCTGTTCGGACTTGAGCAATTCCAGCGCATACAAAGCTGCTTCGCGGGCATCGTCTGCAGTGCTCACCCCACGCTCCCCTCAAGCGAAATCCCCAACAGCTTCTGCGCCTCCACCGCGAATTCCATCGGCAGTTGTTGCAGCACTTCCTTCGCAAACCCATTCACGATCAGCGCGACCGCTTCCTCCTGCCCCAGCCCGCGCTGCATCGCGTAGAACAGCTGGTCG
This sequence comes from uncultured Sphingobium sp., assembly GCA_964512265.1. Lineage (GTDB taxonomy): Bacteria > Pseudomonadota > Alphaproteobacteria > Sphingomonadales > Sphingomonadaceae > Sphingobium. The sequence continues at coordinate 372,080 of CAZEHR010000001.1, read as the reverse complement.
TCGGAAATCTTGGATGTAGTCGCCTCATGCTCGATCGTCGCCGTCGGGTTCTTCACCTCGATGTAGGGCACCGTATGAGCGCCGCATTCGCTCCCCAGCAGCAAAGAATCGCATTGCGTAAAATTCCGCACGCCATCCGCAGACGCCCCCACGCGCACCAAGCCACGATAGGTGCCGCTCGATTTGCCCGCGCTGATCCCCTTGCTCACGATGGTGGAGCGGCTGCCCTTGCCATTGTGGATCATCTTGGTGCCGGTGTCGGCCTGCTGATAATTGTTCGTCACCGCGACCGAGTAGAACTCGCCGACCGAATTCTCGCCGTTCAACACGCAGCTCGGATATTTCCAGGTGATGGCAGACCCCGTCTCCACCTGCGTCCAGCTCACCTTGCTGTTCCGCCCCTGGCACAGCGCGCGCTTGGTCACGAAATTATAGATGCCGCCCTTGCCGTTGGCGTCGCCCGGAAACCAGTTCTGCACCGTGCTATATTTGATCTCGGCATCATCCAGCGCCACCAGCTCCACCACGGCGGCATGGAGCTGGTTCTCGTCGCGCTGCGGCGCGGTGCAACCCTCCAGATAGCTCACATAGCTGCCCTTGTCGGCAACGATCAGCGTGCGCTCGAACTGGCCGGTATTCTCGGCATTGATGCGGAAATAGGTGGAAAGCTCCATCGGGCAGCGCACGCCCTCCGGGATGTAGACGAACGTGCCGTCGCTGAAGACCGCGCAGTTCAATGTGGCGAAGTAATTGTCATGCATCGGCACGACCCTGCCCAGCCACTTCTTCACCAGCTCCGGGTACTCGCGGATCGCCTCCGAGATCGAGCGGAAGATGACCCCCGCCTCCTCAAGCTCCTTGCGAAAGGTGGTGGCGACGGACACGCTGTCGAAAACCGCATCCACCGCCACTTTCCGTGCGCCCTCGACACCGGCGAGCACCTTCTGCTCCTCCAGCGGGATGCCGAGCTTTTCGTAAACGCGCAGGATTTCCGGGTCGACCTCGTCCAGGCTGCCGAGCTTCGGTTTCGCCTTAGGTGCGGCCCAGTAGTAAGCTTGGCTGTAGTCAATGGGGGGCACATTCAGCTTCGCCCAGTCCGGCGGCGTCATCGTCAGCCAGTGGCGATAGGCCTTGAGGCGCCAATCCAGCATCCATTCCGGCTCGTTCTTCTTCGCCGAAATGAAGCGGACGGTATCCTCGGACAAGCCCTTGGGGCCATATTCCTGCTCTATTGGCGATGACCAGCCATGCTCATATTCCGCCACGCGCGCCGCGGCGGCATGGGCGGCGGCATCCCGCACCGGGGTTTCAGTGCTGTCGGTCATAAAAGTAACTCTCCCCTCCCCTTTTGGTCGGATCGAGGCACGTGACTCGATCCGAGGGTTGGGGGTGGGGGTTGGGGTTGGGGTGGGGTCGCGGCGAGAGCAGTATCTCCCGTGGAACGCGACAAACTGGCAAGGCTGACATCACCGAGCGCGCCGCGAATGGCGCTGTTCACCGCGTTCCAGTGCGGCTTCACGGTGCAATCGGGCGCGATCGTGCAGCTGCATGGGGTGTGCGTGGTGCAGTTGGTCATCGCGATCGGCCCTTCGATCGCCTCGATAATGTCCGCAAGGCTGATCGCGGCGGAGGGGCGCGCGAGCTTGATGCCGCCGCCCGCGCCGCGCACGGATTTCAGCAGCCCCGCGCGGGTGAGCAGGCTGACGAGCTTTTGCGCGGTGGGCAGCGGGATGCCGGTCTCGGCGGCAAGCTCGGTCGCGCTGGTGCGCGCGCCGCCACAGTGCCGCGCGGCCGCGCCCATCATCACCACCGCATAATCCGCAAGGCTCGAAAGCCGCATAACTCCAAATCCCGACCTATTTGGACGCATGTCCGAGAGACGTGCGCTAATTCGGAGCGAATCACTCCGATTAAGCGCATGTGGGCGCGGCGATCCTACAAATCAAGCCTCCACAACGCCTTTCCACGTGGAAAAAGCCCTGGAAATTTAGCTGATCCGGTTAATCTTCGCCAACCCGGTGAGTGCCCGCCGCTGCACCGTCAACCGTGCCACCGCCGTCGGATCATGCAGCAGCTGGTGCGGGGTGTGCCCCAGGAATTGCTTGATCTCGCGGATGAAGTGCGACTGGTCATAGAAATTCCCCTCGTCGCACAGCTCCGTCCAGTTCTTCTTGTCGATCACGATCTGGGACGCACACCTCAAAGCCCGGTATTTCCGGGCGAGCAGCTTGGGCGGCGCGCCATAGAGCTTGTTGGTATAACGCGCGAGCTGCCGCGCAGAGAGGCCGGTCGCCGCGACGATATCCTCGATCTGCGGCGAGTCGGCATCGCTCAACCATTCATCTATTGCGGACACCAGCTGGATCATATGATCGCTGACCGGTCGGAGCTGGCTCTCGAGAAAAACCCACAGCCCGGCGGCAGCGGCGGCCGGGTCTGGCGTGGCGCGCAGGCGGTCCAGTTCCACCCGATACTGAGGCCCCGCCCTCTCCCCGGCGTCGCACAGCGTATCCGTGTAGCCGGAAGCATCGATCCCGCTCAACGCCAGCCAACCGAGCGGCAACACCGACACTCCATAGACCACGGCAGGGCTGTCGAGCCGAAATCGCGTCGCGCCCATGGTTGGGCCGATCATGCACACTTCCGGCGTCTCGACCACCTTGCCATCGTGGAATTCGTACTCGCCATGGCCCAAAAGCATGAAGCGCAACTGCGGCATGTCCGCCCTGGTCATATCCCTGTATTCGGGTGTATTCGTCGCAAATCGATATATTGAGCCGAAATAATAGCGCAAATGGTCGGCTGGCTCCCAGTAATGCAGTTCGACCTGCGTACCTTCATCTCTTCCCGGAAATACATGACCCATGACGACGTATCGCCCCTGCCGTACGCGCTGTAAATGAGGCCGGTCGTGAACTTCATCCCTGGCCGACGGTGTCGTCTTTACATGACCATGTCTGGCCGGGCAACAATATTGCTGTGAGAGGCGGAGCGGCTCGAAGGCGGAAATAAAAGAGGCCCGGCAGCGCAGTGCTGCCGGGCCTTAGGTGTAAAGGTCTCTTGGCACAGCCAGAGAGCCCTTCGGGTCGCGCCGCTTATCTAGGGCACGGGATTTCCGCGCGCTTGTATGAATCGGACATTTCCGGAAGTCATGATATATTGTTGCACGGATTTGGATCAGTTTCGACGTTTTGACGACTGGCCGTCACGCTGCCATAGAGTGGAGCCATGCTCTATCGCCTGCTCGCGCCGCTGCTATTTCGCATGGATGCGGAAATTGCTCATCATTTTGCTCTTGCGGCCGTGCGTGCCTTGCCAGCAGGCACGCCAGAAACCCCTGATCCCCTGCTGCTGACTACTGTCGCGGGAATCGCATTTCCTGGTCCCGTGGGATTGGCGGCGGGGTTCGACAAGGACGGTCTGATCGCCCACAAGATGCACCATTTTGGATACGGTTTTGCGGAACTGGGCACGCTCACCCCCCTTCCGCAGGGCGGAAACCCGAAACCACGACTGTTTCGTCTGGTCGAAGACCGCGCCGTCATCAACCGCATGGGCTTCAATAATGGCGGGCAGGACGATGCTGCGCGGCGTATTGCCGCTATGCCGCGCCACGGCCGCGTGATCGGCATCAATATTGGCGCCAACAAGGATGCGGCAGACCGGATTGCGGATTATGTTACCGGCGTAAGGGCGATGGCACCACTGGCCGACTATCTTACCGTGAATATCTCGTCCCCCAACACGCCGGGCCTGCGCGCGCTTCAGGGGCGAGGCCCGCTGGACGAGCTGCTGGGCGCTGTGATGGAAGCGCGTGGCAAGCAAGGCCCGCCCATTTTCCTGAAGGTAGCGCCGGACCTTGAGCCAGCCGACATCGACGACATCGCGGCAAGCGTGACAGATCACAAGGTCGATGCGCTGATTATATCCAACACCACGATCAGTCGCCCGCCGCTGCGTTCCTCCCGGTCTGGCGAGACAGGTGGCCTCTCTGGCGCGCCGCTGCACGACCTCGCGTTGCAACGCTTGCGCGATTTCCGGGCGGCCCTGGGCGCGTCCATGCCGCTTATCGGGGTCGGCGGGATCGCCAATGCCGAGCAGGCCTATGCCCGCATTCGGGCGGGTGCGTCGCTGGTGCAGATATATAGTGCCATGGTCTATGAAGGCCCATGGCTCGCGGCGCGGATCAACAAGGGGATGAAAGCGTTATTAGCGCGAGACGGGTTTTCCAACATATCGGAGGCAGTGGGCATAGATGCGCCGAATGGCTGATATGCGCGCACTGTTACTCGCGCTGCTGGGGCTGCTCAGCCTCACCTCGCAGGCCCTGGCGGCGGGCACCGTCTCCTCAGCCGACCCGCGCGCGTCCGAAGCAGGCATGGAGATATTGCGCAAGGGGGGGACAGCCACCGATGCCGCGTTGGCAATGATGCTGGCCCTGACCGTGGTCGAACCGCAATCGAGCGGCATCGGCGGCGGCGGGTTTCTCGTGCATCATGATGGGAAGAGCGGAGGGCTGGAGACGATAGACGGGCGGGAGGTTGCGCCCCGTTCAGCGACCCCTGCCTTGTTCCTGAGTGCCGACGGCAAGACCCTACCCTTTTCTCAGGCAGTGCCGGGCGGCAAGTCGGTCGGCGTGCCGGGCAATATGGCACTGATGAAGCTGGCGCACGACCGTTTCGGCCACCTCAAATGGGCCGAGCTGTTCGCGCCCGCCATCCGGCTTGCACGAGAGGGGTTTGCCGTCAGCAAGCCTCTCGCAGAGGCGCTGCAACGCGCCGCGCCGCTCTGGGCGGATTTCCCCGATGCCCGCGCAATCTACTGGATTGATGGCCGCCCCGCGCGTGAGGACGAGATGCTTCGCAACCCCGCGCTGGCCGATTTCCTCCAAAGGCTGGCGCTCAAGGGGCCGCGTGCCTTCTACAAAGGCAAGGGCGCCGCCGCCATCGCCGCGGCCGTTTCTAACGCGCCACGCAACCCGACGCCCTTTGCCAAGGCAGACCTGTCCGCCTATCGCGCCAAGGACCGCCCGCCGGTATGCGGGCAGTACCGCATCTATAAAATCTGCGGCATGGGCCCGCCCTCCTCCGGCGCGGTCACGGTGTTGCAGATTCTGGGTATGGTAGAACGGTTTGACTTGAAGGCGCTGGGGCCGGACAGCCCGCAGAGCTGGCATCTGATAGGCGAGGCGATGCGGCTCGCATATGCCGACCGCGCCACCTATCTTGCGGACAGCGACTTCATCGCGGTGCCGGTTAACAGCCTCCTGGACCGCGCCTATATCCAGAGCCGCTCCGCCCTGATCGCCCCCAGCTCCGCACGCGGCAGCTATGAGCCGGGCACGCCACCCGGAGCCAAGCCGCGTACCCCGGCTAAGGGCGCGGACACGCCCGGCACAACGCACTTCCTTGCCATAGACGACGCCGGCAATATCGCGACGATGACCTCCACCGTGGAAGGACCTTTCGGCAGCCAGCTCATCGCCAACGGCTTTTTCCTGAACAACGAGCTGACCGATTTCGACTTCGCGCCAGAGAAGGGCGGCGCACCCGTTGCGAACCGGGTGGAGCCGGGCAAGCGGCCCTTGTCTTCGATGGCGCCGACAATAGTCTATGACGCCTCGGGCAAACCGGTCTTCACAATAGGTGCGGCAGGTGGGCGCACAATCATCATGCAAGTGGCGAAAGCCCTGATCGCCCATCTCGACTGGGGCATGAGCGCACAGGACAGCATCGCGCTCGGCCTCGTTTATTTCGACCGCAACGGCCTGACGCTGGAGCCAGGCACCAAGCTGGAGGCGATGAAGCCAGCCTTGGAAGCCATGGGTCACCGCGTCGGCACCCTCACCGCGCGCCTCAAGGCCAATGCGGCGGAGCGCCTGCCCGATGGCCGCTGGCAGGGCGCTGCGGACCCGCGCAGCGTGGGGGTGGCCCTTACGGAATGAGCGGGATATGATGGGCCTCAGCACTGGTCCCCTCCCCCACCCAACCTCCCGTTAGTATAGAATGTCGGCAGGTTGGGTGGGGGAGAGGGCTGGTACCGCCTGTCCACGAGAGTGGACCAATAAACGGAGAGGCCATGCGCCAGTTCGAGCATTTCCCGAACCTCGTCACCATGTTCTTCACCCGCGCGCGCGAACAGGGGGAGCGTCCTTTCCTCTGGCGCAAGGAAGCGGGCCGATGGCGCTCGATCAGCTGGGCCGAGGCGGCGCGACAGGTTGCCGCGCTCGCCTCCGCCCTGCGCGCCGAAGGGATCAACCCCGGCGACCGGGTGATGATCGTGTCCGAAAACCGACCAGAGTTCTGCATCGCGGACCTTGCCATCATGGCAGCGGGCGCGGTCAGCGTGCCGACCTACACCACCAACACCACGCGGGACCACGACCATATCCTCAACGACAGCGGGGCACGCGCCGTCATCGTCTCTACTCCCAAGCTCGCCAAGGCGCTGATGCCCGCTGTCATCCACTCCAACTGCGTGCAGCTGGTCATCGGCATAGAGCCGCTCAAGTTTGCCCAAGCGGGCGTGGCGGAGCTGCGCCAGTGGGACGAACTGATCGCCGCCCATTCTGACGACCCCGCCGCCGATCCCGCCGCCTGCGCCGCCTCCGTCACCGCCCAGCGCGATGACCTCGCCTGCCTCATCTACACCAGCGGCACCGGCGGCGCCCCGCGCGGCGTGAAGCAGCATCATGGCGCGATCCTGTTGAACGTAGAGGGCTGCATCGACGTGATCGCCGGGGACTTCGGCTGGGGCGACGAAATATTTCTATCCTTCCTCCCCCTCTCCCACGCCTATGAGCATAGCGGCGGCCAGTTCCTCCCCATCGGGCTAGGCGGGCAGATCTATTATGCCGAGGGGCTGGACAAGCTAGCCTCCAATATCGAGGAGGTGCGCCCCACGATCATGGTCGTCGTCCCCCGCCTGTTCGAGGTACTGCGCGCCCGCGTGCTGAAGGCGATCGAGAAACAGGGTCGGGCCGCGCAGATCCTGCTCGATCAGGCGCTGCGCCTCGGCGCGAAGGAGATGGCGGCGGGCAGCCTACCGTTGTGGGACCGGCCGGTGCGCGCGCTGCTCAACCGCACGATCAAGCCCAAGGTCCAGGCGCGCTTCGGCGGACGGATCAAGGCGCTGGTATCGGGCGGCGCGCCGCTCAATCCCGATGTCGGCAGCTTCTTCCACGCGCTCGGCCTCACGCTGCTGCAAGGCTATGGCCAGACCGAGGCCGGACCGGTCATCTCCGTCACCCGGCCAAGAACCGGCATGAAGATGGACACCGTCGGCACGCCGCTCAAACATGTGGAGGTAAAGATCGCTGACGATGGCGAAATCCTGGTGCGCGGCGAGCTGGTGATGCACGGCTATTGGCGCAACCCGGAGGAAAGCGTGCGCGTGCTGCGCGATGGCTGGCTCCACACCGGCGACATCGGCGAGTTCGACGCGGGCGGCCGCCTCAAGATCACCGATCGCAAGAAGGACATCATCGTCAACGACAAGGGCGACAATGTCTCTCCCCAGAAGGTTGAGGGCATGCTGACCCTGCAGGACGAAATCGCGCAAGCGATGGTGAGCGGCGACCGGCGGCCCTATCTCGTCGGCGTCATCGTGCCGGAGGCGGAGTGGCTGACCGAGTGGGCAAAGGCAAACGGCAAGGAGCAGGCATCGCTAACCGAACTCGCCGCCGACCCCGCGCTCCACACCGCCCTGCGCGCGGCAGTAGACCGGGTGAACGCGGACCTCTCAGTGACCGAGCGCGTGCGCCAGTTCATCATCGCCGACGCGCCCTTCACGATCGAAAACCAGATGCTCACCCCCTCGATCAAGATCAGACGGCATATGATCCGTGGCGTATATCAGGAAAGGCTGGACGGGTTGTACAAGGGGTGAGGGCAGGCCACATAAACTTTGCTCCGCGCGAGAATCATAGCCTGCACCAGTAGAAATTTGTGCACTCTTAAGTATTATTGCCGTGGGCAAGGGGGAGAATTTGGCGTGATTTTTGTCCGGTACTTTGGGCGTTGCGGCATGGCGCTGCTGGTTTTTCTTTCGCTGTCCCAACCTCTTTACGCCGCGCCGCCCCTATCCATCTATGGAAAACAACCAGGCTTCGAGCGCGCCGCGATTTCCCAATCGGGCGATCATATTGCGCTCATTGGTACGGTAGGCGACACACGCCGCCTCATCGTCCTCGACAAAGACACCAAGCCCGTCATGGCAGTCGGCATTGGTGCCGCCAAGGTCAGAGGCCTGTACTGGGCCGGCGACGGGATGATCCTTCTTGAAACTTCAAACACTGCAAATCTGGGCATAGGCTTCACCGCGGACAAGGCGGAGCTACAGTCGATGCTTGTTGTCCCCCTAGATGGCGGCCAGCCTTGGAGTGTGTTTGACAAAAATTCGCTCATTACGGGCGGCATTCGCGGCTTTCACGGCCTCCGCCAAAGAGATGGCAAATGGTACGGCTATTTCGGCGGGATCACGCTCGAGTCCGATGGCAAGTCAGAACCTTGGCTAATGAGCGCACGCCCGGTCTTGTATGAGGTCGATCTGCAGACGCGCAAAAGCAGGAAGATTGCCCCGCGCGTGGATGATCAGGACAATTACAGGACATGGCTGATCGGATCGGATGGAAAGGTCGGCGTCACGTTCGACTTTCGATCATTCGATGGCAGCTGGAAGCTGACAAATGCGCAGGGGGAAAGGATTGCGACCGGCGTAGACAAGTTCGGCAATGCCGATCTCATTGGTTTCGGGGCCAAAGCGGATACGGTGATTTATACGGAGAAGCACCCGGAGACTGGTGCCGAGCGATGGATGGAAGTTCCCATCGGAGGGGGGACGCCTGCAGAAATCCTCACCGACATGCACATCGGCGCGAGTTTTTTCGATAGTCGCACCCGCCAACTCATAGGGTATCGGCAAGAGGGCGATGTTCCCACCTATCAATTCTTCAGCAGGTTTCACCACAAAGTCGTTGCGGCAACGCAACAGGCGTTTCCGGGTGTCAGCGTTCACCTTGTCGATTGGAACGACGCCTTCGACAGGCTAATCGTCATGACGGAAGGGGTGAACGATCCCCAGACGTGGTGGCAGGTCGATATCAGGACCGGCAAGGCGGATGTGTTGGGCATGTCCTACCCGATTGCAGCAGAAGACGTCGCGCCGATGAAAATGATTCACTTTAAGGCGGGCGACGGCATGGACATCGCAGCTGTTTTGACCCTGCCGCCGCAGCGCGCGGCCAGGAATTTGCCCGTAATCATATTCCCCCATGGCGGACCGGCGTCGCGTGACTATCCGGGCTTTGACTGGTGGGCGCAGGCCTTCGCTGCCCGCGGATATGCCGTCCTCCAACCGAACTTCCGCGGCTCAACCGGCTATGGCGCGGAGTTCGAACGGGCCGGCCATGGTGAATGGGGCCGCAAGATGCAGACCGACATCTCGGATGGTCTAGCCCAATTGGTGAAAGACGGAATAGCCGATCCCAAACGCGCCTGTATAATGGGTGCCAGCTATGGCGGTTATGCGGCACTGGCAGGCGTTACACTCCAACATGGCCTCTATCGCTGCGCCGTGTCAGTTGCGGGAGTAAGCGACGTACAGAAAATGGTCAGCACAGACATTAGTGAAAGCGGAGGTAACAACACCCTCATAAGGAGTCTCAGGAAGCAGGTCGGCTCAGGGCGCGACCTGCGCGATATATCGCCAATTCGCCATGTTGATAGCGTCGACGCGCCGGTGCTGCTCATTCACGGAAAAGACGATGTCGTCGTCCTCTACGACCAGAGTAACGACATGGCGGCGGCCCTCCGCAATGCGGGCAAAACCGTTGAGTTGGTTACGTTGTCAGGCGAGGATCACTGGCTATCGAAAAGCGACACACGCTTGAAAATGATTGAGGCCGCCGTTGCATTCGTCGAAAAATATAACCCGCCTGATGCACCCAAATGATTTTAGTGCGTCGATAAGCACATTTTTGATCAACGACGCTGCCCGACCAGCGCGAAATGTGCGCCTTGGGGGTCTATACCTTGCAACGCGAAGTCGCCCCCCGGAACTTCCATCGGGCCGTTGATAACCTTGCCGCCGCCGCTGTCTATGGCGGCTACCGCTGCGTCGATATCCGCTACGCGAAAATAGTGGTTCCAGTGCGGCGGCCCCATCTGATCCGTGCCGGTCATGATCGCGCCGATCATGGCTCCGTGACGAATGAAATCATAGGATCCCATCGGTCCCATATCCATCGCCCCGTCCTTAACCCAACCGAACCGCACGCCATAGAAATGCAAAGCCGCCCCCTGATCAGACGTGATCAGCTCGTTCCAGGCGCAATGGCCCATCCGCGGGCGATCATGCGAGAAGGCCAGGCTCTCGCCATCGCCGGAAGGGCGCATGATGTAAAAAGGCGCACCCTGGGGATCGGTCACCATAGCGATGCGACCCACCTCTGCTATGTCCATTCCCGGCATCAGAATCCTGCCGCCACCATGAGCGATGCTCTCGGCGCATTTGTCTACATCATCCACCGCGACATAGCCCACCCAAGCCGGAAATGCGCCGCCCTCCGTCATTTGGGGCGCCAGCTGCATCACCCCGCCAACACTGTGCTCGGGTGCGTTGATGATCCGATAATCCATCCCCGGCGTATCGCTGCCCGCAAACGTCCATTCAAGTACGGCGCCATAAAAGCTTTGAGCGGCGTCCGCATCGCTCGTCATCAGCTCGTACCAGATGAAATCGCCATGCTTGTTTGCCATCGCTCCGCTCCAATGTTGTCCATTGCGTGTTCGCTTCCGGCGCTCGATAACACAGCGAACTGCTGGCTTGGCGAGCACAAGGATCGTGATGCGAAAGTATCAGCTTTGCCGGTAATCGGGCAAGTTCAGATATCGGCCTACTAATCCCCCAGCATCACTACCGGCTCAAATCCGCCGAAGATCATGCGCTTCCCATCAAAAGGCGGCGGGTTTTTCGCGGGGTCGAAGCGCGGGTCGGTTTTCATCATGTCTTCAAACTTCGCGAAGGCGGCATTGCGCGTTTCCTTGTCAGGCCATTCGATCCAGGAAAAACACACAGTCTCCTCCGCAGTCGCCTGAACCGAGCGGCGAAAATCCGTCAGCTTGCCATCGGGCACATCCTCACCCCAGCATTCCCAAATGCGCAGCGCGCCTTCGTCCATCAGCATCTGATCAAACTCCCGCGCGTGATCGATGAACGCCTGCTTGTTCGCGGTCGGCACCGCGATCACGAAACCGTCGACATAGGCCATCACTTTCTCCTCGGTAAATGCGCGCCTTGAGACGCATATTGCAGACCAGATGGCAGGCTGAGACAAGCCCACCTGCGGCACTTTCAGGCTGGCCGGAGAGCCAAGCGCGACACTCTGCGAGTACGCCTCGCAAAAACCGCTGTCCTACACGTCAGATGCTCTGATACAGCGCGCACCAAGGTTCACGCCCCCGCCTCCCGCGTGGCAGGCTCCGCGCCGTATCCCGCAGTCTGTGCCATCTGGTACAGGCCGCCATCGGCACGCAGGCCTCCCTCTTGCCATGAGAGGACAAGCGCGCCGGGGCATTTCGGGAATGCGACCTGTTGACCAGACGCGGCGGGCGTCGCTCGCCAGCGCGTTCAGAATTGCTTAGTCGGGCGGCGGGATTGGCTGGCCCGGACCGCGCGGCTCTTTCCATCGTTGCTATATCCGGGTTCCTCGCCTGTCTGGCCTGAGCCTGCCGACCGCGAGGAGTGTGCCCCCTTATATGGCGTGACTTTCGTGCCTTTCCGGCGTGGTTGTCACGCGGGGCATCCGCGTCAGTTCTGGATCACCTTTTGCACGTCATTGCTGCCAGCGCAAAGATGGTCGCCTGCATAAGCCGGGCTGGGGCCGTGGAGCGGGCGCGGGCGACCCAGCGTCCAGTTCTGCTGCATGCGCACCTTGGGGTTGGGCGCGCACCAGATTTCGCCGGTCGCATCGATCGCAGTGACCCAGATGAGATTATGCTCCGGGCCATAATCGATCATGCCGATGGCCAGGCCCTTGCCCTTGTCAATCACTTCAAGCGGAATGGGCGGGTCTAGCTGTGTAAATGCCATGGGAACGTACTCCTTCTTGAGAGAGCTAACGTCCCGCACCCCGCTTTGTTGCGCGCACTAGTGGCCGCTCCGCCAACTCAGGCCAGCAGCCCCTCCTTGGCGATCTTGTCCCGCCACACCAGCGGCGCGAGGTGGTGGACGTTGTTGCCCTCACTATCCACCGCGACGGTGACGGGCATGTCCTTCACCTCGAACTCGTAGATCGCCTCCATGCCCAGATCCTCGAAGCCGACGACCTTGGCGCCCTTGATCGCGCGCGCCACCAGATAGGCCGCGCCGCCCACCGCCATCAGATAGGTGACCTTGTGCTTCTTGATCACCTCGACCGCACCCATGCCGCGCTCCGCCTTGCCGATCATGGTCAGCAGGCCGAGGTCGAGCATCATGTCGGTAAACTTGTCCATGCGCGTGGCGGTGGTCGGGCCTGCGGGGCCGACGACCTCGCCCATCACCGGGTCGACCGGGCCGACATAATAGATCGCGCGGCCCTTGAAATCGACCGGCAGGGCTTCGCCACGGCTAAGCATGTCCTGAATGCGCTTGTGCGCGGCGTCGCGCCCGGTCAGCATCTTGCCGTTGAGGAGCAGCCGGTCACCCGCCTTCCAGCTCTGCACCACGTCCGGGGTAAGCGTATCGAGATCGACGCGGATCGCCTCCTTGTCCGGCGCCCATTGCACGTCAGGCCACTCGTCGAGCTTGGGCTGCTCCAGATAGGCGGGGCCGGAGCCATCCATCACGAAATGCGCGTGGCGCGTGGCGGCGCAGTTGGGGATCATCGCCACCGGCTTGCCCGCCGCGTGACAGGGATAGTCGTAGATCTTCACGTCAAGGATGGTAGAAAGGCCACCCAGCCCCTGCGCGCCGATGCCGAGCGCGTTGACCTTGTCGAAAATCTCCACGCGCAGGCGCTCGATATCGGTCTGCGGCCCGCGCTCTTTGAGCTGCGCCATGTCGATCGGCTCCATCAGGCTCTGCTTGGCGAGCAGCACCGCCTTCTCCGCCGTGCCGCCGATGCCGATGCCGAGCATACCGGGCGGGCACCAGCCCGCGCCCATCTGCGGCACCATTTCGAGCACCCAGTCGACGATGCTGTCGGACGGGTTCATCATCTTGAACTTGGACTTGTTTTCCGAGCCACCGCCCTTCGCCGCGACATCGACGCTGACCTTCGACCCCGGCACCATCTCGACATTGAGCACGCAGGGCGTGTTGTCCTTGGTGTTCACGCGGCTGAACGCCGGGTCTTGCAGGATCGATGCGCGCAGCCGGTTCTCGGGGTGCAGATAGGCGCGGCGCACGCCCTCGTCGACAATCTCCTGCAACGGGCGCGAGGTGTCGTCCAGCTGGCAGTCCATGCCCCATTTGATGAACACGTTGACGATGCCGGTATCCTGGCAGATCGGCCGATGCCCTTCGGCGCACATGCGGCTGTTTGTGAGTATCTGCGCGATCGCGTCCTTCGCCGCCGGGCCTTGCTCCGCCTTATAGGCCTCGCCCAACGCACGGATATAATCCATCGGGTGATAGTAACTGATGAACTGCAGCGCGTCGGCGACGCTCTCGATCAGGTCTGCGGCCTTGATGACGGTCATGGATGATGTCCTTCCGGCGGAATGGGATGAGATTTGGCGCCGCTATGTCGAACTTGGCCCAAGCTGTCCAGCCTCCGGCGGCTAGCGACAATTTGTCCGCCAAAATTTATTTTTATTCGCGGTCCGTTCTCTTGCCTTTTTTAGAGGTCAGCTTTTCCCGCGCGTCGCTGCCGTGCGGAGGAACGCTCAGTCGACGAACCGAATCTCCTCAGCGACGAACGGAGTCCCTGAACTGTCATTTACCCTCTTGCATCGCGCTGCCACTGTGGCACTATCCCTTGTATAGGGACAACGGGGGTTACCCAACAGATTGTGGTTCGGAAACGCCGATAGTTTCGGCGAAGGGTTGTTTTTGCGCCTTTTTCCGGGCCATAAGGGGGAGCGAATCCGGTGCCCATCGCGTTCAGATGGTGTATGATGGATTTTTGCTCCTCATACCCTTGACCGAATCGAACAGACAGTGAACATCAGGGGCCGGTGCAGATGGATTTCAGAGAAAACGAACAGGTGGGCGCAGGCGATATGGCGGTAATGGAAATGGAACGGCCCCAGGCGGCCAAGGCAAGCGAGACGGCGAGTGCCCCGGCGAAGGAGGCAGTGCCCGATTCGAAGAGCGTCGCGGCACGCCGCTTCGATGTCGTGACCGATGCGTCGCGCGATGCGCTGCTCACCGATTTCGGCAAGGAGACGCTCAAGGATCGCTACCTGCTGCCCGGCGAGAGCTATCAGGATCTGTTCGCCCGCGTCGCCTGCGCTTATGCCGACGATTCCGATCACGCCCAGCGCATCTACGACTATATCAGCCGCCTGTGGTTCATGCCCGCAACGCCGGTGCTCTCCAACGGCGGCACCGGGCGCGGCCTGCCTATCTCCTGCTATCTCAACTCGGTGGACGACAGCCTGGAGGGCATCGTCAACACCTGGAACGAGAATGTCTGGCTCGCCAGCCGGGGCGGCGGCATCGGCACCTATTGGGGCGCGGTGCGCGGCATCGGCGAACCCGTGGGCCTCAATGGCAAGACGAGCGGGATCATCCCGTTCGTGCGGGTGATGGACTCGCTGACCCTCGCGATCAGCCAGGGCAGCCTGCGCCGTGGTTCCGCCGCCTGCTATATCGATATCTCGCACCCGGAGATCGAGGAGTTCCTCGAAATCCGCAAGCCCAGCGGCGATTTCAACCGCAAGGCGCTCAATCTCCACCACGGCGTACTGCTGACCGACGCGTTCATGGAGGCGGTGCGCGACGGCAAGGAGTTCGAGCTCAAGTCCCCCAAGGACGGCTCGGTGCGCGGCAGTGTGGACGCGCGCGCTTTGTTCCAGAAGCTGGTGGAGACCCGCCTTGCCACCGGCGAGCCCTATATCGTGTTCTCCGATCAGGTGAACCGCATGATGCCCAAGCATCACCGCGATCTCGGCCTCAAGGTTTCCACCTCCAACCTCTGCTCTGAAATCACCCTGCCCACGGGTCGCGACCATCTGGGCAATGACCGCACGGCCGTGTGCTGCCTCTCCTCGCTCAACATCGAAACCTGGGACGAGTGGAACGGCGACAAGCAGTTCATCGAGGACGTGATGCGCTTCCTCGACAATGTGCTGCAGGACTATATCGACCGCGCGCCGGAGGAGATGGCCCGCGCCAAATATAGCGCGAGCCGCGAGCGCTCGGTCGGCCTCGGCGTCATGGGCTTCCACAGCTTCCTGCAGGCGCGCACGATTCCGTTCGAGAGCGCCATGGCAAAGAGCTGGAACCTGCGCATCTTCAAGCATATTTCAGCAAAGGTGAACGAGGCCTCGATGATGCTGGCGCAGGAGCGCGGGCCCTGCCCCGATGCTGCCGATATGGGCGTGATGGAGCGGTTCAGCTGCAAGATGGCGATCGCGCCGACGGCGTCGATCAGCAT
Organism: uncultured Sphingobium sp.; assembly: GCA_964512265.1. GTDB lineage: Bacteria > Pseudomonadota > Alphaproteobacteria > Sphingomonadales > Sphingomonadaceae > Sphingobium. Next base: position 356,497 of record CAZEHR010000001.1, on the reverse strand, counting down.
CATCTGCGGCGGCACCTCTGCGTGCATCGAGCCAATCCCGGCCAACATCTACACCCACAAGACGCTCTCGGGCAGCTTCTCGATCAAAAACCCCTATCTGGAAAAGCTGCTGATCGAAAAGGCGAAGGACAGCCAGAATGTCTGGAACTCGATCCTCGAGCGCGGCGGCTCGGTCCAGCATCTCGATTTCCTGAGCCAGGAGGAAAAGGACGCGTTCAAGACCAGCTTCGAGATCGACCAGCGCTGGCTGCTCGAACTCGCGGCGGACCGCACGCCCTATATCGATCAGGCGCAGTCCTTGAACCTGTTCATCCCGGCGGATGTCGAGAAATGGGACCTCCTTATGCTCCACTTCCGCGCGTGGGAGCTGGGCATCAAGTCGCTCTATTATCTCCGCTCCAAATCCGTGCAGCGCGCGGGCTTCGCGGGCGGCGTGGAGGCGGACAACACGGCGGAAGCGCCCAAGTTCGAAATAGGCGGCAGCACCGATTATGACGAGTGTCTGGCGTGCCAGTAATCCGCGCGCGTGACCGACAGACATAAGCAAAATGATGCGGGCCGCACCCTCACCACAAACAATAGTCCCGGCGCCTTGCAGCACCGGGACTAGAGGCGTCAGGCGCATGCGCCTGTCGCGGGGGGAAAGTGGGTCAATATTGTGGCGTAGAGGCGAAGGTGCCCGTCTTCATATAAACCCGGTTGTCGTCGATCTTTTCGACCGCGTCGATCGGCAGGCGATGATGCTGCCCGTCGGACGAGTCGCTACGCGTCAGGACGATCATGTCGTCTTCAACCTTGTCGACCGTGCCGAGGTGCTGACCGGACGAGTCAGTCACTTCCATATGTTCCTTGATGCGCCATTTTTCGAACATGTTGCGTCTCCTGTTTCAGATGCGAACATGGGTAAAACCACCGGCGCTTTTCGCCGTTCCTCGCTCCGTCGCATCCGCAAACCGGCTGGCGGACCCGAGATGAATTCGCAGGCCGCCCGAGCCGAATTTCCCCAGAACTCAGTGCTGGCCGCTGCCCGATCCACCCATGCCGGTCCCCTCGCCGCTGGTGCCGAACAGGGGCCGGTCCGGCGCGCCGGAAAGCGGGCTCTGGCCGGCGTGATAGGCGCTGGCCGCCGCGATCTGCGCCTCGCTCATCGTCGTCGCCGCGCCCTCGCGCAGCACCAGACGATCGCCGTCGACACGGTCGATCGCGTCGGTATCGACATGATGATGTTGCCCGTCGGTGGCATCGCGCGAGGTCAGCTTGATGCGCGCGCCCTCGATCCGGTCCACGGTGCCGATGTGACGGCCCTGGCTGTCAATCACTTCCATATGTTCCCTGATCCTTGCTGTGTCGATCATGAGTCCTCTCCTTGGATGTCGTGTCTGCCGGGAACGGGCAGGGGCGGGATCGGTTCCGCGCAAGGCATCGCCAACGCGCGCTTAACGCTCTTTCCCTCGCGCCGCCCTGCCCGGAAGGCGAGGCGGCGCGGCGTAAGCTCAGTCGGCGCGGCGACGGGTATATCCCTCCGCCGGGTCGGTCGCGTTGCCGTCGCCCATGTCGCCATGCTCGTCGACAAACTCGCGGCCGATATCGTCCTCGTCGTCAAGGGCGGTCAGGCTGTCTTCCTCCTCCTCGTCGTCGAGCTCGTCATCCTCCAGCTCCTCGTCGTCCTCGTCGAAGTCCAGCTCGTCCTCATCCAGATCGTCCTCGTCCAGATCCTCATCCTCCTCGGAGTCCTCGTCCTCCAGCTCGTCGCCGCCAGCCGCAGCAGCCATGCCGCCACCAGCAGCACCGTCCGCCACGATTTCGCTCCCGCCCTCTTCCTCCTCGAATGTGACCGCAACGTCGCCATTGGCGGAGAGGCGCACGCTGCCATCCGCCTCGATGTCGGCAACCAGGCCCATCGGCACATAATGATGATGGCCCTCATGCCCGCCGCCATAGCCCGCGCCGCCGCTGTCCGCCTTGGTGAGCTTGATGCGCTCGCCATCGACCCGGTCGACCGTGCCCACATGCACGCCATCTGCGCCGATGATGTCCGCATGTTCGCGGATGTCGTTTGTGTCCAACATAATGTATCTCCTGCTTGGGGACTCCGTTCCCGAAACGCAGGCGCAGGCATCCGCGTTTCACCCGTCCGGCGCGCACCCGTTGCGCACCGGCCCGTTTCCAGCATCTCTCTTAACCGGAGTTAAGCCCATGTCTCTTTTGAAAGCCTCCAAGGTCTACAAGCCGTTCGAGTACCCCTGGGCCTATGAGTACTGGAAGCGCCAGCAGCAGGTGCACTGGATGCCGGAGGAAGTGCCGCTGGGCGAGGACTGCCGGGACTGGGCGCAAAAGCTCAGCGAGCATGAGCGCAACCTCCTCACCCAGATCTTCCGCTTCTTCACCCAGGCGGATGTCGAGGTGCAGGATTGCTATCACGACAAATATGGCCGCGTGTTCAAGCCGACCGAGGTCAAGATGATGCTGACGGCGTTCTCCAACATGGAGACGATCCACATCGCCGCCTACTCGCACCTGCTCGACACCATCGGCATGCCCGAGAGCGAGTACAGCATGTTCCTCGAATATCAGGAAATGCGCGACAAGCATGACTATATGCAGCAGTTCGGCGTGGACTCTGATGAAGACATCGCCCGCACCCTCGCCATGTTCGGCGGGTTTACGGAGGGGATGCAGCTCTTCGCCAGCTTCGCGATGCTGATGAACTTCCCGCGCTTCAACAAGATGAAGGGCATGGGCCAGATCGTCAGCTGGTCGGTGCGCGACGAAAGCCTCCACTGCGAGGGCATCACGCGCCTGTTCCACGCCTTCGTCAAGGAACGCGACTGCCTGACCAAGGCGGTGAAGGAAGACATCATCGACTGCTGCCAGAAGACGGTGCGGCTGGAAGACGCGTTCATCGACCTCGCGTTCGAGATGGGGCCGGTGCCGGGCATGACAGCGAAGGAGATCAAGAAGTACATCCGCTACATCGCGGACTGGCGCCTCGGCCAGTTGGGCTTCCAGCCGATCTACATGATCGACGAGCACCCCCTGCCCTGGCTCGCGCCGCTCTTGAACGGCGTGGAGCACGCCAACTTCTTCGAAACCCGCGCCACGGAATACAGCAAGGCGGCAACCCGCGGCAACTGGAACGAGGTGTGGGACAGCTTCGACCGGAGGAAGCGCAAGGTCGCCAACGAAGACAGCAGCGCGGGCGACGAGGGCGAGGATATGTTCAGCCGGGCCGGGTTAGCGGCGGAGTAGGGACAGGAGCGGAAGCGGGCCATGCCAAAGCTATTTGAGTGGAATGGCTACCGCTTCCATTTCTTTTCGAACGAGGGCGATCCGCTCGAACCCGTGCATATCCATGTCCGCAAGGGGAGGGACGACGCCAAATTCTGGCTGTTACCCGATGTCTCCCTGGCGTATAATCGGGGTCTGTCGCGACGGGAACTGACGCAGATCATGCGCGTCATCGAGGATAGGCGCGACGAGATTGAAAGGGCATGGAATGAGTTTTTCTCCTGAGCCTCTCGCCGTTCGCTTCGACGAATACAGCTTCTGGGTCGACTTGGCGGACGGAAGGACGCTCGGCATTCCGCTCGTCTGGTTTCCGCGCCTGTTGCATGCCTCGCCCGAAGCGCGTGAGAAGGTCGAGCTGAGCCGATCCGGCCTCCACTGGGACGAGCTGGACGAAGACATCTCCATCGCCGGCCTGCTCGCCGGTCGTGGCGACGAGACCCATCCGCGCAAGAACGCGGCGTGAGGGCGGGGTTGATAATGAAACTGGGCGCGGGCGGCGAAGGCGAGGATATGTTCAGCCGGGCCGGGGTAGCGGCGGAGTAGGGAGATGCGAAACGACGGCATCACCAACACATGCCCGAACTGCTACAAAAACTTCATATCTTCTATTTCTCCGATAGCGCAACTACCAAACGCTCGAATAAAGGGGAATACTGAACGCTGTCCTCAATGCAATTCTGTAGTTTCATCTCCCAGTGGAACCACAGTTATGACGAAGAAAGGCGTTAGATTAATCGCTGAAGGAACCTCTGTAACCCCGACTCACCTACCTGATCTTCAACCAACAACAGGTCCTATCTATTTCTCTGTAGGCAACGGTGATATACAATCACCTGTATGGAAGATTTGGTCAAATAATGATAACGTTTACTTAGCATGCCTTAATTTGAAAGGCTGGAAGGCAAGTTTTCACAAAAGCGGTCAGGACAATATAGGGTTCACCGATGAATATTTTAAGAAGATAAAAAACCAACACCCTCCCAATACAAGCAGGCACTTTTATCAAGCTACAAGACAAACTCCAGAACTTGCATGCGCAGTTCGCATCATGCGTCTACAAATAATTTTAAATGAAAAGAGTGAGTTTTCTTGGAAAAGCGAGGTTAAATCTAAACACGTTAATAACTGTAAAATTTTTAATCCGATAGACGAAAAGTATTTCGCTTTTGATATATTATACACCGAGGGTCACCCAAATCAGTACATGGAGACCAAGGGATTCCACGATATAGCGTTGGCATCTTACAATATAAATTGTGACGAGTGGTTCGTTATTTGTCCAGTTTACTATGACAAAAAGTTCAGTATTGTAAATAGCAGCATGACGGTTTTCAGGCACAATAATAAACTGGAAACTATGGAGATGACATTCGGAGTAACTGATCGGAACGCTTTTTCCGTGATAATGAAAGTATAGATCCCCTCCGTCCTACAGCGCGCTTGTTAGCATAGGTGATTCGTTCACCCCTGCGCCCGCCACGTCGTACGCTCCGCCGCAATTCGGCTCAGGCCGGAGCGAGAATGGTGATCGCGCGAGAGCCGGAGCGCAGCGTACCTTAGGGTACGTGAGCACCGGAAGCGCGCGCGGTTGCCGTTCGCAGCCCGGCATCAGCCGAATTGCAATTTCCCCTGTCCTACAGCCCCCACCCTTTGCTACGCCCCCACCCGTCCGTTTCCTGTCTGCAGGCCACAGCGCGGGGTTCGGATGGAAAGCCTTTGTCAGTCCACGCGGGCGGTTCACTCCGTCCACAAGCTGGCAAGGGGTCGGTCGGCGTGGAGTCATCCGGGAACGTATGGATCCGCGTATAACCCGGCATCGCCTTGACGTGTTCTGTAGGGGACGTTGCCGGCGGGCCTGAAGCTGAGGAGCGGGGATGAGAGGAAATGCTTTACCCCCGCGATTATCCCACTCGGCGTTTAGGGCTTGGCCAGCGGCTAACCATAATTGCCTCTCAGCCCCGCACTTCCGCGCACTAGCTACGCCGGGAGCGCAACAACGCTCAATGCGGGAAGAGCAGAACCCAAGAGCGAGCCATTAAAAGTCTCGACGCATTTCTTTTGCGTTACCTCAATGTTGTCGAGCCCCGGGTGTCCGAGGCAGGGACACGCCGACCGATTTTCCTCTCATGTTTCCGGGGTAAGCACCCTCGTGCGCCCGCATCCAACAGTTCCGCCATCCGCTTGATCGGTCGGCTTTCTGTGCTGGCCCATTTCTCAAGCGAAATGGGCGGACCGATTTCCCTCTCGAGCTTTCAGGTTGAGCACCGGAAGCGCGCGCGGTCGCCGTTCGCAGCCCGGCATCAGCCGAATTGCATTCCCCCTGTCCTACAGCGCGCCTGATAGCATATATGGTCTGTCCACCCCCGCGCCCGCCACCTCGGTGCGGCCATGAAGAGGAGGACAGATCATGACCCACAAACCCGCGAAGACCCGCACGGTAGGCGTACCGCGCGATCAGTATCCGATGCGCTCGCCCACTGTCGACACCTCCTACAACCGCACCGAAGAGGAGGTGCGCGCGCAGGCCGAGTGGGAGCGGATGCTGGACGCCGGCCTGATCATCAACCGCAACCCGCCGCCCGCGCCAGACGTCGTCGCCACGCGCGAAGCGAACGACCGCCTGTTCCGCTCCTTCCCCCACAACCGCCTCGGCGTCTGGTAAAGGGGGAGCGCCTCGGCTGTCCGGCCGCATTTCCGGCACTGCCCTATTATAGCTGCGATCCTCTTACCATGGGCCGACGACCGATATAGGTGGCAAAGACCTCCCCGCCGATGCTAGGGGCCGGGTCGCGACTCTGGTATCAGGATGATGCGACGGAATGACTGATCATATTGTTATTACCCGGCCGGACGACTGGCATGTTCACCTGCGTGATGGCGAGATGCTGGGCAATGTGGTTGGCTATACCGCCCGGCAATTCGCGCGCGCCATCGTGATGCCCAATCTGGCCAGCCCGATCACCGACATCGCCGGGGCAAACGCCTATCGCGAGCGGATCCTGAGAGCGCTCCCCGAGGGTACTGATTTCACGCCCCTCATGACATGCTATCTCACCGATCAGGCGGACGCAGCCGCAATTGCGGCCGGGTACGAGTCCGGCGTTTTTGCCGCGTGCAAGCTCTATCCTGCCCATGCGACAACGAATTCGTCAAAGGGCGTCACCGACATCCGCAAGCTCGCGCCTGTTCTCGAGTCAATGCAGCGTCTCGGGATGCCGCTCCTGATCCACGGCGAGGTAACCCGCGGCGATGTCGATATCTTTGATCGGGAAGCGATATTCATCGAAACGGTGCTCGCTCCCCTCATGCGCGACTATCCGGCCCTAAAGATCGTGCTGGAGCATATCACAACGGCCGAGGCCGTGGATTTCGTGACGGGCAGCACAGACCGGCTTGCCGCCACGATCACGCCCCATCATCTGATGATCAACCGGAATGCCATGTTCGAGGGCGGGATAAGGCCGCACGCATACTGCCTCCCCGTGGCCAAGCGGGAGCATCACCGGCTGGCGCTGCGAAAAGCGGCGGTTTCAGGTTCAGCGAAATTCTTCCTCGGCACCGACAGCGCGCCCCATCAGATCCTGCAAAAGGAGTCCGCGTGCGGCTGCGCTGGAATTTTCAACGCGCCCTATGCGCTGGAATATTATGCACAGGTTTTTGACGAGGAAGGCGCGCTGGATAGGCTGGAAGGATTTGCCTCCCTCCACGGACCACGATTCTACAACCTGCCTGTCAACTCGGGTACGGTTGAGCTTGAACGCCGCGAGGTCACGGTGCCGCAGGTCATCGGCCACGGAAACCTCGCAGTATCGCCCTTCCTGTCGGGCAGCACGATCGGTTGGGCGATGGTGGAACGGGGCACATCGACAACAGGTTGATCGCGCTTTCCGTCAATAATCCCCAAGCCTCGGAAGGCAGACGAGATAAAGTCCTCTCCGAATCGGGCGCCTACACCCAACCCGTGCTTGCCAGCACCTGAACCCTCGTCGTCCCTGCGAACGGGAGAGTGAATAATTCCAGGTCCCAGAGCGCTCGTGGACGGGGCCTGACCCATCTCGCGCTCCATGCGAGCGCGCGCGCAGGGGCAGCGCCTGTCGCCGCTCAGGCTTCGGTTCGATGAATCCCGCAATTCGGAAACGCGGCTGGTTCGATCAGACCCGAAATTGAGCCATGTCAGCGCAGTGTCCTTTTCCGACAGGCACCGAGGTCCGCACAGACACGGTGATAATCCGTTCGCACCCCTGTCTGGAGCCCCATGAGAATTCCAAGGCTGTTCGCTTCTGCGTCCCATGACATGGCAATAGATCTAGGCACCGTAAATACGGTGGTGCACGTTCGCGATCGCGGCATCGTGCTGAACGAGCCGTCCGTGATTGCAATCGAAACCCAGGAGGGTGTGCGCCGGGTCAAGGCCGTGGGCAATGAAGCCAAGCTGATGATGGGCAAGACTCCAGCCAATATTCAGGCGGTGCGACCGCTGCGAGATGGTGTCATCGCCGACATCGACGTGGCGGAACAGATGATCAAGCACTTCATAGACAAGGCCTTGGGACGCAGGGGCCGCTTTGGCAGGCGGTGCCAAATGGTGATCTGTGTACCGTCCGGTTCGACAATGGTGGAGCGGAGGGCGCTGCGGGATGCCGCTTCGGCTGCGGGCGCTTACAGCGTTCAGCTGATCGAGGAACCGATGGCAGCGGCCATTGGCGCTGGCCTCCCGGTAACCGAACCCCGCGGCGCAATGGTGGTCGACATCGGCGGCGGGACGACCGAAGTTGCCGTGCTGTCGCTGCGCGGGATCGCCTACAGCACCTCTGTGCGTGTGGGCGGCGACAAGCTGGACGATGCCATCGTTTCGCATATCCGTCGCACCCATAATATGATGATCGGCGAGATGACCGCCGAGCGAATAAAGCACAATATAGGGTCGGCGGTGGTGCCAGACAGGGGCGGCCGAGAAATGATCGTGAAGGGGCGCAATCTGGTCAACGGGCGCCCTGACGAAATCATGATCACCGAGCAGGAAATCGCCGAGGCCCTGACCGAGCCTGTGGGCCAGATCAGAAGCGCAGTAATGAATGCGCTTGAACAGACGGCGCCGGAACTCTCCGCAGACATCATCGACGAGGGCATCACATTGACTGGGGGTGGCGCGCTTCTGCATCATATGGACGAGGCGCTGGCGGTTACAACCGGGCTGCACGTCAAGGTTGCGGCGGATGCCCTGATCTGCGTTGCGTTGGGAGCCGGCAAGGCGCTCGAAGATAGCGCTTATGACGGAGTTCTCACAACCGCATAGCGTTGCAGGTCAGGTCTCGTTCGAACAGCGGCAGCGGTTCGTTCGCTGGACCGGCTGTCCGGTCGAAATTGGAGACCGTCACGCCGAGCAAGCGGATGCCCTTCCCGGTCGGAAGCACGGTTCGGATCAGCGTCAGGCTCGTGTCGCGCAAAGCTTGGCCTGAAGCGACGAGGGTGGCCTGCGTCCGGCTACGGGTGATGATCTGGAAGTCGGCATATTTGACCTTGACGGTCACGGTGCGGCCAAAGGCTTGAGCCCTCTCGCACCAGTTCCAGACATCGTCCGCCTGAGCCAGCACTCCAGCCTCGATCTCGGCGCTATCTCTAAGGTCCCGGTCGAATGTGGTTTCCGAGCCAGATGATTTCCGCTCCCGGTCCGGATTTACCGGACGATCGTCAGTCCCGCGCGCGATGTCATGATACCATTGCGCTGAGCTTCCAAAGTGCCGCTGCAGGAAATCGAGCGACTTGGCGCGCAGGTCTGCGCCTGTCTCGATGCCGAGGCGCGCCATCTTCCGGGCAGTAACTGGCCCCACGCCGTGGAAACGCGAAACGGGCAGGCTCTTCACCCAGGCTGCGCCCATATCGGGGGTCACGGCGAACTGACCATTGGGTTTGCGCTGGTCCGAGGCGAGTTTGGCCAGGAACTTGTTGTAGGAAATGCCAGCAGACGCGGTGAGTCCGATCTCCTCCAAAATCCGCGCACGGATTTCCTTCGCCGTTTTCCATGCCGTCTCGATTCCTCGGAGGTTGGCGGTGACATCGAGATAGGCTTCATCGAGCGAAAGCGGCTGGATGCAGTCAGTATACTCGGCAAAGATCGCGTGGATCTGCCTTGAGACAGCCTTGTAGACATCGAAACGCGGCGGCACGAAGATCAGTTCCGGGCATCTGCGCAGCGCGGTGACCGAAGGCAAAGCCGACCGCACGCCGAATGCGCGCGCCTCATAGCTCGCGGCCGCAACCACCCCCCGCGCAGCGGCATAGCCCACAGCGACAGGTTTGGCACGAAGCTCCGGGTTATCGCGCTGCTCTACCGAGGCGAAAAACGCATCCATATCGATGTGAATGATCTTGCGGAGAGGCGAGTCTGGCATCATACGACGATAGCCGAATTCGAACATAAAGGGAACATCTCTGATCGGCCAATGCTGGCCACATCAGTCAGTGGGGGACGCCCTCACACCGATGTAACACTATCGTCACACAATCGACGCCTGCCCGTAACAATTGCTGACTATCGGCCTGCGTACGCTTCCATTGGGGGAGCGCCCACGCAAGATCGGGTGCGATATGAAATTCAAGACACACATGATGCTGACTCTGGCGGCGGTGGCAGTCACGGCTGTTCCCGCCGAGGCGCAGATGCGCCGCAATATCCGCATAGTCGGTTCATCGACTGTATATCCCTTCACCAAGGCAGTTTCCGAGAAATTTGCAGCTGCCAACCGCAATGTGCCCGCACCTATCGTTGAGTCGACGGGGACGGGCGCGGGCATGAAGCTGTTTTGCGCTGGCATTGGCCCCCAGCATCCCGACATCGAAAACGCATCTCGCCGCATGAAGCTTTCGGAATGGAAGATGTGCCAGGCCGCTGGTGTTACGCAGATAACGGAAATTCAGATCGGGCTGGATGGTCTGGCGCTGGCACAGGGCAAGGGCGGCAAGCTCAGCAATGTTACGCTCAAGGACATTTACATGGCAATCGCCGCCACCCCGTTCGGCAAGCCGAACAAGGCGAAGACCTGGAAGGACGTAAACGCAAGCCTGCCGGCGGTCCCGATCCGCGTCTACGGCCCGCCCTCGACCAGCGGCACGCGTAGCTCTGTCGAAGAACTGCTGATGGAGGTTGGTTGCAACACCAATCCCGCCATGGCCGCTCTCAAGAAGAGCGACGAGGCAAAGTATAAAAAGGTCTGCATGGGCGTGCGCGAGGATGGCCCGTACATCAACGCGGGCGAGAACGACAATCTGATCGTTCAGAAGCTGGCGAGCGATCCCAATGCTCAGGGCTTGTTCGGCTACAGCTATCTGGAGGAAAATCTGAGCAAGCTGGAGGGCGTTTCCATCAACGGTGTCGCCCCGACCTATGCCAATATCTCCAGCTTCAAATATCCCGGCGCACGCGCGATGTATATCTACGTCAAGAACGCGCACTTGAGCGCCATTCCAGGGATCCGCCAGTTCGCGGCGGAATATGTGAAGGAAGCGACCTTCGGTCCCAAGGGTTATCTTGTCTCGCTCGGCCTCGTCGCCTCGCCAGACGGGACCCGCAGCCACGTGGCGCGCGTCGCAACCTCGATGACGCCCATGACGGCAGCGACGCTGAAATAAGTCAAAAGAGCCATTGCCCGTCCATCGGGGGCGGGCAGCCTTGCATCAACCAAAAGGGGGAAGACCATGAACCGGTCCCTGTACAAGAATATTCTGCTGGCATCCGTCGTGCTCGCGATGCCGACTACCGTTTATGCGCAGGCGAAGGATGCCGAACCGCCGGCGGATGCGCTGTCGCCCGACGATCCATCGTTGCAGAAGGTTTCCGACGCCGAAGCGAACCTCTCTGCCGCGGAAGCGCAGATGTCCATTCTACAGGCGCAGCTTCAGGCGCTTCAGGCTCAGGTCGATGATCTGAAGAAGGCGCAGGCAAAGGCTACACCGGCATGGAAGGGGGCGCCGCAGTTCACTGACGCAGATTCAGGCTTCTCCTGGAAAGTGCGCGGCCGCTTCATGATGGATACGGCGTATATGAGCACGCCGGATTTCCAGAACCCGCGCGACTATGGTTTCAACACCCGCGTCCGCCGTGTCCGCCTTGGTGTTGAAGGCACGCTGCCCGGCGAGTTCGGCTACAAGGCGGAACTCGACTTCGCCAACTCTTCCGTCGGCTTCGGCGATGTCGTGCTGACCTGGAATCCCAAGAAAGGCCCGATCACGCTAACTCTCGGTAACTTCGAGACGCTGGACGGCATGGAGCAGATCACCAGCTCGCGCTGGTCGTCCTTCATCGAGCGCGCGCAGATCAACGATGCGTTCGGCAACACCCGCCGTCTTGGCCTCTCTGTCGGTTACAAGAGCAAGGACAATCTCTTCCGCCTCGATGGCGGCCTGTTCGCGGCCCACTCGATCGACGCCTCGCTCGACAACAAGGGCTGGATCGCGGCGGCCCGCGCCACCTACACGCCCTATGTCGGCCCGGGTTTTGTGCATCTGGGTCTGAACTTCCAGCATCGCCAGTTTCAGGAGAACAACGGCGCTACAGCTCTGACGTCTGGCTCCGGCTCGCCCTCCAATGGCCAACTCGTCCGGTATCGCGCCCGTCCCTTCCTGCAGACTACCAGCGTGCGCTTTGTGGACACGAATAACTTCGCCGCCAAGGGTGACGATATCTTCGGGATCGAGGCCTATGGCGTGTTCAAGTCGCTGCATCTCGGCGGCGAGGCTCAGATGGTCAAGGTTCGCTCTTATGATGCTGGCGATCGTTTAATTGGCCGGGATCAATTTTCTGCGGGTACCACTCCCGCCACTGTTGCCGCATCGCAGACTATAGCTAGCGGGAATCCGACGTTTTGGGGTGGTCACTTTGAAGTAGGCTATTTCCTGACTGGCGAGACTCGCGGTTACAAGAACGGTACTTGGGATCGCACCAAGGTGCTCAATCCAGTCGACAAAGGCGGCATGGGCGCATTCCAGATTATCGGCCGCGTTGACTACCTCGATCTGAATTCGAGCAAGCTTCAGAACGGCTTCAGCAACAACTTTAGCACGGGTGTTGCGACCGCTTCGAACAGCCTCGCGCGTGGTGGCACTCAAACCGGTTATCTCGCTGGCCTAACCTGGATCCCGACCGACTATGTTCGATTCCTACTGAACTATATTCACACGGAAGTGGAGGGTGGGCCATTGCAAGCCGCGCCTAACGGGGTAAATCCGACGTCCACCGCGCCGATCAACAAACGAAGTTTTTCGACTGACGCCGTGGCCCTGCGCGCCCAGTTCGACTTCTGATGGTGCTGAAGATGCCCGTTCGCTGGTGCGGGCGGGCGTCTTCATGTCTTGCGAAAGGCCATCCGTGACGCTCTTCAACATGTTTCTTGTCATTGCATCGCTCGGGATGGTGGCATGGATTTTGGGCCGCGACCGGGCACGCACTATGTTCGCACGGGCAAACCGGCGCGGCCATTCGCTCCCCTCGCAGCATGCCAGCTACCTCGCCTTGTGGACGGTCGGGCCTGCTGTGCTCTTTCTGTTCATCTGGCCGTTCTTTTCCGATCGGCTGGTCATGAACGCGCTTCTGTCCCACCCCGCAGCCAAAAACCTGCCGACCACGGCAATGGACCGCGACGCCCTGATTTCCGAGGCGATGGGGCTAGCCGACGGCACGCTGGAGGCCGCCTTCAACCCGATGGCGCAGCAGTTGGCGAAGCCCATCGGGGACGCGATCCACACCTACACGGTGCTGGGGCTGGGGATCGCCGCCGCGCTCGTGGTTGCCGGGTTCATCTTCGGCTATTTCCGGATCAAGCCCGACTTTCGCGCCCGTCACAAGGTGGAGCGGGTTGTCGTCAGCAGCCTTGTCGTCGCCTCGCTGATGGCGCTGGTCGTGACATTCGGCATCGTCGTCTCGCTGCTGTTCGAAACGGGGCGCTTCTTTGAACTGGTACCGGTGCAGGAATTCCTCTTCGGCACGCACTGGTCGCCGACCGAAACGCTCGTGCCCGGCGAACCCAACGGCTTCGGTGCCGTGCCGCTGTTCTGGGGCACGATCTTCGTCGGCGCGGTCATTGCAATGGCGGTAGCGACGCCAATCGGGGTGATGTGCGCCATTTATCTCACCCAGTACGCCGCGCCCAAGGTTCGCTCCTGGCTCAAGCCGTTGCTGGAGATTCTCGCCGGCATCCCCACGGTCGTTTACGGCTATTTCGCCGCGCTGACTTTGGGGCCGCTGGTGCGCGACCTCGCGGTCGCCATCGGGATGGACAGCCCGACATCAGAAAGCGCGCTTGCCGCCGGGATAGTGATGGGCGTGATGATCATTCCGCTCATCTCCTCCATGTCCGACGACAGCATCGCCGCTGTGCCGAGCGCCATGCGCGATGGTGCGTTGGCGTTGGGGTCGACGAAGGCCGAGACCATTCTCAAGGTGCTGGTCCCCGCCGCGCTGCCGGGCATCGTGGGCGGCGTTCTTCTCGCCGTAAGCCGCGCCATCGGCGAAACGATGATCGTCGTTATGGCCGCCGGGATGGCCGCCAACCTCACCGCAAACCCCTTTGCCAGCGTGACCACGGTGACGGCGCAGATCGTCCAGCTGCTCACCGGCGATCAGGAGTTCGAAAGCGCCAAGACGCTTTCGGCCTTCGCCCTTGGCCTCGTGCTGTTCGTCATCACCCTGCTGCTCAACGTCATCGCTGTCACCATCGTCAAACGCTATCGCGAGGCATATGAATAAGATTACCGAGATTGTGGCTGAACCAGTGCGACAGCCCACGGACTGGTCGACCGCCGCTATGCGTCGGCGCATCCGCAAGCGCTATCTGTTTGAGCGGCTGTTTTCGGGTGTCGGCCTGCTCGCCATGCTGCTGGCTGTGGGATTTCTCGGCCTGCTTCTCTGGGTTATGCTGGCTGAAGGTATCCATGGCCTCAACTGGACCTTCCTTACCGGTTCGGACGCGACAGACCCGGCCCAGGTCGGCATCTGGGGTGCGCTCAAGGGATCGCTGCTCACCATGGCGGTTACGGCGGCGCTGAGCATCCCCATCGGCGTGATGACCGCCGTCTATCTGGAGGAATATGCGCCCCGAAACCGCTGGACCGCGATCATCGAGGTCTCGATCAACAATCTGGCTGCCGTGCCCTCGATCATTTTCGGTCTGCTCGGCCTCGCGATTTTCCTCAATTTCCTGCATCTGCCGCGCTCCGCGCCGCTCGTCGGCGGCATGACGCTGGCGCTGATGACCATGCCCGTGATCGTGATCGCGGGGCGCAACGCGATCACCGCCGTGCCCCCCTCGATCCGCGAGGCGGCGCTGGGTATCGGCGCGTCCAAGGTTCAGGTCGTGTTTCACCACGTCCTGCCGCTCGCCATGCCCGGCATCCTTACTGGCGCCATCATCGGCATGGCGCGCGCGCTGGGCGAGACTGCGCCGTTGCTGATGATCGGCATGCGCGCTTTCATCCCCACGCCGCCGTCTGGCATAACGGAGCCGGCGACAGTTCTACCGGTTCAGATATTCCTCTGGTCGGACGAGATCGACACGGCCTTCGTCGAGAAAACCTCCGCCGCCATCATCGTGCTGCTCGCGTTCCTGCTGATCATGAACGGAGCCGCCATCTACCTGCGCAACAGGTTCGAGAAACGGTGGTAATGACTTTTTTGGGGCAATGATCCCCTAAGACTGAGCCTTCGGCACCAACGGTCCGCGTGGTGCTGTCAGTCTAATGCGAACTGTTCTCCACCTGGCCGATTTGGGCGTGGATGTGGCATGTCAGGCCGCAAGGTTCTGCCACTCGGCAAGGGATGCCGAGCGTCGTTCCCTGTAGATTTCCCTGCTGACGAGATGGCGCTCCGAGTTGAAATGATTGTGAAAGGAGGCGTGGACTGAAGCGAACTTCTGTAGCGCTTTCATCTGCCTGAAGCGGAACATAGCCCGCTCTCGCGCATACGAGAAACGCGCTGGCGCCTGATATCAGCGGCAAACATCGGCCCAAAGCGGTTCCACCAGAACCGCACCGTCTCATGACAGATGTCGATCCCGCGCTCGAACAAAAGATCTTCCACATTGCGAAGCGATAGCGGAAACCGAACATACATCATTACCACAAGGCGGATCACCTCAGGTGACGAGTTGAAATATCGAAACGGACTGGCTGGCTTGCGTTTTCTCCGCATGACAGCGTGCTAATCCTCGCTTAACGAAGGGTGCATTTGCTTTGACAGTACCGTCAGCATGGTTCGGTCTCCAAAAATACCTCGTTTTTCGACCGCGCGTACCTCGTTTATGCCCTGCGATTTGCTGGATGGGCATGGACAGGCACGGACTGCCGAGGCCGAACCGGTCTGCTAAATGTCGGTTTTCAGGAGGAAAAAGTCGATCCGGGTGAACCTTTGCGGACCCCTGTGGAATGGGCTGGTGGCGGAGAGGGTGGGATTCGAACCCACGTTACGGTTGCCCGTAAACCGCATTTCGAGTGCGGCGCATTCGACCACTCTGCCACCTCTCCGGGCCGGGGCGGGCGGGCGCGAAGGCCATGACATGCCTCCGTCCGCCGGGTCCGCCATCTTCCATAGCGGGTCGAGCGGCGGCACTTAACCGAGCGCGGCGTATTTGCCAAGCCGCGCACGGCACTTTTTCTTGTCCGTCCCGCACGTCATGACCCGTAGTTCGAAAGGCCAGGCCCGCGCCGCGCCCTGCCGCAACCCGAATTACCTTGTATGCCGCGCGGCAATGCCTACATTGGCTGCATGGACCGGACAATCAGCCATTTATCGATGGGCGCCGCCCGCCCCCTTCCTGCCCCGCCTGTAGCCCACGCCCGCTTCAGCATCGGCGATGTGGTGCAGCACCGCATGTTCGGCTTTCGCGGCGTAATATTCGATATCGACCCGGTGTTTGCCAACAGCGATGAATGGTACGAGGCTATCCCCGAGGGCATGCGCCCTGCGAAAGACCAGCCCTTCTATCATCTGCTCGCCGAGAATAACGAGGGCAGCTATATCGCCTATGTCAGCCAGCAGAATCTGGTGGCGGATGATAGCGACGAGCCGGTAGAGCACCCCGCGATCTCTGGGCTGTTCGGCACCTATCAGGACGGCAAATACGCGCTGCGCCCGCGCTACCGGCACTAGCGGACGCGCGCCAAGGGGGTGACAGCGCCCTCGCCGCGCCTTAAAGGCCCGGTTCGTGAACCCGCTTCGCGCCCTGATTCGCGATCATCGCGCCCTTGCCCTGCTGTTGATGGCGTGCGCGCTTGCCGCAAAGGCGTTGATCCCGCAGGGCTATATGGCGGGCAGCGGGCAAAAATTCCTTTCGGTGCAGCTCTGCCTTGATGGCATTACCCACAAGAGCGTTACCGTTGCTGTGCCGGTAGGCGGCGACCAGACTCCCGCAAAATCCTCTGTCGACGAGCCTTGCGCCTTCACATCGCTGACGATGGGCGCGCTCTCCGGCGCGGATGCGCCCCTGCTAGAGCTGGCTCTGCTTTTCATCCTCGCGACCGGGTTCGCCCCCCGCATCCTAACGCTCCGGGGCCAAACGCCCCATCTGCGCCCGCCACTGCGCGGGCCGCCGCTCACCGCCTGAACCCATAGCCACGCTGAGGGGCTGCGCCATTTTGCGCACGCCTTCGGCAGGTCATTCCCCTGTTCAGGATCGTACTTCATGAAGACCTCATATGCCGCCCTCGCGGCCTCGCTTTGCCTGTCCACCCCCGCTTTTGCCGATGACGCACCAGCAGACGCGCCCGATACCATCCTCGTTGTCGGTCAGCGCGACGCCCCGATAGAGATCGCCCCGCGCGGCCTCGCCGTGTCTCTGGGCGAGGAGCAGTTCAGCGCCATCAACGCCTTCAACACCGAAGACCTGATGAAATACGCGCCGAACTTTTTCGTGCGCAAACGCTATGCGGGAGACAGCAACGGCGTCCCCGGCTTTCGCGGCACCCACTCCACCCAGAGCGCGCGCACGCTGGTGATGGTCGATGGCTTCGTCGTGTCGAACTTCCTCGGCAATTCCTTTGGTTTCTCGCCCAAATGGGGCGTGGTCGGCCCCGGCGAGGTGCAGCAGTTCGACATCGTCTATGGCCCCTATTCCTCCCGCTATGTCGGCAATTCGATGGGCGGCATCGTCAACATCACCACGCGCAGCCCGAAGGAAACGGAGGCCTTCGCAAAGGTTCAGGGGATGGTTCAGCCCTACCGGCAGTTCGGCACCGATGACAGCTATTGGGGCGGCTCGGCCGAGGCAGGCTTTGGGCTTAAACAGAAGGACGGGCCGTGGTCGCTCCGCGTCACCGCGCGCTATTTCAAGAACGAAGGCCAGCCGATGAGCTTTTATGGCCTGACGCTTGCGACAGGCGCCACTGCCGCCGTCCTGCCGACAGACCCGTTCGTCACAGGTGCGGTCGTTGACCCCAAGCAGAATATCGCCGGATCACCGGGGACCGCCACCACCGCCATCTTCGCCGCGCAATCCCCCGCGCTCATCACCCAGAAACAGGGCAAGATCAAAATCGGTTACGACAATGGCACCGTCAAAGGTCAGCTCTTGTTCGCATGGTGGAACAACCGCGACGATCAGCACGCACCCGACTGCTATCTGCGCGATACAGCAACAGGCACTGTGAGATGCGAAGGCCGCGTGGTATATAATGGCAAGGTTTACACCGCTTCCGGCGCCAACTGGTCGATCACGACACGCGACGAGTTTCTGCTGGGCGGCAAGATCAGCGCAGAGCTGGGCCGCGGATGGGAAGCGCGCGCAGCGCTTTCGACTTATCAGATCGTGACCAGCAAGGGTTTCACCTCCAACGGCTATGTCGCGGGCCGCAACAATACCGGCGGACGGCTGGCGGAAGCTGGCCCTACCGGCTGGTGGACAGGCGACATGGCGATAGAGCGCAAGGGCGGCACCCATGAACTAGCCATGGGTGGAACCGCGAGCTTCTATCGCACCGATACGCGCGACTACACTTTGAACAACTGGCGATCCGAGGCGGGTAAAAAGCCATCGCGTCAGACCTTTGGCAAGACCCGCATTCTCTCGCTCTGGGCCGAGGATGTGTGGCATATCGCCTCAAACGCGCAGATCAGCGCAGGCGTGCGTTATGACGATTGGCGGGCCTATGATGGAGGCATCGGAACTCCGGTTGGAAGTGCTCTGGGCTTCACCCCCTACCCCTCCCGCCACGATGACGCGCTCTCGCCCACCATATCCAGCCAGATCGACCTCGATGGCACGCTGGTGCAACTCAGCCTCGCAACGGCCACCCGTTTCCCTACCGTGGGAGAGCTGTTCCAAGGGTCTGTGCTCAACAACGGCATGTTCAATTCGAGCTTCGATCCAAACCTCAAGCCGGAAAAAAGCCGCGACGCCAATCTGCTTGTACGCCGCGCGCTTGGGCCGGTTACGCTGACGGGATCGGTTTTCTACCAGCGGGTGAAGAACACCATCTTCTCGTTCACCGATTATCTGCAAGGGCCGAATAACTCGCGTAACAACTTCAAGAATATCGACCGCACCCGCCAATGGGGCATCGAGGCCATCGCCGAGACGAAGAACTGGCCGGTGCCGGGCATGGATATCGAAGCAAACGCAGCGTGGATTAACAGCAAGACCATGCGCAATCGCGCCAATACGGCGGCGGAAGGCGTGCAGTTTCCGCGCATTCCGCGCTGGCGCATCAACGCGAACCTGCGCTATTCGCTCACCGATGAGGTGCAAACCTCACTTGGCATGCGCTATGCAAGCCGCCCCAACACCGATCTGTTCGGCCTCCAGCGTGGTGACACGTTCGGCTACACGTCGGAGCTGTTCGCGCTGGATGCCCGCGTGAACTGGGATATGTCGGCTCACCTCCGCCTGTCTGCTGGGGTCGACAATATCACCAACAACCGCGCCTGGGTCTTCCATCCCTATCCGCAACGCACCTTCCTGCTCGAAGCCGGATGGAGGCTCTGACTATGGCAACGTCCCCTGAACAAACCGCGCTCTACCGCACCATCTGGCGCTGGCATTTCTATGCCGGGTTGTTCGTGATGCCAATGGTGCTGGTACTATCGCTCACCGGCGCGCTCTATCTGTTCAAGCCGCAGATCGAACGCTGGGAGGAGCGCGCATTTCAGGGGATGGCGGTTGCTGGCGCGGTTGCTCCATCGGCGCAGCGCGATGCGGCGCTCGCGGCGTTTCCGGGCGCTGCCTTCCACAGCTATCGCCTGCCCGAGCGCAGCGGCGACGCCGCGCTGATCCACATCGCCTTGCCGCGCGACAAAGACATGCGAGACGTCTTCGTATCGCCGCAGGGCGATGTGCTCGGTTCGATCGACCCGGAATGGCGGGTCATGCAGATCACGCAGGATATCCACGGGCAGCTGCTGCTCGGCCCTAGGGGAAGCTGGCTGGTGGAGCTGGCGGCGAGCTGGGCCATCGTCATGATCGCCACCGGGCTTTATCTCTGGTGGCCACGCGGGCGTGGCGCGGCAGGCGTGCTCTGGCCGCGCCTCAAGCAGGGGCGGCGCGTGCTCTGGCGGGATTTGCACGCCGTCACCGGTTTCTGGGTATCCGGCCTCGCCCTCGTGCTGCTGGTCACCGGGCTGCCATGGGCGGGCGTCTGGGGCAGCAGCTTCAAGGCCGTGCGCGGAGAGATGGGATGGGTGAAGGGCGCGCAGGACTGGACGATCGGCGGCCGCCCGGCTTCATCAGACGAAGGCGAACACGCGCTGCACGCCGAGCACGACCATAACGCCATGATGACGGGCGCGACGCACCCTCACGCCCATGCTGCGCCAGACCGGTTGGACGCCATCGTCGAACAAGCGAAGGCCGAAAACCTCCCCTTCCCCGTCATCGTCACGCCGCCCGGCGCACCACAGGCTTTCGGCGCAAAGGCCGCCCCGACATGGACAGTGCGCTCCGACACGCAGGACCGCCCCCGGCGCATCACCATACGGTACGATGCCGCTAGCGCGCAGGAAGTCAGCCGCGAAACCTTTGCCGACAAGCACGTAATCGACCGTGTGGTGGGCTATGGCATCGCATGGCACGAGGGGGCGTTGTTCGGCTGGTTCAATCAGCTCATCGGGCTGCTCACCGCGCTAGCGTTGGTAGCGCTCAGCGTTACGGGCTTCGTCCAGTGGCAGCGTAGCAAGCCCAAGGACAGCCTTGGCGCACCGCCCGCGCCGCGCACCCCGGCCCTCAGCGCGGGGATGATCGCAATCGGAGGATTTTTCTTCCTCACCCTGCCACTATTCGCGCTATCGCTCGTGGCTATCTGGCTGATCGACCGTGTAGGAAGAAAGGTCCTGAGAGCCTAGCCAGTCCCCGTCCGCTATCGCCTCCAGCCTATCGACCGGGCGGTTATAGAGATAGGCCCATGCCCGTACCTGTGCGCCGGCGAGCACAATCTCGATCAAATCCCTTCGATACTCTTGCGGCTCGGGGAATCCCGGTCCGCACTCCTCATAGGCATCGAGCCATGCCAGCGTAGCGGGCGCATCCGCCATTCGCAGCACATCGCCAGTAACCCAGTCCCTGTCGGCGGCGATCACCAGCGCGGGATACCAGCCTACCCGGTAGAGACGCCCGCCTGCCCTCGCCGTCCCGAGCCACGCGCACTCCGCGTGCAGGCGCCGCGCCTCAGCGCTCGCTGAGCCACGCCGCAATGTGCCATAGACGAACAGCAGCGAGCCGTTCGGTGCGGTTAGGTGACGCTTCATCTCTTCCTGATCAAATTCTCTGGCCCCAGAATCAACTCCCTTTTATACCGCGCGGCGATGCCGACCGATCCGCTCTCCATTCTGTTAGTCCTCATAAGCCTGTGTAGCATCGGCTTCGCCAAGGGCGGCTTTTCGGGCCTGGGTATGCTGGCGATGCCGCTGATGGCGATAGTATTTCCTCCGGTGGAGGCCGCCGCGATCCTTATGCCGGTGCTGATTGTCCAGGACGCTTTCAGCGTGTGGCTCTACCGCGACAGCTGGAACAGGCTCATCGTTGCGTGGATGCTTCCCGGCGCTCTGCTGGGCATAGCGGCAGCAGCCTGTTTTGCAGCATCAGTTTCGCCTGCCGTTATACTGGCGTTGCTCGGTGGAATCTCGATGGCCTTTGGGTGCTGGCGGTTGTGGATCGCCTATCACGCCATCGCGATCGGGCCACCGACGACCCGGCAATGGCCGGGCATCATTTTCGGCTTTTTCTGCGGGTTCACGAGCCAGATAGGGCACGCCGGCGCACCCCCCCTGCAAATGTGGTTGATTCCCAAAAAGCTGCCACACCGGGAATTTGTCGGTACGAGCTCCATGCTCTTCGCGTTGGTCAATTGGGCCAAAGTCCCCGCGTTCATGGCTCTGGGTGCCTTCAGTCGCGAAGCCCTGATGCTTGCCGCCCTGTTCATACCGGTCGCGACGCTGGCGACGCTGGCTGGAGTGAGGCTTATAAACCGCATGAACGGCCCGCGCTTCTACATCCTGGCTAATATCATGCTTGTGGCCATAGGTGCCAAGCTGGTGTGGGACGCGCTGATCTGAGCCAGATCGAACGGAGCACCGTGTTAAGTTCAACCCGCCCGGATCGGGTTTCTCCATCCTACAATGGAGAAACAATATTCCGCTATCCGGGAGACATATCGTGCAAGCAATTCTTACAATGGCGTCTGCCATATCCCTGACGATGGCCGCCGCAACGGGCCATGCGCCGCACTGGGGCTATGAAGATCAGGAGGGGCCGGAGCATTGGGGCACCCTCGCGCCGGACTTCGCAACCTGCGCCACCGGCAAGGCGCAATCACCCATCGACCACGCAGCGTTCGACGCTAAACAGGCCGTTCTGGTCCGCGCAGATTATCATGCCGGAGCGCTCAGCCTGCTGCACAACGGCCACACGGTGCAGGCCAACTTCGCGCCCGGCTCCACCCTCGTGAGCGGCGGGCACAGCTACAATCTCGTACAGGTGCATTTCCACACTCCGTCCGAAGAGGCGTTCAACGGCAAGCACTATCCCATGGTTGCGCATTTCGTGCACAAGGATGCCGACGGGAAGCTTGCCGTGCTGGGTGTGATGTTCGAGGAAGGCGCGCCCAATGCCGAACTGGCCAACCTGATTTCCCACGCACCCAAGAGCATGACCCCAGCGCACGAGGTGGCGGGGGTGGCGCTGAACCCCGCAGCGCTGCTACCCCAGGATCTGCATGTTTACCGCTACACCGGTTCCCTCACCACGCCACCGTGCAGCGAAGGCGTGACCTGGCATGTGGCCGTCAAGCCGGCCCACGCCAGCAAGGAGCAGATCGGCGCGCTGCATGCCATCATGGGCAACAACGCGCGCCCGGTGCAGCCCCTGAATGGGCGCCATCTTATCGCCGATTGAACCACGCCACCCTGGCGGCGTGGTCTGGTAACGGGATTTACGCCGCCTTGGCGCGGTTCGCCTTCTTGCGCTCGTGCGGATCGAGGTGGCGCTTGCGGATGCGGATGGACTTGGGCGTCACCTCCACCATCTCGTCCTCGTCGATATAGGCGATCGCCTGCTCCAGCGTCATCCGCCGCGGCGGCGTGAGGCGGATCTGGTCATCCTTGCCGCTGGAGCGGAAGTTGGTGAGCTGCTTGCTCTTCATCGGGTTGACCTCAAGGTCTTCCGGCTTCGCGTTCTCGCCGATGATCATGCCCTCGTACAGCGCCTCGCCAGGCGAAACAAACAGCACGCCGCGCTCTTCCAGCGGACCAAGCGCATAGGCCACCGCCTCGCCCGTGCCGTTGGAAATCAAGACGCCGTTCTTGCGGCCCTCGATCGCGCCCTTGTAGGGGCCATATTTCTCGAACAGACGGTTCATGATGCCGGTGCCGCGCGTGTCGCTCAGGAACTCGCCATGATAGCCGATCATCCCGCGCGACGGGGCGGAGAAGATGATACGCGTCTTGCCGCCGCCGGAGGGACGCATATCGGTCATCTCCGCCTTGCGGATCGCCATCTTCTCGACAACGGTACCGGCGTGCTCGTCGTCCACGTCGATGATGACGGTTTCATAGGGTTCCTCGCGGCCGTCCGGTCCTTCGCGGAACAGCACGCGCGGGCGGGAAATGCCCAGCTCGAAGCCTTCGCGGCGCATCGTCTCGATCAACACGCCGAGCTGAAGCTCGCCACGCCCCGCGACTTCGAAACTGTCCTTGTCCTCTGCCTCGGTCACGCGGATCGCGACATTGCTCTCGCCCTCGCGAAACAGGCGGTCGCGGATCATGCGGCTCGTCACCTTGTCGCCTTCGCGGCCCGCCATGGGAGAGTCATTCACGGCAAAGCGCATAGACAGTGTCGGCGGGTCGATCGGCTGCGCCTGAATAGGCGTGCTGACGGAGGTGTCGGCAATCGTGTTCGCCACGGTCGCGACCGTGAGGCCTGCAAGGCTGATGATGTCGCCCGCCTGGGCGGTTTCGACCGGCACCCGGTCCAGCCCGCGAAACGCCATCAGCTTCGACGCGCGGCCGGTTTCGATCACCTTGCCATCCATATCGAGCGCGTGGATCGCCTGGTTGACCTTCACCGTGCCCGAGGTCACGCGACCGGTGAGGATACGGCCGAGGAAATTGTCACGATCGAGCAGCGTCACGAGGAAGGTGAACGGCGCATCGACATCCAGCGCTGGCGGCGGCACATGCTCGACGATCTTCTCGAACAGCGGGATCAGGTTGCCCTCGCGCCGGTCCGGATCCTCGCTCGCATAGCCATTGCGGCCGGAGGCATAGAGCACCGGGAAATCAAGCTGCTCGTCTGTTGCATCGAGCGAGACGAACAGGTCGAACACCTCGTCCAGCACCTCCTGGATGCGCTGGTCGGGCCGGTCTACCTTGTTGACGACGACGATAGGACGCAGACCCAGCGCCAGCGCCTTGCCGGTGACGAACTTGGTCTGCGGCATCGCGCCTTCGGAGCTGTCTACCAGCAGGATCACACCGTCTACCATCGAGAGGATGCGCTCCACCTCGCCACCGAAGTCGGCGTGGCCCGGCGTGTCGACGATGTTGATGCGCACAGGCTCGCCGCCGCCCGGAGGCGCCCACTCGACCGAAGTCGGCTTGGCGAGAATGGTGATGCCCCGCTCTTTCTCGAGATCATTCGAGTCCATCGCCCGCTCTTCGACGCGTTGATTGTCGCGGAAGGTACCGGACTGGCGGAAAAGCTGATCAACGAGGGTGGTCTTGCCATGATCGACGTGCGCGATGATGGCCACATTGCGGAGGCTCATGAAATATCTGCTCGTTTTAGAGGAGGCGTATCGGCGCGGCCCCTAGCCTATTTTGCGGTGCAGCGCAATGGCGGCTATCGCAAGAGGCTGATGGCGCGCTCGGCCGCTTCCGCCGCGCGACGCGCCGCCAGCAGCAGATTGCTTTGGAAGTCCCCCGCGCTCTCGCCGTTGGCCTCATCAGTGGTCGCCTTGATCCCCGCCCATGGCAGGCCGAGCCGCTGCGCCACCTGCGCCAGCGCGCCGGTCTCCATATCGACAAGGTCGCCGCTCAGCCCCTCGCGCAGCCGCATGCTGTGATCCGGGCACTCGACAAAGCTGTCCCCCGTGACGATCCGCGCTTGCGGCAATCCAATGTCCGGCAGCGGTTGCGCGCGAAAGGCCTCCACCTGCGCAACACCTATCGGCCAACTGCCTGCTGTAAAATGCGCAAACCCCTCGGGCCGCTGTGCGCCATAGTCACCCTGCACCGCCTCGTGGATCACGAAACAGTCGCCTGCGATGTCCGATAGCTTGCCCGCCGTGCCGATGATCACCAACAGCTCGGCATGATGCAGACCCGCCAGCAACGTCGCCGCAATCGCGGCATTCACCTTGCCGACGCCGCAACAGCTTATTGCAATTTCATGCGCGCCGTGCCTCACGAACCGAACGGAGAGGTGGCCATGCAGTTCGACGCGCTCATGCCGCCCCGGTAGAAACGCGTCCGCTTCCTGCTCCACCCCCGTAATGAGCGCTATCCGCACCGCTCAGTGCCCCGAAAAGGCGAGAAGCGCGCCACTCGTCACACCCGCATTTGCCAAGCGCGCCGCACCGCCCAGATCGGGCAGGTCCACAAGAAACCGCGCCTGCGTCACCAGCGCGCCTTCGCCACGCAGCAAATGCACGCCCGCTAGCGCCGTCCCGCCGGTCGCGATCAGATCATCGACCAGCAGCACCCGCGATCCCGCCTTAACCGCGCCGACATGCATCTCAATCCTGTCCGTGCCATATTCCAGCGCATAGTCTATCCCCACCGCCGCGCCGGGCAGCTTGCCGGCTTTGCGGAGCATCACCTTGCCCTTGCCCAGCGCATAGCTCAGCGCCGAGGCGACGATGAACCCGCGCGCCTCGATCCCGGCGATCAGGTCTACCTCGCCGGTGTCAAAAGTCGCGATCAGCCGGTCGATAGCCGCGCGAAACCCCTGCCCGTCCAGCAGCAAAGTCGAGACATCGCGAAAAACTATTCCCGGCTTGGGAAAATCAGGGATTGCGCGCACCAGTGCGGCAAGATCGGCATTGGTATCGAGTTCGGTCAGCATCTCCCCCCCCATCAGATCAAAATGACGACCCGTCCTTGCGTGTATGGCCGGTTGAGCCAGAATAACGCATATCAATATCCGGATAGTGGCAGTCCCCGATTGGCGGCCTGCCGACCGCCACAAATATGCAGTCCCCGGTGCCTTCATTGACGATGTGGTGCCCATTGCCATCGTTCTTGGGGAACACAGCCACATCCCCCGCCGCCAGCGGCGTGCGGCCGGTGTCGTCAATCAGTACCGCCTCACCGGAGAGCATAATCACCAGTTCGTCCTCTTCTTCGTGCCAGTGCCGCTGGGACGATGCCGCGCCGGGCTTGAGGGTCACGTGGCTCGCACCGAAATCTGCGAGACCGAAGAGTGGCGCCAGCCGCCGCACCCAGCGTCCGTCAACCACACCCTTATATTCTGCCGGATAGCCTGTGGTGTTGGTCGCGGGAATAGAGGAGAGGTCGATCTTAGGCATGGCGCATCCCTCATCTGGCGCATATGTGAATCATTCGCTATCGCAGCCCGATGCCAATGTCCAATCCCGCCCAGACAGATCCGCTGCCCCTTGCAGAGCAACTGATCGCCTGCTCTTCGATCACACCCGCGACTGGCGCGGTGTTCGATGCGCTCGGAACCATGCTGGCGCCGCTGGGATTCAGGGTGGACCGCTGGATTACCGGCGAAGCGCCCGACGGCCCGGTGGAAAATCTCATCGCCGTGCGAACCAATGGGGCGGGCAAGCACTTCGCGTTCGCCGGCCATCTCGATGTCGTGCCGCCGGGCCATGGCTGGGCGACCGATCCTTTTGTACCAGAGCGGCGCGGAGACCTGCTCCACGGGCGCGGCGCTGTAGACATGAAGGGCAGTATCGCGAGCTTCGTCGCTGCCCTGCCCGCCTGCCTCGATCTTCCCGGCACGATCTCGCTGCTAATCACCGGCGACGAAGAGGGCGCGGCGACCTATGGCACCCGCGCGATCATGGAAAGGATGGCGGCGCAGGGCATACAGCCAGACCTCTGCCTTGTCGGCGAACCGACCTCGGTCCACCGTCTGGGCGATATGGTGAAGATCGGGCGGCGAGGCTCGGTCAACATGTGGATCAGCGTGACGGGCACACAGGGCCATGTCGCTTATCCGCATCTGGCCGACAACCCGATCCCCCGGCTGGTGCGAATCCTCTCTGCAATAGAGGCGATAGAGCTGGACAGCGGCAACGACTGGTTTCAGCCCAGCAATATCGAGATCACAGACATTTCGGTCGGCAATGACGCGACGAACCTGATTCCCGGAGAGGCGCGGGCGCGCATCTCGATCCGCTTCAACGACATGCATACGGGCGCAGGACTGACAGAGCGCCTGCGTGCGCTGGTGGAGGCGGAGGGCGGCACGCTCAGGTCCCAGATCAGTGGCGAGTCCTTTCTCACCCCACCGGGAGAGTTCTCATCCCTCATCAGCGATGCAATCAGCGAAGCCACCGGCATCACGCCCGAGCTATCCACCACTGGCGGTACATCCGACGCGCGGTTTCTCTCGGCCTTATGCCCCGTGGTAGAATTCGGCCTTTGCAACGCTACGATGCACAAGCTGGATGAAGCGGTGGCCGTGCAGGACTTATCCATCCTGCGGGATATCTACGCCGCCATTATGCGCAGAGCCCTGAGCGCCTAGGCGGCCTGCCCGCCCCCTGCCTGCGCCTGATAGCTCGCCCGCTTGCGCGCATACATGTTGGCGTCGGCGCGCTCGATCAGCGCGTCGACAGTGTCGTTCGGCATCAGCATCGCCCAGCCAATTGACGCAGAGACCGGCAGCACCGCTTCGCCGTACCGACACTCGGTACTGCGCAAGACATGGTCGATATGGTCTGCCTTGGCGGCTGCCTGCGCCTCGTTCACTTCTTCGATGATCAGCGCGAACTCGTCTCCGCCGAGCCTCGCGGCGACGTCGGTTTCGCGGATATGCGCCTGTACCAACTGTGCAGCGTGCACCAGGGCGAAATCGCCCGCGCTATGTCCGTAACGGTCGTTGATGTGCTTCATGCGGTTGATGTCGAGGAATAGCACCGCCGACGTCGAATTATATCGCTGGGCGCGCACAATGCGTTCGTGCAACGCGGTAAGGAAATGGCGGCGGTTATAAAGCGGGGTCAAGGTGTCGCAGATAGCGACGCGCTCAAGCTCGGCATTAGCTATGCGCAGCAGGCGGACCTCGCGGCGCAGCGATATCAGCTCCGCGCGCAGTTCGGCGATGAGGCCAGCAGACAGGCCCGCCTCTCCCACCGGTGATTCGCCCTGTTCGCGCTCGGTCATGCGCAAAAATCCCCTGGAAATGGCCCAAAACTTCCTCACCGGCGTCCCCCCACGGACCCAGAGTCGGCTGCCCCTGCATAATCGCAGCTTCACCCTTACAGATAGGTGAATAAGGTCATCAGGGGGGGGGGGGATAATAAAGTTGGCCATTGCCCCATGCCCTGGGGGTGGTTAAGGCCATACCTTCAAGGGAGAAAGCAGATCACATGACGGGGCAGGCCACCGGGGGAGAAAAGCCCATCATCGGCGTCATCATGGGTAGCCGCTCGGATTGGGAGACGATGCGCCATGTCAGCGAGACGCTCACCGCGCTCGGCGTAGCGCATGAATGCAAGGTCGTCTCCGCCCATCGCACACCACAGCGGCTTTATGACTATGCCACAGGCGCGGTCGCGCGCGGCCTCAAGGTGATCATCGCGGGCGCGGGTGGCGCGGCGCATTTGCCCGGCATGGCCGCGAGCATGACGCGCCTGCCGGTGCTGGGGGTGCCCGTAGAATCCAAGGCGCTCTCGGGCATGGACAGCCTGTTGTCCATCGTCCAGATGCCCGCCGGGATACCCGTCGGCACGCTCGCGATCGGGCGGGCGGGCGCGGTCAATGCCGCCCTCCTTGCTGCCGCCATGCTTGCCACCACCGATGACGCACTCGCCGCCCGACTGGAGGCGTGGCGCGCCAAGCAGACGGCCGACGTGGCGCAGGAACCGGAATGAGTTCATTAGCCCCCGGTTCCACAGTCGGCATCATCGGCGGCGGGCAGCTCGGCCGCATGCTGGGCGTAGCCGCCGCGCAACTGGGCTATCGCGCGCACGTCTATGCGCCGGAGGAAAGCGGCCCGGCGGCGGATACGTGTGCGGACTGGACGCAGGGCGCCTATGAAGACGCGGACCGCCTTGCCGCCTTTGCGGATGCCGTCGATGTGCTGACCTACGAGTTCGAAAATGTCGATGGCGGCACGCTGGAAACGCTGAGCCATCATGGGCTGGTGCGCCCCAATGTCGAGGCGCTGCGGATCGCGCAGGACCGCCTCAAGGAAAAGATGTTCGTAACCGGGCTGGGCGGCATCACGGCTCCGTTCGCGGCGGTGGACAGTTTTGCTGACCTTGAGGCCGCGCTCGGCCGGATCGGCACCCCCGCCATCCTCAAAACCAACCGCTTCGGCTATGACGGCAAAGGGCAAGTACGCCTCTACTCGGCAGGCGAGGCAGCCCCTGCCTGGGAGGCGGTGAAAGGCCAGCCCTGCATATTGGAGGGTTTCGTTAGCTTCGATGCGGAGTTCTCCGTCATCCTCGTGCGCGGCACGGATGGCGAGGTCCGCTTCTGGAACAGCCCGCATAATGTGCATGTCGACGGCATCCTCTCGACCTCCACCCTGCCCGCCGGGGCGCAGATCATGGCGCAGGTAGAACCAGCCCGAGAGCTCGCCCGGCAGGTGGCGGACGCGCTCGACTATGTCGGCGTGCTGACGCTTGAATTTTTTGCCACCGCGCAAGGCCCGGTGTTCAACGAGATGGCGCCGCGCGTGCACAACAGCGGCCACTGGACCATCGAGGGCGCGCTCACCAGCCAGTTCGAAAACCATATCCGCGCCATTTGCGGCCTGCCGCTTGGGCACACGGCACTGGCGGCGAGAGGGGTGCAGATGCGCAACCTCATCGGCGAGGACGCGCATGAATGGGCCGCCATACTCGCGGACCCCGCCAATCATCTCCACCTCTATGGCAAGCACGGCGCGCGCCCCGGCCGCAAAATGGGCCATGTCACGCGGCTGGAATTATAGGACGACGTCATGAACCATCCGGAGATCGTCCTCATCCTCGCCCGCGCCGACAATGGCGTGATCGGGCGCAATGGGCGCCTGCCATGGCACCTCCCCGCCGACCTGCGTCACTTCAAGGCGTTGACCCAGGGCACGCCGATGATCATGGGCCGCAAGACGTTCGAGAGCCTGCCCGGCCTGCTCGATGGGCGGCGGCATATCGTGCTGACGCGGGACCAAGAGTGGCAGGAGGACGGCGCCGAGGTCGCCCACACGCTCGACGATGCGCTGCACCTTGCCAATGCGCCTCATATCTCCGTCATCGGCGGGGCGGAGATATACACCCAGTTCCTGCCCCTCGCCGACCGCATAGAGCTGACCGAGGTTCACGCCGAGATCGAGGGCGACGCCCGTATCGACCGGCCGGATCTGGTTGACTGGCATGAAGTCTCGCGTCAGCGGTTCGACGCAGATGGGCCTCGCCCCGCCTACAGTTTCGTCACCCTCAAGCGGCCTACGGAACGCAAGGGCTGATCGGGCGTCTCGGCAGCTCCCATGCAGGAGCTTGCCCATGTATATCGACGCTGATGACGGAGTCGCTCTTCACGTAAAGGACATGGGCAGCGGCAGCCCGGTCATCCTGATTCATGGCTGGCCGCTGACCGGCGATATGTGGGAATATCAGGTCGTAGCCCTGCTGGAGGCCGGCTACCGCGTCATCACCTATGACCGGCGCGGCTTCGGGCAATCGGCCCATCCCGCGACCGGATATAATTACGATCGCTTCGCCGATGATCTTGCCGCAGTGATTGAGGCGCTGGATCTCCAGTCCGTCGCCCTCATCGGCTTTTCCATGGGCGGCGGCGAGATCGCGCGTTATCTGCATCGCCACGGCGGCACGCGCATAAGCCGGGTGATGTTCGTCTCGTCGGTCGTCCCCTATCTGCTGAAGGATGACGACAACCCCGAAGGTGTCGACGAATCGGTGTTCGATGACATGCAGGACCAGATTCGGGCGGACCGCTTCGATTTCCTTCAGACCTTCGCCAAGCAGTTTTACGGTTATGGCTTCGTCAGCCGGCCGGTGAGTCAGGGCGTGCTCGACTGGACGTTTACGCTGGCGCTGATGGCCAGCCCGGTCGCAACGCTCGAATGCGTCGATGCATTCGCGCGCACCGATTTTCGGGCCGATCTTGCCGCCGTGACCATGCCCACGCTCATCATCCACGGCACCAGCGACAAGACCGTTCCCATCGAACCCACCGCGCGCGCCGCCGCCTCCCGCCTCGCCAATGCGCGGCTCATCGAATATGAGGGCGAACCACACGGCCTGTTCGCCACCGCGCCAGAGCGGCTCAATCAGGACATTATCGACTTCCTCCAAAGCGTCGCTTGACCCTCCACGCTATCCTCACCCGCGCCGGAATTGCATAGGCAGTTCATGCTGCTATAGCGGCGAGCGATGGAGCGGCTGGACAACATTGGGGGCGTGAGCGCGCATTTGCGGGGTGCTGTCATCGCGCTAGGCAATTTCGACGGCTTTCATCTCGGGCATCAGGCCGTGGTGGGCAGGGCGATCGCCTGGGCGCAGGCGGAATCGCGCCCGGTGATTGTCGCAACGTTCGATCCCCATCCCATGCGCCTGTTCCGGCCGGAAACGCCACCCTTTCGCCTTACTACGCTCGACCAGCGCGAGCGCCTGTTCGCAGAGGCCGGGGCGGACGCAATGATGGTGTTCCACTTCACGCGGGAGCTGGCGGACAAGAGCGCGGAAGAATTCGTCGCCATGCTCATCGGGCCATATGCCGCCGCCGGGGTAGTGACCGGGGAGGATTTTACCTTCGGCAAAGACCGGAGCGGCAACGTGACGCGCCTGAGGGAACTCGGCGCGGGGCACGGCCTGCGCGCGGAGTCGGTCGCCCCGGTGGCAGACGAGAGCGGCCAACCCGTCTCCTCCAGCCGTATCCGCGAGGCGCTCCGTTCGGGCGACTGCCCCACCGCCACCCGCCTGCTCACCCGCCCCTTCGCGATCGAGGGGGTGGTGCAACATGGCGCGAAGCTGGGGCGCACCCTCGATTTCCCGACCGCCAACATGGCGCTGGGCAGCTATCTGCGCCCGGCCTATGGGGTTTACGCGGTGCGCGGGCTGCTGCCTGACGGTCGCCTCATCGATGGCGTCGCGAACCTCGGCATCCGCCCGATGTTCGATCCCCCCAAGGAACTGCTCGAAACCTATTTCTTCGATTTCGCCGAGGACCTCTACGACCAGACCATCGAGGTACAGCTGATCGCCCACCTGCGCCCGGAAGAGAAATATGATGGCCTCGATGCGCTCAAGGCTCAGATAGAGCGGGATTGCGCGGCGGCACGGCACATCCTTGCGCAGACGCCGCGCTTGTCCTCATAGAGTTTTGGCCCTAGAGCCGGGTCCGATTTCGCATTTCCACCGGACCGCACATGACCGAACCCAAAGACTATAAAGACACCGTCTTTCTGCCCAAGACCGACTTTCCGATGAAGGCGGGCCTCGCGCAGAAAGAGCCGGCCATCGCCGCGCAGTGGGAAGCGGACGGGCTCTATGCGAAGCTCCGCGCCGCCAGAAAGGGGCGCGAGCGCTTCGTGCTGCATGACGGCCCGCCTTATGCCAATGGCGACATCCACATGGGCCACGCGCTCAACAAGGTGCTGAAGGACATCATCGTGCGCTCCCAGACCCTGCTCGGCAAGGACGCGCCCTACACCCCGGGCTGGGATTGCCACGGCCTTCCCATCGAGTGGAAGATCGAGGAGGAATATCGCAAGAAAAAGCTCAACAAGGACGAGGTGCCCGCCCAGGAATTCCGCGCCCAGTGCCGCGCCTATGCCGACACATGGGTCGGCGTGCAAAAGGAACAGTTCAAGCGCCTCGGCATCATGGGCGATTGGGACAATCCCTACCTCACGATGAAGTACGAGGCCGAGGCCGCGATCGTGGGTGAACTGCTGAAGTTCGCGGAAAGGGACCAGCTCTATCGCGGCGCCAAGCCGGTGATGTGGTCGCCGGTGGAGAAGACGGCGCTCGCCGAGGCCGAAATCGAATATGAGGATGTGACGTCCACGCAGATCGACGTCGCGTTCGAGATCATGGAGGCACCCAACGCCCCGGAACTCGTCGGCGCCTACGCGGTGATCTGGACGACGACACCATGGACCATTCCCACCAACCAGGGCATAGCCTATGGGGAGGGGATTGAGTATCGCACAATCGAGATCGAAGGGCGGCGCTATCTCGTAGCGAACGATCTGCTGGAAGCATTTACTTATCGCTTCGTAAGTGATTTTGACCCGCCTTTAGAGGGTAACCACGCAATTCGTGGATCGTATACCGGCACCGCCCTAGCCGGAGCCACCGCGCGCCACCCGATGTACGCCCTCGGTGGCTTCTTCGCCAAGCCCCGCCCCTTCCTCCCCGCGCCGCATGTCACGACCGACGCGGGCACAGGCCTCGTCCACATGGCGCCCGATCATGGCGAGGAAGACTTTTTCGCCTGCAAGCCGCTCGGCATCGACCCGGTCTTCGCGGTCAATGACGGCGGCTTCTATCGCGACGACTGGGCGTGGCTCGGCGGGCAAGGCTCGGTCATCAACACCAAGTTCAACGCGCCCGACGGCCCGATCTGCACGGACCTGCGCGCAGCAGGCGCGCTGCTATCCGCCGCCGATTTCCGCCACAGCTATCCGCACTCGTGGCGCTCCAAGGCGCGCATCATCTATCGCTGCACCCCGCAATGGTTCATCCCCATGGACAAGACCGGCGGCAAGATCGAGTTCGACGCCGCGCCGCTGGGCGGGGTCGGCGCGGCCATCGCCGCCACAGTCTCCGGCCATGGCGCAAGCTTGCGCGAAACGGCGCTGCAAGCCATCGAGGACACCCGCTGGGTGCCGACGCGCTCGCGCAACCGCATCCATGCCATGGTCTCCGACCGGCCGGACTGGGTCATCAGCCGCCAGCGCGCCTGGGGCGTGCCCATCGCGCTATACGTTCACAAACAGACCGGCGATTACCTGCGCGACGCGCAAGTCAACGCCCGCATCCGCGCGGCGTTCGAGCAAGGCGGCGCGGATGCGTGGTTCGGCGCGGATCATCAGGCGCTGCTGGGCAACGAATACAGCCTCGACGACTATGAGGTCGTGAACGACATCCTCGACGTGTGGTTCGATAGCGGCTCCACCCATAGCTTTGTGGTTGAGCCACAATTCGGCACGGACGCGGACGACCGCGCGGACCTGTATCTCGAAGGGTCGGACCAGCATCGCGGCTGGTTCCAGTCGAGCTTGCTCGAAAGCTGCGGCACACGCGGCCGCGCGCCCTACAAGTCCGTCCTCACCCACGGCTTCGCGCTCGATGGGCAGGGCCGCAAAATGTCCAAGTCGCTGGGCAATGTCGTCGATCCGCTGAAGATTATGAGCGAGAGCGGCGCGGACATATTGCGCATGTGGGTGGCGAGCACAGACTATTTCGACGATGTGCGCATCGGCAAGGAAGTGCTGGCCGGTTCGTCAGACGCCTATCGCAAGCTCCGCAATACCTTCCGCTATCTCTTGGGCGCGCTCGAAGGCTTCACCGACGCCGAGAAGGTGGACGTCGCAGACATGCCGGAGCTGGAGCGCTACATGCTCCACCGCCTCGCCGAGCTGGACGCGACACTGCGCGAAGTTGTCGAAAACCGCGCGAGCGAGAGCTGGCTGGAGTTCAGCCGCTACACCCGCGCCTTGAACGATTTCGCCAACATCGACCTCAGCGCCTTCTTCTTCGACATCCGCAAGGACTGCCTCTATTGCGATGTGAACCCGGAGACAGGCAAGCAGACCGACAAGCGCCGCGCCTATCGCACGGTGCTGAATGTACTGTTCCACGCCCTCGTGCGCTACGCCGCGCCGATCATCCCCTTCACCGCGGAAGAAGTATGGAAGAGCCGCTTCCCCGATGCGGACAGCGTACACATGCTGGATTGGCCGGACTTCGCCGCACTCCTTCGTCATCCCCGCGGAAGCGGGG
This sequence comes from uncultured Sphingobium sp., assembly GCA_964512265.1. Taxonomy (GTDB): domain Bacteria; phylum Pseudomonadota; class Alphaproteobacteria; order Sphingomonadales; family Sphingomonadaceae; genus Sphingobium. Next base: position 321,586 of record CAZEHR010000001.1, on the reverse strand, counting down.
ATCCAGCATCGACGGCAGACCTGGATTCCCGCCTTCGCGGGAATGACGGGTTGTTGGATGAGGCGCTGGGAGAGAAGTGGGCCACTATCCGTATCATCCGTGACGGTATTAACGAAGCAATCGAGCCACTGCGTCGTGAGAAGGAAATTAGGAGTAGCCTAGAAGCGGTTGTCAGAGTTCCGATGAATTTGGCTTATCCCAACCAGTACGACGGCATCGACTGGGCCGAGATATGTATAGCAGCAGATGTCAAACTTTTGCCTCCAAATGGTAACTTTAACGGTCCGACCGAAGTGAGGCCAACTGACGACCACAAATGCGGCCGCTGCTGGCGTCACCTGCCGGAAGTGACCGAAGACGGCGATCTGTGCAACCGCTGCGAGGATATTCTCGCGTGAGTCTTTCACACTACACTCGTCACCCTGAACTTGTTTCAGGGTCCATCGTGCCGCGGGTCCCGTCGCAGCGGGGCGAGAAATGGACCCCGGATCAAGTCCGGGGTGACGAGGGAAGAGCGACGTGAACCTCCCCCTCCTCCCCCCGCTCCACCGCAAGCTCGGCATCGCCATCGCGTCCGTGATCCTCATCCTCGATCAGCTCATCAAATATATCGTCACAGTGCCGCTCCAGCTTCAATCGCGCGGGGACGAGGGGCTGGAGATCGTGCCGATCTTCGCGCTGCGCTGGGTCGAAAATCGCGGCATCTCGATGGGATTCTTCCACGCGGATAACAATACGGCGCGCTGGTTGCTCGTCGCGATGACGGCGGGAATCGCCGCGTTCGTCGCCAGCTGGATGTGGCGCGAGCGGTCCCGCCAGGATGTTATTGCCCTCGGCCTCGTGCTCGGCGGCGCATTGGGCAACATCATCGACCGGGTACGCCTCGGTTTCGTCGTCGATTATGCCGATCTGCACTTTGGCGAGTGGCGGCCGTTCCTCATTTTCAACCTGGCGGACGCCGCGATTACCATAGGCGTGCTGATCCTGCTTGCGCGCGCGCTCCTGCTGCGCGAAAAGGACTCAAATTCGGAGAGTCAAAACTGATGCGTAAACTTGTCGTCGCCGCCGTCCTCGTCGCCACATTGTCCGCCTGCGGATCGCGCGGGATCTTCAACCGTGCCCGGCCCGACGAGATGCAGGTGACGCGACAGGCGCCGCTTGTCATCCCGCCCGATTTCGCGCTGGTGCCGCCCGCGCCCGGCGCCGCACCGACGGTGACGCCCGAGGCCAACCGCCAGGCGATGGAGGCGATGTTCGGCGCACCCGCCGCGCGCTCGGCCAGCGAGGCCGCAACGCTCTCCGCCGCCGGGCGCGACAATGCCCTCCCCGGCATCCGCTCGGCTGTCGGCGATCCGCAGACCAACCTCGTCGACAAGGGCGCGACCACGCGCGACATCCTCTCCGCGCCTGAGGGTGACGGACAATACGGCCGCGCCGTCGCCAACTAGGATTTGCTCCATACGGGCCTGCAAAGCTCTATTTTCTGCGCTTCGGTGCTCACGTACCCTGAAGTACGCTGCGCTCCGATGCTCGAAAATCGAACTTTTCGGCTCCGTCTAGACCAAATCCAGTGGTGCGTTAATCGGGCAATTTCCAGTCTATCGGCTGCTCGCCATGCGCTTCCAAAAAAGCATTGGTGCGGCTGAACGGGCGGCTGCCGAAAAAGCCGTTATGCGCTGACAGCGGCGAGGGGTGCGCGGAGCGGATCACGAGGTGCCGCCCGCCCTGGCTCACATCCTTCACGAACGCCGCCTTCTTCTGCGCATAGGCTCCCCACAGGATGAACACGATTGGCCGTTCCTGCCGCGCCACCAGCGCGATCACCTCATCTGTGAACTTTTCCCACCCGCGCCCCTGGTGGCTGGCGGCTTGCCCCATCTCGACCGTCAGCACGCTGTTCAACAGCAGGACGCCCTGCTCCGCCCAATGTGTCAGGTTGCCATGGCGCGGCGGGTCCAGCCCCAAATCGGCCTTCATCTCCTTGAAAATATTGACCAGGCTCGGCGGCGAACGCACCCCGCGCTGCACGGAAAAGCACAGCCCATGCGCCTGCCCCTCGCCATGATAGGGGTCCTGCCCCAATATCACGACACGCACCGTGTCGAGCGGCGTAAGGTTAAGCGCGCGGAAATACTCGCTGCCCTTGGGGAAGATGCGCTTCCCCTGCCCCTTCTGCTCCAGCAGGAAAGCACGCAGGCTCTCCATCACCGGCGAGGCGAACATCGGGGCCAGCGGCACAGCCCATCCGGCATGCAGCTTGGGCGCGGGTCGGGTGGCGGTCTCTTCTATGTCGGTCATCAGCGCTATGTTAAGAAATTACTGCGATCATGCAAAGCTTCACCCGGCATCACGAAAGCGCGTGTCATGCATTTGTCCGCCCGTTTCGAAAACATTACCGATCTCCAAATGCTCGGTTCGCGGTGGCACGCGCTGGAAAACGCGGCGCATCCTGCATCCTTTTTCCTGCGCTGGACATGGATGGGAAGCTGGCTTGCAGCCCTTCAGGAAGCAGGCATACCGCTCCCACAGCTGCTTGTCATCGGTGACGAGATGCGGGACGAAGGGATGGCGCTGGTCGGCGCGGGCGAGAAGCGCCGCATGTTCGGTGCCGTGCCGGCTCTATGGCTCAACGAGGCGGGCGATGCGGAGGGCGACCGCCCGTTCATCGAATATAACGGCATCCTCTGCGCTAAAGACAAGCTGCCGTTCGCTGTTCACGCATTCTGCGAGGCGATGGCGGAGCGGAACGACTGGCATGTGCTGTATCTTTCCGGTCTCGGCTTCGGATCGCTGTTGACCGAGGTGCCGGGCGTGCGCCGCCGCGTGATCCGCGATGCCTCGCCTGCCTATTTCGCGGATCTGAAAGCCGTGCGCGACGCGGGCGGGGACTATCTCTCGCTCCTGAGCGCCAACACGCGCGGGCAGATCAAGCGGTCGCTGAAGGATGAGCCGGTCGACCTAGTAATCGAAGTCGCGGCGGATGTTGCGACGCTCGACCTGTGGTTGGAGGACATGGGCACCCTCAATGCGGGCCGCCATGCCGACAATGCGTGGGACAGCGCCTTTTTCCAGAATTTCGCCCGCCGGATTACGCGCGCGGGGCTGGCAGACGGTACGGTGGAGCTGCTGCGCATCGCGAGCGGAGACGCCGCAATCGGCTACCTGCTCAACTTTCTCTGGGCGGGCCGGGCGATGAACTATCAGTCCGCCTTTGCCGAGCCGCGCACCGCCAAGTCCAAGCCCGGGCTGATGTGCCATGCCACGGCCGTCACACATTATGCGGCGCGGGACCTCAAGCTCTATTCCTTCCTCGCGGGCAAGGACCGCTACAAGCACAGCCTGTCCACCGGCGCGGAAGAGCTCAACTGGTGGGCACTGGAGCGGTTCGACTGGCGCCTTGAGGCCGAGGCGGCTCTGCGCAAGATCTTCAGAAAATAATCACGCTTCCCAGCCCAGCCGGTTGACGAGCCGGAACAGCGCCCGCCCGATCCATTGTTTCTCCGGCTTGCGCCCGACCTTCACCAGCGGCAAGCCTTTGGCGCGCAGGCGAGCATTGAGGCTATGCAGCTCGCCCTCCGCCACGCTGCGTTTCGACCGCCATGTGATCGAGAAGCTGACCGAAACGCCCTCGCCGTTCTTCACGAAATGCGGGGCCTTCACCGGCATCAGCACAGCCTCGCCCGGCGCGAGATGGACCGCGCTCACGCGGTCCATGAAACGGTCCTCCCACACAAGATTGCGGTGCCCGCCCCGCGCGAAGCTCTCGCTCTGCTGCGGCGGCACGGTCTCCGCGTCATGCGTGGGGAAGACATGCATGGTCTTGTCGGACCGGATCTGAAGCAGGATATTATGCTCCGGGTCCATGTGAAACGGCGTGATGCTGCCCGGCGATGTGATGAAGATAAACGCCTCGCGGTGGAGCATCGGCCCGGTCTGCGCCTCGACCAGGGGGCGGAGATCCTCCAGCGCGGCATCGAGCAGCGCGGCGTAGGCAGGGTCACGCTCGACATTTTTGAGCACCGCCCAGCTGCCGTTGCTGTCGATCGTGCGGATGGTTTCGCCGAGCGTCAGGCCATTGGCAGGGGTATCCTCCGGCCGGATGCCAAGCGGCAGGTCGCCACGGTTATATTCCACCCGGTCCGCAGGCATGCGCTCGGCCAGCTGCGCCAGTGCGGTAAGGCTGAGCAGCGGATGTTCGGCGAGCCTGTGACGCAGATGTGTGTGCCGATCCGGATAGGCTGCCGCAAATATCGCCTGCGCCGCCTGATCAAAGGCGAACGGCGCGGCGCTGGCCTCTTTGATGGGTTGATGAAGGCTCATGTTCGTCTTCCTTTCACCGCACTGATGCCGTCTTCCACCACGCCGATGCCCGCGAAGGCTGCACGACGCGCAAGCCCGCGCGCGCCTCCACCGCCGAGCGCCACGCGATACTGCACGATGCGCCGCCGCTCCGCCCAGATGCCGTCGATCATCGGATGATTGGGCGCGGCGCAGCTATCCATCCAATCCAGATCAGGATCGGCCAGCACGGCGCGCAGATTGTCTATCTCGATCAGGATACCGGGCGAGAAGCGCGCAAATTTCTCGTCGAACGCGATCTTGTAGCTGAACGCTCCGCGCCCCAGCCGGAAGTTGACCAGCATCGCAATCGGCGCGCCGTCTAAATCGATGCGCAGCATGTCGAGCAGGCCATCCTGCGCGGCATTGGCGATGGCATCGCGGAAAAAAGCGCGGGTTGCGCGCGCATTGCCGAGCGCGGTCCCCTCCGCCCCCTTCCAGCCCGCGCCTTCCAGCGCGATGAAGTCTTCCGCCCATGCCGATGCATCGTTTCCATTAGCGAAGCGACGGTGCGTCACGTGCCCAAGCTCCTCCAGCCGGTTGATGAGCCGCCGGATTTCCTTGCGCTTCTTGGCCCGCACATGGGTTTGCCAGTAAGCGTCGGCATCGAGCGAGGAGCGCAGCAGCGCGCGCTCGTGGCTGGCGATGCGCTTGCAACCCCGCCCCTGCGCGGCGCAGAGGCTTCCCAGCCCGGCCGCCACGGGTCCGTCCGCATCCAGCCCATCAAGATGGAGGAAGTGGCCGGCCCAGCCAGCCTGATCGAGCGTGGCCAGCATCGCTGCCCATGCCTGTGCCTCGGCCCCGGCCAGCATCAGCGGCGCGCCGAAGAAACACTGGCCGTGCATCCAGTTCGCGCTGTGTTTCACGCGATAGCGCGCATGATGCCCCTTCGTCAGAACCGGCATCAGGCCGATCAACCTTCCGCCCGCATCACGCGCGTCAACCATGTGCACCCGCTCACCTTCGTCGAGATGACGCAGCGCGGGCACGAGAATTGCCGGATGATAGAAGGGGTTAGGCTCCGTCGCACACTCGGCCAGTGCACGCCATTCCTGCGCGCTGGGCGCGGCGGCGACGCATGTTGCAACAGGGGCGGAAGCCATGTCCATAGCTCCCCATAGCCCGAAAATCTTAGGAAATCCTTGGGGGATGCGCGTGAAGTGCGCCGGTCATCTCCCGGTGGCGGCGCGCACCATCTCGCCGATGTCGGTGAACTTCTCGCGCGGGTTGCCCGGCAGGGCGCGCGCAATCTCCGCCGTGTCGATGTTCTGCCAGTCGCGAAAGGTGACAACATCAACGTTGCGCTGGGCCAGCAGCGCATCCAGCCCCGGCCGCCCGACTTTTCCCGCACCCTCGCCAATGTCGGCCGCGATCTTGTCGGCGATCATCACGCCGTCCGGCTTGTTGGTGCCGATCGTGCCGGTCGGCCCGCGCCGCGCCCAGCCGACACAATAAAGGCCGGGTAATATGCGCCCTTCGTCGCTCGCAAAGCGCCCGCGCCCATGCTCATAGGGCACGCCGTCGATGGCGGGCGTCTGATAGCCGATGCAGCTCACCACCAGCGACGCCTCGATGGCGTAACGCTCGCCGGTGCCGTGACTGTTATAGCGGTCGTCCAGCACCGTGCGCTCCACGATCACGCGCTGCACATGGCCCTCGCCCTCGATCGCAACCGGCATGGCGAAGAAATCGAAGTCGATCGTCACCGGCTTCGCCACCGGGTTGGCGGCAAACTCGCGCAGCAGCGTGACGGACTTGCGCATGCCCGGCTCGAGCAGCGCATCTGCCCCCGCCTCTGGAAGGTCGGCAGGGTCGACGCGGGGACCGGCTCGCTCCAGCTTGCCCAGCTCGCCCAGCTCCTTTGGCGTCATCGCGATCTGATGCGGCCCACGCCGACCAAGCAGCGTGATGTGGCGGATGTGCGACTGCGCCAGCGCCTCGCGCGCATGGGCGACAATGTCGCTTCCCGCGAACTCGTCCGGTGTCTTGGATAGGATGCGCGCAACATCGAGCGCGACATTGCCGTTGCCGATCACCACCGCGTGCCCACCATGCAACGAAGGATTGAGCCGCGCATAATCCGGGTGGCCATTATACCAGCCCACAAAGGCAGCACTGCCCACAACTCCGGGCAGGTCGGCGCCGGGTATCTCCAGCCTGCGGTCGTGCGGCGCGCCGGTCGCGATCACCACGGCGTCGTACAGCGATTGCAGCTCCGCTATGCTGATGTCCTGCCCTATCGATACATTGCCGACAAAACGCACCGTGTCCGTGAGCGCGACCGCTTCATAGCGCTTCGCCACCGCCTTGATAGATTGGTGGTCGGGCGCGACGCCGGTGCGGATCAGGCCGAAGGGCACCGGCAGCCGGTCGATGATGTCCACGCGCGCGCCATCGCCGAAGATATTTCGGCATGCCTCGGCGGTGTAATAGCCCGCCGGTCCCGAGCCGATGATCGCTATATGCCGCATCCAAGCCCTCCACCTTGTTTTGCCTGATGCTATAGCGCATTCGCGCCACCGCAAGCGGAATCACAAAGATGCGCAACCGGATGAAAAATCTGGCGTTTGCGACGATTCGTATGGCCGGATAAACCGAATTGTAAATGTTTCGCGGCATCCAGCAGGCATGTCGATAGCGCGCCGACCCCTGAGTGATACTGAGGCAGCTGCAGCAGTGCCGGAAATCCTTGCCATGCTGGGACTGAAAGAGTCGGTCGCAAGCGGCGCAGCTGCCTGGACAGGTCGCGATTTCCGCACGGTGGCCGCCATGTGGCCGTTGTTCATTGCCGCGCAGCTTTGTGTCAATGTCGGTGGGGTGAATGCCGCCGCCGCATTGGGTGCGGCAAGCGTCGGCATGCTGATGCCGCTTGGCGTGGGGATGCTGAGCAGCCTGGGGCTCTGGCTGTTACCCGGGGCAGCCCTCGCGCAGCGGTTGCGGCCCCATCATCAGATGATATTGGTCTGCGCGTTGTCGTTCGTCACCGCCCTGTCGACCGCCTTGTGGTTCAACGCGACGCCGAAGGGCGTTGCCGACGGTCTCTTCACGCCCTTTGTCGGACAGATGGCACTTGCGCTGGTCGCGGTGAGCCTGTTCGGCCGTATCCGCGCCCCTGCTTTCACCTATTGCGTGGGCATGGCATTGGGCACCTTCAGCCTCGCCACTCCGGGTAGGGACATCATCACCCTGCTGATCATGCTCGGCGTGGGCGCGTCAATGCTCCTCAGCGCAAAGGCCGAACGCAGTCGCCAGCTCGCTGCGCAAACCGACGCGTTGCGCAGCCAACGGGCGCAGAAATTGATCACCGACTACGAAGAGTCTGGCCGCGGCTGGTTTTGGGAGACGGATCGCAGCGGCGCGCTCACCTATATCTCCCCCACGCTCGAACGCTCGCTCGGCGCGGAGACGGGCACGCTGCTGGGAAGAAAGCTGACCACCCTGCTCAACATGGGCGCGGCGGACGAGCAAGAGGGCACGCGCACACTCGGTTATCACCTCTCTTCGCGTAGTACCTTCAATGAAGTGGCGGTGCGCGCCGCAACGCAAGGAGACGAGCGCTGGTGGGCGCTTTCGGGCCATCCGGTCATTAATGAATATGGTCAGTTTCAGGGCTTTCGCGGCAGTGGCTCGGACCTTACGGAGATGAAACGCAGCCAGGCCGAGGTCACACGCCTGGCACAGTTCGATTCGCTCACCGGGCTCGCGAACCGCCTGCAAATGCAGCGCGCGCTGGAGCAGGCGACGGCTGATGCGCGCGGCGCGGTAGGCGAATGCGCGCTATTCCTGCTCGATCTCGATCGCTTCAAGAACGTCAATGATACGATGGGCCATCCGGCAGGTGACGCCCTGCTGCGCGAAGTCAGCCGCCGCCTGAAGCATGTGGTGGGCGACCGTGGAATGGTCGGTCGCCTGGGCGGCGACGAGTTCAAGATCGTACTGCCCGGCCGCGCTGACCGCTCCAAGCTCGCCGTGCTTGCCGATGCGGTCATCGCAACGCTCTCGCAGCCCTACATCATCGAAAATACGCAGGTGGTGATCGGTGCGTCGGTTGGCATCGCGCTCTGCCCGGATGACGGCACCACCGCCGACGCGCTGGTGCGCAACGCCGACCTCGCGCTTTATGCCGCCAAAGACGCGGGCCGGGGCGTGCATCGTTTCTATTCCTCTGTCATGCATGCCGAGGCGGAGGACCGCCGCAAGCTGGAAGACGACCTGCGCACCGCCCTTGCCGACGACGCGCTCCACCTGGTCTATCAGCCGCTGGTGAGCGCCACGAGCGGCCAGATCGTCGGCTTCGAGGCATTGCTGCGCTGGAACCATCCGGAGCGCGGGCCGGTCTCTCCCTCCGTGTTCGTGCCGATCGCCGAGGACGCGGGATTGATCGGCACGCTGGGTGAATGGGTGCTCCGTACCGCCTGCGCCGCAGCGGCGGACTGGCCCAGCACAACGCGCATCGCCGTCAATGTCTCACCGCTCCAGTTTTCCAACCCCGCCCTGCCCGGCATCGTCATGAACGCGCTGGCGTCCTCGGGCCTCGCCCCGCAGCGGCTCGAACTGGAGATCACCGAAAGCTGCTTCATCAACGAAGGCGAAAAGACCGACCGGATGTTCGCGCAGCTCAAGTCTCTGGGCGTGCGCCTCGCGCTCGATGATTTCGGCACGGGCTATTCATCGCTCGGTTATCTGCGCAAGGCGCCGTTCGACAAGATCAAGATCGACCAGAGCTTCGTGCGGGGCGCGGCGATGCCAGGCAACCGCAACGCGGCGATCATCACCTCGATCGTCAGCCTCGCAAATGCGCTCGGTATGGATACGACGGCCGAGGGCGTGGAGACGCATGATGAGCTGGAGTTGGTTCGCTCGCTCGGTGTGTCGCAGATCCAAGGCTTCATTTATGGCAAGGGCAGCGCGCGCGAGGAGGTAAATCTGCGCTTCGCCGAACAGGGTGTCGAAGCACGCGCATCCGGCTTCAAATCCAGTCGCCCGCCACGCATCTCGATGCTGCGCTCCATCGCGATCCATCATCAGGGCCAGCGGTATGTGGGGCGTGTGCGCAACATCTCCGCCGGCGGCGCGATGATCGAGGGGCTGTGGAATGTCCCGCCTGAAACCTGTTTCCAGATCGACCTCGCCGAGGGGCTGACTATCGACGCCGTCTCGCGCTGGTCTGTCGATGACCGCATGGGCGTCCAGTTCGCGCAGGCGATCGACGTGCGGCAGGTGCAGTCCGGCGCGCCGGTGCGCCTCGCAGGCTAGGCCCTCACAAAAACGCCCGGCGGATGAGGCCGGGCGTCTTCATTCCGTTATGTACCGCGATTACTTCGCCTTGGGCGCCGCCGCAGCCGCATTTTCCGGCAGGCCGCCCATCTGGGTGACCAGCTTGGTATAGCTGTCGAGATAGGCGAGCACGATCACCTGGCCGATGTCGGTGTTCTGATAGCCGCCACCACCCGCAGCCGCGAGGCCGCCCATCCAGCCCAGACCGCCACCGCCACCGAAGCTCAGGTCGGATTTGCGGAAATAGCCCTGGCTCATGATCTCTTCTTCGGTGGTGCGCGCATTCACCAGCGAGAGCGTGACGTTCGCCTCTTTCTTCTTGATCGAGATGCCGCCGAGCAGCGCACCGCCGAGACGCCCGCCGAGCATGCCGCCCAGCATACCGCCGAAGCTGTTGCCGCCGCTATTGTTGTTGGTGGTGACGATATCGGGCTGGAGGAAATAATCCGCCGCTTTCACCTGACCCTTGCCTAGGTTCGATCCGGCCTGAAGCTCGCCGGAGTCGGCCATCGCGCGTTCCATGTTGCGGTTCATCATCGAGCGCCCACGATTGACGAGGGTGAAGCAGCCCGATTGCTGCACGAACATCTTGATGATCGCTTCCGGGCTGCCGAGGCTCAGCTCGCGCCACCACTGGGTGTCCGGCTCAACAATGGCGACCGTGCCCAGCTTCTTGGTGCAGCGCGGAATTTCCATCTGCTTCTTTTCCTGGGCCTGATGCCCGGACGATCCCTTGTCCGCCGCCATCACCGGCGCGGACACCAACCCCAATACCGAAAGCGCGCCAACCAGCGCCTTGACCTTGACCATCATGCCATCCCTTCACACAAAAACGTTTGAATTGTGCTTATCCCTGCGGACCCTTTGCGGCGGTGATGTCTATCACAAGGCGGCCAAATCTCAAGCATGTTCACCATGATGCCGCGGGGCGTGACAGCCTGCTTCACCCCTGCTATTCGCGCGCTCCATGACCGAACTCTCCCACATCCGCAATTTCAGCATCATCGCGCATATCGACCACGGCAAATCCACGCTGGCGGACCGGCTGATCCAGCGCTGCGGCGGCCTGACAGAGCGCGAGATGACCGCGCAGGTGCTCGATAACATGGATATCGAGAAAGAGCGCGGCATCACCATCAAGGCGCAGACGGTGCGGCTCGATTATACCGCCCGCAACGGCGAGACCTATGAGCTGAACCTTATGGACACGCCTGGCCACGTAGACTTCGCCTATGAAGTCTCGCGCAGCCTCGCCGCGTGCGAGGGCGCGCTGCTGGTGGTGGACGCGGCGCAAGGCGTGGAAGCGCAGACGCTCGCCAACGTCTATCAGTCGATCGAACATGATCATGAGATCGTGCCTGTCATCAACAAGATAGACCTGCCCGCCGCCGAACCGGAGAAGGTGAAGGACGAGATAGAGGAGGTCATCGGCCTCGATGCATCCGAGGCGGTGCTGGCAAGCGCCAAGTCCGGCATCGGCATCGACGAGATACTCGAAGCGATCGTCGCCAAGATCCCCGCGCCCAAGGGCGACCGCGATGCGCCGCTCGAAGCCATGCTCGTCGACAGCTGGTATGACCCCTATCTCGGCGTCGTCATCCTGGTCCGCGTCGTCAACGGCGTGCTGAAAAAGGGCCAGCAGATCAAGTTCATGATTGGCGGCACCGAGCATCTGGTCGATCGCGTCGGCTGCATGCGGCCCAAGATCGAGCAGCTGCCTGAAATCGCTGCCGGAGAGATCGGCTTCATCACCGCGCAGATCAAGGAAATTGCGCAGACCCGCGTGGGTGACACGATCACCACGGTCAAGAACGGCGCGGCCAAGCCCCTCCCCGGCTTCAAGGAAGTGCAGCCGGTGGTGTTCTGCGGCCTGTTCCCGGTCGACGCGAACGACTTCGAAAAGCTGCGGGACAGCATCCAGAAGCTGCGCCTCAACGATGCCTCCTTCAGCTTCGAGATGGAAACGTCCGCCGCGCTGGGCTTCGGCTTCCGCTGCGGCTTCCTTGGCCTCCTGCATCTGGAAATCATACAGGAGCGGCTGAGCCGCGAGTACGACCTCGATCTCATCACCACCGCGCCGTCGGTCGTGTATGACATCCACATGCAGAAGGGCGAAATCCTTCAGCTGCATAACCCCGCCGACATGCCGGACCCGAACCACATCGACTTCATCGAGGAGCCGTGGATCGAGGCGACGATCTATGTGCCGGACGAATATTTGGGCAGCCTGCTGAAGCTCTGCCAGGACCGGCGCGGCATCCAGAAGAACCTCACCTATGTCGGCGGCCGCGCGCAGATCACCTATGAGCTGCCATTGAACGAGGTCGTGTTCGATTTCTACGACCGCCTGAAATCCATCTCGCGCGGCTATGCCAGCTTCGATTATCACCAGATCGGCACGCGCGAGGGTGACCTTGTGAAGATGCAGATCCTCGTCAACAACGAGCCGGTCGATGCGCTCAGCATGATCGTCCACCGCGGCGCGGCGGAGGCGCGCGGGCGGTACATGTGCGAGCGGCTGAAGGACCTCATCCCCCGCCACTTGTTCAAGATCCCCATTCAGGCGGCGATTGGCGGCAAGGTGATCGCGCGCGAGACGATTGCGGCGCTGCGCAAGGACGTGACCGCCAAATGCTATGGCGGCGACATCACCCGCAAGAAAAAGCTGCTGGAAAAGCAAAAAGAGGGCAAGAAGCGGATGCGCGAATATGGCTCGGTCCAGATCCCGCAGGAGGCGTTCATCGCCGCGCTGCGGATGGGAGACGAAGGCTGAGCCGCGAGATCGCGCCCTTTCACGCTATCGCGATCAGCCGCAGGGCGCACGAGCTGAAGGCGCAGGGCCGCTCGATCATCCACATGGAGTTCGGCCAACCCTCGACCGGCGCACCTGCCGCCGCCATCGGCGCTGCGCACCGCGTGCTCGATCAGGACCCGATGGGCTATTGGGAGAGCCAGCCGCTCAAAGACCGGATTGCGCGCTACTATGCAGAGCGTCACCGCTGCACGGTCGACCCGGAGCGCATTTTCCTCACCAACGGCGCCTCGCCCGCGCTGGTGCTGGCTATTACCACGCGGTTCGAGCCGGGCGCGCGGATCGCATTCGCCCGGCCCGGCTATGTCGCCTATCGCAACGTCACGCGCGGACTCTACATGGAGCCGGTCGAGATAGACTGCGGCGCGGACACTCATTTCCAGCTTTCCGCCGCCGCGCTCGCCGCGCTCGACCCCGCGCCCGATGGCGTGATCCTCTCCAGCCCCGCCAACCCCACCGGCTCGATAATCCCCGCCGACGAACTGGCGGCCATCATGCGCCTCTGCCGAGAGCGGAACATCGTCGTGATCTCAGACGAGATTTATCATGGGCTGAGCTATGTCGGCCCGCTGCAGAGCGCGCTGGAGGAGGACGAGAACGCGTTCATCATCAACAGCTTCTCCAAATATTACAGCATGGCGGGCTGGCGGCTGGGCTGGCTGATCGTGCCGGAGCACTATGCCGCGAAGACCCGCGCGCTGATGGGCAACCTGTTCCTCACGCCGCCCTCGCTCGCACAACATGCCGGGCTGGTGGCCTTCGATTGCACCCACGAACTGGAAGGCCATGTCGATACCTATCGCGCAAACCGGCAGTTGATGCTCGACGCGCTGCCGCATCTGGGCCTCAACCGCATCGCGCCGCCTGATGGCGCTTTTTATATATACGCGGATGTCCGGCACCTGACGGACGACAGCCTCGCCTTCTGCGCACAGCTGCTGGAGGACACCGGCGTCGCCACCGCGCCGGGCATCGATTTTGATCCCGTGAACGGGCGCGGCTTTGTGCGTTTCAGCTTCGCCGTCTCCACTGCCGAGGTGCGGGACGCTATTGCGCGCATGACGCCCTGGTTCGCCGCGCGGCGTTGATTTTCGCAGGGCGGTTTTCCGAGTCGCGACTGTCGCTTGCTGTTATGCTTTACATAAAATAGGCCCGATCCGACCTCTTTCACTCGACTCGTCGCACGATTCACCCGACCCGCCCCGACTCCACGCCCCGGATTCGATTCGTCGCACGTCCTTTGGTACCCGCACCGCTCGACCTGTGGGGCAGCAAGCGGACGAGACCATCTTGAACAGTATCGGCATCAGCCACCTTCGGGACATGCGAAAGTGGCTAAGCAGGATCTTTGCGGACAAGGAAGTCTTCTTCCGCAGCGGAGGCGAAGTTCGCTTCTTCCGCATCAGCCGCACCGTCCAGATCACCATAGTTTCGCTCATACTCGCGGTGGCGCTGCTCTGGCTCGCCGCCAGCGCCGCTATGCTGTTCAACCAGGCGCGCGTAGCGGGCGCACAAGCGGCGATGGATGCCAAGGCAAAGGCAGTGGCTGCGGAGGCCCGCCGCGTCAACTTCTTCAAACGCTCCGTCAACGATATCGCGGCCGATCTTGACCGGCGCCAGAATGCGCTGGACGACATGGTGCGCAGCCAGTTCGGCCCGGTCGCCAATCCCGCAGACGTGGTCGGCCCGCAGGATGGGTCTGCCGCCGCTGACAAGCCGAGCGCGAAAAAACTGAGCGACGCCTCTTCCGCTGCGGCCAGTCCCGCCGCGGCTGTCGGCAAGCTCCGCACGATCGAACAGCGCCAGACCCAGTTCGCTCGCCGTCTCGCCCTGCTGATCGATCAGCGCGCCGCCAAGGCGGAAGCCGCGATCCGCAGTTTCGGCCTCAACCCTGCGCAGATCGCCAACGGCGCGCGCACCGGCCGTGGTGGCCCCTTTCTCCCCTGGGCTGACCAAAGCGCCAACGATGACGCCGCGCTCGAAACCCTCAGCCGTTCGTTCGACCGCCTCAATGCGCTGGAGCAAGGCCTCGCCGCCATCCCCTCGGGCCGCCCCACCGCCAGCCCTGCGCTCACCAGCTCCTATGGCTATCGGCGCGATCCGTTCAACGGCCACGCAGCCTTCCACGCGGGCGTCGATTTCCCCGGCAGCTATGGCCAGCCGATCCTGGCTGCTGCTAACGGCCGCGTCGTCTATGTCGGTGGGCGGCCGGGCTATGGCAATGTGGTGGAAATCGACCATGGCCATGGCATTCTCACCCGCTATGCGCACCTCTCACGTTTCGGCGTCCGCCCCGGCGCTCAGGTGGCGCGCGGCGATGCGATAGCCCGCATGGGGTCCACCGGCCGCTCGACCGGCACCCACCTGCATTTCGAAGTCCGCGTCAACGGCAACCCCATCAACCCCGCCCGCTTTCTGGAGGTTCGACAAGATGTTCTCCAAGTCCAGCAAATCGCCAAGCAACGGATCGGCCATGTCCGCTCCGTCACAACCAAGAGCCGCAATGTCGGGTAAGGCCACCTTCTCCATCCTGGGGGCCGACGTAGCGGTCAAGGGCGACATTCGGGCCGGGGCAGACCTGCATATCGACGGTCAGGTGGAAGGAGACATTGCCTGCGCTTCGCTCGTGCAGGGGGCAGAGAGCCGCATCAAGGGCAGTATCACCGCCCTGTCAGCGCGCCTTGCTGGTCATATCGAGGGCGCGATCACGGTGGGCGAACTGGTGATCGAGGCAAGCGCGCGGATCGCGGGCGATGTCACTTATGAAAGCATCACTGTCGCGCCAGGCAGCCAGGTGGACGGCCGGTTCACGCATCGACGCGGCGCAGGCTCGGCAGCCACCACTCCGGTAGCTACCGAGCTGAAACTTGTCAGCGGTGAAGGCGCACAAGCGGCTGGCGGCGCAACCGCCTAACCATTTTCGATCAAATCCGCTGCCTCACCGGACCGAGGGCAGATCAGCGGCCACAGCGACTGTCCGCGCGCCTGCGGCAAGCGTGGCCTCATTGGCGCGCGCCTCGGCGTTGCTCGCTTCCCACAGAAAATACACGGTTCCGATCGCGAGGATCAGCAACAGCATGACGAGCATCACTGCTCCGCCGCTCCCGTTATTGTCGCGCTCCTGCTCCCATACGACCTTGCGCCTTGGTTCGTTGACGTAGCTCTGGAACTCAGCCATGCGGTCCTCCTCACACATGAGTCCCGGCATCAACTGGAATATTGGGAACTCGTTCCCGCGTTTGCGACGAATGGTTAATTTAGCCGTTACCTTGGGGAGCGGCAGATGCCTCACCAGCTTCCACGGGGTCCGGCCCAAAGCGGTTCGGCCCGCGCGTGCCGCCCATAACCATCAGCACGAACAGCCAGATCCAGCCCACAACCGGCAGGAACGCGAGCAGCAACCACCAGGCTGACCGATCGGTGTCGTGCAGCCGCCGCACAGCAACCGCAATCGAAGGAATGAAGGTGCCGAGCGCGAACAGGCCGAACAGCGGCCCTCCCTCGTGATGCGCGCCGGCGGCCATGTTCCACCCGCTGCGATACGCCCATTCGCGCGTATTGCCGAGTCCGAGCATCGTTTCCACGATGCTGATCCCTATCATGCACAGGAACAGGAACAGCGCGTACATCCAATATTCCTTGGGCCGCGCGCGGCCGGAAAACTGGGCATAGCGTTTGAGGGGCAGGGTCATCCAGTTCATAGGCTCCTCCTGTCATACGCCGTTACCGCACAGGCGCGGCCCTACGATACGCTAAGGCCTCGGCGATGTGGAGTCGGTTCACCTCCGCCGCGCCGCCAAGATCGGCGATGGTGCGCGCCACCCGCAACACCCGCGTATAGCCGCGTGCGGAGAGCCGCATCGCAGTCGCCGCCTGCTCCAGCAGTGTCCGCCCTTCGCTGTCTGGCGCGGCATGGACCTCCAGCACCTCGCCATCGGCCTCGGCATTGGTGCGAATGCCGTGATCCTGATAACGCGCGGTCTGCACCGCCCGCGCCCGCGCCACCCGCGCCGCGACCTCGGCCGATCCCTCGGCGGGCGGCGGCAGGGTGAGGTCCGCCGCGCTCACCGCCGCAACATCGACATGCAGGTCGATCCTGTCGAGCAACGGGCCGGAAAGCCTGCCCTGATAATCCGCCGCACAGCGCGGCGCGCGCGAACAGGCTTGGCTGGCATCTGCCAGATGCCCACAGCGGCACGGGTTCATCGCCGCCACCAGCTGAACCCGCGCAGGGAAGGTGACATGGCTGTTCGCCCGCGCGATCGTCACCGTGCCGGTCTCCAGCGGCTGGCGCAGGCTATCGAGCACCGCGCGCTGGAACTCCGGCAACTCGTCGAGGAACAGCACACCCAGATGCGCTAGGCTGACCTCGCCCGGCCGCGCCTTCAGCCCGCCACCTACCAGCGCCGCCATCGATGCGCTGTGATGGGGGCTGCGAAACGGCCGGGCGCGTGTCATCCGCCCGCCTTCCAGAGTCCCCGCGACGCTCGCGACCATAGAGACTTCCAGCGCCTCGGCGGGCGTCAGCTCCGGCAATATCCCCGGCATACACGCCGCCATCAGCGATTTGCCAGCGCCCGGCGACCCGCTCATCAAGAGGTTGTGCCCGCCCGCCGCCGCAATCTCCAGCGCACGCTTGGCACTCTCCTGCCCCTTGACCTGCCTAAGGTCCGGGCCGGATGCGCGCGCCTCCACCGCTCCTGGCTCCGGCGGGCGCAGCACCCCCTGCCCTTTCAGATGATTGATCAGCCCCAGCAGGCTCGGCGCGGCGATCACCTCGACATTGCCCGCCCACGCGGCCTCTGCCCCCTGCGTCTCCGGGCAGATCAGCCCCATGTCCTGCCCGCCCGCATGCAGCGCGGCGAGCAGCACGCCGGGCGAAGGCGCGATCCGCCCGTCCAGCCCCAGCTCACCCACCACGACATAATGCGCGAGTGCCTCGGCATCGACCACGCCCATCGCCCCCAGCACCGCGAGCGCCACGGCCAAATCGTAATGCGATCCTTCCTTGGGCAGGTCTGCGGGCGAAAGGTTGACCGTGATCCGCTTGGGCGGCAGCGCAAGGCCGATGGCCGCAATCGCGTTGCGCACCCGCTCCTTGCTCTCGGACACCGCCTTGTCCGCAAGCCCGACGACGATGAGGTTGGGCAGCCCGGCAACCATCTGGCACTGCACCTCGACCGCGCGCGCCTCCAGCCCCAGATAGGCGACCGTCGATACCGTCGCGATCACGCCGCTTGTGCCCCCTTGCCCCGCCTTGTGCCTCTTTTGTTCTTATTGCGAGGCCAGCGAGCGGAGTCGAGGATTATTTTCAGATGAGAATGGTCCTGTAGTCTATAAAGACTTGTGGAAAGAGATTCAGTCGTGCTCTCTCAAACTCCAATGCCAGCAAGGAGATATGCCGTGCATAAATCCCCGCTTTTCGCGATGCTGCTGCTGGCAGGATGCGATGACGATGGCCGATCGGCTTGTGAAAACGCAGTGCAAGCGAAACTAGATCAGAAATCGAATGAGCGCATAGCTGTCATCAAGCCTGACAATGGCGAGAGCAATGTTTTATTTGGATATATGTTTATATTGGAGAGCAGTGAAAACATCTTGAAAAAGAGAAGAGAAATTTACTGTGTTTACGACAAGGAAAGCGGGAAAATTGGCTTGGATTATCCAAAATCTCCGTGTGCCTAATGAGAATGTAATATTCTCGATACTCTCATCGCCAATGCGGGCGCAGTCAACGTGAGAGTTGTTCAAGGAAAATGCAGTCGCCCGGCGACCAGACCGTTCCCATATGCCAATGCCAGCAAGGAGATATGCCGTGCATAAATCCCCGCTTTTCGCGATGCTGCTTCTGGCAGGATGCGATGACGATGGCCAATCGGCCTGTGAAAACGCTGTCAACACGGCCATCGGAAGGCGGACGGGAGAGCGCATCGCGAAGATGGTTGCCGAGAAACAGGATAGCACGATAATTTTCGGCTATACATTCTACATTGAGAATAGCCAGTCCGATGGAAATGATAAATCTTATAAAATAATTTGTGTGTATGACAAGGATGATAGAACCCTGAATATTGAAACAAAAATATAGATTACATATTATACAATAATTTATTCACTATTTTCCAATTTTTCAAATATTCTATTTCTTTTGAGATGTTATATTTTACTATTTCTAGTGAATCTTCTCTCCCAATATTATATCGTGCTGCTATGATGAGGAGTTGTTCTTTTGTCAGATCCTTGCCCTTCACCCCAGGAAAGTCCTGATCGCGCAAATCCGAAAGATGCTTGGCCAGCATGAACGTCGCTGCGACAGGATCGCGTGTCGTGGAAACTAGCCGCCTGCGTGCCGTCTCAGACATTCTGTTTATGTCGCTATAGCCGAGAATTTCGGCGGCCCGGCGTTGCTGGATGTTGTAGGGGCCGAACGATGTCTCGGCGCGAGGCCTGTTGAGATCCCGAACTACCTTTCTGCCGCTGTCCGTGACGCCCAGTCTTTCCGGTATATTGCGTCCGCTCTCTGCGCGCAGGGAATACGCAATATCATTGAATGCATCGTCATTGCCGAGTTCCCTGTAAGCCACCGATGCAAGCAGCCCGACAGGTATGTCTCTGGTTCTTCCAGCCTTCGCCCGGTGCGTAGATAATAGGAAAAGCGGCTGTGATGGGTCGGCGGGTTACGGCGATGAGCGGACATGACGGATCTCCTCGATCCGCACATGTTGCAAAATCAAATCCTACATTACAATAAAAATAACCAAATAGGCTATAAACCTGAATAGGAAGATTCCTATCTGCTGATTTGGCAAAGCTTTTTAGAGGCTTAAAGCCTCTCACCGCTCGTTCAGATAATAGCGCTCCGTGGCATTGAGCGCATCGTCGAGCTGATAGACGATCGGCTGGCCGGTCGGGATTTCGAGGCTGGTGATCTCGTCGTCCGGAATGTTGGAGAGGTGCTTCACCAGCGCGCGCAGCGAGTTGCCATGGGCGGAGATGATCACGCGCTTGCCGCCTTTAAGCTCTGGGGCGATCCTGCCCTCCCAATAGGGCAGCACGCGGGCAATCGTGTCCTTGAGGCTCTCGGTCGCGGGGATGGCGATGCCCGCATAGCGACGGTCCTTGCTGAGATCGAACTCGCTACCGGCGTCCAGCGGCGGCGGCGGGATATCAAAGCTGCGGCGCCAGATATGGACCTGCTCGTCGCCATGCTTGGCCGCCGTCTCAGCCTTGTTCAGCCCGGTCAGACCGCCATAATGCCGCTCGTTCAGATGCCAGTCCTTCTCGACCGGCAGCCACAGCCGCCCCATCTCCTCCAGCGCGAGGTTGAGCGTCTTGATCGCGCGGGTCTGTACTGATGTGAAACAGCAGTCGAAATCCAGCCCCTTGTCGCGCATCAGGCGCCCGGCCGCGCGCGCCTCCTCGGCGCCCTTCTCGGTCACATCGACATCCCACCAGCCTGTGAAGCGGTTTTCGAGGTTCCAGGCCGACTGGCCGTGGCGGATGAGGACGAGGGTGGGCATCGATGTAGCTCTCTGCATAGGTTGACGGGGCTTGCGCGCCTCCATAGCGGGAAAAATGCCAGACGCAACTTGCCTCCGCTCTGGCATCTGTGGAAAACCGCGCGACATCACAGAAATCCATCGGGAGATTCGGATATGGCAATCAAGCGGCAAACCCATGTGCACAACGGCCGCGGCGGGCCGTTCGAATCGATGGCGGTGTATGACGACGCGCAAGCGGGCCAGCCCGGCCTGCTCCTTTTCCCCAACTTTTTCGGCGCGAAGGAGTGGGATTTCGACAAGGCCGAGGTGCTGGCCATGCTGGGCTACAAAGTCCTGGTCGTCGATTTTTATGGCCAGGGCAAGCGCGGCACCGACATGGAATCGGCGGGAAAGCTGATGCAGGCCCTTACCGAAGACCGTGCGGCGATGCGCGACCAGCTGCTGGATGCGCTGGCAGAGCTGAAAACACTGCCGGGCGTGGACGCAAACAGGCTGGGCGCAATCGGCTTTTGCCTCGGCGGCAAATGCGTGCTCGATCTCGCCCGCGCAGGCGCGGATATCAAGGGCGGCGTGGTGTTCCACGGCGTCTATGACGCGCCGCCCTTCCCCAATGCGGCAATAACGGCGAAGCTGCTCGTCTGCCACGGCTGGAACGACCCGCTCTGCCCGCCCGAGGCCACCGTAGGACTGGCAAAAGAGCTGACCGACGCCGGTGTCGACTGGCAGCTCATCGCTTATGGCCACACCGGCCACGCCTTCACCGCCGACAATATGCCGATCGACGACGCCAAGACCTTCGGTTTCCAGCCCGACACCAACCGGCGCAGCTGGCAGGCCATGAAAGATTTCTTCTCGGAAATCTTTTGAACAATGACTCAAGATTTCTTCTCGGAAATCCTCTGAGTCGGGCCGAGCCTTGACGCATTGATGCTGTGCGGCTAATCCGCCGCCCGCACCCTCGGGCGCCCGCCGCCTGCCCTGATTCCCACCCGCGTGCCGAGTCCTGTCGAAGGGCGCGCCGGGTGCTCCCCGGCAGGGTGGAGACCTATATCCAATGGCCAATGTAACCGTGATCGGCGCCCAGTGGGGCGATGAGGGCAAGGGCAAGATCGTCGACTGGCTGGCCGAGCGGGCGAGCTGCGTCGTGCGCTTTCAGGGCGGGCACAATGCCGGGCACACGCTCGTCATCGGTGACAAGACCTACAAGCTGGCCTTGCTCCCTTCCGGCGTCGTGCGCGGCACGCTCTCGGTCATCGGCAACGGCGTGGTGTTCGACCCCTGGCACTTCCGCGACGAGGTCACCAAGATCGCGCAGCAGGGCGTCTCGATCACTCCGCACGTGCTGCATGTGGCCGAAACGGCTCCGCTGATCCTGCCCATCCACCGCGATCTCGACGGCATGCGCGAGGATGCGTCCGGCGCGGGCAAGATCGGCACGACGCGGCGCGGCATCGGCCCCGCTTACGAGGACAAGGTCGGCCGCCGCGCGATCCGCATCTGCGATCTTGCCCACCTCGACGAGCTGGAGCCGCAGATCGAGCGCCTTTGCGCGCACCATGATGCGCTGCGCGCCGGGTTCGGCCAGCCACCCGTCGACCGCGCCCGCCTGCTGGCGGATCTGAAGGAGATCGCCCCCTTCGTGCTGCCCTATGCCAAGCCGGTGTGGGTTACGCTCAATGAAGCGCGCAAGCGCGGCGACCGCATCCTGTTCGAGGGCGCGCAGGGCGTGCTGCTCGATGTCGACCACGGCACCTATCCGTTCGTCACCAGCTCCAACACCGTGGCGGGCACGGCAAGCTCCGGCACGGGCCTCGGCCCCAAAGGGGCGGGCTTCGTGCTCGGCATCGTTAAGGCCTATACCACGCGCGTCGGCTCCGGCCCGTTCCCGACCGAGCAGGACAACGAGATCGGCCAGACTTTGGGTACGCGCGGGCACGAGTTCGGCACCAACACCGGGCGCCAGCGCCGCTGCGGCTGGTTCGATGCCGTTCTGGTGCGCCAGTCGGCGGCGGTATCGGGCATAACCGGCATAGCGCTTACAAAGCTCGATATCCTCGACGGGTTCGAGGAAATCCGGATCTGCACCGGCTATATGCTGGATGGCAAACGTTTCGATTATCTGCCGCCGCATCCGCAGGATCAGGCGCGGGTAGAGCCGATCTACGAGAGCATGCCCGGCTGGCAGGAAACCACCGCCGGTGCCCGCAGCTGGGCCGACCTCCCCGCGCAAGCAATCAAATATATCAAGCGGGTGGAAGAACTGATCGAGTGCCCGGTGGCGCTGGTCTCCACCTCGCCGCAGCGGGATGACACCATCCTCGTCACCGATCCGTTCGCGGACTGAGCTATCTGAAAAAGAAAAGATACAAAAGGATGATGACGGGGATCGGCACCCCGAGCAGCCAGAGCAGACAGCCTCTTCCCATGATCATCTCCTTTGCGGGTCAAATCATAAGCGCGGATCAAGACTAATGGTTCCACCATGGAAAAGGCCCGGCGCTCTCGCGAGCATCCGGGCCTTCCTCCCCTCCTGTTATTTCTTCTCAGGGAATTGGTAGCGTTCTGTTCTAGTCGTAATCGCCACCGAGATTCTGATTGCGCGGCGGAGCGGCCGCAGTGAGGCGCAGCGCCTCTGCCGACTGGGCAATGTTGCCGATCTCATCCGGCATGTCATCGTCGTCGATGCGCACCTTCTGGAGGTCTCCCACCAGCGCGTCATGCAGATCGTCAGGCAGGACGGTTTCTTCCGCGATCTCGCGCAGCGCCACCACCGGGTTTTTATCCCGGTCGCGGTCTACTGTCAGCTCAGCGCCGCCGGAAATCTCGCGCGCGCGTTGCGCAGCGAGCAGGACCAGATCAAAGCGGTTGGGGACCTTGTCGACGCAATCTTCGACGGTAACGCGGGCCATCGGGCCTCCTGAACGAATGAAAATGAGCGCGCCCCCTACCAACCGCGCGGCGCAGAGTCAATGTTTCCATGGCTTGGGGGCGGGAACCTGCCCTACCCCTCGAGCATTCTCACCGCCAGCATGAATTATCTGGATCAGCCCAGCCCCGCAGGGCACATTGCGGAGATGGATGACTCATCTCTCGTCGCGTCCGCCGAGCAGGAGAGGCCGCCGTTCCGCATCGATTATGTTGCGGGCGAGAATGCGCTGCATGTGCGGGGGGACGGGCCAAGTTGCCTCGAAATGTTGATCGCGCTGATTGACGGCGCGCGCGCTACCCTGCGCCTCCATTACTACATGTTCGCTTCCGACAAGAGCGGCCGGCGCGTGCTGGCGGCGGCTATCCGCGCGGCGCGGCGGGGCGTGGACGTCACCCTGATGGTCGACCGCTTCGGCAGCATCGAGACGAACCGACACTTCTTCGATCCGCTGGAGCGCGCCGGCGGCAAGCTGGGCTGGTTCGGCGCGAGCTGGTCGACCAAGATGCTGATCCGCAACCACCAGAAGATGGCAATTGCGGACGAGACCTGCGCGATCATCGGCGGCTTCAACGTGCAGGACGGCTATTTCGGCGCGCGCGAGGGCGATTGTTGGCACGATCTCGGCCTGCGTATCGAGGGGCCGGAGGTGCATACGCTCATTCGCTGGTACGATGTACTGTGGCACTGGGTATCGGCCACGCGCCAGCGGTTTCGGCATCTGCGCGCGATGGTGATGGCATGGCGCGATGCGCGCGGCCAGTTTCGCTGGTTGGTGGGCGGGCCGACCTATCGCCTCAGCCCGTGGGCGCGCACGGTGCGCGCCGATCTCGAGCATGCGCGGCGGGTCGATATGGTCGCTGCCTACTTCACACCCGGAAACAGCATGCTTGCGCGCTTGAAGCGCGTCGCGCGGCGCGGCGCAGTCCGCCTCGTCCTCGCCTCCAAATCAGACAATACCACCACCATAGCCGCCGCCCGGCTGCTCTATGGCCCGCTGCTGCGCTCGGGCACGCAGATATACGAGTATCAACCCTGCCGCCTGCACATGAAGCTGCTGGTCGTAGACGATGCCGTCTATATCGGCTCCGCCAATTTCGACATGCGCAGCCTGTTCCTCAACCTTGAGCTGATGCTGCGAATCCAGGATGCGGGCTTCGCGACGCTGATGCGCGGCTTCATCAGCGAGTGCGCGCAGGACAGCGAGGCGATCACCCCCGCCGTCCACCGCGCGCGCCGGACCCCGCTGAGGCTGCTCAAGGGGTGGCTAAGCTACCTTCTTGTGGGCGTTCTTGATTACAAGATCACCCGTCGCCTCAACCTGCCCGGCTGATCCGGGTGCAGGCGAGACACTTGCTTGCGCGATGACGCAGGGCGGCACGTTGCGCCATATCCTGCCAAACAGGATTTGCGGGAACCACGGGTCCAGGAAACGGGCGAACTGGCCGGAATATTGGTACACGAGCATCGAACCACCCGGTTTGAGTGCCCGCGAAGAGGCCTCCGCAATCAGATCCGCCACGTCAGAGGGAAGTGTCGAAAAGGGCAGGCCAGAGAGAATATGGTCCGCCTGCTCGCCGCCGTTACGAATGCCGAGTATGTCTTCCACGTCCGCCGCGGACCCGTTGACCACTTGCAGGCGCGAATCGCTGATCGTGCGGCGCAAATGCGCAACGAAATCCGGATTCGTGTCGATCACGACCAGCCGGGCGTCAGGGCGCAGCCGCTCCAGAACCGGCCGGGTGAAGGTGCCGAGGCCCGGCCCGTACTCCACGAACAGGCGCGTGTGCTCCCAGTCCACACGCCCCAGCAGCGCATCCACCACCAATCGTGAAGTGGGGATTACCGAACCGATCATTTTGGGATGACGCAGAAACTGCCTGAAGAATATGAGCTTTTCTGAAATACTGTGCATGATGCGAGTGCGGACCTTCGGCAGTGAGGCGGACCAGCCGCCCGCGCATGGGCTATCCTCTAGCGCGGGGCGGCGTGCCGATAAACGCCCAATTTCCAGATCGCGTTCCAGAACAAAAAAAGGGCCAGCCGGAGCTGACCCTGGAAAGTTTTAGGAGAGGATGCCTGAAAGGCAGTTTCTTTGTGCACTCGCAGCAAAATTTTTGCAAGTGCGAAATGCACTCGGTGCGATTGCAAAGTTTGCAATCAGAGATGCCGTGCCCGTGCCCGCCCGGTGCGATCATCGGTTGTCGTCGGCCGACATTTGAGGCATCATCCCGTCCAACAACCACTGGTTTCACCGAGGAAAAATGAGGCGACTGCCCCCATTGACGGCCCTTGAGGCGTTTATCCAGGTCGCCCGGCTTGGCTCGGTGAAGGCGGCTGCGGAGGAGCTTGCCCTGTCCACACCGGCGCTGAGCCGCAGAATTCAGGGGCTTGAGCGGTATGTCGGGCGGCCCTTGTTCGAGCGCAAGCACCAGGCGCTGGAGATTAATGCCGATGGCGCGGCCCTGCTGAACGACATCGCCCCTGCGCTCGATTCCATCGCGGTGTCGGTGGACAAGCTGATAAGCGGCGGCAACCAGCTGCGGCTGCGGCTGGCGGTGATGCCGCTTTTTGCGTCGCAGCGATTACTGCCCATACTGGGAGAATTGCGTCAGGCTTTTCCGCTCTTGCACATCGATATCGAGACGACGCCGCATGCCGTCATGCGGCTCGGCGAGGGCATAGACGCGGCGATCATCCTCACCAGCGACCCCGACCCAGCGCTCCACGTCCATGATCTCGGCCGCGAATCGGGCTTTTTGCTCGGCGGGCGCGAATATCTGCGCGAGCATCCTGTGACCAGGCCCGAAGACCTCGCCAGCCACACGCTCCTCATGCATCGCGATATGCCGACCATCTTCGACGACTGGAAACAGGCCATGGGTGTGCCCGATCTCGAGCCCGCCGCGATCGACACGTTCGATTCCGGCCCGCTGATGCTTGAGGCTGTGGCGCAAGGGCTGGGCATCGCCGCCATGCTGGCCAGCCATCTCACCCACTCGAACGATGAACGCCTTGAAAAGGTTTTGAATTTTGAAATCGAGAGCACTTACCGCTATTATTTTGTCTGCCGTCCCAAGGCGCTGCAGAACCGGGCAGTGAAGATTTTCCACGACTGGCTGGTCAGTCACAACGTCTGACAAAGCGCGGAAAATCACGTCATTCCGTGTCGTATTAACGGAAAATTTGCCGTCTGCTGGTTAGATAAACGGGCGAAAAGCGAACCAGAATGATAGATGGGCAGTTAGATGAATGCACAGACCGGGCTGACCACGCGCATCGCGCGGTGGGCAAAGGGCAAATCCGCGGAGGAAGGCGAAACGTCGATCACGCGTGAGACGGCGTCCCGCGAGGCAAGCCGCAATGGCTCCAGCCGCGAGGTCGACCGGCGCCGCGATCTGTACAACGACATCGGCTCCTTCCTGTTCGCGCATGACCTTGACCTCACCGTCGTCAACTTCGGCCTCGCGCTCGATTACCTCACCGGAAACGACCACCAGATCGAAAAGGCGGTGCGCGCCATCCTGTCCGAAAAGGGCCAACTCACCAATGGCGTGGTCGAGCAGATCGTCGCAGAGCGCCATGCCGGCGAAATGACCGCCGAGGGGCTGAGCACTATGCTCTCCACCGTCGAGGAAGATCTCACCCGCTTCACCAAGCTGGCGAACGAATCGCAGGCATCCGCGACCGACTATGGCGAGGCGCTGCAGGCGAAGGTCAAGGACATGAGCAGCGAGTCCTCCCCAGAGAAGGTCGTCTCCGCGCTCCTCAGCCTCACGCGCTCGATGGTCGAGAAATCGCGTCAGATCGAGGTGGAGATGCGCGAAAGCCAGAAAAAGACCCGCGCCCTGCAACAAAATCTGGAGCAGGCGCGCAAGGCTGCCGAGCAGGATCACCTCACCGGCCTGCCCAACCGCCGCGCCTTCGAGGCGCGTCTCAAGGAAGAGGTCACGCTGGCGGAGGCGAACAGCGAGGCGCTTTCGGTCGCCTTCTGCGACATCGATCACTTCAAGAAGATCAACGATACCCACGGCCACGACACCGGCGACCGGGTGCTGAAGTTCGTCGGCTCGCTGCTCGCCAAGATTTCCGGCGAGAAATGCCATGTCGCGCGCCACGGCGGCGAGGAATTCGTGATGGTGTTCCGCGGCAAGACCGCCGCCGAAGCATGCGAGATCGTCGACCAGACCCGCGCGGACCTCGCCTCGCGCAACCTGGTCGACCGCAACTCGGGCGAGCGCATGAACCAGGTCAGCTTCTCGGGCGGCGTGGCGGACGCCTTCGCCTACCCCGATCCGCGCGATGCCCTCAAAGCCGCGGACCAGGCGCTCTATCTCGCCAAGGAACATGGCCGCAATCGCGTCTATATGGCCAAGGGTTCGGTCGCCGTCGACTGACACTCGTCCGCCGGTCAGGCACCAGCATCGATAGTCGCGCTTGCCCATCGCGGGGCGTATGTGGCAGGAGCTTAAGCCATGACCGACGCTCTTGACCGCCTTGAGGAAACCATCCGCGCCCGCCGCATGGCCGACCCGGAGTCGAGCTATGTCGCGAAGCTGACGGCGAAGGGCCGCGCCAAGATCGCGCAGAAGCTGGGCGAGGAAGCGGTGGAGACCGTCATCGCCGCGATGGCGGATGACCGCGCAGAGGTGGTCAAGGAAGGCACGGACCTCCTGTTCCACCTCGCCGTGCTGCTCGCCGATATGGGCCTCTCGCTCGATGATATCCGTGCGGAGCTGGAGCGGCGCGAGGGGCTTTCCGGCCTCGCCGAAAAAGCGTCACGCGCGCCAGACTAAGGGGTTTACACCATGCCGATCGACCCGACCCTGCCCTATGACGACGCCAACATCTTCGCGAAGATCCTGCGTGGCGAGATCCCGTGCAGCAAGGTCTACGAGGACGAATGGGCGCTCGCCTTTCACGACATCAACCCGCAGGCGCCAAGCCATATCCTCGTCATCCCCAAAGGCCGCTATGTGAGCTGGGACGATTTTTCCGCCAGCGCCTCAGTCGAAGAGATTGCCGGTTTCGTCCGCGCGGTCGGCGAAGTCGCGCGGGCGGCGGGACATGTTCAGCCCGGCTATCGCCTGCTCGCCAATGTCGGCATGGACGCCCATCAGGAAGTGCCGCACCTCCACGTCCACCTCTTCGCAGGCAAGCCGCTGGGCCCGATGCTGGCGCGCTGAGACAAAAGCCTGTGGTGGCGCCTCACCGTTCGTCACCCCGGGCCTGACCCGGGGTCCCGCTTTCACCGCGACAGCAAGCTTAGGGTGTTGAGGAGAGCGGCTAGCGATTTGCCCGACGAAAAGCGAACTGTCTGGATGGGACAACATTGTGGATGCTGTGCAACAACCGTTTAACGTCTTTTAGCGATTCTAGGGGATGATGAAATTGAAAGTTTGACGATTTGCGTTGCACGCCAATGAGCTTCCTGGCCGAAAACTCACGTCATATTGAAGATCTGTGGTCATCCCTTTGGCGGCGTCTACGAATATCATAGGCGGATAGGCGATGATCGGCCTGACATTGGCAGTTTTGCCATCGGTCATGATGTCGTGCTCTGTTCGCACCCACCCTTCAAACCCCATCATGAGGGCTTCGTTCGGATAGTCGTTGCTATTCACATTTGTCCGTTTGAGCGTTGGTGCCTCTCCCAGAAGTGCGCATTGTTCCTCAGTTAACCCAGTCCGGCTGAAATATTTCTGTGCCTCCGCTCGGTTCCCGTCTGATGCGGCCCTACCGGCAAGGTCAAGCCAGGCCAGCTGACGCAATGGATGATGGCTTGGGAGCCGCTCGTCCTGCGCTACCGCATTCAGGAGCGCCGGAGCCTCCTTGAGTTTCGTAGCCAACCGTCCTCGTGCAGCCATTAAGCGTAGCGTGTTCGCAGCGAGCGCATCATTCGCGATAGCCGAATCGTTGGCGAGCGCCATCAGAGCAGACAGACTTTTGCTGACACTCTCTTTCTGCCCGGCCAAACTAGCGATCTGCCGCACAATACGTAGGTAATGGATGACCTCCTGCGGAACATGCACCCTCCCCGCTAGCGACATGGCTTCGTCGGCCATAGCGACGCGCTGTGGCCCCGATGCTGGCTCTATTTGAGCGAGCCAGCCCAATGCAGCAATCCGGACCGTTGCGTCGGCTGATCCGGCGGTGTCGTCGGCATGCTGATGCAGAATCTCTCTCAGCCTCGAGTTGGTTATGTCGGAGAGCCCGACGGCGGGAATACGACTGGTTGCCCAAGCATGAAACCGTTCACGCAACGGCCCCATCACCCCTAGTCCCGCAGCCAGGAGATTGCTGCATCGCAACTCGACACGAGTGAGCATCCGGTAAAACGCGGGAATGGCCTGCAAATCTTCCGGCTTCCAATACCAGTCGCTAACCGCCCGGCCAAATGCTGCGGCGACTTGCGGACCTCCTCGCGAATAAACCGTTTGCGCTGAGGCTACTGTACCGTCTTCCGTAATGCTGAATTCGACCACAGCAACATCGTCCGGCCGAAGTCCTGTTTCATCGCCGCAAAGGGGTGGATCCATAAATTCGGCCGCTTTGAATGGAGACTTTTCGATGCGTCCAGCGCCCGTGTAGGCAAGATATCGGCGGGCCTCGGATTTCTCCCCTGCCAGCATTGCTGCCATGGCAAGATCGCTCCGAAGAGAAACTTCACTCAACGTAGTTTTGATGGTCAAACCCCCGCTAAGGGCAAGGGCGGTCTTCAACTCCTTGTATGCTGGCTTCACTATGCCTTGGTTGAGAAGAGTGCGCGCGTACAGAGTATGAAACGTGGCGAGGGAGTCTTTATTTGGCTTTGGCATCGACGAGAGAATCTTGAGGCCCTCTTCTGCATAGGATAGTGAAGCTGCATCGCCATCGAAAGTCGTGGCCTTGGCAAGCTTGGTAAGAATGATGAGGCGGTACTCTCCTTTTGTAACGGCTAAGGCTCTTTTGTAAGCATCGACGGCGCCCGCATAATCATACCTCCTATATGAGGCATCTCCCAGCGCCGACCAACCATCAGCAACATCAATATCGAATGAATTGCCCGCTTTCGCCAATGTCGACAAAGCGGTTTGCATCGAGACTTCGTCTGCCTCCGCCTTGTTCAACCTAGCGAGGCAGATGCCTTTGCGAACCGCAATTGCTGCTGCAGGAATAGACCCTGGTTTGATCTTCGCGTTGCGTTCCAATGCTTCAAATTTCGGTATCGCGTTCTGACACTTGCCTGCTGCAGCGTCAGACGACGCGTCATCGAAATCCTGTTGAAGTGTGCGGGGTCCTTTGAGTGGAGGCGCCTCATTGGCCGGTGGCGAGACTACAGCTAGAGCCATCAGGATAATGAAATTCACGATTGCCCCCGTATTGCACTCATGCCATTTCGAATATTACTATGGCAGCATGTTTCGCCTGTCCATCAAGATAGCGGCATTACTGGCAGCCATTACATCCACTTCGGGACAAACGGAGCGTAAAGATAAGCCTGAGACAGATCAGGGGGGCAAGAACACGATATTGATGTTCGGAGCGAGTTGGTGCGCCCCATGCATCGCAGAGTTGCGGGACATCGCAACGCTGGCGTCTGCCGCGATGCCGAATCGCATTCAAATTGTGTGGACTGACAACGGCATCAATCGATATAAAATCGCTCTGCCTAGCAATGTCGAAATGGCATCTGGCGCCGAAGTGTTTGAAGCGACCCGATTTATCTCAAATGTTCCAGGCCTTCCCTATAGTGTAGTTCTCGATGGTCAACGTCGAATATGCGCAGCGTGGAATGGCAAGTTGACGCCTGAGGCGATACGGCGGATGCTTGCCGACTGTGCCGAGCTACCACGATCTGAAAGTGAATAACTCAGCGTCCGCTTCCCAAACTTCCCGCCAATCAAACTCTTCAGCCCAACCGCCACCACTCCCCCAGCTCACAACCAGATATCGCCCACCATATAAGCCCCGATCCAGAACAGCAGGCTGAGCGGCAGGCCCACCATCAGCCCCTCGATGCAGCCAAGGCCCGAAGAGATGCGGCGGGGCATCCTCGCTCCAATTTTGCTGTACCCCACATCGGTAAGCCAGTTTTCCCTGCTCATGCGCCTTCTCCGCCATACTGGGCTGTTCGAGGCACATCTAAATCTCAATTAATTAACTAGACAATAGCTATTTTCACCGAGGCATCAAAATTTGGTTAAAGCGTTTTGCTTGCACGATGCGCAGAAGCGGCTAGTCTCGCGATCTCACGCGCATGGTGGGTGGGCTGGACAAAAAGGACGCATCTCTATGATCTTTGGCCGTATCAAGCCGCTGGACTCGATTCTGGCGACGGCAGAGAAGAAGTCTCTCAACCGGTCTCTGGGCGCATTCCAGCTCACGATGCTCGGCATCGGCGCGGTGATCGGCACCGGCATCTTCGTGCTCACGGCAGAGGCCGCGCAAAAGGCTGGCCCCGGCATGATGCTCAGCTTCGTGATCGCGGGCTTCGTCTGCGCGGTCGCGGCGCTCTGCTATGCGGAAATGTCTGCGATGGTGCCGGTGTCCGGCTCTGCGTACACCTATAGCTATGCCGTCATGGGCGAGCTGATCGCCTGGATGGTGGGCTGGGCGCTCATCCTCGAATATGCCGTGGCGGCGGGCGCCGTGTCCGTCGGCTGGTCGGGCTATGTCGTCGGCCTCATCGAAAACGCCCTTTCGATAGACATACCGGATATGCTGGTGCGCGGGCCCTATGACGGCGGGCTTGTCAACCTGCCCGCCTTCGGCATCGCTCTGCTCGTCACCTGGCTGCTCGTCATCGGCACGCGCGAGAGCGCGATCGTCAATGCGGTGCTGGTAGCCATCAAGGTCGCGGCGCTGGCGCTGTTTATCGTGTTGGCCGTGCCCGTGATGAACATGGATAATTTCACCCCTTTCATGCCCTTGGGCTTCGCCGGCGTTTCGGCGGCCGCGGCGTCCATCTTCTTCGCCTATGTCGGCTTCGACGCCGTCTCCACCGCGGCGGAGGAAACGAAAAACCCTCAGCGCAACATGCCGATCGGCTTGATCGGCTCGCTCGGCATCTGCACCATCTTTTACCTGCTCGTCGCTGCAGGCGTGATCGGCAGTGTCGGCGCACAGCCGATTTCGGGCTCAGGCGGAGCGGCGCTGGCACCCGGCAGTGTCGAACTCAGCCAGCAATGCGCCGCCATGGGCGATGCGGCGGTCGTCTGCTCCAAGGAGGCGCTGGCGTGGACGCTGCGCTCCATCGGCTGGCCGCAGATCGGCAATCTCATCGGTCTGGCGGCCGGGCTTGCGCTGCCGTCCGTCATCCTGATGATGATGTTCGGTCAGACCCGCATCTTCTTCGTGATGAGCCGAGACGGGCTGTTGCCGCAAGTTTTCTCCAAAATTCACCCGAAGTTCCACACGCCTCACGTGGTAACGGTCCTCACCGGCATTTTCGTGGCACTTTTCGCGGCGTTTTTCCCGGTCGGCAAGCTGGCGGACATTTCCAACAGCGGCACCCTGTTCGCATTCGCTGCCGTCTCGATAGCGGTGCTGGTGCTGCGGCGGACGGATCCTGGGCGCAGGCGCCCGTTCCGCACGCCGGGTATCGCCTTCACGGCCCCGGTCGCGATTATCGGGTGCCTCTATCTGTTCTGGTCGCTGGGCTACGAGACCAAGATGATGTTCGTCGGCTGGGCCGTCATCGGGCTGCTGGTCTACTTCCTCTATAGCCGCAACCACAGCTTCGTGGGCCGCGGAATCGTCGACGTGCATGAGGATGACGCGGATGTCCCGCCCCAGCCGGTACCTCCGCTGCCGGGGGCGCATACGCCAGGCGGTAAGGACGCTTAATCTATTGTAAAAGCATGATTTTTATCGGAAACAGCGTCCAATCGTCGCCGATCCGAAACATGCTTTCCACGTAGAAAAAGCCCTCTACTGACCAACCCTGAGATGGGCGTTGCCGGGGCGCGTGAACAGCTTCCCGCGCTCTGCCCACAGGATCAGCAGCAGAGTACAGGCCCCAAACCCCATGAAGCCCAGGGCGATCGGCATAGTCGTCCCGTCGAACGCCGCACCCACCATGCCGCCCAATATCGCCGAGATAAACGTCGTCAACGACGCCTGAAACGACGAGGCAAACCCCGCCCCCCGCGCAAAAGGCTCCATGGCGATGGCGCTGAAGTTGACGCCGGCAAAGGAAAAACACAAAGTGGTCATCCCCTGGATCAGGATGAAAATCCACACATTCTCCAGTCCCGTTTTCGTGATCAGGTAATGCACGGCCGAAAGCAGGATCACCGCGATCACCGCGCTCTGGCTCATGCGCCGGGCGCCGAAACGCTGCACCATCTTTCCATTGAGCAGATTGCCCGCCGCCATCCATGCGGAGATCAGCGCAAATCCGATGGGAAGCAGGCCGGGGACGTGAAAGACGTCGAAGAATATCTGCTGCACAGAAACGAGAAAACCCAGCAGCCCGCCCATCATCACGCCGCTCGCAAGCATATAGCCCAGAGAGCTTCGGTTGCTGGCCACCCGGACGAAAGTATGAGCGAGCTCCCGCGGATGAACAGGAATTCGGTGCGCGGGATCGAGCGTCTCCGGCAATCGCAGCACCAGCCATACCAGCATCCCGCAAATCAGGATCGCCAAAAAGCCGAAGATCCATCGCCATGGCGCAACAAACAGAATGAACGAACCGAGCGAGGGTGCAGCCATCGGCACGATCATGAACATGAACATGATCAGCGACATGATGCGCGCCATCATGTCTCCGCGATAGCAATCTCTCACCACGCTTAGAACGATAACCCGGCAGGCCGCAGCGCAAAAGCCTGCCATGAACCGGCCGATCAGCAGCAATGCCATCGAAGGCGCGAAGGTACACAATAGCGTCGAGATCAGCATGAGCACCATTGCCCCGATGAGCACCGGCCTGCGCCCGATATGGTCTGCCAGAGGCCCGTAAATCAGTGACCCAAACGCCATTCCCAAGAAGAACAGCGTGATAACCGACTGCCGGTTGTTGGCGCTAACGACATGCAGATCCCGACCGATGTCCGACAGGGCTGGGAGCATCGTGTCGATCGACAACGCCGTCATGGCCATCAGGGCCGACATCATCAGTACGAACTCGCGCAAGCCCAGGGCACCTGGGAGATGAAGATGCAGGCTATGGGGAGGATGTGGATCGGAATTCATGATGCGGTGCCTTATGGACGAGCATGCCCGGAAAGCCAGAGCGGAACTGGACAACTTTCGCAAATATTCGCTTCAACTCGTCGCATTGGCAAAAAGGACTCGATTTTTTGGAGAGATATTGATAATCGTTCGCAAAACAGGAAAATGCCCTTGCGACTTGATAGCCTCCCTCTCAGGCGCGCCGCCTACGTAGATCGGATAGATTGGGACAGCCTGTCCCTGGGAGAAGCCCAGCGACTGCGGGAGTTTGGCGTCGACGAAGGGTCCACAATTGAGACATTGCACCGGGGCGGCCTTCTGGGGCGCGGCGCGCTGGCCTGCCAGGTGGGCCGCATGACCATCGCGATGCGACGCGAGCATGCGGCCGCCATTCATGTGCGCACGGGCCCGGACGCAGCGAGACCAAACGGGGCATCCGTCACGTCATGACGCCGGCGCCGCTTGTCGCATTGATCGGTAATCCCAATGCCGGCAAAAGCGCGCTGTTCAACGCATTGACAGGCGCGCGGCAGAAGCTGGGCAACTACCCCGGCGTCACGGTGGAGCGCAAGTCTGGCCGGATGAGCCTCGCCGATGGCCGCCCGATCGAACTGGTGGACCTGCCGGGCACCTACAGCCTAACCCCCGCCAGCCCAGACGAGCAGGTGACCCGTGATGTCCTGACGGGCAAGCAAGCGGGAGAACGCCTGCCTGATGCGCTGATCATCGTCACCGACGCAAGCAATCTGGAAAACAACCTCCGTTTCGCGCTGGAGGTGCTCGAGCTTGGATTGCCGACCGTGATCGCCCTCAATATGGTCGATCTCGCGGCGCGTGATGGCATCGAGCTCAGCCCTGACGTTCTCTCCGAGTCCATAGGCGTTCCGGTTGTACCCACGGTTGCGGTGCGCAAGCGTGGCTTGGACCATCTGATTGCTTCGCTGACCCTGCTGGTTGGCCCTGGAGCCGTGCAACTCAGGCCGCAGTCGGCACGCATGAGCTTTGAGGAGCGGCGCGGCTACGCAAAAAAGCTGGCCGCCGCCACTATTGTGAGTGAAACGCCTTCGCGGCGGTTGACCCACGCGGTCGACAGCGTGGCACTGCACCCTGTGCTGGGGCCGCTGCTGCTCTTTGCTCTGTTATTCGTGATGTTCCAGGGGGTTTATGCCTGGTCCGAAGCGCCAATCGCGATGATCGAGGGCTGGTTCGCTATGCTGGGCGATCTGGCCACTGAAACGACCAGCCCGGGGTATCTACGGTCTTTTCTAGTAGATGGCGCGATAAACGGCGTGGGCTCGGTGATCGTATTTCTGCCTCAGATCCTCATCCTGTTTTTCTTCATCCTCATGCTGGAAGCCACGGGCTACATGACCCGCGCCGCCTTCATCATGGATGGGCTGATGGCGCGGGTGGGCCTCTCGGGCCGGGCGTTCATCCCATTGCTCTCCTCCTTCGCCTGCGCCGTGCCGGGCATCATGGCCACTCGCTCGATCTCGGATCCGAAGGACCGGCTGACCACAATCCTGATCGCCCCGATGATGACGTGCTCAGCGCGGCTGCCAGTCTATGCGCTGATCATCGGCGCGTTCATCCCGGCGCGCACAATCGGCTATGGCATAGGATTGCAGGGCCTGGTGTTATTTGCGTTGTATGTCGGTGGAATTGTCGGCGCGATGGTCGCAGCCCTGCTCCTTCGCCGCACGGTGGCAAAGGGAAAAAACAGCGGCTTCCTGATGGAAATGCCAAAATATCAATGGCCGAGCATCAGCGACATCGTGCTTGGCCTGTGGCAGCGGGCGG
Source organism: uncultured Sphingobium sp. (assembly GCA_964512265.1). Lineage (GTDB taxonomy): Bacteria > Pseudomonadota > Alphaproteobacteria > Sphingomonadales > Sphingomonadaceae > Sphingobium. Next base: position 285,771 of record CAZEHR010000001.1, on the reverse strand, counting down.
TTATCTTCCTAAAGCGCGCAGGCACGATCATCTTCGCCTCGACCATCATATTGTGGGCGCTGCTGAGCTTCCCCAAACCGCCTGCAGAATCCAGCGCGTCGCCAGTGGCATATAGCGCGGCCGGGCGCATCGCCGAGGGGTTGAACGTCCTCCTGGCACCGATCGGCTTCAATCGTGACATCTCCCTCGCCTTAATCCCTGCGATGGCCGCGCGCGAGGTAGCGGTTTCCGCGCTCGCGACCACGTACAGCATTGACGCGGGCGATGACGAAGCCCAGCTTGAACAGTCGCTGGGCGATCGCCTCAAGAGCAAGTGGTCGCTACCTACTGCCCTGGCCTTCCTGGCCTGGTTCGTCTTTGCTCCGCAATGCATCTCAACAATCGCCGTCACCCGCCGCGAAACAAACGGATGGAAATGGCCTGCGTTCATGGTGGGGTATCTTTTCGTGCTCGCCTATGTGTCAGCTGGCCTCACCTACTGGACGGCGGTCGGCTTGGGGCTATAAGGACTGCCAACCCACTTCGAAAAGAGAGTCATTCCATGGCAGGCAGCGTCAATAAGGTCATTCTCGTCGGCAATCTGGGCGCGGATCCCGAGGTCAAAAGCTTCCAGAATGGCGGCAAGGTCTGCAACATCCGGATCGCGACCTCTGAAAGCTGGAAAGACCGCAACAGCGGCGAGAAGAAGGAGCGCACTGAGTGGCATACGGTGGCGATCTTCTCTGAAGGGTTGGCGGGCGTCGCCGAGCGGTTCCTGCGCAAGGGCAGCAAGGTCTATATCGAAGGCCAGCTGCGCACCCGCAAATGGCAGGACCAGTCCGGCAATGACCGCTATACCACCGAGGTGGTACTACAGGGACCGGGTGCCGTGCTGACGATGCTGGATGGCGCGCCCGGGAGTGGCGGCGGGCGCTCCGGCGGCAGCGGCAACGACTGGTCGGGAGGGTCGTCGGGATATGGCGGCGGTGACTATGACGACTATGGAAGCGGGCGCTCATCGGGCGGCAGCTCCGTGCGTGACCGATCGCCTGAGCCCAATTTCAGCAATGACCTGGACGACGAAGTGCCGTTCTGACGACAACGATCATAATCGTTAAGTATCACCAGGCACATGCCCTTAACCGGAGGGGCGGTACCTTCGGTAGCATGTTCGGCTTCTCTCGCCTGTTCAAGAGTCGCTGGGCCGCGCTGTTATGGGCGGCCGGAGTACTATATTCCGCATACAACTTCGCCGGCGATGCGCCGGCGGCAAGTCAGGCGGATGAACTTTCTGCCGTCAACACCATCGCCAACCCCGCTCTGTAATCGGGATAGGCTGGCCGCCAGTTGAGCAGGCGCTTGGCCTTGCCATTCGCGACACGGCGATTCTCCGCATAGAAGGCGCGGGCCTGCGGGCTGAGTCTTGCTTCTTCCAAAGAGCACAATGGCGGCACGGCTCGGCCGAGCAGGTCGCAGGAGTACTCTATCACCGCATTCTGCGGGGCGGGCGCGTCATCGGCGATGTTGTAGACGCCGGGAGGTGCATCGAAGCTGGCTAGGATGGCGGATACGATATCGTCAACATGAACACGGCTGAAGATCTGGTTCGGCATATCAATGCGACTGGCTTTTCCCTCCCTTATCCGATCGATCGCGCTGCGTCCCGGCCCGTATATCCCGGGCAACCGGAAAACCCGCATATCTGCCTTTAACGCCTGCCAATCCTGGTCCGCCATTGCGCGAGCTGAGCGGCGGCCGGTGCCGATTGGCGCGCTTTCATCGACCCACGCGCCGCCGGTGTCGCCATAGACTCCGGTGGAAGAGAGGTAGCCGACCCAGCGGTTTTCGAGGGCTATTTCCACGTGGAAATGCTCTAGCACCGGGTCCTGGCCTGTTGGATCGGGCGGGACTGAGGAGAGGATGTGCGTGGCGCGGGCGATTGCAGCGCGGATACCAGCCACATCGTCGAATGCCAGTACCCCCTCGCTTGCCTCTCGCCTCACGCCGATAACGCGCCAGCCGCGCGCCAAAAGTGCGTCGCGAAGGCGCGTTCCGGTGTATCCCATGCCGAAAATGAGCATTTCCTGCGTCATTCCGCCATAGAATAGCAGTTCGGATGTGATGCAAGGCGATTGTGCAGCGCCGCACCCGCGCCTAGATAGGAGCGATGCTCGATATCCAGACCGCCTCCGCCCCTGCCGAAGCCCCCGCCACCCCGACCGTGATCCGCCGCGAGGACTATCGCGCGCCGGATTGGCTGGTGCCGGACATCGCGCTTGACTTCGCGCTCGATGCTGAGCGCACGATTGTCACCGCCCGTCTCTCTGTTACCCGCAACGGCGCGCATGATAGGCCGCTGGTGCTCGATGGCGAGGCGCTGGAATTGCTGTCGGTCAGCGTTGACGGGACGCCCCTGCCCAAGGAACTTTGGCCGCAGGGTGACGCACCGCTCACTGTGCCTTTGCTCGGCGAGGCACATGTCGTCGAAACAGTCGTCGCCATCTCTCCCGCCCGGAACAGCCAGCTCATGGGGCTGTACGCCAGTGGCGGCCTGCTCTGTACCCAGTGCGAAGCGGAAGGTTTTCGCCGCATCACCTATTTCCCGGACCGGCCCGACGTCCTCTCTCGCTATGCGGTGCGCATGGAGGCGGACAAGGCGCTATACCCGGTGCTGCTCAGCAACGGCGACCCGGTGGAATGCGGCGAGGGCGACAATGGCCGCCACTGGGCGCGCTGGAACGACCCCTTCCCCAAGCCGTGCTATCTGTTCGCGCTGGTGGCGGGCGACCTTGCCTGCAACGCCGACAGCTTCACCACGATGAGCGGACGCGCAGTGAAACTCGGCATCTGGGTGCGCGAGGCCGACCTACCGCGGACAAGCCACGCGATGAAGGCGCTGAAAGACAGCATGGCGTGGGACGAGCGCGTCTATGGCCGGGAGTATGACCTCGATGTGTTCAACATCGTCGCCGTCGCCGATTTCAACTTCGGCGCGATGGAGAACAAGGGGCTGAACATCTTCAACAGCCGCTACATCCTCGTCGACCCAGAAACCGCGACCGACCTCGATTTCGACGCGGTCGAGGGTGTGGTCGCCCACGAATATTTCCACAACTGGTCGGGCAACCGCGTCACCTGCCGCGACTGGTTTCAGTTGAGCCTCAAGGAAGGCTTCACCGTCTATCGCGACCAGTGCTTTTCCGCCGACATGGGCAGCGAGGCAGTGAAGCGGATAGAGGATGTGCGCACGCTTCGCGCGGCGCAGTTCCCCGAGGATGCCGGGCCGCTCGCGCACCCGATCCGCCCTGAATCCTACATGGAAATCAGCAACTTCTACACGGCCACCATCTATAATAAGGGGGCGGAGATTATCCGCATGATGGCCACCCAACTGGGAGAGCAGCGGTTCCGGCGGGGCACTGACCTTTATTTCGATCGACACGACGGCGAGGCGGCGACCTGCGAGGATTTCGTGAAGGCGATGGAAGAAGGCGGGGCTATCGACCTCTCGCAGTTCCGCCTGTGGTACGCCCAGGCCGGCACCCCGCGCGTTGCCGCCGTGCTGAGCCATAATGCGCAATCCCAGTCTGCCACGCTGACGCTGAGCCAATCCGTGCCCGATACGCCGGGGCAGGTGAACAAGGCGCCGATGGTACTGCCGCTGCGCACCGCTTTGTTCGACCGGCAATCGGGCAAGCGGATTGAGGAGCGATTGCTGGTGCTCAATGAGGCCGAGCAGAGCTTTGTATTCGACAATGTGCGCGCGGCGCCTGTCCTATCCATCAACCGCGGCTTTTCCGCGCCGGTGATCGTCGACATGCACCGCAGCCCTGACGAGTTGGCGTTTCTCGCGGCAAGCGATGACGACCCCTTTGCGCGCTATGAGGCGATGCAGCTGTTGATGCTCGGCGCGCTGACCGAAGGCATGGCGAACGGCGAGCCGGAGAGCGGCGCGGTGATCGATGCTATCCGCACAGCGCTGACCAACAAGGCGCTGGATGACGCCTTCATCGCCGAGGCGGTGCGACTGCCGGGCGAGGCCTATGTGGGAGACCAGATGGCGCTGGTCGATCCGGATGCGATCCACGCGGCGCGCGAGGCATTGTTGAGCGAGATCGGGCGGGCGTTGCTGCCGCTGTGGCGCGAGGTGCATGGCCGCACGGCGCGCGATGCGTTCTCGCTATCGGGCGCGGACAAGGGCGCACGCAAGCTGCGGAACGTCGCGCTCGGCTATATCGTCGCGTCTGGCGCTGAGGATGGGCCGGCGCTGGCCTTTGCGCAATATGAAAGCGCGCACAACATGACCGAGCGGCAAGGCGCGCTCGCCATGCTCGCCAGCATCGAATGCGCGGAACGCCAGACGGCGCTCGACGACTTTTATGCCCGCTATGGCAAGGACGCGCTGGTGCTGGACAAATGGTTCCAGACGCAGGCGCTGGCATTCCATCCCGATACGGTGAATATTGTGGCGCAGCTGGGCCAGCACCCGGACTTCACCCTCTCCAACCCCAACCGCGTACGCGCGGTCTATGGCGCGTTCGGCGCGAACCAGTGGGCCTTTCATTCGGGCGACGGTGCGGGCTATCGCCTGATGGCAGACCTGATCCTCGCGCTCGACCCCATCAACCCCCAGACGGCGGCACGGATGGTCCCTCCCTTGGGCCGGCACCGCCGCTTTGCCGAGCCGCGGGCAGGGCGGATGCGCGCGGAGCTGGAGCGGATCCTCGCGCAGCCCGGCCTGTCGAAAGACGTGACCGAGCAGGTGAGCAAGAGCCTGGCGGGATAGGTTCGGCACGAGAAAAGGGCGCCACAAGCGCGGCGCCCTTTTCGTTCATCGCAACGAAGCTGTGGCTTATTCCGCCTTGTCGCGCGCATATTTCGGCGCGGCTTCATTGAGGATGTCGAGGATCTTCTTGAGCGCGGCGCGCTCGTCCGTCTCTTCCATGGCCGCCAGCTCACGCGCGAGACGGCTGGATGCTGCTTCGAAGATCTGACGCTCGGAATAGCTTTGCTCCGGCTGGTCATCCGGACGGAACAGATCGCGCGTCACTTCCGCGATCGAAACCAGATCACCGGAGTTGATCTTCGCTTCATATTCTTGCGCGCGGCGCGACCACATGGTGCGCTTGACCTTGGGCTTGCCCTTCAGCGTATCGAGCGCCTCACCCAGCGTCTTGTTCGAGGAGAGCTTGCGCATCCCCACGCTCTCCGCCTTGTTGGTGGGAACACGCAGGGTCATCCGCTCTTTCTCGAAGCGCAGTACATAGAGCTCGAGATCCATGCCGGCGATCTGCTGGCTTTGCAGCTCGATCACCCGGCCTACACCGTGCTTGGGATAAACAACATAATCGCCGACATCGAAGGACAGGGCCTTTGCAGCCATTGGAAACCTTTCCATAATCTCTAAGGGAGCATCAGGCCGCGACATGGCGCCAGAATCTAAGTGTTCCGGAGCGGCGCGCGGAGACGCTTGGGGCATTATGAACTTACTCCTGACGGGGTGCGACTTCCCCGCCTCGGCGCTCTTTTAACAGATTCGTAACAAAATTACCAGCCCGCAGCGTAAAACCGCCGGGACTTATTGATAAATCAGCAGATTATCGTCTCAGGAATGATAGATCAGCCGCCGGAGCCGGGCGCCTCGGAGAAATATTTCTCGAATTTGCCTTCCTCACCCTTGTGATCATCGGCGTCATCCGGCGCAGCGCCCTTGCTGGTGATATTCGGCCACTCGGCGGAAAATTTGGTGTTCAGCTCCAGCCACTTTTCCAGACCACTCTCGGTATCGGGCAGGATCGCCTCGGCCGGGCATTCCGGCTCACACACGCCACAGTCGATGCACTCATTGGGATTGATGACCAGCATGTTCTCGCCCTCGTAGAAGCAATCGACTGGGCAAACCTCCACGCAATCCATATATTTGCAGCGGATGCAGGCCTCGGTCACAACATAGGTCATCTTTTTCTTCCCTCTTGCCCTGCGCGGCTGTGGCGGCGCAGACACGACACTGTCTCCGCCCTGCTATTCCCGCCCTGCCCCGCCGTCAATATCAAGTTGCGGCGGTCCATCCCGACCCAGCTGCAAATCCTCGTAGCAGCCTTGCGCCTCGGCGGACGGCCCGCGCCGGGCGGGCAAAGCAAGAATGCGCACCACGCGAATACGGTCCCCCTGCGTCAGCGTGACAAGATCGCCGACACGCGCGGCGCTATGCGCGCGGTCTATGCGGCGGCCGTTGAGGCGCATGATCCCCTGTTCGGCCATTGCCTGCGCGGCGGAGCGGCTCCTGGCGAGGCGGGCGAACCAGAGGAACTTGTCGATCCGCATGGATGGGCCATGCTGGGGGACGGAAGCGGGAGATGCGGCTGGCAAGCGGCTGGCCAACGCCGATTATTCCTTGCCCGCCAGCAAATCGGCAAGACCAGCAAATGCGCCGCCGCCAGCCGGGCGGGCGGGCGCGGGGTCTTTGTGGGCGAAGCGACGGTCTTGCCGTTCGCGCGGCGGGCCGGAGCGCTTTTCCTGCCCCTCCTGCCGGGGCTTGCGCGCCGGACCGGGCTGCGCGCCTTTCGGCTGTCCGCCGCCAAAGCGGCGCTCCGGCCGATCCTTGGGCTTGTGCCGCCCACGGAATGCCCAGTTCGCGCCCGCAGGGGGTGCGGGTTCGGCGGGGCTGGCGGCTTCTGGAACTGAATCCGGAGTGGGGGCTGGGTCTGACAGCGGGATTTCTGTCGGCTCGCCCGCCGGGAACTCCTGTGGCGGCGCGGCGGGGGCCGGATCGTCCGGCAGAGGAGGCGTTTCTGCCGGAGTTTCGCCCGGCTCGTCTTCGGACGGCGGGATCGGTGGTAATTCCTTCGGCATTTCAGGGTCGTCCGCCGCCTGTTCGACCGCCGGTTCCATGGCTTTGGGAGGCACAGGACGGAAGCCCGCGCCGCGCATGATCTGGTTGAACAGCGGTTCCCCCAGCCCCAGCGAGACGATGAACGGCGAGGCCGCATCATAGCGCTCGTTCCTGGCAATCGCCTCATGCCCGCCGCGCGCGATGCGCTCGATCATGTCGATGCGGATCTGCGTGTCATTGAAGCTGCGATAGCCCGCGCGCGCGGCGCCCATCTGCTCCTCGCGCGCCTTCAGGTTCAGGACCACCGCACCCGCCGGAGGCAGGGGGAGCATCGGCTTGTTGCGTTGAAGAGCCATGAGAGCCAAACGCCAGAGGGCGGCTCCGGGTTTCAACAGCGCATGATGATAAATATCGAGCACACCGATGGTGAAGCCCGCCTTGCGGACGATCTGGCGCTGGTCCTTGTCCAGTCGGTTGAGCGCGTCGTCAAGGTCGACCCGCGCGATGATGCCGCCGGCGTCGCCGAGCTGGATCAACAGCGCCCGCACCACCGCCGGGGTGTCTTCCTGCGTCGAGAGTTCGGCAATCTTGAGCAGCGGCGCAAGGTGGCGCTCGTGCTGGGATTGCATCCAGCTGTTGAGCCGCGCGGTGACGCGGTTGGCGACATCCTGGCCCAACGCGACGACAGCCTTGTCGACCCGCACTTCCGGGTGAAGCAGCGCGGGGCCGGCGTGCAGCATCGCGACCTTTTCCTCGCGCCACAAAAGGCCCGGGGTTTCGCCCGGCGCGGCGCTCAGCGCGAATTCGCCATCCGGCGCGGCAATCAGTTCCTCGGCCTTCACGGTCAGCATCTTTCCCAGTCGCCGCTCCGCCGCGGCCAACAGCAATTTCCTGTCCCCGCCCCGCGCCTGCGGATCGACGTGAAAGCGGAATCCCTTCAGGCTTCCTAGCGGCTCGCCATCGACATGCACAGACCCATCCGCATCGATATCGATGGGCAAATGTTCATTTTTGCGGCCAATGTCGCGCAACAACACCGACGTGCGCCGGTCCACGAACCGCTGGGTGAGCGCGGCGTGGAGCGCATCGGAGAGTTTTTCCTCCAGCGCGCGGGTGCGCTCGGCCATGTCGGCGGGGTTCGCCAGCCAGTCCGGCCGGTGGGCGATATAGCTCCAAGTGCGCGCCGCCGCGATGCGCCCGGAAAGCGTATCGACATCGCCCTGCGCATTGTCTAGCCGGGCGACCTGCCCTGCGAACCAGTCTTGCGGGATATGGCCGTTGCCTTCGGAGAGGAAGCGCCACAGGCGGGCGACGGTGGCGCGGTGATGCTCCGGCCCCAGCTTCTGAAAATCGGGTAGGCCGCATACATCCCACAGGCGGCGGAGCTGCGCGGTGGAGCGGACGCGGGCACGCACCTCCGCGTCGTCCGCCATCGCCTTCAATACGGCAAGGTCCACCGCCTGCGGCGCGGGGCGCAGCTCCGGCCGGGCTGGCCGGGCTTCCAGCGCGGCGATCAGCGCATCTATTCCCTCATCCAGCGGCGGCGCGCCATCGCGCCAATAGAGATGCTCCATGCGCGGAAACGCATGCGCCTCGATCGCTTCGATCTCCTCAGGCCGGAATGCGCCCTCACTCTCCTCCCCGCCCAGCGAGCCGAAGGTGCCATCCTTCTGATGCCTTCCTGCGCGCCCGGCGATCTGCGCCATTTCCGCGATGGTCAGGCGGCGGGTGCGATGCCCGTCGAACTTGCGCAGCGAGGCGAAGGCGACATGCGCGACATCGAGGTTCAATCCCATACCGATCGCGTCCGTGGCGACGAGATAATCGACGTCGCCGTTCATGAACATCTTCACCTGCGCATTGCGGGTGGAGGGCGAGAGCGCGCCCATCACCACAGCCGCGCCGCCGCGCAGCCGCCGCAGCATCTCCGCCACCGCATAGACCTCTTCCGCCGAGAAGGCGACGATGGCGGAGCGCTTGGGCAGGCGCGAGAGCTTCTTCGCCCCGGCGTAGGACAGGGTGGAAAAGCGCGGGCGCGAGATGATCTCCGCCTCGGGCAGCAACGAACGCACCATACCGGAGAGCGCGCCGGAGCCGAGGATCATCGTCTCCTCCCGCCCGCGCGCGCGCAGGATGCGATCGGTGAAGATGTGGCCGCGCTCCGGGTCGGTTCCCAGTTGCGCCTCGTCGAGCGCGACGAACGCGAAATCCTTGTTGAGGGGCATCGACTCCGCCGTGCAAAGATACCAGCGCGCGCCTTGAGGTTCGATCTTCTCCTCGCCGGTGATGAGCGCGACTTCCCTGAGGCCTTTGAGCGCCACCACCCGGTCATAGACCTCGCGCGCCAGCAGCCGCAGCGGAAATCCCATCATGCCGGAGGAGTGCGCGCAGAACCGCTCTACCGCGAGATGCGTCTTGCCGGTGTTGGTGGGACCGAGCACCGCCGTGACCGGAGCGCGGGAGAATTGGGCCATGGCCGCCTTGTCGTGCATGGGGGCAGGAGATGCAAGACCGCGAATCGGGCCGTTTGGTCGGTCAACGAACACGTCTCACCTCGAAGCGTGGCGGAAATCCGCCGCTTTAATTTGACATTAACCCTCAGGCTTCACAAAAGTGCCGCATATCTGCGCGGAAGCGGGCTGCGTGGACGAATTCGGGGATGGGCCTGATTTGTTTGTGAACGAAGACCTCAACGGCACGGCAGGCGGCGCTGCGGCCCTGGCACTGCCTCTGCCTGTGGTTGGGCTTGGAGCAAGCGCACCGCGCAGCTTCGGCCGTGCATCCCCCGCCCCTGCCCGCACCCAACACTGGCGCGAAAGCCTGAAATACTGGGCCGAAGAGGTTGACCTTGTCCCCGACCTGGGGCGCGATGTCGGCAGCCGGACATGGTGGCGCGGCCTCGCCACCTGCGCGGCGCTCTGTTTCGTCACCGTCAAGCTCGCGCCAGATCTCGCGCCGCTGCCCGGCCTTGCCGAAGCGCCGATGACGGCCGCGAGCTATGACGAGATGCGCTCGCAGATGATTACGCCGCTGGCCTATGGCAGCAACAGCGGGCGGCACATGGGGCCGACCGATCTTGTTTCTCCGCTCGCCAGCACGCCGGAACGCCCAATGATCCAGCTGTTCTCGTCCGTGGGGGAGAGCGGCGGCCTGTCTCGCGCGCTCGCCCGCGCAGGCGTTTCCAGCGCCGACAGCCGCGAGGTGATGCGCGTGTTGGGCGGGGAGATCAGGCCCGGCAGCATCGACCCCGGCACGCGGCTCGATATCACGCTGGGCCGCCGCCCGAACCCGAAGGCGATGCGGCCGCTCGACGCGCTCTCGTTCAGGGCGCGGTTGGACCTTGCGGTGGACCTCAAGCGAGAGAACGGCGCGCTCACTTTGCATCGCACCCCGATTGCGGTGGATGATACGCCGCTGCGCATCCGGGGCGTGGTGTCAGACAGTCTCTATCAGGCGGCGCGCGCGGCGGGGGCCACCCCGGCGACGGCGCAGGCCTATCTGCGCGTGATCGGGCAGCAGATGTCGCTGGAGCGGATCGGCGCGGGCGACCGCTTTGACATCATCATCGCCCATCGCCGCGCGGCAGACGGCATGGCCGAGCCGGGCGCGCTGCTTTATGGCGGGCTGACGACCGCGAGTGGCAAAAAGCTCGACATGCTCAAATGGACGCACGAGGGCCGCGAGCAATGGTTCGAGGCGTCCGGCGTCGGCAAGAAGCGCGATGGGCTGGCCAAGCCAGTCGAAGCGCGGCGCATCTCGTCGGGCTTCGGCATGCGCTTTCACCCGATCCTCGGCTATTCGCGCATGCATCAAGGCGTTGATTTCGCCGCATCCACGGGCACACCCATTTATGCGGTGACGGACGGCGTGGTCAGCTATGCCGGGCGGCATGGCGGGCACGGCAATTTCGTGAAGCTTGCCCACAGTGGCGGCATCGGCACCGGCTATGCGCATATGCACAGCATCGCCGTCTATGCCGGGCAACGCGTGCGGCGCGGGCAGGTGATCGGCACCGTCGGCTCCACTGGCATCTCCACCGGCCCGCATCTGCATTATGAAGTCTATAAAAACGGCCAGACGGTGAACCCGATGTCGGTCAAGTTCCAGCAGCAGTCGCTGCTCGCGGGGCGAGAGCTGAAGGCGTTTCGCGCGCGGCTGGACAACCTCAAGTCGCAGGCGCGCGGGTCTGGTGTGGCGGTGGTACCCGCCGATACCGTGAAGGCCGCAGAAGAACGCAAGATCGCTGTGCGCTAACCCGCTTGCCGCGCGTTACGGTGCGGCCTAAAAGCCGGGCATGACCATCGCAACCGCTTCCTATCCCGCGCTGCGCCTGCGCCGCACCCGTGCCCATGCTTGGAGCCGCGCGATGTTCGCCGAGAACCGCCTCCACCCCGCTGACCTCATCTGGCCGCTGTTCGTGACCGAGGGCGCAGGCGTCGAGGAACCGATATCCTCGCTCCCCGGCATATCGCGCTGGTCGGTCGACCTGATCGTCGCCCGTGCGAAGGAGGCGGTGGCGGCGGGCATCCCCTGCATCGCGCTGTTTCCCAATACGCAGGCGGACCGCCGCTCCGATGACGGCAAGGAAGCACTTAACCCGGATAACCTGATGTGCCGCGCCATCCGCGCGATCAAGGATGCGGTTCCGGACGTCGGCGTGCTCACCGATGTCGCGCTTGATCCGTATACCGCGCACGGGCAGGACGGCCTGGTGGATGACAGCGGCCGCATTCTGAATGATGCCACGATCAAGGTGCTGATCGGCCAGTCGCTCAATCAGGCGGCGGCGGGGGCGGACATCATCGCACCGTCAGACATGATGGACGGGCGCGTCGGCCTCATCCGCGCCGCGCTGGAGGAAAACGGCCATCAGGACGTGCAGATCATGGCCTATGCCGCCAAATATGCCTCCGCCTTTTATGGCCCGTTCCGCGATGCGGTGGGCTCGCGCGGGCTACTGAAGGGCGACAAGAAGACCTATCAGATGGACCCCGCCAATGCGGAGGAGGCGCTGCGCGAAGTGGCGCTGGATCTTGCCGAGGGCGCGGACAGCGTGATGGTGAAGCCCGGCCTTCCCTATCTCGATATCGTACGCGCGGTGAAGGAGCGGTTCGCTGTGTCGGTGTTCGCCTATCAGGTGAGCGGCGAATATGCGATGATCGAGGCGGCAGCGGCGGCAGGCGCGGGAGGCCGCGATGCGCTGGTGCTGGAGACGCTGATGAGCTTCAAGCGGGCAGGCTGCACCGGGGTGCTGACCTACCACGCGCTCCACGCCGCGCGGCTGCTGGGGTAAGGTTTGGCGGGACGGCGGGATAGCAGACTGTCGAGACACGACACCATTGCGGACATTAAACTGGCTGGTATGACCATAAAACCTGACACTTAACGTGCGAGAGGTGCGAATGGCCCATGTATTTTGCAATCTCGAAGATTTGGACGACGGGCTTACTCCTTTCTGTGATATGACATTTGAGATTGTCGATAGGGTCTTTGACAAAAAAGTATCCATGTGGAGGTTGGATTTTTGCGCAGATGCGACGCCTTACAAACCTGTAGGATTTGCCGCAGACATACCATTGATCGGCTGGCGTAAACAGATCGATGGTGAGGGTGCTGAGGCCTTCCATAGCTTTTGGGGAGAGATTACACTGCGATCACGCGGGCACGAAAGCGATAGGATGTTGGCGCTGCTGGCTGATTACTACGCTGTTCCTCAACTACACGATAAAAGCAATGGTATGATAGCCCAGTTTCTTCGACCTAAAGATCGCCTCCTCTCCAAGGGGTGGACTTTCTCGAACAGCATTCGTTGCTTGGCCGTCGGCATAGCGTCAGATCCGGCATCAATTGCGGATGACGTTGTTCAAATGAAACTGTTTTTCGACGATGGAATAGAAAATGGGCGTTATGCCGAGGTTTTCCTCAACATAGATTTGCCTCGTGGTCTTTGTGCTTTGAATGAAAAGGATGAAAGCTACCGCGCGGATTTGGTCCATTGGTTTTCGCGCCAAGGTGATGTCAACGCTAATCCTTTTTGAATCTACATAACGGCCCCTGACCGAAAGCCGCCGGTCCGCTCCCCCCAACACAGCAGACATTCTTAAGGCTGCTTAAGCCCGGCTTTCAAAGCGTCGATCCGGTCGTTCTGCGCATCAACCGCCGCCAGCGCTCCGCGCCTCGTGGCCATGATCTCCGCAATGCCGGCCTGCGCAGTGCCTTCGGCTTGCGCCTTCATCCTTTCGGCATAGAGCGTGTCGAGGCTGGCGAGCGCGGAGACGCTGTCATAGCGTGCCTCCTCCAGCCGGGCGAGATCGACCTGCGCCGCCACCCATGCCTCGCTCGACACCCCGGCTCCGGACGCCCGCCGGATGCCGGGCGCGACCTGGTCATACAGAGCATCAAACGCGCCCTTGCCTTTTTCGGCTTGCGCGGCAAGGGCCGCGAGCTGTTGGAGCAGCGCCGGATCGGCGGGGGCGACCTCGGTATGCCCGGACTGCGCGGCCGGATCGGGCGGCACCTCCCCGCCCACACGGGCCGTTTCGGCAGGTCGACGGGCGAGCGAGGGATAGCCGCGCCCGTCCTGCGTCATGCTGGCGCAAGCGGAAAGGAGCAGGGTAGCTATGGCAAAAAGGCGTTGGCGCATCGTCCCTGCCATGTAGGGCGCTGAGGCGGGCTGCGCAACCGAGGCTTTTCGTTGCCTGTGCAAGGCGAAACGCCTATGCGCTTGCCATGCTGACCACCCTCGCGACGATTGCCCCGGTCTTCCTGATGATCGCGGCGGGCTATGGTGCGCGCAAGCTCGGCGTCATGCCCGAAGGATCCGGTGCGCTGCTGACACGATTCGTGACCTGGATCGCGCTGCCGGTGTTGATGTTCAACATCGCCGCCACGACCGACTGGCAAGAGGTGTGGGACGCCGATTTTATTCTGGCCTCGCTGATGGGAAGCGTGGTGGTGTTCGTGATCGGTATGGGCATAGGGCGGCTGCGCGGCCTGCCTATCGCGGACATTGCGGTCGATGGCCTGAACGCCAGCTATTCCAACGCGGCCTATCTCGGCCTGCCGCTGTTCCTGCTCGCTGTCGGGCCGACAAGCGCGCCCTATACCATCATTGCGGCATCACTGATGCTGATGACACTGTTTGCCTTGGCTGTCGGCACCATAGAGCTGAGACAGCACCGCGATCAGGGCGTTGCTCATGCCGTTGGCAAGGCAGCGCAAGGCGTTGTCAAGAACCCCGTTCTAGCCGTTTCGATTGCGGGCGTGGCCTGGTGGGCCACCGGCTGGGAGCTGCCGATGGTGGCGGAGCGGTTCACCCATCTGTTGGGCGCAGCGGCTAGCCCGACGGCGCTCGTCGCCATCGGCCTTTCTCTCGCCGAACGACCGCTGGCCGAAGCGATCGGCAACCGCTTCGTGCTGATGCTGGCGACGGCCAAGCTGATTGTCCATCCGCTCGTCACCGGCTTCATCGCCTATGGGTTGCTGGGCATGCGCGGCCTGCCCGCTTTCATGGCGATCGCGATCGCCGCGCTGCCGACCGGGACCGGACCGTTCATGGTCGCAGGCTTCTATGCGCGCGATGGCAAGGTAACATCCGGCACTATCCTGATGACGACGCTGCTTTCGGTGCTGACCTTGTCTATCCTGCTGGCATTCCTGCCGAGGTGACGGCACGAACAATGCCAGCCTTTTCCTGCCCGAATCCGGTTGACAGTACAGCCCCTATCCACTAACGGGCCACATTCCGCGCAGGGTCATGGGGCACTGCTCCCTTGGTCTTGTGCCAAGCATTTTTGGATGAAGAGATAAAGCCATGTTCGCTGTTGTGCGCACGGGCGGCAAGCAATATCGCGTCGCCGCCGGAGACAAAATCGTCGTCGAGAAGCTGGCGGGTGACGCCGGTGACACCGTAACGCTGGACGATGTCCTGCTCGCGGGCGAAGGCGCAGACCTCAAGGACACCAAGGGGCTGACCGTCTCCGCTGAGATCATCGCGCAGGCGAAGGGCGAGAAGGTCATCGTCTTCAAGAAGCGCCGCCGCCACAACTATCGCCGCCGCAACGGCCACCGCCAGAACCACACGATCCTGAAGATCGTGGCGATCGGCGGAGACAAGCCGAAGAAGGCCGCCAAGAAGGCTGAGGCAGCCGACGCCGCTCCGGCCGCGGAAGCGTAAGCGCGAACGAGATTTAAGGAGTCATAGACAATGGCACATAAGAAAGCTGGCGGTTCGTCGCGCAACGGCCGCGACTCAGAGTCGAAGCGCCTCGGCGTAAAGAAGTTCGGCGGTCAGCACGTGATCGGCGGCAACATCATCATCCGCCAGCGTGGCACCCGCGTCTATCCCGGCCGCAATGTCGGCATGGGCAAGGACCACACATTGTTCGCGCTGGGCGAAGGCCGCGTGGTGTTCCACGATGGCAAGCTCGGCCGCAAATATGTGTCGGTAGACGCGATGGCGGAAGCCGCCGAATAACAGGACGATCCTTTTGACCGGATCGTCCATCTGGGACGCTCCGGACCGAGGATCGCTTGAACAAAGCGAGTCATCAAAGCGGGGCGCCCGGGCAGGGTTTGCCCCGTTTTTTGTCGTCCTGCGCAGGCCGGAACATCGGTTTGACCCAAGCGTTGCACGACCGAGAACAGATGGGGCGGAATTGTCCTATAATGTCGTCAAGCTGTCACCATAGTCTGCGATAACAGCATCGCATGAGAGGATTGGATAATGTTTGCAAGAACAGCGCGTTTGCTGCTGCGCCCTGGTTGGACGGAGGACGCCCCCGCCCTTGCGGCGGCGATTGCCGACCCGGCAATCGTGCGCAACCTGACCCGCGCGCCATGGCCGTATTCGGAAGCTGACGCGCGCGCCTATCTCGACGCGCAGCAGCCTAAGCCGCTGCCCGATTTCGTCATCGTCAAGCGCACGCGCGGCGCGCCGCAGCTCATCGGCGGCTGTGGCATCAGCGCACGCGAGGACGGCACGCCGGAGCTAGGCTATTGGATCGCGCGGCGCTATTGGGGGCTGGGCTTTGCCACCGAGGCGGCGAGCGCGGTGATGCATATTGCCCGCGCGACCGGACTGGCAGGCATCCGTGCGAGCCACTTCCTCGACAATCCGGCCTCGGCTGCAGTCTTGCGCAAGCTCGGCTTTCGCCCCACAGGGCGCACGGAACTGCGGCACAGCACGGCGCGCGGCGAGGCCGCCGAATGCGCGCTGTTCGAGGATGCAGACATGCGCCCTAAGCGGCCAGACTCATCGCTTGAACTGTACCGCGACCGGGCACCGATCGCCGCGTGATCCGTCTGATCCGTATCAATGCCGACTAAGCAGGGGTGAGTGCGGCACTCGCGCTTGCTTCTTTGCTGGCTAAACCACGGCAAGCGCTATAAACGCGCTTGCCATGCACTTTCTCGATCAGGCGAAGATTTTCATCAAATCCGGCAGCGGCGGCCCCGGGGCGGTCAGCTTTCGGCGTGAGAAATATATTGAATATGGCGGGCCGGACGGCGGCAACGGCGGCAAGGGTGGCGACATCATCTTCGAGGCGGTGGCGGGGCTGAACACCCTCATCGACTTTCGCTATACCCAGCACTTCAAGGCGCAGCGCGGCATGCCCGGCGCCGGCAAGAACCGCACGGGCGCGGGCGGCGACGACCGCGTCATCAAAGTGCCGGTCGGCACGCAGATCATTTCCGAGCCGGACGAGGAAGGTTATAGCGAGCTGCTGGCAGACTTTACGCAGGTGGGCCAGCGACAGGTGTTCCTGCGCGGCGGCGACGGCGGACGCGGCAACCTGAGCTACAAGACCAGCACCAACCGCGCGCCGCGCCAGCATGGCACCGGCTGGCCCGGCGAGGAGATGTGGGTCTGGCTGCGCCTCAAACTGTTGGCGGACGTGGGTCTTGTCGGCCTGCCCAATGCGGGCAAATCGACCTTCATCAATCAGGTGACGAACGCCAAGGCCAAGGTCGGTGCCTATCCGTTCACCACCACCAAGCCGCAGCTCGGCGTCGTCTCCCACCGCGAGCGCGAGTTCGTGATCGCCGACATCCCCGGCCTGATCGAAGGCGCTTCCGAAGGCGTGGGCATCGGTGACCGGTTCCTCGGACATATCGAGCGGTGCCGCGTGCTCATCCACCTGATTGACGCGACGCAGGATGACCCGATCGCCGCCTGGGAGGTCGTGCAAAACGAGCTGGAGGCCTATGGCGAAGGGCTGGAGGACAAACCGCAGATCGTCGCGCTCAACAAGGGCGACCTTCTGGGGC
Source organism: uncultured Sphingobium sp. (assembly GCA_964512265.1). Lineage (GTDB taxonomy): Bacteria > Pseudomonadota > Alphaproteobacteria > Sphingomonadales > Sphingomonadaceae > Sphingobium. The sequence continues at coordinate 268,691 of CAZEHR010000001.1, read as the reverse complement.
CGGAACTGATGGAGGATATCGCGGGTCAGCTCCGCGAGGCGGGAGTGGAAGAGGTGTTCAATATCTCTGGTGCGACCGGAGAAGGCGTGCCCGCACTGCTCGATGCCGTGTTGCCGATGCTGGACGAGGACAGCGCGGCTCTTGCAGCTCTTGCCGAAGAGGAGGAGGAGCCGGAGCAGGAGGACAAGCCATGGTCACCACTCTGACCGACGAACACCAGCCTTGGCCGCAGCGCGCCTACGGGCTGGCGGCACTGGGGGCGCTGACCGCCTTCATCATCTATCACATCGTCAGCATTGAGGGCACATCGCGCTGGACCGAGGAGGCGAACCGCATCGCGCTGGCTTCGCTCCTCAGCACAGCTGGCATAGCCTTTGCCTTCGTGGTGGAGCGCGGGAAAATAGCCGGGAGCGCGCTGTTCGCGCTGATCGCCGGGCTAGTTGTCGCCTCGGTGCTCTACTGGAGCGGGGATTTCACCTCTTGGGAGCCGTGGCGGCTGGTGAGCGCGCTTCTGACGGTCAGCATCGCCGCGCCGCTGTTTCAAGCGTGGCGCGATGGCGGCGCGCAGCGGTGGCACATTCCCTATGTGGAGACCCACAATCGCGCCTGGGTGAATGTGTGCCTCTGGTTCGCGAGCTGGGCGTTCGTCGGCATCGTTATGGCGCTGGCGTGGCTGCTTGCGGCGCTGTTCGAGCTGATCGGCTTCGTTGCCCTGCGCAAGCTGCTCGAAGAGAGCTGGTTCTGGATGATGCTCATCGGCGCGGGCTTTGGTGGCGCGATCGGCATGCTGCGCGACAGCGAGCGCATTGCCGGCACCGTGCAGAAAGTGGTGATGATCGTGCTGTCCGCCCTTGCGCCGGTGCTGGCCGTTGGGCTGGCGATGTTCCTTGCGGCGCTGCTGTTCACCGGACTCGATACGCTGTGGGACAGCACCAAATCGACGACGCCGATCCTGCTTTCCTGCGTTATCGGCGCGCTGATCCTGGCGAACGCAATTGTGCGGGACAAGGCGGAGGACGAGTCCCGCCTGCGCGTGTTGCGGGCGAGCGCGCTGCTGTTGTGCGGCACCATCCTGCCCCTGGGCGTGATCGCGCTCGTCTCCACCCATCTTCGCATCGGGCAATATGGCTATACGCCGGACCGGCTTTGGGCGCTGACCTTCACGCTGATCGCTTGCGTCTATGGCCTTGCCTATCTTCATGCGCTGGTGCGGGGTCTGCGCAGCGATTGGAGCGCGCGCATTCGCACAGCGAACCTCGCGCTCGCACTCGGGCTGTGCGCGCTGGCGTTCCTGCTTTCGACGCCGCTCATCAGCTTCGGCGCCATTTCGGCGCGGGATCAGGTGGCGCGGCTGGAGAGCGGAAAGGTGGCGCCGGAGAAGTTCGATTTCGCGGCGCTGCGCTTTGACTATGGCCCGGCGGGGGTGGAAGCATCGAAGCGGCTGGCGAGGGAAGGAAAGACACCCGCCATCCGCACTGCCGCCGCCAACGCCCTGAAAGCAACCGACCGCTATGTCGTTGCCGAAACGCAGCGCAAGGCCGAGGCTGCGAGCTATATCGTTGTCTATCCTAAAGGGACGATGCTGCCCCCTGCCCTCCGCGAGCGCCTGACTGAGTATGATGCCTGTGGAGGAGACAGACCTTGCAATGTTATTTTCCGACCCGCAGCTCAAGAGGCGATAGTTGTGGGGCGTTCCAGCACGCGTCGCATAGCAAAGGGCAAGGGAGATTGGGATCAGTCAGTTGCCGAAGCGGCTTCCAAAGCCATAGACGTTGCCGCTACCGAAGATAACGACGTCAAAGTCCGCAACTCTGCCTTCGCCGCGGGCAAGGTCGAGATCCGCACTGTCCAGAAACGGCAGGTTTTCATTGACGGCAAGCCGGTCGGCCAGCCATTTGACTGACGCCATGACCGACGCCCCTTCCCTTACCGGCTTCCCCCCCGCTCTCGTCAGGCGCCTCGTTGTAAAGATCGGCTCGGCGCTGCTGGTCGACAAGGCGGGCGCGATCCGTTCCGAGTGGCTTGCGGGCGTGGTGGCGGACATTGCGGCGCGCACCGAGGCCGGGCAGCAGATCATCGTCGTGTCCTCGGGCGCGATTGCTCTGGGTGCGCGCAGGCTCGGGCTTCCCAAGGGCGGGCGGGGTAGCCTGGACGACGCGCAGGCCGCCGCCGCCGTCGGTCAGATCGCGCTTTCCGGGCACTGGGCGCATTTGCTCGGCGAGCGGGGGCTTACCGCCGCGCAGATGCTGCTGACGCTCGACGATCTGGAGAACCGCCGCCGCTATCTCAATGCCGCCGCCACGCTGGAGCGGCTGCTGTCATTGGGTGTGATCCCGGTCATCAACGAGAATGACAGCGTCGCGACGACCGAGATACGCTTTGGCGACAATGATCGTCTCGCCGCGCGCATCGGGCAGGCGGCGCGCGCGGATGCAGTGGTGCTGCTGTCGGACGTGGACGGGCTCTACACCGCCAACCCGCACAGCAACCCAGATGCGCAGCTGGTGCGCGAGGTGAAGCGCATCGACGCTGATATCCTCGCCATGGCCGATGGCGGATCGGGCAGCGGCATGGGATCGGGCGGGATGGCAAGCAAGATCGCGGCGGCGCAAATCGCGTGTGGCGCTGGCGCGCACCTCGCCATCATTTCAGGCGAGCCGGAACTCCCGCTCTCGGCGTGGGAGCAGGGAGCGAACGGCACCATATTCCTCGCGCAAACCGGCAATCGCGCGCGCAAGAACTGGCTGGCGGGCAGGCTTGTCGTAAAGGGCCGGATCACCGTCGACGCGGGCGCGGCGCGGGCGCTCGCGAACGGCAACAGCCTGCTTCCGGCGGGCGTGACGGCTGTGGAAGGCCGCTTCGCGCGTGGCGATGTGGTCGACATTCTGAACACGGAAGGCCGCGCTGTTGCACGCGGCCTGGCGGAATATGATGCGGATGAGGCTGTGCGTATTGCGGGCAAACGCAGCGAGGAGATCGCCGCGCTTCTCGGTGAAGCGGTGCGCCCGGCGCTGGTTCATCGCGATCATATGGTGATGCTCTGATGCGCACCGTCGCCGTTACCGGCGCGACCGGTTTCGTCGGGACCGAGACGCTGGACCAGTTGCTCGCCGCCGGTTTCACCGTGCGCGCGCTCGCGAGGCGGCCGCAGCCGGAGCGCGCGGGCGTAACGTGGATCGCGGGCGGGCTGGACGATGCCGCCGCGCTCGATGCGCTGGTGTCAGGCGCGGACGTGGTGCTCCATATTGCGGGCGTGGTGAACGCGCCGACGCGCGCCGGGTTCGAGGCGGGGAACGGCACCGGCACCGCCAACGTGATCACCGCGATGGAACGCGCGGGGCTGAAGCGCCTCCTCCATGTCTCGTCCTTCGCGGCGCGTCAGCCGGAGCTGTCCGACTATTGCTGGTCCAAGGCGCTGGCCGAGGAGAAGGTGCTTGGCAGTGGGCTGGACTGGACGATGGTGCGCCCTCCGGCGGTCTATGGCCCACGCGATACCGAGTTCATCGAGGTGATGAAGGTCGCGCGATACGGGGTCATGCCGGTGCCGCCCAGGGGCCGCGCGTCGCTGATCCATGTGGCTGATCTGGCCCGGGTGCTGGTGAGCCTGTGCGGTGAAGAGGGAGACACTTTTACAAGCGCTATCTGGGAGGTGGACGACGGTACGCCGAACGGCCTCTCGCATATCGAGCTGGCTGCCGCGTTCGGGCGCGCGCTCAAACGGCGTGTAATCCCGATCCCCCTGCCCCAGCCCTTGCTGATGCTGTTCGCTTATGCCGACCGGCTGATGCGCGGACCTCATGCCAAGCTCACCAGGGACCGGGTACGCTATATGTGTTTCCCGGACTGGGTGGTCGACCCCGGCAGACGCCCGCCCGGCGAGTTTTGGCAGCCGCGCATCGGCGCCGACGAGGGACTGGCGCAGGTAGCCGCAGGGCTTAAGCGGTGACCTTGCCCGAATATCGCCTTATTCCCTTGCCAAACGCGATTAACCAAGGGCATGAGCCGCGCGAGACCACAGGGAAGACCCAAGCATGACCGACCGCTCCGAAATATACGATCAGGTTGTTGCCCAGATCGCACCTTTCAACAAGAAGGGCATAGGCCTTTCCGAAGCCACCACCTTTGCGGGCGATCTGGAGTGGGACAGCCTCACCGTGATGGATTTCGTCGCCGCGATCGAGGACGAGTTCGACATCATCATCAGCATGAACATGCAGGCGGAGATCGAGAATGTCGGCCAGCTGGTCGATGCCGTGGCGAAGTTGCGGGACTGAGACAAGTATCATGACCGATCTGTTTTCGAAGTTCGATCCGCTTATCGAAATGCGCGCCAACCTGTTGGAAACAGGCGTGACCGACCCGTTTGGCCTGGTGATGGAAAAGGTGATCTCGCCAACCGTCGCAATCTGCAACGGGCGCGAGACGATTTTGCTCGGCACATACAATTACATGGGCATGACCTTCGACCCCGACGTCATTCAGGCGGGCAAGGATGCGCTCGATCAGTTCGGTTCCGGCACCACCGGCAGCCGCGTCTTGAATGGCACCTATGCCGGGCACAAGGCGGTGGAACAGGCATTGAAGGAATTCTACGGAATGGACCATGCGATGGTCTTTTCCACCGGCTATCAGGCGAACCTTGGCATCATCAGCACGATCGCGGGCAAGGGCGACTATATCGTGCTCGACATCGACAGCCATGCGAGCATCTGGGACGGGTGCAAGATGGGCGATGCGGAAGTCGTCCCGTTCAAGCACAATGACCTAGAGGCGATGGAAAAGCGGCTGAAGCGCATTCCCGAGGGTGCGGGCAAGCTCGTGGTGCTGGAAGGCGTCTATTCGATGCTGGGCGACATCGCGCCGTTGAAGGACATGATCGCGGTAGCGAAGGCGAACGGGGCCATGGTGCTTGTAGACGAGGCGCACTCGATGGGCTTCATCGGCCCGAACGGGCGCGGCGTGGCAGAGGATCAGGGCGTTCTCGATCAGGTCGATTTCGTGATCGGCACTTTTTCAAAGAGCGTAGGCACGGTGGGCGGGTTCTGTGTGTCGAACCACCCCAAGTTCGAGATCATGCGGTTGGTGTGCCGGCCTTATGTGTTTACGGCGAGCCTGCCGCCCAGTGTGGTGGCGACCGCAGCCACCTCGATCCGCAAGCTGATGCACGCTGGAAACAAGCGCGCGCACCTGTGGGACAACAGCCGGACGCTGCACAAGGGCCTGCGCGATGCGGGGTTCCAGCTCGGCACCACAGAACCGCAAAGCGCGATCATCTCGGTCATCATGCCCGATCTGGAGCGTGGGGCGGCGATGTGGGAGGCGCTGTTGCACGAGGGGCTGTATGTCAATCTCGCCCGTCCGCCCGCAACCCCTGCTGGCATGACGCTGCTGCGCTGCTCGCTCTGCGCGGAGCATAGCGCCGAACAGGTGCAGACGATCATCGGCATGTTCACGCGCGCGGGACAGAAAACAGGGATAATCGGCTGATCGGCCGGAGCCGCACCCCGAGCAGCGCACTTTTCTTGGCGCGCCGGATGGTATAGCCTTGGTTCATGAACGAACATTCCGCAGTGATGGCTGAGGAGGGGACGCTGTTGCGGGAGCGGGTGGACCGCTTGCTGCCGGTGGCGATCGGGATTTCGCTCGCGCTGACCGTGAGCGCGCTGCTCTATTTCGCGGGGACGGCGGCCAGCGAGCAGCGCGAGGCGCAGCTGCAGCAACAGCGCAGCTACGAGATCGTAGCGCTGGCGCATCAGCTCGACGCCTCGGTGGCGAAGGCGGAGTCCTCGCTCGGCCGCTATGTCATCAGCATGGACAAGGATATCGGCCGCCAATATCAGGCCGAGTGGGACCGCGCGGCACAGGAGCTGGCGACGCTGCGCCGCGTCACCTATAACGACCGCGTCGAGGCCGAGCTGGTGGAACAGCTGGAAGCCGCCTTCAAGGAGCGGGGCGCGGCGCTCAGCGATATCGCGCTGCGCACAACATACGACCAGAAGCAAACGTCGCTCGGCACCTTCTATCAGGCGAGCAAGGCGCGCAGCCTCAAACGCATCAATTCGCTGCTCGATCAGGTGATCGAGGAAGAGAACAAGCGGCTGGACGAACGCAACATCGCGGTGGCGCGGGCAGGCGACATGATGGCGCAGGCGACCACGACCTACCGGCTGTTCGGGCTTGGCCTGCTGATCGCACTGTTACTGATGGTGTGGGTAGCGCGGGCCGCCATGAAGGAGCGGCGGCAGGAACAGCGGCAGATCGACGAGGAATATCGCCGCGCGCTGGCGCTGGAGGCCGCTGTGGCGGAGCGGACCGAGGAGCTGCAGCTCGCCTATGCCAAGCTGCAACGCGAGACGGAGGAGCGCGGCAAGGCCGAAGAGAGCCTGCGCCAGATGCAGAAGATGGAGGCTGTCGGCCAGCTCACCGGCGGCATCGCGCATGATTTCAACAATATGCTCGCGGTTGTCGTCGGCGGGCTGGAGTTGGCGCGTCGCCGGGTTGAGGACGAGCCGGAGGCGATCCGCCATATCGACAACGCGCTCGATGGCGCCAACCGCGCCGCCGCCCTCACCCGCCGCCTGCTCGCCTTCGCGCGCTCCGAACCCAATATGCCAGAGGCGCAGTCGCCCGATGCGGTGGTGACGGGCATGGTCGAGCTGATCGACCGGGCAATCGGCGACCAGATCACCGTCAGGCTGGAGCTGGACAGCGGCGACTGGCCGGTCTTTGCCGACCGGCACCAGCTGGAGAACGCGCTGCTCAACCTCGCCGTCAACGCGCGCGACGCGATGGAGGGGCGCGGCACCCTCACCATCCGCACCAGACAGGCGCGGTTGCGCGCGCGCGAGGTGGGCGATTGTCCGGCGGGCGAGTTCCTCTGCCTTTCAGTCATTGATACCGGCTGCGGCATGAGCGCCGAGGTGCTCGAGCGCGTATTCGAGCCGTTCTATACTACCAAGCCGATCGGCAAGGGCACAGGGCTCGGGCTGAGCCAGGTGTTCGGTGTCGTCCGCCAGTGTGGCGGCGAGGTGAATATCCTTTCCAGCCCCGGCGAGGGCACGGAGGTGCAACTCTATTTCCCGCGCCATATGGCCCCTGCCCGCACCCCGTCCGACCACCCGGATACAGGCGACACAGCTGCCAACGCCCTTGCGGGCGGCAGGGACGCCCTGCCCTCCTCGCTCACGCTGCTGGTGGTTGAGGACGACCCGCGCGTGCTGGCGCAGACCCGCTCGGCTCTGGCGGAGCTGGGGCATCAGGCGGTCTGCTGTGATCATCCTTCGAAGGCGGTGGCGATGCTGGAGGAAAATCCCGGCATCGACATCATCCTCAGCGACGTTTTGATGCCCGACATGACCGGGCCGGAGATGATCGCCTCCCTGCCGGCGCAGTTTCGCGCGATCCCGGTGATGTTCGTAACCGGCTATGCGGGCGACGTGGCGGACAACCGCCTGTTTGACGGACATCTGCTGCTGCGCAAGCCCTATACGCTGGCCAGCCTCGAAAAGGCCATCGCGCAGGCCGTTAGCCGACTGCCCGGCTTGCCATCAGACGCGGAAGCAGCACTATAGCAGCAATCAGCGGATGCCGCCGCTGCCATGGGCGGATGACGATCTTAGTCCCCGCATGACGATTGATCTTCCAGGCGAGATAATCAATGCCGCCCGCGAAGGTGAAGCTCGCCTTGGCGAGGCGAACTACACTCAGCCACTTGCCGCGCCGCTGCAACCTCCGCCAGCGCCGCGCATTAAATTGCCTATCCGCCGCTGAAACTGCTGCGCCGGGGTCTATCAGACCATCAGCCCGTGCTGCATCGAACAGCGCGCCAAAATAGTCCGGCGCGCTTTCGATGATCGAGCTTCCGCGCCCCTTGCGCTCCGCCCGCAGCTCCGCCTTGTACGTCATGGAAAAGCCATGATCGAACACGGCGCGCGCGTCATCGCGCAGTTCCGCCGCCACCCCCGGTAGTGCGAGGGTGAGGAGGGTCGGCCCCGCCCGGGCGACCGCCGAAACCGCGCTGGCTCGCGCCCCATCGTCTGCCGCCCACACCAACCGTGCCGGCTGCGCGAACCGCGCCCATACCGAGACATTGTCCGCCTGCATGCCGCACAATCGCGCGAAGTCCGCTTCCGAGAGCACCGCATATTTGGCGCTCAGGCCATCGTAGGTGAAGGGAAAGACGTTAGGGGGGATCAGCCTGTTGGCATGAGCGAGCCAGCGCCGCTCATATGCAACCCGATAGTCCGACACGATAAGGTAGAAATCGAGCATCAGCCCGTCGAGTTGATCTTCCCGCAGGCACGAGCCGTAAAATAGCACTGCGCGCGCGGCCGCTCCATGCTGCGCGGCGATGGCAGCCGCCAGCTCCGCCACGCGCAGGTCGACAGGCTTGGCCAGCTCCGCGCCGATAAGCGCCGCAACCGCTGAACCGTCGCTCACGCCGCCAGACGCAGGAACGGCACCGGCGGAGTGGAGGTGAGCACAATCGGCCGCCCCTTGTCGGCATGAAAAATCTCGCCATCGAGGATCACGCTGCTGTTCTCGCCCTCGATACGAATCTCGTCGCCATGCTCGAGATGGATGCCCTCCATCTTCTGACGCCCGAACCGCCCCAGCGCGCTCATCGCCATCATGCGGAGCAGCGCTGCGGAGCTATGATCGACGGCAAGCAGCTTGAGCCGGCCGCCCGTTGTGGCACCGCTGGCAGGGCGGGCGCCGAGCAGCAACTTTTCCAGTGTCGTCACCACCAGCACGGCAAAGCGTCCCGCAAGCTGACCATTGCGCATCATCGAGATCGAAACGGGTCGTGCGGCCGGCGGCATATATCGGCCTTTGATACCAAAGAAGATGGAGGCGAGCACCGCCAGCGCGGTGATGAAATGCGAGATGCCGTTCGACAGGCCGAGCGGATAGATGCGGTGGCGGCAATAGAGGATCGAATCCGCCAGCCCTGCCCCGCCGAGGAACATGCCGAGCACCGGCCGAGTGGAGGGCGCGCCGTCGGACAGCGAGATCAGTTCGCGCGCGACGACATGGCTTTCCACCCCGTTGCGGGCGATACCGACTATCTGCTCCAAAGCCTTGATCGGATCACCCCGAATGCCGAGATCGAGTGCGATGAGGTTGGTCTTGCCATTGGGCAGCACCGCGACCGGCGGCGGCGTCGCGCCATCGAAATAGCGGCCCTGATACAGCTCCGTCAGCGCGGTCTGCACCGTGCCGTCGCCGCCGTTGATGACGATGACAGCGGGCTTCACATGCGCGATCATCTGCATCGCCCGGCCGACCTGGTCCACGCTCTCCACCTCATAGTGGAAGATGTCCGGGTTGCCCGCGCAATAGCTGCGCACCCGTGGCAGCAGCTGGCGGTTGCCGGTCGACTTCGGGTTGGAGAGGAGCGCGACCAGTACCATGATTACATATACTGAAGCGAAATGGCGATGGCGACCGGCGCACTGCCCACGGGCACCGCGGCCTTGTCAACCGAGGGTTTGCCGAGATTGAACAGGCTCAGCTTGGGGTTGTTGGAAAAGCCGCCGCCGTCCCGCCCAAGGTCTGTCTTGCCATTGCCGTTGAGGTCATGGCGTACAGCGATGCCATAGCGGCCCGCAGAGGGCAGCGGCACACAGAAGCGCATCTTGCCGTTGACCGGCTTCACCGGCACCTCGATGCGGTTGATCCATGCGCCCTTTTCCAGCCAGGCATTACGCGTGGCAGGGTAAGACTGAACGCGAACGATGCCGCGCGCCGCCTCGAAGCCCGAGACCTCGACAAGGAGCGCCGGGCCGGCGCTCGCCTGACAACGTGCCAGATCATTGTCGATATGCTGGCGCTGGGCATAGGCCCGCGCCGGGGCTGCCGCCGATCCTGCCACCACGAGCGCCGCAAGCGTGGCCGCCACGGCCCCCCTACGAAAAGCACCCGAAATTTTGAGCATGACCAACTGTCTCCTCGAAGCTATAGCCCGTGCAGGATATGCGTCCTGCCCAGGTGGCCCTGTTCGCCCCGACATTGATATGAGAGACATTTGCGGCCAAAAAATGGTGACGGGACGACGATAAATTGAAAATGCTGACCGCCACCGACCGCTATATCGCGCGCCTCATCGCCATACCGCTCACCAGCACGCTGGTGATCGCGGCGATGCTGCTGGTGCTCGACAAGATGCTGCGCCTGTTCGATTTTGTCGCGGCCCAGGGCGGCCCGGTCAGCGTCGTATGGCGGATGCTTGCCAACATGCTGCCCGAATATCTGGCGCTGGGCATTCCCATCGGGCTGATGCTGGGAATATTACTGGGGTTCCGTCGGTTGGCGTTGTCGTCCGAATTGGACGTGCTGCGCGGCGTGGGGCTGTCCCCCGGACGAATGATGCGGGTGCCCTATCTCTACGCGGCCGCGCTGGCGCTGGTAAACCTCGCCATTGTGGGCTTCATTCAGCCTTACTCACGCTACGCCTATGAGGGGTTGCAATATGAGCTGCGCTCCGGCGCGCTCGGTGCCTCGATCAAGATCGGAGAATTCGCCAATGTCGGCAAGGGCATGACCCTGCGGATCGAGGAAAGCTTTGACAGCGGGCGTGACCTGCGCGGCATCTTCGTGCGGGTGGAGCAGGACAAGGGCCAGTCGCTGGCCGTCACGGCGGCGCGCGGCACCTTCCTGCGCACCGACGATCCGGACACGATCATTTTGCGCCTGTCCGACGGGGTTTTGGTCCAGCGATCCGCCAAGCTCGCCAGCCCGCGCATCCTCAGCTTTTCCGGGCATGATCTGCCGATAGACCTGCCCCGGATCGAGTCCTTCCGGACCCGTGGCGGCGCGGACCGGGAGCTGACCCTGCCCGAGCTGGTGCGCGTGGGCGCGGCGGATGAAACCGCGCCGAAAACACGCAACGAGGTGCGCGCCAACATGCATTTCCGGCTGGTGGAGGTTGCGATGATGTTCCTGCTGCCGCTCGCGGCGCTGGCCTTCGCAATCCCGCCAAAAAGATCGACCTCGGCGCTCGGCGTGTTCCTCTCGATCGTGTTCATCGTCACCTATCACAAGATCAACCAATATGCCGAAGCTATGGGTGCGTCGGGCAGGGTCGATCCCTTGCTTGCACTGTGGACACCGTTTCTGCTGTTCGCAGCGCTTATTTTCTGGATGTATCATGTCGCCGCGCACCGACCCGGCGGCCAGCCGATCGGCGCGCTGGAGATGGTGTTCGCCAAGGCGTCGAAATGGATCGGCAAATGGCTGCGGCTCGGTCGCCAGAAAATGCGCCACGCGCTATAGGAACACCTCGTAATGCAGCTGCAGTTCTTCCCCTCCCGCCGCCTCGCCATCTATGTGGCCCGCGCCTTCCTTGTCCGCAGCTTCGCAGTGCTGGCGATGCTGGCGTTGGTGCTGATGACGCTGGACCTGTTGGGCGAGAGCGGGGACATCCTTGCCGTGCCCGGCAATGGCGAGGCGGAGCTGTGGCATTATGTGTCGCTGCGCCTGCCGCAGATCGTCGCCACATTCCTGCCATTTTCGGTGCTGCTGGGCACACTCATCACACTGGCGACGATGAACCAGCACAGCGAGATCGTGATGATGAAGGCGGCGGGGCTGTCCGCGCACCAGATCCTCGCTCCACTGATCGCGGCGGCGGCGGCAATCGCGGTGGTGAGCTTCGTCTTCAACGAGCGCATCGTGACCCGAGCGAGTGCGACCTTCGATGCGTGGAAGGCGGTGGGCTATGGAGAGATCCCGAAGGACAGCGGCCTCAAGACCAATGTCTGGGTGCGCGAGGGCAATAACCTCATCACCGCAGGGATGGTTTCCGGGCGAGGTAGTGCAGTTAAGTTGCGCCAGATAGAGATTTTTCACCGGGTCGAAAACCATCTGGTCGATATAGTGCGCGCACCGCGCGGCTATTACGACACCGCGACGCGCGACTGGGTGCTCGAAGATGCGCGCCGGTTCGATGTGCGCAGCGGGGCGAGCACCAGGCTTGGCACCATCCATAACGGAATGGGCATCAGGCCCGATCAGTTCACGCTCGCCAAGGTGGATGCGGACGCGCTCGACTTCATGGCGCTGCGGCAAGCGATTGCGGACCTGCGCGATGCCGGGCGGCCTACGGGATCGCTGGAGGCGAGCTTGTGGCACAAGATCGCGCGGCCTTTGTCGTCGCTGCTCATGCCGTTGCTCGGATCAGTCGCCGCGTTCGGTCTTGCGCGCTCAGGCCATTTGTTCGTGCGCGCGGTAATCGGCATGTCCCTGGGCTTCGCCTATTTCGTGGCGGACAACTTTGCGCTCGCCATGGGCAATATCGGCGCCTACCCGCCGCTGCTCGCGGCATGGGCGCCGTTTCTGCTGTTCCTGCTGCTGGGCGAGGCGGTGCTGATCCGCACCGAGGAATAGGTCAGCGCCGCACCATTGTGCTGCGCGCGATCTTGGCGAGCAGCGGCATCATCCCGCCGTAATGCGCGCCCGCGTAAGTCGATCCGTCACCCAGGTGGGCCGACAAGCGGCGGTGTGCCTCGCTGAGGGAATGATAGGGCAGGCTTGGCAACAGGTGATGCAGCGCGTGATAGCGCAGGCCCACGGGCGCCCACAGAGGCGCGAGCCAGCCGGGTGGCGGCACGTTGACCGAGTCGAGATACTGCGCCGTCACGGTCATCGCCTCGCCGTCATTCTCCCACAGGTGCGCGACCAGCGTGCGCAGCTGGTTCAGGACTGCCGTGAGCGAGAACACCGCCAGCGCGATCACGAGCGGTCGCCAGCCGATGAGCTGCGTACTGCCGAGCAACGCGATCGCCCACGCGGATGCGGCCAGCTCCTGCCAGAAGACCATGCGGGCAAACGCCCCTTCCGGTGGACGGCGGCGGAAGGCGGGGTTGATGGAGAGCGCGGAAAACCGCTCCCACACCACAGTGCGCAGTGGCGGAAAGATCGCGCCCAGCGGCACCAGCACCGCGCTGCGCAACAGGAGCGCCACCGGCGCCAATGCCGCCACCGCAACGAAGGCAGGCAGCGACCATGGTTTCATGAGGGCAAGCGGCAGATATTCCGGGTCTTCCGCCGTGCCATAGCGGGTGCGCGCGTGGTGCAGCGTGTGGACATTCTCGTACATGAAGCTTGGCGTGAGCATCGGGATGCCCACCGCGACATTCCACGCGAAGCGGAAGCCCGGCAGCGCGGTCTTGTGGATATGCGTCAATTCATGGATGAACAGCAGCGCGCGATAGAGCGCCAGTGCTGCCACCAGCCCGCACAGCACTGCCCAGATCGGATCGCGCACCAAGATCGCCGCAGCGAGTGCGACATACCCTACGGCGGCGGACACGAAGCAGTCGGGCCAATAGATCACGGCGCGCGCAGCCGAGATATCCTTGGTCAGTTCAACCGCCGCACGCAGCAGCGCCGCGTCATCCGGAATGGCGGATTTCTTGTCCACAATAATCTTTTGATGTGCCGTCATGATTATTCTTTTCCACTTCGTGGAGTGCCGCACCGGCCCTCTCCCCCACCCGACCTCCCATAGGATACAATATCGGGAGGTTGGGTGGGGGAGAGGGCTGGCACCGAAAACTCCTAAAGCCAAAATGCGCGCGGATCATGGCAGCAACGTGACATAATCATTGTCGGCGCCGCATAGCCGCCTTAACAGGACCGGCGACCGTTTCCTTGCTGCCGATCAACAAAGGGCCATGCCGTGACCCAGACAGACCTAGTGACCTCGCCCGTCTCCGGCAAGGCCGACCTCAAGGCTTTCGTCGATTTTGCATGGGATGTGTATGGCGACGATCCCAATTGGGTGCCGCCGCTCAAGAGCGAGGTCTATGGCATCATCCTGGAGAGCAAGAACCCCTTTTTCGAGCATGCCGAAGCGCAATTTTTCCTGGCGCGCCGGGGCGGCAAGATAACAGGGCGCATTTCAGCGCATTTCGACAAGCTTGCGCTCGCCATGCCGCCCGAGCAAGGCATGGGGCCGGGCACGGGGAACTGGGGCTTTTTCGACGCGCTGGACGAGGAGAGCGGCAAGGCGCTGATCGCGGCGGCCGAGGGCTGGCTGCGCGCCAAGGGCATGACGCGGGTGGTTGCGCCGATGTCGCTTTCGATCTGGGAGGAGCCGGGGCTGCTGACGCAGGGGTTCGACCATCCGCCAACCGTGATGATGGGGCACCACCGGCCGGAATATCAGTCATGGCTTGCTGGAGCGGAATATCAGCCGGTCAAGCAGCTGCGCACCTACGAGCTCGATATCACGACCGACTTTCCACCGCTGATCGAGCGCATCGTCCAGTCCGGCGAGAAGAATGACCGCATCCGCATCCGCCGTGTCGACAAGAGCAAATTCGACGACGAGGCCGCGATCATCCTCAGCATCCTCAATGACGCCTGGGGCGACAACTGGGGCTTTGTGCCGATTACCGACAAGGAAGTTGCGCATTTCGGCAAGCAGCTGAAACCGATCGTGTTCGAGGATCTGATCCGTATCGCCGAGCTGGATGGCGAGCCGGTCGCGTTCATGATGACGCTGCCCGACCTCAATGAGGCGATCAAAGGCTTCAACGGTACTCTCCTGCCGTTCAACTGGGCGAAGCTGCTCTGGTGGTTGCGCAGGCCGCAGGTGCGCACGATGCGCGTGCCGCTGATGGGCGTGGTCAAGCGCCTGCAGGCGAGCCGCATGGCGAGCCAGCTCGCCTTCATGATGATCGAGTATATCCGCCGTGACGCGGTGTCGAAGTTCGGCGCGACGCGCGGCGAGATCGGCTGGGTGCTCGACGACAATCAGGGCATGAATGCCATCGCCGAGGCGATCAACAGCACCGTCAACAAGATTTATACGGTGTACGAAAAGGACCTCTGAGGGCTTCCCCGACCGGCCCCGACAAGGTTAGTCGATTTCCCAGCCGCGCTCGCCGTGGCTGGCGAGATCGAGTCCGTCATGCTCCGCTTCCTCGCTGACCCGCATCGGCACCAGCAGCGCCGCGCCCTTGGCACACACGAAGGTAATGGCAGCGGTCCACAGAATCGTCACGCCCACCGCGAGCGCCTGCGCAACGAACTGGTGCTGGACGTTGTTGCCGTCGACAAAGCCGATCCCGCCCATTGCAGGCAGCATCATCAGTGGGATCAGCAGCGAGCCGAGCATGCCGCCCACGCCATGCACGGCAAAGACATCGAGCGAGTCATCCACCGCCCATTTCTGCTTGACGATCTGCACCGCGAAAAAACAAAGCGCACCACCCAGCAGACCAAGAATGATCGCGCCCGACGGGCCGGTATAGCCCGCTGCGGGGGTGACGGTGGCGAGGCCCGCGATGGCGCCGGTGACAATGCCGACCGAGGTTGGCTTGCCGATGCGCCAATATTCGATGCCGATCCACACCAGCGCTGCGGTGCACGCCGCGAAATGCGTGTTGAGGATCGCACTTGCGGCGCCGGCATTGGCGGCCAAGGCCGAACCGCCGTTGAAGCCGTACCAGCCTACCCACAGCAGGCCCGCACCCGTCATCGTCAACGCCGGGCTGTGCGGCAGCATCAGCGTCTTGTTGAAGCCCTTGCGCGCGCCCAGCATCAAGGCGACGACAAGCGCGGCAATGCCCGCCGTGGTATGCACGACAATGCCGCCCGCGAAATCCAGCGCGCCCCATTGCGCCGCCAGCCAGCCGCCGCCCCAGAGCCAATGCGCCACTGGAAAATAGACCAGCAGCGTCCACAGCAGAGAAAACGCCATCACCCAGCCGAAGCGCACCCGCTCCACGAATGCACCGACGACCAGCGCCGGAGTGATCGCCGCGAACGTCATCTGGAACAGCGCGAAGGCGTTCTCCGGCAAGGTCAGCCCGTCACGCAGCGGCTTGAGGTTAGCGAGGAAGAGATTGTCCGTCCCGCCGATCCATGGGGCCGCGCCATTGAACACCAGGCTGTAGCCGACCACCGCCCACAACAGCGAAATCGCGCAGGCGATCGCGAAGCAGTGCATGAGGACAGAGAGCACATTGCGCGCGCGCACAAGCCCGCCATAGAACAGGCCAAGGCCGGGCAGTGTCATCAGCAAGACGAACGCCGATGCCGTCAAAATCCAGCCGGTATCGCCGCTGTTTGCCGCTGGGTTATCCTGCGCGTGCGCCGCAATCGGCGCAACACAACAAGCGGCCAACGCCGCCTTAATGCCTCCAAGCTTCATCCTGTTCCCCGCTGCTTATGCTTTGCGGCAGCTATGCCACAAATGGCGCAGGGTTCAAGCGGCTAACACAGTCTCCACCAGGTGAAGGGGCTTGCCCGCAATATAACAATCGCTTCGCTACGCCTTCCTCGCATAATCGGGAAAATGCTCTGGCATCATGCGATTACTGTACGCGACGATATTGGCATGAGAGGCAGCGGCCGCGCGAACGGGAGAGTCGATAAAGGGCGTCAACGCGCTTCAAACCTGGGCGAAGATCGCCGCATCCGCGCCGCATGGCTTATCCCCAAGAATATAGCGATTCTCGCCCAACAGGCGAGCCAGGTTCGCATAGCCGATTTCCGCCAACTGCCCGATCTCCTGAATGCTGTGGCGGCCAATCCCTTGGCCATGCAGATATCCAAGGACGGCGTTGCGCTGCTTTTGCCGCGCGGTATCCTGCACATCCTCGGGCAGATGATCGAAGAATCGTGCAGGTCCCTTCGCGAAATTTTCATCCATCGCCCAGCGGCTGTAGACCATCGCCCAATAGAGATGGTCCTCCATCATGCGTTCCACCGCCCAGGCCCGAGCCAACAGCTCGCCGGAATAGCCATCATCGAAGTCCGCGCGGTACTGTTTCTCGAGATAGAGGCGGATGAAGGTTGAGTCGGCAACCACTTTATCGCCGTCCACGATATAGGGCAGCCTTCCCTTGGGCGCTCCGCCGAGGCCTTCCAAGCAGACCTCATAAACAAGGCCAGCCCATTGCAGCAAGATCTCCGTTTTTATTACGAACGGCCCGGCGCTCGGCAATCCAAATGCAGCAGGAAAGCCATAAAGCTTGATCATTTTGCCTTCCCGGTGATGCGCGCGGGAGAGCTTGTCCGCCATTCGGTCTGCAGTGTCGGTATTGAGGTGGTGTTAGGCATTTCGAACACTGCCGTTACCCCGCCCATCACCGCTGGGCGGCTGCCTGATTCGAGGTCGTCCTTGTGCTCCAGCCCCGGCTCACGGAAGTGCACCTATCTGTCGATCACGCCGGGCAGCACATCCAGCCCCGCGCAATCGATCACCTCGCCCGCATCAGCCCGCAGCGCGCCGGTCCCCGCGATCCTGCCGCCGCGCACACCCACGTCGGCGCTGACCGGCCCGTCGGGCGTGTGGACAGTGCCGTTTTTGAGGATCAGGTCGAATGTCCGGGGCATGGCAGGATACTCTTGGATAATCGCTGGTCCCGTCTTACTTAAAGCGGATGCCCGAGACCACCCTCACAGACCGTGCGCTCATCAGACTTTCCGGCGAAGAGGCGCGCGCATTTCTGCAAGGGCTGGTGACACAGGATGTGCTTGGCCTAGAGGCGGACTCGCCGCGCTGGTCCGGGCTGCTGACACCGCAAGGCAAGGCACTGTTCGATTTCATACTTTGGGCCGATGGCGACGACGTGCTGATCGACTGTGAGGAAACACAGGCAGACGCGCTGGCAAAGCGCCTCAGCATCTATCGCCTGCGCCGCAAGGTAGAGATTGTGCGGGACGATGCGCTTGCGGTGCATTGGTCGATTGATGCGCCCGATAAGCCCTATGACCCCCGCCTGATGGCGCTCGGACACCGCTGGCTTGCCCCTGCTGACGAGGGCGATGCATCTGCCGCCTTCAAGGCGCATCGCCTGTCACTCGGCGTCACGGAAGGCGTCGCGGAGCTGGGCAGCGACAAAACGCTCTGGCTGGAGGCGAACGCGCGCGAGCTGAACGGCGTCGATTTCACTAAGGGCTGCTATGTGGGGCAGGAGAACACCGCGCGTATGCATTACCGGCAAAAGGTCAACCGGCGGCTGGTGGTGTTGCCGATCGCACAGTCCGATCCTGCCCGGCAGATGGCAAGTTTTCCCGATCTTGGCCTCGCCATCGATCATCGGCGGGTGGACGATATGGCCGCCCTGCCCCTCCCCGACTGGCTGGCCGAGGCGATAGCGGACGCGCCAGCGTGAGGTTTTTCGCCGCGCTGCTGCTCATCCTGCTCGCCCTGTCTCCCGCACAGGCGGAGACGCGCTGGTCATTGGTGCGCAGCTATCCGCATGACCCCAAGGCATTCACCCAAGGGCTGATCTGGCTCGATGGCGCGCTCTATGAAACCACCGGGCAATATGGCCAGTCGAGCCTGCGCGAGGTGCGCCTGAAGGACGGCGCGGTGCAGCGGTCCGTCCCGCTCTCACCACGCTATTTCGGCGAGGGGATGACGAACTGGGGCGACAGCCTCATTTCGATCACGTGGCAAAACGGCCTCGCCTTCCGCTGGGACTGCGCCACCTTCCGCGAAGTCGGCACATATCGTTATGCGGGCGAAGGCTGGGGGCTGACGAATGACGGCAGGCGCCTGATCCTGAGCGACGGCAGCGCCGACCTGCGCTTTCTCGATCCCGTAACGCTGGAGGAAACCGGCCGCCTGCCCGTGACCTTCGGCGGCAAGCCGGTGCGGATGCTCAACGAGCTGGAATATGTGAAGGGCGAAATCCTCGCAAACATCTGGATGACAGACAAGATAGCGCGGATTGACCCTGCGACCGGCACAGTGATCGACTGGATCGACATCAGCAAATTGTCACGCAAGTTGAAGCTCACCGATCCGGACGCCGTGCCCAACGGCATCGCCTATGATGCCGCGAACGACCGGCTGTTCGTCACCGGGAAATATTGGCCCAAGCTGTATGAGATACGGTTGAAGCGGTAACTCTGGCTCTTGTTTAGCATATAGCTCCACCGTCATGCTGAACTTGTTTCAGCATCCATGCAGCCTCATAGACCTCAGCTCCAAGTGAACCGATGGACCCTGAAACAAGTTCAGGGGGACGAATGAGGAGTGTGGGTAGGTGTAAACCCTAGAGCGCGCTGCGTTAAATCTGGATCGATCAGCGCGCTCTA
Source organism: uncultured Sphingobium sp. (assembly GCA_964512265.1). Taxonomy (GTDB): domain Bacteria; phylum Pseudomonadota; class Alphaproteobacteria; order Sphingomonadales; family Sphingomonadaceae; genus Sphingobium. The sequence continues at coordinate 249,629 of CAZEHR010000001.1, read as the reverse complement.
AGTTTTTGTTTTACCGCATCGTTTTGGCGCAAAACCGGTTCCCACTTTTGCGCACGATGCTCTAAACCCGCATCGGCATCAGGACGTAGAGCGCAGGGCTGCGATCATTCTCGCGGATCAAGGTCGGTGCGGCCTGATCGGCAAGGTGAAGCTCGACCACATCGCCCTCGATCTGCCCGAGAATATCGAGCAGATAGCGCGCGTTGAAGCCGATCTCGAAGCCGTCCGACGCATAATCGCCCGGCACTTCTTCGGCCGCCGTGCCATTCTCGGGGCTGGTGACGGAAAGGGTAATCTTGTCCCGGTCCAGCGCCATTTTAACCGCGCGGGTCTTTTCCGTGGCGATGGTGGCGACGCGGTCCACCCCCTCCTCGAAGCTGCGCGGATCGATGCGCAATAGCTTGTCGTTCGCGGTCGGGATCACGCGGCTATAATCCGGGAAGGTGCCGTCGATGAGTTTCGAGGTAAGGATCGCATTGCCGATGCCGAAGCGGATCTTGCTGGCCGACAGCGAGATTTCGACGCTGCCGTCCACCTCGTCGAGCAGCTTGCGCAGCTCCGCGATACACTTACGCGGCACGATGATGTCCGGCATGCCCTCGGCGCCATCCGGGCGGGGTACAGTGACGCGCGCGAGGCGGTGCCCGTCGGTCGCTGCGGCTTTCAGCACCGGCTGCCCATCGTCCGAAACATGGAAGAAGATGCCGTTCAGATAATAGCGCGTTTCTTCCGTCGAAATGGCAAAGCGCGTCTTGTCGATGATCTGCTTCAGCGTCTCGGCCGGCAGCTCGAACTGGGTCGGCAGATCGCCTTCCGCAATCACCGGGAAGTCGTCACGCGGCAGGGTGGAAAGGTTGAACTTCGCCCGTCCTGCCTGGATCAGCATCTTGCCGTCCGCCGCCTCGAGCGAGACCTGGCTGCCCTCGGGCAGCTTGCGGGCAATGTCGAACAGGGTGTGGGCGGAAATGGTCGTCGCCCCGGACACCTCGACCTGCGCCTGAACCTGCTCCACCACCTGAAGATCAAGGTCGGTCGCCATCAGGCGGATGGTGCCGCCAGCCGCCGCCTCGATCAGCACGTTGGAGAGGATGGGAATGGTATTGCGCCGTTCGACCACCGACTGGACGTGGCTCAAGCTCTTGAGCAGCGTTGCGCGTTCGATGGTTGCCTTCATTCCCTGTTCCCGCTCTTGCCGTAATGTGCCCCTGACGGAGTGCCCGCCGTGCCCGGATATTTGGACCTCCTTCATTACCGACAATGCGGCGCACCGCAAGCGGGCGCGGACTTCTATCCCCGATATTTTGCCACCTGCGCTTGCAAAACCGTGGCGCTTGGGCTTTGCAGGAGGGCATGAAGCGGATCGGGGTGGGATTGCTGGCGGCTTGGGCGCTGATGACACCGGCGCAGGCGCGCGATTCGCTGGGCGTCTTCGGCGGCTGGGGGGCATTTCGCGATGCCGCCGGGCCGCGCTGTTACGCGATAGCGGAACCCGCGCGTGTCTCGGTCGGCAAGGCTGGGTGGCGCGCCTTCGCCTCGGTCGGAACATGGCCCACGCGGCGCGTGAGGAACCAGCTGCACATCCGCCTCAGCCGAGAACGCGCACCGCAGGCCAAAGTGTATCTTAGCATCGGCGAGCGGCGATTCGCGCTGGTGTCCGGCAAGAGCGACGCCTGGGCGCAGGATGCGCGGATGGATGCGGCGATCATCGCCGCCATGCGCTCCGCAGCAACGATGAGCTTAGAGAGCAGCTCCGCGAACGGACGCGCCTTTTCGGATCTCTATGTGCTGAAGGGTGCCGCCACCGCAATGGATGCGGCAGCGCTGGGATGCGCGCGTTGAAAAGCTAGAAGCGTTTGATCACGCGGCCGACCGAGCTTGGACTTGACTGAGGCTCGCATTTCGCGGCCTCGCCGACTTCTTCTTCCAGCGCGGCCCGGATTTTCTCCAGTTCCCGATCGGTCATGTGTTCAATGCCGATGAACTCGTTGCGCGCTTTGTCCATCGCGCGGATCAGCTCGTCGAGCTTCGCCTGCATCGCCGCCGCGTCGCGATTCTGGCTGTTCTGGATCACGAACACCATCAGGAAGGTGATGATCGTCGTGCTGGTGTTCACCACCAGCTGCCACGTATCCGAAAAGCCGAACAGCGGGCCGGAACATGCCCAGAGGATGATGCTGAGAGCGGCCACGATGAAGGCCCAGGGCTGCCCCACGGCTGCTGAGACGGCGGTGGCGATACGGGTGAAGAAGCGGTCCATGGGTGGCGATCTCCTCGGGCTGACATTTTCCGCGAAATAACTGGCGGTTGGCCAGCTGTCATACTATATCGCGCGCCCATGCAAATCCCCGGACATATCGACCCCGTGCCCGTGCCGCGCGCGATCACCCCGCGCGAGGATGGGCGCGTGGACCTGCTCGGCCTCTCGCGCGAACAGATCAGGGCCGAGCTGGAGGGCGCCGGGCTGGACGGCAAACAGGCAAAGCTGGGCGCCAAGCAGATTTTCCACTGGCTCTACCATCGTGGCGTCACGGATTTCGATGCGATGACCGACATCGCCAAGGCGCAGCGCCCGTTTTTTGCAGAGCGGTTCGTGATCGGACGGCCGCAGGTGGTGGAGGCGCAGGTCAGCTCTGACGGCACGCGTAAATGGCTGCTTCGCTCTGACGACGGGCAGGATTACGAGATGGTGTTCATCCCCGATGCGGACCGGGGCACGCTGTGCGTCTCGTCCCAGGTGGGCTGCACCCTGAATTGCCGTTTCTGCCATACCGGCACGATGCGCCTCGTGCGCAACCTGACGCCGGGCGAGATCGTGGGCCAGGTGATGCTGGCGCGCGATGCTCTGGGGGAATGGCCGCGCGGCTCCATGGCGTCCACCAGCGACGACGAGGACGACGACGCGCCGCAATACACGACCGACGGCCGCATGCTCACCAACATCGTGATGATGGGTATGGGCGAGCCGCTGTATAATTTCGATAATGTCCGCGATGCTCTCAAAGTCGTGATGGACGGCGACGGGCTTGCGCTTTCCAAGCGGCGCATAACGCTTTCGACCTCCGGCGTGGTGCCGATGATGGCGCGCGCTGGCGAGGAGATCGGCGTCAACCTCGCTGTTTCGCTCCACGCCGTCACCAAGGACGTGCGCGACGAGATTGTGCCGATCAACCGGAAATACGGCATCGAGGAGCTGCTCTCCGCCTGCGCCGCCTATCCCGGCGCGAACAATGCGCGGCGCATCACGTTTGAATATGTGATGCTGGCGGGCAAGAACGACAGCGACGACGACGCGCGCGAGCTGGTGCGCCTGATCAAGCAGTATAAACTCCCCGCCAAGGTGAACCTCATTCCGTTCAACCCCTGGCCGGGCGCGATTTATGAATGCTCCAGCCCGGAGCGGGTGAAGCGGTTTTCGGACATTATTTTCGAGGCAGGCATCAGCGCACCGGTGCGCACACCGCGCGGGCGGGACATTGCGGCGGCCTGCGGGCAACTGAAGACGCAGGCCACAAAGATGAGCCGGGCCGAGCTGGATCGACTGGCGGAAGAGAAGCAGGCGGCTCTGGGATAAACCGCTCAGCCGCCGACCTCATCCCCCCAAAGCACCCGGACAGGTGCGGGCAACATGCAGCCGGTCATCCCATTGCGGCTTGTAGATCGCGCTACCGCCCAGCAGCTGCGCGCAGGACATATCTCCATCCGCGCCTTGTACCGCCGCGATGGTGCGGCCATATCGGTCTTCGCCATAACGCTGGATCGGCATGCTTGCGCGCACCATCCCCGAGAGCCTGGCGGTGGCAGCATAAGGGTCGCCCGGTGCGCAGTCTCGCCCGGGGCGGCAATGGCCTGGCGTCTCTGGCGCATCGATTCCGACAAGGCGGATGCGCTCCCCGCTGCATCTCAGGGTATCGCCATCCACGACGATACAGCCCGATATCACCGCGTCATAATGGGGTGCGGCCGCGGCGCTCCATCCCTTTTGGTCGAGGGTTGAGCCGATGCCAGCCACGATGCCGATGATACCTGCCGCGATCAGGACGATGTAGGGCTTGAACCCGCGTGATCCCCGGCGCGACGCATGGTATCTGCGCCTGCGCCAACCGTGAAAATTGTGTCGCCTCATGCCTCCATAATAGGAGGCGAGGCTTAATGGTTCCGCTGCCCGGAGGGTTTACGGGGTGTTGAGCTTATCGCGGCCGATGCCCGAGGCTCAGGCTGCCTTCTTAAGCTCCAGCTCGTCGCGGCTCCAGATCTCGACCAGCGCCTTGACCAGCTCAACCATCATCGCCTCGCTGTGCGCCGGGCCGGGGGTGAAGCGCAGGCGCTCCGTGCCGCGCGGCACGGTGGGATAGTTGATCGGCTGCACATAGACGCCATATTCGGCCAGCAATATGTCGCTGATCTTCTTGGCTTTGACCGGATCGCCCACCATCAGCGGCACGATATGCGTGACGGACGGCATCACCGGCAGCCCGGCCTCCGCCATCAGGCGCTTCAGCGTTGCGGCGGCGGCCTGTTGCCCCTCGCGCTCGACGCTGGATTGCTTCAGGTGCCGCACGGAGGCGAGCACGCCCGCCACCAGTACCGGCGAGAGCGACGTCGTGAAAATGAAACCCGGCGCGTAGGAGCGGATGCAGTCGACGATCATCTGATCGGCTGCGATGTAGCCGCCCATCACGCCAAACGCCTTGCCGAGCGTGCCTTCGATGATGGTTACTCGGTTCGCCACCTCGTCCCGCTCGGTGATGCCGCCGCCACGCGCGCCATACATGCCGACAGCATGGACCTCGTCGCAATAGGTGAGCGCGTTGAACTCGTCTGCCAGATCGCAGAAGGCGGCAATCGGCGCGACATCGCCGTCCATAGAATAGACGCTCTCGAACGCGATCAGCTTGGGCGCGTCCGCGTCCTCCGCCTCCAGCAACTCGCGCAGATGCGCGACGTCGTTGTGGCGGAACACGCGCTTTTCGCAGCCGGAGTTACGGATGCCCGCGATCATGCTGGCGTGGTTGAGCTCATCGGAAAAGATGATGCAGCCGGGCAGCAGCTTGGCGAGCGTCGCCAGCGTTGCCTCGTTTGAGACATAGCCGGAGGTGAACAGCAGCGCGCTATCCTTGCCATGGAGATCGGCGAGTTCGCTTTCCAGATCGACATGGTAATGCGTGTTTCCGCCGATGTTACGGGTACCGCCCGATCCCGCGCCGACATCGTGCAGCGCCTCTTCCATCGCCGCAACGACCTTGGGGTGCTGGCCCATGGCGAGATAATCGTTGGAGCACCAGACCGTTATCGGCTTGGGGCCGTTATGCCCGTGGAAACAGCGCGCATTCGGATACGCGCCCTTGTTGCGCAAAATGTCGATGAACACGCGGTAGCGGCCTTCCGCATGGAGCCGCTCGATCGCCTGAGAAAAGATATGCTTGTAATTCGTCATGCTCGCGCCGCCGACCCTATTTGCCGCATGTCGCCCCAAAGCCGCCCCTTAGCGCGGAGTGTATTGCTTTTCCAGCGATAATGGCTCGCAACTAAATATCATCCCATTATAGAGCATTGATCTGCATCAAGCCATAGGACTTGAGTGCAGTTGTGAGTTCGGCAATGTCGGGATTGGAGCCGGTGAATACCGCGATGCCGGGTGCGGGATCGACAGGCCAAGGCAGATCCCCGTTCAGATAGGCGATACGCCGCGCGATGCCGTCACCGCCATGGAGGAAGGCGAGCGGGCGGACACCGAGCGCCTTGGCTGCTTCCTCAAGCTCGGGCTGGACCAGCGGAAAATGCGTACAGGCCAGCACGACACTGTCCATCCGTTCACCGCCCGGCTGCTCGATCAGGCCGAGCAGCGCGGTGCGCGCGACTTCGGGATCGAGCGGCTGCCCGCGCAGCTTCGCTTCCGCCAGTGCAACAAGTGCGGCGCTGCCGTGGCGCAGGATCGTGCAGTCCGCGCCATGTTCGGCCGCGAGTCGATCGACATAGGGCTGGCGCACGGTCGCCTCCGTGCCCAGCACGCCGATCACGCGGGTTTTGGACGACAGCGCGGCGGGCTTGATGGCGGGTACGGTTCCGACGACCGGGATGTCTAGCGCTGCGCGAACCGCCGCTAGCGCGATGGTTGATGCTGTGTTGCAAGCGATAACGGCTATGCGCGGGCGATAGCGCTCCACCAGCCGCCCGAGCAGCGCAGGCACGCGCGCGGCGATTTCCGCCTCGCTCTTGGTACCGTAAGGATAGCCGGCGCGATCCGCCGCATAGACGACTGGCATTTGCGGCAGCAACTTGCGCGCGGGCGCGAGGATGGAGAGCCCCCCCACGCCGGAGTCGAAGAACAGGACAGGCGCTTCGGCGCGATGGTCGCTCTGCATAATGCCCGCCTGTGTCCCTTTGCTTGCGCTTCAAGTCAAGTACGGTCAGTCGAAACCAAATCGTCCTTCATTCGTTTTACCTGGCATCAGGGGGCCGCATTGCCGGAAAACGGGGGACCATCATGGCGCTGATCGATCGCTTTCTCGAACGGCTTATCAAGCGGGGCACGCTCACGCTCGTGCGCGCTGACGGGTCCACGCGCATATTCGGGCGGGCAGACCCGGCGTTCCCCAATGTCACCATGCGCTTTGCCGATACAAGCATCGGGCGAGACATCGTGCTGAACCCGCGCCTGGGCCTGGCCGAAGCCTATATGGATGGCCGGGTTACCGTGGACGATGACGACATCATCGGTCTCATCTCCCTAGCGCGCAGCAATGCGCCGTGGGAGAAGTCGGGCAGCTTGGATGGCGGAGGTCGGCTGCGCGCCGGGTTCCGCAACATCTTTCGCTCACTGGCGCAACTCAACGCGCGCGCTGCGTCAAAGAAGAACGTGGCGCATCATTATGATCTTTCCGGCGCGCTCTATGATTTGTTTCTGGACAAGGACCGGCAATATAGCTGCGCCTATTGGGATGGCGATCATGACGATCTCGACCGGGCGCAGGAGGACAAGAAGGCGCACATCGCCGCCAAACTCGCGCTGAAGCCGGGCATGAAGGTGCTGGATATCGGCTGCGGCTGGGGCGGCATGGCGCTCTATCTCCACCGGAAATGCGGTGTCGACGTGATCGGTATCACCCTGTCCGAAGAGCAGCTTGGCGTCGCCCGCCATCGTGCCGCAGAAGCGGGCGTTGCAGATCATGTGCGCTTTGAGCTGATCGACTATCGCGACATGCAGGGCAGCTTCGACCGTATTGTCTCGGTCGGCATGTTCGAGCATGTCGGCGCACCCAATTTCCGGGAGTTCTTTCGCTGCTGCCATAATCTGCTCACGTCCGAGGGCGTGATGTTGCTCCATACCATCGGGCGGATGGGCGGCCCCGGCGCGACCGATGCATTCACGCGCAAATATATCTTCCCCGGTGGCTATATCCCGGCTCTTTCTGAAATCGTGCAGGCGAGCGAGCCGAACCGGCTGATGGTGACAGATGTGGAGAGCCTGCGCCTGCATTATGGCCGCACCTGCCGAGCATGGTATGAGCGCTGCCGCGCCAACCGCGCGCAGATCGAGGCGCTATATGACGCGCGCTTTTACAGGATGTGGACCTTTTATCTCGCCGGGGCGGCAACGGTGTTCGAGCATGGCGGAATGCTGATCTATCAGCTGCAATATGCGCGGGATAGGCGCGCTCTGCCGATCACGCGCGACTATATGGCGGCGGCGGAGGCACTATTGCGCGCCCCCGCCTGAGTCCGGCTCGGTTCAGGACTTGTCGCCCTTGCCCGCGCGCCACTCCTTCATCTTCGCTTTCATGTATTCCATGCGCTCTCCGGCGGTGACGGTGCCGTTCTTGTCGGCATCCATCGCATCGAAGTGGGTCGTCGCCGCGCTGGTCGCCTCGGCAAGGGTCACCTTGCCATCGTTGTTGGCGTCGGCCTTGTCGAACATCCGTTCGCCCATCTTCATGCCCATGCCGTGACCCATATGCCCGGCCGGGCCTTTGTCCGCGTCATGATCGCCATGGCCTTGCGCCATCGGTCCGCGGCCACCGCGATGACCGGCAAAGAATTCCTCGCGGCTGATCGAACCATCGCCGTTGCTGTCCATCGCCTTGAAATGATCTTCCAGACGATCGGCGCGTCGCTCCTCCATGCTGGCTTTCGCCTCCTCCTTGGTGAGCGCGCCGTCCTTGTTGGCATCGGCCTTGGCGAAGTGATCCTTGACCATCGCCTCCATCTGCGCCCGCGTCATGTCGGGCTTCATCATCGGCATGCCGCCGCTCTGCGATAGGGCAATGGCCGGGATGGCGAGGGCCAGGGCGGCCCCTCCGGCGATCAACAGGGTCTTCTTCATCGGTCCATACTCCGCAATCATTCAAACAATGGACGGATGCTACGCGAAGGTGCCTGCACCCGCGATGAACGGTGGATTGACGTAGAAAATCATAGCGCGCGTTAACCAAATCTGTAAGGTCCGGGCCATGAGCGAAGCGGCCTCCATCCATGCACCCGTTATCGAGGCAGCTACCGCGACGCCGCCGAGGGCACGGGGGCGGCCGCGCGGGTTCGACACGGCGCGGGCGATGGAGCAGGCGAGCGCCCACTTCTACGCACGCGGCTATGATCGCGTGACCCTTCAGGACCTGACCGCCGCAATGGCGATAAACCCGCCCAGCTTCTATGCCGCTTTCGGCAACAAGGCGCTGCTGTTCATACGCATTGCCGACGCCTATTCTCGCGCGCTGCTCGATGACATACGCGGGGCGTTTGAGGATGAGCCGACGTTGCCCGATGCACTCGAGTCGATTCTCCTCGTCGCCGCGCGCCGCTTTGCGTTTGAGGAGGGCCGGGGCGGCTGCCTGATCCTTGAGGCTGCCAATAATTGCTCGGATGCGGGGGTCACCGCGCATCTGCGCAAGGCGCGCCTATCGATCGCCGCCGCGCTTTATCGCGGCATAGCGCGCACCGCGCCGGAGCGGGTGGTGGAGCTGACCGATCATGTCATGATGCTGCTCGCAGGTTTCTCGGCCATGGGGCGGGACGGCATGGATGCCGAACGGCTGATGCGTGTTGCCGCGCGGGCGCTCCAGCCCCTGTGCGATGGTTCCGAACGCCTTTAAGGTTTTCCCCGACTCATGAATATTGTCCTCACCTCAACCGCGCTGGTCGCGCTTGCCGAAATGGGCGACAAGACCCAGCTGCTCGCCATCCTGCTCGCCACCCGCTTTCGGAAGCCGTGGCCGATTGTCGCCGGCATCTTTGCGGCAACGCTGCTCAACCACTTCCTGGCCGCGCTGGTGGGGCATGGCGTGGCGGAACTGCTCGATAGCCCTGCCTTCAGGATCGTCGTTGCGCTGGGGTTCGTCGCCATGGGATTGTGGACGCTGATCCCGGACAAGATGGACGACAATCTGAAGACGCCGGGCAGTGCGGGTGTGTTTCTCTCCACAGCCATTGCGTTTTTTCTGGTCGAGATGGGCGACAAGACCCAGATCGCCACCGTCGCGATGGGCGCGCAGTTCGGCGATACATTGAGCCAGGTCGCGCTTGTAACGCTCGGTACCACGCTTGGCATGATGATCGCGAACGTGCCGGCCGTGCTGCTGGGCGAAGCACTGGTGAAAAAGGTGCCGCTTGCCCTCATGCGCCGGATCGCAGCCGCGCTGTTCATCGGGCTGGGCCTTTGGATGCTGGGCGGCGCGCTTCATTGGTGGTGAGTGTTGCGATTCGCGCGTATCGCTGTTAGGCGCGCGACCGATCATTCCTTCGCTGCGAAAGTGCCCAGATGTCCGAAAAGATAAACCGTGTCGTCCTTGCTTATTCCGGCGGCCTTGACACCAGCGTGATCCTGAAATGGCTTCAGCAGACTTATCAGTGCGAGGTCGTGACCTTCACCGCGGATCTGGGCCAGGGCGAGGAGCTGGAACCCGCGCGCGCCAAGGCGAAACTGATGGGCGTCAAGGACGAACACATCTTCATCGACGATCTGCGCGAGGAGTTCGTGCGCGATTATGTGTTCCCGATGATGCGCAGCAACGCGCTTTATGAGGGGCTGTATCTGCTCGGCACCAGCATCGCCCGCCCGCTCATCGCCAAGCGCCAGATCGAGATCGCCAGACAAGTCGGCGCCGATGCTGTCTCCCACGGCGCGACCGGCAAGGGCAATGACCAGGTGCGGTTCGAGCTGGGCTATTACGCGCTCCAGCCCGATATCAAGGTGATCGCCCCGTGGCGCGAGTGGGACTTGACCAGCCGCACCGCGCTGATCGAGTTCGCCGAAAAGCACCAAATCCCGGTTCCGAAAGACAAGCGCGGCGAAGCGCCTTTCTCGACCGACGCCAACATGCTGCACACCTCCTCAGAGGGTAAGGTGCTGGAGGATCCGTGGGAGGAGACGCCGGATTTCGTCTATTCCCGCACGGTAAACCCGGAGGATGCGCCGGACGCGCCCGAATATATCGCGATTGATTTCGAGCGCGGTGACGGCGTTGCGATAAACGGCGAGGCGATGTCACCGGCCACCTTGCTGGAAACGCTTAACGGCTATGGCCGCAGACATGGCATCGGCCGGCTCGATCTCGTCGAGAATCGCTTCGTTGGCATGAAGTCTCGCGGCATGTATGAGACGCCCGGAGGCACCATCTATCATCTCGCGCATCGGGGCATAGAGCAGATCACGCTCGATCGCGGCGCCGCGCACCTCAAGGATGAACTTGCGCCGAAATATGCCGAGCTGATCTACAACGGCTTCTGGTTCTCACCCGAGCGGGAGATGCTGCAGGCCGCCATCGACTACAGCCAGGAGAAGGTGTCCGGCACTGTACGCCTTAAGCTCTATAAGGGTGGGGTCTATGTGGTTGGCCGCAAATCACCTAACAGTCTCTATAGCGAGAAGGTGGTCACCTTTGAGGATGACGCGGGCGCCTATGACCAGCGCGACGCGGCGGGCTTCATCAAGTTGAACGCGCTAAGGCTGCGCCTGCTCGGTCGGCGTGACCGTTGAAATCGTCTGCGATTCCTCGCCGGTAGCGCCGCCGCCCCAGAAGTAGACGGCGATGAAAGCGAGCACGATCAGCGCCAGCGAAATCGCGAGCACATAGCGGACATTGTGGCGCGTGGCGCCTGAACGGGCGTCCTCCGCTTCGATATGACGTTCCTGTTCCATGACAAGCTCCTTCGGGACGTTCAACGAGCCGAGCCGGGATACGTTCCGGCCTCCAAGGGGACTTGCGCTTAACGCTATATTCCGCTTTTTGGGCGATAGACGGCCTATGAACGCTGCGGACAGCCCTTATGAAACCGCGCCATCGCGGTGCCCCCCATCCGCCGTCAGCCATGGTGTAGGCGCGGCGGGGCTGGCCGGGCTGGCGGCGTGGACAGCGGTGGCATGGCGTTACGGCATGGATGGCCCGCATGCCGGGATCACCGCCGTGCTCGCCTGCGGGCTGCCGATGGTGCTGTGGTCGCTGCTCGTCGACAAGGTGCACCGCAACCCCACTACAGGCATAGACTGGCGCGGCAACCTGCGCACCAACCGCGAGGCGCTCGACATCTCGATCGTCAAGCTGGCGGGCTTGTGGGCGACCTGGGCCGCGATCGCGCTCTTCTATGGCACCGCCCGCTGGTATTGGGAGGGGAATTACAGCTACACGATGGCGCTGCTGACCTGGGCCGTCATCCCGCTTGTGCTTGCCTCCATTCCCTATGTCATCTGGCTGGACCGCCGCCTCGTCTATCCGAAAGACGGCGCCTACGCTTTCGGGCAGTGGATCATCGGCGGCGCGGCGGGCAAGCCGGCGGAGGGCGCCATCGGCGATCACTTGCGCGCTTGGGGTGTGAAGGCGTTTTTCCTCGCCTTCATGCTCTCGATCACGCCCGCCAACTTCTCCACCGTGATCGGCTGGCGCATGGCCGACCCGCTCTCCGGCCCGGTCGCGCTTGCGAGTTTCCTCATCGCCATCCTGTTTCTGATCGACGTCGCGTTCGCAACCATCGGCTATATGCTCACGATAAAGCCGCTCGATGCGCATATTCGCAGCGCCAACCCGCATGTCGCGGGGTGGATCGCGGCGTTGATTTGCTATCCGCCCTTCGTACTGATGGGCGGCGGTGGCCCGCTCGATTATCATCGCGGCACGGCGGAATGGAGCCATTGGCTGGCGGGCCACCCGGCCCTGCTCTGGCTATGGGGCGGCCTGCTGGTGACGCTCACCGGCATCTATGCCTGGGCGACGGTGGCGTTCGGCCTGCGTTTCTCCAACCTCACGCATCGCGGCATCCTCACCCACGGGCCCTATCGGCTGAGCCGCCACCCGGCCTATCTCTCCAAGAACCTGTTCTGGTGGTGCTCGGTGCTGCCGTTTCTCTCGGTGAATGGCAGTTGGGCCGAGGCGGTGCGCAACTGTGCGCTGCTCGGCCTCACGAGCGCAGTCTATTACTGGCGTGCGCGCACGGAAGAACAGCATCTGGGCGAAGACCCGGACTATCGCGCCTACCACCGCTGGATGGGTGAGCATGGCGCGGTGCCGCGCCTGTTCGACTGGATGGCCGGGCGGCGGTAAGGAGGTTCAGTCCTCCAGCATCGCATTGATCGCGCGGGCGAGCGCAAAATCCCGCTCGCTGATCCCGCCAGCCTCATGGGTCGTCAGCCATATGTCGAGCCGGTTGTAGACATTGCTCCATTCGGGATGATGATCGGCCTTCTCCGCAGCGAGGGCAATCCGCGTCATCAGCGCGAAAGCTGAGGAGAAATCATTGAGGCGCAGCTGACGGTAGAGCGCTCTGCGCCCGGCGTCCAGCGCCCAGCCCGGCACTTCGCCCAACCGCTCTGTCACCCGCGCCTCGTCCAGCGTCGCCACCATGCTTGCCTCCGCGCAAAACCTGAGCGGGCATTAAAGCCCCGATGCCCTGTTGCGTCCAGCGGCATTTCAGGCTAGCAGCGCCTTCCCGCATTTGACGCGATCGAGGCCCGATGGCGGAGTGGTGACGCAGCGGACTGCAAATCCGTATACGCCGGTTCGATTCCGGCTCGGGCCTCCAGACAAACTCACCAAAATCCTGTTGCAAAAAATGCGCGCGGAATGCGCTCATCCGTCAGCTTGACCGTGAATAGCGTCCGATATCGCACTGCCCGACGGTGTGACAAGGCCCAGACCCGACATCCTTGTGTTGGATATATGTCACGTTTGCGACATGCTGATCTCTTGGTGCCGGACAAAACAACCGTTTTCCGCGGATGGCACGGAAGCTGCATCTCTTTGGGCGAACAACTGCCGGAGGGACCAGATGGCATACAAGATCATTGCGTCGCAATGCACGGGCTGCAGCGCGTGCGAATTTGAGTGCCCCAATGCCGCGATCTCGATGAAGGGCGACACCTTCATCATTGATCCCGCCAAGTGCACAGAATGCGAGGGGCATTTTGACCACCCGCAGTGCGATACGGTGTGCCCAGTGCCCAAGACATGTGTGCCTGCCTGATCCGGCCGTGGCGCCTGACACTCTAAACCCCGCAAGACGCGAACCGCCCGGAGAGGATGATTTTGCCTCCGCGCTGGACTGGCGTGGCAAGCCGATACGGTGCCGGGAATGTTCGCACCTAAAGATGAACGAGGCCGGTCTATGCGCCAAGGGCAAAGCCTGCATCCGCGACAGGCGTGCCCGCCGCGTCGATCGCTTTCTTCAGGAAAACCGCGAGTTGGCGGATAGCTATCTCGATCACCCCTATTTTGAGGTCAGGGCCTGCGCCGCCCAATATGCGAGCGTATTTCGCCTGACACCGCTTCTGGATGACCCCGAGCCTGAAGTGCGCGCCGTCGCCACGATGCGGCTGCCGCAGGATCGCATAGCCCGCATGGCGCTGGACGAGGATTCGCGTGTCCGGGTCGCTGCGGCAGCGCGGCTGACCGGCAACGAGCTGATGCCGTTGATCAACGATCAGGAATATATGGTGCGCATCACAGCGGTGCATAAAATGCCCGTCGAGCTGCTGCCCCTTGTGCGGCAAGACCCTGACCCGGAGGTTCGCGCCTGGGTGGCGAGGCGCATCGACCAAAGGGCACTTGCCGACATGGCGTTCGACCCTGATCCTCAGGTGCGGGTTCAGGTCGCGGTGCGGATGCCGCTCAGGCAGCTGAGCCTATTGTTGACGGACAGCGATACAGGCCGATAACTCGACCCTGCCGGATACCGCACGAAGTGTGGTCCTGCTTTTGGCGGAACAACTCGAAACGCTGGTCGCGCAAATCCAGGCGCTCAACCGGCGCCTGCTGGCCTGGCATCGGCAGAACGAGGAAAGCCAGCGATTGGCGACGATCCCCGGCGTTGGCGTGATCAGCGCCACAGCACTGGCGGCATCGGTAACGGATCCAGTCCAATTTCGATCGGGTCGGGAGTTTGCCGCTTCGCTGGGGCTGGTGCCGCGTCAGAACTCATCGGGAGGCAAGGACAAGCTTGGGCGCATATCGAAGATGGGGGATCGTTATCTCAGGAAACTGCTCGCGGTCGGAGCGACCTCCGTGGTGCGGCGCGCGAAGACCGGCGATATCGCGACAGGTCACTGGATCCGCAGCCTGCTCGCGCGCAAACCCGCCCGGCTTGTCACTGTCGCCATGGCCAACAAGACCGCCCGGATCGTATGGGCGGTAATGGCACGCGGAGAAACCTATCGGTCGCCAAATGCGGCTTGAGACTGAACCAATCGCCGCGCACAAGCGTAGTCGGCGTCGAACTGTAAGGGTGCCGTATTGAAGTGATGATGACGATCTGAACGCGGCCGCATGGGCCAGGACAACCCGAGGTGCTGTCGGAGCTTCGTGCTCGCTAGACTGAGAGGGACCCGGCCAGCGGACACCATCAGGGCCAGCGGTCATCATGCGCCGCGCAAACAGGCCGGACAGATGACCGCACCCGACAGATCACATCACTAACTCAATTTACCCCTTGCAGCGCAGGGGCCATCCACAGATGACTGCACCCTAGGCCGCGATGCTTTGAAGATAACGGGTTACCTGTCCGGTTGCCTCATTGTCGAGTGACGGCAGTATTTCCTTCTGGCGCCTGTGAATTTTCCGGCGGAGCCGGGCGTAGAGCGCTTCGCCGGCCTCCGACGAACAGATCAGGACCTTCCTTCGGTCCTGAGGGTCCGCAAGGCGAAATGCAAAGCCGCGCGCCACAAGAAGGTCGACCGTTTTAGTAAGTGTTGAATTGTCTATTGTGGTTGCCCGATGAAGCTCTCCCATCGCCTTGCCCTCCTTGGGCGATAGCTGCTTCAGCACATTCCAGTGCGTGAAAGCGAGGCCGCTATCTGATTCCGAGAGGATTTCGTCGACCTCCTTTTCAATTCGCGCCTGAGCCTTTAGAAGCAGATCTAGGAGTCTGTCATGAATTTCGGCGGCCATGATCGTCCTCTCGCGCATTCATTCGCATCATCAATCAATATCACAACATATAAAAATTATCATTTCATAATTTTTACAATGGATATAATCTGGGATCAATAATTAAGTTGAGGCGCCTTCGATAAAATCAAGGACACTCGCTGTGAGGCATAAACAAAGGGACACGATAAGACTGGGATTGCTGCTGCCTCGCGCGGGGCCGATGGGCATGATGTCACTCGCCAGCGAGAATTGCGCCCAGCTTGCTATCGCCGAACTCAACGCCGGCAACGGGCTGGGTGGTCGTTTCGTTGAATACGTAACGCTTGACGCGTATGGAGATCCTCGCCGTATCGCTCGTGCATCGCGAGCGCTGGTGGATTCTGGTGAGGTCGATGCATGGATCGGCATGCACACTAGCGATGTTCGGGTCGCCGTCGCGGCTGCACTGGAATCCCGTGTGCCTTATGTCTTTACGCCGATGTATGAGGGGGGGGAGAGAGGTGCAGGTGTATATCTGGTCGGGGATACACCCGAACATCAGATGCAGCCGATGATATCTTGGATGTCCAGCGAATTGGGCAGCCGGAAATGGTATCTGCTCGGTAATGCCTATAATTATCCTTATCTTTCGAACCAGCACGCGAAGCATTTTATTGCGGAAAGCGGCGGTAGTGTAATGGGAGAGGCCTACGTTTCCTTTGCTGAAGAGAACATGTCGACCTATATCGCCGCGATTGCCCGGTCCAGCGCTGATACCATATTGGTAAATCTGGTCGGGGTGAGCGCAGTCATTTTCCATCGCGCCTTTGTCGCGGCCGGTTTGGATGACAAGATGCTGAGATTTTGTTGTCTGCTGGAGGAGAATACGCTGTTGGCGATCGAGGCGGACGCTACCAGAAGTATGTACACCTCAAACGGCTATTTCGAGGGTTTGCAGACCTCGCAGGCCCAGGCATTCGAAGAAAACTACCGATATCATTTCGGCCAGGTCGCTCCGGTGCTCAACCATTTCGCGGTTTCGTGCTACGAGGCAGTATATCTGCTCGATGCCATACAGAAAAATTCGGACCGACTGGTGTCGAATGAAGGGACGCTTCGCCATGTGCATGGTGTCGCGGGTAATGGGCCTAGGGGCGAATTGTATCTCGAAGACCGTCACGCAAAGGCGCCGGTATATATTGGTCAGGCCGACGGGCTCGGAATTTCGCTCCTCGCCACCGTCTAATTCTACCGAAAATATCAGCCATCGCCATTTTCCGCGACCGACTCGCGAAAGCGAGTCGGAGCGAGCGTTGGCAAGAAATAACCACAGAATGTCTATTTACGATACGAGCGAGCACATGGCACCTATGCCGGCGATTGTCGTACCGACATAACGATAAGATGTTCATATAACATGATATTTTTATGGATTCGTGCATAACGAAAGAGTTGCACCATGAGCCCATATGATATTATCGAACGATAATATCCAAAAATGTAAATTATCTATTGACACATTATCAAAACGGGGTCACGTTGAGAGAAAGATACCGTATGGTATCATTTATTGCTGTGTCAAGCATTTCGGAATGGTTTGCCCCCGGCTTCCGGCGCAAGCGATTTCAGAGTTATGTAGAAATAATAACATAAGTATTATTCATATAAATTAAATTTATAACGTGAGCAAAAGATAATAAAATTCGATTTTAAATAAAAGTTATTTCAAAATCAGGGGATTTATTATGGAATCATACATAAAATTACTCGGAATTACGAGCGCAATTGCTCTTGTTACGCCATGCTATGCTCAGGATAGTGTGGTGGCGCCGGAAAAATCCGCCGCGGAATCGGACCAATCGGGTCTTGGTGAAATCATCGTAACTGCACAAAAACGCAGCCAATCGGCTCAGGATGTTGGCATTGCTCTCGCCGTGCAGGATAGCGCAGCGCTTGAATCGCGCAATGTCCAGAAGCTCGGCGATGTTCTCGTTGCCATCCCGCAGGTTCAGATCAACCAGACATCTGACCTCGTGTTCTTCAACTTCCGCGGTATCGGCATGAGCGAGTTCACAACCAATCTCGATCCGCCAATCGCGGTGAACGTGGATGAGGTTTATCAGTCCAAGAGCTTCATGACCACGCTCCTGATGTTCGACATAAGCCGGGTCGAGGCGCTTAAGGGTCCTCAAGGAACCTTGTACGGTCGCAATGCCACTGGCGGTGCCGTCAACTTCTTTACCAACAATCCGACCGACAAATTCGAAACAGGTGGGCACGTTGGCTATGACAATTACAGGACAGTGCGTCTTGATGGTTATGTCAGCGGCCCGATCGGCAATGGTTTGAGTGCGCGCCTTGCAGGGATGTATGTTAACCAGGGCAAAGGCTATTACAAGAACGACAATATCGGCGGCACAGACGGCCGCGAGCGCAAATGGGCGCTGAGAGGCAAGCTGCGCTGGAAGGGTGCCAATACCGACGCTACGTTGACCGCCTATTATGGTAGAGATCGCTCGATCGCGCTGCCGGATGAGGGTGTCGGTGTCGCAACACCCGCGACCGCGACTTCAGGATCGCCAGTCTTTTGTCCGGAGTATCTGAACGGGACTGCCACCGGTGCGACATCGAACTGCCGTCGTACGACAGATGGGGGCTACCCTGGGGACAATGATGCGTTTACCACATCGAACGATCAGCGCGCACGTATAAAAATCAACAACTATGGCGCACATCTCGCAATTAACCATGACATGGGATGGGGCACACTAACATCGATCTCGAGCTATTCCTATGCTTTCAGAAACTGGCGTGAGGACTCGGACGGTACACCCATCAAGACGGTCGATGCCAACTATTACAACTGGATTCACCAGTATACCGAGGAACTGCGCTTGACCGGAAAGACCGGAAGCTGGAACTATGTCCTCGGCGGATTTTATGAGCACGACAATTATCTTAGCAAGGACTATATCGTCATCGCCGGCGGCGCCGTGGGTGGCCCTTACAGCCCGTTCAGCCAGAAGGTGGACGCGATTGCGCTGTTCTTCAACAACCAGATTGGCGTCACCGATAACCTCAATATTATTGCGGGTGTCCGCTATTCGAATGAGAAGGTATCGGTTGATGGCGGCACCTATATCGCTTCAGGCCTGATCGATCCTCCGGGGCTTCCGACCACGATCGGTGCTCAGGTCGCTGATTCAAGCCTGATTCCCGATGGCGGTCGCCATCGCGATACGTCGACCACGTTCAAAATGGGCTTTGAGTGGAAGCCGCAGATCAACTCGGATACGATCGATCATTTCCTGCTTTACGGACATGTTTCCACTGGCTTCCGCTCGGGCGGTTATACCGCTGATTTCGTGGGGTCGCAGGCGGAAATGGCGCCGCTTTCACCGGAAAAGATCACTGCCTATGAGACCGGTTTCAAGTCGACCCTTTTCGACCGGAAGCTGACCTTCAACGGTGCCATGTTCTATTATGATTTCAGCGATGCGTTTGTCCGGGTGGACAGTCTCACGTCTATCGCGTCGATCACCAAGAACGCGGGTAGTATCCGGTCCTATGGTGCCGAGTTCGACCTCAACTGGCGCCCGATCAGGGAACTGCGCATTGGCGCGAGCGGTGGTTATCTGAATTCCACGATCCAGAGCGATATCACCAGCGGCGGTCATAACATCAGGGGCAACCGGACCGTGAACTCGCCCAAATGGACCTTTGCCTTCGATGGCCAGCTCGATGTACCGATCGGCGACAATGTGAACTTCGTTCTTGGCGCGGATGCCAACTGGCGCAGTTCGCAGTATCTTGAAACCAGCAACGTGCCGATCACACTGGAGCCGGCCTACTGGCTGGTTGGTGGCCGGATTGGCGCCGAGAGTGCCGACGGACGTTATTCATTGACCGCCTGGGGCAAGAATATCTTCGACAAGCAGTATCGCTTCTATGGCCATGACCTGCCTGCCTTCGGCTTCCTCATCAACCTTTATGGTCCACCGCGGACCTATGGTCTGACTTTAGGCGTCAAGTTCTGACGCCCGGAACAACACAATCACATTTCGCCAAATCCTGCTGAATTGCGGAAGGAAGACATATGATACATGGAGATATTGTTTCCGATGACGATACCGTCGGCGTCGCGGTTATCAACTACAAGATGCCGCGGCTCCATACCAAGGCCGAGGTCCTTGAGAATGCAAAAAAGATTGCCGACATGGTCGGCAATCTGAAATTCGGCCTCCCCGGCCTCGATCTGGTCATTTTCCCGGAATATTCGACCCATGGAATAATGTATGATCATCAGGAGATGATGGATACGGCATCCGTCATCCCCGGTGCCGAAACCGAGCTTTTCGCAGAAGCGTGCCGCAAGGCAAAGGTCTGGGGCGTATTCTCACTGACGGGCGAGCGTCACGAGGAGCACCCCAAGAAGGTTCCCTACAACACGCTTATCCTTATGAACGATAAGGGCGAGATCGTGCAGAAATATCGCAAGATCATGCCATGGACTCCGATCGAGGGATGGTATCCGGGCGATTGCACCTATGTCACCGAGGGGCCCAAGGGCATGAAGGTGTCGCTCATCATTTGCGATGACGGCAACTTCCCTGAAATCTGGCGCGATTGCGCGATGAAGGGTGCCGAGCTTGTCGTGCGGTGTCAGGGCTATATGTATCCCGCCAAGGAGCAGCAGACCATCATGGCGCGCTGCATGGCGTGGGCCAACAATGTCTATGTCGCAGTCGCCAATGCGGCCGGTTTCGATGGGGTCTACACCTACTTTGGGCACTCGATCCTCGTTGGCTTCGATGGCCGCACGCTTGGCGAATGTGGTGAAGAGGAGTACGGCGTCCAATATGCCCAACTCTCCAAGTCGCTGATCCGCAACGCCCGCCGCACGTCGCAATCCACCAACTTCCTCTATAAGTTGTTGCACCGCGGTTATACCGGCAAGATCAATTCAGGCGAAAACGAGGTTGGCACGGCAGACTGCCCTTACTCATTCTATTCCGACTGGGTGAAGGATCCGCAGGCGACGCGCGAGCATGTCGAATCCCTGACGAGGGATACCGCCGGTGTGAAGGAATGTCCGATCAACGGCATTCCGAACTGACGGTTGCGGGACAGGGCGCTTCCGCTCCCCTTTCGGAAGCGCCCTTACGCTTTGGCCGGTATGGATTGAAGTAACTCGCTCGTTATGCGGATCAGCCGTTTCTTGACATCTGGCAAACTGCCGTTCTGCATGGTCACCTGAGCACCTTCGGTCAGGAACATGATCTGAGTGCCAACATCCTGAGGATCCTCGAAGCCAGCCTGTTTGCACAGGTTCATGATCCATTTTCGCTGCCTTGCCTTGTGCTCCATGATCTTGATCCTTGCCGGATCGCCAGGATCCGGCAGTTCAGCAAGTGAGTTCACGAAAGGACATCCACGATGAGACAGGTTCTTGAGCCCGTCGGCGATAATGGTGATCCAGGCGGACAGCTGTTCGATAGGCTGTTCGGGAAACTGTTCGGTCACTTTTTCCATGGCGGCGCGATATCCAGAAATCTCAAGATCAAGCCAATCCAGTATCAGGACTTCTTTAGACGGGAAGTGGCGATAGACGCCCATTTTGGTCGTTTGGGCGCGAGCCGCTATGGCATCGACGGTAACGCGTCCGATGCCCTGATTGAAGAACAGTTCCCTTGCGGCATGCATGATCCTGTCACGCAGCGGGATTTTTCGGTTCGACAATGACTTCTCCTTGAATATGATACTAAATGGTATCAATAAAGATACCATTGAGTATTATCGTAGCCTGGCTACTGGTAAACAGCGAGGACTATTTATGAATGTCTCGGAATATGCGGACTATGATGGGCTGGGCCTGGCGGAACTGATCCGGAAAGGAGTTGTCTCTGCAGCTGAGGTCGCCGCCGCCGCCCATGCCGTGATCGCGCAGGTAGAGCCACAAATAGGCGCTTTCGTTGAAACATGGTCTGATGAAACGCCCGAAAGGATGGATGCGCCTTTCGCTGGCGTGCCTTTCGCTATCAAGGATCTTGCATTAGCCATGCGCGGCAGGAAGAGCGAACTGGGTAGCCGCCTAGCGAAAGGCATGGCGTCGGATACGGACTCCACGCTTATGGCAAAATTCCGCGCGGCTGGGCTGGTAACGCTTGGCCGGACGACCACCCCTGAAATGGCGATAAGCACCACGACGGAACCGCTCGTTCCCGGCCCGACGCGCAACCCGTGGAACCCAGACCATAATTCGGGGGGATCGAGCGGGGGTTCGGGTGCCGCCGTCGCGGCCGGCATGGTGCCGATGGCGCATGCGACGGATGGCGGCGGTTCGATCAGGGTGCCGGCCTCCTGCAACGGCCTGTTTGGCCTCAAACCGAGCCGTGGTCGTATATCCAATGGTCCGGTGGTGGACGAGGTATGGAGCGGCCTTGCCGTGCAATTCGCGTTAACGCGCACCGTGCGGGACAGCGCGGCGCTGATGGATGCCGTCTGGGGCGGCGGCATCGGTGAACCATATTATATCGCTGATCCCGAGCGCAGCTACCTATCGGAGACGCAGCGCGATCCAGGCAAGCTTCGTATCGGTTTGATGCTGGATTCTCCGAGCGGCAAGAGTTGCGACCCGACCGTGACGGTCGCAATCAAGGAAACTGCCGCGATGTGCGAGAGCCTTGGGCACAGCGTCGAGCCGATAGCAGCCGATCTGGGCGTTTCCTGGGAAGCGTTCGTGAATGCGAATGCCTGCTTCTGGACTGCCAATACGGCGGCTTGGCTGGAGGTCGTGGCCATGCTGACGGCGCGCCAGATCGGGCCCGAAACACTCGAACCGGTTACGCTTTCCGTCTATCATTATGGCAAGAGCCTGAGTGCACTCGATATGCTGGGGGCATTGGATGTCCGCAACAGCGTGACGCGTCACATG
Organism: uncultured Sphingobium sp.; assembly: GCA_964512265.1. Lineage (GTDB taxonomy): Bacteria > Pseudomonadota > Alphaproteobacteria > Sphingomonadales > Sphingomonadaceae > Sphingobium. Next base: position 227,369 of record CAZEHR010000001.1, on the reverse strand, counting down.
GGCCACTTTTTCACCCAGTATGACGTAATGCTGACTCCGTCCGTCCCGGGCCTTCCGGCCAGTATCGGTGCATATAATGACGGCAACGAAGCCATGACAGGTCTTGAATGGATTCAGCATGTGTTTGAGCGCGCTGCGTTCTCCGCTAGCGCCAATGTTGCGGGGCTGCCTGCCATGTCGGTGCCGCTTGGCCATGACGAGGCCACGAACCTGCCGATCGGTAGCCAGTTCATCGCCGGTTTCGGACAGGAGGCGGCGCTGTATCGTCTTGCCGCGCAACTGGAACGCGCGATGCCTTGGAAGCAGCGGCGGCCGGCCGTGTGGCCGGGAAGCTGATGCTGAGCGGACCTAGAAGAACTCTTGGGCTGAGTTCCGCCGTCGCTTCCTAGGACGCGCAATATATTGAGCACAAACGCCACAACCAGATTGGCTGGCTTCGGCTATGCGGCCGCCATGCCGCCGCGCCAGAGTGAATTAAGGGAGATTCTGAATGCGATGCGTTTTAATCGACAAGGACGAACAGGGCTATCGCTCCGCGCTGCAGGAGGTAGACGAAAGCCGCTTGCCCGAGGGCGAGGTAACCGTTCGCGTGGAGTATTCGACCATCAACTACAAGGACGGACTTGCGATAACCGGCAAGGGCCCGGTCGTTCGCTCCTTCCCCATGGTTCCCGGGATTGACCTTGCCGGTACGGTGGAACAGTCGGTGGACGCGCGTTACCAGCCCGGCGACAAGGTCGTCCTGAACGGCTGGGGTGTCGGCGAAGTGCACTGGGGAGGCCTCGCGGAGAAGGCGCGCCTGAAGGGTGACTGGCTCATCCCGCTGCCATCCGCTTTCACACCGCGTCAGGCCATGGCGATCGGCACGGCGGGCTATACAGCCATGCTCTGCGTGATGGCGCTGGAGAAGCAAGGCGTGACGCCCGCCAGCGGAGATATATTGGTGACGGGCGCCGCCGGTGGTGTCGGTAGCGTCGCGATCGCCATCCTGGCCAAGCTTGGATACAGAGTCATAGCCGTTTCGGGTCGCCCGGAAACAGCCGATTACTTGTGTAAGCTGGGCGCCGCCGATGTCATCGACCGTAGGGAACTGGCTACGCCCGGTAAGCCGTTCCAGAAAGAACGCTGGGCCGGTGCCGTTGATGTCGTTGGTAGCAACACGCTGGCCAATGTCTGTGCGCAGATGAAATATCACGGCACGGTCGCGGCATGTGGTTTGGCGGGCGGCGCCGACCTTCCCTTGACGGTGATGCCCTTCATCCTGCGCGGTGTCACGCTGGCCGGTGTCGACAGCGTCATGTGTCCGCGTGAGGACCGGCTGGAGGCATGGGAGCGGCTGGCGCGCGATCTCGATATTTCCCGGCTGGATGAAATCACGTCCGAAATCGCACTGGATGAAGCGATCGCGGCGGGCGGCGACATTGTGGCGGGCCAGATCCGCGGCCGGGTGGTTGTGAAAATATAAAAAGCTCAGGAGAGGATGAAGTATGACTGACCGCTACGACCAGGAATACCGTCGCAGCCTGTCCGACCCCGGCGGCTTTTGGCTGGACGCCGCCGGAGCGCTGGTATGGGATAGAAAGCCGGCGACCGCGCATGATGGCGATTGCTGGTTTCCGGATGGTCGTCTCAACGTCTGTCATAATGCGGTCGATCGCCATGTGGATGCTGGGCATGGTGACCGCACGGCCCTGATCTACGACAGTCCGGTGACCGGCGCCAAGGCGTCCTTCAGCTTTTCCGACTTGCAGGACGCAGTGGCGCGGGCCGCCGGAATGCTCCTGTCGTTGGGGGTCAAGCAGGGCGATCGTGTCATCATATATATGCCTATGGTACCGGAAGCGGTCTTCGCGATGCTGGCATGCGCGCGCATCGGCGCCGTTCATTCTGTGGTGTTCGGCGGCTTTGCTGCCGCTGAACTGGCCAAGCGGATTGATGACGCGCAGCCTGTACTAATCCTCGCGGCGTCATGCGGTATCGAACCGAACCGTGTCGTCGCGTACAAGCCCCTGCTCGACGAGGCATTGTCCATCTCACGGCATCTGCCGCTAGCCACGGTCATATTGCAGCGGCCCCAGCTTCAGGCTGACATGGTTGAGGGGCGCGACTTCGACTGGCAAGAGGCTCTGTCCGTTGCCGAACCCGCGCCCTGCGCGAGCATGGCCTCATCCGACCCACTGTATATTCTCTACACGTCCGGCACCACCGGCATTCCCAAGGGGGTCCAGCGCGATTGCGGCGGCTACGCGACGGCGCTGCTCTGGTCGATGACTCATATCTATGATCTTCATGCGGGTGAGACGATGTGGACCGCCTCGGATGTTGGTTGGGTAGTTGGGCATAGCTATATCGTCTACGGCCCGCTGCTCGCCGGCGCCACTACCGTCCTCTATGAAGGGAAACCCGTCGGCACGCCCGATGCGGGCGCATTCTGGCGGATGATGCGGGAGCATGATGTCGACGTCGCTTTTACGGCGCCGACTGCTGTTCGTGCCATTCGCCGCGAAGACCCGGAACTGTCGCTCATGGGTGATGGAATTGGCCCTCTGCGCAGTATTTTCCTGGCTGGAGAACGGGCCGATCCGGACACGCTGGTGTGGCTCAGCGAAAAGCTGTCGGTGCCGATCATCGACCATTGGTGGCAGACGGAAACCGGCTGGCCAGCCATCGCGACCTGCATGGGGCTGGGGCGCTGCGAGGTGCTGTTCGGCAGTGCGGGGCACCCGGTGCCCGGATATGAATTCGCTATTCTCGACGCTGATCACCATCCGCAACCCATCGGAGAAATCGGAGAGCTGGCGATCAAGCTGCCCTTGCCGCCGGGATGCCTGCCGACGCTGTGGCGCAATGACGAAGGCTTCCGATCCAGCTATCTTAGCCGCCATCCAGGCTATTATACCGCCGGCGATGCGGCTATTATCGATTACGATGGCCGCATCCATGTGATGAGTCGGATCGACGACATCATCAACGTTGCAGGCCACCGCCTCTCGACAGGCGGGATAGAGCAGATCATCAGCGCGCATCCCGCCGTCGCCGAGTGCTGTGTGGTGGGCGCTGCCGATACGCTCAAGGGGATGGTTCCTCTGGCGCTCATAGTGCGCAAGGCGAACGATATGACTGATAACGCCGCGCTTGCCAATCAGGTGGTCGCGCGCGTGCGCGACGAGCTGGGTCCAGTAGCCTCCTTCAAGAAGGCCCTCGTCGTGGATGCTCTGCCCAAGACCCGATCCGGCAAGATTCTCAGATCGGTAGTGCGCGACATTGCGGACGGGCGCAAACCCAAAGTACCGCCGACCATCGACTTGCTGTCGGTAGTAGATGACATAAGCGACGCGCTGGCATTCGCGGGCTTCGTCGCAACAACAGCTCAATGAAGATTACAATATAGGGTTAGGACAGATCATGAGCATGAACAAGGATAGCGCCGCAAATGCATCAACTGATGTTATGAGCAGCACACCAAAGGAGATCATCGAAAAAATGAAGAAGATCCGCGCCGAGAATGACAGGGTTTCGGTCATGGAGCAGTTCGGTATCAGCGACAACAGTTGGCGCAAGCTGCGGCGGGGGCAGCCATTGCGCAAATCGGTGGTGAGCAGGTTGATCGAGCGCCTCGGCCAATAGGATAAACGCTCGCGGCATTGTCAGACGGGTGTTGTCAGACGAAATGCACGTTCGGTAACGGGTAGTGTTTAGGGGGCTAGCATGCCTGTATCGTCAGCTTAACTTTTCCGGCGAGCGATCTGCCCTCGACTGAGGAATTTATCCTGTGGCGGCGGACGCGGCGTTCCACTCCGTCATGGCGGCGGATCGCATGTCTCGCATTGTGTTTCGAGAAAGTAAGATGGCGCTGGATATTGAAGATATTGTAGATTGCTGAGTGGGTTGAAACGAAGCGCTGGGCCTGACCCTGAGACTTGAAGCGTTGCATTATTGCGCTCTCGTCGTCGAACGGGACGATGCGAGTTTTCTACACGGTTGTTATCACACAATCCACCGGGTTGATGAAGGTGCTGACAACCAATTGCCTTCATCGCTGGGAATTGTTAGAGCTACGTGGCATAGGCGCTCACTTGCTGCTAGCGGGCGGTGATGAGGCGTAAATCTAGAGCCAAGCCGCCTAGTCCATTTCTGCGTTTCAATTCTGCGCCTGAGGTCATCCGGCTGGCGGTGCTGATGTATATCCGCTTTCCGTTGAGTTTGCTAAAGGTAGAAGACCTGCTGTTCGAGCGCGGGATCGATATCAGCTATGAAACAGTGCGCTATTGGTGGAATCGCTATGGCCCAATATTCGCAGCCGACATTCGTAGACAGCGCGTGAGCCGGATGCGCGGCTTCCGGCATTGGCGATGGCAATTGGACGAGATGTATGTCCGGATTAACGGCGAGATGCACTACCTCTGGCGCACCGTCGATCATGAAGGCGAGGTGCTCGAAAGCGACGTTACCAAGACACGGGACAAAGCTGCGGCTCTACGCTTCATCCGCAAGGATGAAGCGTCACGGCAGGGCCGAAGCGATCACCACCGATGGACTGAGATCCTACAAAGCCGCACTCAAGGAACTGGGCTGCGACCAGAAGCAGGAAGTGGGCCGCCACGCCAACAATCGCGCCGAGAATAGCCATCTCCCCTTCCGACAACAAGAGCGAGCGATGTTACATTTCCGGCAGATGAAGGCCCTGCAGAAGTTCGCTTCCATTCACGCCTCCTTCCACAACCACTTTAATTCAGAGCGCCATCTCGTCAGCAGGGAAATTTACGAGGAACGACGCTTGGCTGCCCTCGCCGAGTGGCAATCTCTTGTGGCCTGACGAATATTATCTCTCTTCCGAGTTAGGCCCAACAGAGACCGGTGCTCATTGGTCTGACAGCACCCTCGGAAACAATGGGAAGTCGAGAGGAAAGGGTGGCATCTAGTTAATTTGAGGTGGCTTCACCAATGCATGCATATGCATGCTGGCCGCCCGTGCAGCGATATCGTTGAGATGCTCCGCGGCAGGAGTCAACGGCACACTCGAACGACGCACCGAGCAGATGGGCGGGGCACTGGGCATGTCTGCTATAGGAATTTGGGTCATAAGGCCTGTCAAGCGTATTACATCGGACCATTGCCGGGGAACCGGGCCTACAAGGTCAGACGAGATAATAATTGTCGCCATTGTAAAACCCGTGGAAGCCTGCATGACAATTTTTGGTGCACTTAATCCGGCTGAGGTAAACAAGCCAATGACCTCCTTATCGTTATCAATCGAAATCGGGGATGTTACCCAAGAAGCAGACAAAAGCTGTTCCAGCCGAGTTGCGTTCCGCAACGGATGGTCATGTCGGGCAACCACGATACGCTCGTTCTCGAATAATGAGGTGATCGTTAGCGCGGGATCCCGATAGCCGGGCGTGACCGGACCAATATAGAGGTCGACGAGCCCGTCCCTCAAATCCGATTCCAACATGGGCAATGAGCCTTCGATAACCCTGATCTTTACATTCGGGAATTTACGGTGAAACCGGTTAACCACGGTCGGAAGAATGGCGATAGTCGAGGCGGAGGTGCAGGCTAAAGTGATTTGCCCTTTATCCTCGCCGCTGAGTTGATCAATTTCGTCGATCGACCGTTGGAGGTCGGTCAATATAGCCATTGCCCTGCGGGCAAAACCTTCACCGGTGCGGGTCAATGTCATGCCGAACTTACTGCGTCTAAACAACACCACACCCAGCTCGCGCTCCAACTCCACAATGCTTCGAGACATCGCCGGCTGCGCAATTCCGAGATGCCTCGCTCCGGCACGCAAACTACCGCGTTCGACCACGGCAACCAAATTTCGCAGGTGATGTAACTTCATTCATCCTCTCCCGCAATTATGCACTGACTCTAGGGAGCGGCAGCTTCATTCAAGAGTACTGCCCTTATGGTAATCGAAAACCTGGCAGGCGCTCCTGCAACCATTACTCCAGAGAAAAGATGCGCCCGGCTACTCAAGACAAAGATAGTAAAATACGAATGCCTTAAACGGTGAACATCCGCTGAAATTCGGCTGGATCGCGTTCACGCCCCAAGGCGTAGAACCACACCCATTTACATGCGTTACTCATCAAGCCCACCGATACAGAGATATTTCAGTTCGAGATAATCTTCTATCCCATGACGGGAGCCTTCCCGACCGCTACCTGAGCTCTTTATACCGCCAAAAGGTGCCACTTCGGAAGATATCTGGCCAGTATTGATGCCTACCATGCCCGCCTCGATTGCGTCAGTTACCCTGAAGATTCGTCCAATATCACGGCTGTAGAAATAAGATGCGAGGCCATGTTCCGAAGCATTGGCGAGGGCGATCGCTTCTGCCTCAGTGTTAAACTTCGTGATGCCGGCCACAGGGCCGAAAATCTCCTCATGAAACAGACGGGCGGATGGTTCCACATCACAGACAACCGTAGGTGAGAAAAACCCTGAAGAGAGTGAAGAACTGGGAGGTGTAAGAACACGTGCCCCTCTCTCAGTCGCATCCTTAACCAACTCCGCCATTCTTCGCACAGAAGCCTCACTATGCAGTGGGCCAATATCGGTCGCCGCATTCATGCCGTCGCCGAGAGTGAGCCCGGCCACGGCTTTGGTCAGCCGCTGGGCGAACTCGTCATAAACCCCGCTCTGCACAAGAAAACGGTTGGCACATACACAGGTCTGTCCAGCATTACGGAATTTGGCCGCAATGGCACCTTCGATGGCCGCATCAAGATTGGCATCGTCGAATACAATGAAAGGGGCATTGCCACCCAGTTCCATACTGGTACGCTTGATCGTTGGCGCGCATTGGGCAAGCAATATCGCACCGACCCGAGTAGAACCTGTAAAAGACAGTTTACGCACTGCAGGATTTTCGCACAACTCCAACCCTGTTAGGTGCGGGTCGCCTGTAACCACATTACAAACGCCGGGGGGTATACCTGCTCGCTCCGCCAGCACTGCAAAAGCCAGAGCACTCAGCGGCGTGGTAAGGTCTGGACGTACGATCCCGGCGCATCCGGCAGCCCAGCCCGCAGCCACCTTGCGAACCAACATGGCAAGGGGAAAATTCCATGGTGTTATAGCAGCAAACACCCCTACAGGCTGACGCTGGACTATCAGCTTTCGTCCAGGCCACGGCGAAGGGATCGTTTCGCCATATATCCTACGCGCCTCTTCGGCAAACCAGGTGAGATAGCTGCCCGCATAAGCAACCTCCGAACGCGCCTCCTTAATTGGCTTGCCCTGCTCTGATGTGATGATCGTCGCCAAATCCTCGACATGGTCATCCATCAGTTTGCGCAGTGTAACGAGTATGCGTGCACGATCTTGTGCGGCGATCGTAGCCCAACCGGGCTGAGCTTCGCTTGCCGCACTGATTGCGCGAGCGACATCGGCACGAGAAAGCTTCGGAACAGACGCAATTTTCTTGCCAGTTGCAGGGTTCGTTACAACCGCAGTCGCACCATCGGATGCCTTACACCAACTCCCCCCGATAAAGTTTTCGGTTCTGAGAAGTTCAGGATCTTTCAGGGTAAGAGTCATGCGTTCATATCCACTACCAAACGCACGCACTGTCCACCTCGCAAGGCATCGAATCCGGCATTGATGTTTTCAAGAGGGATGCGATCAGTCATAAGCCGATCAACCGGCAGGCGACCTGCCTTATATAATGCAATGTAACGAGGTATGTCCCGCTGCGGAATGCAGGTCCCGATGTAACTTCCCTTCACCGTCCGTTCCTCGCCAACGAGACCGACAATATCGATTCCCGCTTCCACGCCCGGTGGGGGCAAGCCGGCGGTAACAGTCGTCCCGCCCCGTCTTGTCATCGCATATGCGTTTTTAAAAGCCACTGGAGAACCGGCGAATTCAAAAGCGTAGTCGCCACCGCCGCCCGTCACCGTCCTCACCTGCTCAACAACATTGGGATCACGACCATTGAACACGGCCGTTGCGCCCAACTCTTTGGCCAGCGCGAGCTTGTCATCCTCCAGATCAATCGCAATCACTGGATTGGCTCCGGCTGCCAGCGCACCCAAAAGCGCAGCCAAACCTACACCGCCCAAGCCTATAATCACAACGGACTCGCCCGCACGTACCTTTGCAGTATTAACCACAGCGCCCATACCGGTGAGCACAGCGCAACCGAACAATGCGGCGACAGGCAGAGGAAGATCAGGATCAATTTTAACTATGGACCTCTGGGACACCACAGCATGCGTGCCAAATGCCGAACACCCTAGATGATGATGGAGCTTCTCACCTCGAGCGGAAGCGAGACGCATACCGCCACCTAGCAGCTCGCCGCGGCCATTAGCCTGAGCACCCGGCTCACATAAGGCAGGGCGTCCTTCTGCGCACGGCAGACAATGACCGCAACTCGGCATGAAGACCATGACAACATGGTCGCCGACATTGACGCTGTCGACACCTTCGCCCAACGCTTCAACTACGCCTGCAGCCTCGTGACCGAGCGCCATGGGCATTGGCCGAGGCCTGTTACCCTCGATTACAGACAGATCCGAATGGCAAAGTCCCGCAGCCTCAATCCGAACAAGAACTTCTCCATAACTCGGAGCATCGAGCCTGACAGTTTCAATCGCCAACGGCTTGCTCTCCATATAAGGAGACGACATGCCCATTTGCCGCAAAACTGCAACTTTGGCTTCCATTTTATAAACCTCTATGCAGATCATGTGCATTCATAGCAAAGCCTTTAGCACAGACTAACGAGTAGCATTCTTGCTTAAAACGATCCTGCTCCTCAACTTGTCAGGCATGAAGCCGGCGCTCCATTGAGCCAATTGCTCATGCGCTCACGTAGGGCATCCATAGCTGGACCTCTAGTCGAAGGCAGATTCCGGTTCACCTCAAGTCCATTCAGAGATTGTAGATAGCCCATATGACGATAACCAACGGGGAACCAGCTTAGACGCTCCGCGTCCAACTCCAGTTTAACCGACGGGTCAAAGGGCGAAAGCCAATCAAGATCATAGGCAGGCTCACGAAGCACGATGCCCCAGCGACCATTCCTTTTCTCTAGCGCGTCAAAAAAGCGCCCTACACAGGTCACCCTTACCGGTACTCCATCAAGCAACCCCTGGCCGAAAATGCGCATCTTAGTCCGCGCGGCGGCTCGCGTACCGTTAATATCAACGCTCGTTCCGCCGAGTAGATGCAGCGCCGTAGTGCCAGCTTCCATCAATTTGCGGGCGTTGGTTATGAATTCCCTGTGGTGGGCCTGACACCAGGTCGAAACCATTGCACCGTCCTCATGCCACAAAGTTTCAAGACGGCCCCAATCCCCAGCGTCCCGCCAAATCACCCAATTTTCGAGAATTTCGCGGATTAATAGGCGGTCCATCAGCCCCGCACCCATAGTCTCCGCTTCTACTACTGCCACTTCAGACATCCGCATTTACCCTTCATCATGTAATCAGGTGCTTGGCTGATAGCCACGCGATCCCGGTCGCTATTCAAAATAATAAAGCCGCCCGTCTTCAGGAAGATGACATAGGCACGGCAGCCTTATCATGCAGGTATAGCCATCAAACCGATGCAACTCCGCACACTCTAGGGTTAGGACTCATTGATCACAACCAGGAGCAGACGGTTGCGGCGATGGAGATGGCGGACATGAGGGTGTGGGCGCATCGGTCGTAGCGTGTTGCGATGCGACGCCAGTCTTTGATCCTGCCGAACAGGTTCTCGATCTTGTGGCGCTGGCGGTAGAGTTGCTTGTCGTAGTGATATTGGATCTTGCGATTGGCCTTGGGCGGGATGCAGGCGGTGATGCCCTTGCTGTCCAACGCGGTGCGAAACCAGTCACTGTCATAATCCTTGTCGCCAAGCAGGACCTTGGCCTTCGGTAGGCTCGAAAACAGCAGAAGTGCGCCTTTGTGGTCGCTCATCTGACCTTTGTCAGCAGCAGGATGATCGGCCGCCCAAGCCCATCGCAGACGGCATGGAGCTTCGAGTTCAGCCCGCCCTTGGTGCGCCCGATAGGTCTGGGAACAGCCCCCCCCCCTTTAGCAGGCTTGCGGCGGTGCGGTGCGCCCTGAGGTGAGTGGCATCGATCATGATCGTGTCGGGCTCCCCGGCCTCGCCCGCCAGTTCGGCAAAGATGCGGTTGAACACGCCAAGGCGGCTCCAGCGGATGAACCGGTTGTAGACGGTCTTGTGCGGACCGTAGCCTCTGGGCGCATCGCGCCACATCAGCCCATGCTTGATAACGTAAATGATACCCGATACGATCCGCCTGTCATCAACTCTCGGGACACCATGCGGAAGCGGGAAAAACGGCTCAATCCGGCGCATCTGCGCACGGCCTAGCAAAAACGGGACATCCATCAGCAGCGCCTCCTCGACGCCGCTATCGAAGCAACACATCACGCTCCCAGCAACCAATTAATAGATCCCGAGCCTAACCTTTTCTTCCATTTCAGCTGCACGGAGCGCGCTCGTGTTTTTTATTACGACATCGGGCCATAGAAACTGGCATAGCAACTGCTTATACTCCATCGCCTTCTACAGCTTTGAGACGAAAGTCACCGAATAGATACGCGGTGCGCCATAATAGGCATAATATCCATATGGCTGGGTGTTTGTATTATTAATCACAGCTTCATTTAAGATATTAGAAGCTGAAAATGTTAAGCTATATTTATCGTATGGATCAGAAATTCGTAGCGATGAATTCAACTGCACGTAGGAAGGCTGTCGCAGAAAATTATCTGCTTCGAAATAATAGTCGCCATTATACGTGCCGGAAATGTTGAAACCGACTTTCCAATCGCCGATCATCTTATGATAATCAGCCGTGAGAGTTCCCACCACATTTTGTGCAAGCGGCAATCTATTACCTGTCGCACTGGCATTAACCACTTGGGATCCGCCACCCGGCTTCGGCGAACTGATCGGCGCCGACCCGTAGTCCGTGAATGTCGCATGCATGAGCTGGAAACCGCCGCCCAGGATAAATTCATCGCTCATCTTGGCAGAGAAGTCTCCGTCCACGCCATAAATCTCGGCCTTACCCGCATTAATAAGGACTGTGGTAGATGTACCGCTAAGGAAAGTGATCAGCTGAAGTTGGCCGTATTGATAGAAGAAGCCGCTGGCATTGAAACGCAAACGGCGATCGAAAAGCTCGGATTTGATACCCACTTCATAAGCATCGAGCACCTCATTTTTGTAGACAGGCGCCTGCGGTGACGAGATATTATATCCGCCGCTTTTCAGACCACGATTATACGACGCATATACCGAAACATCCTGGCTGAACTTGTGGGCTAGCGCGATACGCCATGTGGGCTTCGTTTGCTGAAACGAGTTAGGCGTGGTCGCAGGAGACACCACCACTGCGCCAGTTGTACGCGTCGTCCGGCTGAAGCCCTCAATTTCGCGCTTCTCATATGTCATCCGTCCACCCAGCGTCAGGGTGGTATCTTGCAGCAATTTCAGATCAACCTGCGCGAACGGGGCGATAGATGTCGTACGTTCCTTCGTGAAGGATTCGATCAGTTTATTTGCCGGCGATGCAGGGAAAGGTTGCAGAATCACCCGATCAAAGCGCGGATAACCGATCTCGTTATGGAACAGGTAGAGACCACCGACATACTTGAGCGCAGAATCGCCTGTTGACAGCAATTGGAATTCCTGTGTGTAGGTCTTGTGATTCAGGTGCGAGGTACTGATGACATAGGGGGTCGCGACACTTGTCAGATCGAAGCGAAATCCGCCCGTTCCTTTACGAAATGACGTGATTGAAACAAACTTATTGACACTTCCGGTATATTCTAGCTGGAGGCTTGCACCGGTGCCCCAGAAGCGGTTCCAACCCGGCGTGGTGGAATAATTCTGATAAGGACTGCTGACCGGCCCGAAGCCCGCATAGGGAAGAACAGTTCCGGGATAGGGCTGGTAGCTACGCCCCGCATCTTCACGATCCATATAATCGCCGGTGAGTAAAACTTTGAGATCGCCGAACTCACCCCGGAGTTTTCCCCGCAGGGAAATATTGTGGTCTACTTTGTAAAGATCCATACCATTGGCGAGACTCCTGCCCCAGCCTTCGCCCTGGCTCGAATAGCTGAGCGACACGCTCGCCGCGACTTTATCGTTCAATCCCCCAGTAAGGTACAAACCTGACCGCAAGGTGGAATAATTATCAAAACCGAATTTGACCTGTGCCTCGAGGTCATACTTCGGAGCGCGGGTGGTAAGCTGAATGACGCCTGCGGTTGCATTGCGACCGAACAGTGTTCCTTGCGGTCCCTTGAGAACAGCAATCTGTTCAATGTCCATCAGGTCGCGCAATCCTTCTCGCGAATTAGCGAGATAGACACCATCAAGATATATCGCCACCGGAGTTTCGACAATATTGCTCTGTGTAGCGATACCGCGGATAGAAGGCGTGAAGGCGCCCACATTAACGGCGATATTTAGACCGGGAACAACAGCATTGAGCTGTTGCATATCGTTGACGGCTGCCGAGGCCAGCCGGCTCGAATCCACGACGTTGACGGAAATTGGAACATCTTGCAGCCGCTCGGACCTGCGCTGCGCCGTGACAATGATATCAGCACTGCCGCCATCATCCGACATCTGAGCCGAGGCTGGTGCTTGCGCAGAAGCGCCACTCGCATGAAGAGAAATTAAAAGTGCACCCGCTGCGGCATTTGCTCGCAACACTGCCTTCCCGGAACTCGAAACGACTTTCCCTTGGCGATTACTACGCTTAGTGCACATGTCCATCTCCCTGTTTTCCGTTGCCAATTTTGCGCAGTCGGTAACAGTGGCAATGATCCATGCTAGACTCGAAATCATCACGCGTGATATCTGGATTACATCTTTCGCACTGCCTCTTGATCCGGGGTTTGATGTCCCCAAGGTCCGATGACAACGGCCGCTGTGATGCATAAGGCCAAGGAAAAGCTGGCTACGAACTTGCGATAACCGGTTGTGACCAGACAGAAATTCTTTAGACCTCCGACAGTGTTAGGCACAGCGATCGTCCGAGGGCAATACATTTCCTAGGTGACGATATCAGATGTCGCCCCTTAGTCATCTATCACAACCCGCTAGGCCCGCTTCTTCTACCCGAAGGGACTCAACTACGAATTATTCTTTGTATGGTGAACCTCTTATTATAAGTTATGCATTTTGGTGAATGATTAGGCCACGTGGACAAATTTGAGCCAGTATCTGGCGGTAGCAAGATGGACCATGCCGAGGAAGGTTTCGGCGAGTTGGTCGTATCGGGTTGCGATGGCTCGATTGATTTTCAGGTGTCCGAACATGCGCTCGATGCGGTTGCGCTGCTAGTAGAGAACCCGGTCATGCTCGATTTTCACGCGGCGGTGTGATCGGCCGGGAATGACGACATTGATGTCCCGCTAGGCTAGGTCGGCGCGGATGGCATCGGCATCATATCCCTTGTCCCGCCGACAGAGCATGCGGCGCGCGTTCAGGCAGATCGATCAGTGCGTCGTACGCCTTGCAATCCGCTGCTTCGCCGACCGTCAGGTGGAAGGCGAGCGGTCGTCCCAGGGCGTCAGCCAGGCAGTGAAGCTACTGGTGAACCCGCCCCGCGAGCGGCGAAGTGCGCGTCGATGAGTCCCCCTTTTCCGCCCGCTGCCGAGACATGGGCGCGAAGCGTGGTGCTGTCGATGCTTTAGTGGCCACTGTCTGCCATGGTATAAACGCCGGAGTAAAAACCTACCACTGACGGCGCTTGAAGAGGTCCTCGGCCAATGTCACCGCCACGGCCTCCCAGACTCCGGCCTCGTTCCATCGTCGGAACCGGCGATAGATCGTGTCCAGTTGCCGTATTTGGGAGGAACTTCGCGCCATGCCGTTCCGCACCGCAACCGCCATAGTATGCCATCAATGATTGAGCGGCTCTGCTCGGGACGGCGCCCGCGGCCCCGGTTCTTTGCCTCAAACGGCAAGCCAACCCCTCAAAATACGCCATTCCGCTTCGCTCAGATCACCTCGGCTCGAGCCCACCTCCAAAAAGTAGGCCTGAATCAACCAGGCGATAACCGTGAACCAATTTGTCCACGCCGCCTAAGCCTATGACTATATACGACTATATATTCCACAAAGATCATGCCAGATATACCTGAACATTATCACTCGACCTTCTTTCGCATATCTCGTCCACCCTTCAGGCATGTTACCACCGCCTGTAACCGGCACAAAAGTGTCAGATTAACATATGGAAGATCCATAAGATGATGGAGAGGGGCAAAGCCGCTTCCCAGTTCGGGAACACATTGGATGCAAAGGGTCAGAGCGCTGAGCCTACTCTCGGAATCCAAAAGCAGTTGCTGGCAATTCCGTGACAACAACGACTATGTTTCTCTGGTGTTGACCTCAACCATGTCGACAAAGGCTCAAACTCGTCAGTACAATCCGTTTTTAATCATATGCTGTTGTTTGGTAGCTGCATTAGATGGCGCGGACACACAAGCATTGGGGATCGCCGTGCCATTAATGGCGCGAGATTTGGCTTTTGATATTTCCTCCGTCGGGCTGGTGCTCTCCGTAGCTCTCGCAGGTGCGGCGATTGGAGCTTTTTTCGCTGGGCGGCTCGCCGATCGTTTTGGCACGAAAAACGTCCTTATATGCTGCGTCATGCTGTTTGGTTCGCTGCATTTCGCCACCGCACATGTCGATGGAATACACGCGCTCCTGATAATGAGATTCATGGCAGGCCTGGGGCTGGGAGGCGCCACGCCGTGTTTCATGGCAATGGCAATCGGCAATGTTGCGCCGGAACATCGCTCGCGTATCGCCGGCATAGTGTGGGCATTCTTTCCAGCTGGCGCATTGGTCGGAGGGCTAGGCAACGGCTGGATTGTGCAGAACATGACATGGCGCGAAGTGTTTACCGTAGGCGGTACAGTCACAATTATGGTTCTGATCCCCCTGCTTTTTGTGCGGCCACAAGCTCAGGAACACGCCCTTCGAGAGGCTGATAGCAGCGTTTCAATTGGGCCAAGAAAAGATCGAACGATACGCAATCGATTGATTTTATTGTGCCTTCTATACTTTGCTATCTTTTCTACTCTGGCGCAAATGCTTTGGACACCAACGCTCCTATTGCGTGGAGGGTTTGCCTCGGGCCTTGGCGGCGTTGCCCTGGCCGCCCATTCTCTGGGCGCACTTTTCAGCATTGCTGTGGGAGGATTTGTTTTTGAGCGGATCGGCGGACGCTCTGTAACGATAGGTTTGTTTGCCGGCTCTGCATTGTTGGTGCTTTATGGTCTTTTTATATCGCATTTCATTATCACGGCAGCGGTAGTACTGTTGGTAGGACTTTTCTTGGGCGTCGCAGTTGCAGGAGCATTCGCTCTTTGCAGCGCCCTGCTACCGGAGGCGATGCGATCCAGCGCACTCGGAATAGCAATGTCAGTCGGGCGTTTCGGCCAGATGCTAATACCTTATCTTACCGGACTCGCACTATCGCACAACTGGAGCACGGCGGCAGCCTTTTCCACCGCCGCTCTGATACCTTTCTTGATTGCCTTCGTGGGCAGGCATCTCGATCGCCTACATAGGCAACAACTGCCGTCTATCACGGTAAAATAAACAATAACCGAGTGATATTAGTATCGCAGCTGAGATTTCGAAAGGTATGAGAAGGCCAACGCGGTCGATCAGGAAGCCACCGATGGA
The DNA here is from genome assembly GCA_964512265.1 of uncultured Sphingobium sp. Classification (GTDB taxonomy): domain Bacteria; phylum Pseudomonadota; class Alphaproteobacteria; order Sphingomonadales; family Sphingomonadaceae; genus Sphingobium. Next base: position 211,679 of record CAZEHR010000001.1, on the reverse strand, counting down.
GGCGCCGATGGCTTGAGCCAGAAAGAATGAAGAAGCGAAAAGGGACGTCGCGGCGCTACGCGATCGCGGCTCCATTTGGGTCGCACGAACCTGAAGTACGTTGTGCACCATAAAAAATCCCAAGCCCAACCCAAATAGACAAACACCCGCCGTCATCGCAGTGCCGACTACGGGCAGCAACGCCAATGAGGTGGCCGCCAGCGTCGCGCCGACTGCGGCGCGTTGCCCCTCCCGAAGACGCGGCATAATCTTCCCGGCTAAAGTCACAAATATCAAGCCTCCAACCGCAAATAGGGCGATAAGGAGGCCCGAATTGCCGGTGTTCAATTTCAGATGCTTTTGAAGCAGTACCGCAATGTAGGTGAAGCTCATAAACATAGCGATACCCTCGATGAGTACAGCGATCAGAACGCCTTGCACGCGCGGAGATCTAAACAGATCGAGCAACTGCGGGGTGTCGTCCCCCCCGCCGGCGACATCATTCTTTCCGCTATCTTTCAGATAGGGCTGCCGCCATATCAGGAATAGCAGTACCGCCGAAGCGACACCGAACAGTGAGCCCACCATACCAAATGCACTGCGCCATCCAGCATATTGACCAATCAATCCGCCACCGACCTGCCCTAAGGTAGTACCCAAAATGGAGGCGCCAGTCAGTCGAGCAACCGCTACGGGACGCTGAGCATCGGTGCTCAAACTTCCAACCCAAGCAAGTGTCAACGGACCGACAGCTGCTGCTACAGCCCCTGAAATAAAGCGCATAGTCACAAGCCACGGCAATGATGTGGCCAAAGCACAGGATAAAGCGGCAAAGGTTGATACCAGCGTCGCTCCAGTGACCACCCGGTAAGCACCGAGCTTGTCCCCTAACGGTCCATAGAACAGCTGGCAGCAACTATAGCTTATCGCATAAGCACTGACGACCATTGCTGCAGAACCGACACTCTCACCATAAGTGGTCGCAATATCGGGTAGCAATGGGTCGAGAATACGCATTGAGGCCGCGCCTGCAAATATAGCGAGGGCGAGTGCTCGCATGGCGAAGCGGAAATCGTGCATGAGATTCCTCAAATCATAAAGGGCGCGCTAGACTTTTCCGTATCCGGAAACGACGGGTAGAGAGCGGGACTCGACGAAACTCCGGATTTCTTGCCAGCGACGCGAGCCACAGATGCGAGCTACATAGGGTGGTCGTCGAACGCTTGCTACAGCAGTTTTTGTGCCTGTCTATACCTGTGAGGTATCATTGGGCCGTTTATACATCTCCCGAATTCCTGCCCGATTTTGCTATGAACCGGGTAATGCGTTTGTAGCGCGTGACCTGGGAATTAATCCTACCAATAACGAGGATCTGAAATGGCGACAACGACAGCACAGGAAGAAATCACGCTTCTGGAAGAAAAGCGGTGCAAGGCACTCACGTCAGGTGACGTTGATACGCTTGATGCTCTGGTAACGGAAGATCTGGTACACATCCATGGTAATGGCCATATGGATAGCAAAGTCGACTATCTTTACGGTGTGGCCAACAAATACAAGTTCCACAGCATTGAACGCGGCGAACTCAAGATTCGCGTTTACGGGGATTTTGCTGTAGTCAACGGCCCGTTGCAGCAGGTGGTGTCAGTAAACGGCGTCGACAAGCTTAACAATATCAGCGCGGTAGTAACCCAAACTTGGGTACGCGACGGCAGCACTTGGAAGCAGAGCACCTGCCATATGGGCTTCCTATCTGTCAGTTGATGGCACAAATTTTCAATACAATTTGCTTCCGATCTTTGTTGAATTTGGAAATCACTCGCGTTGACGTGCAATTCTTTTGAATTGTTTGTGGTCAGGAATATATCAATATGAAATTTGCTACTTTGAATGATGGCACTCAGGACGGATGCCTGCTTGTCGTTTCGAGAGACTTGTCACACTACGCCCGCGCCGATCATATTGCGCCGAACCTTCTCTCCGCTCTCGAGCAGTGGGACAACATCCTCTCTCAGCTCCAAGCGTTGTACCAGGCAGTTAACGATAGGACGGCGGAGGGGTTGTCGCCTCTCGAAATTGAAAAGCTCTCAGCTCCGCTTCCCAGGACATGGCAGTGGCTCGATGGAGCGGCCTTTCGGGCGCATATCGACCTTTCCAGCAAAGCCTATCGCGTGCCAAGCCCCTGGAATGATAAGCCCCTAATGTATCAGGGGATGTCGCACCGTTTTTTACCTCCGGTAAGCGACGTACCATTTCCTTCAGCCGGCGATGATCTGGATCTGGAGGGCGAATTTGCAATCATCACCGGTCCCGTAGCTGCCGGAACAACTGCTGAAGATGCCGTACAGGCTATCCGCCTCGTTACGCAGATCAATGACTGGACCTTGCGGTCGCAAGGGCGCTCAGAATTGTTGCTCGGGTTCGGCTGGATTCAGGCCAAACCAGCCTGCACGATGGCACCGGTCGTATCAACTCCGGACGAGTTGGGATCGGGCTGGAAAGAGTGTCGTTTCAACCTTGCACTGAACATCCGTCGAAACGATGAATTGTTCGGCAGAGCGAGCGGTAGTGAGATGACGTTCGGTTTTAATGATCTTATTGCGCACGCCGCCTATTCGCGCGATCTGCCGCCCGGAACGGTCATTGGATCGGGCACGGTCGGAAACGCAGATTATACCAGCGTGGGATCGAGCTGCATTCTGGAGCGTCGCGGCATCGAGATACTGGAATCGGGCGAACCCAAAACCCCGTTCTTGCAGAACAACGAAATAGTAACGATGTGTGCGCTCGATGAAAACGGCAATGCGCCATTCGGAGAAATGCGCTCACGCATTGTAGTTACAGGGAAATAACAACTGGGGAAATGCTATACCTTTTGCGCTTGGGGCATGCAGGAATGCATGCCTCGACTTTGCACTGACAGCAATTTGATGCCAGCCGCGCGCTGGCAAGCATACTGGCTAATAGTTGAAGCCAGTGCACCCTTTAGGGCGATGGATTTCAGCCGTTGCATTTGAAAGACTCTAATCAATGACTAATCCTCTCCTTCTTGGCCTATCGGGCAGCCTCCGACGCGAGTCATCGAACACCGCAATCCTAAGGACAATAGGCGATATGTTCGCCGACCAGGCGGATGTAAAAATTCCCTCTCTGGCAGAGCTGCCGCTTTATAACGGAGACCATGATGGAGAGTTTGCGCCAGAAGCGGCGAAGACTCTGAAAGCGGCTATTGCGGCAGCGGATGGCATCATTCTCGCGTCGCCGGAGTATAATTACGGCATGTCGGGCGTTCTCAAGAATGCGCTCGATTGGGCATCGCGCCCCGCTTACTCGTCCGTTCTCAAGGGGAAGCCCATTTTAATTATAACCTCTTCGCCGGGCATTACCGGTGGGGTGCGCGCCCAGAACCAAATTCGACAGACGATGGCAGCAACATTGTCACGCGTGATTGCGCACCCAGAAGTCGTCATCACCGGGGTGTTTAAGAAGATTGCCGAGGGTCGGCTGGTCGATGAGGCGACGTTGACGTTTGTAAAGGCGGCTGTTGACAGCATGCTTGCGGAAATTGCCGAACTCGCAAACCGGAAACCCGCCTAGGCAACCATCCACCCTCCCCATAAATCTTGATTGAGCAATCACATGGAAGACACGCATAAGATATTCGAGAAGCTCGAAGCATCCCGCCATCGGGCGATGTCGCTCGGCGATGCGGATACACTCACCTCTGTTATCGCGCCGGATGCGCTTTACGTTCACTCAAACGCGATAGCTGAAACAGGCGCCGCTTATATTGCGTATGTACGTGAAGGAAAGTATCGCTATCGCAGCGTCACTCAACCCGAAATGAATGTTGAGATTCTGGGTGATGTAGCAATCGTCACCGGACGTACTATTTTCCACCTGCTACTTCCCGACAATTCAGAGAAAATTCTGAACAGCCGAACTGTGGTAATTTGGGTAAAGCGCAACGGGGAATGGTTAGCGAAGCATATTCAGGGGACGCCAATCATCGAATAAAATCCTTGAAGGATGCATTATTATCTCGGATCAGTCGTCATCATCAAATATAAGGGCTGGCTGCTAGAGCATTTTCACGATGACCGTTGATATCCGGGGGCATGGAAGAAGTTGGCGCATTCGGTTGGGACGAAGCGGTCGAGAAGGTGGCCGATGCGTTGGACGAGGGCGTCGATGGTGCGCGCCGGCTCCTGCCGCATCCGGGCTTTGAGCTTGGCGAACGCCATCTCGATGGGGTTCATGTCGGGGCTATAGGGAGGCAGGTAGAAGATCTGCGCTCGCCGCTCAGTGATAGCCTCGCGGACACCGGCCACTTTATGCGCCGGGAGAGTGTCGAGCACCACGACATTCCCGCGCTTGAGGGTCGGCGCGAGGATATGTCGAACATAGGCTCGGAAGGCATCGCCATCCATCGGTCCGTCAAGCACCCAGGGTGCGGTCATTCCCGTCAGTCGCAAGCCAGCGACGAACGTCATTGTTTTCCAGTGCCCGAAGGGCGCGCTATCGCGGCAGCGCTCACCGACCGGTGCCCAGCCATAGAGCCGGGCCATCTTCGTGTTGACGCCCGTCTCATCAAGAAAGACGAGGCTCTCAGGGTCGATGAAGGGCTGGGCTGCCCTCCACAGCTTGCGACGTACCGCCACGTCCGGCCGATCCTGTTCGGCTGCGCGCAGGGCTTTTTTTGAACGATAGGCCGAGCCGTTTGGCTGCTTTCCACATCGCCCCTGTGCAGAGCGAGGCGCTATGCTCGGCCAGCAACCATGCCTGTGCCTGAGCCAGCGTGATACCAGGCCGGGATCGTATATGCGCGCCAAGCGCCAGTTCCTGTTCGGGCGACAGCTTGCGTGGCGGGCGCCCTCGGTTCTGCTTGACCCCGGTGTTGCCGGTCACACGGCGGCGTATCAATGCTTTGTAAATATAGGCGATGCTGACCTTGTAAATCGTGGCCGCCTCTCGGACCGCCATGCCACCATCCACCGCCCAGATTACTCGATCCCGCAGATCCTGCGAATAACTCTGCCCTGATCGCCAAACCATAGCCGCCTCCTTCCAGACAGCCCCCTATGAATCACACATTCCGCCAAAAGGGAATCCCCAACAATTCCGCTCATTATGAAAATGCTCTAGCTGTGATCAATGAGTCCTAACCCTAGGCATTTCAGTGGCTTCAATATAGGCACGCATGCCGCTGATACCTGTTCGATATCCTTGGCGTAGCCATTCACTTACCTCTTGCGGGTCACATTCCGCTACAGAAAAGTTGCCAGACCAGCCGATAACAGATCGATTACTATCGGAGACCGGCACAACCGAAATCTTTCCGCTATAATTGCGGATAGGCAGCGTATCCGGGGTCAAGATCGTATATATAAGATACCGCTCGGCATCGGAAAGCGCTACCAGCTGTTCGCGTATTTCACCCTCTCCTTTGAACACTATATGCCGGATCATACCGACACGACCACCAGCAGAATGCTCTATTCCCTCAAGTTCGCTGGAGAGGATATCATCGGAAAAATTCTTCACTCCGGCAAAGTCTCGCAATACGGACCAGACCTTATCGGCATCGGCATTAATGATACCACTCTCGAAAACTTCAGTCATGGTTTGCTCCAACATCTTATGCACGCTGCCGTGCGTTCACTCGCACCGAGCCATGAGGCAAGACGATTTCTCCACTGGCTTGTACTGAGGTTACTTATCCAGCTCGGATAGCAATGGCGCCCTGTTACCGGAAGATACACTAGACCAAGCATTGTTATCCGTCAGGTATCGTTAGGACGCCACTAACATCTTCCGTCACACGCCTATGCCTCTACCCTCATGGGCTATTCGATAATCGAAAAAACAACGAAATAAAGGGGCCGACGCGCAAGGAGCATGATGTGATTGAATTGCACTGGTGGACCACTCCCAACGAATACAAGATCGTCCTTTATCTTGAGGAAACGGGCCTGCCTTATCGTGCGCATAGGGTAGACATTGCAAAGGGAGAACAATTCGATCCGGCTTTCTTGGCTATCTCTCCTAACAACCGTATCCCTGCAATCGTCGACACCGATCCAGCCGATGGCGGAGCACCTATCTCCGTTTTTGGATCCGGCGCTATTCTCCTGTATCTTGCCGAGAAAACAGGACAACTGATCCCGCAAGATCTGCGTGGTCGAAACGAAGTGCTCCGACGGCTGTTTTGGCAAATGGGAGGACTTGGCCCCATGTCCGGCCAATTGGGTCATTATCGGCACGCGGCGCCGGAGCCCTTGCCCTATGTCATCAATCGATACACAAACGAAACAAGGCACCTGTGGGGCGTACTCGATAAAAGGCTTACCGATCGCACCCATTGGGCAGGCGAATGATTATTCCATCGTCGACATAGCCAGCTTCCCCTGGGTTGTGCCCTATGGGAGGCTAGGCCTGACACTAGAGGAATTTCCCAACCTACTTCGCTGGTTCGAGGCAATCAAACTAAGACCCGCAACTCAGCGTGCTTACGCCGCCAATCTTACGGCGGCAAGATTTATACAGCAGAGACTTTAATGGCGTTAATCGGAGAAATAAAAATGGTAAACGGGATGCCGAAAGAACCGCAGGAACAGATTGCCTGGCTCATCGACCGAGCGGAAATCTCTGAACTGCTCGGCAAATTTTCCTACTCGATTGACACCAAAGACTGGGATGGCGCGGTGAGTTGCTTTACTCTGGATGGTGCGCTGATCCTGCCTCATGCTACAGTGCCAGCGAGAGAGCTAAGGGCCACTGCACAAGCCGTGCTTAATGTTTTTCATGCCACGCATCATGCAAATGTCATTCATTCAATCGTCATTGCTGGCGACGAAGCAAAAGTGCGGCAGTCATTTATAGCGATGCATGTGCCGAATGCCGAGAGGCTTGACGATCATGGTGACGTGGGCGGCTGGCAGGAAGCCACGCTTTCGCGCACGGAATCAGGATGGCGTTTCATTACCCTTCGTACGATATCGCTCTGGACTGCAGGAGACGGATTCCCAGGTTCGCCTGGTCATGAAAAGCTGATCAAGGCCATAGTATAACCCGACCGGCTATTGTAAAACTCAACGAGCACTAACGGGATTATAGACATCTGGTCATGCGGTACAAATCTCTATCGTTCAAAGGAGAATCAAATGGCTTTGCAGATTAAGAGAAATGAATTTGACGGCCTGCCGGGCGCATTAAAAGATGTCGCCGCGCTTGGTTTGTGGCCAACGACATATATTACAGGCGCCGCCCCGGAGGCTCAGGTCCATTGGCATGATTATGATGTGCATGTCTATGTGATACAGGGAGAGACGTATTTCATTGATAACGAGACGGGTGAGAAACATGACGTGGTTGCCGGAGACAAGGTGGTGATTCCTGCGAGATCGCTGCATGCCGAAGGCCTTGTAAAAGAGCAAATGCTATACCTTATTGGTCTGCCACAACCCGTGGCTTCGCGGGAATTCCTAGCTCATCGCAAGCCTGAACTACTTGAACAAAATTGATTGCGAATGTCGTCTTCACCAGCTGCTATTAGAGTTGGTCGACTTCGCTTTACACAAGCAATGGCCGATGAAGCTAAGCCCATAGAGCAAAGTTGGGGCCAGCCATTGCTTCTCGCGCCCGGCGGCGCGCCCTTAAGTTTACCTGCTAAGAGCCTGGGTGCGATCGTTGCGTGCATTATCCATCATGTCGTGATCTGAACCCGGACATGATCCGCCTCTTCCCCCAGACCAAGTCAGGATTGGGTCAAGTCTACCAGGCATCATTCGCGTTCATTGGCCGGAGTCCGCCAACAGAAAGTCCAAGTGAATCTGATTGAATATCTCAGGATTTTCAAATTGCGGCAAATGTGCGCAGTTCTCCATAACCTCAAAACATGATCCCGGAATCATCTCGGCAATCCGACGTCCTTCTTCGGCCGTCGCCATTGGGTCATGCGATGTCCACAAAACGAGTGTAGGCGCCGTGATGAGCCCTGTCTGCTCATCCGAGATCATATTGCGGCGACGCATGTCCATTTCTTGCAACCCGACAACTTGGCTCATGACTTCCGGAAAGCCAGGCTGCGCGTAGATTGCTCGCCTGGTTTCAACCAAATCGGCGTGCACCATAGATTTATCGAGCACAAGAAACTCCATCCGCGCCCGAATCCGTTCAGGATTGGGATCCCTGGCCGCCTCCATCGACAGGCGCTTGATCCTCTCCATTACTTCCGGGTGGGCAGTCCAACCCGCAGTCGTGTTGAGAACAAGCCGCTTAACTATTCCCGGGTGATGAATCGCCAGCCAACCGGCAATCCATCCTCCCAGTGATTGACCAGATAGATACACCTTGTCTCTACCCAGTGCCTTCATCACCGCCAGTACATGCGAGGCATAATCCGGGATTTCATATTTGCAGTCGGGTTTGTCACTCCAGCCATGCCCGATCAGATCGAACGATACGGTCCAGAAATGTTCACCATGCGCTGCCAGATTGCGACTGTAAGCCTCAGCATGACCACCCGTACCATGAAGGAGCAAAAGAAGTGGCTTGTCCGGAGAGCCGGAAGATAAATAGCGTGTCGAAATACCGCCCGCGTCGATGAAGCCTTGGCTAAAAGATGCGCAGGTCAGATCCGACCAGACTGAATTGTGAAACTCTGACACTCTCTCTCCCTCTTCGATAGCGCGTTGCCGTATGATTCAGATACAGATGGATTACGGAAGCAAGCATCTTCTCAAGATTTTCATGCAGACCGACGTTGCTTTCGCCTCGCGAATAAATTGCCTTTGTCTAGGGCATACTTGAAAGACCGTGATAGCACCGTAGCTCAAAGTGAGACGGTAGCGGAATTTCAATGATACCCCATTGATATCGATTGCCCTTACTCGCCTATAAATGATGTATCTATGGGGAGCGGAATTCCTCCTTCAGCCACTTTTCAGACCGGAAAGGTGGTTCCACCGTTCACAAAGATGGTTTGGGTATTGATGAAATGTGCAGCGTCCGAAGCCAGAAAGAGCGCCGAAGCCGCAATATCGTCAGGTTCGCACCAAGGCATGCCCGTGAAATCCACCTGACTCTTTTCCCCATTCCCTTCTCCGCTGCCGCGCCCGGTTCGCGTCAGCCCCGGCGCCAAGCCCAATACACGAACGCCGCGTGGCGCTAGTTCGCGGGGCAAAGCGCGGGACAGAATATTCGACTGCCATTTTAACAGCTCCATACATTGCAACGGCCGGAAAGGACACATGCGTCGCGCTCGAAGAAATACTGATGATGACACCGTTGTCACGCACGCGCCGGCCTGCTTCCTGAAGGCCGAGAACATAGCTTTTAAGTACGGCGAGTTGACCATCAACCACTTGGTCTTCGACTTGGGTGATCGGCCCGTGCCCCAGACCCGGATGGGCGTTCAAAACCACTATATCCAGCCCCCCAAAAGTCTCGTCAGCCTGACCGAAAAGCGCACGCAGGGCCAACGGATCGACAATGTTCGCCTGTATCGCTATCGCTTTGCCACCGGCCTGCCCGATCTCACCCACGACCTCATCGGCCGCGATCCTGTCCGAGACATAGTTGACGATTACATTGGCCCCTTCGCGGCCATAAAGTATGGCTATTGCTCGCCCGATTCCGCGGGACGCGCCAGTGATTAGCGCGGTCCTGTCATTCAACTGTCCCATCAAACCCCTCCTAACCTCTTCACTACAAATATCTTTGGCCGGATATAGACCACCCCATAGACCAAGGCCCTAAGAGCGGAAGGCAGCAATTATCACCCGGCGATGCCTCACGGTTAATTGTCAGAGCGATACCGCAACGACCACATGATACTATTCAGATATCATCGATAAAAAAGTGCATCTGCCATCGAACGCGAATTTATGTTGAGTAGGCGGCTGAGAGCTAATCGCAGAGTGCTTGTTGCTGCATATGCAATGCGCGAGACGGAACCGCCCATGATTTAGGAGAAAATGATGCCGATTGCAGTGTTTTCAAAAGATGGCGTATCGAAGCGTCTTGGCAAAGTATTCGGTGATGCTGTGGTCGATCTCGTTATCGCAGCTCCCTCACTGCCTGGAGATGTAATTTCATTCCTGAAAGCTGGCGAAAGCGCCGTCGATGCCTTCCGCGCCGTGACTGAGGATAGTGGTCCCCGGCTGTCATTGGCGGAGGTACAACTTCATCCGCCTATACAGCGGCCAGAGAAGTTTTTAGGCATCGGCATGAACTATGGCGAGCATGCCAAGGAAGCCGAAGAGCATGGTTATGCGAAGCAGATCCATCAGCTATGGTTCAACAAGCAGGTGTCCTGCATCATCGGCCCTTATGACGATATCGTCCTGCCGCGCGTAACCGAGCAGCTGGATTACGAAATTGAGCTGGCGGTGGTGATCGGCAGGTCTGCGCGTCATGTAAAAGAGGCCGATGCGCGCTCGTTTATTGGTGGGTATATGTTGACGAACGACGTGTCGGTACGCGACTGGCAGAAGCGTTCGCAGACCATTACGCTGGGTAAGTCATTCGATACACATGGTCCGACTGGCCCTTGGCTCACGCTTGATCACGAGATCGAGAATCCACACAATCTGGCGCTGCGGCTTTTCGTCAACGGCGAAGAACGCCAGTCAGACAATACCGCAAACCTCATCCACAATCTCTACGAGCAGATCGAATATCTCTCTACAGTCATGACACTGAAGCCTGGCGATATTCTCGCTACCGGCACGCCCAGTGGCGTGGGTGGCGCGATGAAGCCGCCGCAATGGCTCAAGGTGGGCGATGTGGTGCGCGGTGAGATCGACGGGCTCGGTTATATCGAAAACCATGTCGTGGCAGATATCTGAAAAAATAAGATACGCGACGCCAAAAGAGTCGCAACGGAGGTCGGGAGTTCGGGAAGTCCTCGCCCGGAAAATCGAAAGGAATGTCACACCATGAACGCGATAATCGCCAATGATATGATCACTGATGAGGAGCGGATTATCGTATCCGACTGCCGGCCCGAAAAGTTCGCTCATATAGTGCTGCACACCAACCATTATGCGGAAATGCAGCATTTCTACAAAACCCTGTTGCTGGGAAGATCGGCTTTCGCCAACGAGCAGCTAGACTTCATACGCTATGACGAGGAGCATCATCGCGTGGTCCTCGTCAACACAGCCGACTACGCCGATACGCCGCCCGCGACCAATCGCATCCATCATATTGCGTTCACATACAAGACCTTAGGTGAGGTGATCGGCACCTTTGAGCGGATGGCCGAAAATGGCTTCCACCCCATCTGGTGCATCAATCACGGCATAACCACTTCGATATATTATACCGACCCAGATGGCATCCATGTCGAAACCCAATTTGACAATTTAAACGTCGAAGATGCGGACGCCTTCATGCGCAGCCCATATTTCAAGGTCAATCCTATCGGTGTCCACTTTGACCCCTATGAACTGAAGCGCCGCTATCTCGCCGGAACTCCCTTGAGCGAGCTCATTAAACAGGGCTCCGCGCCCGTCTCCGACGACACAGAAATTGTTACAGTCGGTGGCATAGACTACGACTGCAGGGGCAAACTACTGCCCCAATATAACTAGCGGGATGCCCAGGCTTTGGGCGCCAGGCAATACGGCAACACGGACACTCCGTGTTGCCGGAGCTTTCCTGACTAGAAAGCGCCGATGAGCAACTCGATCGAGAGCCAAGAAGCCTTGGACGGTCTTTTCCTCGAAGCGATATCGCGAAGATATCGGGGACCGCTCAACTCGTTTTTTCGCCGACGGATGGTGCCCGGCGCGCAAGACTACGAAGACTTGACACAAGAGGTCTTGCTTCGCCTTGCACGCCGGAAGCAGCATAGCGTCATCGAGCGAATAGATGGGTATATCTTTCGGACAGCAGTGGCTGTGCTGATCGACCGAAGCCGACGTCGGGCGATGCGGGATCTCGAAAGATCCGAATTCAACGAAGATGCACTAAACTCTCTTGCGGATTTTTCGCCTGATCGCGTCCTAGAGGGGAAGATTAAGGTACAAAAGGCTCTAGCCGCAATAGAGGCGTTGCCGCCCCGTGCTAGACAAGCCTTGATCCTGTTCCGCTTTAAAGACAAACGGCAAGCGGAGATTGCAGGGATAATGGGCATTTCTGTGAGCGCGGTTGAAAAACACATAAAGCTCGGCATGCAACGCCTCCATGAGGTGATGCAGGAGGGAACATGAGCGACCCTGTAAGAAACGGATATATCGATCGCGCTGGACCGATGGAGCAAGCCTCGGAATGGCTGATGATCGGTGAGCAGAATCTCAGTCTCCAGCAGCGGCAGGATTTCGAGCAATGGCTGGAAGACCGGAATAACCGCACGGTTTACCGAGAACTGTCGCGAAGTTGGCAGCTTTTTGGCGAGGCTGCAAACGAACCCAAGGTGCTCCGCTGGCGAAACGAAGCCCTGGACAATCAATATAAGCCTCCCCGCACTGCGGCTTGGCTCGTGGGCGGTATTGGTGCCATTGCGGCATCGATCGCATTGTTCAGTATGGGAAATCCATTCCAGAGTCCTTCCCTGTCACCACCGGTTGCTAACCGCCCCGCGCCCACGCCTATCGCCTTCACGACAAGCCATGGTGAAATCCGTACAGAAACCTTGGCAGATGGCTCGCATATAACTCTTGATACCAACACCCGGCTTCTCGTGACGCTTGGTCCGGATGAACGACGCGTCACGTTGCAGTCGGGCCAAGCATTTTTTCAAGTTGCTCAAGACCGCAAAAGGCCTTTTATCGTCACAGCCGGAGACCGAGAAGTGCAGGCCATCGGCACACAATTTGATGTGCATAAAGATCAGGCGAATGTCGCGGTGCTCTTGCTCGAGGGCAAAGTCGAGGTGCACACCCCCAAGTATGTACGCCATGCCATGAATGTTTCTCCGGTCCATCTTACTCCTGGTATGCGCTTGCAGTTTGCCATCGCAAATTCCGGATCCCAAATCACGTCGGTGGATGTAAAAGCATTGACGAGCTGGCGCGAAGGCCGTGTGCTTTTCGACGACACACCGCTTGTCGAAGCCACGGCTGAAATGACCCGCTACTCCTCCCTCCCCATCGAAATCGCGGACCCGCGGCTCAACAGCGTGAAGGTTAGCGGCGTCTTCCGCCTCGCCAGTACGGAAAGCTTCATCAACGCTCTGACTTTGGGCTTCCCGGTCAGCGCCAGACGCGAAAACGGCAAAATAAAATTATATAGAAAACCTACCTCAGGCTGATTTTTTCTCAGGCCCACCTGCGGATATTTTCTGAACATGCGTCTTATCCATCACAAGTCACGCCAAACCGCGATGACGAAAAGGAGAGAGACGTAATGCAATATTTCAGGGGGAGAATTCTGCTTCTGGGAAGCGCGGCGGTTGCAGCCAGTATCGCGATGGCGAATTGCCAGACATCGGCAAAGGAAACCGGCTCCACGCCTCTCATCACATACCAAATTCCGAGCCAGCCATTGGCAAGCGCGCTCAACAGTTTCGCCGAGCAAGCCAAGGTTCAGATATTGTTCGATCCCGGCCTGATGCGAGGAAAACGCAGCCCTATGCTTTCGGGTCGTTATCGGGTCGGCGATGCATTGTCCCGCTTATTGGAAGGAAGCGGCCTTGTAGCAAATCGTGCGGACAGCGACACAATTACAATATCTGCCGATGCGCAATCGGCAGTATCGCTTCCGGGTTCTACGGCTGAAACATCCCAATTGGACGCGGCTGGTGGTGAAGACGACGCGGCTGGTGTTGAAGACATAGTTGTCACGGCGCAAGGTCGCGTACAAAGTCTTCAAGACGTTCCGGTCGCAGTATCCGTTGCGAGCGGCGAGGCTCTTGCGAATGCAAATTTGCTGAATCTCCAAGATGTCACGGCACGGATGCCCGGTGTTAATATTTCGCCGACCCCGCTTGCCGAATTTGTCTCGATCCGCGGCGTCGGCTCGTCTCTCAATGTCGGCTTTGAGCAGTCGGTAGGAACCTTTGTCGACGGTATCTATCGCGGCAGGTCACGGTCCACGCGCGCGGCGCTCTTCGACATCGAACGCGTCGAAATTCTGAAAGGCCCGCAAACGACATTCTTCGGCAACAACACGATTGCGGGTGCACTCAACATCACTACCCGCAAACCTCGCAATGAATTCGAACTCAACGGAACGGCTTTCTACGCTCCAAACATGGGCGAATTCATGGTGGAGGCCGGGGTCACGGTTCCGCTGACCAATGATCTCTCCATCCGTGTTGCGGGTCGTCAATCCGGTATGGACGGCTATATCCAGAACACGACAACCGGCAACGACGGCCCCGACAAAAATGATAAGGTAGGTCGCATTGCGTTGCGGTGGGATCCGTCGTCGGGTATTGTCATGGACGCTAGACTCGATGGCGGTCGCATGCGCGAAACCGGCGTCACCAATACGGAATATCTCGGTTGCCCGCCCGACCCGTCCCTCGGGCCGGCGGCTGGGCCCTGTGCCCGCTACCTCGCAGCTAATGGCGGCGTCGTGGACGACCATCTCGACCGCGTATCGGGAAACAACCCCTCTTTCTTTGACTATGATTTCCTGGAGGGCGAATGGCGCACGGCAATTGATGTGGGGCGCAATTCGCTGACACTCACCAGCGGCTATTTCTGGCATGATTCGCATCTATTCACCGACGTGCTGCCAGTTCCCGCACATCAGGGCGGCAGCGTTGTCGGCACCGACTACACGTTCATTGTAGATACCGACGAAAAGTATCGGCAGTTCAGCCAGGAAATCCGCTTCGCTTCACCCGAGGATGGTTTTCTCACCTATATGGCGGGTGCATATTATGCGCATTCAAATCTAAACGTAAATTTCTATCATGGCCTCTATTTCGTCCCCTTTGGCAGATTTTCCGGCGGCGAATACACAGCGGCCACACCCGTGGCGGGACATATCGTCAATACGGAAACGGCCAATACGCTCTCTGCTTTTGCAGCCGTCACACTGCGCCCCGTCGATCGTCTCAGGATAAATCTGGGTCTGAGATATTCCTCGGTTAATAAGAAAGCTACCCGGTTTGTAGAGGTGGGTACGTCCGGAACCGCCCGGCCGACCGACGCGAATTTCGTGCCCGGCAACGCAACGACACAGGCCAACCTGCTCCCAGCGCTCAGCTATGATATCGGCCCGTTCGTTCGCCCAGAGCGGACCGACAATAAGCTGCTGCCTGCCGCGAGTCTGCAATATGACCTGACACCTGATGTCATGGGCTATATATCCTATGCCAAGGGCTTCAAGGCCGGTGGTTACTCGGTTCTTGTCAGCAAATCCGACTTTGGTCCAGAAAATGTGGATGATTTCGAAATAGGTCTGAAGTCCGGCCTTTTTAACCGGATGCTGACGCTCAATATCGATGCCTTTTACAGCAAATATAAGGATTTGCAGGAATCCACCACTATTCAGCTGGCCAACGGCTCGTCGTTTCAGGTCGTAACTAATGTTGCAGCTAGCGTCGCCAAGGGAGTCGAGATGGGAGCAACCCTACGCCCTGCGCCCGGTCTCAGCTTGAATGCGGACGTCGCCTATCTGGACTCCAGATACAAAAGTTATCCCGGAGCACCGTGTACGGCTTTGCAGACTGCACAGGCGCGCGCGAATGGCATTGCCACCTGTGTGCAAGACATGTCAGGCAAACGGCGAGCATTTGCGCCGGAATGGAGTGGCAATGTCGGTGCGGAATATGCAACAGATATCGGCAGTGATTTCAGACTGAGCCTGCAGGGCGATATCTATTTCACCTCTTTCTTTTACCAACAACCGATCGCCGACCCCCTCCTCTCTCAGGACGGCTTTGCCAAGATCAATGCACGCATAGGCTTTGGTGCGCGCGACGGGCGGTGGGAAGTGGCGTTAGTCGGAAGAAATCTCACTGACAAACTGACTGCAAGCTTTCGTGCCTTTTCGGCTGCCTCGGCATCCTATCAGGCGCTTGCGGACACACCGCGATCTGTCGGTATTCAGCTGAAACTGCGTAATTGAGAAACGGAATATGACATCGAAAAAACTGTTCGCGTCGAAGGCTCTGCCCCTAGCTATTATGCTGGGTGCAGGGTTAGGATTGTACCAGCCGACGGTTGTCGGCGCACAGGCGCCGCCCTCTCCGGCACAGTCCCATCCTGTGCAGAACATTGGTCGGCCCAACGTGATACTGATCGTGGCGGACGATCTGGGCTATTCTGATCTAGGTGCCTTTGGCAGCGAAATCCGTACACCCAACCTTGATCGCCTAGCCCATCAGGGACTGATACTGACAGAATTCTATACGGCGCCTACCTGTTCGCCCACCCGATCGATGCTGCTGAGCGGACGCGATAACCATGAAGTTGGTCTTGGCACCATGATTGAGGTGCGCACCCCAAACCAGGTCGGCAAGCCAGGCTATGAAGGCTATCTTTCACGCAGCGTCGACAGCCTGCCAGCAGCACTTGACCGATCAGGCTACCAAACCTTCATGACTGGGAAGTGGCATCTGGGGATGGATGAAGACCATTCACCCAAAGCCTTTGGTTTCGATCGCAGCTTTGCGCTCCTGCAAGGGGTTGGCAATCATTTCGGCGCGGATCAGGATGGCGAATACGCCCGGGCAGGACGGGTCGCTCTGTACCGCGAAAACGGTAGTTTGACCCGTTTTCCCGTAGGTCAGTTTTCAGCTGACTATTATACTGATCGCATGATCGAGTTTCTGCGTGAAAGCGATCCTGAAAAACCCATTTTCGCCTATCTGGCATATACCGCACCGCATTGGCCGCTACAGGCACCAAGAGAGGATATCGCACGCTATAAGGGGCAATATGACGCAGGCCCGGCCGCACTGCACGCGACACGTCTTGCCCGCATGAAAGCTATCGGGATGGCTTCGGTCACGGCGGAGGCCGGTCGCTATCCATTCCCAGAATGGGCTAAGCTGTCGGCCGAAAAGCGCGCGACAGAAGCGCGCAAGATGGAGATATTTGCCGGCATGGTCGACCGCATGGACCAGAATGTGGGGCGGCTTATCGCCGCGCTGCGCGAAAGCGGTAGGCTGAACAACACGGTTATCATCTTCATTTCCGATAACGGACCGGATGGACTCGATCTGTCTGCGCCGCTCGATCCCATGGATCCTACCAAGTCGACCGAGACCAATATAGACAACAGCCTAGACAACATGGGGAACGCCAGTTCCTATGTCAGCTATGGTCCAGAGTGGGCCCATGCGAGTTCCGCGCCATTCGCCGGCATAAAGGCATCGACCGCAGAAGGCGGAATCCGCGTACCCGCCTTCATATGGGGTGCCGGGGTCACAGGTGGTCGGCTCTCGCGTCAGACACTGCACGTGACTGACATTTATCCCACGATCATGGATATTACCGGTTCGCACAGCAAAGATCCGCTCGAAGGGCTATCCTGGAAGACTTTGCTCTCGACTAAGACGAGCGCGTCATGGAGCGCGCAGCGGAAACTGAACTGGGAATTGTTCGACCGACGTGCAGCTCGTGACGGCAAATGGAAGGCGCTTTATGTTTCCACTAAGATGGCGGCTCTGAAGGGGCGCGACGACCGCCAGACCGTCAAATGGGAGCTATATGACATCCACGCCGATCCCGGTGAAACGAAGGATCTTTCTTCTAAGTATCCCCTTATATTGAAGCGGCTAGTGACCCAGTGGAATGCGTATGCCCATCACGTCGGCTTGGTAGAAATACAACAAGTGGATCAGACCGTGGCTGGAGCAGTGGATAAAGAAAAAGAATGACATCGCTTGCCGCGGGCCACAGTGAATTAGCGCCAGAGGGGATGAAATATATTGCGGGCGGCACGTTCACCATGGGATCTGATCAGTTTTATAGCGAGGAGTCGCCGCCGCGTCGCGTTAAAGTTGATACTTTCTGGATGGATGAAACCCCCGTTACTAACCGTCAGTTCGCGGCATTTGTTAAAGCTACCGGCTACCGCACCTTCGCGGAAATCCCGCCTGATCCTGCCGATTATCCCGGCATGGACCTGTCATTGGTTCAGCCTGGTTCGCTAGTGTTTCGCAAAACGACGACGCCCGTGACGCCCACCACTGACTGGACCCGCTGGTGGGAATTCTGTCCAGGTGCCGACTGGCGTCATCCAGATGGTGTGGAAAGCACGCTCGAAGGTTTGGAAGCTCACCCAGTCATCCATATTACCTACGAAGACGCACGCGCCTATGCTAAATGGTCGGGCAAAGTTCTTCCTACCGAAGCAGAGTGGGAATATGCGGCATATGGCGGCCATGATGACGGACGCTCCTACGCTTGGGGAAGCGAACTCGCACCGAACGACCAAATGCTTGCCAACTATTGGCAGGGGGTGTTCCCATACACCAACACGATGGAAGATGGATGGGAACGCACAAGTCCCGTCCATGCATTTCCACCGAATGACTATGGTCTTTTTGACATGATCGGCAACGTCTGGGAATGGACCAATGACTGGTACACTACGCAAAAGGCGACTCTCAAGAAAAAGCCCGGTGCATGCTGTGTCATTTCCAATCCGCGAGGCGGTAGCTTACGGGAAAGTTTTGATCCCCGCGCTCCAAATCTGAAAATACCTCGCCGCGTCATAAAAGGCGGATCGCATCTCTGCGCGGAAAATTACTGTCAGCGTTACCGACCCGCAGCTCGCCAAGGGCAGGCGATCGACAGCTCAACCAGCCATATCGGCTTTCGGTGCATTGTGAGAGACAGATCCAGTGCATCATAGGTGTTCGGTGGGCAAAGCAGTCCTCTGCTGAGGACGGCCATGATACTTTTTACATATCGGTGAGATATATTGCTATCCTCCCGAAGCAAAAAATGCGCCTTAATATCGGGAGATCATTGCCGGTGCAATCATGCAGCTGGATGGAACCAGATCAACGGCATTCGATCACAAAGAATAGCCTGCGAACCCGAGGTGTATGGTTACCGAACACGAATATTCAAAGCGCGTCAAACGGTTCTCATCTGACAGACCAGCGACGGGTAACATCCAAGTTCTCACACCCTTATTCCATATTAGGAGCGGATAATGAAAGCGCACTCTGTCATCCTCCTGTCAGTCGCTCTGGTATTCTGCCAAAGTGCACAGTCCGACGTTGGGAGCATCCAGATTCAAGCGCAGCCGACAGAACCCAAGCTTATGGTTCCAGCCGGAGAATATGTGGTGGATCCCACTCACATGAATTTCTCGTTCTCCGTCAGGCATCTGGGCATATCCAATTATATGATGCGGTTTACCGGCATCGACGCTACAGTGACACTGGATACCAAAGATGTGACTAGATCGGCACTCACCGTAAAGATCGATCCTACTACCATAAGGACGGATCACCCCGGGGGATTCCGGGAAACGCATGCTTCAGAGCCCTACGCCAGCTGGGACGAGGACCTGGCGATGAACCCGAAGTTCCTTAATGCGGGCCAGTTCAAGGAAATCACTTTCCGTTCTACTGCTATCGAGAAGACGGGAGAAGACACCGCGCGTATTACAGGTGATCTGACCCTTCTGGGACAAACGCATCCCGTCACAATGGAGGCGACTCTCACTGGGGCGCGAGCGGTCCATCCGATGACGCAACGTCCTGTTTTCGGTATCCGGGCAACGGGAACCTTTAAGCGGTCGGAATTTGGCATGACTCATCTTGTTGGGCCAGCCCTTGTCAGCGATGAAGTGCAATTGGTATTTAACGGAGAGTTCAGCCCGCGAACTCCGGCCGCCAAATGATCCCATCTAATGAACAACGATACGCGGTTGTCGCGATCGCCCTGCATTGGGCGATCGCTGCGTCCATTCTCGGTAATCTGATAATCGGCTGGTGGATGCACAGCGCCCTTGACGATCCCGCGACGCGAGCACGGGCGATAGCTGGCTATCAGCTCCACAAGTCGATCGGACTAACCACCCTCCTGCTCAGTTTGGTAAGACTAGCTTGGAGGATGATGAACCCGCCGCCTCCTTTGCCGGATGGAATGAGCCCATGGGAGCGCCGTGCCGCACATGCGACGCATTTCTTGCTTTATTTTCTGATGATCGCGATTCCCGTGACCGGGTGGATATATGTCTCGACCGGCTGGTCGACACCGCTGGGCCGCGCCCTTGAAGTGCCGACAATCTTCTTCGGACTATTCGAGGTACCTCATCTCTTTGATCTGAACGAAATGACAGAGTCCATGCGGCGATTTGCGGCAGATACAGCTCTTGAGATTCATGAGCTTCTTGCTTTCGGAATGGTGGGTCTATTCCTCCTGCACGTCGTGGCCGCACTGAAACATCACTTTGTTGACCATGACGGAATCTTGGCTCGGATGGTGCCCTGGATTGCAACTGAAAACATCACTCACTCTCCTAAAAATTGGTCTCGATCCATAGCTCTGGCCATCAGTTTCTTGCCGATATTTGCTGGTACAATTGCGGTTACGTTTCAGCTCCTGCATATACCTGCAACGCAAGGCGTTCCATCATCGCGAACACCAGTTATTGAGCCCCCTCAAAGTACGCAGCAAACAGCGGAAGCGCCGAAAGCTGAAGCGCAGCCGGTGCCACAGACAGTGGAAGCGCAGCCCGCGTCGCAGCCTGTAAACGACACCGAGGTGCCTCGCTGGCAGGTGGAATATACAAAAAGCAGCATTGCTTTTACCGGCGTTCATGTAGGCACGCCTTTCCGCGGTACATTTTCACGCTGGCAGGCTGATGTTCACTTCAATCCAGATAATCTGGCATCTTCACAAGCAACGGTTGTTATTCAAACCGCATCGGCCTCAGATGGCGTTGCCATGCACGATAGCAGCCTCCCAGGCGAGGAATGGTTCAATGTGGAGAGATATCCCACAGCGACTTTCAGAACGGGCAAGATCACCAAAACAGCATCAGGGTATCTTGCCAAAGGAACTCTGACGATCAAGGGGCGCGCTATTCCGGTGGATTTCCCATTTACCCTGAACATCCGAAATGACAGAGCTGAGCTGTCGGGCCACGCCCGTATCTCCCGTAGTCAGGTCAATCTGGGTATGGAATCCGACCCGGGAGCCGATTATGTCGATCCGGAAATCGGGATAGAGGTTGCTGTTTCCGCAAAGCGCGTGAAATAATTGTTCCGCCTTCTCTGCCGGCGTATATTACCCAGTACCTTACGAAACAAAAGGCCTTGAGGAAGGCCGGATTATCACGAATAAATAACAGACTTTGACGGCTATACCGTCCAGATTTCTCCGCCTATACTGAACATTCGGTACGTCATCGAAACGAATTAAATTTGAACACAGCCGGCGCACAGCGGGCGACGCTACGCGCCGGGCGTGGGAGACAGTCATGCCTGAAGTTTCTGAGAGCGGAATTATTGATGCCAGCGCAGACCAAGTATGGGCTATGCTTCGCGATTTTACCGGCGCAAAGAATTGGGCAGAAAATATGGCGTCGAGCGACATCGAAGACGGTCGGCCGGGAACGCAAGTGGGTGTTGTAAGGCGGCTGGTTTTTCAGAGCGGGAATGAGGTGAGGGAGCAACTTATTGCCCTCTCAGATGACGAACGATATTTCAGATATGCGATGCTCTCGACAGAGACGTTGCCGATACGCAATTATTCTGGGCGTGTCCGCGTCATCCCCGTAACGGACTGCAACGCCTCCTTAGTCGAATGGTCCGGAAGATTTTCGATTGCGGAGGGTGAGCCTGAGCAGATTTGCGATTGGGTTAGGGGAATATACAAAGCGGGTATCAAAGCAATGCGAACATATATTAGAGGTTATGATCAGTAAGCTGATTTGCCGACGATCATAGGTTCGTCTTGCCCCGCATGCCGGTGACAATTATTCGCATCACATTATGCTTTACCCGCACAGGATCACAGAATCGGTTATCGCGACCGGCGCTATGTGCGAAACTTCACCCGGATTGTCAGGCAGCACTCGCGTTGATAAGGGACGCAAAATGGCTCCCGACGTGTCGAACACTGCTCGCTGGCCTCCACCTCCTAGGAAAGCCTGAAGAATCGGTTGCCAGCGCCTATGTCGCGCATATCTTGTCAGCAGTGCGAGTGTCTCTAGGAATTTCCGGCGCAGAGGCAGGAGGCATTACCTTGAACGATGTCGCCCTCCGGTCCGCTTCGCGTTACCTGTGGGGATGTCATCCTGTAATCATTTTCTGCACGCCATTGGCAGATCTCAGCGCATTCATCACCAGCATCAGCGACAAAAGTAGTGCACAAGCTCCTAAAACGGGTACATAGCTGATAGCAAAGGAGGTTGCCACAATACCAGCAACGATTTGCCCCGCCGATATCCCAAAGGGGATCATCGCGCTCGTCAATACGGCGAGTCTTCCGCTCGGATCGAACACAGCCTGGATTCCGAGATAATAAGGAATATTGAACGACCAGAAGAACATGATCATGATAAGCGCGGCTCCATAGAGGCTCGACGAAATCAGCCACAGCGACGCGGCCATGGTAAGCGCACCAAATACGACAGGAATGATGCGTCCTAGCCGATCACCAAGGAAAGCCACAACGACACCACCTAATATTCCACCCAAGCCCGCAACGGTGTAGGAGGTCGCAAGCGCCGCAGATGAGACGCCGCCCGCCGTTATAATCTGACCAGCGACCGGCCAAACAGCACCAAAACCACCGGCAAGCAGGAACGTAGCCAAGATACCGCAGACGATTGGGCCTACGCGGCTGACCGATGCGGCTTCCTTATGCTCTTGTTGAGAGGATTGAACTCTGGAATGCCGGGGCAACCCAGAAACGAACACGATATTGGTCGCAATGAAGATCGCCATGATGATCATGGCGCTGTTTCCCGGCGACGTGCGCGCGGCCCAGGCAATGATAGCCAACATGATTGTAGCTACAATCTGGTTCACAGAAACCGCGATGCCGAAAGCCCTGTCAGGCGATGGCGCAGCCGCGAGTGAGGCAATAGCGACTGCGGAAAGCATGCCTTCGCCAATACCCGCGACAGCACGGCACACCATGATGAGGGGCATCGAGTCAACATGAATGGACAGCAACTGCCCTGACCCCGCTGCGATAACGCCGAACAAGCCAAGGAAACGCCGATCAAAGCGCATAATCAGCAGTGGCGCACAAAGCATCATGATCGCGATTGAAAAGAATTCTGTTGCACCCAATCGGGATGCCCAAACCAACGGAGCACCACGAGCAATGAACGCATCAACGAAAGTGGGCGAAATGGTACCCACCACCGCGCTCGAATTGCTGAGCATCACGGCAGCCATCAGCGGCCACCAACTATTCACGGCACCTCCGGATCGCGCGGCGGTCTCTATTCTATCACTCATATCCGTCTCCATCAGTACCATGCTAAGCAGGCGCGCCTTCCCGTAATTTTGGAAGTGCGCGCCCGCCCAACTTATATGAAAGGCTTTTTGATGGCAGGGATGTACCTGAGCAGGATGTCTACCCCCCCCCTACACGGCCATTCAAACCAACTTAGAAATGTGCTCCGAAAGTGATGCCGAACGTAGCGGGAGCAGCTGGTGATCCATAGTCGCCATTGGCGGACGAAATCACGAAGGCATTATATTTGGTGCCTGTAACGTTTCTACCCCATAGCTGAACATCGAACTTTTCCGACGGATCTGTCCACATTGTCGAAAGGTTCAGCACGCCATAGGCCTTTTGGCGAGCTCGGTCATCAACCACCAGTGTCCATGCATGGCCGCTGTTATAGTTGTAGCTGGCAGCGAAGTTCAGTTTACCGCTGCCGGTATCGACCGTGTATTGGGCGCCGATATTGCCGACAAAGTCAGGAGCGGAGAGCATGTCTCTACCACTATAATTCGTCGCAACTACAAAATTACCACCGGTTGGAACACCTGAACCATTTATGTTGGGTGAAGTGGCTGGAGCATTGAGGAATTTCTTGAACTTGGCGTGCAGCCATTCCATCCCCGCCTGGAGGCGAAGTTCGTCAGTGATAACGGCTTCAAGCGATGCGTCGATACCATAATGTTCCGACTTCGCAGCATTCAGGATTCTGGTTCCACCACCGGAAGGAAGCAGAATACGGAATTGAATGTCCTTATAATTATAATAGAAACCAGCAACATTCAGACGGACCCGACGATTGAACAGTTCCGTCTTCAGACCGACTTCATAATCATCGATCTGCTCGGGATCGACGCCCGGATCATTACCTGCGGTCGTGTTGAAAGTACCCGCCTTGAAACCACGGCTATAGGTAGCATAGCCAAGAATCCCGGGAGCGAACTCCTGATCGAGAGAGAGGCGCCAGGTAAGCTTCGACCAATGATCCTTGTTGGGTCCCGTCAAACTGCCAATAACTGCGCCAAGTTGGTTGGTCGCCAGAACATTGTTATGTTTTTTGTCATAAGTATAGCGCAACCCTGCGGTGATATTCGTAGACTCGCCCAGCGGAACTGTTGTCTGGCCATAAGCTGCATAGGATTGAGTCTTCATCTGGGTATTAAAGTCGGAATAGCCGGTCGCACTGGCGACACGAACAGGAGTGTAGCCGGATTTGTTGTTTAGATAGAACAAGCCTGCAATCCAGGTCACACCCCCCTTGTTGTTGGAGCTGAGCTGCAGCTCATTTGTCCAGGTTTTGGAGTATTGGTGGTTAAGCGGCTGCTCGTTGATAACAGCTGGCGTGTTATCGTTATCGAATGTGTTACGGGTCTTGTTGTTTACATATGCCGCAACATTTTTCAGAGTAACTCCGCCAAAGTCGTGAATCAACCTGATGTTGCTTTGCCACTGGGTATTGTGGCTCATGTTGAACAGGTTTTGCTTTACATCGTAGAAATCAGCTGGAGCTGTGGTCACACCATCGCGTCCGATCGAACCGGGCAGAAGGCGGCCGGACAAGCCCTGATCGCTGCGAAATTTATCATACAGTACAGTAAACTGCAGGGAAGTCGCATCAGCGAGATTCCATAGAAGTTTGCTGCGTGCGGAGAAATCTCTCGTCACAAAAACATCTTTACCGGTGGTGAGGTTTTTACCATAGCCGTCACCCTGATCCGAAAAATGGACCGCGAGGTCTGCAGCGAGATTTTCCCCTAAGCCGCTTGTCGCATACAGATCTGCTCGCACCGTATCATAGGTACCATAGCCAATTTTAGCTTCGACAGACGGAGTGGCTTTCGGTTCCTTGGTGATGACCTGAACCACGCCACCCAGCGCATTCCGCCCAAACAGGGTACCCTGAGGTCCGGAGAGCACTTCGACGCGGTCTATACCGGCCAGATCAAACATATTGCCGTAGATAGAATAGACATAAACATCGTCGACATAAATTGCGACGGGGTTTTCCTGTCCTGCCGATGCGTAACCACCACCAACGCCGCGCATGAACACAAGCGATGCGTTGGAACCACGATTGAACATCAGACCAGGCGCAATTTGAGGCAGATCAGTGGTAGCTTCAACGCCGCGAGCCGCAGCAGCTTCGGCACTTATGGAATTCACAACAATCGGAACCTGCTGAGCGTTCTGGGCACGCTTTTGAGCCGTGACGATGATCTGTTCCAGCACAGCGCCCTGATCGCTATCGTCTGCAGCCTGGGCTTGAGCAACTGCTGGGGCGCCATACCCCATCGCAAACAGTGCTCCCAATGCGCATGATGTGTACTTGCTTGATTTAATAGATATTCGCATTTTATCCTCCCACTAATCAATATAGTTGATTTTGCTCCCCCATAGGGACTTTCCGAAGCCTCTCGATTATTGAGGCTCCAAAACCGCTCTTTTGCTTGGTCGGCCGCGTCACGCTTGACAGCATGACGCGCGCATCGTCTTAGCGTGGTACGACGAAATCCGTGGTGTTCAGCTCTTCAAGATTGATGATCACGGACTTTGTCACGGTGTAATGCTCAAGTGTCGAAAGACCGTTCTCTCTTCCGAAACCACTCTGCTTGAAACCACCGCCGGGCATGCCAGGCTTGAAGTTGTAATATTTGTTAATCCAGACGATGCCGGTATCCATTGCACGCGCGATGCGATGGGCACGGGTCAGGTTCTGTGTCCATATGCCCCCTGCCAGTCCGTATTCGACGTCATTCACCAGGCGCAGCATGTCGTCTTCATCGGACCAGCGGATTACGCCGGTAACCGGACCGAAAATTTCCTCCTGCGCGATACGCATGTCGTTCCTGACATCCGTGAAGATCGTCGGCTGGATAAAATAGCCATCTTCCATGCCGGGAACCTTGGCTACGCTGCCACCACAATGAACAGTCGCACCTTCCGCCAGGCCCAATTCGAGATACTTGCTGACCTTGTCGAACTGAACCTTGGATGCCATCGCACCCAATTGCGTCGCGGGGTCCAGCGGATCACCCTGGCGGACCGCGCGGAGACGGCGCTCGAAAGCCTCGAGGAACTTGTCTTCGACCTTTTCATGGACAAAGACCCGCGTTCCGGCGACGCAAACTTCACCCTTGTTGAACACCGTGGTAATCGCAGCCGATTGCGCAGCGGCTTCTATGTCCGCGTCTTCACAGACAATGTTGGCCGACTTGCCTCCCAGCTCCATCGTCTGGGGAATGATGGCCTTGGCGGCATATCCGATAATTTTCTGCGCGGTCGGCCGGGATCCGGTGAACGCCACTTTGCGGACCTTCGGATGAGTGACCAGCGGCTCGCCGACATCCGCCCCATAACCGTTTACGACGTTAATGACTCCGGGCGGGACGATATCTTTGATATCGTTGATGAATTCCATGACCGACAGGCAGGCAACCTCAGCCGGTTTCAGAACAACGGTGCAGCCCGCGGCCAGAGCAGGCGCCAGCTTGCAGGCCGCCATCAACATCGGAACGTTCCACGGGATGATGGACGCGACGACGCCGATCGGCTGACGATGGACGAGCATCGTCGCATCCGCGAAGTCCATGACCTCGCCATGAATGTGAAAGGGCGTCCCGGCGAAAAATTCGAACTGGTTGATCACGCCAACCATGTCGTGCGTGTAGGCATCAGTAATGGGTTTGCCGTTGTTGAGCGCCTCCATCATAGCATAATCGAATTGCCGCTCGCGTATGCGCTGGGCGATCGCCCGCATGATGTCCTGGCGCTGGAACGGACCCACATTCGCCCACTTAGGGAAAGCCGCCGCTGCAGCTTCAACTGCGCGATTTACATCGCCCGCATTACTGGCTTGAATATGAGCCAGCACCTGCCGCGTGGCCGGATTTTCAAGGGCAATTGTCTTGCCGCTGCTGCTTTCAACCCATTCCCCGTTTATGAAGTTGCCATAAACCTTGGCACTGACCTCATTGGTCAGCCGCGCGGCAGTTTGGCGAGTCAGTTCGAGCGTCAGCTCCATGAATTATCATCCTCTCAGATTAACGATCTATTGCGACACTTATATTGCTTCCGATGAGAACCGGGAGACAACAACGACATGAGAGAGATATCTGTTAGGTAACATACCTCAGTGAGCGGATCATTTGTTGTCAACCATGCCTGAGAGACCCAGCCGACGCCCGCATCAATACATGCAGCGGCAAACCCAATGCTGCCGTATGAGCATATCGGCTTTATACACGCTTTTCGCACATAATCTAAGAGTTCTAATCAGCAATTTTCTCTGGCATACAAAGCAAAATATCAGATCACAAAAATATGCCATAGGGAAATATCTGCTTCTGCCTATGCATGCTATAGGCAACTAGATATCGATCAGATATCATCAAACGCTCCGCTTAACGGTCATGATAATAGTCGGCGATCATGGCTGCTTCACGTTTAAACCAAAGGCGCTCTCTCGCCGCTCAGGCAGCGACATCTGCAAATTTATTACTGTACCGCCTCGGCGAATACCCCATAGTTCGCCTGAATGCAGTGTTGAAGGCATGCTCGGATGTGTAGCCAAGAGAGAGGGCTATACGGGCAATAGTATCGTTCCCGTGTACAAGGCGCTCTCCCGCCAACATCATGCGCCAACGTGTAAGATAGCCTATGGGGGTTTCTCCAACTTTGTCATGAAAACGCTGCGCGAATGTCGATCGAGACATACAGGCACTTTCTGCTAAGGCTTTCAACGTCCATGGAAAGGAAGGATCGGCATGCATTGCTGATATCGCACGACTTATCTGCGGATCGGCAAGAGCGGCAAACCACCCGATATCATTGTGAGATCGCTCCAACAGGTAAAGTCGTAACGCCTGCACCAGCATCATGTGGGCAAGCTGCTGCGCCATTAACGACGCCCCCGGCCGTCGTTCGCGCAATTCCTCCATCATCAATTCTATAGACCATCGCAACTTCGCCTGATCGCCGGAGGTTTTCACATTAATGAGCGGCGGCAGAGTACGCAGTAGAACTTCGGCATGACGACCATTGACCTCAAAGCGGCTGCCCACGAGATAAACATCCCCACCACCATTATAGGTTACTATCTCACCGCTCCGGTTTGGATTTAGCACATCACTTGCGGCTTTCGGCTCCACGCCCAAACTGCTGGCAATCACAACAGGGCGCCCGCTAGGAAGTACAAAGCAGTCACCTGCACTTAGTTTAACTTGAGGCCCGTCATCCTCAACCGATAGCCAACATGTACCACTGATAACTGCATAGCATTTTATACGACCCCCAAGATCATCAAGCGTCAGCGCCCAATCTCCTCCGGCATCGAAACCCGCTGTGATGTAGCTGCGCGGCTTCAGTAATGAGAGCATTTCGGAAAGCGGATCCATGAACCTCTCCAGACGATCGCGAACAAAATACGGACACTCGAGAATAGATGATCCAGACACACGAGTCTATAAGATCTAGCAGTCGGCATTGAAGCCGCGATATCCATTCCGTTTAGGAGTAATGTAATGAAGGCCGCAGTCGTAAATTCTTTTGATGCACCGCCAGCTTTCAGTGAGTTTCAGGAGCCGGAAGCGGGTGACGGTCAAACAGTCATCAACGTAACCGCGGCGCCCTTGAGCCCAATTGTGAAAGCACTGGCTGCAGGCACGCATTATTCGGGTGGTGCAGCCGCTGGCTTCGTGCCTGGCGTCGATGGCGTCGGAACCGACCCCGATGGTCGTCGCGTTTATTTCCTCTTTCCTCAGCGTCCGTTCGGCTCAATGGCAGAAAAGGCTCTGGTTTCGAGTTCGATGCTAGTGCCGGTTCCTGAAGGCGTATCCGATGATCTGGCCGCCGCAATCTCGACGGCAGGCCTCGCATCCTGGGTTGCCCTGACCCGCAGAGCAAAAATACAAAAGGGTGAAACCGTTCTCGTTACTGGCGCGAACGGAGCTGCAGGTCGTATGGGCTTACAGATCGCCAAATATCTGGGTGCAAGCAAAACTATCGCGGTCGCTCGCAACACGGAGAAGCTTGAAGGTATCGAGGCTGATATCAAAATCGCTCTGGATGACAATGGCGACGAGGCATTGCGCGCCGAATTTGATCTAGGTGTCGATATTGTCCTCGATTTTGTGTGGGGCGAGCCAGCTAGCCGCGTTCTGACTGCAGCAGCCACTAACCGCGGCTCGCCTGCCGGTGAACCCAGGCTGCGCTATGTTCAGCTCGGCAATCTCGCAGGTGCGGAAGTTCCTGTCCGGGCAGATATGCTTCGCAGCTCCGGCTTGGAACTCATGGGCAGTGGCATCGGCAGCGTTGCGTTCAAGGACCTGCTGGCCGGTGCCAATGAATTGCTATCGGCTGCTCCAACTGCTGGCTTCATCCCTCCGTTTCAAAGTGTTGCTCTTAGTGAGGTGACCGATGTATGGGGCAGAGGCTCCGACATCCGTTATATCATCCAGCCGAACCGATTCTGATCATATCACGTAATATGGCACAGTGAATCCTCGGCTGACTGCCTTCCTCAAATGCAGGTAAGTCAGCCCAGTCGTCGTGATCTACTTGTAAGCAAATCGGGTAGTTGACATATACAACGGATGTAACCGAAAGACTGTAACACATGCTTCGTACCATAGCCGTGATCTCAACCAACAACGCCAGTCGATATCTTCAGCAACTATCTAAACATTGGAGCCACAGGTTCGCAGTGGAATTCGATGCGGAACGGGCGCACATCTCTCTGCCGCTGGGTACTACCGACCTTCTGGCAAGCGATGATGAATTGACGGTAGAATGTGAAGTGCCCAATGGAGATGATATGGCTAGGCTTCAAGCGGTCGTCGTCGAACATCTCAACCGGTTTGCCTTCCGCGAAGGTGAGCTAGTTTTTGACTGGCGCGAGCAGATACAGGATCCGCATAGATAACCAGAACGCCCATTTTCGGGAAGCCAGCTGCTGACGTCTGATTTTGTAAGCCAGCGCTCGTTCAATATCCAGTTTTTATCTGATCCATGATGGCGTGGCACTTACTGACAAGTATCAAGACATATCAAGCACTCGCCTTGAACGGCATATACTTAAAAGATAACACCGATCCCCCAATGATATCTCCCGGATTCAATGGTTTCTCACTATCGATAGATAAAGAATGCCTTGTCCCGGATACTGTATCGATCCGCTGCGGTTGGACGACAGGTTTCGGCATATCGCTAGATAGCAATAATATGGACAGGAGACGTAATGAGGAACAGCGCCGGCATGGGCAAGATTCTCGCTCGAGGAGATGCAGGGTTTGAAGAAGCTCTGAAGGATACGAGCTTCAGTTCATATGACTCTGGGCGGCGCCCGGAATATCTGATCCAGGCCAACAATGTCGACGACGTTGTGAATGCCGTCAAAATGGCCAGAGAGAAAAATCTCAAAATTTCAGTTGTCTCTGGAGGTCACAGCTGGTCTCAAAACCACATTCGGAACAATGCCGTTCTGATTGACCTTGGCCGTTTGAACGAAATGAATATCGATCCGGCCAATAAAACAGCAATCATCGGGCCAGCATTATTGGGCGGCCCTTTTGATGAGGCGCTGGAAAAGCATGGATTATATTTCCCCGTTGCGCATGCATATACCGTCGGGTTGGGAGGATTTCTTCTGCAGGGCGGGTTTGGCTGGAACAGTCGTTTCGTAGGCATGGCCTGCGAAAGTGTAATGGCTGTGGATGTTGTGCTGGCCGATGGTACCCTCGTACACGCCAGCGATACCGAGAATAGCGATCTGCTATGGGCAGCACGCGGTGCAGGTGCAGGATTTTTTGGCGTTGTTGTTCGCTTTTATCTCAAGCTGCACGTTCGTCCCAAATATATTGCCATCAAAACGCAGGTTTTCCGGCGCCGCCACCTTGAGGAAGTGCTGACGCATTTCGACAGCATTAAGGAGCAGATTTCGTCCAAAGTCGAGTTTCAGATTGTGTTTAACCGTAGAGCTTTGGGCATTTTCGCTCCTGGCCTTGAAATCGCCTCCTGCGTTCTTGCTGACAGCAAGCGCGAAGCAAAGGAGCTGGTCGCATTCATCGACAAAGGACCGTTGCGGCGTAAAGCCAGCTTCACTTTACCATTGCTGCGCATGTCGCTGAAACGGATCATGAAGATTGGCGAGAAGGTTTTGTTCTGGCCGGATTGCAAATGGTTTACAGATAATTCTTGGCTCAAGAGTCCAATCGGCCCTGCCCTCCCCGCGATCCGTCGAATTGCAGAAACGCAGCCCGAAGCGCCGAGCCATGCATATTGGCAGGTCTGGAACCCGGCCCGCCCCCCTCGCGATATGGCGTTCTCCCTTATCAGCCAGTCCTATTTCGCACTTTATGGCTCTTTTAAGCGCGGGCGGGGAACGCCTGACGAGGAGCGTTGGTCTACTGAAGGCGCTGTCGCCCTTCAGGAATATAGTGTTGGCATTCAGTTGGGCGATGAGAACCTCGCTCGTCGACCAGCTCAATTCATGAAGCCAGAAAATTTTGAGAAGCTTCAGGAAATTCGCGGCAAGTACGACCCCGAAAGTCGGTTCAATACTTATGGGCATATGTCCTGAAATTCGCGTCCTGAGCGGTATTGGAGAGTGTAATGCCTGAAGTTTGTGAAAGTGGAATTATTGATGCCACAGCCGATAAAGCATGGTCTCTATTACGTGATTTTGGCGGGCTGAAAAATTATGCCGATGACATTGTTTCCTGCGAAATCGAGGAGGGCCGCCCTGCCGATCAGGTGGGTGCGATACGGCACCTTGTCATACAAGGGGGCCTCGAAGTTAGAGAGAGGCTTATCGCACTGTCGGATCAGGAGCGCTATTTAAAATATAACTTAGTGCCTCCCGAGACACTTCCAATGCGCGACTATATTGCCCGTCTCCGGGTTGTTCCTATAACTGACGAGGGCAAGGCTCTGGTAGAACTATCCGGAACCTTTTCTGTAGCGGAAGGGCATAATCCAGAAGAAGTACAGGAACTGGTTCGAAGCGTCTACAAAGCAGGCATTAAGGGCATGCAAAACTATATTGTGAATGCGTGATCATCATTCGCCGGCAGAGGGATTTCATCAAACCGACCTTCGGTTTCAAGACGCGTCATTCATGCATTGGGCCAATGAGTCTTCTGTTCTCACGTCTGTGGAAGACAGCGGAGACTGGCCCAAATCCGACAATGGCATCGTCATTGGACTAAAGAGCTACAGAGAGTCAGAATGCGTTTGTTTGTAACGGGAGCAACAGGCTTCATTGGCACTGCTGTAGTCAAGGAGCTATTGTCTGCGGGTCATCAGGTAGTCGGTTTAGCGCGTAATGATTCATCCGCAAACAAACTGACCCAAGCCGGTGCT
The DNA here is from genome assembly GCA_964512265.1 of uncultured Sphingobium sp. Taxonomy (GTDB): domain Bacteria; phylum Pseudomonadota; class Alphaproteobacteria; order Sphingomonadales; family Sphingomonadaceae; genus Sphingobium. Next base: position 179,010 of record CAZEHR010000001.1, on the reverse strand, counting down.
GAGGTGCATCGTGGCGAGCTCTCCGACGTTGATAGTATAGCAGCTGGCGCCGCATCCTGTGATGGAACAATCCACCTCGCGTTCATTCACGATTTTTCGCAATATGACCGAAATGGAGAGATTGATCGTAATGCCGTTTCAGCAATGGTTGATGCGCTTGCTGGATCAAACAAACCGCTTGTTATTACATCCGGCCTTACGGTCGTTTCTACCAAAGGTACCATTACCGAGGATGATGTCGCAACCCGCGACGCTGTCTCATGGTTGCGTGGTTTGTCAGAATCCATTGCGCTCAAAGCCGCTGACAAGGGCGTCCGATCAAGTATAGTACGTCTCCCTCCATCGGTTCATGGCAAAGGTGACAAGGCCTTTGTTCCTGCCTTGATCGAAATTGCGCGGCGCACCGGAATTTCAGCATATGTTGGTGATGGAGCCAATCGCTGGCCGGCGGTCCATAGATTTGACGCCGCACGCTTGTACAGGCTTGCTGCGGAATCCGCGCCTGCAGGTTCCTGCCTGCACGGCGTGGCGGAAGAAGGTATTATTTTCCGCGAGATTGCGGAAGCAATCGGCCGAGGCCTCAATCTTCCCGTTCTCAGCATCTCAGAAGAAAAGGCAGACGATCATTTCGGCTGGATAGCCAAGTTCGCCATGGCGGATAGCCCTGCCTCCAGTCAAAAAACGAGAGATATACTCGGCTGGAAACCTATTGAGATGGAGCTAGCCACTGATATGGAAGCCAGCAACTATTTTCGCTTAGCATAGGGTCAGGGCGCACTAAGCGCCTGACCCTGAATCATAGGCTTCGCCTTTTGGCATGAAAACTCATGCAATATAGGACAAGGCCTCAACAGACGGCGCGGACATCAGCATGCGTATATGCGTACCCGCTGCACGGGTCGCGAGGTCATTAAGATGCTCAGCGGCCGGGGTAAGCGGTACGTTGGAACGTCTGACGGAACAAATCGGTGGCGCATTAGGCAGATCGATCACAGGAATGCGTGTCATCAGGCCCGTAACTCTTATCACATCAAGCCATTGACGAGGCACAGGGGCAAGCAGGTTGGAGGTAGCCACGATCGTTGCCAGGGTAAAACCAGAGGATGCTTCCATAACAATTTTTGGCGAGGGTAGTCCGGCTGCCATAAAGAGAGTGATCACTTCCTTATCGCTGTCTATCGCGATTGGGGTCGTTACCCAAGACGCATCAACAAGTTGCTCCAGGCGGGTTGCCTCTTTAAGCGGATGATCGCGTCGAGCAATCACCATGCGCTCGTTTTGGATAAGGGGTTCTATTACCAGCGCAGGGTCCACAAACCCTGGAGCGACCGGGCCGACATAGAGGTCGATTATACCATCTCTCAAGTCCGTTTCTATGGTCGGCAGCGCACCTTCCACAACCTTGATACGGACATTCGGATATTTGAGATGAAAGCGGTTCACGATTGTCGGAATAATGGCAATGGCCGAGGCCGTCGAACAACCTAAGGTGATTATTCCACGATCTTCGCCACTCAGATGATCCATCTCATCAATTGTACGTTGCAAATCAGCTAGAACCGCTTTTGCGCGACGAGCAAAAAATTCTCCAGACCGCGTCAAGGTCATACCATATTTGGTACGCTCAAAAAGGGTGACACCAAGATCGCGTTCCAGCTCGACAATGCTGCGGGACATCGCCGGTTGCGCAATACCAAGATATTTAGCGCCAGCTCGCAGGCTACCACGCTCCACAACAGCAACTACATTACGCAAGTGGTGCAATTTCATTCGGCTTTGATTCAGCTTCATACCCCACCTACTCTCCAATGCTATCTATATACCTAATTAATAACACTAATGCCCCAATTATATCTCCTGTGTCCAGTACGATCATCACTTGGGAGGCGGTGCAGCGGCTCGAAGCCAATGCTTGAAGAGCTTATTACACGTATAACAAAATGAAATTGCATAACCTGAACGGAGGGCACGAGTGATGGTTGACTCAACCCTTCATCAAGACCGACAATTCTTCTCGCCAGTCTTGCGGCAACAACACTGGCCGTCGGGTATTGCGATCAACATAAACATGGGTGAAATGCCCTTGAGCCGCCGCTTCATCAGAATTCAAGGCAAAGACCCCAAGTTGATAGGTAACGCTGGACCTTCCAAGATGGATTACACTAAGACCGATCTCCACCGACTCTGGAAAGCTGAGCGATTGGGCATATCGGCATCCTGTCTCGACAACCAGGCCGATAGGGTTGCCTTGATCCATGTTCAGTAGACCGGCTGAGATAAGCCAGCTATTTACGGTGGTATCGAACCATCGATAATGCACCGTATTGTTGACATGACCATAGATATCGTTGTCTGCCCACTGCGTTTCGATCCTATGCCAATGCCGATAAGCTGCACGCAGAGCCAGCGGTTCTCGGTTCATATGGATATCCTCGCCTCTAAAGCTAATCTGATAGAGATACGCAACCCGATCAACTAACAGACAGCATCAAACAGTTCACCGAGCCGATAGGGCTATACCAGATCCACGGCATTTCAATCATTCAGCCACATACGGACAAAGACATGCGGCGTCGATCTTTCACTAGTAGCGCTATCCCTAAAGCTGCTAGCATTACAGCTGAAATTACATAAGGCACAGCGACACCAACCCGATCGAGCATCCATCCTCCTGTGGCAGCTCCCAGTGCCTCCGCGAAGAAAAAGACAGCCGCAAATAGTGACATGGATGCACTTCGGGCGAGCGGTTCCATCCGTGTTGCACGAACCTGCAGAACATTGTGCAACATAAAAAAACCAAATCCGGTAGTCAGGAGAGCACAGCCAGCCAAAATGATCGACGTCGTATAGGGAAGTATAGCAATTGATGCAGCTGTAAGCATGGCGCCCAGAGCCGCTCTTGTCCCCTCCTCCAGATAAAGCACCAACTTATTGGTCATTACGACAAAGACTATGCCGCCCAGTGCAAACAGAGATATTAGCAGGCTCGCCATACCAGTATCCAGACCTACCTGCTTCCGCAGAACCACGGCGACATAGGTAAAACTCATATACATGCCGATACCCTCGATCAGCACCGCAAATAAGACCAAACGAACCGCGCCTGATTGCAGCAAGGAGAAAAGGCGGGGTGATGCCACTTCATGGTCTGCATTTTGATCGGATTCAGATAGTAGCAATTGTGGGTATCGCTTTACCGATAACAGCATGCCACTTCCGGCAAAGACAAAAAACATGCTAATTAGGCAGAAACTAGCGCGCCACCCCGCATAGGCACCCAAGAGACCGCCAAAGATCTGACCGAAGGTCACCCCCAATAATCCGGCACCAGTCACAGAGGCGATGGCGACCGGACGTTCCGCCTCACTGGTTCTGGCCCCTACCCATGCCATTGTTAGAGGGCCAATGGCAGCAGCTACCCCACCAGATAGCAAACGACCACCTACCAACCAGCCAAGCGATGGTGCAGCCGCGCAGAGTAGTGCCGTGATGGCAGAGGCAAGCACCGCGCATATCACTACACGATAGGCACCGTATTTATCCCCCAAGGGCCCATACACAAGCTGGAGGCAACTATAGCTTATGGCGTAGGCGCTTACGGTTGCAGCCGTAGAACCCACGCTTTTGCCAAAAGATTCGGCAATTTCAGGTAAAAGCGGATCAAGCAGGCGCATAGAAGCGGCGCTTGCGAACATAGCCAGAGCCAGCGATCGCATCGCCAGGCGATTAGGTTGCATAGTCGTCCTCAACAACAAAGCAGAAATCAGCCTTGCCTCTGGCCAGTGTCCGGCGCATTCCCGGCAACGCCTGATCCAAGAAAAATGCTCAAATCATTCCGCGGTCCAGCCGCCATCGATCACCAGGCTTGTACCGGTCATCATTGCGCTAGCCTCAGATGCGAGGAAGAGGGCGGCGCCCATCAGATCCTCTACTTGCCCCAGACGGCCGAGCTTGATCTTTGCGAGCACGCTTTCGAGGAATGCCTTTTTCTCGAAAAAGGGTTTTGTCATCGGTGTTTCGATGAAGGTAGGTGCAATGGTGTTAGAACGGATACCATGTTGGGCAAGGTCGAGCGCGAGACTCTTGCTCATGCCTTCAAGCGCCCATTTTGACGCACAATAGAGCGAGCGATTGGGAGCGCCAACATGGCCCATTTGCGAACCGATGTGTATAAGCGACCCCTTTCTCCCTTCCTCGATCATTTTCCTGACGCAGGCCTGCGCCACAAAGAAGGCGGATTTGACGTTGAGATTTAGCACCGCGTCATAGTCCTCCTCGCTCACCTCCCACATTGGTTTGGGCCGATTCGTCCCGGCATTGTTGACGAGGATGTCGTAGGCGGGGCGCGCCCTGAAGAACTCCTCCACAGCTTGATAGTCGGATACATCCAGAACTACCGCCGAACCCTTGCCACCGGACGCGTTGATGGCATCTGCCGCCGCCTCAATCCCGGTGCGTGTGCGCGCAACAAGCGTCACCTCCGCACCCGCCTCGGCAAGAGCGGCAGAAAGCGCGAGTCCGATCCCGCGCCCGGCCCCGGTCACAATCGCACGCCTCCCATCGAGGCGGAAAGAAGGTGTTTTGGGAAATGGCTCTATCATCAAGCTGCCGTCAGTTCGCTCGGTTCCGCCTGCCCGGCATAGGGAACATTGCGTCCTCCATAACGGCGCACGCGGACGTTCGCCTGCTCGCCATGCCCCGCGAAGCCTTCCAACGCACACAGCCGGCTGCAATACTCGCCGATCAACGCTGACGCCTCATCTGTCAGTACCTTCTGATAGGTGCATGTCTTCAAAAACTTGCCAACCCAAAGGCCGCCAGTATAGCGCGCCGCCTTTTTTGTCGGCAGCGTGTGGTTGGTACCGATCACCTTGTCGCCAAAGCTGACATTGGTGCGCGCGCCGAGAAACAGCGCGCCATAGTTGGTCATGTACTTGAGGAAGTAATCCGGATCGGCGGTCATCACCTGCACATGCTCCGATGCAATGTCGTCTGCGATCGCAACCATCTCTTCATAGCTGTCGGCAACGATCACCTCGCCGAACGTCTCCCACGCCTTGCGCGCATGCTCGGCTGTGGGGAGAATCTCCAGAAGCCGTTCAATCTCGCGCATCGTCTCACGCGCCAGTTTCTCCGAATTGGTGAGCAGCACACCCGGGCTGTCCGGCCCATGCTCGACCTGACCCAATAAGTCGGTTGCCGCCAGCTCAGGGTCGCAGCCTGCCTCGTCCGCTATGATCAGCGTCTCGGTAGGGCCAGCAAACAGATCGATGCCGACGCGGCCGTAAAGCTGACGCTTCGCTTCGGCGACGAAAGCGTTACCCGGGCCTACAAGAATGTCGACCGGATCGATGCTCTGCGTGCCCAGCGCCATGGCGCCGACAGCCTGAATGCCGCCCAACGTATAGATGGCGTCCGCCCCGGCAAGAGCCTGTGCTGCGACAATTGCTCGCGCCGGCGTTCCCTGAAAGGGCGGCGCACAGGTGATGACCCGGGGCACGCCAGCAACCTTGGCTGTGATCACCGACATGTGCGCCGACGCCAGCAACGGATATTTTCCGCCCGGAACATAACAACCCGCAGCATTCACGGGCAAATTCTTGTGACCCAGCACGACACCCGGCAGCGTCTCGACTTCGACGTCTCTAATGCTTTCGCGCTGGATTCGCGCGAAGTTCCTGACCTGCGCCTGCGCGAACTCTATGTCCTTGCGCTCCTGCGAGGTCAGGCTGTCCACGCAGGCATCGATCTCCGCCTGGCTCAGCCGGTAATCGTCCCGGTCCCACCCGTCGAACGTCACCGACAGCTCGCGCACCGCAACATCGCCACGCTGCTCAATATCCGCCAGCGTTGCCTCGACGGTATCCCGAACCTTGCGATCGATATCCGCCTTCGCCTCCGCGTTAATGCTGCGCTTAAGATAAATTGCCATTGCCTGTTCTCCACGAACCAACGGGGGTTCAGCTCTCAAAACCTTCGTAAGCCAATTCGACATGATCAACGTCGGGCGGAGATATGAAGAATTCTCCGACGAGTCCGCGCCAGCTTTGATAGGCCTCCGAACCGCGGAAGGTGACCATATGCGCTTCGACACTCTCCCAGCCGACTACAAACAGATAGTGACCAGGTCGGTCGACTGATCGTTCCAGGCGAAAACTGCGACACCCTTGCGCGGATCGAAAAAGCGGCATCGCCTCTGCCACCGCCGCTTCAAAAACATCCGCTTTCCCGGGGTCCACCACCAGTTGCGCCAGCTCCCTAATCATATTCGCTCCTTATTCGATTCGAGGTATGCATACATATGCAACCAATTCCTTGCAACCACAATTCACGCAAAATTATTCTATATAAGGTTCCAATTTCTATGGGAGTGGCATATGCATTCTTATGCATATTGATGCGTTCTTATTCCTTGATGGAGGTCCCTTCCATGCCGTCTCGTACGTTCATCACCGCTCATGACGTCGCGCGCGAAGCGGGCGTTTCGCAGTCCGCTGTATCCCGCGCCTTTACGCCTGGTGGGAGCATAGCGCCTAATACGCGTGCAAAGGTCATCGCGGCTGCAAAACGACTGGGATATCACCCCAATCTGCTCGCGCGATCACTTATCAGCGGCAAATCGAATATCGTGGGGGTGGGCGTCGGCGACCTCAGCAACCCCTTTTTCGTCGAGGCACTGGAATCGCTGTCTCAGGCACTTAACGCCGCCGGCATGCGACCGCTGCTATTCCCCGCTCATGATGACGATAGTGCAGAACCATCACTCAATGACATACTGCATTACCGGTTGGATGCCTTGGTCTTACTATCGGTCAACCTGTCCTCGAGCCTCGCCAACGAATGCAAAAAAGCGCATGTGCCAGTCGTCCTGCTTAACCGCACCACCAGAGACCATTCGGCGTCGAGCATCACCGGCGATAATGTTCTGGGCGCACGCACGATTGCGGCCCATTTGCTGGCAGGCGGACACCAACGGATCGCCTTTATCGCCGGGAGCGACGATTCTTCCACCAATCGTGACCGTGAATCAGCTTTCACCGCCTATCTCGCGGACAAGGGCGCGGAACTGGCATTGCGCGAGCAAGGTCATTTCGCATTCGACGGCGCAATGGACGCGACCCGGCGGCTGCTCACTAACCCCAACCGCCCCGACGCGATATTCTGCGCCAATGATCTGATGGCGATTGCCGCGATCAATGTCGCGCGCCACGAATTCGGGCTGAATGTAGGAGCAGAGATATCGATCGTCGGTTATGACGATGTTGCCATGGCGAGCTGGCCGGCCTTCTCTCTCACCACATATTCGCAACCGATCAGCCAAATGGTTGAAGCAACCCTTGACCTGATCGCACAGCTACGGGCTGATCCCGAACAACATGATCATCATGCCTTGGCTGGCTCCCTGATGGCCAGAGGCAGCAGCAGAGCTATACCTCTCTAGGCTCAGGACCCATTGATTTGAGGGGAGCGATCTGATTCAGGGCTTCGCGAGGAGACTGGATATGAGCGACCTGTATGCCTATCAGAGCCGCGATCAGGCGGTGAACAGCCCTCGGGTCGATTTCAGGCTGTTCACCGAGCGGGAAGGCGGCGTCGAGCATTGCTCGGCGGACAACATGGAGCCGGTGAAGAGCTACATCGCCGATTGGGTCAAGGACAGGTTTGCGGAGATGTAGTGGAGGTGGTTCTCGTCTTTCCGGTGTCATGATGCGCCGGGTCAAAGCCAGATAGAGCTCAAATGATGCGGACGACAGCTGGCCTCGGCCAATCACCCGCCCGCCACCTATCGAGAGAGCCCTACCACAACGCTTTCAGGATATCAGGCGCCAAGAGGCCGATGGCGATACGCACTCGCGTCCTTTGGCCGCCATATTGCAATGCTCCTCCGGGCACGGCGGCGAGCGCTAAGTGCCTCCGGGCACGGCGGATGCGCTAAGTTGCCTGAGCTTGTGAGGGAATCCTGCTGGTCTTATTTCACGCCTGGTCCCGGCAAAAGCCGCGCGTCTGTCCAACCTGATACCGCGCCAGATTGGCTATTCCCTTCGCAGACACGAGATCGATATCAAGCGATTGGGAGGATCGTCGAGACGGCGGGCGACAAATCTGATCAGCAGTGGTGACACGCTCAAGTCGAGCGACTGTTGTCGTTATCAACCGACGCATCTCGGCCAGACCGTTCAATACACAGAAACCGTTGCTCTCAGGTCTGCCCACACCTCCAACGGGTCCAATGCATTCAACCATCGGATTCGTGCGTAATCATCTACATGGTCATATCTCAAGTTGGCCGCTTCCCAGCATCGGCGGTAGAAATCAAGAAAAACGGGTAAATTTTATTTTAATACAACAAAAAATTCGAGCGTATGAATCAAATAAATCCAGTTAATGCACCATAAACCAACTATTACTATATTTTCGATGACGATAATGTCATTAATTTCACTTAAACTACAACGTACATTCGTAGCAGATATACTCTGAAATTAAGACTTTTTTAATTCGACTGCCAATATTCAGTTTGGCGAGCGTTCCCGATCGCACGAACGCCCTTATCAAGGGGATTATCTATGGCAACGGCAACAGTTACCGGCGGAAACAATGTCTCGCTCAGCCTTTCGGGCGCGGACCTTGTGATGGCCAAGAATGCGCTGGCCTCGCTTTCGAGCCAGTTCGCATCTTCCAGCGTGCAGACCACATCGCTGTTTCCCGCATCACCCAATGTGCTCGACGTGTATAATGTCGACAGCCGCTATACACACAATGTTACGGCCAAGCCCGATCTCGACGCGATCGTGGTCACGGGCAATGAAGGCACCAAGATCACCGGCAACGAGACGGTCCAGCTCATCGCCGGCGGGCGAGGAGCGGACACGATCAATGCGGCGGGCGCTGCGAATGTAACCATCACCGGCGGCGGCGGCGGAGACATCATCCAGCTCAACAAGGCGGGTCAGGCGGGCGGCGACGCCCATATCTCGCTCGCCTCGGGCAACGACACTGTCCGCATGTGGGGCGGCAATGCCACCATCACCGGCTCGCGCGTCGGAGACGAGATCGAACTGAATGGCGGCACCAACACTGTCGTCGTAGAGAAGAGCGCCAGCTTCGACATCAACGGCGGCAACAACACCATCGTCACCGGCGGCGGGCGGTTCACCGTCACCGGCTCGGGCCATGACGACATCACCGTCACCGGCCGCTCGGTCGAGATCGACAAGCATGGCCCCGGCACGCTCGACCTCACACTCAACTCGACCGTCGGCGGCAGCTACGACCTCGAAGGCAATATGACGATCCATCAGCTGGGCGCCGGCCGCCACAGCCTCGATCTCAATGGCAACGACACCGTCTACCTGGGTGCGGGCAACGTCGACATCACCAACGTGCGCGGCACCACGGTGTACGGCGGCAGCGGCAAGCTCAACTTCGAGGGCGGTGGCTCGGGCAACGACTCGATCATGGCGGGCAGCGGCTCGGCGACGATCCTGGGCGGCGGCGGCTTCGATACCATCATCGGCGGCTCCGGCGCGATGAAGGCGGATGGCGGCGAAGGCAGGGATCTGCTCATCGGCGGCAGCTTTAAGGATACGCTCACCGGCGGCTCGGGCGCAGACAAGTTCCGCTTCGTCAACTCCGGCGGCCCGTCGAACGCCAGCCACGTCATCACCGACTTCCAGCACGGCGTCGACAAGATCGACCTGTCCGGCGGCGGCTATACGCTGGCCGACATCAGCTCGGCGACGATCAAGGCCGGGTCCACGGTCCTCAAGCTGTCCGACGGTACGCAGATCACCCTCAAGAACTTCACCAATATCTCCGCCTCGGACTTTGGCTGATAGTTTTCGCACCTGTGAAAAGCCCGGCGGCACCGCCGGGCTTTTTTATCGAGATTGAATGCCCCCGCCTCCTCGGAACACCCCGCACCCATGCCAGAAGCGTCGCCCAAGCAGCCTTCCTCCCTGTCCGCAGCCATGGCTGCCGCGCATCAGGCCATTGAGGACGGGCGCTTCGACGACGCGCTGCGCATGGCGGACCGGGCATGGCGGCTTTCCCCAAAATCCACGATCGTATGCCAACTGCTGATGGCGCTGCTGCTGGCCGAGGGCGATGCGGACCGGGCGCTTGGGGTGTTCGCTGCGCTCGATCAGCCCCCCGCCATCGCGGACCTTGCTGCCGCCCATGTCGATGCGCTGCGGCTTGCCGGAAAGCTGTTGGAAGCACGCGCTGCGCTGGAGTGCTATCTCGGCCTGTTCGCCGTCGAGCCGGAAGGCGCGCTCGCGCGGGCGGCCTCGGCTCTGGTGGCCGAGCAGCCGGGTTGGAGCTGGGTCGGCGTAACACCGGATTTCGCGCTGACGGGTGAGCCTGTGGACGCGCTCCCTGCCGTTCGACCCATCGAAGGCCTCGAGCTGGGTAACGAGACAGTGATCGGGCGCCGCATCGCGTTCCCGCCCAACTTCAGCCTCACCGGCTCAGTCACCATACAAAGCACCCGTATCAGCGGCACGGTGCGCCTTGGCTGGCTGCCGCACTCCGTGCCTCCGCAACTTTTTGTCGAGGACAAGGGCAAACAGCGCCCGGTAAGACTGGAGGCGGACGATGCCGCGCCCGGCACCTGGCGCTTTGCGCTGCCCCCTAACCTGCTGGCAAAACTCACAGGTCGGCAGATTGGCCTCTCCGTCCAGCTGCCCGATGGCACGCGCGCGCCGCTGCCCGGCTCGCCCATCAGCTTCGGCACAGCCAAGCCCTACCGCGCGCCGAAGTCAGCTGTGCCCAACCGCGCCACATCCGCTGGCGTCGCCGTTGTCATCCCGGTCTATCGCGGTGCCGAGGAAACCCGCGCCTGCATCGCCAGCGTGCTGGACACGGTTCCGCCCGGTACCCCGGTCGTCATCGTCAATGACGCCAGCCCGGAGGCTGGCATCACGGCGCTGATTGAGCGGCTGAAGGCTGATCCCCGCCTCACCGTCATCGAGAACGCAACCAATCTCGGCTTTCCCGGCGCGGCCAATATCGGCATGGCTGCCCAGCCCGATCATGACATCGTGCTGCTCAACGCCGACACACTGGTGTTTTCCGGCTGGCTCGAGCGGCTATGCGCCCATGCGGCGGCGGACCGCACCATCGCCACCGTCACGCCGCTGTCCAACGCAGGCTCCATCGCCAGCTATCCCGGCGGCGAGGAAAGCGCCTGCTCGACGGAGACTGCGCGCCTACGCGATGCGGTCGCCGCTTCAGCCAATGCAGAGCGTCATGTCGAGGTCCCCACCGGCGTCGGCTTCTGCATGTTCGTGCGGCGCGCCTGCCTCGATCAGGTCGGCGCGTTCGACGAAGACCTGTTCGGCCGCGGCTATGGCGAAGAAAATGACCTCTGCATGCGCGCCGCGGCACATGGCTGGAAGCATGTGATCGCGGGCGATGTCTATGTGCTCCACCGCAATGGAACTTCGTTCGGCACCACCCGCAATGGCTGGATGGCGCGGAATGAAGCGGTTCTCGACCAGCGCCACCCGACCTATCAGGCGCTGGTCGAGACCTGTCACAAGACGCAACCATTAGCGCCACTGCGGCGGGCGATCGACACCGCCCTGCTGCGCGAGGACGCGCGCCCCATCGCGCTGCTGCTGTCGCTGGCGCTGGCGGGCGGAGTACAGCGCCATGTCGAAGCGCGGATGGAAGCGCTCAAGCGCCAGGGCTATCGCCCCCTCCTGCTGCGACCCGATGCCCAGAGCGGCGCGGCGCAGCTGACCGTGCCCGACAGCCCGGACCTGCAGGACCTCGTCTATCGCGCGGACGAGGCCGAGGCATTTGGCGCGCTGCTCGCCAGCCTCCCCATTGGCCATGTCGAGCTGCACCACTTCCTCGGGCTGGACGCAGCGTTCGTGGACGCCTGCCTCGCGCTCGATGCCCCGGCAGACATCTTTCTCCACGATTACAGCTGGTATTGCCCACGCCTCAGCCTGCTCGGCGCAAACGGTAGCTATTGCGGCGAGCCGGGCGCGGCCGCATGCCAGAGCTGCATCGCGCAAAACGGTTCGGAGCTGCACGACAGCCTCGGCCCCGAATCCCTGCGGGCGCGCAGTGCCCAATGGCTGGGCCATGCACGCAATGTCTTCGCTCCCAGCGAAGATGTCGCACGGCGGTATGCGCGCATGTTCCCGGAAACGCGCATCCAGATCGCGCAGTGGGAGGAGCAGTCTGCCACCCCTTGCCCGATCACCGATCCCGTGCCCAACCGCATCGCCATCCTCGGCGCAGTCGGCGAGCAAAAGGGACGCGCCGTGCTGCTCGCCTGCGCCCGCCATGCCGCTCTTCATAACCTTGCGTTAGAGTTCGTGCTGATCGGCTTTGCAGACGAGGAAGACGCGCTGCTCGCCACCGGAAAGGTCTTCATCACCGGCCGCTATGACGACGCCGAACTGCCGGAGCTGCTGCGCCGCGAAGCGCCCGCCGCGGTCTTCCTGCCCTCGGTCACGCCCGAGACATGGAGCTATTCGCTGAGCCACGCGATGGCGACCGGCCTGCCGATCCTCGCCTTCGACATCGGCGCGATTGCCGAGCGGCTGGGCCGCAGCGCGCACCCGCACCAGCTGCTGCCGCTCGGGTCCACCCCGGCGCAGATCACCGAGGCGCTGGTGGCCCTGCAACAGCAACCCGCCACATCAGATACCCTCCCCCCACCACCACAGACCACCACCCAGCCCGTCCTTTCCCACGCACCAGAAGGTTCGATCATGCGCGATCCCGGCACTGCCCTCAGTTCCACCGCCGAATTCCTGACGCTCGCCCGCGGCCTTTATCATTTTTCGGTCACGCCTACCGGCAACAGCGCGGCAGATCCAACGCCGATGCTGCCCGCACTCCAGATCGTCACCGCGCCGGGGCAGTCGCGCAACGCGGTGGAATATGTTTCGGCACCCGGGTCGGAGCATCAATGGCTGCGCAGCGCGAAGGACAGCGTCATCCTCAAGGTTAACGGCGATAGCGTCAAGGTAGTGGCGATGTCGCTCACCGCGCCTGGCCTCGCGCCGCTGCATATCGATGTGCGCAAGCTCGATGGCGAGCATGGCGCAACCGCCTTCGCGCAGGAGGCGATACCCGCGCCGCAAGCAATCACCCCGGGCAAGCCGCCGGTCGCCCCGGCAGACGCCACGCTGCTGCGCGCGCAGATCGTCGCGCATGTCGAATATGCCGGCGATGTGATCGGCATGGATCAGACCTGGGTCGGCACGCCCGACGCGACGCGCGCGATAGAATGCCTGACGGTCACGCCGATGACCGGCATCTCGCCCTCCGCCATCGAGTACAAGACGCTTTCCGCCACCGGGGCGGAAACGCCGTGGACGGATCAGGGCCGCCCCTGCGGCTCGCGCGGCCGGGCAACGCCGCTGCTGGGCTTTGCCATCCGGCAAAAGCCCGATGCCGACGCCCGCTTCAGCTGCGCCTATTCCGGGCGGTTCGCCTCCGGGCGCATCGTCGGGCCGATGAGCGATGGCGCGCTGTGCGTCAGCCCGCTCGCCGATGACCGGCTCGTGGGGCTGTGGCTCAACGTCGTCGATCAGGCCGCACAGCCCGCGCGCATCGCCATGAGCATAGACACGATCCGGGGCGACTTGCGCACGCTCGGCAATGCCGCACCCTCAGGGCCGCGCTTCAGCCCCTTCCGCGAAAACGCCGCCTGACCGCCTCAACCTCCGAATTCCAAGGAATACCCCGTGCAACCCATCATCCTCAACGCCGGCTGCGGCCGGTCCGGGCCGGAGCGCCTGCCCTCGATGTTCGGCAGCTGGCGGCACATGCGCGTCGATATCGATCCCGCCGCTCAGCCCGATGTTGTGGCGGACATCACCGATCTTTCCCCCTTCAACGACGACTTCGCCGATGCGCTGTGGACCTCCCACTGCGTCGAGCATCTGTTCCAGCATCAGGTGCGCACGGCGCTGGCCGAGTTCCTGCGCGTGCTCAAGCCCGATGGCTTTGCCGTCATCCTCGTGCCCGACATCCAGATCATCGCGCGCTATGTCGCGGAAGACCGGCTGCACGAAGTCCTCTACGAATCCCCCGCCGGGCCGATCACCGCGCATGACATCTTGTTCGGACACAGTGACTCGATCGAGCAGGGCAACCTGCACATGGCGCACAAGACCGCCTTCACGCCGAGCAGCATCATCGCGGCCATGCAGGATGCAGGCTTTGCCGACATCGCGATCCGGCGGCGGCCGGGGCTGGAGCTTGCCTGCGTCGGCCGCAAGACCGCCCATGCCGATCCCAATCATATGGGCAGCCTGCTCGACGCGATGGCGCTATGATCTATCTCTTCATCCACCAGAATTTTCCGGGGCAGTACAAGCACCTCATCCGGCATCTGGCGGATGACCCGGACAACACCGTCTATTTCATTTCCCAGCCCAATCCCAACTGGATGCAGGGCGTCATCAAGCTCGTTTATTACCCTGATCTTAATGCGCCGATCCAGTGCCACCGCTACACCGTCGACTTCGAAGTGGCGGTGCGCCACGGCGAGGCGGTGGCGAAATCGCTGGGCATGCTGAAGGCGCAGGGCGTCACACCGGACATCATTATCGGCCATAGCGGCTGGGGCGAAACCCTGTTCGTCAAGGATATCTATCCCGATACGCCGCTCTTGAGCTATTTTGAATTCTTCTATCATCATGCCGGAGTGGATGCGGACTTCGACCCCGAATTTCCGGGCGGGCAGGATGACGCGGGGCGGCTGCGCATGCGCAACGCCGTCAACCTGCTGAGCTTCGAATCGACCGACTGGGGCAATGCGCCCACGCAATGGCAGCGCAGCCTCTATCCCCCGGAAATGCGCGGGCGCATCAGCGTGCTGCACGAGGGGATAGATACCGATGCGATTCAACCGAACCCGGACGCCTGGCTCCAGATCGACCGGGGCGGGCTGCGCCTCTCCGCGCAGGACGAAGTCATCACCTATGTCGCCCGCAATCTCGAACCCTATCGCGGCTTCCACAGCTTCATGCGCGCGATCCCGGAGATTCAGCGCCTGAGGCCCAACGCACATATTCTTGTCGTCGGCGGAGACGAGGTGAGCTACGGCGCGGCGCTTCCCTCAGGCCAGACCTATCGCCAGAGAATGCTGGCCGAACTTCGGGGCCGCATCGACCTCAGCCGGGTCCATTTCCTCGGGCAGCTACCCTACGAAACTTACTTGAGCGTCCTCCAGATTTCCTCGGCGCACATCTATCTCACCTATCCGTTCGTGCTGTCCTGGTCGTTTCTGGAGGCGATGGCGGCGGGCTGCGTGATGATCGGCTCCGCCACCGCCCCGGTGCAGGAGGTGATCCGCGATGGCGAAAACGGCTTGCTGGTCGATTTCTTCTCGGCCAGCAACATCGCGGAAACAGTCGACGCCGCGCTCTCGGACCGGCAGCGTATGCGCACGATCCGCGACAACGCGCGCCGCACGGTGGTCGAAAATTATGATCTCAAGACCTGCGCCCTGCCCCGCTGGCAGAACCTGATTGCCGATCTCGTCATGGGTCGCCGGCCAGCACTGGACGACGCCCGAACCAAGACCAAAATCCTTCCGCAGAAGGCTATCAAGCAGTCTGATGGACTCGCCGCTCGCACAGCCGGGCGCCGCAAGGCTGCACTGGGGAAACTCGAAGTTTCGCGTCCCTCCGCTTTGATGCTGAACGAGATTGGACAATAGGAATTAACGCTACATTCCAAGAGTTTCCTAATTCCACGGCACTAGGGTCAAGGCCCACATGAAACGCGCGCTCCGGCAAATATGAGATCCCATTGATGAAGGTAGATTGCGCCTATTTCCTCAGCGCCTTTGTCCATGTCGCGGCCCGGACGGGAATCGAAACGACAGAGGACGAACTGCGGCGGTCCTATGCGCTCGTGGAGGCGGATGCGCCTCTCGACACCCTCGTCGGCATGGCGCGCGAGCTGGGGATAGAGCTGCGCCCGCTTCAGGTCGAGTGGGCATCCATCACCCAGTTGCAGGGCGCGTTCCCGGCGATGTTGGGCCTGCGCGACGGCAGCTTCCTGATCCTCGAAGGCCTGGTCGAAGACACACCGCAGGGGCCGATCCTGCTCGCGCGCGATGCCGAGGCCGGGCCGGACTCCGTCGACATCGCGCTTGACCAGCAACGCTTCGAGCGGCTGTGCACCGGCGACGTCATCCTCGCCAAACGGCACTATAAACTCACCGACAGCGTGCAGCCGTTCAGCATGCGCTGGATCGTCTCGCAACTGTTGCTCGAACGGACGCTGCTGCGCGACATCGGCCTTGCGTCCATCATCACGACCGTGTTCTCGCTGTTTCCGCCGATCCTCTCGATGATCGTGCTCGACCGGGTGATGGTCAACCACAGCTACTCGACCCTGACCGTGATGTGCGGCGCGGTGGTGCTCCTCATCGTATTCGAGATGATCGCGGGATATTCCCGCCGCCTCTATATGGAGGTGATGGCAACGCGCATCGACGGGCGCCTCAGCCTCTATCTGCTGGACCGGATGCTGAACCTACCGCTCGACTTTTTCGAGCGCAACCCCACCGGCCTCATCCAGTCCAAGTTAGCCAAGATCTACCAGATCCGCAGCTTCCTCACCGGCAAGCTGCTGCAAACCGCGCTTGACCTGGTGGTGGTGGCGATCGTGGTGCCGATCCTGTTCGTACTCAACTGGGCGCTCACGCTGACGGTTCTCAGCCTTGCCTGCATCCTTGCCTTCATCGTCTATCATTATGCCGATGTCGTGGGTCGGCGCTACAAGGCGGTCGTCGCGGCCGAGCAGCGCAAGAACACCCATCTGGTCGAGAGCATCTACGGCATCAAGACCATCAAGTCTCTCGCGCTGGAAGGGCGCAGGCGCGGCGAATGGGACGCGCGCGTCGCGCAGTCCGTCGATGCGCGCTATGAGCTGGGGCGCACCGCCAACATCCCGCAGACGCTGTCCCTGCCGTTCGAGCGGCTGATCTTTTCCGGCACCTTCCTGCTCGGCGCCTATCTCACGCTGGTCGATCCAGCGAGTTTTCAGGCAGGCTCGCTGATGGCGTTCATCATGCTCGGCAACCGCGCCACCCAGCCGATCATCCAGCTCGCGCAGCTGATGCAGGATTATGGCGAGATCAAGGAGGCGGTCGCCGAGGTCGGCTCGGTGGTCAACGCCCAGCCAGAGCTGACCCGTGTCGGCACCGGCCTGCGCCAGCCAATCTCCGGCAACATCTCCTTCTCAGACGTCAGCTTCCGCTATGCTCCCGGCGCGCCGCAGGCATTGGACGGCGTGAGCTTCGAGGCGCGTTCCGGCACCTTCCTCGGCGTGATGGGGCGCTCCGGCTCGGGCAAGACGACGATCACCCGCCTGCTCCAGGGCCTCAACAACCAGTATGAGGGCATCATCAAGATCGACGGCATGGACCTGCGTGAGATCGACCTTCAGCACCTGCGCACCTGCATCGGCGTGGTGGGGCAGGAGAATTTCCTGTTCAGCGGCACGATCCGCGAGAATATCGGCATCGCCAAGCCGCATGCCACCTTCTCGGAGATCGTGCGCGTCGCGCAGCTCGCCGGGGCCGAGGAGTTTATCGAGCGCCTGCCGCAGGGCTATGACACCCTGCTTACCGAGGGTGCTGCGAATCTCTCGGGCGGCCAGCGCCAGCGGCTCGCCATCGCCCGCGCGCTGATCCTCGATCCACCGATCCTGATCCTGGACGAGGCAACCTCGGCGCTCGACGCGGAATCCGAGGCCATCATCAACGCCAACCTGATGCGCATCGCGCAAGGGCGCACGATCATCTGCGTGTCGCACCGGCTCGCCATGCTGGTCGATGCCGACAAGATACTGGTGCTGGAGAAGGGGCGCCTGGACGCCATCGGCTCCCACCACGAGCTGCTGCAGGGCAACGAGATCTATCAGCACATGTGGCACACGCAAAACCGCTCCATTGAGGTGACGAACTTTGACCGCATCGCGATCCCTCATCATCAGTAACACGGGCGGCGGAGCCAATGCGGTCGCGGTTTTCCAGTCGGAAACGCAGGCCGTGCTGGCGCGCACCCTGCCCAACCGCTCGTTCAGCTTCATGTATGTGCTGTCGGGCATGCTGCTGCTCTCCATCCTTCTGATGGCAGTGGTGCCGCTCGATCGCGTCGTCGAAAGCTCGGGCAAGATCGTGCCGTTGGAGGGCTCGCTGTTCGTCCAGCCGCTCGACCGCTCGATCGTCAAGGAGATCAAGGTCCGCGAGGGCGATGTCGTGCGCAAGGGCCAGATCCTCGCCACCCTCGATCCCACCTTCGCCAAGGCCAATCTGGAGCAATATGAGATGCGCGGCGTCGCCAACCGGGCGATGGTCGAGCGGTTGCAGGCCGAGGTCGACGGGCGCGCTTACGCCCCTTCGCGCAGTGACCCGGACTCGGACTTGCAGATGAGCATCTACAACCAGCGGCAGGCCGAACTGCGCCAGTCGCTCACCGATTTTGACGCGCGCATTATGGCGCTCAAGACCTCGGAAGGGCGCGCCAGCACCAATGCCAACAACTACAGCCAACAGCTCGCCATCGCTACCCGGATCAAGGACATGCGCTCGGAACTGGAGGCCAAGGGCTTCGGCTCCAAGCTCAACACGATGATCGCAACGTCGG
Organism: uncultured Sphingobium sp.; assembly: GCA_964512265.1. Taxonomy (GTDB): domain Bacteria; phylum Pseudomonadota; class Alphaproteobacteria; order Sphingomonadales; family Sphingomonadaceae; genus Sphingobium. The sequence goes on along the minus strand of CAZEHR010000001.1, from coordinate 160,375 downwards.
ACCGCACAGCGGTCGAGCGGCAGATGAAGGAAAGCCAGCACGAGGCAGCCCAGATCCGCAGCGAGATCGCCGCCCTGCGCGCCCAGCGCGAGGCCTATGTCAGCAAATGGCGCAACGACGCGGGGCTTCAGCTCGCCACCGCGCGGCGCCAGCTGAATGACGACAAGGGCGAAGCCACCAAGGCACGCAAGTTCAGCGATTTCGTAAACCTCGTCGCGCCGGAGGACGGCGTGGTGCTCGATATCGGCGAGGCGTCGATCGGCTCGATCATCGACCCCGGCCAGAGCCAGAAGCCCCTGTTCACGATCACGCCGATCAAGGGCCGCCTGGAAGCCGAAATCGCGGTCAACGCTAAGGACATCGGCTTCATCGAGCGCGGCCAGAAAGTCACGGTCAAGCTCGACGCCTATGATTTCCTCCGCCACGGCACCGCACAGGGCGTCGTCACCTCGATCAGCGAGGGCAGCTTCACGCAAGATAGGGATGGCCGCCAGACAGCGCCCTTCTTCAAGGTGCGGGTGCGGATCGACAACGCCAAGCTCACCAACGTGCCGAGCGACTTCCGCCTCATCCCCGGCATGACGCTGAACGGCGACATACTCGTCGGCAAGCGCACGATCCTTTCCTACCTGCTGAGCGGCGCACAGCGCGCCTCGGCCGAAGCCATGCGGGAGCCGCAATGATGGTGAACCTCAGAGACCTGTTCCTTAAGCGTAGCAAGCCGGAGCCGCTGCCGACACCGGCTGATCTCGATGCGGCCTTCGGGCGGCAGGACTTCGCAACCGCGATCACCCTCACCCGCCGCCTCGCAGACGCCGGCAATGTGGACGCGATGTATCGCCTGGGCGAGGTCTACGAGCACGGCCTCGGCGCGCTGCAGGATTTCGCGCAGGCGCTCGAATGGTATCAGCGTGCCGCCGACCTGGACCATGCCGAGGCATGGGCGAAGCTCGGTGACTTCTACCTCGCCGGGCGTGGCCAGCGCGCAGTCGAGGGGGACACTGGCGGCACCCACCGCCTGCTCGGCCTGCTCTCCGTCCAGCCGGACCATGATCAAGCGGCACTCTGGAACCGCAAGGCGGCGGACGCGGGGTTGGCGACGGGTCAGGCGCATCTGGCCTATCAACATGTCTATGGCCTTGGGGTCGAGGCAGACCGCGCGCAGGCGGAGCGGCTGTTTCTTGCGGCGGCGGAGCAGGGCAATGCGTTCGCGCAGCGCTGCCTTGGCATGCTCTATGCGGGCGGCGAGGATGCCGAGGCGCGGCCCGATCAGTCCGAGCGCTGGTTCCGCGCGGCAAGCGAGGCGGGCGATGCCGCCGCCTGCATGGCGCTCGCCCTTCTTATCATTGATGGCCACGCGGAGCAGGGCAGCGATGTCGACGCCTTCCGCCTGCTCACCCGCGCCGCCGAAGACGGTCAGGTGGAGGCGATGCTCTACTTGGGCAGCCTCTATCGCGACGGCAGAGGCACCGCGCGGGACGTCAGCGCCGCCGAAACATGGTTCCGCCGGGCCAGCGTGCGCGGCAACCGCAACGCCACGCTCTCACTGGGTTTCCTGCTCACCGAAGCAATGGAGCCGCGCGATTATATCTCCGGCGCCAGCGTGTTCCGCGAGGCAGCAGAACAGGGGGACCCGGTCGGGCAGTTTCTGCTTGGCAAACTTTATCTCGCCGGGCTCGGCGTGCCGCAGGATGACGAGAAAGCCGCAAGCTGGATCAAACTGGCGGCGGAGCAGGATTTGCTCCCCGCCGTCGAGGCGCTCGCCGCGCTCACCGCCGGAGGGCGCGGCGTGACAGCCGACCGTGCCGCCGCCATCGCCCTGTTCGAGCAAGCCGCCCAAGCTGGCAGCATCGACGCGCCCTATCACATCGCGATGCTGATGCTGGAGGCGGGCAACGACACGCCGGAGATCATCACGCTGCTCGAAGACGCAGCCGCGCGCGGCAGCCACGCCGCCTGCATCCAGCTCGGCATCATCCACGCCGGGCGCGAGGACTATGCCGCCGCCGCGCGCCAATATCACAAGGCCACCGAACTCGGCTCTGCCGACGGCCTGTTCAACCTCGCCTTCCTGCGCCTGCGCGGTCTCGACCCCGCCCCCGCCGACGCCCGCTCGGGTATCGCCCTTCTCGAAGCCGCCGCCGCTCAGGAGCACGGCCCTTCCCTCTGGGCGCTGCACAACCTCTATCGCGACGGCGAGTATGTCGCTCGCGACGAGGCCAAGGCGGACCATTGGCACAAGCGCGCCATGGCCCTCGGCCCCGCGCCCGCAGACCAGCCCGCCGCCGAAACCCAGCCAGAACTGGAGACTCTCGCCCCATGAACATGGTGACCGACGTGCTGAAGGAATTCAGCTTCGATGACTATATCGCCAGCAACTCCGACCTCGCCGAGCATTTCAGCGGCCGGGATCGTGACGCCGTGTTCAATCACTTCAAGGAATTCGGCATCCTTGAGCGGCGCGGCATCCACCTCAATGATTATGTGAACATCGAGTCCGTGCTCTGCTCGGACAAGGGCGACTTCTTCATCACCGGCTGGGCTGATCGCCGCATCTTCGAAACGCTCGAGATCACGGTGCAGGTCGGCTATGTCAAATACCGGTTCCCGCATGCCGCGCCGTGCTGGTACGACCGGGTAGACGTCAACAACGTGTTGGGCGATCATGACCGGCCCTCCGGTTTTCTCGCGCTGCTCAAGGTGGACGAGGCCGAGCCGTTCCTGATCCACTCCGCACTCACCGTGTTCGTCAACGGCGTGGCGCTTCACCGGCAGAATGCGGCGCGCTGGCTTTCGCCCGAACGCTTCCTGCAACAGGCGATGGGTGCCTGCGCGATCCTCTCGGATCGGCCGATCGGCGAGACGCTCGGCTCGGCCAAGCGGCTCCACCGCCAGTTCCTGCCGATCTGGCAACGGGTGATCGAGGGCATGACCTTCTCCCGCATCCTCGCGCTCGACACAGAGCGCAAGGTGCGCAGCAGCATCGTCATCACCATCTATCGCAAGGCGGACATGTTGCTGGTGCAATTGTCCGAACTCGCCGAGTTTCTCGAGCGTGCGGCCGTGGAAGTGATCGTAGTGCTGAACGAGGTCGACAACGCCGCCACGCTGGCCGAGGAGGTGATGGCCTTCTGCCAGATCCACCCGATCGCCATCTCGCTCTATTGCTGCAGCGGGAATTCCGGCTTTTCCGCAGGCAATAACTTCGGCGCGAGCGTGGCGCGCGGCAATGTGCTCATCTTCATGAACCCGGACGTGTTCCCCCCGCTCGACAATGCCGAAGGTTCGCTCGGCTTCCTGCTCAGCGATCCGGGGGACGGGTTGCATGGCGCGATGCTCTATTATGGCGACGGTCTATTGATGCATTCGGGCATGTATGTGGTGCAGGACCTGGTGAGCCATGCCAGCACCGGCATTGGCCACGCCTTGCGCGTCGAACATTTCGGCAAGGGCCTGACGCTCGATATTGATGCGGACCGGCAATCGCTCGCGCGGGCGATGGCAGGCGTGCCGCAGCAGATATGCATCCCCAGCGCCGCCTTGTGGAAGATCCGCAAGAAGCAGTTCGGCAAAATGGGCGGCCTCTCGACCGATTACATCTATGCCTATTACGAAGATGCCGCATTCGGGCTGGATGCCCTGCAACAAGGTGTGCCGGTGACGATCGACACCAGCGCGCGCTGGATTCATATGGAGGGCGTCGGCAAATCCATGCCCCCGCACGTGCGCAGCTTCATGTGGCTCAACCGCGCGCACTTCTCGCAAACCTATGCCGATACCCCGCACGTCGTCGACACTTTGATGGATCAGTCGCTGCTATGACCCTGCCCACCGCCAAACCGAAATACCTCACCGTCGCGCTCTATCACCCCCGCGTGATGAAGGGCGGCGCGCAATATGTCGCCAAGGATCTGCACGATATGGCTGCGGCGGGCGATGACTTCGACGCCGTGCTGCTCGCCGGGATAGACGGGCGCATGTTCCCGCAATATGTCAAGGTCGGCTCGGTCATCAGCGCCCTGCCGGAGACAGAAAACGAATATATTCTCGGCGGCTTCAAGTTCGACGATTTCTACCATGTCGTCCACGATCCCCGCCGCAACAAGATGCTCGCGCGCTTTCTGGAGGATCACCAGCCGGATGTGATCCACATCCATCATTCGCTCTGGGTGGGGCTGGAATTCATCGAGCTGTGCCGCAAGGTGCTGCCCAATGTGAAGATCGTCTACACGCTGCACGAATATCTCGCCATGTGCTATTCGCAGGGGCAGCTGTTCCGCTATCATGAGCGGGCGATCTGCCATCAGGCCGCGCCCGACCAGTGCGTGAAATGCTTCCCCGGTCGTTCGGTGGAGGAGTTTACGCTGCGCAAACGCTTCTTCCAGCGCGCTTTTTCCAAGGTCGATCATTTCGTGTCGCCGTCCGCCTATCTGGCGGAGCGGTTCATCGAATGGGGCATCCCGCGTGACAAGATGTCCGTCATCCCCAATGGCCACCGCACCAGCCGCCCGGCGGGCTGGCAGGCCGCGCACAGCGAAAAGCTCAATGTTTTCGGTTACTTCGGTCAGTTTGTCGACGCCAAGGGTATCGACGTTCTCCTACAGGCCGCGCGCGTGGCGGCGGAGGGGTCCGACACACCCGTCGAGGTCAAGATCTTCGGCGGCAACAAGAGCCACGCCAGCCCAGACTATCTTCTCCGCATAGAAAAAGCCATGGACAACGCCCCCGAAAACCTGCGCGTAACCGAGATGGGCGCCTACTCCCGCGAGAATGTCTTCGACCTCATGAACAGCGTCGACTGGGTCGTCGTGCCCTCGGTCTGGCCCGAAACATTCGGGCTGGTGGTATCCGAAGCATGGGAGGCGCGGCGGCCGATCCTCGCCTCGCGCGCCGGCGGCCTGATCGAGCGGATTGAGCACGGCCGCAACGGCCTCAGCTTCGCGCCCGGCAGCATATCGGGCCTTTCCCAGCTCATGACACAATGCATCGGCAACGCCGCCCTGTGGGATTCGATCTCCGCTCAGGTGGAGGATGAAATCTCACTCGATCACGTCTGGTCACGCCATGTCGACCTTGCGCATTCGCTGATGACACCGGCCCAAGCGCGGCCGCAGATCGCGCTCGCCGGATAGGAAGGATGCTCCCATGACAACGGTCCTCTATATTCTCGGGTCCACCCGCTCCGGCACCTCGGCGTTGCGCAACGCCATCGCGGGCACCCGTTACAAGGGCTATGGCGAGGGGCACCTCGTCCCTATCCTGTCCGAGATCATCGCTTCGGTCCGCCGCAACGGCCAATCCGGCATCGGCGCCAACGTGCCGGGCAACGGCCTTTCGGGCCTCAAAGCGGATGAACTGATCCGTGCGCTGATCGCGGGCTATGAGGCGTATCTCTCCGATCAGTGGAAAGCCAACCACATCGTCGACAAGACGCCCACAATCGCGCCAATCCTCGCCGCGCCCGATCTGGCGACCTATCACAGCGATGCCAAGTTCATCCATTGCTCGCGCCGCCATGTCGACAATATTCAGTCGAAGGTGAAGAAATTCCCCGACCAGTCGCTCGAAAATCATGCCCGCGAATGGACCGACTGCCATCAGGCCTGGTTCGCGTCCCGCCAACGGCTGGAAGACATGGGTCAGGATTTTCTGGAGATCAACTTTCACGAGATGGCGGCAGACCCGGCCGCCGCCGCCAACAAGATCGGCGCCTATCTCGATTTCGAGGCGGAGGAGACCGCCTATGTCGAGAACTACCTCCTCTCCCAGCGCCCGCAGGCAAACAAGGATCGCGACCTCACCCAGTTCCTGAAGCTCAGCGACATGCACTGGAGCGAGACGGACAAGCGCCGCTTCATCGAGATAACTTCCCATGTCGGCCGCACGCTCGGCTATGGGCTGGAGCGATATTTCGACGCCTAAGGCACCGAACGACGCCCTCGTCTGGCCTCTCACGGAAACGACCGACCTGCCGAGCGGTGTCGGCTAGGCGACATCTTGTTGAAGATCTTCGCTTTATTGCCTCGCCAGAGCCGCTTCGATCTTCTATCGCTGGCCACGAGCATGACCAGAAATACCGGAACAGGGCAATCGTCGCGGCGGTCGATGTGGCTGATTGTGTCGGCGGCATTCGTGCCGCTGATCCTGTTTGTTATCTTCCAAGTGGGCTTCACCGCGCAGGCGCAACGAGGGGCTACCGAATCACAGGTATCCGCCGTGGCCGAACAGCTGATTGTCGCAGCCAACGGCGAGGTGGGGCGGATCGGCACTGTACTGCAGGTGCTTGCTACTGCCCAATCCACCAAAAAGGCAGATTGGCAAAGGCTTGCATCCCGTTTTGCCGAACTAGCCACGTTCAATGCTGATATCAGGGGGCTGGAGGTCCGCTCGAGGACGGGAAGTCAGATACTCCTTTCCGCCGGGATAAAGCCGGATGGTATTACGCGCACCGCTGATGGCGCAACGTCTTCCAAACCCCTGTTTGTGGGATATGCGCGCGGGGGCGGCTGCCTGTGCCTGATATTTGAGCTGAGCACTACGGATAGCGCGGGCAACGCCTATGTGTTCACGCTGCTCACGGACTCGACAGTTTTCCTGAAGCTGCTGCCTCCTAGCGGAGAGCTGTTCGAGGTTTCCGCCTTCAACGGGCCGGACGGCCGATTTATTGCGCGGACGCTGGACGACGATGGACGCTTTGGAACAGCTGGTTCCATTTATCTGCGGCAAGCGGTATTTTCCGGCAAGATGGCTGGGACCTATCGCGGTGTTACGCTCGAGGGCTTCGAGAATTATACCGCGTTCACCCGGTCGCGCAGGACCGGCTGGACCGCGCATGTGGCGCTGAGCTCCAACTATATCGATACCCCGACCAGGAAATTCATCGCCTCGCTTGCCGCCGCGGGATTTTTGTCGCTGGCTTTGGCAGGATTGTTAATCAGCTCGGCGGTGCGGCAGATCAATGCAGCGCGGCGGATGACCGAGCGCCTGCAACAGACTCAGAAGATGGAGGCGCTGGGCCAGCTGACGGGCGGTATTGCCCATGACTTCAACAATCTCCTAACCCCGATAGTCGGCGCGCTCGATATGTTGCACCGGCGGGAAAGCCTTGATGAGCGCGGGCGCAAGCTGGCGGCAGGCGCCCTCGCCTCGGCCGAGCGCGCGGGCAAGCTCACTGGACAGCTACTCACATTCTCCCGCCGTCAACAGCTGCAGATCGAACCTATCAACGTGGCCGCGCTGGCGAAAGATGTCACCGCTCTGGTCGAACGGGCATTCGCGAGCGATCACCTGTTCGAGCTATCGATTGACCCGCGGGTTCAAGGCGTGACGAGCGACGCCAACCAGCTAGAACTGGCGCTCCTTAACCTCGCGCTAAATGCGCGCGATGCCTCGCCTCCCGGTGCTACCGTCAGGCTCGCTATAGAGGCAGTGGGCGGAGATAGCGACTCCAACCCACCCGACGTGCTGTTCGCAATGCGGGACGAGGGCACGGGCATGGATGAAGAGACCCGACGCCGGGCGCTCGAACCCTTCTTCACCACCAAGCCGGTCGGTCGCGGCACCGGCCTGGGGCTGGCGCAGGTGCTCGGCGTGGCCGAGCAGTCGGGCGGTTCAGTAACAATAGACAGCGAACTCGGGAAAGGAGCGACCGTGTCGATGCGCCTGCCCGGATGCCCGACCCCGCATCTCGACCCCGCCAAGACTAAGCTGGCCGATCAGCCCACGGAAAATTTTCCGCTAAAGCTGCTCGTGGTCGACGACGATCCTGCCGTACGCGCTACGACGGCAAGGATGCTCGAAGCGGCCGGACACTCGGTCGACTCGGTCTCTCGCGGGACCACTGCTCTGGCCGCCCTCACCGCAGAGCCGTTTGACCTGGTCATCGTCGATTTTGCCATGCCGGGAATGAACGGCGCTGAATTGCTTCGGCAGGCCCACCGGGTATGCGCTGGTCTCAGGGCGCTCGTGATCTCGGGCTTTTCGGACACGCAAGCGTTGGCCGCGTCTGGGGTTGCGGCCCCCATATTGCCAAAGCCATTCAGTTCGGAGCAGCTCCTCAATGCGGTGAACAAGGCTGTCGGGCGCTGAAAGGAATTGAAATCCAAATCAAATTATCGCGTCGGCATTGCATCCACCCTCCCCTCCCGATACTGCGGCCTGAGACTTCGGCCTGCCTGCCGCGGTTTCGACACATGCATTGGCCTGGCGCAGCCGGCCCACATTCAACGAGGTGCCAGTGACCCAAGAGCTTCCGAGGCTATCGACGGGAATGCCAGGACTGGACAAGATCCTGGGAGGGGGCTTCGTCGAAGGGGCATCCTATATCGTGCAGGGTCAGCCCGGCGCGGGCAAGACCATCCTCGGCAACCAGATTGCCTTCGCCACCGCCCAGTCCGGCGGAAAGGTTCTTTACATTACCTTGCTGGCGGAGACCCATGACCGTCTGTTCCAGTCGCTCTCCACTCTTTCCTTCTTCGATAAGCGCCACCTGGGGGACAAAGTCACCTACCTCAGTGTGTTTCAGACGCTCTCCAAAGAAGGGCTGCATGCAGTCGTCAGCCTGCTGAGGCAGGAAACCAAAAAGCGGGAAGCCTCGCTAATCGTGTTCGACGGACTGCTGAATGCCAGGGATCAGGCGAAAACCGATCTGGATGTGAAGACATTCGTGGCGGAGGTGCAGAGCCAGGCCGCCTTCGCGGGGTGCACCGTCTTGTTCCTCACCAGCGCGCGGCTGGAGGACAACAGCCCGGAGCATACCATGGTCGACGGCGTGCTGGAGCTGCACGAGGAGCTGGTTGGCGTCCGCACTGTGCGGCGCGCCCGCGTCCGCAAGTCGCGCGGCAGTGCTGCGCTCGGCGGCTTTCACCAGTATGAGATTACGGCGAGCGGCATTGCACTCTTCCCCCGGATAGAGGCCGCGTTCGGCACCCCCTCCATCGACGACTGCCCTGACCCGAGACCGCTCACCACCAATATCGAAGGCTTGGACGGTGTGACCGGCGGCGGACTGCCTCAGGGTTCAACGACCTTACTGGTTGGTCCTTCAGGAAGCGGGAAGACATCCTTTGGAATAAACTTCCTCGCTGCATCATGCGCGGCGGAACCCGGCCTGTTGTTCGGCTTTTATGAAACACCTGATCGTATCCTGCTGAAAGCAAAGGCTCTTGGGCTTGATCTTGCAAAGGCTGTAGACAACGGGGACCTTGAAATTTTGTGGCAACCATTGACGGAAAACCTTCTCGACAAGCTTGCCTATCGGTTGCTCGACGCGGTTTCTGCGCGCGGCGTAAAGCGGCTGTTCGTAGACTCGCTCGGCGGGTTCGAGCGTGCGGCAGTTCACCCGCCTCGGCTGGTCGAATTTTTCGCGGCTCTGACCAACGAGTTGCGCGCTCGGAATGTGACGACCGTCGGTACATGGGAACTGCGCGATCTTTTTGCGAAAGAAGTGGTTGCGCCTGGCCCCGAAATTTCCAGTCTGCTCGACAATCTCATCATGATGCGCCATGTCGAGTTCCGGTCTCAGTACCGGCGCTTGTTGTCGGTCCTCAAAGTGCGAGACCGCTCCTGTGACGCCGCAGCGCAGGAGGTTATAATCGATGGCAGTGGCCTCGCCATTTGCGGGCCGTTCGAGGCGGCGAACGGCGTTTCGACTGGCCTCGCAGGACCTCTAAGCTCTTGAAACGGCCTATCGGCCTTGGTCGGCAGGAGCCGTGGGTATGAACATCGTCGTCGTCGAAGACGAGTTTCTCATAGCCGATATGCTGGTCGTCAGCCTTGAAGAGGCGGGCCATCAAGTGCGCGCTGCCGCGCATGGGGCTGCCGCGCTCCAGCTGATACGAGAGCAGGCGCCCGATCTTGTCATCACCGATTTCATGATGCCGCTCATGACGGGGCTGGAATTGGCCGAAGCCATCAAAGCGGACGCCCAGTTGCGCAAGATTCCAGTCTTGCTGGTGAGCGGAGCGCAGGGCGCCATTGCACGCGAACGCACCGACCTGTTCGACCTTGTGCTAGACAAACCCTATCGGCTGGAGGCGATTTTGCAGTCAGTCGATAGGCTAGGCGGGAAGACAACCGAATAGAACTGACCGTCTACAGCGCGCGCAGCGACAGTGCGACCGGGTTTCAGGAAGAGCGGAGTGAGTTCACCGGCACGTTGGTGCCGCCTGCACGTTTGTCCACAAGGCGGATAACTCCGTTCCCCGCCACCCCTCGGGCTTGCGCGATCGCGACGCCCCGGAATGAGAATGAGGACAGTAATTCATGAGCAAACTCGCCATCATCACCGGGGCTTCCACCGGCATCTGTTTCGAACTCGCGCATCTGGTAGCTCGTGATGGCTACGACCTGCTGATCGTTGCCGACGAACCGCTGATTGACGCAGCCGCGCAGGATCTCGACCGTTACGGCGTCAACGTTTAGTCGATCGAGGCGGACCTGTCCACGTTCCAGGGCGTCGACAGTCTGCTCAATGCTACAAAAGGCCAGCCCGTTGACGTGCTTTGCGCCAATGCAGGCGTGGGAACAGGAGGCGCTTTCCTCGATCAGGATGTCCCGAAATGGCGCCACTCGATCGATACCAATATCACCGGCACCGTATATCTATTGCAAAAGGTTTTGCGGGAAATGGTGGTGCGCAACGGCGGCAAGGTATTGGTCACGGGGTCTATCGCAGGATATATTCCGGGCAGCTTTAATGCCGTTTACAACGCCACCAAGGCCTTCGTCGACAACTTCACCGAGGCGCTGCGCAACGAGTTGAAGGATGTAGAAGGCGTAACCTTGACGACGCTGATGCCAGGAGCGACTGAAACGGAATTCTTCGCACGCGCGGACATGCTCGACACCAAGGTCGGCCATGATGAAAAGGCGGACCCGGCCAAAGTGGCACGGGATGGGTGGCATGCGCTGCTGGAGGGGAGAGGTCATATTGTCTCAGGCCTCTCTAACAAGCTACAGGTCGCGGCCTCCGGCGTTGTACCGCAGGCAGTTCTTGCCGAGCAGCACAGGAAGATGGCAGAACCTGGCAGCGGCGGGGATTAGCACTCACGTTCCGAGTGAATCTTGGCCATGCGGAGGCAGAAGCATTAGCTGGTTGAAATGTGAGCCTGTGCGCGTCAGGACGGGAGGCCGAGAATGTTCGCAGGCGTGGAGCTGGGAGGCACCAAATGCATTTGCATCTTGGCAGACGGGCCAAGCGACATACGCGATGTCGTTGAAATTCAGACCGGTCGACCGGAACCCACTCTAGCGGCAATCCGATCAGTGATCGATGGCTGGCGATATGATGCGCTCGGCATAGCAAGCTTTGGGCCAATCGATAATGACCGGGCATCGCCCGATTACGGCACGATCATCAACACGAGCAAAGCTGGCTGGAGCGGAACGCTGCTAACCTCGCTCAGCACCGGAACACCTTTCACGATTGATACCGACGTCAATGGTGCGGCGCTGGCGGAAGGTCTATGGGGCGACGCCCAAGGGCTGGAGAGCTGGGCTTATATCACAGTTGGAACCGGCGTCGGCGTAGGCAGCATCGTTGCGGGCCAAGTGATAAGTGGGCTGGGTCATTCGGAAGCGGGTCACATGAGGATCCCTCGGGCACGCGGAGACAATTTCCCGGGTGTATGTTCATTCCATGGCGACTGTGTGGAGGGCATTGCCAGTGGCCAGGCGGTAGAGGCTCGTGCGGGGCGCGACGGACCAAGCCTTCCGGCCGACCACCCGGTCTGGCCGTGGGTAGCGGACGCACTGGGTCATCTGTGCGCAAATCTCGCACTGACCAGCCTGCCCCAGCGCATCCTGATTGGCGGCGGCGTCGTGAGTGGCCAGTCTCAACTCGTTCCACTCATCCGCGATAAGTTCTCGAGCGTCGTGGCAGGCTATGGGGCGGTTATGCGGTTGGCGGGCCGTCTCGATCGCTACATTGTCGCGCCGGCTTTGGGCACTATGGCTGGGCCACTGGGCGCAATTGCCCTCGCTCGTAAGGCAAATGAAAAGCAAATCGTGTGAACCCGGGGGAGCCGCTATACTCCAACCTCACAAATCGATCGACCTTACCGCCTTCTTAACTGCGGCCGCCAGATGCCGCAACGGCACCCGCGCGCGCGCTTCGACAGGATCGACATGAGCGGCGTACAGCAGTCCTATGCGGCGGACATAAGGAAAACCTTCAAGCTGAGGCCGCGCGATGCCGGGATCGCGATAGCAATCTGGCATAACCGTGATCCCCAGCCCCGCGCGTACATAAGCGATCGCTCGTTGCTCGTCCGCCGTGCGCGCGGGAAAAGGCGGGCGCACGCCCTTGGCGGTGAAGAAACGACTGGTCTCGGCCAGTATCTCGCATTGACGCCGTGCGATCATTGGCTCGCTCGCCAGCTCCTCCGCAGTGATCTCGGAGCGCGCCGCCAGCGGATGCGCTGCGGCAAGGGCGAGGGAGTAGCCTTCCTCGAACCATGGCTCGGCCACAAAACGGCCTTGCCCTTCGCGTACAATCGTCAGCGCGACATCGATGCGCCCCCGCGCCAGCCGCTCCATCAAGTCGCGCTCGCGCCCATCAACCAGCTCGAGCCTTTCGCTGTTCGAGCCGACTTGTCCGAGGCGGCTGAGCAGCGCTTCGCTCCAAGCGAGCGGAAGCGTAGACAGGATACCCAGCCGGAGCGTCGCGCGCGAAAGCGGCGCGCCAGAGACCTCGCGTTCGGCCTGTGAGAACTGGGCCTCAATGCGCCGAGCAAGTGGCGCGAGGCGCGCGCCAGCCTCTGTCAATTCCACACGCCGGTTCGAGCGCAGGAACAGCGGATGACCCAGCCCCTCCTCCAACTTGGCGATCCCCACAGACAGCGTCGGTTGCGATACCCTGCATCGGTCGGCCGCGCGCGAAAAATTGCCCTCGTCGATAACAGCGAGGAAATAGCGCAGCAGGTAGCGTTCCATCATAGATATTATCTATGATATAGTCTCAATTCTTTCAATTTTTCTTTTCCTTTAGCGGTGGTATCGTTGCTGACCGGAGAGGATGAATGACCATGGCCGATTTCGATTTCGCACTGGGTGAGATGGCCGATGCCATGCGAGACAGCACTCGCCGTTTTGCTACCGAAAAGATCGCACCGCTCGCCGCAAAAATAGACGCGGAAGACTGGTTCCCTCGGCAGGAATTGTGGCCCGCGATGGGGGCCTTGGGCCTGCACGGCATTACCGTCGAGGAGACAGATGGCGGCCTAGGCCTCGGCTATCTCGAGCATGTCGTTGCGCAAGAGGAAGTGGCCCGCGCATCCGCCTCGATAGGCCTCTCCTACGGCGCGCACTCCAACCTCTGCGTCAATCAGTTGCGCCGCTGGGGCACTGCGGAGCAGAAGGCCCGCTATTTGCCCAAACTGATTTCGGGTGAGCATGTCGGCTCGCTCGCCATGTCAGAGGCGGGCGCCGGGTCCGATGTCATCTCAATGAAGCTCAAGGCTGAAAAGAAGGGTGATCGCTACGTCCTCAACGGCACAAAATTCTGGATCACCAACGCCGCATACGCCGACACGCTGATCGTATATGCCAAGACGGGCGAAGGTCCGCGCGGTATCACCGCATTCATCATAGAAAAAGAGTTCGCGGGTTTCTCAATCGGCCAGCACATCGACAAAATGGGCATGCGTGGCTCGCCCACCGCCGAGCTGGTGTTCGACAATTGCGAAGTGCCTGAAGAGAATATGATGGGTCCGCTGAACGGCGGCGTCGCGGTTTTGATGTCAGGTCTTGATTACGAGCGGGCAGTGCTGTCGGGCATCCAAGTGGGCATCATGCAGGCGTGCCTGGATGTCGTGCTGCCGTATATTCGTGAGCGCAAGCAGTTCGGCCAGCCGATCGGCGCGTTTCAGCTGATGCAGGCTAAGGTGGCGGATATGTACGTGGCTCTCAATAGTGCTCGCGCTTATGTCTATGCGGTCGCCCAAGCATGCGACCGGGGGCAGACAACCCGATTTGATGCGGCGGGCGCGATCCTGCTGGCCAGCGAGAATGCAGTGAAGGTGGCGCTGGAGGCGGTGCAGGCACTGGGTGGTGCGGGCTACACCAAAGACTGGCCGGTCGAGCGCTTCCTGCGCGACGCCAAGCTGCTCGACATCGGCGCAGGCACCAACGAGATCCGCCGCATGCTGATCGGGCGTGAATTGATCGGCGCATGAACGACACCCTGCTCACAGCCCTGCAATATTTTGGCGCGGGCGCGGCGCTGATTGCGGCGCTGGTGGTATCGCTCGACCTTGGCCGACGTATTACTGGCTGGGCCTTCGTACTGTTCGTCACCGGCTCGCTCGCCCTTATTCTCTGGGGCTTGTTCCAGGAGGACAGTGAGGGCATCGGCTGGCAGAATGTCGGGTTGCTTATAATCAACTGCATCGGGGTTTATCGCTACCTCATCCGGAAGACTGCTCCATGACGGGTCCGGTCCTCGCATCCAGCTATCAGGCGCAAAGCCCAGATAGTCAGGCACGGTTCGCGCACAACCACGCTTTGGCTAACGAGCTCCGCACGCGCGTAGCAAAGGCGGCGCAGGGTGGGGGCGAGAAGGCGCGCGAGAAGCATGTAGCGCGGGGCAAGCTCTTGCCGCGGGAACGAGTGGAGCGGCTACTCGATCCCGGCTCGCCCTTTCTCGAAATCGGCCAGCTCGCTGCTAACGGCCTCTATGGCGATGAGATTCCCGGCGCGGGGATCATCGCCGGAATCGGCCGCGTTTCCGGGCGGCAGGTCATGATCGCCTGCAACGACGCCACCGTGAAAGGTGGCACCTATTATCCTCTCACCGTCAAAAAGCATCTGCGCGCGCAGGAGATCGCGCGGGAAAACCGTCTGCCCTGCATCTATCTGGTGGATAGCGGCGGCGCGAACCTGCCCAATCAGGCGGAGGTCTTTCCGGACAAAGAGCATTTCGGCCGCATCTTCTTCAATCAGGCGCAAATGTCGGCGCAGGGTATAGCCCAGATCGCATGCGTGATGGGCAGCTGCACCGCAGGCGGAGCCTATGTGCCCGCGATGTCGGACGAGAGCGTGATCGTGCGCAATCAGGGCACTATCTTCCTCGCTGGTCCGCCGCTGGTGAAGGCAGCAACGGGCGAGGAGATTACGGCCGAGGATCTGGGCGGCGGTGACCTGCATGGTCGCAAGTCCGGCGTGGTGGATCATGTTGCGGACAACGACGCGCACGCGCTTTCTATCGTTCGGGATATTGTGGCCACCCTGCCCAGCCAGTCGCTGGCGCGCACGGACGCGCCGCCCCCCAAATATGGCCCTGCCGAGCTTTACGGCATAATCCCCGAAGATGTCCGCGCGCCTTACGACGTGCGCGAGGTAATTGCGCGGATCGTGGATGGCTCAGTGTTTCATGAGTTCAAGGCGCTCTATGGCACTACCCTCGTATGCGGCTTTGCGCGCATTCACGGCATGCCGGTCGCGATCCTTGCCAATAACGGGGTGCTGTTTTCCGAAAGCGCGGTGAAGGGCGCCCATTTCATCGAACTCGCCTGCCAGCGGCGCGTGCCCTTGCTGTTCCTGCAAAACATCTCGGGCTTCATGGTCGGCGGCAAATATGAGGCCGAGGGAATCACCAAGAACGGCGCTAAGCTGGTGACGGCGGTGGCGACGGCGCAGGTGCCCAAGGTTACGGTGTTGATCGGCGGCAGCTTTGGCGCAGGCAATTACGGCATGTGCGGCCGCGCCTATGGACCGCGCTTTCTGTTTGCTTGGCCAAACAGCCGCATCAGCGTGATGGGCGGAGAGCAAGCGGCCAGCGTATTGGCCACGGTGCATAGCGACGCGGCGCAATGGACTGCGGATGAAGCGGAAGCCTTCAAGGCCCCGATCCGCGAGCGGTTCGAAACAGAGGGCAACCCCTATTACGCCACCGCCCGGCTGTGGGATGACGGCGTGATCGACCCTGCCCAGACGCGCGATGTGCTGGGACTGGCGTTCGCCGCCTGCCTCAACGCGCCAATACCCGAGCGTGTCGAATTCGGCGTGTTCAGGATGTGAGGTGCAGATGATCCAGTCCCTCCTCATCGCCAATCGCGGCGAAATCGCATGCCGTATCATCCGCACCGCGCGCAAAATGGGCATCCGCACTGTTGCGGCTTATTCCGAAGCCGATGCCGAAGCGCTGCATGTGCGGATGGCGGATACGGCCGTGCCTATCGGCCCCGCTCCGGTGCGGGAGAGCTACCTCGTTGGAGAGAGGATCATCGCCGCCGCCAAACAGGCTGGCGCGCAAGCGATCCACCCCGGCTACGGCTTCCTGTCGGAAAACGCCGAATTCGCGCAAAGCGTGATAGACGCGGGCCTGGTCTGGGTGGGCCCCAACCCGGGCAGCATAACAGCCATGGGGTTGAAGGACGCGGCCAAGGCATTGATGCAGGCCGCAGGCGTACCTGTGACGCCCGGCTATATGGGCGATGACCAGTCGGCGGAACGGCTGGCTGCGGAGGCGCAAGCGATCGGCTATCCGGTCCTCATCAAGGCGGTGGCGGGCGGCGGCGGCAAGGGCATGCGCAAGGTCGACGACCCGCGCGACTTCACTGACGCGCTGGCATCCTGCCAGCGGGAAGCGCAGGCGAGCTTCGGCAATGCGCATGTGCTGCTGGAAAAATGGATCGACAATCCGCGCCATATCGAAGTGCAGATCTTTGGCGATAGCCAGGGTAATGTCGTCCACCTTTTCGAGCGAGACTGCTCGCTCCAGCGCCGCCATCAGAAAGTGATTGAGGAAGCGCCCGCGCCGGGCATGGATGATGCGACGCGCGAGGCTCTGTGCGGCGCGGCGGTGCGCGCGGCGGAAGCCGTGCGCTATGTCGGCGCAGGCACGATCGAGTTTATCGCGGACGGCTCGGGTCCGCTCTCGGCTGATCGCATATGGTTCATGGAGATGAACACCAGGCTTCAGGTCGAGCATCCGGTTACGGAGGCTATCACTGGCGTCGACCTCGTCGAGTGGCAGTTGCGCGTCGCAAGCGGAGAGCCGCTGCCGCTGCAGCAGGAACAGCTCGGTATCAACGGCTGGGCGATGGAAGCGCGGCTTTATGCGGAGGATCCCGCACGCGGCTTCCTGCCCTCCATCGGACGGCTGGAAGCATTCGATCTCGGAACCGCGTGCCGCGTCGATACTGGCGTTGAGCAAGGCGGTGAGATCAGCCCGCATTATGATCCGATGATCGCCAAGCTTATCGCCCACGGCGACAGCCGCGACGCCGCGCGTGAGCCATTAGCCGACGCGATCGAGCAAGCGGTCGTGTGGCCGCTCAAGACAAATGCGGGCTTCCTCGCCAAGGCGCTGCGTCACCCGGATTTTGCCGCCGCACGGCTCGATACTGGCCTGATCGCGCGAGAAGGCGAGGCATTGTTACCTCCCGCAGCGCCTTCCCAGCAGGCTTTACAGACAGCAGCCGCGCGCTTGCTGCCGCATGACAGCCTCGCCGGTTTCAGGCTCAACGCCTCGGCGGTTCGCACGGCGCGCTTCCTGCTGGAGGACGAGGAGGTGACCGTCGATCTGACGGGCAGCGGAGGCCGGGAAGGTCCGCAAGCACAAACCCTCATCACCGAAGGCGGACAGTGCTGGCAGCTACGTCCCTGGCGCGCGGAGGGCGGCCATGGCGCCGCGGGGTCAGACGGGCTCATCCTTTCGCCCATGCCGGGCCGGATCATTTCAGTCGATGTTACTCAGGGTCAACGGGTCAGCGCCGGGCAGAAGTTGCTCACGCTGGAGGCAATGAAAATGGAGCATAGCCTCACCGCGCCTTTCGATGGCGTGGTGCGAGAGCTTGTGGCACAAGCCGGGGCGCAAGTTCAGGTCGATGCGTTGCTCGCGCGCGTCGAGGGGGAAGAGGAAGGCTGATGGCCGGACGCTATTATGACGAATGGCAAGTGGGAGATAGCATAGCCCACGAAATCCGCCGCACCGTGACCGAGACGGACAACCTGCTCTTTTCGACGATGACGCACAATCCGCAGCCCCTGCACATAGACGCGGAAGCAGCCAAAGCGAGCGAGTTCGGCCAAATCCTCGTCAACGGCACCTTTACCTTTGCGCTGATGGTGGGGCTTACCGTGGGCGACACCACGCTCGGCACGCTGGTTGCAAATCTGGGCTATGACAAGCTCGTCATGCCCAGGCCGGTATTCATCGGAGACACGCTGCGCGCCACGAGCGAAGTGGTAGGCCTGCGGCCTTCCAGGTCCCGCCCCGGCCAGGGCATCGTCACATGGAAGCATCAGATGATCAACCAGCGCGATGAGGTGGTGTGCGAGTGCCTGCGCAGCGCGCTTTTGAAGTCCAAACCATGAAACTGCGCTCGATCCTGTTCGTGCCCGGCGACCGGCCGGAACGGTTCGCCAAGGCGGCAGCCAGCGGGGCAGACGCGATCATCCTCGATCTCGAGGATTCGGTGACGCTACCCGCCAAGGACAAGGCGCGGGCCGCGGTGGCAGAGTATCTGTCTGGAACACGGACAGTGCCGATCGCAGTGCGCATCAATCCGCTCGGCAGCGGCCTCACCGAACATGACCTTGCCGCCGCGCTCCCCGGCGCGCCTGACATGATCGTGCTGCCCAAGGCCGAAGGCGCGGCGAGCGTCCGCACGCTGCTCGACCTTATGGGCACCCGCCGCTGTCCAGTGCTCCCCATCGCAACCGAGACCCCCGCCGCTATTTTCCAGCTCGGCAGCTATGCTGAGGTGGCAGAGCATCTCGTCGGCCTGAGCTGGGGCGCTGAAGACCTGCCTGCCGCTATCGGCGCAAGCAGCGCGCGCGAGGAGAACGGCCGCTATACCCCGCCTTACGAGATCGCGCGCAGCCTCACGCTTTTTGCCGCGCATGCTGCCAACGTAGCAGCGCTCGACACAGTGTTTCCTCATATCGCCGATGCCGAGGGTCTGGCGGCCTATGTCGCGCGGGCACGGCGCGATGGCTTCACCGGCATGCTCGCCATCCATCCCGCCCAAGTGGAGACGATTAACGCGGGTTTCACGCCGTCTGAAGCGGAGATAGATCATGCGCGAGCAGTGATCGCAGCATTCAAGGCGCAGCCACTGGCTGGCGCGCTGATGCTTGATGGCAAAATGATCGACAGACCTCACCTGATACAGGCGGAACGGCTGCTCTCGCGGCTTTGAACAGTCCTCAGACCCGCTCGGCCCCCAGCATTATGTCCGCCACCAGCCGGAGTGGGTCCGCGTCCAGACTGCTTTCACGCGCAGCGATCAGGCGGGCGAACTCGGCATAGACCGCGCCATATTCATCGGACTGCGCAGGCGTCGGCTCGCCATCCACGCTTAGTGCCGCGCCACCGCGTGTCAGCACGACGTGCTTGCCCGTTTGCGTCTCGATGCGAATGGTCCATTGTTCCTGGCCCTTGTGTCGCCAGTCGAACCGCGCACGAAACGGCCCTGCTGCGCCAGCCGTGCGCAGCGCAACCTCCGCCGCCGCTGGCTGCTGGCCCGCCTCCTGCATGGTGAGCCGAGCGCGCTCGACTATCAGCGTTTCCGGGCACAGCATGCTCGCGATCGACAATGCGTTCATCCCTGCATCGAACACCCCGAAACCGCCCGGTTGCCAGACCCAGAGCTGGCCGGGGTGCCACTTCTCGACGTCTTCCAGCCATTCGATGTCCATCGCCGCCACGCCTTCGGACCGGGTGATCGCGGCGGCCTGCCGCACGGCATCGTTGAAGCGACTGTGCCACGCGCAAAAGACGACCCGCCCCGTCCGCTCCGCATGAAGGGCGAGGTCTTGCGCTTCGCCGAGCGTCGAGCATGGCGGCTTTTCCAGCAGCACATCCAGCCCGGCATCGAGGCAGGCACGGCCGATCCCAAAACGTGGGCCGGGCGGCGTCGCGATCGCCACCGCGTCGCAGCGGACGGCGCGCAGCATCTCCTGAAAGTCGGTGAAGAGAGGCACATTGAGCGCGAGCGAATGCGACGTCGTACCCGCGACGAATTCAAACGCCGGATTGGCGGCGATTGCCGGGATATGCTGGTCTACCGCGATCTTGCCCAGCCCGATGATGCCTATCCGCACCGCGCTCATGCTGGCGCGCCCTGCTTGATCCGGCGAAGGCTCTCGATGAAGGCGCCAGCCCGGACGCCTACCTCGGCAGCGCTCATACCCGGCTTATAGAGCGCCGACCCCAAACCGAACCCGTCTGCGCCCGCCGCCAGCCATGGCTCCATGCTCTCGGGCGTCACACCACCCACCACGAGCAGCGGGGTTTCACGCGGCAGGACAGCGCGCTGGGCCTTGACCACGGCAGGGCTGGCCCCTTCCGCTGGAAACAGCTTTAGCGCCTGCGCGCCCGCAGCCAAAGCGGAGAACGCCTCGGTCGGCGTGAAATAGCCGGGACAGGCGACCAGTCCTGCCTCCACCGCCATGCGGACCACAACCGGGTCAGTCGAGGGCGAAACGATCAGCCTGCCGCCTGCATCGGCAACATCACTTACCTGTACTGTGTGCAGCACCGTGCCTGCGCCGATCACAGCATCGTGCCCCAGACGCGTCGCCAGCCGCTCGATACTGGCGAGCGGGTCAGGCGAATTCAGGGGTACCTCGATAATGCGGAAGCCAACCTCATACAGCGCCTCGCCGATCGCCACAACTCCACCCGGCGTCACACCGCGAATGATCGCGACCAGTGGGCACTCCGCCAGACGCGCGGTAAAATCTTCGGCGGCACTCATCATCGTTCCTCCAACAGCGCCCGCGCACCGGCGCGAAACGCGACCTCGCCATCTATGGTTTCCGTCCGTCGCCCGGCAATGTCGAGCGCGGCGGCATACAGGGTCGTCAGGGCTTCTTCGCCGATCAGCACGACATCGTCCCTTCCTCGCCCGAATGCGAGGCCAATGCCTATGTCCGCGCCGATCAACAGCCCCGAGACATAGGAAGCCGCATCGCGCGCCCGCAGGCCGAGCAGCGCCCCCGCCCGCGCCGAAAAGAGATCGGCGGAGAGCGCTGTGTTGCGCAACGCCGCCTCCACCCCCCGGGCAAAGTCCGCGTCCGGCTTCGCTTCACCCTGCAGCTGGGGCGCGAGGATCCCTCCGCCTCGCAAAAGCGCAAACAGCTCGCCGGTCATCACGGTGCGAAAGCCGGTCATCGCGCCGCTTTTCAGCCGTACCCATTTGGCGTGCGTGCCGGGGTGACAGACAAGCGCATCGGGGGCACACAGCCCCGCCGCCACCGCGCCCAATATCTGCACCTCCTCGCCGCGCATGACATCGCCCCTGCCCTCCTCTATGAAGGAGACACCCGGCGCGATCGCGATATCGCCACCGTTCACCCAAAACAGCGCCTTCCTGAGAGCCGGCAGGCCCACCGGACAGGGCACATAGGGCACCTCGCGCCAACCGCGATCCGACCCGACCATCCCCGCAAGCAGCATCGGGCCAGCCCCGAATTCCGCGCGCATGGCCGCAATTTCCGCCTCGAACCCGCCCGGGGGAACGGACAGCACACCCATGCTGTCGCTGCGCCCACCCTCGCATATGCCGTCTGGCGCAAGATTGTAGATGCGCCGATTGGTGGTGCCCCAGTCGACCGCAATCATGCCGGTTTGAGACATGCCCTGCTCCCGTTCCTCATGCTACTCAAACGCACGAGGGCGCGTTTCGTCACCACCGCGTCGAAACTATGTTTACGCGAGCGCGTTCAACACCGGATGCAGCCCCCAATAGACCAGACCGAGGCGACACCGATCGCCGCCTGTAACGCATTGCTGGGCGAAGGGCCGGTCTGGGTGGCAAGCGAGAGCAGCCTTTACTGGGTCGACATCGAGGCACCGATGATCTGGCGCATGAGGTGGCCCGAGGGCGCCTGCGAAAGCTGGCAGCCGCCTCACAGGATCAGCGCGCTCGCACCCAAGGAAAGCGGAGGGTTCATCGCGGCGACGGAGCGGGGATTCGCCGAACTGGATTTCGACCAGCAGTATTTCCGGCTGCTACACGAGCCCGAGCCTCATCTTCCAGGCAATCGCTTCAACGATGGCAAGACCGACCGCCAAGGCAATTTCTGGGCCGGCTCGATGGACGACGCCGAAACGGAAGAATGCGGCTCGCTGTACCGCTTTGACCGCAACCTCAAATGTTGGCTGTTCGACGAGGGATATCGCGTTCCCAACGGCCCGGCGTTCAGCCGCGATGGCCAACTGCTCTATCACACGGATTCCGCCAAAAGGCGGATCTATCGTTTCGTGCTGGAGGAGGGCATTTTGCCCGGCAAGCGACAAGAGTTTCTCGCTTTTAGCGAGGAGGACGGATCTCCTGACGGGATGACCGTGGACGCGGAGGACTGTCTCTGGGTCGCCTTCTGGGACGGTTGGTGCGTGCGCCGCTTTGCACCCGATGGCACTCCGCTCGCGCGTATCGCACTGCCTGTCCAGCGGCCGACAAGCTGCGCATTTGGAGGGCCGGAGCTGGACCATTTGTTCATCACCTCGGCCCGCATCGGCCTTTCGGACGAGGGGCTCGCCACCCAGCCGCATGCGGGCGACCTGTTCGTCGTTCGGCCGGGCTGCGAAGGGCTGCCCGATCATCTTTTCGCGGGCTGACGCGCGTCCGCCAGGGAGACAGAATTTGGCCAATTTCATGTTCGCCACGGGAATCGAAAACAGCATCCCAACGATCAACGGCGGCCGCACCCGGGTGGATCAGATGGAGGCCTGCGGCCATTACACGCACTGGCGGCAGGACTTCGACCTCGTCGAAGAAACGGGCATTCGCTATCTGCGTTTCGGCCCGCCGCTGCACAAGACATTCCTCGGCCCCGGCCGCTATGACTGGGAATTTGCCGACCTCGCGCTGAACGACCTGCGGCAGCGCGACATCACCCCCATCGTCGATCTGTGTCACTTTGGCGTGCCGGACTGGATCGGCAATTTTCAGAACCCCGATTTCCCGCTGCTGTTCGCCCGCTACGCCGCCGATTTTGCCGAGCGCTACCACTGGATCCAGCTCTACACCCCCGTCAACGAGATGTTCATCTGCGCCGTGTTCTCGGCGCAATATGGTTGGTGGAACGAGCAAATGACCACCGACACCGCGTTCGTCACCGCCTTGAAGCATATTGTGAAGGCGAACGTGCTCGCCATGCAGGAGATATTGAAGCGACGGCCCGACGCCATCTTCATCCAGAGCGAGTCTTCCGAATATTTTCACGCCGACAGCCCCGCCGCGATTGGCCCGGCGGAGGTCATGAACTCCAAGCGTTTCCTCAGCCTCGATCTCAACTATGGCCGCCGGGTCGACAGCGAGATGTACGAATATCTGATGGATAACGGCATGACCAAGGAGGAATATCATTTCTTCCTCGGTAACCGGCTGAAACAGCACTGCATTTTGGGTAACGACTATTACTGCACCAACGAACACCGGGTGCATGAGGACGGGCGCACTTGGGCCTCGGGCGAAGTGTTCGGCTATAGCGAGATCACCCGCCAATATTATGGGCGCTATGGCCTTCCGGTCATGCACACGGAAACGAACTTCCGCGAAGGTCCGAACGGCGATGAGGCCGTAAACTGGCTGTGGAAAGAGTGGGCGAATGTGCTCCGCCTGCGCAACATCGGCATCCCCACGGTGGGCTTCACCTGGTACTCGCTGACCGATCAGGTGGATTGGGACACGGCCCTGCGCGAGCAAAACGGCAATGTGAACCCGCTCGGCCTTTACGACCTTGATCGCAATATCCGCGCGGTGGGAAAGGCATACAAGCAACTCATTAAGGACTGGCGCGATGTGCTGCCGGCGCAGAGCGTATGTCTGGTCGTGCCTTTGGTGCCGCCGTCACGATCGGGAGGCCAAACAGCAACAGATCAGGAGAAGACGGCAGGCGCCCGCCTCGCCCGGGAACCCGCGCAAGCCAATCAGGCGGAAGAGATCGGCCGATGAAGATCCAGCGGATCGAAACCTTCATGGTCCCGCCCCGCTGGCTGTTCGTCCGCGTCGAGGCCGGTGACGGCGCGGTCGGCTGGGGCGAGGCGAGCCTCGAAGGCCATGCCGAGGCGGTGGCGGGCGCGTTCGAGGCGATCCGCGATCGCTTCATCGGCCATGACGCATTCGCCATCGAGGACATATGGCAAATTTGCTATCGCGGTGGCTTCTATCGCGGTGGGCCGGTGCTGATGAGCGCGCTGTCCGGCCTCGATCAGGCCTTGTGGGATCTGAAGGGCAAGGCGCTCGGCTTGCCCGTCTGGCAGATGCTCGGCGGCAAGGTGCGAGACAGGGTGCGCGCCTATGCGTGGATCGGCGGCGATAGGCCGGACGAGATCAGCGCGGCGGCCGCCGCCCGGCGCGCACAGGGCTTTGCCGCGGTCAAGATGAACGCCACCGCCGAACTGGACTTCCTAGGCACGCCCAAGCTGCTTGATGACGTCGCGAAGCGCGTGCAGGCGGCGCAGGCTGAGGGAATGGAAGTGGGCCTTGATTTCCACGGCCGGGTCCACAAGCCGATGGCAAAACAGCTGGCGAAGCTGTTGGAGCCGCTGGGCCTGCTCTTCATCGAGGAACCGCTGCTGTCCGAAAACCCCGAGGGCATCGCGCAGATCAGCCGCCTTGTCAGCACACCCATCGCGCTGGGTGAGAGGCTGTATTCTCGCTGGGATTTCAAGCCGTTCCTGAGCTCAGGCGCGGTCGATATCATTCAGCCCGATCTTTCCCACGCAGGCGGCATCAGCGAATGCCGCAGGATCGCGGCGATGGCCGAAACGTTCGATGTGGCGGTGGCTCCCCACTGCCCGCTCGGCCCGCTAGCCTTGGCTTCTTGCCTGCAACTCGCCGCGACCGCGCCTAACGTCGTGTTGCAGGAAATGTCGCTCGGCATACATTACAATGTCGGGCACGACCTCACCAGCTTCGTCACCAACCCGGAGGTTCTGACCCCGGCGGACGGCTTCCTTCCGATCCCCCAGGGCCATGGCCTCGGGGTCGGCATCGACGACGCAGCGGTGCGCGAGGCGCATCGCGACCCTCACCGCTGGCGCAACCCCGTCTGGCGCTATCGCGACGGCAGCTTCGCGGAGTGGTAACTATCAGCCTTCAGGCGGCGAGATCGAGCCGTCCGGCAGAGGGTTGGCTCAGATGAACATAGCGGCCTTCGCAGGCAGCTTCCTCGTCCGTCAGCGGTCGCATGTACGAGACGCTCAGCGTGCGCCCGAACACATCGTCTCCCCGCAGGCGCAGCTCCGCTTCCGCATCCTCGCCAAGCGTATCACGCAGCGACACCAATGTGGCGATCAGCGCATCAAGCGAAGTGTAATCGGCAATGTCTACAAAATCTTTCACTATCCTCATTATAAATCCCCAACCTAACCCGTTGTCGTTTTACCGGATCACATTCTATCCACGCAATATTGTATTTGCGGTGAATGAGCACGGCTCACCGCATAAATAGCTGAAATTCCTTATTTATGGATTAGCGACAAGCTGGGGACGCGGACGAGTTTCAGACGAGATCCGGCCGCGCTTCGCGCAGCAGATGAGCAAAATGCCCGATGGCATCGTCGAGCGACCCCATCAGCCGCCCTTTCTCGCTCGTCAGCGGCACATACGGAGGTCGGGGTGCCACCCAGTCCAGCGACGCGCCGGGGACCGACACGATCCGCTCGCTGCGGACGCCGCAGGCATCCGCCAATCGCCGCCCGAACGCCACCCAGCTCACAGGTTCGCCGTTGGTCAGGTGCCAGAGGCCGTCCGCGCCATCTATGGCTAGGTCGAGCACGGCATCGGCCAGCTCGGGCACAAATGTGGGCGAGACGACATGGTCGTCGGCGGCGCTGAAGCTGTTACCCAGTGCCAGCGCCTGAAGCGCATGAACCGCAAAGTTATGCGGGTCGAGCGCCGAAAAGAAAGCGGCGGTGCGGATAATGAGGTGGCTGCCTGAAAGAGCGAGAATCGCCTCCTCTGCCTCGCGCTTGGAGCGGCCATAGACATTCAGCGGGATTGCGGTGTCGCTCTCCAGATAGGGGCGTTCCGCCTGCCCGTCGAACACAAGATCGCTGGAGAAGTTCACCGTGGGAATGCCCCGTACCGCGCAGGCTTCGGCCAGCCGCAGCGCACCCGCAGCGTTGGCGGCATAGCAGGCATCGGCATGCGCCTCGGCATCGTCTACGCGCACCCAGCCTGCTGCATTGACAACGCACCATGGTTGATGGGCGTCAAGCGCGGCGACGATGCCATCGGCGCTGTCCAGATCCAGCTGATCGCGCGCCGTCAGCACATGGGCGATGTCGCGATGGCGACAGGCGCCAGCGATCGCACGACCGAGCGTGCCTGTCGCTCCGAGGATCATGACTGGCCGGCGTTTCGTGGCAGTCCAGTTTGGCGCGCTAAGATGCTCGCGTATCGGAGCAGGGCGGGGTGCGGGCATATGCAGCAGGCGCATTGGCCTGCGCCACCAGCCTGCGCCTTCGAGCGCGGGATGGCCGACAACGGGGCCATCGCCCAACCCTCGCAGCAATCCGGCTACAGCAGTGGGACGGGGCGTAGGACCGCTGACATCGAACGATCCCGCCTCGTAGCGCCCCTCAGCGGTTAGCAGCGTGTTCCAGCCATGGCTACCGAACAGCGACCAGCTCGTCACCGCGCGGATCTCCACCCCCTCGTGTCGGAGATCTTGGGCCGTGCCCCAGGCCTCCGCCGTCCAGCGCAATTGATCCTCTCGCGTGCAGCCATTGTGCACCTCCGTTATCGCCAGCGGGAGCTGATAGCGGTCCCAAGCCTCGCGGGTAACGCCACGCAGGCCCGGTGGCGGCGGGTCCAGCACCCGCACCGCTTCCGTGTCGGCGAAGCGCTGACGGCCGTTCCCGCCATGCTTGTGCGCCGGATAACGTTGCAAACGGTGATCGAGAAAACGGTCGCTGGTGAGATAATGATTGATGCCAATAACGTCGGGAGGGCAGGGAGCTTCCGCAATCGCACGCAGACGCATCTCGAACCCGAAGCTGCACAGTCGCCGCCAGAGCGCATGACCGGGAACGACCATGCCGCACAGCAAGTCCCACCCCATCCACCGACGTGAATTGTCGAAGGCGGCCTGTTCACGCAAGGCGGCTGTGGCATAAGTTCGGCCGAGGTCATCCGTCTGCACCAGCCGTGCCGCCGGATTGACACGACGCACTTCCTCCATTGCTAGGCGCACGCCGTCAATCTGGTTCAGAAGCGCGCGCCAGAACAAACCCTCGTCGCGCGCATGGGGATACCAAAGCCCATAAAGAGCGCAAAAACGCGCGGTCGTCACGGGTTCATTAACGGGTGTCCAATCTTCGATCCACGGATATCGCTCCGCCGCATTCCGCGCATGCCGAGCGAGCCCCGTCGCGAAATCATCTGACAATATGTCCGTGTAGACCGGCCCACTACCGTGATGGATCAGCCCCGCAATGACGCGAATGTCGCGTGACCGAAGCAAGTCAAGCTGACCATCGGTCCAGCTCCAGTCGCTTTCGTCCGGCTTGTCGGGTGCTATCCGTTCCCACAGCAGGGGATATCGCACCGCCGCGATGCCCAGATCGGCCATAAGACTGATATCAGAGGCTCGTTCGTGGTGGCCGCTCGCGACAATCTGGTCACGATACCGATCTCCCACCCGATTGACCGTGCATTCCGGGCCGCCCCATAATTCCAATGTATGCATCGCATCCCTTCCGGGCAGCGCCACCCAATGCACATAACCAGAAGCGGGGCGGATAGTTGCATCTACCGAGGTATTAGCATGGGTGCTCGGCCTGTTAGCGATTAAACGCTGAAATATGGTGCCTTTGCGCCGGACCGCGGAACCGCGGGGCAGTGTGGGAGGTTACCCTAGCACCACCCAAGAGGTTCCCATCCATGAATGATCTCCCCATTTTCTGGGCAGCGACTGCGCGCGCCCGCAAGAATAGCCATGCCGTCGGCTCTTTTGACCTGATTTGCTTTAGCCATTTGCGATGGAATTTCGTTTTCCAGCGTCCGCAACATCTGATGAGCCGTTTCGCTGAGCAGCATGCGGTCACATTCTGGGAAGAATCGGTTTATCCTGACGGCCTGAGCGAAGCCCGTCTGGAGCTCCACAAGTGCCCGACCACAGGAGTGACGGTCGCGACCCCACACCTTCCTGGCGGCCTGACTGCCGAGCGGGAACAGGAAATCCTCGAGGCTCAGCTGGATGTATACATGGCGGGCCGCGCCGACAATCCGCTTGTCTGCTGGTATTACACGCCGATGATGCTGCCGTTTTCGGAGCATCTTGTCGCCGATTGCATCATCTATGATTGCATGGACGAACTGGCCAATTTCAAGAACGCGCCAGCCGCTCTCATCCCACTGGAGCAGGAGCTGCTCCAAAAGGCAGACCTTGTCTTCACCGGCGGCTACAGCCTTTATGAGGCGAAGAAGGACCGGCACGCCAACATTCACCCTTTCCCTTCGAGCGTAGACGTCGGCCATTTCGCCCAAGCGCGGGAGTCGGGCATCGAACCAGCCGATCAGGCAGCGCTACCACATCCCCGTCTCGGCTTTTATGGCGTAGTGGACGAGCGCATGGATCTCGAGCTGCTGGCAGCAGTAGCAGACGCGCGCCCGCACTGGTCACTTGTCATCGTCGGCCCGGTTGTGAAAATCCGCGAGGAAGATCTGCCCCAGCGCTCCAATCTCAATTATCTTGGAGGCAAAAGTTACGCCGAGTTGCCGGATTATCTGCGAGGCTGGGATGTCGCCCTCATGCCGTTTGCCATCAACGAGGCGACGCGCTTTATCAGCCCTACCAAAACCCCGGAATATCTCGCGGCGGGCTGCCCGGTCGTCTCAACGCCGATTACCGACGTTATCCGTCATTATGGGGGGTTGGAGGCGGTAGCTATCGCTGACACGGCCAAGACATTCGTTGCCGCCTGCGATGCGGCGCTACAGCTTTCCGCCGCACCCGCTTCCGAATGGCTGGTGGAAGTCGACCGCGTTCTTTCCGAACTGAGCTGGGACCGCACGGTTGACCAGATGCTGGAGCAGATTGAGGCTATTTTGGGCCACCCCGCCCATGTGCACCCGATCCTGTCGCCTGTGATGTGGTCAGGGGAACGGCCCAAAACCTATGACGTGATGATCGTTGGAGCGGGCTTCGCGGGTTCGGTCATGGCCGAGCGGCTCGCCAATGATGCCGGCAAGCGTGTGCTGGTGGTCGACAAGAGGCCGCACATCGGTGGCAATGCCTATGACCGGCTGGATGAGGCAGGCATCCTCATCCATCAATATGGTCCGCACATCTTTCACACAAACAGCGATGAGATTGTCCGCTACTTGTCGCGCTTTACCGATTGGCGCCCCTATGAGCATCGCGTGCTCGCGGCGGTGGACGACATGGAGGTGCCGATGCCGATAAACCGCACGACACTCAATATGCTCTATGGCCTGGACCTTAAAACGGACGAAGACGCCGCGGCCTATCTCGTCTCCCGCGCGGAGCCGGTGCAGGAAATCCGCACGTCCGAGGACGTCGTGATCGCCAGCGTCGGCCAGGATCTTTATCGCAAGTTCTTCCAGGGCTATACCCGCAAGCAGTGGGGTATGGATCCCTCTGAACTCGACAAGTCCGTCACCTCGCGTGTTCCGACCCGTACCAATATCGACGACCGGTATTTTACCGACAGCTTTCAGGCGATGCCGAAGCACGGCTATACCAAGATGTTCGAGAACATGCTCGATCATCCGAATATCGATGTCCTGCTCGGCGTCGATTACAGCGAGGCGCAGGCTGCGTATCCGCATGACCAACTCGTCTTCACCGGCCCGATCGATGAGTTTTTCGATTATCGCTACGGCAAGCTTCCCTACCGCTCTTTGCAGTTCCAGCACGAGACGGTCGACGCTCCCTGGTTTCAGAAAGTGGCGACCGTCAACTATCCCGGCCTTGATGTGCCCTATACCCGCATCACCGAATACAAGCATCTGACAGGCCAGGACGCGCCGAAGACCAGCGTCACCTATGAATATCCCAGCGCGGAGGGCGACCCCTATTATCCCATCCCGCGGGCTGAAAATCAGGCGCTGTTCAAGAAATATGAGGCGCTGTCACTCGCGCGGCCAGACGTGGTGTTCGTGGGTAGGCTCGCGACCTACCGATACTACAATATGGATCAAGTCGTTGGACAGGCGCTTGCGACGTATCGGCGGCGCTTTGCTGCAGCCGCAGTCAGGCAGGCCAGCGTGGTCAGCCCACTGGAAGGGGCACTGCCTGTTCGGGCCATCGCCGTAAACGGCTGAGCCTTGCACGCCCCACGCTTCAGTTCCCAATCATAGCAGGAGAACAGTCATGGCTACCCAAGACGCAATTGCCCTTTTAAAGGCCGACCACCGCGAGGTCGAAAATCTCTTTTCCGAATATGAAAACGCGAAAGGCGCAGCAGAAAAGCGCAAGCTCGCGGAAAAGATCTGCCTCGAACTCACAGTGCACACCCAGATCGAGGAGGAAATCTTTTACCCCGCCTGCAAGGGCAAGGTCGAGGAGGATCTGCTGCCCGAGGCCTATGTGGAGCATGACAGCGCCAAGGTGCTGATCACGGAGATCGAGCAGGGCAAGCCGTCTGGCGAATATTATGATGCGAAGATTTCGGTGCTTTCCGAGATGATCAAGCATCATGTCCACGAGGAAGAAGCTTTCCTCAAGGGCATGTTCTCGCAGGCGCGCAAGAGCGACCTCGATCTGGTGGCCTTGGGCAAGGAGCTAGCCGCGCGCAAGGAAGAGCTGACGGCCCAGTATCAGAAATCGCTGCCCCGACCGGAAATACGCACTTTCGAGTCTCTCAGAGACTGACACGACTGGCCTGCTATGAAGGGCTACAAAGATACGGTCGCAGCAGGTCGTGAAGGGACCTAAGCATTTTGTTTGTAAGAGAGAATTACTGGCCCATAAATGGTGAGATGTTCAGCCCAAGGTGATGTCGAGAAACATCATCGCGGCTAGGCCGACCATCAACCCGGCGGTAGCTCGTCGGCCATGGAGCCTGGTGTGGTTATCCGGAATAATCTCGGACGCCACCGTGTAAATCATGGCTCCTGCGGCCAACCCCAGCCCCCAAGGAAGAGCCACTTCCGAAAATGTGACCGCCCAGGCGCCGGCCAGTCCTGCTATCGGCTCTGCCAAACCGGAGAGCAGCGCGACACCTACTCCCGTCAAGCGAGAGTAACCCAGAGTCAGCATCGCCGCGGCTACCGCCAACCCTTCCGGCAGATTTTGCAAGCCGATTCCTAGCGCTGTTGTTATCCCGGCACTCATGTCGGGGGCCCCGAAGCTGACGCCCACCGCCATCCCTTCGGGGAAATTATGCAGGGTGATCGCTAGAATGAAGAGCCAGATGCGCCGGAAGCGGACGGCGGCGATCCCTGATGGCCCGAGTCCGAACCGCTCGAATGAAGGCACTGCCTGATTGACCCAAGCGAGCAGACCGCCACCGAGTAATACCGCCGCGATGATTGTAGCTGATGCCTCAACACGTCCCGCCCCCAAGCGCTCCGCCTGAGCGATGCCGGGAATAATCAGTGAGAAAAAGGACGCGGCAAGCATAACGCCCGCCGCGAATCCCAGCATCATATTCTGTTGCGCCTCTGTCGGCCGCGCCATGGCCAAGATAGGTAAAGCGCCCACGACCGTGACCAGCCCGGTGGCGAGGCTTGCCAGCGCCCCGGCGGCAACCGGTCCCATCAATAATCGGCCCGCTCTCCTGCGGAAGTGACAGGCATTGCGCCGCTGTCTGCAATCGTCTTGGCTTCATCCATGTCGCTGGCAGCGCCCCAGTCGTGACGGGTCGTCTTACCCGCTCCCGGCCCCGCACCTAAATCTGCCCCCGTCTGTGGATCGGCACTGACATCAGATTGAAGGCGCGAATTCATATCGGCCAGGACCTCCTGGTCAGTCTGCGTCAGCTCCACGGTGGCCAGGCCGTCGCCTTGATCTACCGGAAGACTTCCAGCGACATCATCAACCTTGAGCCACTGGTCGCCCGTATTCCATGGGCCGATAGCATCGCCCTCGCCTTGCGACGCATTCACATACATGTCCGCGTACGGAGCGAGGCCCGGAAGCTTGCCGGGTGGGAAATTGTCCTGGATAGAGTAGAGGGCTTTTTCAAAGCTCTTTTGATGTGCAATTTCACGTGTCATCAGAAAGCCGAGCGCGTCCTTGACGCCCGCGTCGTCCGAAATGTTGATGAGGCGCTCGTATATGATCTTGGCTCGGCTTTCCGCCGCAATATTGGACCGCAGATCGCACGTTGGATCGCCCCGGCTGTCTATATAGGCCGCCGTCCAGGGCACTCCCGAACTGTTGGTGAGCGAGGGGCCACCGCCATAGAGCAACGACTGCGTGTGGCTGTCGCCGCCCTGATTCATCGCCATAAACAGCTCTGCTTCATCAAGCGATGCTTCAGACACCGCGCCCTTCACTCCCTTGTTGAGCATGGCAACGATGGAGCCGATGACCTCCAGATGGCTCAGCTCTTCGGTCGCGATATCGAGCAGCAAGTCCTTGCGCCCTGGATCGTCCTCGGCCAGCCCCTGCGTGAAATAGCGCATCGCGGCCGCCAGCTCGCCATCCGGACCGCCAAATTGCTCCAGCAGCATTGAGGCGAGCGCTGGGTTTGGTTCGGATACGCGGACCGTATATTGCAATGTTTTGTTGTGCATGAACATGAAGGCTACTCCTCGTGTGTATGAGACGAGAAGCCTTCGGCATTCCCCTATGTTCCGTGCCTATGTCCCCGCCTTAACCTGGTTTACAACAATGTCCTCGGGCGCCTCACCGGAGGCAATTCGTGTCGGCGGCCTCCACCATAAATAGCGAATGGCCGACCGGAGATAGTGCCGGCCGGCCATTTGCGACGGATCATGTCTCGCAAGCACGAACGCCGTGTCCGCTCGAAACTCAGGACGCCATTTGCATTCCCGGTTTCAGGATAACCTTGGTCCACTCGTCCTGATTGTCGTGAAAGCATTGGTAGCCGCGCGGAGCCTCCTCCAGTGGCAGGCGATGGCTGATCAGGAAGGTTGTGTCGAGCTTGCCCTGCTGGATCAGGTCCAGCAACTCGGCCGTGTAGGCTTGTACGTGGGTCTGGCCGGTGCGAATGCTGAGGCCCTTTTCCATGATGGCGCCAAGAGGGAACTTGTCTACCAGCCCACCATAGACGCCGGGTATCGAGACGCGCCCGCCGCGCCGAACGGCTAACAAGGCCTGCCTCAACGCCGCGGCACGGTCCGCTCCGATGCCGACCTTCTGCTTCACACTGTCGAAGATGTTGTCGATCGAAAAGCCATGAGCTTCCATACCAACCGCGTCGATAACTGCGTCTACGCCCAACCCGCCCGACATCTCCAACAGTGCGTCCCGTACATTGGTCTGCCGGAAGTTGACGACCTCCGCACCGAGACTGCGTGCCAGCTCCAATCGGTGCGGCCAATGATCAATGGCGATCACCTTTGCCGCACCCATATGCAGCGCGCTCTGCACTGCGAACAGTCCAACGGGGCCGCAACCCCACACGGCCACCGTGTCATCAGGCTGGATTTCGGCATTCTGAGCGGCCATCCACCCCGTAGGCAAGATATCCGAGAGAAAGAGCACTTCCTCGTCGTCCATGCCATCGGGAATGACGACTGGACCTATGTCGCTAAACGGAACGCGAACATATTCCGCCTGTCCGCCGGAATAGCCCCCAGTCATGTGCGAATAGCCGAACAGCCCCGCCATTGCATGACCATAGGTTGGCGTAGCCAAATCCTGCTTCTCCACGGGATTGCTGTTGGAGCAGGCCGAATACTGATGCTGTTCGCAGAAGAAACACGCACCGCACGAGATTGTGAAAGGCACGACAACGCGCTGGCCCTTTTTGAGGCTACTCTTGGGTCCGGTCTCAACCACCTCCCCCATGAACTCGTGGCCCAATATGTCCCCCGCCATCATGCCGGGGATGACGCCGTCATAGAGGTGCAAATCCGAACCGCAGATAGCCGTTGATGTAACCTTAATGATCGCATCGCGCGGATTGACGATTTCAGGATCGTCTACGGTGTCAACTCGCACATCGTGCGTGCCATGCCATGTGAGTGCGCGCATAGCTCAGGCCTCCTCTCTCTCGCGTTCGTGTGACTTTTCAGCCTGCTTGGCGGCGCGGGTTTCAGAGCGCCTGCGGGCGGATGTAGCGATCTCGCCCGTTTCCATCAGCATCTTGAACCGCTTGAGGTCGTGTCGCATCTGGATTGACGGTTCGCGGAGAAAAAGCTTGGCAATGGCCTTGCCGATCGCACCCCCGGGTGGATCGTAGGCGACTATGGCGGTTACGCGCGTGCCGCGTTCTCCGGGCGCGTCTCTGAACTCCACACGACCCTCAGTGTCGATGTCCGAACCCGGGATCGAGCGCCAAGCAATCAGTTCGCCCTCTACCTCTCGCGCGATCTCGGTCTCAACATCCACCGTCCGATTTCCTGGCGCCTTGATCCGCCAGATCGTGCGATTTCCCCCCTTGCGTTCCACCGCCTCGATATTTTCCATGAAGACTGGCAAATTCTCGAAGTCCCGCCAGAACTCGAACAGCTCCTGCCTGGGCCGCGCGATGGTGACTGACCGGCCTGTAACATCATAATGCCCAAAGGTGCGCCTTGCTGTTCGCCCCGGCGCACTGTCAGGCTCGGCTTGTTCCGCGTCCCGCTTGCGCCGAGCCATCACCAGTGCCGTGACCGCTGCACCGGCAGTCAGCACCACGGCCAGCCCCACGCCAGCAGTTTTCCACTCTCGATCAATCATATCCTCGCTCCATCTGGCTACGGAAAAGGCCATGCGCCATTCGCCAAAAAGGATAAGAGCACGATCGAAGCACTTGCGTTCCGCACGATGACCTAGAGCGCTAATTTATGTTAGCGAATGCGTGGACCACAGGCTGAAACCCGGTACTAGGCCGTCACTCGTGGCCCAAATCTCCATGCCCATGTGGTTTGGCGTGCCCCCCAGCCCGCAGATAGCGCGTGTCAATAGAGTCAATAAGCGCTCGCGCCTTTTCGTCACCTGCGGTCATGCGGATAAGCTCGTCAATCTTGGCTTCGAGCCGATCGTCATTCTCCTTAGAGGCGGGCGAGCCTGCGTAAAGGAAGTAAGCAAGACCGAGAACCTGCCACAAGAGTTGCAAGAATTCTGACTGCCAATTTTCGAATGTGTCACGGCCCATTTCCATGAGATAGGAGGATATCTGCGCCGTCTGATGATGCTGCCGAGCCTCATCCGCGAAGGCATACCAGCCGAAAATCCAGTGCCCGGCGATCGACACGAGAAAAAAGAACGCCGTTATCCAGCCATAAGCGTATTTTTTCATGAGCTATCTCCCGATACGCCGATGCGGCGACAACGCCCCACTGCCGGGAAATGTCCGCAACCGCGATACGGGATTCTTCAGACCGTTGCCCGGGGTTTATCCGCCATTCCTGTCGAGCTGCCGCGCCTGATTGAGGTGTTGCTCAATGATCGGCACCATGTCACGCGCCGCCGTCTTCAAAGACCCTTCCGCGCCATCGGCCGCATATTTCCGCATGAGCGCGAGGGCGTCCTCATGAGCGTCAACCTGCCCATCAATATATTCCTCGTCGAATGCGGCACCGGTCAGCCCCCGCAGTTCAGCCAAATCGCTTGACTGTTCCTCTGTGGGAGCTGCGCTAGGTGTGATGGGGGGGCGGGCCGAACCGGCAGCGGCCTTCAGCCTGGTAGACGACTGTGTGTGCGCCTCAATCATCATGCGGGCAAACTCTTTCACCTCCGCCGACGCCGAATTGCTGGCTGCCAGGCGGGCGGCGGCGATTTCAAATGCATCGCTCTTCGCGGCACGATCGACGAATTCCTGCGGCGCGGGTGTCGCCATCATCGCCTGGCCCGCATTTTGAAGAGTATTGTCAGCGGCGGCCGCCATATTTTCCATACCATTGCCAGTCGCACCCATTGCACTATTTGCGGCATCATCGCCGTCGTCTCGCCCGTTGCAATTCGCCAGCACCACAAGGGAGAGCGCCAGCACCGGGAGAGATGCAATTGATTTCCAACGATGCGTCATCAGGATGTCTCCTAAATTGGGATGTATTGAGTAATGTGCTCATAAGGGAGCCGTTCTCACCCGAGACTGATCCGGGGACGATGGCGGAACGCAGCCGGGACCCCAAATTTCCGTTTCTTAACATGTGATAACGGTTTCCAGCGGCCCACTACTGTGCTGGTGAGCGTCAAAGACAAATCGCCACGCCAGTGCCCGTTCTGACCCCGCGCTTGGACGATCTACCGCATACTGTCCCGAATTGAGACGAAGCGAGGAACCGCCGACCGGCCGCTCAGTTAGTTGATGGGAGCACCAGGCGCGGCGACCAAGCCGATCACCGTCTGCCAGCTCCAAGCAGGAGATATTTCCATGACAGACACACTGGACGCCAACGAAACGAATCGCCTGATCGCATCAGACAAGGTCGAGGGGACCGCCGTCTATAACAGGCAGGGCGAGCGATTAGGCACCGTACGAAACTTCATGGTCGATAAAATCTCGGGCCAGGCGGAATATGCCGTGCTGGAGTTCGGCGGCCTATTTGGCTTGGGAACCGATCGTTATCCACTCCCCTGGGATATGCTGAACTACGACACCGATCAGGGGGGCTACGTTGTCAACCTCACAAAGGATCAGCTGGATGACGCGCCGCGTTACAGCGACAACGACAGCCCGGAATATACCGACGATTATGGCCGGACAGTATATGGCTATTACGGGCTGAGTTACCCGGTTATTTGATCTGCGATGTAGTTGACTGAATTGAGCCTGCCGCTCCGGGCGCGACTTTGCGCCCGGAGCGCAGATCATTTGCCTCCAGACAGAAGCTGCATATGTCATGAAGCATTTTCTTCCTCCTAGCACCGCGGAACTGAGGCAGTTTCGTCCTAATCAGTATCTCGTGCATGCCGGCGAAACGCCTCATGCCTATCTGAAGCTCGTGGAGGGATGGGCTTGCCGGTTCCGGCTGCTCACTGATGGGCGCCGCCAAATCACTGCGCTGTTCCTGCCAGGCGAATATTGCGAACCGCAATGGGGCCTGGGTCAAGCCACTCGTCAATCCATCGTGGCGCTCACGAACGTGAGAGCGCAGAGCGAGCCGGTGGACGAAGGGGGCGCCAGCCTGCCGGTGCTGCATGCCCTTGTCGCCATGCTCGAGCGGCAGAATGAATGGGTCGTAAGCCTCGGACGAAAAAGCGCCACTGAGCGCCTGGCGGAGCTGTTTTGTGATCTGTTTGATCGCATGAAGGCCGCTGGACTGACTTATGGCAATCAGTGCGCCATGCCCCTTACCCAGATGGACATTGCCGATATTGGCGGCCTTACGTCCGTCCATGTCAATCGCGTTCTGCAAGGCCTGCGCCACCACAAGGTGATGGAATTGCGTTCAAAATGGCTTTGCATTCAGAACATGGATGCGCTGCGCAGGCTGGCGCTGCTGCCAGTCACTGCGGATAGGTCGCCGTCATAGACCATCCTGGCTCGCCTGCTGATAACCTATGTTGGGCACTGGCGAGACGCCAGGAACATTAGCTCTCACCGACGATTGAATACCGGCACCCCGCAATGGAGACCCGATGATGACATCAAGCGATGATCGGCTAGGCCGCGCGAGCAAGCGACCCGCGAAAGAGAAACGAGGGCCGCTTGGGGATGTGATCCCAGGCCGGACCAAGGACACGCGCACAGGCGGTGGGCAGCCCCAAGAGGATGTCGAAGACCGGCCGGTCGTCGGTCAGGTTAAGCCGGAGGACTACCCGGAAGACCAGCGCAACAAGGGATAGGAGCAAACAATGCCCGCAAAATCGAAAGCTCAGCAAATGGCGGCCGGAGCTGCGCTCTCTGCAAAGCGCGGCGACACAAAGAAGGCTGCACTCAAGGGAGCCTCTCGCTCCATGGAGCAATCCATGAGCGAGAAGCAGCTCGAGGAGCTCGCGAGCACCAAGCGCAAAAGTAAACCTGCGCGCGCAAAATGACTATATGCGGAGTAATCGACAATGGCCGATCTCGATGAAATGATCCATGAGGATGCGCTGCCCGGCAGCGAGAGCAGGCTGGAGCCGAAACCCAAGTGGCAGCCGCGCTATCCCGGTTCAGGGCGCCTTAAAGGGAAAGTCGCGCTCATCACCGGCGGGGACAGCGGTATAGGCAGGGCCGTCGCCGCCCTGTTCGCACGCGAAGGTGGCAATGTCGCCATCGTCTATCTTCTGGAAGACGAGGACGCCGCGGAAACACGCCGCATCATCGAGGCGGAGGGCCAGGAGGCGCTGCTTTGCAAAGCGGACATCGGCTCTGCCAAAATGTGCGAGAAGGCAGTGGGCGATGTCATTGAAAAGTTCGGCAGGCTCGACATCTTGGTGAACAATGCGGGCGAGCAACACCCGGACGAGAACATTGAGGATATCACCGAGGAGCAGCTGCGGCGCACCTTCCAGACCAATATCTTTGGAATGTTCTTCATGACCCAGGCCGCGCGACCCCATTTGCAGGCGGGCGCGGCCATCATCAATTGCACTTCCGTTACGATGTATCAGGGTGCGAAGGATTTACTCGACTATTCGAGCACCAAGGGCGCGATCACTGCGTTCACCCGCTCACTGAGCGAAAACCTGATCGAGAGGGGCATTCGCGTGAACGCAGTCGCCCCCGGACCGATCTGGACGCCGCTCAATCCCTGCGGTGGAGCAACGGAAGAGAAGCTCACTCATTTCGGCGAGAGTACGCCAATGGGGCGGCCGGGCCAGCCCAACGAGGTGGCACCCTCATTCCTGTTCCTAGCTTGCGAGGACTCCAGCTATATGAGCGGGGAAGTGCTCCATCCGAATGGTGGAACGATCGTAGGCAGCTGACGCGGGTTCTTCCAGCGAGATCAGCGCACCGCCGCGAGAGCGGATGCAAAGGGTTGAAGAGTGGCAGGGGTGAGACCGCAGATCGCGATGCGGCCGGAACCAGCCATGTAGACTGCGTGCTCATCGCGCAGTGCCTTCACCTGATCGGGCGTCAGGGGTAGTGTCGAGAACATGCCCTTCTGACCTGCAATGAAGCTGAGCGCCGGGTCCAGCGCCGCGAGGCCGTCTCGCATGGCGATGATGCGGGTACGCATGGCGTCGAGTTCGGCGCGCCATTGCGCTGTCAGCTCGTTGCTCTCCAGGATGAGGCGCACCACGGCAGCGCCATGATCGGGTGGCATCGACCAGTTGGCGCGCGCAAGGCTAAGCAAGTTGGACTGGACGACCGCCGCCGCTTCCGGCGTGGCTGCAAGGACGAACAGCGCACCGACCCGCTCGCGATACAGCCCGAAATTCTTGTCGCAGCTATAGGCGACCATCACCTCGGGGCAGTGCCGCGCCATGATGGCGATCCCAGCGGCGTCGTCCGCCAGACCGTCGCCCAGACCCTGATAGGCAAGGTCAATGAAGGGGAGCAGGCCGCGGTCCGAAATGGTCCGCGCCAGCGCTTCCCATTGTTCGGGCGTGAAATCCGCGCCGGTCGGATTATGGCAGCAGCCGTGGAGCAGCGCCACATCGCCGGGCGCGGTCGCTTCGAGCGCCGCCAGTATCTCGTCGAAGCAGAGCTGCTGGCTCGCGATGTCGATGTGGCGATGCTCGCGGAACGCGAGACCTGCCGCCGCGAAGATCGGCTTGTGATTGGGCCAGGTGGGCGCGCCGACATGGAGGAGGGCGCTGGGGTTCGTCCGCGCGATCAGCTCCGCGCCCAAGCGCAACGCTCCCGTGCCGCCCGGAGTTTGCAGCCCGGCGACGCGAGGCCGGAGTGCGGGATCAGCGAACACAAAGGGCAGCAGGCGGTTGAAGAAGCCGATGTCACCTTCCGGCCCGACATAAGACTTGGTATCCTGCTCCCGCAGCAACTGCGCCTCGGCAACCTTCACCGCCGCGAACACCGGGGTCCGCCCCGCCTCGTCCTTGAACACGCCAACCCCAAGGTCGATCTTGTGCGGCCGCGCATCGGCGGCATACATTCCGATAAGCGCCAACAAAGCGTCCGCAGGTTGGGGATCGAGCCGCGTGAAGAGCGCCGGAGCAATGGGTAGAATCTGATCCAATTTCCTCGCCTTTTTCCACGTTGAAACGGTTTTTCGAATTTCGTTGATAAGAGCAGCTCTAGCCAAATGAGCGGCCAATGCCAGCCCTCATGTTGCGGTGGGGTGCCTCAGGGCTGCGCGTTAATGCCGCAGCGCGGCGGAACCATAGTCCTTCACACAGGTTATGATCCCATCGGTGTCCAACACGGGATTTTGACTATGGAGCACGATATCTCCGGTATCAATGTTTCCAGCGCTCTGCGCCAGCAGGAACGTGTTGTGCCCTTCCTGTCCACCCGCAAGGAAATCCCTGCCAGGAAAGTCTGCGCAATTGCACTCATCGGCACCTTTACCCCCCGGAAATGCGGCATTGCAACATTCACCAAAGATGTTTTCGACCAGCTGCTTATCCACAATCCCGAAGTCACTACGCAGGTCTATGCGCTCGACACGCAGGATAACGCCGCGCATTATGACACCGTAACTGGCTTTATCGACTGCGAAAGCCCGCCCTCATACGCGGAAGCAGCCCAGCGCATCAATGCCGCAGGCTATGACGCCGTGTGGTTGCAGCACGAGTTCGGCATCTTCGGCGGCCCGGACGGGGAAATGGTCTGCGACTTTGTCGACCGCCTCG
This sequence comes from uncultured Sphingobium sp., assembly GCA_964512265.1. Taxonomy (GTDB): domain Bacteria; phylum Pseudomonadota; class Alphaproteobacteria; order Sphingomonadales; family Sphingomonadaceae; genus Sphingobium. The sequence continues at coordinate 119,644 of CAZEHR010000001.1, read as the reverse complement.
CTGCCCCGCTCGTCATCACCTTTCACACCGTGCTGGAGGCGCCGTCCGACAATCAGCGCCGCATCACCGAGCATCTGGTGTCGCGCGCCTCGCGCATCATGGTGATGTCAAAATACGGGCGCGATCTGCTCGTGAACCAGTTCCACGCGCCGGAAAGCATTGTCGAGGTGATCCCCCATGGCGCGCCGGACCGCCCCTTTGGCCGTGAGGCGCAAATGAAGGAGCGCCTCCGCCTTTCCGGCAAAAACGTGCTGATGACGTTTGGGCTGATAGGCCCCGGCAAGGGGCTGGAAAACGCCATCGAGGCACTTCCTGCCATTATCGCCCGCCACCCGGACACCGTCTATCGTATCGTTGGCGCCACACATCCCAACCTTGTGCGCGACAAGGGCGAGGCCTATCGCGACGGATTGCAGGCGCTGGCGGAGCGGCTTGGCGTGGCGGAGCATGTGCTATGGGACAACCGCTTCCTCGACACCGATGAACTGCTCGACCAGCTCGAAGCCTGCGACATATACGTCACCCCCTATTTCAACCTGCAGCAGGCGACCTCGGGCACGTTGAGCTATGCGGTGGCGCTGGGCAAGGCGGTGGTTTCCACCCCTTATGTCCATGCGCGCGAACTGCTCGCCGATGGTGTCGGCATACTGGTGGAGCCGAAATCCAGCGAGGCGATTGCGCGAGCAATCAACCGCCTGCTCGACGACGCCGACGAACTTAACGGCACAAAGCAGCGTGCTTTTGCTGCTGGACGCAAAACGATTTGGCCACATTTTGCCGCCGCATCCGCTGGCCTCATCCGCAAGACCGTCAACCGCCGGGTAGCTCCGCCGCCCGTCACCGCCGCGCCATCGCTGACGGGGGTATGGACGATGTGCGACCATACCGGCATGTTGCAGCACGGCATCGGCATCGTGCCCGATCGTCGCCACGGCTATTGCATAGACGACAATGCCCGCGCGCTGATCCTGATGAACAGGGTTCGGGACATCACGCCTACCGAGCGCACGCGCTGGAGCGTCGTGTTCGCGAGCTTCCTTCAGCATGCCTGGAACCCGGAGCGGCAGGTTTTCCGCAACTTCATGAGCTTTGACCGATCCTGGTGCGAGGAGGAGGGGTCCGAAGATTCGAACGGACGGACGATCTGGGCGCTGGGACACACCGCCGCCTGCGCGCCTGATGCCGACATCCGCGCCTGGGGGCGCCGCTGGTTCGAGACCGCCCTGCCCGGCTTTGCCAAGGTCGATTCCCCCCGCGCGATCGCATTCGCGATGCTGGGCGCGGTACAGATGCTCAGCGTGTCGCCAGGCCATACGGGCGCGGTGGCGCTGCTGGAGCGGGGTGGCGCCATGCTGGCCCATCTCCTGCACCACTCGCGCCGCCCCAACTGGGCATGGTTCGAAGCGGTCCTGGGCTATGACAACCCACGTCTGCCGCAGGCGCTGATCGAGGCTGGATGCGCGCTGGGGCGGCAGGATTGGCTGCAGGCGGGGCTGGAAACGCTGGCATGGATCGCGGAGCGCCAGACCGCCGCGCAGGGCCACTTCCGCCCGGTGGGATCCGGCACATTCCACAAGGAATATGAGCAATATCCGTTCGACCAGCAGCCCTTGGAAGCGCAGGCGAGCGTGGAAGCCGCCGCGAGTGCGTACGATGCGACCGGCGATCACCGCTGGATCGACCACGGGCTTGTCGCCTATCGCTGGTATTTCGGCGCTAACGACCGCGGCGAAGCGCTCGCCGATTTGAAAACCGGACGCTGTCGGGACGGGGTAACACCACGGGGGGTCAATGAAAATTGCGGCGCCGAGTCCATCCTTGCCCTCCATCTGGCCCATGCCTCGCTGACAGAAATGCTGAGCCACGCACCGACCGATGGCCTGGAAAGGATGTTGATTGAAAGAAGCACAGGCAAGCCCGTCGCCCTTGCGCATTCTTGACACGCGCCTGCATGCCGACCCCTCGCGGGTCGTGTTGCGGCCCTTCCACCTCGGCTGGCAATCCGCCAGTGCGCCGAGTGACCGTGCCATGCGCCTGGTTCAGGATATCTGCGCGCTATCCGACCGAGAGGCACGGGAAGAGTATAAGCGCGTGGTTCAGGATTTCGCCGACCGTCACTGGCAGACCGAGGCAATGTTCGATGAGCGCTATGCCGAAGTCGAAGCGATGCTGGGTCTCGCCGGCACCGGGCTGACGCGGGCGCGCAAGCGCCTGATCGGCGCCTATTTCTGCCACGAATATACTTATGCGGCGGCGGCGCTGATGAACCCCTCTATCGTGCCGCATCCGGACCAAAGCGGCATGAAGGGCGGCGCGGAACGCTTCGTGATGAGCCTGCGCGCCGTGGGCGAAGGGCATATCAGCTCCATCGCCTTTCGCGAGGGCATCGCCTATCCCGACGGCAGCTTCGAGCTGTGGCCCCAGAGCGCGTTCGCGACCTCGGTCGAGCTGGAAGACGCCACTCTGACGGACACCGACTCCGCCGTCACCGTCCATCGCAACCCCAAGAGCAACCTGTCGAACACCGTGATCTTCCCCATCACCGAACAGCAGCGCGGCGGGCTGGAGGACTTGCGCCTGGTCCGCTTCGAGGATGACGACGGCCAGGTGGAATGGATCGGCACCTACACCGCTTATTCGGGCAAATCCATCCGCTCCGAGCTGCTGCGCACGCGCGACTTCCGAAGTTTCGTCCTCGAGCCCATTACCGGCGCGGCAGGCCGCAACAAAGGCATGGCGCTGTTCCCCCGTAAGATCGGCGACCGCTATATGATGGTGGGGCGGCAGGACGGGAAGAACCTGTTCCTCCTGACCTCCGACCGGCATGACAACTGGGATGACGAGGGCGTGTTGCTGATGGAACCCAAATATCCCTGGGAGTTCATCCAGATCGGCAATTGCGGCTCGCCGATCCTCACCGATGCGGGGTGGCTGCTTATTACCCATGGCGTCGGCGCGATGCGCAAATATGCGCTCGGCTGCGCCCTGCTGGACAGGGACGAGCCGTGGCGAGTGCTGGCGCGCACCCGCTCGCCCTTGCTCACCGCGGAGGACGCCGACCGCTCCGGCTATGTACCGAATGTCGTCTATACCTGCGGCGCGATGAAAATTGGTGAGAGGCTGTTGCTGCCCTATGGGATTTCGGACAGCGCAGTGGGCTTCGCAACGGTCTCGGTCTCGGATCTGCTCGGTCAGATGAGCTAGTTGGGCGCCTGCTGCCTCCCGCCCCACGGTTCGGCGCAAGGGCGGGAACAAGCGGGAGCAGGCCAAGTTATCCTTGCATGCGCGCCACGCGCCCCGTGGCGCAGCCCTCATTCAAGGAGCATCGCCATGCAACAGGAAGACATTGCGGAACTGACCAAGGATTTTTGGGAGGCGCTGGATGACTCGCGCGTGGTCATGCTCTCGGCGGTGGGCATGGGCAATGCACCCGCCCGGCCGATGACCGCGCAGACGGACGAAGATATCAAGGACGGATCGATCTATTTCTTCGCGTCGCGCGGCGAGGGTATCGGCCGTGAGGTGCTGGCGGGCACGCAGACCGCCTGTTTTACCTTCCAGTCAAAGGACAACAAATTGCTCGCCAGCGCCATCGGACCGATCGCTGCCGTCCATGACGACGCGATGGTCGAAAAGCTGTGGTCGCCGATGGCCGCCACATATTATGACGAGGGCCGATCCGACCCCGATCTCGTGTTGCTGCGGTTCACGCCCCCGGAGTTCGAGGTTTGGCGCGCCAGCACTGGAGGCATGCTGAAGGCGGTGGCCTACAAGCTGATGGGCAGGGACGCGGGCCAGGCCCATGAGGATGATCGCGCCACGATACCCGCTTGAGCGCGCAGTTTCCCATCCGCGCGGCTGACGCGCTGCTGCCCGTCCGCGCGGTTGAAAAGCCATGGGGACGGACCTCCCTGCCTTCATGGCTGGGCATACAGCCGGGCATGCGCATCGGGGAGGTCTGGTTCGAGCCACCCGCCGCACTGAATGCCTTGCTCGTCAAATATATCTTCACTGACGAGAAGCTCTCGGTCCAGGTCCACCCATCCGACGCGCAGACGATGGCGCAGGGGCTGGGGCGGCAGGGCAAGGAGGAGTGCTGGCTGGTACTTGGTGCGGAGCCGGACGCGCGGCTTGGCATCGGGTTTCGGGACTCGTTGGACCGGGAGACCCTGCGGCGAGCGGCGCTTGATGGCACGATAGAAGAGATGCTGGTCTGGCACGATGTGAAGCCAGGGGATTTCTTTTACATCCCGGCCAACACCGTGCATGCGATCGGCGCTGGCGTCAGCCTGATCGAGGTGCAGCAGAACAGCGACATAACCTATCGCCTCTATGATTATGGCAGGCCAAGGGAACTGCATCTTGACGACGCGCTGCGCGTGGCGGTGGCAGGGCCCTATGCCGACCCCCGCCAGCGGCATGTGCCTGAGTGCGGGGAATATCTGCTCGTCGATGGCCCGCTTTTCCGTCTGCTGCGCTATGACGGCCCGCTCTCCGGCGCGGCGCATGCCCGGTTCGCGGGGGCGGCAGCGCTCGTCATCCCGTCAGCGGGGCAAGCCCATGTTGGGGCCGAGCGCGTCGGAGCCGGCCAGTGCGCCTTGGTCGAGCTGCTTGACGACCTTGTGCTGGAAGGGGGCGCAACCGGGCTCCTCGCCCAGCCGCTCTGACCACCCCACCGCCCGCCGACTTACTCTCCTTCAGGATAGACCCCGCGCAGCACCGTTTCGAAATGCTCGGCGACAAGCAGATTGCAATCGCAACTGAGATGCGCGAGCCGGGGGCGGTTGACGATCCTGATGGCGCCCCGGCGGGTTTTAATCACCCCATCCGCCTTCATCCGTGCGATCACGCGCGTCACATAGCTGCGCCCTATGCCCAGCAGCGAGCCGAGCTGCTGCTGCGTCAGCACCAGCTCGTGCTTACCGGTCCTATCCATCGCGGAGAGCAGCCATTTCGCCGCCCGCTGCTCTATATTGTGCAGGGCGTTGCAGGCGACCGACTGGAAGATCTGCGCGAGCAGGCAGTCGGCATAGCGCGCGAACAGGTTGGCCATATGCACCGATTGCCGCTTGGCGTCCTCCAGCACGACCGAAGGTACGCGCAGAAACTCGCCGCCGTGCATCACGCTGCACTTGGCATAGGCTGGTACCCGGCCATTGCTGACGATGCCGCCGACCGCCCCCTCGCGCCCGATCATCGTCGTCTCCACGCTTTCCCCTTCCTTCATCGGGATCAGGAAGGAAGCCATGGCGCTGCCCAGCGGGAAATAGGCGTGGCGCACTTCGTCACCCGGTTCGTAGATCACATGGCCTTCGTGCAGGGTCATCGGTTGGAGATGAGGCTCAATACGCATCAGATCCTGCTCGCGCAGCGCCGCCAGCAGATTGCTTCCCAGATCCATATTCCCTCCCGGCCCGGTTGTGCTCACTTGTGCGCATACCTCGCGCCTTCTGTGTGCAATTGAGGGCGCTCGACCAGCCTGAAGCCGCTAGGGACCAGGAATGGCCGCACCATTATCCACATAGAGAGCGTGCGACGAATGCCTTGCCTTATTGATCCGCACGCCGGCCCCGGCAGGGCAACGCCCGGTCGTTTGGCGAACAATTTCACCCGTGCTTCGGTTCCCTGCGGCAGAGCCAGAGTATGACTTCGGAAAACCGGGAACTTGCCCTCTCCCACGCGCTGCTGGTGGAAGACAATATGCTGATCGCGATGGATTCCGAGGACGCGCTGCTCGCCATCGGCATCAAGCAGGTGAGCATCGCCGCGACGGTGCAGGAAGCTTTCGATCTGCTGAAGGATCACCGGTTCGATGTGGCAGTGCTCGACCTGCATCTGGAGGGCGAGACGAGCGTGCCCATTGCCGAGACTCTGCTGACCTTCGGCATTCCGTTCGTCTTCGCCTCGGGCTATCCGAACCAGCAGGGGCTGGATCCCAAGTTTGACGCCATTCCGTTCGTGCAAAAGCCCTACAACCAGATCCGGATCCGCGACGCGCTTCTCAGTCTCGTCTGAGGGGCCGCAACGGCGGACGGTGGCTATGGCCCGGCAATCCCGCAACATTTTGGCGACAAAATCGTTGGCAGGGGATGAGCGAGCGAAGCGAAACCCGGCCGCCGCAATGGCGCGCGCGTTTGCGGGAGCGAGCGCGAGAGATTCCGCGCCCGGTCCGGTGGATAATTTATGCACTGCTCGTGCTGCTTGGTCTGTGGCTGTTCCAATACATCACCAAGGGGCGGTTCCTCAAAGGGCCGTTCGAGCGCATCGCGAGCGGGATGCTGGACCGCGAGGTGCGTATCGGCGGGGACTTTCAGCTCTATCTTGATCCCGTCACCATCAAGTTTGTGGCCGACGACATGCGGATCGCGAACCCCCGCTGGGTAGGGACAGGCCGCCCCTATTTCCTCGACGCCCGCCATATCGACGCCCGCATCGCCACCTTCCGCCTGCTATTCGGCAAGCGCCAGTTCAACCGGCTGAACACCGACGGCGCCGCGCTCGACCTCGCATGGTCGCGCGATGGCAAGCGCAATACCTGGACGATGGGCGATCCCGACAAGCGTGGCGAGCCGCTGGAGTTGCCCGATATTGTGACCGCGCGCGTTGCCAACACCACAATACGCTATTCCGACCCGCGCCAACAGCTGTTCGCGAACATCGCCGTGGATGCGGTCGACGCGCGCGACAAGACGATTGCGGACTCGGTGACGTTTCGTGGCTCCGGGACGATGCGCGCCCGCCCGTTCACGCTCGACGGCGCGCTGCTATCCCCCAATGCGACGGTGCAAGGGGGCAGGAATCACTTCGTTATGAACGCCCGGGCGGGACGGGACAGGCTGGCGGTCGATGGAATGCTGCCCGGTGCCACGCAGTTCGAGGGGGCCAATCTTGCGCTCAGGCTCAGTGGCGCGAACCTCGCCGAGCCGTTCGAGCTGCTCGGCATCGCGGTGCCCGAAACGCGCGCCTACCGCTTCGCCTCGCGGCTTGTCTACGAGGATGAGATCTGGAAATTCAGCGGCTTGAAGGGCCGCTTCGGCGACAGCGACCTCGCGGGCGCGATGCGCATTTCGACGCCGAACGACCGGCTCTATATCAGTGCGGACCTCACGACGCAGGTGATGGACATCCGCGATGTCGGGCCGATGGTCGGCTATGACCCGGACCGCATCGAGCGGATGGGCGCGCAGGCCGTGGTTACCCGCGTGAATGGCGCGCCGAGGGTGCTGCCGGACGCGACGCTGCGCGCGGAGGCGCTCTCCCGCTATGACGCCGATGTGCGCTACAAGGTGCGTACCATCCGCGCGGATAACCTGCCGATCTCGCATGTCGACCTGACGCTGAAGCTCGATCACTCCCTTATGAAGCTTTCTCCGCTGACGTTCGATATGTCTGGCGGGTTCGTTTCTTCCGACATCATCATCAATGCGCGCGCCAAGCCGGTGCTGACCGATTACAACATCCGCCTCTCGCCCACGCCGATGGGCAAGCTGCTCTCGCGCTGGGGGGTGGAGGAGAATGGCACGACTGGAACGCTGAAGGCGCGGGTGGAGCTGAAGGGGCGCGGCGACACGGTGCATGACTCGCTCGCCACCTCCAACGGGCGCATCGCCATCATCATCCCCAAGGGGACGATGTGGGCGCGCAATATCCAGCTTTCCGAGCTGGACATCGGTGTGTTCGTGCAGCGCATGTTTCAGAAGCGATTGAAGGACCCGATCCACATCAATTGCGGCCTTGTGGCATTCACGGTGAGGGACGGGGTGGCGGCTGCCGACCCGATCCTGATCGATACCAGCAAGAACGTCATGCTCGGCCGCGGCGGTTTCAGCTTCCGTGATGAGAGCCTGGACCTGTCGCTACGCGCAGATGCCAAGAAGTTCAGCCTGTTCTCGGCGCAGTCGCCGATTGGCGTGAACGGCTATTTCGCCGCGCCGGGTATGCAGGTGATCAGCCCAGAACTGCTGACGCGCGGCGGGGCGGCGCTGGGGCTGGGGCTTGGGCTGTCACCGCTCGCGGGCATTCTCGCGTTCGTCGATTTCGGAGACGCCAAGGCCGCGGACTGCGGCCCGGTGCTGCAAGGGGCGCAGGCGGCGGCGCAGCGCACCTCAAAGGGCAAAAAGCGAAAGGACGTAGGTGGGTGACAGGCACGGATGCGGTAGGCGGAGCGGCCAGACGCACTCCGTTCATGCTCCTGACAGCCGCTTCATCGGATTAATCCGATGCCAGGCCGCATTTGAGATGAACCGTGCCCCGCCCGCTTCTATGCGCACGGGCGAGTGCCCTCACCAGCGGAACGCATAACCCGAGCGGATGCCATCAGAGAAGGAACGCAATGAACAGCAGAACATTCGGCCGGGGCGCCGCCAGACTATCCCTGATCGGCACGCTCGCCACGCTGGCTGCCTGCGCGACCAAGCCGCCCCCGCCGCCGCCCGCGCCGCCGCCAATGGTCCTCGTCCCCCCCAGGCCGCTCCCGCCGATGGGTGCCGCGCCCAACCTTGCCGTGCCTCCGCTCGCGCCAGACGGAACCCGTCTCACCATCAACTACGGCGTCTCCGGGGGGCAGGCGCTGTGGAACCTGCGATCGGCCTATAATGTCGCGGCGCTGAGCTGTCAGAAGCCCGTGCATCAGCCGATCACGGCGGATTATGCCGCCTTCCTCAAGAGCAACAAGAAGCTGCTCGCCACCGTGTATAAAGATCTCGACAAGCAGTTCAAGAAGGAACACGGCGCGGCCTATGTGCAGAAGCGTGAGGTGTTCCAGACGCAGGTCTATAACTATTTCTCGCTGCCTCCCGTGCTTCCCGCCTTGTGCGACAACATGCTGGCAGCGGGGCCGCAACTGCGCGCCGTGCCGTCAAAGGAGCTGGAAGCCCGCGCGGTGCTGGAGCTTGCAAAGCTGGAGAAAATCTACCTCGATTTCTTCAACAGCTATGACCAGTATCGCACCGCACTTGCCGCATGGGAAGCGCGCTATGGTATTCGGGCGACCGCCGCGCCCGTGATCGCACCCGTGGCAATGCCGGTGGCGGGTTCGACACCCTGATCCGGCTCATATGGTCTGTCGCAGCGTCTATATCGGCGCGGTGAGGACCGCGCGGCAGCCCTTGTGCGATTGGTCGTAGCTGATGCTCGACCCGAGGCTCTGCGCCATAGCGCCCAGCAGGCGCGAGCCAAGCCCGGTGCCCTGCACCAGTTCGGGCATCATGCCGATGCCGTCGTCTTCCACCACCAGCTGAAACTGCCCCGGCTCCGGAGAAGATAGCCGCACCCTCACTTCGCCATCCGCCTCGGGGGGATAGGCATATTTGCTGGCGTTTGAGACCAGTTCGGACACCATGACGCCGAGCGAGATCGCCTTGTCGGTCTTCAGCTCTATCGGGTCGGCGCTGAGCGAGATGTGGGTGCGCCCTTCAGTCGCCCCCGCAGAATGGCGCAGCTCCGCGACAATCGCCTCGAGATAGTCGCTCATCACCACGCTGGTAACGTTCTCCGAAGTATAGAGCTTGCGATGGACCATGGCGATGGCGCGGATGCGGCGCTCTGTATCGGCAAGGGCGGACCGGGCAGCGGGGTCATTCACCAACCGCGCCTGCATCCCGATCATAGAGATCACCAGCTGAAGCGAATTGGCGACGCGGTGGTTGGCCTCGTGCAGCAACGCGGAAAGACGCTCATTGGCGATGCGCATCTGCCGCTCCGCCTCCTCCTTGCCGCGCTCCAGCCGCACCCGCGCAAGCGCGTGCGCAAACGCCTGCTCCAGCAGCTCGACGAAATCGTTGCCGACCGATTTCACGACATAATCATAGGCCCCGGCCTTGAGCGCGGCGACGGCGACCTTGCTCTCCTCCGAACCGGTGACATAAACGATCGGCGGACATCCCGGCATCGCCCGCAACGCTTCAAGCGTCTGCAAGCCATCCATCTCCGGCATGTAATGATCGACAGCGATCAGCTCAAAGTCATCCGACGCGGCGCGTGCAATGCCCTCGCGGCCGGAAAGAGCGGACACCACCGTATGCCCTCGGCGGCCCAGGAGTTTCTCCACAAGCCGGCAAAGGCCGGGATCGTCGTCAATATACAGAATGCGGCGCGGTTGATCCATCAGCCCTCAGTGGGATCGGGTAACTGAATTACTGACAGGAACAGGCCCAACTGCCTGATCGCATCTGCAAAACTGTCATAATTCACAGGCTTAGTGATGTAAACATTACAACCGAGGTCATAGCAGCGCGCGATCTCGCGCTTGTCGTCGGTCGTCGTGAGCACAACCACCGGCACACGGTGCAGCCGTCCGTCCGCCTTGATACGGGCAAGCACGTCTGTCCCGCTCATGTCCGGCAGATTAAGATCGAGCAGCACCAACGCAGGGCCATTGAGCGCCGGGCCGTTAGGCGAATTGAGCAGATGATCGAGCGCCGCCGTGCCGTCGGCGAAATGCAGCAGCTCATTTGAGATTCCAGCGCGGCGGATGTTCTTTTCGATGAGACGGGCGTGGCCTTCGTCATCCTCGATCATCACGATCTGGACAGGCTTTTGTTTCGTCATTCCCCAATCTTCCCCTCATCGACAAATTCGAGTGGTAGGTTCACGATAAATGTCGAGCCTCGGCCAAACGCCGAACGCACCTCAATGGTTCCATCCAAGCGGTAAACCAGTGCTCTGACGTTGGCGAGGCCGATGCCTTCGCCCCGCTTGTCCGGAACACCCGAGCGGCGAAACAGCTCGAAAATGCGCTCGCGGTCCTTCTCTTCTATCCCGCGACCGTTATCTTCGACCTCGAAGATGGCGCGACCATTACGCGCCGATCCGCGCACCACGATGCGCCCTGCTACACCTGGGCGCAGATATTTCAGCGCGTTTTCCAGCAGGTTTGAGAATATCTGATCGATGGCCAGCCGGTCGTGGTTCAACTTTGGAAGCGGAGCTTCTATCTCAATCACAGCGCCGCTTTCGTCTCTCAATTTGGAGAGCGTATCCACCACGCTGGCGATCAGGCCGTCCATGTCGAGCGGCTCGGGTGCCAGGGTTCTGCGGCCCTGCCGGGACAGAACCAGAATGGCGTTGATGAGCCCGTCCATTTTCTGCGTGGAGGAACGGATGAAGCCGATAGCCTCGGGCATGTCCTCTTTCGCCGCAGCCGCTACGGCGGGCGGCACCAGCTCCGGGCGGGTTGCGCCAAGCTCATCGACGAATGCCGCAATTTCACGGTCTGCCCTCTCCAGCTCTGCGGTGAAGCCCATAACGTTGACGAGCGGCGCCCGCAGATCGTGGCTGACGATATAGGCGAACCGCTGGATCTCCTCATTCGCGCGGCGAAGGTCTGCCGTACGCTCCGCCACCGCCGCCTCCAGCCCCTCGTTGAGATTCGCGAGCGTCATGCGGCTAGCCAGCAGCTCGCGCGAGTGACGGCTGAGCACGAGATAGGTCGCCGCACCGGTAAACAGCAGGGCGAGAACGACCAGCGCCAGATAGTTCTGCATATTCGCCAGCGCGCGCTGCTCCATGGCCGCGCGGGATTGCAGCAGCCGGCTTTCGGCGACCGCGAACTCGTCCGCGATCCGTCGAATGACAGCGAGCCGTTGCAACACCGCCTGCTTGCGGAACAGGCCGATAGCGCCCTCGGCATCTCCGCGTTGCGCGAGGATGATTGTCTGGTTCATGTCGTCGAGCTGGGCCTTGATCACCGGGCGCAGCGCCTCGATGCGCGCCTGCTGCTCCGCGTTATCGACGGTCAACTGCTCCAGCCGCTCGATATTGGGCGCCAGGTGCGCAACGCTGGCGCGCAATGTTCCCACCCGCAGCGGGTTCTGATCGAGCAGAAAGCCACGACGCGCCACTTCGGCACGTTCCAAGTCCCGGCTGATGTTGAGAATGGTGTCCTTCACCTCATAGCTGTGGGCGACCAGCGTATCGGCGCGTTCATTCGCATCGAAGCCGCGCACGACGAAGTAAAAGGCGAGCACTACGAGCAGAAAGCTGGCAGTGACGCCCGCCAGGCTGAGCCGGATTACCCGCTTTTGAGCTCTTTGCGGCAACGGTTCACCCTTTGAAACTTGGCCTCAAGGCCCGTCATAGCCGTTTTGCCCAAGACATTCATCGCCGTGTTTTTCCGTTCGTCGCAAACGCGGGTGAGCGGCTTGCGGGGCGCGGTGAAAGAACATAGATAGAACAAATGCGTGAGATAAGCCTTCCGGAAAAGCTGGAAATCCTTTCGGATGCCGCAAAATATGACGCCTCCTGCGCGTCGTCCGGCACCACGCGCCGTACCAGCCGCGACGGCAAGGGGATCGGCTCCACTGCGGGGAACGGCATCTGCCATGCCTATGCGCCCGATGGCCGCTGCATCTCGCTGCTCAAGATATTGCTGACCAACCACTGCATTTTCGACTGCCATTATTGCATCAACCGCAAAAGCTCGAACGTGCGGCGCGCGCGGTTCACGCCGCAGGAGGTGGTCGATCTCACGCTGAGCTTTTACAAGCGCAACTATATCGAGGGACTGTTCCTCTCGTCCGGCATCATCAAATCCTCCAGCCACACGATGGAGCAGATGATCGAGGTGGCGCGGTCCTTGCGCGAAGATCATGGCTTTCGCGGCTATATCCACCTCAAGACCATTCCCGAGGCCGACCCCGAGCTGGTGGCGCAGGCGGGGATGTGGGCGGATCGGGTATCTGTGAACATCGAACTCCCCACAAAGGCCGGGCTGAGCCGCTTGGCACCGGATAAGGACTCCGGCCAGATCGAGGGGACGATGGGGCGGATCAGTGGCGCGATCGTCGAGGCAAAGGATGCGCGCAAACGCTTTCGCCATGCCCCGCGCTTTGCCCCCGCCGGTCAATCGACGCAGATGATTGTGGGCGCGGACGGAGCCTCGGATGCCGACATTATCACCCGCGCCGACAGCCTTTACGGCGCCTATGGCATGCGCCGCGTCTATTATTCGGGTTTCAGCCCCATCCCGGACGCCAGCGCTATCCTGCCGCTGAAGCGCCCGCCGCTGGTGCGCGAACACCGGCTGTATCAATCGGACTGGCTGATGCGTTTCTATGGCTATTCGGCCAATGAGGTGCAGCAGGCGGCGGGCACGGACGGGATGCTGCCGCTCGATATCGACCCCAAGCTCGCCTGGGCGCTGAAATTCCGCCAACATTTTCCGGTCGACGTCAATCGCGCGCCGCGCGAGATGCTGTTGCGCGTGCCCGGATTGGGCACGCGGGCGGTGCAGTCGATCCTCGCCTCGCGCCGCCACCGGACTCTGCGGCTCGACGATATCGCGCGTTTTACCGTCTCGATCACCAAGCTGAGGCCGTTCATTGTGGCGGCGGATTGGCGGCCGACGCTGCTGACCGACCGGGCCGACCTTGTCACATTGGTCAAACCGAAGGCGAGCGAACAGCTGGAACTGTTTGCATGACGGCGGCCCGAGAGGCAGACGAAACCGTCTCGGTGCAGATGGACGCGCCGGACGACTTCGAGGCATGGCGCGTCCATGCCCGCGCGCTGGTGCAGGCGGAGGTGGTGCCGGAGCGAGTGGTCTGGAGCGAACCGGGAGGCACGGCGAACCTGCTCGGCCTGCTCGCGGGCGGGCCTGTCCCTGCCGCAGCCGACGCGCCGCCGCCGCGCGCCAGCCGCGCCTTCCTCCTGCAGGCGCGCAGCGTCATCTGTCATCGCGACCCGGAGCGATTTGCCCTGCTCTATCGCGTGCTGTGGCGCTTGCAGCGCCAACCGCGCCTGATGGAAGACCAGGCCGATGCCGATGTGCGCCGCATCGGCGCCATGGTGAAGGAGGTGCGGCGGGATATTCACAAGATGCGCGCTTTTGTCCGCTTTCGATTGGTGGAAAGCGAAGATGGCACAGGCGAGCATTATGTCGCGTGGTTCGAGCCGGACCATCACATCGTCCGCGCCAACGCGCGCTTCTTCACCGATCGTTTTGCCGCGATGCGCTGGTCGATCCTCACCCCTGAACTATCGATCCACTGGGACGGTACGCAGCTGCTGGAGGGGCCGGGTGCCAGCGCACGGGATGCGCCTCCAGGCGATCCCTCCGAGGATCTGTGGAAGCGTTACTATGCATCCATCTTCAACCCCGCCCGTTTGAAGGTGAAGGCGATGCTCAAGGAAATGCCGCGCCGATACTGGAAAAACATGCCGGAGACAGCGCTGATCGGCCCGCTGATTGCGGGCGCGCGCAACCGGGAGCTGGCGATGATTGCGCAGGGCGAAGACAGTTTCGAGATCGAGCAGCCCAGCAGTCTCGGAGCGGTGGCCGATGCGGTAGCCAACTGTACCCGCTGCCCGATCGGCTGTAATGGCACCCGCGCCGTGCCGGGCGAGGGCCCGGCGGACAGCATTGTCATGCTGGTGGGTGAGCAGCCCGGTGATCAGGAAGAGCTGGCCGGGCGGCCCTTCGTCGGCCCCGCGGGGCAGGTGCTGGATCGACATCTCGAGCGCGCGGGGCTGGAGCGGGACCGGCTCTACCTCGCCAATGCCGTCAAGCATTTCAAGTTCACACCGCGCGGCCCCCGCCGCATCCACCAGACGCCGACGGCGGGCGAGATCGACACATGCCGCTTCTGGCTCGATGCAGAGCGCGCGATCGTGAAGCCGCGCCTGATCGTGGCGCTGGGCGCATCGGCCGCGCGCGGCATATTAGGGCGCACGCCAAGCATCCAGCGCGAGCGAGGGCGCGCCATCGCCCTGCCCGATGGAGCCGAACTGTGGATCACCGTGCACCCCAGCTATCTGCTGCGCGTGCCGGACGCCATCAAGGAGCAAGAGGAGGCCGCCTTTGCGCGCGACCTTGCGGCGGTGGCGGAGCGGTATGAAGCTATCAGCTAAAGCGGCCGCGTTACAGGATCGACTGCCCCGTCTTCGCCCAGTCAGCCACGAACCCGGCGATGCCCTTTTCGGTCAGCACATGGTTGAAGAGGGACTTTATGACGGCGGGCGGCGCGGTCATCACATCAGCGCCGATCTTCGCCGCCTGGAGGATGTGGACGGAGTGGCGCACGCTCGCGACCAGTATCTCGGTCTTGAAATCATAATTGTCGTAGATCAGGCGAATGTCCTCGATGAGCTGCATGCCGTCGAATCCATTGTCGTCATGCCGCCCGACAAACGGCGAGATGAAGGTCGCGCCTGCCTTCGCCGCGAGCAGCGCCTGATTGGCGGAGAAACACAGTGTGACGTTCACCTGTGTGCCGTCAGAGGTCAGCGCCTTGCAGGTCTTGAGGCCATCGACCGTGAGCGGCACCTTGATGCAGACATTGTCGGCGAGCTTGCGCAGTATCTCGGCCTCTTTCATCATCGTTTCGTGGTCGAGCGCGACGACCTCCGCCGAGACCGGTCCATCGACGATCGCGCAGATTTCCTTCACAACCTCCAGAAACTGCCGCCCGGACTTGGCGATCAGCGAGGGGTTGGTGGTCACGCCATCGAGCAGGCCAGTGGCGGCAAGATCACGAATGTCGGCGGTGTCTGCGGTGTCGACGAAAAACTTCATGGGATGCGCCCCTCTGTCTGCGGCAATGCGAGTCGCCGCACCCTATAGCCGGACGCGCGCCGTTGCTACAATGCGCTCGCCGCGGTCAGCGCAGCGATCAGCACTGGATCGCCGGTGGAGCGCGGATCGGCGCGGATCGCCAACTCCTCCCGGCCCATCTCGGCAAAGATCGCGTCCGATACCTTGCGGGTTATGTCGTCGCGCAGCCCAGCAAAGTTGATGCCGGTGGCGGCGCGCAGAGCTTCCGTCACCACCTCGTTGTCGAACAAGCGCAGCCCTTCGTCGATGCCGGGGAGGATGGCAGGGATGAGCGCGGCACCGACCTGCTGTTGCAGCATCAGCGTCGCCGCCGGGGTGCCCGCCGCACGGACGATGGCCGCGGCATCCTGCGGAGAGACAGACAGGATAGCATCGGCGAGCACCGGGGCGGCCCGCTCTGCGCCAAGTTCCGCCGCACGGTTGACCTGTTTCAAGAGCCGGTCTCGCACCAGGCCATTGAGCAGCACGCGGCTGATCA
Organism: uncultured Sphingobium sp.; assembly: GCA_964512265.1. Classification (GTDB taxonomy): domain Bacteria; phylum Pseudomonadota; class Alphaproteobacteria; order Sphingomonadales; family Sphingomonadaceae; genus Sphingobium. Next base: position 103,616 of record CAZEHR010000001.1, on the reverse strand, counting down.
TCGACCCGGCGCTGTTGCCACCCAGCTGATCGGGCAAGGCAATGCGCGCTATCTGGCTGTCGTAAAAGCCGCCGGGCGCCATCAGCCGCGCCAGTGCCCGCCGTGACGAGAGCGAGAGCAAGCGCCGTATCGCCTCGGTAAGGCTGTAGCCCAGCCCTTGCGAGCAGCCTGGCATCATCAGCAGCGCCAAGGCCGAACCCGCGCCCAGAAATTGCCTGCGTTCCATATGCCTCTCCACCATGCCGCCGCCGACTGTCCTTCTTTTGCCCGCGAAAGGGAAGCGGGTTTTTAACGGGGCCGCTTCCTCCTACATAGCGCATGATGACTCGTGTCCGTGTATTGATCCTGAACGCCGCGCTGGGGCCGCTCGATTATCGTGTGCCGCCGGGTATGGATGAGGTTGGGCCGGGCAGCATCGTCGAGGTTCCGCTCGGCCCGCGCCGCATTATTGGCGTGGTGTGGGAAGAGGAGCGACTGCCCGAAGGCAATCCCGTACCCGAAGCCAAACTGCGCCCGATCATCGCCGCGCTGCCCCTGCCGCCCGTTCCCGCGCCGCTGCGGCGGCTGGTGGAGTGGGTGGCGGACTATTATATGGCGCCGCTCGCCGGGGTGCTGCGCATGGCGATGCCTTCCGGGGCAGCAGCGGGTGAGCGCGTAATCACGGAATATCGGCTTTCCGACGCATTGCCCGCCCGCCTCACGCCCCAGAGGGCGCAGGCACTGGAGCGGATCGGCGCATTCCAGGCATCGGTCAGCGAACTGGCGGACAAGGCTGGGGTTTCGGTTGCGGTCATTCGCGGTCTCATCAAGGCTGGCGCTTTGATGGCGGTGGAGGCGAGCGCGAACGCCGCCTATCCCGCGCCCCTGCCCGATCATGCCGCACCCGCCCTCAATGAGGAGCAGCGCGCCGCCGCCCACCGAATCATGCAGGCGGTGGACGCACAAGCGTTTCACACCTTCCTGCTCGATGGCGTCACGGGATCAGGGAAAACCGAGGTCTATTTCGAAGGCATTGCGCAGGCGGTGAAAGCAGGCGGGCAGGTGCTCGTCCTGCTGCCCGAAATCGCGCTCACCCAGCCGTTTCTCAAGCGCTTCGAGGCGCGCTTCGGCGTCGCGCCCGTCGCCTGGCACAGTGGCCTTAAGCAGAGCGAGCGGCGGCGCGCATGGAATGCGGTGGCGCGCGGGGAGGCACAGGTCGTTGTCGGCGCGCGTTCCGCGCTGTTCCTGCCCTTCCCTAGGCTCCGCCTGCTTGTGGTGGACGAAGCGCACGAAACGAGCTTCAAGCAGGAGGACGGCGTCCATTATCACGCGCGCGATGTGGCGGTGATGCGCGGCAAGTTCGAGGAATGCCCGGTCGTGCTGGCCACTGCCACCCCGGCCATCGAAACCCGCCATCAAGTAAGCCTCGGCCGGTATGAGGAGATCAAGCTCGCCGCGAGGTTTGGCGGCGCGCAGATGCCGGAGATCATTGGCATAGACCTGCTCGAAACTCCCCCCGACCGGCAACGCTGGATCGCGCCCCCGTTAGTCTCAGCCATCGAAGAGACGCTGGAACGCGGCGAGCAGGCACTGCTGTTCCTCAACCGGCGAGGCTATGCGCCGCTCACGCTCTGCCGCCATTGCGGCTATCGCTTTCAATGCCCCAATTGCACGAGCTGGATGGTCGAGCACAAGATCACACATCGCCTCGCTTGCCACCATTGCGGCCATGTGATGCCCAGCCCGCGCGCCTGCCCGGAGTGCAAGGAAGAAGACGCGCTCGTCGCCTGCGGCCCGGGTGTGGAGCGCATCGCGGACGAGGCGAAGGCGCTGTTCCCGCAGGCGCGCATCGCCATCGTGACGTCCGACACGCTCTGGTCGCCTGAGAAGGTAGCTGAGTTCGTCGCTGCAGTGGAGGGAGGCGCGGTCGACATCATCATCGGCACCCAGCTCGTCACCAAGGGATATCACTTCCCGAACCTCACGCTGGTCGGCGTGATCGATGCAGATCTGGGGCTGGAGGGGGGAGACCTGCGGGCGGCAGAGAGAAGCTTTCAGCAGATCAGCCAGGTCGCGGGGCGCGCGGGCCGGGGCGAGAAGCCGGGGCGCGTGTTCATTCAGTCCCGCATGATGGGGGCGGGCGTGATCAAGGCGCTGCTCTCCGGCGATGCTGAACGCTTTTATGCCGCCGAAGCCGAAAGTCGTCGTCACGCAGAAGCGCCGCCTTATGGCCGCTTCGCCGCGATCATCGTTTCGAGCGAGAGCGCTGAAGCCGCCGCCGAGACAGCACGGCGGCTGGGCAAGGGCGCGCCACAACGTGACGGGCTCCACGTCTATGGCCCCGCTCCCGCACCGCTGGCACAGCTGAGCGGGCGCTATCGCCACCGCCTGCTCGTGCACGCCGCGCGGGCCGTCAATGTGCAGGAAGCGATCCGCGCCTGGCTGGGCGGGGTGAGCTGGCCCGGCAGCGTGCGCGTGAGCGTCGATATCGACCCCTATAGCTTCATGTAGGTCACCAGCCTTTCCGCCAGCCGCATAATCGCCACATCTCATCGCGCGCGCGTCACCCCACCCACTCTAAACTCGTTCTGTGTCAATGGGTTCGGGGCAGTAACCATTTTCTCTATTGTTTCGATAGAATTTTGACTCGCCTCCCCATTATTTTCTATTTAAAGGATAGACATTCGATTCGGCGCCGGAACAGGGGAGATGTTGATGGACGCGATTTGGGAATATCTGCCGATATTGTTGCCTTTCATCGCGATCGGCTTTGCCGCGCAACTGATCGACGGCGCGCTCGGTATGGCTTATGGCGTTATCTCGACCACTTTGCTGCTCGCTATCGGTCTGCCGCCCAAGGCGGCCTCGGCTGGCACGCACGCGGCAGAGACGTTCACCACCGGTATCTCCGGCCTCAGCCACATCTATCACCGCAATGTCGACTGGAAGCTGTTCGCGAAGCTCGCGGTCCCCGGCGTAATAGGCGGAGTGGCGGGCGCCTATTTTCTCTCCAACATCGATAGCACCGCGATCAAGCCCTATGTGCAGAGCTATCTCACCGCCATCGGCCTGTGGCTGATCTGGCGCAGCACCCATGTGATCCACCGGACGGAAGACCCGCGCATCGTGACGCCGCTCGGCCTGTTCGGCGGTTTCCTCGATGCCACGGGCGGTGGCGGATGGGGACCGGTTGTCACCTCTAACCTGCTGCTGCAGGGCAGCAATCCGCGCACGACGATAGGCACGGTGAATACGGTCGAGTTCCTGCTCACCCTCTCAATCAGCATCACCTTCCTGATCCATTTGGGCTGGGAAACCTTCACGACCGCGACGCTTGGCCTTCTGATCGGCGGTGTCGTGGCGGCGCCGCTCGGCGCCATCCTTGCCAAGCATATTCCCGCCAACCGGCTGCTCCTGTTGGTCGGCATCGTGCTGACGCTGACTTCGCTCTACGGCATTGCCAAGACGCTCGGGCTGGTTGGCTGATATCATTCCCAAGCAGCGACAACTGAAAGGGCGGGGGAAACCCCGCCCTCTTTTTGTACCTTAAGCTCTATAAGCTCAGCGCTGGCCGAACAGCCGGTCCGCCTCGGCGCGCGGGTCCAGCTCTGCTCCGGCGGCAGGCGTTGGGGCGGGCATGTCAAAGCCCTCCTGCTCGTCATGCCGATGCGCGTCGTCACGCTCGCGCCGCAGCTCCTCGATCAACGCGGCGCGCGCGCCATCAAGGCGTGTGTCGGACGGCGCCTCGAGCCCGGCCTTCTTCGCCGCCTTGGCGACGATGGAATCCAGCTCGCGCTGTGAGCACAGGCCCAGCGTCACCGGATCCTTGGGGGTGATGTTGGAGATGTTCCAGTGCGAGCGGTCGCGGATCGCCGCGATGGTCGTGCGCGTGGTGCCGATCAGGCGGCCGATCGCGCCGTCGGAAATCTCGGGATGGTTGCGGAGGATCCAGGCGATGCCATCGGGCTTGTCCTGCCGCTTGGAAACCGGCGTATAGCGCGGCCCCTTGGTGCGGCGCGCCGGTTCGTTGCCCTTGGCAATCTTTAGCGCATAGTCAGGGTTCGCCTCGCCCTTCCTGATCTCATCCTGCGTCAGTTCATGCGCGCGGACGGGATCGCGCGGGGTATAGCGCGTGCTCGCGGTTTCATCCGCGATCGCCTGCACCTCCAGCATGTGCAGGCCGCAAAACTCCGCGATCTGGGGGAAGGTGAGGCCGGTATTCTCGATGAGCCAGGCAGCAGTGGCGTGGGGCATCAGCGGGTGGGACATTATCCATGCTCCGGAACTAGAAATGATAAGGGCCACCCAGGCAGGGTGGCCACATGATGGGCAATCTTATGCGAAACCCGCGCATAGAGCAAGGGGGAAGCGGAGCGGGCCTTGGTCAGGCCACCTTCAGCACGATCTTGCCGAAATGCTCGCCTGCCTCCATCCGGGCGTGAGCGCTGGCGGCATCCTCCAGCGCGAAGATGCGGTCCATCGCGGGGCGCAGCTTGCCTTGCTCCACGAATGGCCAGACATGCTGCGCAATCTCGTCCGCCACCAGCACCTTGAACGTGTTCGAGCGCGGTCGCAGCGTCGATCCGGTGAGCGTCAGCCGCCGCGTCATGATGTCCGGGATGGAAATCTGCGCCCGGCTGCCTCCCAGAATGGCGATCGACACATGCCTGCCTTCAATATCGAGACATTGCATGTTGCGGGGCAGGTAATCCCCGCCCACCATGTCGAGGATCGCCTGACAGCCTCGGCCATGCGTAATCTCTCGCACCGCCTCGACATAATCCTGGGTACGGTAATTGATGACATGGTCCGCGCCCCATTCCAGCGCTTGGGCACACTTCTCGTCGGACCCGCAGGTGACAATGATCTTGACGCCGAACAGGTTGCACAGGCGGATCGCCATAGTGCCGATGCCGGACGTGCCGCCATGCACCAGCACCGTGTCGTCTTCCACTGCATAGGCCCGTTCGAACAGGTTGGTCCACACGGTGAACAACGTCTCGGGCAGGGCGGCCGCCTCGACCATGTCATAGCCGTCCGGCACGGGCAGGCATTGCCCGGCGGGCACGGCGACATATTCGGCGTAGCCGCCGCCGTTGCAGAGAGCGCAGACCTTCTGCCCCAGCAGCGACGGCTCGGCCTCCGCGCCCAGCTGCACCACCTCGCCCGATACCTCCAGCCCCAGTAGCGGCGATGCGCCGGGCGGCGGGGGATATTTCCCCGCCCGTTGCAACGCATCGGGCCGGTTGACCCCGGCGGCGTGGACGCGGATCAGCACCTCGTCCGCCTTCGGCACCGGGATGGGCGCGCGCACAGAAACAAGCACATCCGGCCCGCCCGGCGCATCGAAGCCGATGGCGCGCATCTCCTTGGTGATGACTTGCAATGTCATAAGCTCTTATTGACAGGACCGTGGATCGGGTCAACAACATCCCCATGGATATGGATGACAATCTTCCACGAAAGGCGGATGATCCTCTCTCCCTGCTGGCCAGGCAGGATCTCGACCCGCTCTCCGTCACCGAACTGCAAGACCGTATCGCTTTGCTGGAAGGCGAAATAATTCGCACGCGGTCGAAAATAAACCAATCCGTTAACCATAAGGCAAGCGCAGAGGCTCTATTCAGAAAATGACCGCGCGCTTGTCTCCTCTCCGATGGCGCACACGCCGACATGGAGAGGACAATGCGTTCGGCCAGGCACTTGAAGCTGGCTTCCAGTGCGCCGACATAGTGGTGAATGGCATCCCACTTGGATGCCGGGAGAACGAATATGCCATCCTTTGCCCCCGCCCTTGAAACCACGCTGCACAACGCGCTGGGCCATGCCGCAGAGCGCCACCACGAATATGCGACGCTGGAGCACCTGCTGCTCGCGCTCGTGGATGACGAGCACGCCTCGCGCGTGATGCAGGCCTGCGGCGTGGACATGGGCGAGCTTACCGATGCCGTCACCCACTATCTCGATACCGAGCTGGACAGCCTCAAGGTCGACAGCGACACCGATCCCTCGCCCACCAGCGGCTTTCAGCGCGTGGTGCAGCGGGCGATCCTGCATGTGCAGTCCTCCGGTAAGGACGAGGTGACCGGCGCCAACGTACTCGTGGCGCTGTTTTCGGAGCGCGAGAGCTATGCGGTCTATTTCCTGCAACAGCAGGACATGAGCCGCCTAGACGCCGTCTCCTTCCTCTCGCATGGCGTCGGCAAGGGCATCACCTCCACGCCCGAGCCGCAGGCGGCGAAGGCGAGCGAGGAAGACAAGAAGCAACAGCAGCAGTCCAAGGACAAGAAGGACAGCGCGCTCGATCAGTTCACCGTCAACCTCAATGAGAAGGCGATGGAGGGTAAGGTCGATCCACTGATCGGCCGCACGTCGGAGGTCGACCGCACGATCCAGATCCTGTGCCGCCGCTCGAAGAACAACCCGCTGTATGTGGGTGATCCCGGCGTCGGCAAGACCGCGATTGCTGAAGGCCTCGCCCGCAAGATCGTCGAGGGTGACGTCCCCGATGTGCTCAAGCCCGCAGTCATCTATTCGCTCGACATGGGCGCTCTGCTCGCAGGCACACGCTATCGCGGCGACTTCGAGGAGCGCCTGAAGGCAGTCGTCAACGAGCTGGAGAAAATGCCCGACGCTGTGCTGTTCATCGATGAGATTCACACCGTAATCGGCGCGGGCGCGACCTCGGGCGGCGCGATGGATGCGTCCAACTTACTCAAGCCCGCATTGTCGGGCGGCACGATCCGTTGCATCGGCTCCACCACCTACAAGGAGTTCCGCAACCACTTCGAGAAGGACCGCGCACTGCTGCGCCGGTTCCAGAAGATTGATGTGAACGAGCCGACGATCGACGACACGATCAAGATCCTCACCGGCCTGAAGCCGAGCTTCGAGGAGCATCATCATGTCCGCTATACGGCGGATGCGCTGAAGGCAGCGGTTGAGCTATCCGCCCGCTACATCAACGACCGCAAGCTGCCCGACAAGGCGATCGACGTGATCGACGAGGTCGGTGCGATGCAGATGCTGGTCGTCCCCTCCAAGCGCAAGAAGGTGATCAGCCCGAAGGAGATCGAGCAGGTCATCTCGACCATGGCGCGCATCCCGCCCAAGACGGTGTCGAGCGACGACAAGACCGTGCTCGCCACCATCGAGCAGGATCTGAAGCGTGTCGTCTTCGGGCAGGACAAGGCGATCGAGGTGCTGTCCAGCGCGATCAAGCTCAGCCGCGCCGGCCTGCGCGATCCGGACAAGCCGATCGGCAACTACCTCTTCTCCGGCCCGACCGGCGTCGGCAAGACGGAGGTGGCGCGCCAGCTCGCGACGTTGCTCGGCATCCCGCTCCAGCGGTTCGACATGTCGGAATATATGGAGCGGCACTCGGTATCGCGCCTGATCGGCGCGCCTCCGGGCTATGTCGGCTATGATCAGGGCGGCCTGCTGACCGACGCGATCGACCAGAACCCGCATTGCGTGCTGTTGCTGGACGAGATCGAGAAGGCGCACCCCGACCTGTTCAACATCCTGTTGCAGGTCATGGACAATGGCCGCCTCACCGATCACCACGGCAAGACGGTGGATTTCCGCAACGTCATCCTCATCATGACGACGAACGCGGGCGCATCCGACATGGCGCGCGAGGGCATCGGCTTCGGCGATGTCATCAGCAAGGAGGACGCGAGCGACGAAGCGGTCAAGAAGCTGTTCACGCCGGAGTTCCGCAACCGTTTGGACGCGATCGTGCCGTTCGGCTATCTGCCGACCGAGGTTGTCGCCCGCGTGGTCGACAAGTTCGTGCTTCAGCTGGAGCTGCAGCTGGCCGACCGCGACGTACATATCACCCTGTCTGACGAGGCGCGGCAGTGGCTCACCGCCAAGGGCTATGACAAGCTCTACGGCGCCCGCCCGATGGGCCGCCTGATGCAGGAGAAGATCAAGCAGCCGCTCGCCGAAGAGCTGCTGTTCGGCAAACTCGTGCACGGCGGCGAGGTGGTGGTCGGTTTGAAGGACGACGCGCTCACCTTCGAGGTCACGCCCGCCGCCCCGCGAACCGGCAAGCCCAAGAAGGATGGCGTGGCCAAGCCGAAGGGCAAAGCCAGCCCCAAGGCGAAAGGCAAGGCAGCGCCCAAACCCGCGGCTTGACCCGCACAAAATAAAACGGAAGGGCGGCCATCGGCCGCCCTTTTCTTTTGCGCGGTAAAGGGCATGATGGTGACATCCCCCCTACAGGAGCACGCGAGTCATGACCGCCGATTTGACATTCTACACCAACCCGATGTCGCGCGGGCAGACGGTCCGCTGGATGCTCGAGGAGCTCGAAGTGCCTTATGAGACCGTGCTGCTCGACTATGGCACGACGATGAAGGCCGCGGACTATCTGGCGATCAACCCGATGGGCAAGGTGCCCGCGATCGTTCACAAGGGAAACATCGTCACTGAAGTGGCGGCCATCTGCGTCTACCTGGCGGAATCCTATCCCGAGGCGGCCCTCAAGCCGGGGGGTGACGCGCTTGCCGACTATTATCGCTGGATATTCTTTGCCGCGGGGCCGATCGAGGCAGCATTCGCCAACCAAGCGGCGGGATTCGTGCCTCCCGCGGACAAGCAGGCAATGTTCGGCTATGGCACGTTCGAGCGCGCGACGGACACGCTGGAAAAAGCGGTGGCGCGCAAGACCTATATCGCTGGCGAAAGCTTCAGCGCGGCGGACGTCTATGTCGGCTCGATGATCAACTTCCTCACCATGTTCGGCATTCTCACCCCGCGCCCCGCCTTTACGGATTACATCGCGGGCCTTACCGCGCGTCCTGCCTACCAGCGCGCCAGGGAGATAGATCAGGCGCTCATTGCCCAACGCGAGGCCGCAGCGCCAGCCTGAGCGCGCCTATTTCATCAACCGGTCAAGCGGATGTATCGCGCGCGGCGAAGGCGTGAACCCGTCGAGCCGCCCGTTGACGAGCGACCAGCGCACTGGCTGCGCCAGCGGAATATACCCGCCATGCGCTACGATCAGCGGCTCGGCCTGCCCCAACAGCACCAGCCGCTCGGCCATGTCGGGCGCATCGAGCGACGCCCGCAACAGCTCTTCCGCCGCCGGGTCGCACTGCACGCCCACCGCGCAGCTCAGGCGGCCGAGATACCAGGAGGCGCTGTCATAGGGCGCGACCTCGTCGATCAGGAACAGGTCCGCCCCCTTTTCCTCCCGGCGCAGCACTACGCCGATGTCCGCAAATTGCCGTTGAAGTTCGGCGAACAATATCTCTGTTCCCGGTCCGCGCGGTAGATTGACCGAGAGAACGAAAGGCGCGCCCCCCTGTTGCAGGCGCCAGCGCGACACAACATCGCGCGCCAGCACTCGCCGCCGCTCCATCGGCAGCGCAGCCCAGTCCGGCGCGGTGGGCGCTTGCGGCAGGTTGAGCTGCGCAGGCATGATCTGCTCCGCAATCTTCCAGCGCGCCACGGCATAGCGGCTAACCACCGCAGTCCTGTCTATCGCCATCGCCATCGCCCGGCGCAGCGATGCGTCCTCCAGCAACGTGCTGTGGCGCGCTACCGCCAGCCCGAACAACCCCTGAACCGGATCGAAGCGCACGAAGCCATCCCGCACCCCAGCGATCGAGACATAGGGCAACTCCGCAACCGTGCCGCCCAATAGCAGGTCAATTGCTCCCTCGCGGAAGCGGACCACCCCTTTCGCCGCCCGCTCGGCACGCAAGACGCGCATCTCCCGCGGCGGTGCGCCCTCGTCGATCGCGCCGACGGCGGTGATCGGCTGCAGACGCCAGACCGCGCCGCCCACCTCTTCGTCTTCCCGCTTGCGATAGGGGCCAGAGCCGCCCGTGCCCCGCGCGATGGCCATTTCCGGCATTGCCAGCGCGGCGAGCGCATTGGGCCGGGCTGCCTTCAGCCTCAGCTCCAGCACGTCATCGGTCATGGCGACGATTTCGCGGATCGAGGCGAGCGGGCCATAGGGATCCTGCCGCACCATAGGGCGCAGCCGCGCCTGCAACAAACGCTTCACCTCATGTGCGTCGACCTTGCCGCCGTCAGCCCAGCGCGCGCGGCGCAGGCGGAAGATATAGCTCTTGCCGTCGTCTTCCACGATCCAGCGTTGGGCGAGCGCTGGGATCACCGTGCCGTCCGCATCGACGCTGACGAGGCCCCGCGCGGTTGCGGCGAGCATGATCTGCCCGGCGCGGCTGTCGACATGGGTGAGTGGCGCGGCGAACTCTCGCGCGGAGCCGATGGCGCTGACCCGCACCGGCTCATCGTCAACCCCGCCACAACCCGCGCAGGCCAAGGCCCCGCCAATGGCGGCGATGAGTGAGAGGAACAGTCGCGGTTTCAAGACGGGGTCGGTCCGGTTGGCAGAAACCTTACCCTAGCGCGGCTCGACAGCGAGGCAAGGTCAGAAGATCAAATTGCCCCGCTCACGCCCTCGAATGCGCGATCATTCCCACTCGATCATTCCATCTATGGATAACATATTGATAGTACAATATAAATTTTTTATTATGTAAGAAACTCCCGTCGCTGATACCGTCAATCTGCATCGCTATTGATTTTAAAGAGAAATTTTGACGTATAGTAAAATTCTTGCTTTCAACGACTATCGGTAGCGAACAAAAAAGTTTCTGAACACGCCAACACGACCCGCTGAGCGGTATGAGGGAAAACTACCGTCATATTAAGGGAAAAGTTAAAACCTTCCAAGCGTAGCAACAATCTTCAGGCCGGTTTGGCCGTACGTCGCCTTTCAAGCGCCCCCTATCGTCGTATAATCACCTACGAAACTTTCCGAGAGCAAAAGACTTCCGGCTTTGCCGTGACGGGTATGAGGTTTGGAGAGAGTCTCCTGGCCGCCCGTCATGGAGAATGATCATGAACGAGACTATGATTTCGGGCGGCCGTCGCGATATGGGTGGCGGCTATCGGGTGAACGTAAGCCGGGGCCAGAGGATTGGGCGGGTGTCGTCCGAGTGGTTTTCGCGCCCGGACGACGAGCGGTTCCTGTCACTGACCGAGTTGCATGCGTCGCTCAAAGGCCGCGCCGAACGCAGCCACACGCGCACCATCGAGAGCGCAGCGATCCGGATCGAAGCCTCGCGTGACGATGCCGAAGGGCTCGCCCTCGTGCTCCCCGGATCGGACATGCCGGTCGCGCCCACCCATTGGAGCTTCGGTCAACTGGCGGGACTTGTTGGCGCTCCCGCCACCTATCTGCGCCAGCTTCCCGCTGCACTGGCAGGCATCAATCTGCAATATGGCTTGAGCTCACATCGCGCCGAACAGGTAAAGACCCTGGAATCTGATGACGGTCGCGTGGAACTGCGCGCCGTTACCGGCCCGGACTATGGCCGGATTTATGACCATGAACTGGTGTCCGCGGTGCAGCGCATCGCGGGGAATGGCACGGGCGATACGCGATGGAAGGTGCCTGGCGTGCTCGACTGGTCAACCGGCATCTACAATCCCCATGTCGATGTCACCACCGAGACGACTACGCTCTATGCGTCGGACAGGGACGTATTCCTGTTCCTCGTCGACGATCTCAATCCCATCGAAGCGGGAAAACTGCCCGACGGGTCACCCGACCTCTTCTTTCGCGGCTTTTATTGCTGGAACTCCGAAGTCGGCGCAAAAACGCTGGGCATTGCAAGCTTCTACCTGCGTGCCGTTTGCCAGAACCGCAATCTGTGGGGCGTCGAGGATTTCGAGGAGATCGCGATCCGCCACAGCAAATATGCAGCTTCCCGCTTCGCCCATGAGGCCGCCCCTGCCCTTGCCCGCTTCGCAGAGTCCTCTCCGCGCCCGTTCATCGAGGGCATTCGCGCCGCGCGCGAACGCATCGTAGCCCGCTCCGACGAAGATCGCAGCGATTTCCTACGCAAGCGCGGCTTCTCCAAGGCGGAGACCGCGAAGATCATCGAACGTGTGTTGGCGGACGAAGGCCATCCCCCGGTGAGCATCTTCGATTTCGTGCAGGGGATCACTGCCGTCGCGCGCGAAAAGCCACATCAGGACGCGCGGTTGACGCTCGAAGGCAAGGCCAAGGCTTTGATGGAGCGGGTCCACTAAACACGGATGGTCCGGTGTTGCTCATGCCTTGCGCTGCCCCTCAAGAGTGAGAGGGCGGCGCTTCGCTTAGTGACGGGTTTGGGGTCGGGAGAGAGGCTTCCGACCGCCCATCATGGAGTGACCATCATGACGAAACATCAGAAAATCTCCCTCGCGGCCTCGCGGGATATCCCGTTGAGCCAACTGACGCTCTCCCAGTCCAATGTCCGCAAGATCAAGGCCGGCGTCTCGATCGAGGATCTGGCGGCAGACATTGCGCGGCGCGGGCTGCTACAGGGCTTGAGCGTTCGCCCGATCTGCGGCGAAGACGGCGCCGAGACCGGCACATATGAAATCCCTGCTGGCGGCCGACGCTTCCGCGCATTGGAACTGCTGGTCAAGCAGAAACGCCTCGCCAAGGACGCGTCGGTGCCGTGCATCGTGCGCGAGGACGGCATCGCCGAGGAAGACAGCCTCGCGGAAAATGTCCAGCGCGCGCCTTTGCATCCGCTCGACCAGTTCCGCGCCTTCCAGGCTCTGCGCGAGAAAGGCCAGTCGGAAGAGGAGATCGCGGCGGCCTTCTTCGTGTCCGTCCCGGTCGTCAAACAGCGCCTCAAACTCGCGGCAGTCAGCCCGCGCCTGCTCGACATCTATGCCGAGGACGGACTTTCGCTCGACCATCTGATGGCGTTCACCGTCTGTGACGATCATGAGCGGCAGGAGCAGGTGTTCGACAGCCTCACCCACTCTTATGACAAACAGCCCCATGCGATCCGCCGCATGCTCACCGAACATGCGGTGCGCGCGAGCGACAAGCGTGCCCGATTCATCGGCCTCGACGCCTATGTCGAAGCGGGCGGCACGATCATGCGCGATCTGTTTCAGTCAGACGAGGGAGGCTGGCTGCAGGATGTGCCGCTGCTCGACATGATGGTCGACGAAGCGTTGCGTGAGGCGGGTGACAAAGTGCTCGCCGAAGGCTGGAAATGGATCGAGACCGCGCCCTCTTTCCCCTATGGCCACAGCTATGGGCTGCGCAGAATGCGCGGTGAGCAGGACGCCCTGAGCGAAGAAAAGCAAGCAGAACGGGATGCGCTGCGGGCCGAACTCGACCAGCTCGAAGCCGACTATGCCGACGCCGCCGAACTGCCCGACGAGATCGACCAGCGCCTCGGTGAAATCGAGACGGCGATCGCCGCGTTCGACGAACGGCCGATGCGCTATGACCCGCAGGAGATGACACGGGCAGGTGCGTTCATCAGCATCGATGCCGATGGCAGCTTGCGGATCGAGCGCGGCTATGTCCGCCCGGAGGACGAGCCACCGGTCGAACAGGAAGAGGAAACCGGTGATACTGTCTCCGCGCAGACTGGCGCACCGTCTTCACCCGATGCACCGCACAGCGCCGAAGAACCGGTGGAAGAGGATGGCATTCGCCCTCTGCCCGACCGGCTGGTGGCGGAACTTACCGCCTATCGTACGATTGCGTTGCGCGATGCGCTGGGAAGCGAGCCCGACATTGCCTTTCTTGCGGCTCTCCATGCGCTCGCACTGCGCTGTTTCTATCATTATGCGCTCGATAGCTGCCTCGAACTCGATCTCAAGAGCGCGCATTTCTCGGCGCAGGCGCCCGGGCTTGCCGACAGTAGCGTCGCGCGAGCGCTCGATGACCGGCACGAGCAGTGGCGGCAAGTCCTTCCTCAGGAGCCGGAGCAGCTGTGGGACGAACTGTCGGGCTGGGACGAAGAACGCCGCAAAGCCTTGTTCGCGCATTGCGTGGGGCTTTCCGTCAATGCCGTCATCGAACCCTATAGTCGCAGACCGCGTGTCATCGCCCACGCCGACACGCTCGCAGCCACCGTCGACCTCGACATGCACGGCGCGGGATGGGTGAACACGGCCGAGAATTACTTCGGCAGGGTCACCAAGGCGCGCATCTTGCAGGCGGTACGAGAAGGCTGCGGCGATCATCAGGCCGTACTGATCGAGCATCTCAAGAAGGACGATATGGCGGCACAGGCCGAGACCCTACTTGTCGAAACCGACTGGCTCCCTGAACCGCTGCGCACACCTGTGATCGATCCGCAGGACGATGGAGACGAAGCACTGTCGGAGGGTGCTGCCGATCCGGCCGATGAAGCCGCAGGCGAAGAGCATGTCGATCACGACGACAGCTACGCCGTAGCCGCCGAATAAGCGCGTGGAAGGGAGCAGTTTCTACTGCTCCCTCCCCTTCCCTCCCATTTCAGCGGACAGCGACATATGCACGCCCGCGCAGCCATGAAAGATAGACTCATGACCGATCACACTTCGGCTTCACCGCCAATCACCGCACCCATGTTCGACCTTGCCGCGTGGCAACGCCAGCGCGAGCAGGAAGAGGCTCTCGTCGCGCAAGCTTTGCCCGCGAACAAGCAGGCCCTATTCGATGTTCTTGCCGGCGCCGGGATTACCAGCGTCCTTGTGCATTTCGATGGCTATGGCGACAGCGGCCAGATTGAGGATATCGACGTCTCCAGTGCAGGAGACGCTGTTGAGCTGCCCACCGATGAAATAGCCCTTTTCCTCACGCCTTGGGGCGCGAGCGAAAATGAGCGCGTCGTCATGCCCTTGCCCGAAGCGCTCGAACGGCTCGTCTATGACCTGCTCTCGCAAAGTCATTGCGGTTGGGAGAATAATGACGGAGCCTATGGCGACTTCATTTTGACCGTCGCCGACCGCTCGATCACTCTCGATTACAACGAGCGTTTCACCGCCACCGAGCAATACAGCCATGTCTGGTGAGGAGGACGATATGGGACATTGCTATCACCATGCGCTCTCCTCAGTCCGCAAATGGGGCGGGACAGCCGACGACTATCTGGCGTTGCACCAATGGTTCGACGAATCCAAAGCTATCACGGCGGACTTCCGTCACCGCGCGCTGCGTCACCATGCCGAGGGTATTTTCATGCTCGAACGCTTCTTTGGGCCGACGATCACCATCTCGACCGGCAGGGTCGTGCCCGTGCGCCTCATTGGCGAGCAGCATGTCACGGAAGATCTGGGTTTTATACCGAGCTTTGCCGACTGGGTGCGCTGTATCCGGCCAGAGCCGTGGATGGGCCGGGCACAGCCGATCCACAAACAGGTCGATCCGTTCGCGGCGATTGCCGCCTGAACACGACAAGCGGAAATGCCATCGATGGCGGCGGCTGAGATGCTCATCCGCCGCCATTTTTACGCCTGGGCCGCCCAAAACCGCCGATTTGCCGGGCAGGCGCCTATGTCGATAGATTGAAAGACCGCCATGGACCAGTCCGCCACAGATATTGCGCGCCGTCTCGCCGCCCGGGCCGAAGCGGTTTGCCGTCATTACCTGCCCAATGGCAGGCGGCATGGTCGCTACTGGCTGGTCGGCAATGTGCGCGGCGAGCCGGGCCGCAGCCTCTATGTCCGGCTCGTCGATACCGAAAGAGGTACTGCTGGCAAATGGAACGACGCCGCGACTGGTGAGCATGGCGATCTCATCGATATCATCGCGACCTCTCGCTGTTGCCGCAGCTTTGCTGAAACGCTCGCCGAAGCCCGCCGCTTCCTCGCCCTGCCCCCGCACGATGATCTTCCGGCGACGCCTGCAGGTTCGGCACGAGCAGGGAACAGGACCTTATCAGCCGCCATCAAACGCATTCTCGCCGGTACGCGGCCCATTACCGGCACCATCGCCGCCGATTATCTTGCGGCACGCGCGCTTCACAATCTCGACGGCTGCGAAGCATTGCGTTTCCACCCGCGCCTCTCCTACCGGCTGTCGAGCGATGATCACCCCGACACCCGCAAATATTGGCCTGCACTGGTTACCAGGGTCACCGACAATGTCGGCAGGCTCACCGGCATTCACCGCAGCTGGCTCGATCCCGCATCATGCGCGAAAGCGCCCGTCGCCGATCCGCGCCGGTCATTGGGCGCCCTTGCCGGTCACGCGGTGCGCTTCGGCAAGGCTCACAGCGTGATGATCGCTGGCGAAGGCATCGAGACCATGCTCTCGCTGCGGCAAATCCTGCCCGATATGCCGATGGCCGCCGCCACCTCAGCCGCGCATTTGGGCGCCTTCATTCCCCCATCGGGCTTGCAACGGCTCTATATCGCGCTTGACAAGGACGAGGCAGGCGAGATTGCCGCTGCCAGACTGCACGACCGCGCGCATGAACTCGGCATCGAAACGGTATTCCTCACGCCCCTGCTCGGTGATTTCAACGAGGACCTGATGCAGCGTGGTCGGGAGCAGCTCACCCGGAACATAGCGGATCAGCTGTGCGTCCCCGACAAGGAGCGGTTTCTGGCCCCTTTGTCCAGGAACATCGGTATCCTGTCCGCCTGACAGCCCCTGACCGTTCGATACCCCGCACCCGGCCTTCCCGAAGGGGCGTTGGGGGACCGCAAACCGTCAAGCCCGCAACGGCGCGGTGCGCCGTCCTCCGCTGACGCTCCGGCCCTTCGGGTGCAGGCTTGCCGTTTTCCGGTCGAAGGAACGCCCGTGAAGGCCGCGCGCAGTGCGCGGCTTCTCTACACGGGAGCTTCTCCATGACAGACGACCATGATGCCTATGCACAAGGCGATCCGGGCCATTCCGGCACCGCCCATCTGCTCGACGAACTTGCGCTCTATGGCTATCGGCCCTTTTGCGACGAGGCCGATCCCCGGCCCTTGCCCGAAGAGCGCATCGTCACCGGCGCCATCGCCGACATGTTCGATGCGTTGATTTCCACCATGCTCGACACAAGGCTCGAACCCGATCTTGAGGAACTATGCTGGTCGCTCACCAACCTTTTCCATCGCGCCGCCCAGCGCCTGGAACGCGAACTCGACGACAATGAAGACGCGCAAAAGCGATCCCAGCGCGAACAGGACGGCTCGGAAGTCCGCTCGGTCGAACTCGAACGGCTGCTGCGCGAGGGCACGGGCCTTATCGAACGGCGCAACGCGCTCGAATATATGCGTGAGGCTGCCGCAGATCAGTATGAGCTCCATTTCCGCAAGGGCTGGACCCCACGCAGCGGATCGCTGGTCCATCATCGTACGCTCACCGCATCGCTGATCGACAGCCGCGACTTTCTCGCCGCCAAGCGCAAGGCCGAGATCGAACCCTTGCTTCCCATCGGCACCAAGATCGCCTTCACATCCGGTCCCGATTATCAGGATCATACGCGCATCTGGGCAATCCTCGACAAGGTTCACACCAAATATCCCGACATGCTGCTCCTTCATGGCGGCAATGCGAGCGGCGGCGAACATATCGCTTCGCTGTGGGCCAAGGCGCGCAAGGTCGCCCAGATCGTCTTTCGCCCGGACTGGAACCGCTTCAGGAAAGCCGCGCCCTTCCGCCGCAACGACCGGTTGCTCGAGACCCTGCCCAAGGCACTGATCGCCTGCCCGGGCAATGGCATCAACGCCAATCTCGTCGACAAGGCCCGCACGATGGGCATTACTATCTGGCGGCTCGAGAAGGGGTGATGCTCGAAAAAAGACCCGGCAACATGAATGTCACCAGGTCTGAAGTGGAAGAGATCTTCAACTCCGTCAAAGAGCCCTTCGGGTCGCAGGCGCGACATAGCGCGGCAAATCTGAACAGGATATGATGAATTCGACATTTTATTATGCGCTCTTCGCGCTAAACAGAAATTATGGCCCAGGACCAGGCCCGCCGACTCATCTTGCAGGAAATGCGCGAACGCTTGCCCAGCACCCCCTCTCGCGGCGCGGATGCCGGGATCGGCAAGTTCGAGGCACTGCAGCGCGAGCGGCCCGAACTCTTCACCTTCCGCAGCCGCGCCGATCAATGGCAGGTCGTGCATGGCTGGATGCTCAAAGCAGGGCTTGTTACGCAGTGACCGAAGGGGTCTGATAGAGCCTACTCTTCCCATCAATACCCCAGCCTGCGGCCGCCAAGTTCCATCGCTGGTCCGTCGACATATCGCCCCCCTTACCTTGCCAGCCAAAAGAATTGCCGCGCATCCTTCCATACGTTATGATGCGGCGCGCTCTATGGAGGTGGTGGCGGGGCGCTTTGCCATCACGTTAGCCATGGAGGTTTCCATGATCCTTGCTCTTTTCGCCACGCTGGCGGCGACAGCCATGCTTGCCCTGCTGCTCGTCCGCCTCGTCATATATGCCCTTCCCGTCTTCGCCGCGCTGATCGCAGGCCAGTGGGCGCATGCATCCGGCTTTACGCTTGGCCACAGCATTGCGCTTGGCCTAGTGACCGCAGTGGCGATCCTGCTTGCCGCGCAGCTTGCCCTGAGCCTCGCGCGCACGCCGCTGCAACTGGGCATGATCGGCATGGCCTTCGCGCTGCCCACAGCGCTTGCCGGCTATCAGGCGGCGCAAGGCATATGGTCGATCTTTGCACATGCCGGCGCGGTTTCGACCGTTCCGGCCGGCCTTGCCGCATTGCTCTTTGCCGGGCTCGCGCTCGCTCACCTGCCGCGCCCGGCCCGTGTATCCACCGCCTGAGCCCTGCCGGTGCGAAGCTGCACGCTGACGGGTTCCGTATCGGGCGGAATGCAGGCGGTCGGAGTGAATAAACGCTGCCGCTCCTGTCGTCAGCCTACATTCTGTGGCCGTCTATCCGGTGAAGGCTCTATCTTGCCGGTCCGGCACGGAGACGCTTGCTTGCTTTCGGGCAGCACCAACTGGCACAGTCCACAAACATGGAAGCCAGGGTTTTCGGTCCTGCAGTGTCGGAGAGCAGGACCGTTATACTCCGACGCCCCCAGCGGCAGTTTCCCGCGATCGGCTGTCCCTCAGAAAGGCGCGAATATGCTCTTCCCGCTTCTCCTTCATTGTTCTCCGCAAACCTGCGGCCTCTCTCCTGGCTGCTTCTGGCAGGAACCGGCTGCGCCTCATTGCCCATCGCCGCAATGGCTCTTGCGCGCGGTTTTTTCCCCTGCTCTGCCCTGCGGGCGCCGCATTCCTCGCGCAGCAACAAACCGTGCGGTCCCGCCATCCTCCGCTGCGCTGCGGCCCTTCGGGTGCGGCAGGCAATGTCCCCGCCTTCTTGCAGGCCATCGAGACCGCGATGGTCGCGGAAAGCTCGAGAACGAGGAGAACTACCATGGCAAATATCGGCAGCTTCAAGAAGGTCGGCAACGATTATCAGGGCGAAATCCTCACGATGAGCGTGCAGACCAAGAATGTCCGCATCACGCCCGAAGAGATGCAGGCCAATGAAAACGCCCCCTCGCACCGGGTGTTTGTGGGCAGAGCCGAGATTGGTGCCGCGTGGGCCAAGCGCTCGAGCGAAGGCCGCGACTATCTCTCGGTCAAGCTCGACGATCCCAGCTTCACCGCGCCCATCTTCGCCAATCTCTTCGACGACGAGGACGGCAGCTATAATCTCATCTGGTCGCGCGCACGCAAATCGAACGCCGACTGACGGCCTCGCAGAGCCCCGCCCGGATATCCCGGTGGGGCTTTTTGCATGCTCAAGGACATGTTTGCCGGACGCAAAAAAGCGAGCGAGCTCATTTAGCGGTTATCCCGAAACCATGTCGGCATTATAGCTTGGCGGGGTGATCTCTTTTCCTCCATTATGGTCTAATCTGTACGCATCGCACCTGGTCGCCCAATGCCGGAAAGAGCAGTCTATTCATGCCGATACCCGATTTTCTCGATAGTCCCCCGCCAGGCGAGAGTCTTACCGACTATGATGAACGTCATCATGCCACCTATTGGCGGCTGCTCGACGCCGACGCGCAAAAAGCCGATTGGAAAGAAGTGGTTAGGATCGTCTTTGGCGTCGAGCCGGAAAACGATCCCGCGCGCAGCCGCACGCTCTACGACGCGCATCTCTCTCGCGCCCGCTGGATCAGCCAGAGCGGTTATCGCACGCTGATCGGCAAATAATCACGCACTTGAACGAAACAGCGATTCGCGCAAGCTTGTCGCCCCAAGGTTAAGCGCCATGCTGAACAAAAAAGGTTAGCGCCCAAGGACTTGATGGCGAGCCTTCAGGCCTCCCCGGAGCTTCCGACATTCTCCCCCTTCCCGGACTATTGCCCCATCGGACTAGGCGAGGTGGCCATGGCTGAAGGCGAAGACTGGAAACATGCGCAAGTGCCCAAGCGGCGATTGCAGCGCCACGAGATCGCGATGCGCTATCTCCACCGCAATCCTGACTTCCAGGCCGATTATGCCCGCGCGCTGGTGGCCGTGGCGTCCAAAGCTTCCAGCCGCGACGATGCCACCCTGGCGCTGGTCGAGCGCTGGGGACTCTCTTATGTCGCCGATCCCGGAGCACCACATGACATGACCCGCATCCTTGTGCGTGGCGATCTTGCGCCGACCAGAATGCTCCTCCTTCCCGCACCGCCACAGGCAGCTGTAGCCCCTCCGCTCGACTGGGCACGCCTCGGACCGCTGCGCGATGCGCTGCAGGCCGGGGCAATGCGGCATCTATTGCTGGCCGACCCGGCAGGCGATCATCAGCTCTGCATCGCGGCGCCCGATCATGGGCCGCACTGCCTGTGCCTCGCGCTCGACGATCATCTCCATCTGCGCCTTGCGGCGGCCGAGCGGCTGCGTCGCCGTCTTTCCGGCCTCAAGACCGGCCCACCCCCGCTACCCCTGACGCTGCTGCAGCAGCGGCGCCTGCTCATCATGCTGCGCGCCTGGGACGGGCGGCTCTCGGGCGCGAAAGCGCGCGACCTTGCCGCCGCGCTCATCGACCCGAAGGTTTCGGGCTATAGCGCGGCCGAATGGTCGGATTCGCGTCAGCGGCGCCTGGTCGGCCGCTGGATCAAGGCGGCGCGCGGCCTTATCGAGCGCGATTATCGCCGCCTATTAATCCCGCGCTGAGCGGGACATTCCCGCATCCCCTGCATCTGCGTCCCTTCTTCGCCCGCCTCGCTTCGCCGATGCTCGTCTCCGCTTCGCCGCGCTTCCCCTTTCCCAGCGCCGCCTGTCAGGAGACCGATGTCATGACCGCCACCACGCCCAAATATCTCAAGACCCCCGATGCCGCGCTGCATCTTGGCCTTTCCTCCCGCACGCTCGAGAAACACCGCTGCTACGGTACGGGTCCAGTCTACCGCAAGCTGGGCGGCCGCATTGTCTATGCGATCGAAGAGCTCGAAGCCTGGGCAGCGCTGGGTACGCGGCGCTCGACCTCCGATCCGGGCAAAGGCACGGTTCACCCGGCCAAGCGCCTGCCCACCGACCCGGTACGGCGCTGAAGGTACCGCTAGATGGCTTTCCCATCTTCCACCCAGCTCGAGCTATTCCATGCCATCCCGGGCGATATCGCTCCGCGTGACGCGCAGGATCTGATGACCTGGCCCTTTTTCAGCCTCGCCAAATCGCGACGCACCGCGCCGATCGACTTTCGTCAGGGCGATGTCTGGATCCGCGTCGAGCCCAGCCTGCAGCATGGCATGGCCAGCATCTGGGACGCCGACATATTGATCTGGGCGGCGAGCCAGATCGTCGAGGCGCGCGATCAGGGCCTTGCGCCCTCGCGCCTGATGGCGACGACGCCCCATGCGTTGCTGCGCTTTATCGGGCGCGGTACCTCGCTTCGCGACTATGAGCGCCTGAAAGCCGCGCTCGACCGGCTGCAATCGACCAGCATTGCCACCTCGATCCGCCAGCCCCATCAGCGCCGCAGCCATCGTTTCTCCTGGATCAACGAATGGAAAGAGCGGCTCGACCAATCTGGACGCCCGCTCGGCATCGAACTCATCCTGCCCGACTGGTTCTATGCGGGCGTGCTCGACCAGGGCCTCATTCTCACCATCGACCGGGCCTATTTCGCACTGACCGGCGGTCTTGAGCGCTGGCTCTACCGGCTGGTGCGCAAGCATGGCGGTCGGCAGGCGGGCGGATGGAGCTTCGATATTGCCTATCTACACCGCAAGTCAGGCGTGCTTTCGCCGTTAAAGCGCTTTGCTTATGAGCTGCGCGCGATCGCGCGGCGCCAGCCCCTTCCCGGCTATCGGCTCCATCTCGAGCAGCTCTTCGGCATCGAACGCCTCGCCTTCGCTTATGCCGAACCCGACCTCTATGAGGTTGCCCTGCGGCGCATCCGCACACGCTCTGGTCACCGCACAAAAGCTGTGGATAAGCGCCCATGAGACTCGTGCTATCAGGAACCGCGCGCCTCGTGCTATCGGGAACCCAGGGCTCGTGCCATCGGGAACCGGAATCGCGCGCAACGCCGCCTAAAAGCTCGTCTCCCAACTCCCTTAACAGGTCTAACACTGAATCCTTCGGATTCTTTCTAACGCAAATCGCGCGCGGTTCTGTCGTGTGGTGTTTGCAGCAGGTGACGCCATGACCGGCACTCCCGACCCTGCTTTCGCCCGCCTCGAAGCACGCCATGGACCGTTGACCAATGTGCATCTCACCTGGATCGAAAAGAAGCGCGAGCATTGGCTGCGCTTCGGGCGCGTAGCTCATGTCACGATAGTAAGCCGCTCGCAAAGCATCCATCATCTGCGCACCGGCAGTATCTTCGCTCTCATCCGCTGGGACGCCAACGACTATGGCACCATCGCCTCGCATATCGATATCCTGCGCTGCGTGGCCGCGGGCGAACCGTTCACCAGCTGCCCGGACGTAACGCCCGGCGGGCAAAGCCTGCTCTCGCTTTCCAGCTGGCCCAGGGTCTCCGCCGTGCTGCGCGCGATCGATGCGGTCGACGCTGCCGGTGTAGATCCCTGCGACGCGGCGCCCGAGCACTGGATGCATGTCGCGCAGCGCATTGGCGCGGGCCTTGCGCCGCGTGTCTACACGCCCGAGCGCCACAAAGCCTGGCTCAAGCGCAGAAGGATCGAAACATGACCCGGCTCGGCTATATTGTCATCGGCCTTTTCACCATCGAGGCTCTGGCAGCGATCGCGATCATTGATCCGGCGCCGCGCCTCCTCTGGAACGCCAGCGCGAGCGCACCTCTGGGTCTCTATCACCTGCACAAGACCGATCATCCCCGTGTCGGCGAGTTGGTCGCGATCCTGCCGCCCAAACCGCTCGCACGCTGGATGGCTGGGCGTCATTATCTCCCCGAGGGCGTGCCGCTCTTGAAGCATATCGCGGCCCTCCCCGGACAGCGCATCTGCCGCCACGGCGTCACCATCAGCATCCATGGAAAAACGATAGGCACGGCTAAGCTGCGGGACAGCAGAGGGCGCGACCTTCCGGTTTGGAGCGGTTGCCAAACCGTACAGACGAACGCGCTGTTCCTGATGAACGTCTCCGTTCCGGACAGCCTCGATGGACGTTATTTTGGTGCGCTGCCTACACGCGCTGTACTCGGGCAAGCGATCCCGATCCTCACTCGTGACAACAATAGAAGCCCATGGCGCTGGCATGGCTTCGCGCCGCCACCTGCAACTCCCCAACCATGTGAAAGGACATTGCGATGATCGAAATTGGACGCTTCGCCCGCACAACCGGCGGCTTTTCCGGCGCCATCCAAACGCTGAGCCTCGCCGCCAAGCTTCACATTCTTGCCGCCGAACCCAGCGAAAAAGCTAAGGCGCCGCAATGGCACATATATCTCGGGGCAGCGGACGGCCCACGCATCGGTGCAGGCTGGAACCATAAGAACGAGGCAGCAGGCGAGAGCATCCAGCTCGTCATCGATGCACCGGAATTGCTCGCGCCCATCCGCGCCCGGCTTGTGCAATCGGGCAACGGTGAGATCGAGCATTTGCTGCTCTGGGCGCGCCGTACATGGCGCGGCACGCGTGAGCCGCAATGACCGGCACAACCCGATCGCGTAGCGGGCTTACTGCAGCATTGCTGCTGATCGTCAGCACGCCGGCTGCAGCACAGGATGCATCGCCGACACAGTCTGAGCGCTTCGCGGTCGATGCTTATGTTGCCGCGGCGGCGCAGCGTTTTGGTATTCCGTCGCGCTGGATATGGGCGATGATGCGCGCGGAAAGCGGCGGGTTGGTGCGCGTGACATCGCGTGCAGGCGCCATGGGCCTGATGCAGATCATGCCCGCCACATGGAACCAGCTGCGCGCGCGCCACGGTCTTGGCAACGATCCCTATGATCCTCGCGACAACATCCTTGCAGGCGCGGCTTATCTGCGCGCCATGCACGACCGTTACGGTCCCACCGGTATGCTTGCCGCCTATAATGCGGGACCGAGACGCTATGAGGACTACCTTCTGCGCGCTCGGCCGTTGCCTGCCGAAACGCTCGCCTATATAGCAAAGCTCGCCCCGATGATCGGCATGCCCAATGCGGACCTGGGCGCTCCAGCTCTACAGTCGCATATCCGCTCCTGGACACAGGCCGCACTCTTCATCGTGCGGGCCGAAACTCAGAAAACCTCTATCCATACCGTCGCCGACCGTGCAACCGACACCCCGATCGATAGGGGGTCCACGGTACAGCTGGACCCAGGATTGAAGTCCATGAATAGCCTCGCGACCGACCTGTTCGTCCCGCTTTCCGGCTCGAACCGGCCATGAGCCACTCTGGCGCGAATTATCCGGCATTGGCGCATCAATGGCATCTGTGGAGAGATTTGTGCTTTTTGAAGGAGGCACGAAAACAGGGAGGGCAGGATAAAGGCCGCGAGGTGCGGTGCCCTTCTCGCCCGGTCGGAGCCTTGATTTTCAAGGCTTTTGGGCATCGTCCAGCGATGTGTCGAAATTGGGCGCGATGTGGCATGCGGACGAAAACCGGGCTTTTCGGCCTGCTTGCCGCAATGTGCGTGGACCCTTGCCATGGATGAAGACGATTTTCGCCTGAAACCAGGACGCATTCGGTCTCGCGGAAATGAGCGCAATCAACCGGCCATTACGCAGATCATCAAGGCGGCCCAGCGTGCGGGCGGAACTATATCGCGAGCGGGCAGGATCACACGTGCCAGACCGTCCACCTTCGGGTGTGGCCGGATCGCGAGCGCGCGCGCATTCCATAGCCTGACGGCCAGATCACGCGGCGCGGTGATCAAGGCCCGCGTGGTACGGCATACTGGTCGCGCGTTCCTCTCCGCGCATCTCACCTATATCCAGCGCGACGGCGTCAGTCGGGAGCAGCATGAGGGCCGTTTGTTCGGCGCGGAGACGGATGAGGTCGACCGCAATCGCTTTGCCGCACGCTGCGAACAGGACCGGCATCATTTTCGCTTCATCGTCTCGCCTGACGATGCCGAGCAGATGGCGGATCTCAAACGCTTTACCCGCGATCTCATGCGCCAGATGGAAAAGGATCTGGCTACCCGGCTCGACTGGGCTGCGGCCGATCACTGGAACACCCAGCATCCCCATATCCATGTGATCGTGCGCGGCGTGACCGACACCGGCAAAAACCTCGTCATGGCGCGCGACTATATCAGCCGAGGTATGCGCACCCGCGCGCAGGATCTCATCACGCGCGAACTCGGCCTGCGCTCGGAGCAGGAAATTCGTCATAGCCTCGATCGTCAGGTTTCAACCGAGCGCTGGACCGATCTCGACCGCAATCTGTCGCGTGAGCAGAAGCGCCATGGCTTCATCGATATGACCGGCGGCGAACTCCGACAGGCCAAGGAACTGCGCGCCTTGCACATGGGCCGGTTGCGTAAACTCGAACGGCTTGGTCTTGCCGATGAACTGATGCCCGGTTGCTGGTCGCTGCGTGAGGATGCACAAACAACACTGCGCCAAATCGGCGAGCGCGGCGACATCATCAAGCGCATGCATCAGGCGCTGAAAGAGCAGCAGATCGAGCGTGCCACCGAGCGCTTCGCCCTCGAAACTGAGCCGGGGCAACCGATCCTCGGCCGACTTGTCGAGCGTGGCCTCCACGATGAACTTTCCGGCACTGCCTATGCGATCATCGACGGCATTGACGGGCGCACCCATCATGTGGTTCTACCCAATATCGAGGCGACGGGAGACAGTGCGAACGGCGCCATCGTCGAACTGCGTCACTTTGAAGATCGCCGCGGCCAAGCGCGTGCCGCGCTGGCGGTCCGATCCGATCTCGACATCAGGGCACAGATACCCGCGCCCGGTGCGACATGGCTCGACCGGCAGCTGGTAGCCTCACCCCGTCTCGAACTGTCCAGAGGGTTCGGCGCGGAAGTGGCCCAGGCGATGGAACAGCGCGCCGGTCATCTTGTCGACCGCGGCCTTGCACGCCGACAAGGCCAACGTATCATCTTAGCGCGCAATTTGCTCGACACATTGCGGCGACAGGAAATCGAGGCTGAGGCGCAAAAGCTCCGGCATGAGTTTGGGCTTGATCACAAGCCGTCACGGCCCGGTGAATACGTCTCCGGGCGGATACGGCAATGCGTCACCCTTTCCTCAGGGAGATTTGCCATGATCGAGGATGGCCTCGGGTTCCAGCTCGTCCCCTGGGCGCCTTCACTCGACGGCAATATCGGGCGGCATATTTCGGGGGTCATGCGCGGCAATAGCCATGTGGAATGGTCTCTGGGCAGAGGGAGAGGAATCGGGCGATAATGGGAACGAGGAGATCGCTCAATAGCCGACATTCACGCCAACAGATCAATCCGTCGAAACTTGCTGTCCGTTCATATCAGTAAACAAGCTCTGATGGCTGCAGCAGGGCCTAGACGGCTATTTCCGATTGGTCCTATTCGGGCAATTGATGCGGCCCACACTTAAGTTTACCAACGTAACAGTGCGTAAATTATACAGGGTTTAGATCGTGCAAATACAAGGCGGAACTCCGCGCTTCAGCGCTACTGATTTGGTAGGATACCTGAACTGTCGGCACTTGACCCAATTGGAGCATGCGGCAGCGTGTGGTGACCTTTCGCGTCCGAAATTTTTCGATCCCGCACTCGAGGCACTCTGGGAGCGAGGTAAACAGCACGAATTGGCCTACGTGGATCATCTGCGCGCCAAAGGCCTTTCAAGCGTTGTGGTTGAAGGCGTCGACATCAGCGAGGATGCCGTCACTCAAACCATCGCCGCCATGCGGGCGGGCGTTGACGTGATCGTCCAGGGCGCACTGCGGGGCGGATCCTGGGTTGGCCGTGCCGACATTCTGCAGCGCGTCGAGACCCCAAGCGACCTCGGCGATTGGTCTTATGAAGCCGCCGACACCAAGCTCGCCCGGGAAACGAAAGGCGGCACAGTACTTCAGTTGTGCCTCTACTCCGAGCTCATTGGCGAAGTGCAAGGCACCATGCCGGTCTTCGCCAGCGTCATCCCGCCCTGGACCGACTTTAAACCGGAGCGGTATCGGCTTGCCGATTTCGCCGCTTATCATCGTCAGGTGAAGCAGGGATTGCTGGGAGCGATCGGAACCGACAAGCCCGGACAGACCTACCCGGAGCCGACATCAAACTGCGACATATGTAATTGGAGCGCGCGCTGCGACAAGCAACGCCGGGATGACGATCATCTTTGCCTCGTGGCTGGCATCTCCTCGATGCAGATCGCAGAGCTCAAGGATCACGGCGTCACCACGGCAACGGCGCTGGCGGAACTGCCACTACCCCTACAATGGAAACCGGAGCGTGGCTCGAAGGAGTCGCTGACCCGCGTCCGCGAGCAGGCCAGGATCCAGCTCGAATCCAAGGCCAGTGGCAAACTGCACTATGAGCTTCTGGCGCCGGTGGCAGGTTTCGGTCTCAATTGCCTGCCTGAGCCTTGCGACGGCGATATCTTTCTCGACTTTGAGGGGGATTCCTTCGTCGGCCAGCATGGGCTTGAATACCTCTTGGGCTTCCACTTCCGCGAGAAGGGGGCGCCACAGTACCGCGGGCTATGGGCGCTTGATCGGGCGGGCGAGAAGGCAGCCTTCGAGACATTCATCGATTTTGTGCTCGATCGGAGGAAGGTTTTCCCGCAGCTCCATGTGTACCACTACGGCGGGTACGAGCCTGGCGCGCTCAAGCGGCTGATGGGGCGATATGGCACGCGCGAAGACGACCTGGATTCGCTGCTGCGTGGTCTCGTGTTAGTCGATTTGCTGAGCGTCGTCCGCCATTCGCTGCGCGCGGGCGTTGAGAGCTATTCCATCAAGAAGCTCGAGCCGCTCTATGACTATATTCGAGACGCCAGCCTTCCCGATGCCAACCTGGCGCTAAACCGCCTGCAGGTGAGCCTTGAACTCAACGACACGCCGGGAATTCTTCCAGAGGATAAGCAGACCGTAGAAGCCTACAATCGCGACGACTGTGTCTCGACCGAGGCTCTGCGCGATTGGTTGGAAGCCGAACGCGCCAAGCTCATTGCTGAGGGCATTGAGGTAACGAGACCGGAGCCAGGTGAGAGTGGGCCGAGCGAGGGCCTATCCGAATGGCTCGCGCTGATCACCCCGCTGATTGAGCAGCTGACTGCCGACGTCCCTGTTGATCCGGAAGAGCGCACCGTTGAGCAGCAGGCGCGCTGGCTCCTTGCCAATCTTCTCGAGTGGCATCGCCGCGAAGAAAAGGCGACCTGGTGGGAATATTTCCGCCTCCGCGACCTCTCCGCAGACGAGCTCATCGACGAGCGCGCCGGTCTTGCAGGTCTCACCTTTCTGGAAACGGTAGGCGGCACAGCCAAGTGTCCGATCGACCGCTACACCTTCCCGGTGCAGGAAGCTGATATCCGCGCCGGCAAAGGGCTGCGAGCGCAGGGCGGCCAGACGCTAGGCACCGTTGAGGACATCTCGAGGGAACAGCGCACTATCGACATCAAGAAGGCCTCGGCAATGGCGGGCGAACATCCTGCTGCCGTCTTCGTTCATGAGCATGTACCATCCAAACCGATGCAGGAATCGTTGGTCAGATTGGCAACCCATGTCTGCGAGCATGGCATGGCCGAGGGAGAAGCTTACCAGGCAGCGCGCGACATGCTGATGCGCGTTGCGCCGCGCATTACAGACGGCAGCGCCGTTCGACTCGACGGTGAAACGCCCCTCGATGCGGGCGTGCGCATCGGGCCGCTCATCTCAGCAGGCGTGTTGCCGATCCAGGGGCCTCCTGGCACCGGCAAGACCCACACCGGAGGGCATATGATTTGCGAGCTTGTCCGGCAGGGCAAGAAGGTGGGGATTGTGGCCAACGGTCATGAGGTGATCCGCAACCTCTTGAACAAGGTAATTGAGGTCGCCGAGGAGGCCGATACCCCCCTGATCTGCATCCAAAAGCCGAAGGGCGGGTCCAAGGAGGACGCGACCGACCGGCTGCGGTTCGCGAAGAAGAGCAATGCGGAGGTCTTCGCCGCGCTTAACGCGGATTGTAGCGTTGGAGGAGGAACCGCCTGGCTGTGGTCGACGGAGGATGCCTTCGAAAGTCTCGACGTTCTCTTTGTCGACGAGGCGGCGCAAATGTCCCTGGCGAATGTGCTTGCGGTTTCCCAGGCCGCAAAGACCTTGGTTCTGCTCGGAGACCCGCAGCAGCTCGACCAGCCCATGCAAGGCAGCCATCCGGACGGCACCGGCTGCTCTGCGCTCGATCACCTGCTTTCTGGCAAGCAAACCATCGCGCCCGACGAAGGCCTGTTTCTGGACGTCACCTGGCGACTGCATCCGGACATCTGTGCGTTCACATCCGAGCTCTTTTACGAGGGTAAGCTTGGAGCGAAGGCCGAAGCGGCTGGGCAGCGGGTGAACGCGAAAGGGATCGCCAATGGCATGGGCCTAAGGTTTCTGCCCGTCGAGCATTCCGGCAACCAGAATTGCTCATCCGAAGAGGCTGACGTCATCGCCGAACTGGTTTCCGACATACTGGCACAGGGTGCAACCTGGATTGATCGCGAGGGGAACGAAAAGCCGCTCGGAATCGCAGACATACTGATCATTGCCCCTTACAATGCACAGGTGTTCGAGATCCAACGTCGGCTACCCCAGGCGCGGGTCGGGACGGTCGACAAGTTTCAGGGCCAGGAAGCGCCGATCTCGATCTATTCGCTCGCCAGTTCCTCGTATGCTGATGCACCGCGCGGGATGGAATTCCTTTACAGCCTCAACCGATTGAACGTTGCGACCTCACGCGCAAAATGTGTCACGATTCTTGTCGGGTCTCCACAAGTTTTCGAGGCCGAGTGCCGCACGCCTCGTCAGATGCGACTTGCGAATGCTTTCTGCCGGTATCTTGAGCTCAGTTCATAACAATTCCGTCAGCGTATCTGCCACCA
Source organism: uncultured Sphingobium sp. (assembly GCA_964512265.1). GTDB lineage: Bacteria > Pseudomonadota > Alphaproteobacteria > Sphingomonadales > Sphingomonadaceae > Sphingobium. Next base: position 73,499 of record CAZEHR010000001.1, on the reverse strand, counting down.
TACCCCAACCTTAGCTGGCTGATACTGCCCTTCACTAAAGTGCGGTGTGCTCCCAGTCAGGCGTTGCCCTCTCTTTTTCGCCATCTTGCAGGATCACGACACCAGCAATACCGGGGAAATCGACCGTTTCATGAGCGTCGGCGCGGCGCGCGGCGATGCCCAGCGCGAACTCCACCAGCGGATGTAGCCCCCGCGTCAGCCCCGAGGCCTTAGAATCGGGCACGTCGCGCGCGATAATACCACGCAGGCGCGCGATGCCCGACGCCGCCAGCTCAGGCGTTCCGCCGGTCGGCCGCGTCCCGCTACCCGCGCTGCAGAGCAGGCAGTGCAGCGGCATGGAATGATCGCGATGAGCGTCAAAAGTCTCGTCCGGGAGGTCCGCGTACACTGCATGGGCCTCGGCAAGACTGATCCCGAAGCCGTCAATGTGATTAGGATCTCCTGGAGAAAGCGATCCGCACGTTTGCGGCACTCGGCTGGTCTGACTTACATGGTTGTAAAAGGCGAAGAGCGCGGGCACACCTTGTGCTGTCGCAGTGGCGAGCAGCTGATCGATCTGTCGGACCGGCGGCGTGCGCTTGCCGATATTGCGGTTGATCCCAGGATAGATTTTTTCGGCATCTTCAAGTCGCTTGGCCTGCACGAGCATGGTCAGCGACCAACTACGGTCGGCGCTAATGAACGACCACAGCCAGTCGGCACCCGTATTTGCCTCCTGATTCTTGTTGAACGCGACGACCTGGACATGGCCGGGATATGCGGTCTTCAAGTCGAGTAGGATTGTCTCGGTGATCGTCTCCTCATTAAAGGGGAGACCCGCCGCCTTGGCGGCGCCACGCTTGGTCCAAACCATGCGCGAGAGGCCGAGCAGGAAGACTTGCTCCGTTGTTAAGTTGTTCATGCCAGCCCTCCCAAGAAATCGCACATCGTCTTTGCGTGGCCACCCAATATAAACGGACCCATGCCCACGAGGATCTTCGCGAAGCCATCCTTGCCTATCCAACTAACGGCGGCCTTTCCGCTGCTTACCATCGTCCTACGGGATTACAGGATTGCGGGATAGGCGGGCCTAGCCTGCTTGAGATCCTGACTGCGCTTCTCCAAGCTGGGAAATGGTTGACTAGAGGGCGCACCCAGCGGGCACGGCTTGGCGCGCTTATCTCGCGCGGCCTAGTCTGTCTCCAGCGTGCGCTAACGTCCATGAGGGAGGTCCTCCCTCAAAGCTATACCTGGTGTGGTGAGCCAATTGTAGAACTCGGCGCGACTGAGAGTCCCCTCCCGCAGGCGCATGGCCGCTTCAGCCAGATCGCAAACCTCGACCACACATAGCCGCCCGCAACCTTCCACCAAGCCAGGCACGCTCGGCTCAACGCCAGGATTACATAGGGTAATGCAAGGATGTTCGCGCATACCAATGATCTCGGACGCCCGCAGAACATCGGTTGCGTCGTTGAAGCTCACCATATCATGGTCAACCAGCTTCGATTTAAGCTCCACGACCAAGCCAGGGAAATCCTCGATTTGGACGAGAAAATCGGGGTGCCCGATTTTTCCGGGGCCATCTAGGCGCTGAAAAGGTATCGCTAAATACCCCAGCAAAGCCTCGAACGCTGATTCAAACGCGTGATTGCGCGATGTATAAAGGGCTTCAACGACCTCCATACCGCCGACCGCGGCGGCGCGGCGCTGGTGGATGCGCTTTGCATAGTCGCGGTCCTCCGCTTTCCAGCGCCTAGCAGCATCCCTAACCCGGTTAGCGAAAGCCGGATTGCTGACCGCATCAAGTGCCGACCGCCGTTTGCTGTCTGCATCAGGCGATCCATCCATGATATCTATCGAGCGAATAAGGCCCGCTGACCGCAAAGAGAGGATGTGGTTGCGTGACAACCGGCGGGGCCGCTCCTGCATATCGAGGGATGTTGTCCATAGAATGTCGCCAGGAAGCCCAGCATTAATCCGTGCTGCTTGCCGGCGGATCGTCCTAGCGAGCTGCCGGACAGTCGAGCGCGCTGCAGGATCACGCAAGGCCAGCGGCCGCACCTCGTCGGCAAGAGCTGGTGCAGTTACCGTGAATATAATTTCGGCAATGCCCGTCAGTACCCAAGCCGTATCACGCGCCATGGACTCCACCGAACCCATTCGTACACCGTCCACCAACTGCTCGATCGTTTGCCGGCTGGCGCCAGCGGCCCATTCAGCCAGCAACAACGCGCCGTTCGCCGCGCCCACGTTGCCCATCCAAGGCTGAAAAAGCAGGATGCCACCCAAGCGCTGCGCGAACGGATTTGTGGCGAGGTTGGGGGCTGAGACACGCCATGGGACACGTCGGGTGGCAACGCCTCCGATGAGTGTGAATTCCGGTGATGCTAGCGATGCGTGAGCCAGAACAAAAGTCAGGTCGTTCTCGCTCGAGGTTCCGGCGGTGGGATGCGGCAGCAACTTTGCCAGTGCAGGCGACAGGCGTGCGAGCCCTTCAATAAAATAGATCGCAGTCTCGGGTTTGAGTCCGCTCCGGGCGACAGCCTCGCCGAGGGCCGTGACCGTGAGCCATCCTGGGGCTTCGATAACGCAGCCTTGCGATATCAAACGATCAATTTGCTGGTCGACGCGCGGGCGCCAGTGATCGACGCCGGCTGCATTGCGCTCGATCTCGCGTGCCGCGCTGAGCGTAGAGGCCAGAAGATCAAAAGCTTGCTGTCGGCTGTGGCAAAGTTTGCCAGCTAGGATCTGCAGGACGAGTGGACCAAACTGTTCTGGAGTTATGCCGCTGCCGAGCGCTTCTTGATCGGCGGCATTCATTCGCGTTGCCGCGAGGCGCATGTCCTCGGCGCTGCTCGCGCTCAGTAAAACGTAGCCTTGCTCACCCTGCTGCCCCATCCGGCCGACGCGGCCCGCCATGTTTTGGAATTCGGCCCGCGGGATTGCCTCATGGCGTCGACGGTCGAAGTTCCACCGCTTCCATCCGGCGAAAACCGCCCCTCCAAGTGGAAAATTGACGCCTGCGGCTAAGGTCGATGTAGCAAACACGATATCGATTGCGCCATCTGATAATCGCTGTTCTACAAACAGCCGTTCCGCCTCGCCAAGTTCAGCGTTGTGATAGGCGACACCCTTACTCATGAAGTCGACGAGATTGCGGTCGATATCAACGCCCGCCGGTAACGGCACGCTGCGTGCCGAAGACCGGACCGCTGCAGCCTCCCTAGCCAAATCGACAGTGTCATCGACCTTCATGCAAAACACGATTACCGGCCGACGGGCAGGGTCAGCGGCCATTTCCGTCACTAATGCCAAGGGAGGAGCGTAGGTCTCGCTGCTCCTTGGCCGCTCTTGCCACACCGCCTCTCGATTTGGCGATGAGACGACGCTGACTATCTGCGATGGTGATCGACATTCTATGGCCAGCATCTTTTCGCGGTTTGGATTGCGAACAAGCGTTAGACCGAGCCAATGCGCTAGAGCAGAACTGTCTTGATCGGACAGCACCGCAGAGAGCCCAACGAATTGAGACCAGCTCGATCGCTTCAGCAAAGTGAGTAGCAACTCGACGCTCTGACCCCGTGACGAATCGCCAATAAGCTGGACTTCGTCGCAAATAAACAGTGTGTCGCTAAGGTCTCGGGGCGGCCCTCCTGTTGAAAGGCAACCCAGAAATTTCTCATATGTAGCGACCAAGATACGCGAAGACAGCGGAGAACTTGTCTTGCGGCCCGACGCATCCTCAACACTATCGCCAGTCGCGCATACGATTGCAGATCGGTCACCGTCTAGGCCGCTGTCGAGGAACAGCCGTTGAACTTCGTCGAATTTCTGGTGCGCCAGGGCGCGGAAAGAGACCAAGTAAACAACGCGGCGGCCAGCTGCGAGCGCGCCACTGACCGCCCACCAGCCGATCAACGTCTTGCCTGTCGAAGTAGGAGCGCTGACGAGCATGTTGGTACCGCGCGCCACTCCAGCTTCCAACGCCGCGTATTGAACGTCCGTTATTGAAGGGGCTTCACCTTCTCGCGGGAGCAGGGCGGGATTGGTGGCAACAAGATCTGTAAGACCATGGTTATCTGGTAGCGCAAACTTCACGAATATTCCTTACCTCAACACCACCAAGGTCACGACTTCTGCCAGAGCGCCGTGATGAGGTCCATTGAAAGTCCATTCATTCAGGATATTGTTCCGCTGAGCAGTCAATTGAGCAGTCTAGCCATAATCATGTGCATTTTTGACGATGGCATCTTTGGATTTGAGCTTTATCTTCGGTCCTTCGTCATTGAGACGAAGCCCAGACCCTCTTTAAATTACAATCTCAAATCTGTGCCATAGGTGCTGGCGGCGGACATATTTTCCTCTCCCAATCGCCCGAAGGCATCCGGCGCGCTGAATAACGACCTTGTCCCCGAAGCACAGCGAGAAAATGTCGCATATAAAGCATTCATGCGGTCGGTTGGCGGAGCACCGGAACATAAGCACTTCATATTCCCCAGGTCCTCGAGAAAAAACGGGACATGCCGGCGTATGGGTCGCTTGGCTGACGCATCTGGTTCGCCGCGATGTGTGCGATCTGGGCCGCGTCTGCAGGTAATCCGGGTACCGCGAGTACATCCCGAAATGCAATAAGTGGTGCAAGCTGGACGTATCGGTCGCGGCGGAGCTCCTCCCGGTTGAGACCTAGACAACTCTCGGCCGCTGCAAGCGCCCTGTCGCCCCGATCCCCTCCCGCTGAGCGGACCCAGACCTCCCTGTTAAGGGGGTCCAGCTCGTACATGAACAGATCTTCCGGATCTTCCAGATAGGGGTTCGGGAGATCGGCCGCTTCTTCGTCCCAAAGATCGAGTAGGTCGACGTCGGTCAAGGCTGCAGGATCGAGCGTCAGAAGATCGAGGAGAACTGCAAGATCGGCGCCTGTTGGCATTGCCGCTGGCATTGCCGGACCCTGAAGCCGGTTTCCCGACACTGGGAAATTGTCTGACTTAAAGGTCTGATTGCAGATCTGACAGCTGAAGAGATAGTTATCGAAGCAAAATGCCAGCCACCAGTAGATCGACTTGGGACGAAAGTGCTCAACATCACCATGTGCGACGGAATCTGTCGGTGCCTCACAGTAGGCGCATTTGCCACCTGTGTCCGCCTTGAGCTGCTTCTTGGCGGATTTCCACTGCGACGAGCTGAAGCTCATTGGCTTGGCTGACGCTTGAGAATCGAAGAACGTTTGCGCCAACAATCGTGCTCGCTGACTGAGACCCCGCGCCTTGAATGACCGAGGAATGGTGGCGCCGGTCCGCCCCCGCGTGAGCCGAATCAACTTTCCTCGGCGGAACTTGCGCCGCCCTCCCCATGATCAAAGTTCACGTCGGCCGAGAAATTGCCTGCAGGATAGCTGATGCCTTTCGACTGGCTCAGGATCTGACCGATTGCGGCGAGCGCCTCGCTCGACCTTTCGAGTGAGGGACGGCCCGCATACCAGTCCGGCGCGTCGTTCAGTTGGCTTGTGAGCTCGGCGATCCGCTTTTGGTGATCAGGGCGAACCTCGACGCTCTTAGCCCCGATCCCCTGCAGCTGGCGCAATTCCTCGCGCATCTGTTCAACGACTGGGGAATCAAGCGTTTCGAGGCCGAAGAGCGGACTCTGAATCAGCTGGTGAAGCATCAGCTTGTTCGGTGCCCCCACAAAGGGGTGGATGGTCGCAGCTTCCCCATGCTCGCGGCGCACGACGTAGAGTTCGTTCTCGCCTGCCTGATGGACAGTCAGCGGAGAATGGGTAGTAACGACGACCTGGATGTTCGGAAGGGTATTGCGGATAAATGAGACGAGTTTGCGTTGCCACACGGGATGCAGGTGCAGATCGATCTCGTCGATCAGCAGCAAGCCCCGGGCTTGGAGTGGGTCGGAGTAATCTTGGAACGTCTCGGTGATCTGGAACAGCAGATCGCCGCACCAAGTGGCGATTGCCTGGTACCCGTCAGACAGCGCCGAGAGCGGAAGCACACCATCGACTGTGTCGAACATCAGCTGCCGCCGCTCACGGTCGATCCCCGCGAATGTCACGTCCGGCAGAAGACTGTTGAGTGCGCTGCGCACTGCATCAAGCGCTTTGCCGCCGCGACGGTATTCAAGGTCCATTGCCCAACTCTCGAGCGAGATGAGTTCACTATCGAGGCTGAAGAGAGAGGCGACTGCACCGATCCGAGGATTGGAAACCCGCCTGCTCCTAGAGAGCGAACCGCGTTCCTTGTTGGGGCCGCCGTACCGGTTTACCCCGTAGCCGACAACGAAATAGTTCCTTTCCGATTTTTCGATGGCGCTTGTCAGTTGTTCCATTGACTGAGCGTTTTCGCCGATAAACTGTCGGGTGTTCCCGCCGTGCCGGAACCGGTAAGCAGCGCTTCGCAGCTCGCCTTTAGCGGTCTGGTATTTCACTTCGATTAGAGCGTCCGACTGGCCCAGACGGATCCAGTCGTCTTGTTGTCCGATGATATCCAGCGCTGCATCGGCACCTGCCATAACGAGTCCGATTGCTTTCAGGACTGTGCTCTTGCCGCATCCGTTTTCGCCAAGAAGATAGGTCCAGGGGCGCACACCCTTTCCATCGGAGAAGTCGAGCGTCAACTCCCCGATCGACCGAATATTCTTCAGCGTGATGGACTTAAGAAACATGTATTTATCCAGCTTGTGCGTGAACAAGATTACATGGTGTCGGCGCGAAAAGAAAGTCGCTAGACTAAACACATGCCACGCAGTCGGCCCCCAGCTGCCTGATTGTGGTCAACGCCGAACGCTCGATATTTGCCCTGCGAGAATACGACAGGCGGGTGTTTCGGGTGACCCCGAAGGAGGTAGATAATGGCCCGGAATATCGTGATCTTATTTGATGGTACCTCGAACGGGGTCGATGCATCTCGAACTAACGTCCTGCGCTTCTACGGCGTGCTCGAGAAAAGTGACCGGCAGCTTGTCTACTACGATCCGGGTGTGGGAACCTTCGGCGCCGACAATGCCTGGTCACGCCTAAAGCGAAAATCCACCGAAGTTTGGGGCCTTGCTACAGGCTGGGGACTCGATCGCAATGTGAAGGAAGCCTATGAATTTCTTGTGCGCAACTATCGCAGTGGTAAAGATTTCGAGGCTGATGATGGAGAACGCGACCGGATCTATATCCTGGGCTTCAGTCGTGGCGCCTACACCGCACGCGTCCTGGCGGGTTTCCTGCACACGATTGGCCTGATCGAACCAAGGAATCTCAATCTGCTTAACTATGCCTACCGGGCCTATAAGCGCATTGGCGAGAACGCGAAGGAGAAGGCATTCGCCGAAGTAAGGCTCTACGAGCGAATACTAAGGCCCGACCGGTTACCCATCCGTATGGTGGGTCTTTTCGACACAGTGGCGTCGGTCATCGAGAGCGGAAAGTACGGGCCGCGATTGAAGCTTCACGCTTCGACTAGCGTCAATTCGAGCGTGGAGGCAGTCTTTCACGCAGTGGCGATCGATGAGCGTCGAACGATGTTCCGGCCGCAGCTATGGCCTGACGGTGGGAACTATCATCCTAATCCTTTCGTCAGAGACCAAGCACGGCCCCAGCATGTCGAAGAAGTCTGGTTCACGGGTTGTCACGGCGATATCGGTGGCGGTTATCCCGAAGTCGAGAGTGGCCTATGTAAGGTTCCGTTGGAATGGATGATTGATCGCGCAGGGACGTGCGGCCTCCATTTCACTGCACGTAGCGTGAATCTATTGGTCCATGGTAAGGGCAGCGAGGGGCACTATGTAGCGCCCGATGGAAGTGCCAAATGCCACAACTCGATGCGTGGATTTTGGCCGGTCGTGGAGTTCATTCCGAGGCGCAAACCCAAAGATTCGTCTCAGCTATCTCTGTTCGGGGTGACGCTTCCTCTGTTTGAACGTCGCAACATTCCTTCAGGCGCCATGCTGCATCCCTCGGTAGTTGAACGCTGGAAAACAGGGAAGCGTAGCGGCAACATTCCGGAAGATTACAGTGTATGGAGTGATGAGGAAGGTCCGGAGCCTGAAGGCGACTAAAGCGTTTTCCAACCAATCTGGGTCAACTTATTTGCCCTTAATTCAGTAGTGCTCCGAAGATGGGACTGGTCCAACAGTAGACTGATTGCTTTTGGTCTACCATAATGTGAAAGAAACCATCTCAGGCGTAAACTATTTAAAGGTGCGAGTGGGCCTTAGTTTTGGTTTAAAGGTTGGGCACGTTAGCACCGGAGCAGTGAAAGACAAACCGACGGGGAGTGGTCGAATCCGATGGCGCAATTCGATTTGTTCGAAGAAACAACGCCAGAAGCGTTCTCCCTTCCTGCACTGAACTATGGGCCGGTAAAAATGGCCATCGGCCAAATCCGGGCAATACTTAGACCTGCCGCCGATATCGAGCTCGTCCCTGATGGCCAAATCAGGATTTCGCCACGCACATTGGTACCGGTCTACAAGCATCCGAAGGGCGAGCGTTACGCTATCGTGCATCGACGGAATCTCACGCGGCCCGACGATATCGACGGGTTACTCTTGCGCGATGACCTAGGCAGGCTCAATTGGCTGAGCCACCGGATCATTGACGAGATGGAAGACGCGGCAAAAGCGGACGGGTGGGACGTTACGCTAGCCATCCGTGCTGCGGCCGCTTGGGACGGCATGTTCCGCTTCCGCACCGAGCTCCTTAATGATGATGGATCGGTCAACCCAGACAATGGAGGCCTGCGACCGCCACAAATCGGCGCGTTGCACGCAATCGGGGCGCACTGGAGCTTGTACAGCCAGCCCGCGACGATCGTCATGCCTACAGGTACTGGCAAGACCGAAACAATGTTGTCCGTGCTGGCTGCCTATGTAAGGAAACCGCTGCTGGTAGTGGTTCCGTCGGACGCACTGCGCGCGCAGACGGTCGGAAAGTTCTTGACCCTGGGTTTGCTGCGAAAACTCGGCGTGTTGGCGCAAGACGCAGGAAATCCGATCGTCGGAATAGTCACCAAGGTGCCGAAATCGATATCCGATCTGGAGATATTTGAGCGGTGCAACGTGATCGTCGGCACGATGAGTTCACTGGCAGGCCCGGGGGCTGAAACGCTCGGGCCTGAGATCGCGAAACGCGTTGGCGCGCTCATCGTCGATGAAGCGCACCACATCGGCGCCAATACTTGGTCGGCGTTCAGGGATGCTTTTGGCGGTAAGCCTGTTCTGCAATTCACTGCCACCCCCTTCCGTCGGGACGACAAGCTGGTCGACGGGCAGGTCATCTATAATTACCCGCTCAAGCGCGCGCAGCAGGATGGCTATTTCAAACCCATCACATTTGAACCCGTTTACGAGCCCAACTTAGACCAGGCCGATTTCGCCATCGCCGAGGCGGCCATCGCTCAGCTGCGCGGGGATCTCGGTGACAATTTCAACCACCTCATGATGGCCCGTTGCTCGACGATCGAGCGTGCGAGTGCCGTGTTCGACGTGTATCGCAAACTCGCACCTGACTTGAACCCGGTCTTGGTTCACTCACGGCAGGTTGACATCACCAAACGCATCGAGAGCTTGCGTGCCGGCACGAACCGCATCGCGGTTTGTGTCAATATGCTAGGTGAAGGGTTCGACCTCCCAGAGCTCAAAGTTGCGGCCATTCACGACCTTCACAAAAGTCTCGCTGTGTTGCTCCAGTTCACAGGCCGGTTCACTCGCAGCAGTGGAGAACGGATCGGTAATGCGAGCGTTATCGCCAATATCGCTGAGCCGAACGTGTCGATCGCGCTGGAGCGGCTCTACAGCGAAGACGCCGACTGGAACGAGCTTCTGAGCGAAATGAGCTCGGTCGCGGCAAAGGATCACGCTCGCCTTGTGGCGTTTCTCGATGAAGCGCAGCGTCTCGATAAGGGACCAGACGATGACGACACTGCCATTTCGCACCAGTTGCTGCGTCCCGGCCTCAGCACTCTAACTTACGAAGCTAAGGGCTTCGCGCCCAAGCGGTTTATCGATGGCTTACCCAAGGATTACGTTCCCTTTCGCGTCTGGCTACATGCATCATCGAATACGCTGTTCTTCGTCACACGCAACGAGCCGTCCATAAAATGGACTCGCTCCAAATCGGTGCGCGACCTGGAATGGGCGATTTTCGTTCTCCATTACGATCAGGCGAACGGTCTGCTCTACCTTTCGACGAGTGATAAGAGTTCGACCTTCGAAGGGCTGGCGCAAGCGGTAGGCGCGACAAAGCTCATTAATGGCGACACGATTTTTCGCAGTCTCGGACGGATCAGCCGTCTGCAATTCCAGAATGTCGGCGTGAAGAAGCACGGCAGGCGCAATCTCTCATATGCGATGTATACCGGCGCGGACGTCGCCGCAGCGCTCGGCCTCACCGAGAAGGGAAATTCCGTAAAGGCTAATCTGAGCGGCATGGGTTGGGAGGGCGGTCGTCAAGTTCTGATCGGGTGCTCGCTTAAGGGCCGGGTTTGGTCGCGGGATTATGTTCCCATTCCGCAGCTCAATGACTGGTGCGAGAATGTTGGGAGCAAACTGGTTGATCGCGGCATCGATACGTCGAAGCTCATCGACAATGTCTTGATCCCAAGCGAAGTAACCGCGCTTCCAGCGGCCGAAGTGCTGGCCATCGACTGGCCGTTTGAAATGCTTAGGCAAACCGAAGAGCGTGTGGTCTTCACCGGCCCTACGGCCGAACACAGCATGACAACGACGGAGCTCACACTTCTCAACGTCGATCGGGCGGCGAACGCGATCAACTTCGCAGTCGACGAGGCACTTGCCGGAAGGCTCGGCGAATTTCGTTTTACCGTTGATGCCTCACGTGGGTTTCACGTCACGCAGACGAGCGGAGGGCTCAAGATCGTCGTGACGATCGGCAAGCTCTCCTGCCCGCTGGAGGACTATTTCTCAAACTACCCGCCGATCTTTCGGCTCGTCGACCTGACGGATCTCGACGGAAACCTCCACATCGCACCCCAATCGCCGCAGGATCTGATGATCTCGGAAGACAGATTCGAGGCGTGGGATTGGAAAGGCGTGGACCGAACGAAGGAATCCTATTGGAAGGGCGGCGTCGGTCGGGAGGATTCTGTGCAATGGCACGTCGCCAAACAATATGTGGAGGCCGGGTTCGATATCGTTTTCGACGACGACAATGCCGGTGAGGCTGCCGATTTAGTTTGCATGAAGCTGGAAGACGAGTTCATTCGCGTCGCATTCGTGCATTGCAAATATTCGGGCGGTAAGAATGCTGGCGAGCGTGTTAAGGACGTCGTCGAAGTGAGCAGCCAGGCCATTCGCTGCGCCAAATGGAGCGCGAAACTCCCGCAGCTGAGTCAGCATCTGAAATTGAGAAACGAACGGCTGAAAAATGGGAGAGCCAGCCGGTTCATAACCGGCACTCCGGCCGATCTGAACAAGCTCGTCAAGCTCAACCGGTTCAAGCCGATGCAAACCGAGATACTGATCGTGCAGCCTGGCCTTTCTCAGTCGAAACGCACCAAGGAACAATCCACCGTGCTCGCGGCAGCGCTTACCTATCTGAAAGAGACGATCGGCGTCGACGTTACTATTATTTGCGACGCTTAACCGTCTCTTGCGCGGCATTTAAGTGAACGGCAGCTTTCAGGATTGCCTGTCGATCTTCTGAACGGCTGAGTTGGGGCATGATGATGACGAGCCAATTTGACGCTAGGAGCGTCCGCTATCCCAATCTGCGCTCCCAAAAGCAGCCGTTCCGGACCGTCGAAGGGTTTCGGGCGCCGGTAGGCGTACGTAAACTCGGACAGGTACGACCCGCGGATCCCCAAGCGGGGTCTATGGGGATTTGGGATTCGGCCGGTAGCGAGGGTTGCCTACAAGAGCCGCGGTCGCATGATTTTGTACGCGTGGCCGCATATATTTGCACTGTCTCACGCGTGAGCGCCGTCGCATTTCGGCGCTGTTCTGAACGTTCGTGGTGCAGGCGACCGGATATAGCGCGAGATCGGGCATGTCCCGCAATGCAGGGATCGCGGGATGCATATCAGGCGAGCCATGCCGGGTCATGACGCAAGCTCCCGGATCAACATCGGAGGGATGGGCGGCGCGCGGGGTTGCCGCCAGCGTTCGAACGTCTCGATGATGATCATATGCCCGCCGCAGCAGGGGCATGGCGGGCGATGGTCATCTGGCTCTTCGAGCGGATCGTCCGGCGGTGGCGCGCCATCGAGCAGCTGACGAGCGAGTGCGAGGCTGGCTTTGCGTGATGAGGCAGCGAGCAGGCCGTAATGGCGGATGCGATGGAAGCCGCGCGGCAGGACGTGAAGGAGGAAGCGGTGGATAAACTCGTCAGCGCTGATGGTCATGACCCGCTGGCGTTCAGGACCGTCCTTGCGATAATCCTTGTAGCGCATCGTGACGCCGCGCTCGTCGAAGGCGATGAGCCGCCGGTTTGAGATGGCGACGCGGTGGGTGTAACGCGACAGATAGGCAAGCACGGCCTCAGGTCCGGCGAACGGTGGCTTGGCATAGACCACCCAGCGCTTCTTCCTGACCGGAGCGAGATAGCGCAGGAAGGAGCGTCGATCGGCAAGCTGCGTGCTGTTCCCACGGAAGAAGAGACGCCCTTCATCATAGAGTGCCAGTAATCGGGTAAGGAACAGGCGGCGGAACAGCTTGCCCAGCACGCGCACCGGCAGCAGGAACGCAGGGCGTGAGGATATCCAGCGTGATCCCTCACGCGCGATGCCACCGCCGGGCACGATCATGTGGACATGCGGATGGTGGGTCATCGCCGAACCCCATGTATGGAGTACGGCGGTAATGCCGATCTTGGCACCCAGATGTTTGCGATCAGCGGCGATGGTGAGCATCGTCTCCGACGCAGCCTTGAACAGCAGATCGTAAACCACCGCCTTGTTCTGGTACGCGATATCCGCGATCTCAGCGGGCAGCGTGAAGACGACATGGAAGTAACCGACAGGGAGCAGGTCAGCTTCCCGTTCGGCCAGCCATGTGCGTGCAGCGGCACCCTGACACTTGGGACAGTGCCGGTTGCGGCAGCTGTTGTAGGCGATCCGCCAGTGCCCGCAGTCTTCGCAGGTTTCGACATGACCGCCAAGCGCAGCAGTGCGACAGTTCTCGATCGCCGTCATCACCTTCAGTTGGAACAGGCTTAGGTGCCCGGCATGGGCGGCCCGGTATGCTGGACCAGCAGCGCGGAAGATGTCGGCGACCTCGAGTGAGGCGCGCACCGGCTCAGCCGCTGGGCGCTGCCTCGATCTGCAGCGTAGGGATCATGCCCAGCTTGTCGAGTGGGCTGATCACGTTCTTCACCGTGCGGGTCGCCACCCTGGTATAGAGCGCGGTACTGTTGAGTTTGGCATGGCCGAGCAACGCCTGGATAATGCGGATATCGACGCCATCTTCGAGCAGATGGGTAGCGAAGCTGTGCCGCAACGTGTGTGGCCCGACCCGTTTGGTGATGCCAGCCGCCAGTGCCGCCTCCGCGGCTATGCGGTGGACCTGTCGATAACAGATCGGCTTCAGATAATGCATCCCCGGGAACAGCCAGCCATCAGGGTGCATCACACCCTGGTGACGGCCGACCTTCCACCATTCGCGCAGCAGAACGAGCAGATCGTTGGCGAGCATGGCGTTGCGGTGCCGACCGCCCTTGCCGCACTCGACCCGGATCAGCATACGCTTGCTGTCGATATCGGCAACGCGCAACCTCGCCACCTCCGAGGCGCGTAGGCCCGCACCGTAGGCTACCGATAATATCGCCTGATGCTTGAGGCTGGTGGTTGCCTCTAGCATGCGCGTGACCTCATCGCGGCTGAGCACCGTCGGCAATGCACGGGCATGCCTTATCCGGTAGAGCTTCCGCGCCAGGTCGGGACGATCAATCGTACGCGTGAAGAAGAACCGCAGCGCCGAGATCACGCTGTTCATCGTCGGCGCAGTGAGTCCCAAGTGCCGTTGGTCGACTTGGAACTGGCGGACCTCCTCGGCCGACGCGGTGTCCGGGGGGCGACCCAGCCAGCTCGCGAACCGGGCTACGTCGCGCAGATAATTACGTTGGGTGGCGCGGGACAGGCGGCGCAGATCCATGTCTTCGACCAGGCGCTCGCGCAACGTCTTGGCAGGTAGTTCAGCAGGTACGTTGGTCATGTTCGACTCCTCAGTTGAAAGGAGTCGCAACGGTCTGCCTCTCGCCGGTCGACCTCAACCCAGGCGCAAGCTCCCCATGATCATCTCACCGTAAATGCCGGACGCCACTCCCGCGCCAGCGGGTTCGTACGTGTCGCAAACGCCGGTCAAATCCCGTCCGTCCGATTGCCCCGCTCGCTGTTCACTCGGCACCTATGATCGTTTCCCAATCCTGCCCACCATAGAACAGGCCGAGGATGGTCACCCTCTCCTCCTCCACCGCGTAAGCGATGGTCACGCGCCGTCGGAACGAGAGCGTGCGCAATCCTGGACGTATATCTTCGCGCGGCGTGCCCCGGCTGGGGAACTCCTCCAGCTTCTCGCAGTGCTCGACGATGGCGCCGACGAACCGCTCGGCGATATCAGAAGAGGCTTCACGCGCGATGTATCGGTAGAGCGCAACAAGTTGCGCCTCGGCCTCAGGCGCGAAGATAATCTCAAAGGCCACGATCAGCCAGCGGCGGTGCGGCTGTACTCGACAGCCAGCGTCTTCCTTACATCTTTGAGCGAGCGTCCGCGCAACGGATCGGCCTTCATCGCGTCATAGACCGGTGCGATATCGCTGCGCAGCCAGTCGTCGACCGCCTTCTCGCGTGCCTGGAGCGCGCGCAGCCCGTCGCGGATCACCTCGCTTTCGCTGGCATATTCGCCCGAAGCGACGCGCGCCTTGATCTGCGCCGCCATTTCCTTGGGGATCGTCACACTGATCTGCTGGGTCGAACGCATGGGATTTTCCTCTTGAAGTGACGAGTATGATTTAATCCTATTGATCCCAATATTCAAGCGGACCCCATTTGCGCCAGCGCCTGTCTTTACACGCCAGCCTACGCCGGATGGTTCTTGCCTCTTGATCCTGCTGCTTCCCTTCCCCGTCTTGGGAGGAAAGGAGACGCATCATGCCGGGAACGAAGATATTATGGGGGCAGGTGATCCTCGTGTTCGCTCTGGTGCTTGCCGGTATCTGGTCGGCGACGCAGTGGACCGCCCATGCCCTTGCCTATCAGAGCGAACTGGGATTACCCTGGTTCATGATCGGCAACTGGCCTGTCTATCCGCCCTATGCCTTTTT
This sequence comes from uncultured Sphingobium sp., assembly GCA_964512265.1. Lineage (GTDB taxonomy): Bacteria > Pseudomonadota > Alphaproteobacteria > Sphingomonadales > Sphingomonadaceae > Sphingobium. The sequence goes on along the minus strand of CAZEHR010000001.1, from coordinate 58,249 downwards.
CTGGTGGTGGTTCAGCTATGACGCCTATGCGCCACATATCTTCGAGCGCGGCGCGCTGATCGCGGTATCGGGCGGCTTCGCCGCGATACTCGCCGCGATCGCGCTTTCCGTCTGGCGCGCCCGCGAGCGCATGAGCGCCCAGACCTATGGCTCGGCGCGCTGGGCCAATGCCCAAGAAATCCGCAAGGCAGGCCTATTGGCCGAAGACGGGGTGGTCCTCGGCAGTTACGACCGCCGCTATCTGCGCCATGCAGGCCCAGAACATATCCTCTGCTATGCGCCGACGCGTTCGGGCAAGGGCGTCGGGCTCGTGATCCCGACACTGCTCACCTGGGAGGGTTCGGCAATCGTCCATGATATCAAGGGCGAGAACTGGCAATTGACCTCGGGCCTCCGCGCCCGTCATGGCCGGGTACTCCTGTTCGATCCCACCAATGCGGCGTCCGCACCGTTCAATCCCCTGCTCGAAATCCGCCGCGGTCCCTATGAGGTGCGCGACGCGCAGAATGTCGCCGACATATTGGTCGACCCCGAAGGCAGCCTCGACAAGCGCAATCACTGGGAGAAAACCGCGCATGCGCTGCTGGTCGGCGCAATATTGCATATCCTCTATGCACGATCCGAAAAGACGCTCGCAGAGGTGGCACGGTTTCTGTCCGATCCGGCGCGGCCGATCGACACCGCTCTGGAGCTCATGAAGCGCACCGCGCATCTGGGCAAGGCAGGCCCGCATCCCGTGGTCGCAGCCACGGCGCAGGATCTCCTCAACAAGTCGCCCAATGAGCGATCGAGCGTGGTCTCGACCGCCCAGTCCTTCCTCAATCTCTACCGCGACCCGGTGGTGGAAGAGGTGACGCGGCGCTGTGTCTGGCGGATATCCGATCTGGTCGAACGCAAGACACCCACCACCCTCTATCTGGTGGTGCCGCCCTCCGACCTCTCGCGCACCAAGCCGCTCATGCGTCTTATCCTCAATCAGATCGGGCGGCGGCTGACCGAGGAATTGCCCACCGGCACGGCGCGGCAAAAGCTATTATTGATGCTGGACGAGTTTCCGGCATTGGGGCGGCTCGATTTCTTCGAGGGCTCGCTTGCCTTCATGGCGGGCTATGGCATCAGGAGCTTCCTGATCGCGCAAAGCCTCAATCAGATCGAACGCGCTTATGGACCCAATAATTCGATCCTCGACAATTGCCATGTGCGCGTCGCCTTTGCCACCAATGACGAGCGCACGGCAAAACGCGTGTCCGATGCGCTGGGCACGGCAACGCAGCTGCGCGCGATGAAGAATTATGCCGGCCATCGCCTCAGTCCCTGGCTCGGTCATCTGATGGTCTCGCGCTCGGAAACCTCGCGCGCGCTCCTCACCCCAGGCGAGATCATGCAGTTGCCGAGCGACGACGAGATCGTGATGATCGCTGGGCTCCCGCCCATTCGCGCGAAGAAGGCTCGCTATTATGAGGATCGCTGCCTTGCCGCGCGCATCCTGCCGCCGATGGCGGCGGCGAGCGACCCTTTGCCCTCTTCTCCCACCGACTGGGACGAGATGTCGGTGCCGCTCGAATCCGATATCCCGGAGCCGCCCAAGCGCGCGAAACCAAAATCGAGCGAGGCCGCAACGGATGGGGACGACGACAATGACGAGGAGACGGTGACACCCGATCCCGACAAGGAGCATATGATCGAGCTTGTTCCCCCGCCCAAGCCACCCGAAAACGAGTTCGAGACTGACGAGGACGAAGCCGTGCTGCTCGCCCGGCGCGAACGACTGCTGCGCGAAGCGCAGGCGTTGGCGGCGCGACGCGCGGCGCTGGACCCAGGCGACGGGATCGAGCTATGAGACCGACCAAGGCCCGCCTTTCCGTCTATCTCGATGCCGACATCATGGGCGCGCTTGCCGCCTACGCCGACCGGCGCGATCTGTCACGTTCGCTCGTTGCCGAGGCCGCGATCGCAAGCTTCCTCTCGCCCGATGCCGACGAACAGCGCGAAGCGGCGATAGCGAAACGCCTCGACCGGATCGACCGGCGCATGGCGCGGGCCGAACGCGATATCGCGATCGGCATCGAGATGAGCGCGATGTTCGTGCGCTTCTGGCTCACCAGCACCAGCCCGCCCGCAGAAGCCGAGCGCGCGCTGCTGCGGCGCCTCGGCAATGACCGCTATGACGCCTTTATCGAAGCCCTTGGGCGGCGGCTTGCCAAGGGACCGCGACTCCGGGAGGAATTGCGCGAAGATATCGCAGAACGAACAGTCGCCCCCTCTCCAGGCGCGCCGGAATGAGCGGACCGCCTACGCCAGCGCCTGTCTTTTTACGCCAGCGCTCGCCGCGTCAATTCTCCTGTTGAAAGAGCGCCTTTTCCGGTTCTTTTGATGCTCCCCATGAACAGCCGCGCGGGTTCACCTCGCGCCGACAAGGGGATATCAATGACCGCTAGTTCCACGATCGCGAAGCCCGAAAGCCGCGGCGTGCGCATGCTGCAGAGCGCCTTTGGACCCCATATCCAGGCATGGCTCAGCGACGAGCGCGTCACCGAAGTGATGCTCAATCCCGATGGCCGGCTGTGGCTCGACCGGCTGGGCGAGGGCCTCTCAGACACTGCTGTGACCATGGCTCCCGAGACGGGTGAGCGCATCATCCGCCTCGTTGCCCATCATGTCGGGCTTGAGGCCCATGGCAAAACGCCGCGAGTATCGGCGGAGCTTCCCGGTAGTGGCGAGCGCTTCGAGGGCCTGTTGCCGCCGATCGTCACCGCGCCCGCCTTCGCGATCCGCAAGCCCGCATCGCTCATCTTCACGCTCGACGATTATGTCGAAGGCGGGATCATGACCCGGCCGCAGGCGGCGGTGCTGCGTCAGGCCGTCGCCGAGCACAGGAATATCCTCGTGACCGGCGGGACCGGCACCGGCAAGACGACGCTCGTCAATGCGCTGCTCGCCGAGCTTGCCGGAAGCCAGGAACGCATCGTCCTTATCGAGGATATGCGCGAGCTGCAATGCGCCGCGCCCAATTGCCTGGCGCTGCGCACCCGCGAAGGCGCGGTGACGCTTGCCGATCTGGTGCGCTCGTCGCTGCGCCTGCGCCCCGACCGGATCCCGATCGGCGAAGTGCGGGGTAGTGAAGCGCTCGATCTTCTGAAAGTCTGGGGCACCGGTCATCCGGGCGGCATCGGCACCATCCATGGCGGCAACGCATTGGGCGCGCTCCGCCGGATGGAGCAGCTCATCCAGGAAGCGGTCGTCACCGTGCCGCGCGCCGCGATCGCCGAGACCATCGATATGATTGCCGTGCTCGAACGCACCGCCCAAGGCCGCCGCCTTGCCGAAATCGCCCGGGTCGACGGACTCGATCCCGATGACCGCTATCGCCTCACCGCCCTCACCCACCCCGACGAAGGACCACACTCATGACCCATATCCTGTTGCGCCGCGCGCGGCGCGCCACCACGCTTGCTTCCGTTTCGCTGCTGACCCTCGCGCTGGCTACCCCGGCCCACGCCTCGGGGTCGTCGATGCCGTGGGAGGCGCCGCTCCAGTCGATCCTCGCCTCGATCGAAGGGCCGGTTGCCAAGATCATCGCGGTGATCATCATCATTACGACCGGCTTGACCCTCGCCTTCGGCGATACGGCGGGCGGCTTCCGCCGTCTCGTCCAAATCGTCTTCGGTCTCTCGATCGCCTTTGCCGCTTCGTCTTTCTTTCTCTCCTTCTTCAGCTTCGGCGGCGGAGCGCTCGTCTGATGTTGGCGCCACACGCCGAGCCGGTGCCGGGCTATTTCGCGCCGGTCCACCGCGCGCTCACCCAGCCCATCTTGCTGGCGGGCGCGCCGCGGGCGCTCGCCATAGTGAATGGCACGCTCGCCGGCGCGATCGGTCTGGGGTTGCGGCTCTGGGTCGCAGGCCTCGCGCTCTGGCTCTTCGGTCATATGCTCGCCGTCTGGGCAGCGAAGCGCGATCCCGACTTTCTTGAGGTCGCGCGGCGGCACCTGCGCTTTCCCGCGCTGATGCGTGTGTGAGGAAAGAGGCGATGCTCAACCTCACGGAATATCGCTCACGCCCCAGCCATCTTGCCGACTATCTCCCCTGGGCGGCACTGGTCGGCAAAGGTATCATCCTCAACAAGGATGGGAGCCTGCAGCGCACGGCGCGCTTTCACGGCCCCGATCTCGAAAGCGCGGACGCCTCCGCGCTTGTGGGCGCCGCCGCCCGGCTCAACAATGCGCTGCGGCGCCTGGGGAGCGGCTGGGCGGTCTTCACCGAGGCACAGCGCGTGCCCGCAATCGACTATCCGCTCTCGACCTTTCCCGATCCGGTCTCGGCGCTGGTCGAAGAAGAGCGCGCGGCGGGCTTTGCGGCCGAAGGCGCGCATTATGAGAGCTTCTATTATCTGACGCTGCTGTGGCTGCCCCCATCAGAAGACGCCGCGCGCGCCGAGCGCTGGCTCTATGAAGGCAAGAGCGCGCAAGGGGCCGACGCTCATGAGCAACTGAAGGGCTTTCTCGACCGCACCGACCGGCTGCTGGGCCTGCTCGATGGCGTGATGGCGACCTGCGCGTGGCTCAATGACGAAGAGACGCTTACCTATCTCCACAACACGATCTCGCATGCCGGCCACAAGGTGCGTGTGCCCGAAGTGCCGATGCATCTCGACGCGCTGCTTGCCGATACGCCGCTTGTCGGCGGGCTGGAGCCAAGGCTCGGCACCGCGCATCTCAAATGCCTCACCATCACCGGTTTTCCAAGCGTCACCTTCCCCGGTATATTGGATGATTTGAACGCGCTCGCCTTTCCCTATCGCTGGACCACGCGCGCGATCATGCTCGACAAGCTCGATGCAGGAAAAATGCTCTCGCGCATCCGCCGCCAATGGTTCGCCAAACGCAAATCGCTGGGCGCGATCCTCAAAGAGGTCATGACCAACGAAGCCTCGGTGCTGCTCGACAGCGATGCCGCCAACAAGGCGGCGGATGCCGACGAGGCGCTGCAGGAACTCGGCGCCGACCATGCCGGACTGGCGCTGGTAACCGCGAGCCTCATCGTCTGGGACGAGGACGCCGGCATCGCCGCTGAAAAGCTGCGCCTCGTGGAAAAGACGATCCAGGGCCGCGACTTCACCATGATTGCCGAAGGCATGAACGCGATCGACGCCTGGCTCGGGAGCCTGCCGGGCCATGTCTATGCCAATGTGCGGCAGCCGCCGATTTCAACCCTGAACCTCGCCCACATCCTCCCCCTCTCGGCGATGTGGGCAGGCGCGGAACGGGACGAGCATCTTGACGCCCCACCCTTGCTATACGGCAAGAGCAAGGGCTCGACCCCGTTCCGCTTTTCGCTCCATGCGGGCGATGTCGGCCACAGCCTCATTGTCGGTCCCACCGGCTCGGGCAAATCGGTGCTGCTGGCGCTGATCGCGCTGCAGTTCCGGCGCTATGATCAGGCGCAAATCTTCGCGTTCGATTTCGGGCGCTCGATCCGCGCGGCGGCGCTGGCATGCGGTGGCAACTGGCAGGATCTGGGAATGAGCCTTCATGGCGATGCAGCCGATGGCACTACCACTGCGCTGGCGCTCCAGCCGCTTGCGCGCATCGACGATCCCGCAACCCGCGCCTGGGCACAGCAATGGATCGGCGCGATATTGGCGAGCGAAGGCGTGACGCTCGATCCCGAACTGCGCGCCCATATCTGGTCGGCGCTGGGGTCTCTCGCCACCGCGCCGCTCCAGGAGCGCACGCTCACCGGGCTTGCCGTGTTGCTGCAATCCTCAGGCCTCAAACAGGCGCTCGCGCCCTATCTCCTCGGCGGCCCCTGGGGCCGTCTACTCGACGGCGATGCCGAGGATGTGGGAGCGGGCGATTTCCAGGTCTTCGAGACCGAAGGCCTTGCCGGCACGGCCTGCGCGCCTGCGGTGCTCGCCACCCTCTTCCATCGTATCGAGGCGCGGCTCGACGGACGGCCCACCCTCATCCTCATCGACGAGGGCTGGCTCGCGCTCGATCAACCGCTGTTCGCCGCGCAGCTGAAGGAGTGGCTCAAGACCCTGCGCAAGAAGAATGCGAGCGTCATCTTCGCGACGCAAAGCCTGGCCGATATCGAAAGCTCGCCGATCGCGCCCGCGATCATCGAAAGCTGCCCGACGAGGCTGTTCCTTCCCAATGACCGCGCCCGCGAGCCGCAGATCGCGCACATCTATGAGCGCTTCGGCCTTTCGGCGCGTCAGATCGAGATAGTGGCGGAAGCGACCCCCAAGCGCGATTATTATTGCCAATGCCCCGCAGGCAACCGCCTGTTCGAATTGGGCCTTGGCGAAGTCGCGCTCGCCTTTGCCGCCACCTCGTCCAAGACCGACCAGCGCGCGATCGACGAACTCCTCGCCCTGCATGGTCGGCAAGAGTTCGCACAGGTCTGGCTCAAAGCGCGCGGGCTCGACTGGGCCGCCGATTTCCTCCCCGCCGCACTTTCAGGAGATGCCCCATGAAACGCTCATCGTTCCGACCCGCCCTCGCTCTTGCGCTCATGCCGGCGTTGATGCTGACACCCATGCAGCCCGCGCAGGCGATCATCGTCTATGATCCCACCAACTATGCGCAAAATGTGCTGCAGGCGGCGCGCGCGCTTCAACAGATCAACAACCAGATCCGCTCATTGCAGAATGAGGCGCAGTCGCTGTTGAACGAGGCGAAGAACCTCGCCAACCTGCCGCTCTCGATGCTCTCGCCGTTGCTCGCGCAGATCCAGCAGACGCAGGCGCTGATCGCCCAGGCGCAGCAGCTTGCCTATAATGTGGCCGCGATCCAGCAGGAATTTGCGACGCGCTACAAGAACATCTCGATGACAGCGCCGGAGCAGGCGCTGCTCGCTGATGCAAAAACGCGCTGGACAACGAGCGTCGCCGCGTTCGAGGACAGCCTCAAGCTGCAGGCGGGCGTCGTCGGCAATATCAACGGCGCGCGTAGTGCGATCCAGCAACTGACGCAGGCGAGCCAGTCGGCCTCGGGCGCGCTGCAGGCGGCGCAGGCCGGCAACCAGATCATTGCCCTGCAGGCGCAGCAGCTCTCCGACCTGATCGCGCTGACGGCGGCGCAGGGCCGCGCGCAGGCGCTGGAATCCGCGCGTCAGGCGACCACCGAGGCGGACGGGCGCGAGCGCTTCCGCCGTTTCACCGGCTATTGAGCGTGGGCGCCGACAAGATGCTGCGGCTTGCAGGCTGCTTCGCGCTTGCAGGTATCATCCTCGCCGTCGCGCTGCTGCGCGCGGTCGAAAGCCCGACAGGCGCGGCTCCCGTCAGCCTGGCGGAAAGGCGGCATGCCGCGCCATCGCCTGCCTCGGACGAGCTTGCGCGCTGCGCGACTCTTACGCAGCCCGATGCGTCTTGCGAAGCGCTTTGGGCCGCGCATCGCCGGCATTTCCTCGGCACGGACAGCGTGCCGCAAGTTGCCGCGCCGCAGGATGAAACGAAAGCAGAGCGCCCATGAACTCGACCGGCATCATCGACAGCTTCCTTACCATCTTCACGGGCTATATCGACAGCGGCTTCGGCCTCTTGGGTGGCGAAGTCGCCTTCCTCTCCTCGACGCTGATCGCGATTGACATCATATTGGCCGCGCTATTCTGGACCTGGGGCGCTGACGAAGACATCATCCAGCGGCTGGTGCGAAAAACCCTTTATGTCGGCTTCTTCGCCTTCCTGATCGGCAATTTCGCGGCGCTCTCCAAAATCCTGTTCGACAGCTTTGCGGGGCTCGGCCTGATGGCAAGCGGCTCGCCGATGACGCTTGCGACCTTCCTGCAGCCCGGCGCGATCGCGCAGGCGGGGCTGGACGCTGCCCTCCCCCTGCTCACCGCGACCGGGGATCTCATGGGCTTTGCCGCCTTCTTCGCCAATGTCGTGACGATCGCGATCCTGCTCTTGGCCTGGCTGTTCGTTGTGCTCGCCTTCTTCATCCTCGCGATCCAGGTGTTCATCACATTGATCGAGTTCAAGCTCGTCACATTGGCGGGCTTCGTGCTTCTCCCCTTCGCCTTTTTCGCGCGCACCGCCTTCATGGCCGAGCGGGTCTTGGGGCATATCGTCTCATCAGGCATCAAGGTGCTGGTGCTGGCCGTCATTACCGGCATCGGTACCACGCTCTTTTCGCAGTTCACTTCGGCGTTCATAGTGGGCACCACGCCGACCGCGCAGGAGGCGATGGCGATGGTGCTGGCCGCGCTCTCGCTCCTCGGCCTCGGCATATTCGGACCCGGTATCGCGAACGGCATCGTCGCGGGCGGACCGCAACTCGGTGCAGGCTCGGTCGCGGGCACGGCGCTGATCGCGGGCGCAACCTTGGCGGCAGGCGTCGCCGGAACGCGGCTCGCCGGAAGTGCTGCGTCGAGCGGCATAGCGGCAGCCGCCCCGGGTGGCGCGCGCATGAGCGGCGCTGCATCGATGGCCTATGGCCTGGGCTCGGCCGGAAAGACCGGAGCAGCTGCCATCGCCTCGGGTCTCAAGGCCGCAGGCGAAGCCGCAGCCAGCGCTGCCACCTCGCCGCTGCGTCGCGCGTCCCAGGCGATGCGTCAGGAATTTCGCACCGGCGCGCGCTCGGTGCTTGGCGCCGCAACCGACACCGAAACCGCATCCGCCTCCGCTCCACCCGCCTGGGCCAAGGCCATCACACAGCGCCAGAGCATGAGCCATGGCGCGAGCCTTGCCGCCCATAGCCTGCGCTCGGGCGATGGCGGCGGCGCGGGCTCATCGGTCGATCTTCAACCCAAGGATTAAGCTCTCATGTTCAAACGTCCTTCCGTACGCTACGGAACCACGCCGGAGCCCGTCACCCCCTATCAGCGCGCGGCGCAAGCGTGGGACGATCGCATCGGCTCGGCACGGGTCCAGGCCAGAAACTGGCGGCTCGCTTTCTTCGGCACGCTCGCGCTATCGGGCGGGCTTGCCGCAGGGCTGGTCTGGCAGTCGGCGCGCGGCACCATCACGCCCTGGGTGGTCGAGGTCGACAGGCTGGGCGAGGCGCAGGCGGTAGCGCCAGCGAATGCCGACTATACACCCACCGATCCGCAGATCGCGTTTCATCTGGCCCGCTTTATGGAACATGTCCGTTCGCTCCCCGCCGATCCGGTGGTGCTGCGGCAGAACTGGCTCTCCGCCTATGATTTTGTGAGCGACAGCGGGGCGCTTGCGCTCAATGACTATGCGCGCGAAGCCGATCCGTTCGCGCAGATCGGCAAACTCCAGGCAAGTGTCTCGGTCTCAAGCGTCATCCGCGCGTCGAAGGACAGTTTCCGCGTCGCATGGGAGGAGCGCCACTATCGCGACGGCAGCCTTGCCGAGACCGCGCGCTGGTCGGCGATCCTTACCCTGAGCCTCAGCACGCCCCGCACGCCCGATGCGCTGCGCAAGAACCCGCTCGGACTTTATGTCACCGCCATCAACTGGTCGAAGGAACTTGCCCCATGAAACTTTGTCCCTCAGCGCTCCGCGCACTCACCCTCGTTCCGCTTACGCTTGCCCTGCCCTCGGGTCTTCTGGCAGAGACGCCGGGGCCGCAATCGGTGCCCGCGCACATTGCCGCCGCCAACAAGGAAGCAAGGATCGAACCGCTGCGCGACGGGTTCGTCAACGCGATGCAGGTCTATGCCTATGAGGAGGGCGCGCTTTACCAGCTTCATGCTTCACCCGGCCATATCACCGATATCGCGCTGCAGCCCGGCGAGCAGCTTGTCGGCACCGGGCCGATCGCGGCGGGCGATACCGCGCGCTGGATCATCGGCGATACCATTTCCGGAGGGAGTGGCAGCGGCAGCGGCGCGGATGCACGCGTGCATATATTGGTGAAGCCCGTGCGTGCCGGGCTCACCACCAACCTTATCGTCAACACCGACCGGCGCAGCTATCATCTCGAGCTCAGAAGCGCGGCATCGCCCTATATGGCTTCCTTGAGCTGGACCTATCCCCAGGACGCGCTGATGGCGCAGGTGAAAGCCCACGAAGAGGCAAAGCGGCGCGCGCCAATCGCTGCGGGGCTCGATGCTGCATCACTCAATTTCAACTGGCGCATCAAGGGCGACAAGACGTCCTGGCGGCCGCTACGCCTATTCGACGACGGCGCGCGCGTCTTCATCGAATTTGCGCCCCAAATCGCGCAATCCGAACTGCCGCCGCTCTTCGTCATTGGCGCGGACAAAAAGGCTGCGCTCGTCAACTACCGGGTGCGCGGGCGCTTCATGATCGTCGACACGCTGTTCGACAGGGCTGAACTGCGCCTCGGTGCCGGATCGAGCGCCCGGCGCGTGCAGCTGCTGCGCACGCGGAGTCCCTCGGAGACACGGTCATGAGCGGGGATATCTCGCAAGGGGAGCGGGAAGAACCGATGCCCCCGGCATCAGCCCCGCCTTCTACAGTGCAGCAGCCTTTGTCGTTGCGGCTGCCGCCGCCCCCGGTCATGCGCCTCTCGCGCAAGATGGTCGCACTATTGGGTGGCGGCCTCGCGCTTGCCATCGTCGGCGCCTTCGCGCTCGCGCTGCAAAGCCGGCAGGTCAAACCGCCCGACAATCTTCTCTCGACCGAGAATCCGGCGAAGGCCGAAAGCATCGCTTCGGGTCCGCGCGATTACACCCATGTGCCGAAACTCGGACCGCCACTTCCCGGCGATCTTGGCGGGCCGATCCTTGCGGCGCAGCTGCGCGGTGAGCAGGTCGATTTGCCGCCCGTCGCGGCACCTGCAGGCAATGCCAATGCCCCAATCGACGCGCGGCAGCGCCTCGTGCAGGAACGCGAGGCCGCGAGCGCCAGCCGACTGTTTATTGAAGGGAGCACATCGAATAGCACAGGGGTCGCCCTGTCCGATCCGGTTCCCGCAGCGGCACCTGACGCTGGAGCCAACACTAGCGATCCACGCCATCATTTTCTCGCCAGCACTAATGAAATTACCCAAAGCGCGCATCGCCTGACAGCCCCTGTCGCTGACCCACTGCTGCAGGCGGGCACCGTAATTCCCGCCGCGCTCGTCACCGGCATCCGCTCCGATCTCCCGGGACAGATCGTCGCGCAGGTCACACGCAATGTCTATGACAGCCTCCATGGGGCCGAGTTGCTGATCCCGCAAGGGTCGCGCCTCATCGGCACCTATCATTCCGACATTGCCGCCGGGCAAAGCCGGGTGTTGCTCGCCTGGGACCGGCTCATCCTGCCCGATGGCCGCTCGCTGCTGCTCGATCGTCTGCCCGGCGCCGACAGTCAGGGATATGCAGGGTTGCAAGACAAGACCGACTATCATTGGGGCAATGTGCTGCGCGCCAGCCTTGTCTCGACCCTGCTCGGCATCGGCGCGGAAATGGGCTCGGGCGATGACAGCACTCTCGCCCGCGCTTTGCGGCGCGGCAGCCAGGACAGCATATCGCGTACCGGCGAGCAGATTGTTGGGCGCGAGCTCGGCGTTCCACCCACGCTCACGATCCGCCCTGGCTATCCGCTCATCGTCATGGTGACGCGCGATATTATGTTCGATGGCAGTAATGCGGGAGGCCGCCGATGATCCGGTTAAAGCTGGGAGCCTTGCGGGACGACAAGCCGGTCAAGCTGACGATCGAACTCCCGGCCGCGCTGCACCGTGATCTTTGCGACTATGCAGAACTTCTGGGCAAGCAGACGGGTCAAAAACTTCTGCCCGAAAAGCTGGTCGCGCCAATGCTCGAGCGCTTTATCGCCACCGATCGCGGCTTTGCAAGCGCGCGCAAGACGCTGCGTGATACGGCTCAAGACCGGGGCGACGGCAGCGAATAGCGCATCCGCACGAAATCGAGGAAGCGTTTCAACACCGGATTGCGATTGTCCGCGCGCCAGTAACCCGAATAGCCGGCGCGCATTTGACCCGTGGCATCGACAAGATCACGGAAGACAACGCCCGCGATGCCGATCCCCGCCACGGCCTCAGAGGTAAGCGTGATGCAACCGCCCATGCTCACCCGGCACAGCAAGCTCTCGCGGCTGATATCCTCCATCGCCGCATCGGGCTCCCGAAACACCGTGCCGATTTTGGCGGCGAGCAGCTTCAATTGTTGCGGCCCCGGATCGCGCGTGGTGAACAGGAAGCGCTCCTGAGCCAGATCAGGAAAGGTCAGTTGATCGCGCACTGTCAGCGCATGCCCTTCCGGCAGCGCGACGACGATCCGATCGCTCCAGAAACTCTGATGGATCAGTCCTGCTTCTGTAACCTCGCCGATCAGCAGCGCGATATCGAGCGCGCCACTTTCGACGCCTTGCAGCAGCCGTGTGCGATCCCGTTCGATGCAGCGCACCTCGATCGCCGGATAGCGCTCGGTATATGACGCGAGGGTTGCCCGCAGATTCCCGGCCGACAAAGACGTATGAAAGCCGATCGAGAGATGACCGAGCTGGCCGATACGCTTCTCACGTACCCAATGATTGAGTTCGTCGAACTCGCCCACAAGGCGCCGCGCCCAGCGAAAATAGGTCTCGCCATCGGGCGTCAGCATCGCGCCGCGCACCGACCGGTCGAACAAGGTGAAGCCCAAACGTTGTTCAATCAGCGCAATATGGCGGCTCAAGGTTGCCTGCTTGATCCCCAACTTGCGCGCGCCGCGGTTGAAACTGCCAGCTTCAGACGCCGCGATCAGATAGCGAAGCTGGCGAAGCTCGATCACATTGTAAAACCCAATTGTGCCTTGCAACACTTTAAAAAATATCGGAATTTTATCGACTTTATCCTCATTGGCTGGCGATCCAGCCAACGGCTACTTTGTCATCGACATTTGATTCACGATTGGCGATGCTATCATTCTTCAGGGTGAATTTTTGCCAGCAGTGAGTCGAGCGCCTGATTGAATTGCTCGGGATGCTCCCAAAACGACAGATGCTTACCGAAGCGGACAACAACTGCATCGGGCGTGTTCGCTTTAGCCCAATGATCCGCCGCGACCCATTCAGCACGTACAAAATAGAGTAGCGGCAGCTTGCCGTTTAGCGCCCTCAGATCTGCAGTATAGTCCTGGTACGCCGAGTTAGTATTGGTGACTGACGCCACTTCATCACGCGTTTGATTGGCAATCCGCGTAATCCAATCAAGATAAGATGACGTGGGGTTCTCAATCATCCACCTTGCGAATTCATCGTTCATCTTCTCTCTGTCAAGTAAAGGGCCATTGGAAAGGCTTTTGATGTAGCCGTCGGCGTCATCATTGCGAAACCACACCCAATCCTTGTCGGGGGCGTTATCGGCGCCGGATCCTTTCGGGGCACCATCCAGGATAACAAAGCCTTTTAGTCGACTGGAACCAAATTGACGCAGGTAGGACAGAATATCGAAAGCACCATTGGACCAGCCGACAAGAACGATGTTCTTCAAATCGAGTTTTTGAATCAAGGCGTTAAGATCACGTCCGTGCTGTTCATAATTATTGCCGGTCAGGGTTTGCGTGGAATAGCCTTGACTCCGTGGATCAAACGTGATTGCCCGAACTTGCTTTGAATCCCTGTAATGCTCGAGTTGATGGACAAAAACATCTCCTGACATCATCCATCCAGGCACCAGAACGACTGTAATTGTGCCACTACCAGCCTCTTGATAATGGATGGTCAAGTCGTCCTGAATTTTGACCTGCTTCGCGGTGGCTGGAAGTGGCAGCATAACCGCGAGTAGCAGTGCCGACATATAATGTTTCATTTTCAAAGTCTCCAACTGACGAAACGAAAAAAAACGGGTCACTTTTCTGTCTTGGTAGTCGTCGGTATGTGTCACAACAGGTGCGGAACCGAAGATTTCTCCTCATTCCAGTTAGCAAGCTATCCATGTGCGCCTCGGATTCGGAGAGAAGATCGCACTGTGAGACAGAGACGCACATGAAAGATGTAGACCGTACCATTAGCAGCGATAATGGCTGCAATCCCAAATTGTCGCAACATCTCTAGGTACACAGATGGAAAAGGCGATATGCCATTAGACTATATTGAAACAGTCTTGATTTTTTTCATGTGCAAAGATGGAAATTAGGTGTTCCATTACCTGTGGGGCTACTCAATTGGGTCTCATACCTGATCCTGCTTCTTCTGAGTGCGTGAGAGCAACAACGGACACTATTGTGTGATATTGTAATATGGAGTTGCGGTGTTGACAGACAAAACCAACTGGATCGAGCTTGAAGCAGACACCTGTGCCGCAATTTTAGACAGTGTAGAGCGCTTTGCGCACCAGCGCTTGGCACCAGCATCACGGGCCATCGACGACAATGGCGTCTTTCCCGTCGATCTCTATCGGGAGTTCGCGAGCCTCGGAACTCTGGCGCTGCTCGTACCGGAGCACGACGGAGGGCTGGGCCCAGAACTGAGCGTGGCCTTCAACGCATCGTTCAGGCTTGCCCGCGAAAATCTTGCTTTTGCCATTGCGGTCTCAAACTGTGCGGATTGCCTAGCCGCGATCGTGCAGGGTGGCTCAAAATCCGTACGCGAACGCACCATCCCGGGCATTATTTCCGGCGAAATTGTCCCTGCCTTCTGCCTCTCCGAGGCGAGCGGCGGATCTGACGTTGCCGCAATGCGCGCCACAGCGGAACGGGACGGCGACCACTACATCCTGAACGGCAGCAAGGCTTGGATCACCAGCGCGCCAGTCGCTGGACTGTTCGTAGTCTTCGCCAAGACCGACCTAAATGCCGGCAGCAGAGGAATCACCACTTTCCTCGTCGACCGGGACGCCACTGGATTACAGGTAGGAGAAGCCGAGGATTTGCTTTGTCTACGCGGGAGCCCCACGGCAAGCGTGCATTTTAACAACGTCCGCGTCCCTGTTGGTAACCGGCTGGGAGATGAGGGAGCGGGATTTTTACTTGCCATGAGAGCAATGGATGAAGCGCGTATCAATATCGCGGCATGCGCCATAGGTGCTGCGACCCAGGCGGTGGAAACGGCAATTGATTACGCCCGTCAGCGTATCCAATTTGGCAAGCCAATTATCGAACATCAGGCTTTGGGGTTTACCCTTGCTGATTTGGTGAACGAATTGGCTGCGGTTCGCGCGACCGTTACCGAAGCGGCGCGAACTGTTATAGCAAATCCTCACACCCGACGCGCGACCATGCATGCGTCTTTCGCGAAATTGACCGCCAGTGATTTTGCAATGAAAGCAGCTATCCAGTCAGCCCAAATTCTAGGCGCAAACGGACTAACTAAGGCCTATCCGATTGAACGGCTTATACGAGATTGTAAAGGTCTTCAAATATTCGAAGGAACAAATGAAATACAAAAGGCAATAATCCTGCGAGAATTACAGCGTGATGGGTTCATTGCAAGCGGCCTTACCGATCCGATAATATGATGACATCATTATCAGCGCGTTTATCATGTGTAATTGGAAAAGAAGAACATCTCAATGCTCCAGCTCTATTATTCACCATCCGCACTTCCGTAAGCGCTGAGGGATCCTACGCTTCCAATACCGGGCTCTTCGCAATCGCCAGCCATCGTTTACAGGCCTACCGTTGAAATTACAGCGGTTACAGCAAGGAATGGTACTCCTCCAGCCCCCTGTTTATATCTCTCCTGCGCAGAGCAGCCTTCAAGGTATTCGTCAGAAGGCAGGCTATCGTCATCGGACCAACGCCTCCGGGGACTGGTGTAACCGCAAGAGCATGGTCAAGTTCATGCGTCGCGCAGTCCCCAAGAAGTTTGTGTTGGCCGTTTTTATCCGTAGCGCGCGTTATACCAACATCAACGACAATAGCCCCTGGTTTTATCCAAAATCCGCGAACCAAATGCGGTGATCCGGCAGCCGCCACAACTATGTCGGCCCGCCTTGTGATATCGGAAAGGTTTTTCGTTTCGATATGCGTAACCGTCACAGTAGCTTCTCTCTCCAGAAGCAGCATAGACACTGGTTTCCCGACAATATTCGACTTGCCGATCACGACTGCGTTGAGACCTCGATAATCCGAAATCTTGTGGTCCAGAAGCATCATTATTCCAAGCGGCGTACAAGGTACGAGCCCCCCAGTCCCGGTTGACAACCGTCCAACATTCACGGGATGGAAGCCATCGACGTCCTTTTCGGGCAAGATTCTATCCAGAACACGCGATGCATGAATCTTAGCTGGAAGCGGTAATTGGATCAAAATGCCATCGATATCATCAGAAGCGTTCAGTGCATCTATAAGTTCGAGGAGCTCCGCCTCAGAAGTAGAGGGAGGAAGACGATGCTCTACTGAGCGAATACCAGCCTTATTGCACTGGGCGATCTTACGGCCCACGTAAATTTCGCTTGCCGGATCGCTTCCTACTAAAACTACTGCAAGACTAGGTGGTTGAGCACCCCGCTTTATCATCAACGACACTTCCGCAGCCACATTTGTCAGAAGGTCGTTGGCAAGCCTCCGCCCATCAATGATTTCTGCCATGAATAGACCTGTATGTTTTCCGTCGATATCCGCCGCAATTGATAGCAACATGATCCGCTGCAGTCGTCGCATCCAACGGCGGAGACCTGTCCACCTTCTGAACAACCTCTAACGTTATCCGACCGGGGCTTAATCGATCGTGAAACACTGGCTTAAAGGACAATAAACCCCGTCAGAACAACAGGTCATAAGATAAGCAGTCTCGATCATAGTTTGGTGGTCAATTCGGGTACTGCATCAAACAGGTCAGCGACTAGACCAACGTCGGCCACCTGAAAGATCGGCGCCTCTTCGTCTTTATTGATCGCAATGATGACCTTGCTGTCCTTCATGCCGGCAAGATGTTGAATCGCGCCCGATATACCAATTGCGACATAGATTTCTGGTGCGACGATTTTGCCAGTTTGTCCCACCTGATGGTCACTAGGCACATAGCCTGCATCAACGGCTGCCCGGCTCGCGCCGACGGCCGCTCCAATCTTGTCGGCCAAGGGATCGATGATAGCATGGAAATTATCTCCGCTTTGCAGAGCTCTGCCACCGGACACCACAATTTTAGCTGATGTCAGTTCAGGACGCTCTGACACGGAAATGTCAGCCGAAATAAATTCTGACCCTTCTCCCCTAGGCTCAAATGAAACCGCTTCGATAACGGCCGTGCCGCCCTTCGCAGCTGCCTTCGGAAAGGATGTCCCGCGAACGGTAATAACTTTCTTGGGGTCTTTCGATCTCACGGTCGCTATAGCATTGCCGGCATAGATCGGTCGCGTAAAACTGTCGCTGCTCTCCACCGAGAGAATGTCGCTGATCTGCATCACATCAAGCAAGGCAGCCACGCGTGGCGCAATGTTTTTCCCATTGGAAGTAGCGGGCGCGACAAACGCGTCATGTTGATCCATCAGATCAACGACCAACGGCGCTACAAATTCTGCTAGCGCATGGTCATACGCCGCTTTATCGGCGATAAAAACCTTGCTCACATCTGCAATCTTGGTTGCTGCTTCGGCCACCGGCTGGACATTATGTCCTGCTACCAGAAGAGCTATATCACCAAGCTGTTTGGCGGCGCTGATTGCGGAGAGTGTAGCATCCTTTAACAGCCCACTTTCATGTTCGACCCACACCAGCGTCTTCATGCCGCCACTCCCAAGCTTTTGAATTTCATAACCAGTTCGTCCACGCTGGCAACTCTGACGCCAGCCGAACGCTGCGGCGGTTCGAAGACCTGCACGATCTCAAGTCGTGGGCTCGTATCTACACCATAATCGGATGAAGCCTTGACCGTGAGAGGTTTGGACTTGGCTTTCATGATATTGGGCAGCGAAGCGTAGCGCGGCTCGTTCAAGCGCAGGTCGGCGGTAATGATTGCCGGCAGGGAAAGCTTCACTGTTTCGAGGCCGCCATCGACCTCTCTCGTTACGATCGCACTTCCTTCTTCGATCGACAACTTCGAAGCAAAGGTGCCTTGTGGGCAGTTCAGAAGGGCTGCCAGCATCTGGCCGGTCTGATTATTGTCGTCGTCAATCGCCTGCTTGCCCATAATGACAAGCTTTGCGTCCTCCTCTACAAAGATGCCTTTCAGAATTTTCGCAACGGCCAGCGGTTCGATGTCATCATCGGTCTGGATTAGGATCGCGCGGTCAGCACCCATCGCAAGCCCGGTACGCAACGTTTCCTGTGCCTTGACCGGACCGATCGAGACCGCAACGATTTCCGTCGCGAGACCTTTCTCCTTTAAACGGATCGCCTCTTCCATCGCAATTTCATCGAACGGATTCATCGACATTTTTACATTGTCGAGGTCAATTCCAGTGCCGTCCTTCTTGACACGCGGCTTCACATTATAATCGATTACCCGCTTCACGGGCACCAGGACTTTCATCTCGACATCTCCTATCACGCCGCGCCAACGGGGCCATTACGGCGAATTTGCTGCTCAGATCCCAAGAACGAGCTCTCGGAAGCAAGCTAATCAATCCGGCCAACGAACCTGAACAAACTTCCCCTCTCTCCAAATGTCAGGAAAGTCGTGCCAGCTGCCATTTCCAGAGACTATGCCCGCATTCTGAGATTATCCGGATCGTAGGCCGGCTGCGCGATTACACGGGCCGGATAGCGGTCACCGCCCATTTCAACCTCAAATTCAGTTCCAACATTGGCCAAATCGGGTCTTACATAGGCGAAGGCGAGGTTCTTCTTAACGAAATGCCCATATCCTCCGGAGGTCACCGAGCCAACAATCTCCTCGCCCACATAGACTGGTTCCTGACCAACGACATCGAGTTGCGGTGCGTCGATCTCCATGTAGGCTAGCATCAGCTTTGGACCTTCGGCGAGTTGCGCTTCAATGGCGACTTTGCCGACAAAGTCGGGCTTGGTGAGCGAATAGAACCTCGACATGTCCGCTTCGACCAGAGTGATCTCGTTGGTCAGTTCCGACCCGAAACCACGATAGGCCTTTTCCATGCGCAGGCAATTCAGGGCATAGAGCCCGAAATTCCTAATGCCATGATCCCGACCTGTATCCATCAGTGCATGATAGACTTGGTGAAGAGCGTCGATAGGGATGTGGAGTTCCCAACCCAGCTCGCCCGCATAGGACATCCTGAGCGCTCGCACCTGCACGCCGCAAACATCGATGACCCGCGCCTTGAGCCAGGGGAAGGCTTCCGTCGAAAGATCAGCGGACGTATGCTGCCCAAGTACTTCGCGTGATAGCGGACCGGTGAGAACCAGCACCCCGTAGTTGTCGGTAACATCGACGACCTTGACGTCCTCGCTGTCGCGAACCGCCAGCGAAATCAGGTCGAAGTCACGAGCACGCATAAAGGCTGCTGTGGTCGCATAGAAGAGTTCCGGCCCGAGACGCGTGATCGTCGCCTCGGCGTCGATTTGCCCGCCGGGTGTCATGACGTGGCAAAGTGCGATGTCACCTTCCTTCTTGGGGATGCGGTTCGCGACAATGCGAGCTAGGAAATCGCTCGAACCAGGGCCGGAAATTTCGAACTTGGAAAAGGCCGACATGTCGATGACGCCGACCTTTTCACGCACCGCCATGCACTCGGCAGCGACCGAATCGAACGAGCTGTTTCGCCGATAGCTGAGATTCTCCGGCGCGCCATCGGAAAAGTATTTCGGACGCTCCCAGCCCATGCCTTCAGTAAAGACCGCCCCGGCTTCGACCTGATCCTGGTAAATCGGCGTCGTCTTGAGCGGGCGGCCAGTTTCGTAAACGTAACCCGGCGGATGAATCTCGTACATGCAGGATGAGGCCTCAATCGTCCGCTCGCGCACCCAGTCTCCGTCATGCATGGCCCCATAACGGCGCGGGTCGAGTCCGATCATGCTGATGTCGGCGGCACCGTGGACCATCCATTGGGCGAGATATTTGCTGCAACCGGGGCCTTGCGCGATACCCGTTGTAGAACCACAATTCAGCCAGACGTTCCTTAATCCCGGCGCAGGTCCCACAAGCGGAACAAGATCGGGTGTATGAGCGATAAAACCAGAGATGACGCGCCGAATACCTACGGTTCCGAACAATGGCATCCGCTCCATCATCTGTTCCAGCCATGGAGAAATATGATCGAGATCTGGCTCCAGCAGATCCATATCAAAGGTCCATGGCACGTCATTCGTGTGGAGGCGGATACCAGCGGTCTCATAAGGGCCACCGAGCAGGCCACGCTGTTCCTGACGCATATAGGAAGATGAACCAGGATCACGGACAACGGGCAGTTCGCCGGGCCGGTCAAGCAGCACATCGACCGGATCTGTCACCAGATATTGGTGCACCACGTTGACCAGCGGCACGGAGAGGTCCAGCCAAGCCCCGACTTTGGTCGTGAAAAAGCCAGCCGCAATGACAAGGTGCTCGCAGGTGATGTTACCCTTATCGGTGAAAACCGCCCAGCCGTCTTTCTGCCTCTTGATATCGAAGGCGCGCGTATGGCGATAAATCTTCGCGCCCATCTCACGCGCGCCGATCGCAAAAGCATTTGTCGCGCTTGTCGGATCGACATGCCCATCGTTGGGCGTATACGCCCCCCCCACCACATCATGAAGCTCAAGAAACGGATGCAACTCCCGGATTTCGTCGAGGCCGACGATATGCATTTCCACGCCACACTGCCGGGCGATCGCCGCCACATTCTTGTGCCAGTAAAGCTCTTCAGCGTCCCGAGCGAGGCGAATGCCACCCGCCTGGTGCCATCCCGTTGCCTGCTCGGTTTCTGCCTCAAGCGAACGGTACCTCTGGATACCCTCGTCACAGATTTTCATGAAATTGAGGCTACCGTTGAAATGCGGACACTGGCCAGCCGCGTGCCAAGTGGTACCCGAAGTCAATTCGCCCTTTTCAATGAGGGCAATGTCCGTCCACCCCTCTCGCGCAAGATAGTAAAGGGTGCTGACTCCGTGGATACCCCCACCCAATACGACCACTTGTGCGTGAGATTTCATCACAAATCACCTCTCCAATAATCTACTCACGATATGAACCGAGTTCACATGTCGCAAATAGATTTGCCTAATCGTCACATTATCTGAGTTAATCTGCACTTCGCATATGGCCACGCCTAATCACTGTATGAACCAGGACTAGCGGGGAATACGACGGTCCCATGACCGTTCAGAAACACCCGGTTATGAACATGCGCGTGAACCGCACGTGCAAGGACCTGGTTCTCTACGTCGCGGCCGATAGCGACGTAATCATCCGCCGACTGAGCGTGTGTGATCCTCGCTACGTCCTGCTCGATGATCGGTCCCTCATCCAGATCTTCCGTTACATAGTGCGCGGTCGCTCCGATCAGTTTGACGCCACGCTGGAAGGCCTGCTTATAGGGAAGCGCGCCCTTGAATGATGGCAGGAACGAATGGTGTATATTGATGATGCGCCCTGACAGCCGCTTGCAGAGCTCCTCGGACAAAACCTGCATATATCTGGCGAGAACAACGAGTTCCACATCGGACTTTTCGACGATATCAAGTAGCCGGGCTTCCGCCTCGGGCTTGTTATCCTTGCTAACCGGTATGTGGTGGAATGCCAGACCATTGTCGATAACGAGCTTTTCATACGTCTGATGGTTGGAAACCACGCCGACGATTTCGATCGGCAACGCTCCAATCTTCCACTTGTAAATCAGGTCGTTCAAGCAGTGACCGAACTTTGATACCATCAGCAGAACGCGCATCCTGCGGCTACTGTCATATATCTCCCAAGTCATACCGAAGCGCTCCGCAACCGGTTCAAAGCTCGCCTTCAGGGCCTCGATCCCAACGCCGCCTTCAGAAACAAACGTCAACCTCATGAAAAACCTGCCGCTTTCAGCATCGTCAAACTGTGCACTGTCCGTGATATTACAAATATTGTCAGCTAGAACGCCCGTGATCGCCGCCACGATCCCCCGGGACGATTTACAGGAGACTGTAAGAACAAAGCTATTCATGAGAGCATCCCCGATTACAGAAAATTTGGAATATTACTTGCGGCGCAGGAGTTCGGTTGATGTCGCTCAGAAGGCACTCGGATAGTGCGAGATCAATCCCAAACCAGTTTGGTCAGCATTCTACCCTTCGGCGAATTGAAATATTACGCCCTGCATACAAGGGGCGCTCCAGCTTCTTGTCTCGCTCAAAGTTGCGGACAATATTACTCAACTGATACCGCGCAAAAGGGCGCGACCTAAGCGCTCCATGTTCCAAAGCACCATGTACGAAGAGACATTCACGGCTCGCGTGGGAGACGCCTCCAGTGGCCTGAAGCAGGAAAATGACGTGCAATGCCTTGTTGGTCAGATCGAGAATTTGTGATGTTACGCCGAGCGAGGAATCTGCCGGAACAGGCCGCAGATAGGCAATGTGCTCATCGACCATATAAGCCGCACAGCCCGTATCCAACCTATATGCCTCGTCGATTTCCACCCGCTCAAGGAAACACCGTTCGGCATCCATAAAGATGGAATGATATCCGAGATGTGACAAGTAGTCTCTGTCTATCCAACCGGCAGGTATTTTAGTGTTGTGAATGAGATCGCGGGTAGCGGGACCATCTAATAGCATCAGCAAATCCTCACCTCAAGCGTTGGCAGCGTACATTGTCCCACCAGCCATTCGCGAGCGGCAAACAAATTTGTTCAGCTTCGACATAAGTTACGCTAATCCGGCATTGCGCGCCCGCCACGAGGACTCAGGTTTGGATTGAACAGCGTGGGCCTGTTGCTTGCCGCATGACCCATGCGCAAATAATTTGGGTCGCGCATGGTTTGCGCGACCCAAAACTTTCTTCAAGATCAGAAATTATATCCCAGCTGGAAGGTGAACATCCGCGGCGGAGCAAAGTTGCGCGTACCGTAGCCGCCGAACGCCGCCAGATCGAGCTTGTAGATCTCATAGGCCTTGTCGTTCACGTTCGTGACGAGCAAGGTTGCGTTCCACTTCTCGTCGGACGAGACCCAGCCAACACTGACATCCCCCGTCACATAAGAATCCGCCTTCATCGAAGGCGCGTTCACTGTGCTGAAATACCGCGAACCGACATAATTGAGCGACGCACTGCCGAACAGCTTGCCAAACGAGGTTTCGAACTCCTTGCGCAGGCTCGAGGTTAGCGAAAACTTCGGCGAGAAAGGCTGCTCCTGATCAGTCACAGTGCCATCGGGGAGGCTAACGCCCTTGACCTTTGTGTGCAGGTAAGCACCAGCAACCGTTGCGGTCAGCCCCTCCCCCAGCAGGGCATCGACACTCAATTCAGCGCCATAATCCCTGGCTTCGGCGTTGAAAATGACCGACTGTAGGTTCTGATATTTGTACGCTTGGTAATCATGGTAATGATAATAGAACACCGTGCCGTTGACGCGTAAACGCCGGTCGAGCAACGATGACTTGAAGCCGCCTTCGTAGCTGGTGAGGGCCTCGGGCCGCACCACCAGATCCTGGAAGGTCAAGCCGTCACCGACACCGGCAGGAGCGAGGATGAGCGCGCCCTTGGTGCCCCGGTTCACACCAGCGTACAGCATCGTGCCCGATGTAACCTGATAAGTCAGCTGCGCGCGACCGGACCAAGACGTGTTGTTAACATTTCCACCGATGTTCACCCCGGATGCACTGTATCCGTAGAACACGCAGGTCGGATCATCGGTACAGGTGGTCACAAGATCGAGACTCTTCAGATCACGGCTGATCCGACCACCGAGTATGAAAGTCACATCCGGGGTGAGCTTATATTCAAGCTGGCCGAACGCGGCGTAGCTCTTCACGTTCTGATGATATGTCGAACCCGCGACCAGATCGGGATTGTTAACATCACCAAATGCCGTAGCTTGCGCATAGTCGCCATCGATATTCAGGAAATAAAGACCCGCCACCCATTCAAGCGCATCGGTCGAGCCATTCAGACGCAGTTCCTGCGAGAACTGGCCCGCATCTGCTTGCGACGTGTAGCCAAACACTGGTGTCGGCGCTGCACTATCATCTTCGCCATAGTGCTTGTTGAGATGTGTGTAGTTAGTCACCGAGGTCAGCGTGGCAAAACCCAGCTGGTGCGTGAATGTATTGGTGGCACCAATGATCGCGCGCCGGAAATGGCCATCAAAGGGTGTTTCCAAACGCCACGGGTTCTTCGTCGTGCGCTTGTAACCAAAACAGTTTGTATCCCCCGCAGCAGCTGTATAGCCCAGATTCGCACAGCTTGACACGAACAGCGCACCCGAATCGGGTTGCCCGAGATTGTGGTTGGCTGGATTGAGCGCCGAAGCAAATGCGACGTAGTAACCGGAGGGAACCTCAAAGCTTCTCGAACCGAACACTTGGAGCAGGTCGGTCGTCTCGCTGTCTGGCTTCCACTGCAGCTGCGCCCTAGCATTGAGAGTCTTGTCCTGCCCACCGCCCTTACCATAGGAGTTCGGCTGGTAAGCGCCTTGACGATTGAACTGCACGGAAAGACGGCCAGTAAGGTCATCAGAAAGAGGCCCGGAGATCGCGCCCTCGCCTCCGAACTTTCTATAACTCCCCGCCTGAAATTGGGCATAGCCTTCCTGAGTGCTTGTCGGCTTCTTTGAGAAGATCTGGATCAAGCCGCCCGTGGAATTTCGCCCGAACAATGTCCCCTGAGGCCCCCGCAGAACTTCAATATGGTCGACGTCGAACATGCTGCCGCCAGTGGCGCCCTGAAAGCTGACATAAGCCCCATCGACATAAAGCGCGTTAGGCGATTCCTGATGATCGGCATAGTCGAGTTGCGCAACACCGCGAATGTTGATTGAGGTAGTTGACGCCGCCCCACCGAACTCAGACACGATCACACCGGGACTTATAGAGCCAAGCTGCTCGACACGCACCACGCCCTGCTCCTTGAGCGCAGCGCCAGAAACAGCAGTGATAGCAATGGGAACTTTTTGGACGCTTTGCTCGCGCTTCTGCGCCGTCACAACGATCTCGGACAGCACCGTATCATTTGAATCGGCGACAGCTTCCTGAGCAGTGCTAACCTGCTGGGCTTTAGCAGGACTGGCAGTCCAAATCGACGCGGCAATAACAGAAGCGCTCGCAGCCAACAGGAAGCACCTCTTCCCATCTAACTTATGCATATATAATCTCCCCTTTTTTTGTGCGTAAATAGATCACACGCCATCCAAGCGAGGACATACTGAACCTCTGCATTATTAGATGGTCACTCGATCTTCTCAGCACGTTATAGGCAGGGTCAGTCTATCGCTCGGACACGAGAGCGCCGCATGACAAATGCTTTTCCACCCATTAGCGAAATTTATCCGTCCGAATATTGCCGAATGTATTCCATGCACTCTGGTCGGTGCGCGAATACACCGGATCAGCAGATTTTCTCAGCTCTCAGCACTTGCCAATGATTTTCCTGTGCCTGGTCACCCCTTCCCAGATCGCACGACACGTCAATCGGATACAGATGGGTATCACATCCACCTCGTCGGGAAGCAGGCGACATTCCAAAACCAATCTAATATAAGACGCCGTATGGCCTATGACGACTTTCTAATGAACTTGCCGAGCATGGCCAGCTTACGTGCATTCGAAGCGGCCGGCAGACTCGGAGGCATTCGGCGCGCGGGTGATGTTCTCAGCATAGATCATACCGCAGTCAGCAAACATGTTCGCGCGCTTGAGAACTGGCTCGGCACGACACTGTTCAATCGCGATGGTCATGGTCTCAGCCTGACGGATGAGGGTGGCACCTATCATGAGCGCGTCAGCAACGCACTTTATGAAATTCACAAGGCTACACAGGCTGTCCGTGGAATCACCTCTAACAGCATGTTCAAAATATGGTGTGTACCTGGTTTTGCGACCCAATGGCTTTCTGACCAGATATCCGACTTCGAAAAAATGTGGCCTGGGCGTACGGTCGAAATCAGGCCTACAGAGTTTCCAGCCCAGCTCGACCGGTTCGAGGCGGACGTCGATATTCGCTTCTGCGGTGATGATTGGGGCACACAATATCACATCAAAGGATGCAGAACGATGACACTCGCACATCCACCGCTGATCGTCGTCGCCAGTCCAGAATTCGTTGATCGACATCCTATCTCGTCCGTGGCAGACCTGCTCGACACTCAGTTGCTCCATGAAGAGGATCACGAACAGTGGCTTGCTTGGCTCCGTGGAAACAATATCACACCGACAAAGCCGCTTGGCGGCGTTCTCATGTGGCACGCGCATCTCGCGCTCGCAGCAGCTCGTTCCGGTCGGGGCCTAGCGCTTGCCAATCGTTTCCTCGTGCGATCCGATATCGAAACTCGATGTCTCGTGGAAGTCGCGATACCTGGCTGTCGCAATGTTGCGATAGGCCATTATCGGTTTGCAGCCCGCGCTGATCGATGGCACGATAAGGACATTCGAAAGCTTCGAGAATTTCTCGCGAAACGAGCGTCGGAAGAATCGGAGTGAAGACATCGCATGAATGGGCTATGACGGTGGGCTGGCCGACCTAGGCTCAAGATCCATTAATTGTATGAGCGGCGGTGGCCAATCACGGAGTGATAATCTCAGTAACCGTCAGCGATTTCGTTAAATTGTGAGCTTTGCAGATTAGTTGACACGCAATAATCTGAGACACTACGATCATCTGTTCGAGCTATCCATAACAATCAATTGCAAAGAGGTCTAAGGCACAGGATGGGGACGATCAGATGAGAAGACGCCTACCATCTTTGCTGGCGGTACGTTATTTCGAGGCTGCAGGACGATTACTCAGCTTTACAGCTGCAGCGAACGAATTGAATGTGACGCAGGCCGCAGTGAGTCATCAGGTCCGGTTGATCGAGGATGAGGTCGGCTGCCGACTGTTCAACAGACTTCACCAACGGGTCGAACTGACCCCTGAAGGCAAACAATTTTTGGAAACTGTCAGCGAGTGCTTTGATAGAATTTCCGAGACATTTGCAGAGGTCAGTGGCCAAAAAAACGTCGAGCAAATATATCTGAGCGTTACACCCTATATGGCATCGCGCTTCATCTTGCCCCAGCTTGAAGATTTTTTAACTGTCGAAAAGAATTGCGAAATCATATTCCACCTAACGATGGACGCCCGCGGAGAAAATGACGGCAAGGTAGATATGAAGATTTTTTTCACCACCAAGCCTGAGAAGAACAGCCAGATCGAATTCCTCTTCATGGATGAACTTGTTCCGGTATGTTCACCCAAGCTCCTCGCGGCATCCAAAACCAATGACCCCGTCGAACTATTGACATCAGCAAGAATCGGACATGAGTTCAGCTATCGATGGTGGGTGGACTGGGCGAAGCGCACAGGAATTGATCCTAATTTGGTCGAACGAGGGAATATCTTTGATGACCCTTCGGCACTCGAACAGTCAGCGATCTATGGGCGCACCATGATCCTGGGATCAAAGCGCTTTCTTCACGACCGCATCGAAGCAGGCGAAATCGCACTCCCCTTTGGCGAGGAAAACGCACTTAAAATCTATTACTATCTACAGATTCCTCCAAGCAAGGAGCGACGTAGTACGAGAATATTTCGCAACTGGATTATTGAACAATCGACCCGCTTTTCGACTTTATCTTGATTGTCGAGCACGGTCAGGTCCAGGCGGGACTAATGTGCTCCGATATGCGCTTTCACATAATTCATGCTCTCGGTGCAATACCAGTCGGTAAATCTCTCGCACCAGGCTTCTACCGTTGGCATATACGGGCCCGGAAGATATCCAGCGGAGTTCACACCTCTCTGATTGAGTTCCGTTAAAACAACATCCTGTTTGTTAGTTGTTTCCCACAAACACTTCAGATTATCGAGGTCATAGTCGACGCCCTCTACAGCATCCTTATGGACAAGCCACTTCGAGTGCACCCGCGTTTGCGTGGCATTGAGCGGCGTTACAGAAAAAGTGAAAATATAATCTGGCAGCGCCAAGTTATAACAGTGCGATTGCAAACTCCAACGCAACACTCCTAAACCGACAGCTTCGTCGCTCAGAAGTTTCTTTACGTCATACGATCCATCCGTCGTCAATGATTTACAGCCGGACTGCAATGGGGCGTGCCCAGTCGAATACCAACTGCCCTCCTGAGGTTTGTCGGGTATATTTCTTTTTTCCAGTTCTGCATAAAACGCTGCGTAAACAGGATCATTTTCGTCTACCGTAAATGTATCGACTAATGTTTTGGAAAGCTCGGGATGCCCAACTCGGCAATGCGCACATTCCCTGGCATTCTCCATGGCTAGCTTCCAATTTGCATTTTCAACGATGATCTGCTGATGCACCACCTTCCCTTGCAACAGATTATAACGGCTTATCAGCGGCTCAAATGCATCGCGAAACGGCTTGAAGTCTGGTGCATCGTCGGAGAGAGCAACAAATATCGTGCCAGCCACGCACTCGATCTGGATCGGACGCAGGCCATATGACTTCTTGTCAAAATCCCCGCCCATGCCAGGAGCGCCCAAAAGCTCTCCTTCAATTGTATATGACCATTGATGATAAGGACATATGATACGTTGGCATTGGCCACTGCCCGTTGCCAGGACTTGGGCGCCACGATGCCTGCATGTATTGAAGAAGCCCTTTACTGCGCCATCCCGATCACGGATCAAAACAATCGGGGTATTGCCGACATCGAAACTGTAGTAACTTCCCGGATCGGGAAGCTCGACCTCGAATGCGACGAAGATCCAATGCCGCCCAAATATGACTTCTAGATCAAAATCATGAACATCCGAAGAAGTATAGAATTCCTGGGGAAGAGTATAATGTTCCTTTCTGTTTCTCAGCAGCCCTGAAACATATTCCTTGTTCATTTCCTTACCCTCTTTACCTCTCAGACTTCCTCGATTTTCATCGAAGCCATACATATTTTGCATCGCCCGTTGAATGACACAAACGAATATAGTAGGAGTGAGCCATGACAGATTGTCATAGGGAAATTTCCAATGAAAAAGATCCCGCCGAGTGAGCAATTATTGGCTTTCAAGCTTGTTGCTGAACTCGGGAGTTTTTCTGCTGCCGCGCACACACTCAATATCACGCAGTCGGCCGTCAGCCATCAGATTGCCAGACTTGAAAACCGTTTGGGATTCCGCTTGATTGCGCGAACATCGCAGCGGCTGGCGCTCACGGACGTAGGTGAGCGTTACTATGCTGCTATTTCTCAGCCTATAGCAAGCCTTATGGAGGCTTTGGCAAATTTAGGGGATCCGATCGGTCTGCGCCGCTTGAGCATTCAAGTCGAGTCAGGGCTTGCCGGCGCCTGGCTGACGCCGCGGCTCCAGAAATTTCTGGCATTGTACCCCGGCTTGCAAGTGGAACAAAGACGCGCATCTGCAATCAACTTTTCAGACGGCATGGAATTGGCCATCAAATGGGGCAAGGGAACCTGGCCGCATTATGATGCCAAAAGATTGATACAAGTAAATTATACGCCGGTTTGTTCTCCACGCCTTCTGTCAGGCAGCAATGCGATAAAAAATGTCGAGGATTTAAGGCATCACACGCTTCTTCACGACCGGCAATATCGGGAATGGCAAAAATGGTTCGAACTCGCCGGGATCAAAAATATTGACGCCAAGAGGGGGCATGTCGTGGATGATACAAACCTGTTGCTCGACATGGCAATGGCGGGCCAAGGGGTAGCCTTATCGTCCCCTCTATTGACTCAACGACCAATTCATTCGGGCGATCTGGTTATGCTATTTCCTGATATCGAGCTCCGAACAGATGAGGCTTACTATCTTGTCACTCGAAAGGGCAAGAAGCTATCCCAATACGCCCAAGCTTTCATTACTTGGCTCGAACACGAACTTGATGATCAATCAGTGCCGAACGAAGAACCGGATTAAAATTCCATGCTAATCTGAAGGGGGTGCCCCTGATCGCTCCGCTAGCCGGACCGATCAGCGATGAGCGAAACGCGCTACCCTTATCGCAGCTCCCTCTCCTCAAAGTCAGCGATATTTTTGCCTGTCCTCATCATAGATCGATAGGCACTCCCCCAGCGCATCCCTCAATGGATCCAGATATTTGTCGAAATTGCTCCATTGATCGATTCCGGAGCGGAAGATCGGCTGTCGCACCTGCTCAGAGCTTGCGGTACGAACCGCCCTGTCCGTCTTGTGAAAATCCACGCATTGCTGTTCGAATGGCAAACCGCAATATTCTAGGATGCGCCTCACCTGCGCTTCTGTGTCCTCAACGACATTTTCATAACAAACGCGCAAGACTGAACCGGGAAGTACGGCATCCCAGTGATCCATCATTTGCCAGTACCCACGATAGTAACGGCCAATGCTGTCCAATCCGTAGCTGAACTCCTGCCCTTCCGCGAACAGTTGCTTGAAGACGCTGAACCCGCAGGAGAGCGGGTGTCGCCGCGCATCAATGATTTTGGCGTTGGGAAGGATCAGCTTGATGAACCCTATATGCCGGAAATTGTTCGGCATCTTGTCGACGAAATAGGGTTGTTCCCCACGAAAAAGTGCCGCTCCTTCAAGATAGGCGTTTCCGAGTCGGAGCCGCTCCTCTATGTTAAGCTCCGAAAGATAGGGATGATAGGCCTTCCAACCCGATTGGTCCGTTTCTTTCAGTCCATTCACCAAGGACAGGATTGTCGGAAGTTCGGCGGTGCCATCCACCAGGCTGTGAGACGCCAGAATCTGTTCGATAAGGGTCGATCCCGCCCTCGGCAAACCGAGCACGAAAATAGGATCTCTTGCCGTGTTTCCGACCGTTTCGGAACCCACGAAAAGATCTATGGTGCAATTCTCTATCGCTGACCTGACCTCGCTATCGAAGTGGTCAGGATTATACCGGTTCTTTTTGCGACGCAGGTCATTCGCACGAGAATAATGATCGAAAGCCAGTCCAAAAGCCCCACGATCCTCATATGCCTTTCCCAGGGCAAATTCGAAATGGATCCGATCGTCCGGCATGACGCGAGGTGACGCCGCAGCGCGTTCCATGCTATTAACCTCCGATGCGCTGAAGCGATAAGTCTTGAGGTTGGCCAGACTCCAGTAGGCGTCACCGAAATCGGACCTTGCCCTATAGGCCCGCTGGTAGGCATCGACCGCCTCGTCCTGCCTCCCTATCGTCTTCAATGCATGCCCCATCGAGAGACAGACCGTCTCCGCATCGGGAGCCTGGCGCAATACAGTCTGGTAAGCCTCGACCGCATCTTCGAAACGCCCTACGCCCATCAGCGCATTGCCCCGCAAAGTAAGAAATACAGGATTATCGGGGTCCTTTGCGGTCAATTCCTCGGCAGTTGCTAAAGCCCGGTCAAATTTTTGACGCTTATGCAGAACATCGCAATAGTCTACTTTGACCCGCAGATTGTCCGGTTCAAATTCCAAGGCGCTTTCCAGCAGGAATTCCGCGTCGTCCAGAACCTTCATGGCAACACCAATAGCGGCAAGCAGGCGCATGCCCTCGACATTGGCCGGGTCGGCGTTCAGGATAGCCCGGACGAGTTCCTCGGCCTTCCCCAGCCGACCTTCATGCAGGAAGCTCTGCACGGCGACGAGTGGCGGAGCGAAACTCTCCAAAGTCACCACCTGGCTATCTGATATTTCAGCCCCTTTGAGATCGCCCGTCCGGTTCTGGATTCGCCCCAGTTCGCGCCAAGCCGCCACCAGAGCAGGATTGTAATGGACGGCGCGCCGATATGCGGCTGCAGCTTCGCCGTCATCACCGGCCTGTCTTAACAGGTGTCCAAGTTCCTGATAGGCACGCCCATAATCAGGCTTGATATCAAGGAGTCGGTCCAAGGCCGAACCAGCTTCATTCAAGTCACCAGAGTATCTTGATGCGACGGCAAGAAGATACAAGGTTTCCGTTTCATCGGGAACAGAGACAAGCCGATCCCGGGCCATCGCCGCAGCTTCTCTATTTCGTCCTTCTTGAATTGCCGCCATGATCTTTGGCTGGATGTTCTCCACTTGCATCACGACCAACAACTCTCCGGGTCATAAAACCACTGCCGACGACGGTAATCCGGCGCCGGCAGCAGAACAAGCGTGATTTACATCTTGTAACCGAACTTCACACCGAACGTTCGCGGTCGGTTGGTCGTGATACGTTCCTGGTAATCCTGATTGTTGACGTTCAGGTCAGCGCGCTCGTCCGTAAGATTTTCAACGTAGAGCATCGCATTCCAGTTGTCACGGGTGATGCCAATGGTTGCATTTGCGATTGTATAGGACCTTTGGAGGAAGCGCTGACTGAGCTGAACGGAATTGTAGCTCTTGCTGCTGTATCGGAGACCGCCCTCTACATACACTTCATTGTCACCGATATCCCAAGTATAGCGCCCTCTGATATTGCCCTGGAACTTCGGCGACTGCGCCAGCGAAGAGCCTACAGGAGCCACGTCGATCAAGCCGGTCCGCACGCTGTCCAGCTTGCTGTCGTTGTAGGACATCGCGCCATCGAGCGTGAAGTGATCGCCAAGAGCCAGCGAAACGGTCGATTCGAAGCCTTTAAGCGAGGCGCTCGCCGCATTGTCGACGAAGGTGACGTTGGTGATAGTCGGATCGAAGGCGG
This sequence comes from uncultured Sphingobium sp., assembly GCA_964512265.1. Lineage (GTDB taxonomy): Bacteria > Pseudomonadota > Alphaproteobacteria > Sphingomonadales > Sphingomonadaceae > Sphingobium. The sequence continues at coordinate 25,824 of CAZEHR010000001.1, read as the reverse complement.
AAAGCTGGATGCCCGTCCACTTTTCGTAATAGATCGCACCATTCCACCGCAGCCGGTTGTTGAGCAGGGTCATCTTCCAACCCACCTCGTAGTTCGCCAGGTGGTCAGTGTCGTAGATACACGGCACCGTCCGGGGAGGCGTACCGCGATCGCAAGCCCGGTTAAACCCTCCTGGCCGGAAACCCTTGGAATAAGTTGTGTAGAACAGCAGCCGGTCGGTAGGCGTAAGTGTCAACGTCACACGCGGCACGGTCCCGTTTTCGGTACGTGGTGTGCGACTGCCCAAGCGATCAAGGATGTTAAAACCAAATACGCCGGCAGTGTTTGTACCACGTGCACCGAACGAAGAACCACCGACGATGCCATAGACCAGATGATACCGCCGCAGTCCGCCCGTGATCGTTAACAGGTCAGGAACGATGTCGAACGACGCCTCTCCGAAGAACGACAGCTGGTGATCGGTGCGGATGTAGTTGTTAATGAAGTCGGTACCAATCGCACCGACCTCAGGATAGTCGGTGATGATACCGTTGAACGGTTTGTTCGGCGGCAGCCCGTAATCCGCGCCTGCGATGTAGATCGCATCATAACGCTCCGAACTGCGGCCTTTGTCGTAAAACACACCGGCTGTGACCCTGAACCGCCAATCGGACGGGGTACTGATCCGGAACTCGTGGTTCCAGCGATGGCCCTTGCCCTTCTCGACAATGCCGAGCGTGGGAATACCGCACTCGGTGTAGGCCGGATAATTGCAGATATAGTACGGAATGAACGGCCCGATGTTGCCGTATCCGGTGTAATCGAGGGTCTGGTCAAAACTCCGGCTGATATAGCCGCCGGTGTAGACAACACGAAGTGCACCGATCTTGCCTTCCACGTTCCACGACGTCTGCGCATAGCTTTCACGCAGGCTGTCGGGGAAGAAGCGGGTCACTTCCAGATCTCCGACCGCCGGGTCGTAGTCGAACACGCCGTCAGCCGAGAGTTTCTGGCGCGAGTGCTGAAGCGTGACATTCCAGTCAGGGTTGATCTCGTACTTCAGGCCGGCTCTGAAACCGTTATATTCCGAATCGTTAAAATCCTTCTTCACCAGCGACCCGTTGTCGGTAACCGCCAGCGTTGCACCGGTGGGGAACGCGGGATTGTTCGATGACAGGGTCGCCGTGCCCAGCACGTTGTCAATATAGCCGCCGTTATGAACGGTGTAGCCGGCGAACCGGAACGCAAGCTTGTCGGAAATCGGTATATTGATAGCGCCCTCGAACGAATTGCTCATCGATCCGCTCTTGGTGAAGCTGACGCCCGCAAGTGCATTGGCTTCAAATTTCCCGAGCTTCGGCTTGTTCGAGATGAGGCGAATGGTGCCCGCCTGCGAACTCGATCCGAAGAGCGTTCCCTGCGGTCCTTCGAGAACCTCGATACGCTCCATATCGGTGACGTAGATGTCGAGGTTGCGGCCCGACAGGGTGACAGGCTGGTCGTCAAGATAGAGCGCCACGTTTGGCGCCACCCCGTTCGCACCGGCGAGCTGGACGTTAATCTTATTCGTCGAGAGGCCTCGAATGTAGATGTCGTTCTGCCCAGGACCGCGGCCCGCGAACGCGACGTTCGGCAGATAGCTGACATAGTCGGAGAAGTTCTGGACATTGAGCCCCTTGAGCGTTTCACCGGTCAGCGCCTGAATGGCAATCGGCACCTTCTGAATGCTAGCACTCTGCCGTGTTGCCGTAACGACAATTTCGCCTAGACCGCGGGAGGTCGAATTTGCATCAGTTTCGTCCTGCGCCATCGCGGGCGCAGCGATCATACTGAGCGAGGTGCCAAGCAGAAGCCAATTTCGAGTCTTGGATATAGTCATAACTCCCCCCTTTGCTAATAGATGATGGGGCGCGAATGTCACGCTCTCCCCACAGCCAAACGCATCACGGACACAAATAATTCTGTAATATTGCCGTCCGTGGTTTATGGAGGCTATGAAGCACACCCTCGTGCCACAAATTAATTTCCGCCCACCGCCTATTAGCAGACCTAATCCGTCAGCAGTGGCATATATTGCCCCAGCACACCTCGGCAAAATATCCGCTGGTCTCTCTGAAATAACGCCGATGGTGCGAGACTACCCGCATCGCGCCAAAGTATTTACACAGCCATGTGAGTTTTCGCCGATAGAACGAGGCAGAAACTTGATCCGGTGCGGCGGCAGCTAACCACTGAATATGTAACTTAAATTGCCGCATCAGTGCGTTGATTTCACCAATAAGGCACATTCCGTGCATGTTACTGTATCGCGCGTTGCACCACACGATATGTCGTTAACAATGCCGAAGCAGTTCGAGAAACAAGTTCACCAATGGCCGCTAGTCAAAATTTGGGCCTGTGTGAAACACGCAGGCCCATCGATTCTGCTACGCCGACGGCGCATGTTGCTACTATATCGATCTCAGGCGGATAACAGCTCAACTGGGGAGGAAAAGTTGAGGTTGAGACTTTCCGCCACCGCTCGAGACGTCAGCTTGCCTCTATGAACATTCAGACCATTTTGTAACGCTACATCCTCCCTTATCGCATTCAATCCCTTGGTAGCCAGCGCCAACCCAAAAGGTAAAGTCGCATTATTGAGCGCGTAGCTCGATGTCCTCGGCACCGATCCTGGCATATTGGCTACACAATAATGGGTGATGCCATCAACATCGAACGTCGGGTCGGCGTGGGTGGTAGGCTTAGACATCTCGAAACAGCCACCCTGATCGATCGCGACGTCGACTAACACGGCGCGCGGTTTCATGTGAGCAAGCATGGCTCGCGTGACAAGCTTGGGAGCAGACGCACCCGGAACCAATACTGCGCCAATCACCACGTCAGCGCTGGCGATTTCCTCCTCGATTGCCTCCATTGTGGAGAAGCGCGTGCGTACGCGACCATGAAAAAGTTCATCCAGCTCGCGAAGCCTTGGAAGCGAACGATCCAGCATGGAAACCTCGGCGCCGAGGCCGACAGCCATCCGAGCCGCATGCGTCCCGACTACGCCGCCACCGATCACCGCAACGCGTGCGGGCGCAACACCCGGAACACCTCCCAAAAGCAGGCCAGATCCTCCATTATAGCTCTTGAGCGCCGTTCCTGCAGCTTCGATCGAGAGGCGCCCTGCTACTTCGCTCATGGGAGCCAGAAGCGGCAAGCCGCCCTTATTGTCGGTAACCGTTTCATATGCGACAGCGGTGACCCCTGATTCAAGCAAGCCCCTTGTCTGATCAGGATCAGGCGCCAGATGCAGATATGTATACAGTATCTGGTCCTCACGAAGCTGCTTCCACTCGCCTGACTGGGGCTCCTTGACCTTCACGATCATGCCAGCCTTCCGGAAAATCTCCTCTGCTGTGTATGCAATAGCCGCACCTGCGGCCATATAGGCCTCGTCATTGGCCCCGATGCCATGACCTGCGCCAGTCTCAACGAGCACTTGATGGCCGCATGCGACATATTCCCGCACCGCACCCGGCGTCAAACCGACACGTGACTCCTGCTTTTTTATCTCTTTGGGCACACCGACCAGCATGATTTTTCTCCAAAATTTATAGATTCGTATATACCACAATTATTTCGAGTATTGTAATGAATGGTTGCATCATTTACGGTAAAAAATATTGAATTTATGCATATAATCGAGAAAATGATTGGAAATTGTGTTGGATCGTTTTGACAGGGTAATTTTGCATGCTCTGGTTGCGGATGGTCGGACCACGCAGAGCGAACTCGGCCTGGCGGCAAATCTATCCGGAACGGCAGCAGCACGCCGGCAGAAGATTATGGAGGAGCGGGGTGTGATCACGGGGTATCGCGCCGAGTTGAACCTCGCGGTGCTCGGCATAAAAACCACTGTGATGGTGTTGATACAGCTGGAAAGGCAGAGCAGCGACGCTTTCGACGCATTCGAAAGGGCTGTGATCCAATGCCCCTCCGTCCTCAACTGTCACCTTGTTTCAGGCGGCGAAGACTATTTGATAACGCTTTGCGCAAGAGATTTATCGGATTTCGAGCGCATTCATCGCGATGAATTGTCCAAGCTGCCTGGTGTATCCAGGATGCAATCTTTTTTTTCGCTTAGAGAGGTCGTTACACGGTTCGCTCCCCCATCACTTTTTCAATGAGATATCTTCAAAAAAATGGCTTATCACTGCGAATTATTTCACTGACTGAAACGTGCAATGGATAAACCAGCGAGTGTCGGTATCGCAGAATGAGAGCATAGACTCCAATACATCCGGGCCCACTTACGCAGGCCCGGACATTTGTTAGTTCATAGTCGGTATCACGAAACTGCTTGCAACTGGTCCTGTGCCGGGCCAACGTTGCGTAACGGTCTTTGTTCTGGTGAAAAATCGGATCGAGTCCATTCCATACTGGTTATGGTCGCCGAATGCCGACCGCTTCCACCCTCCGAACGAGTGATAGCTTACGGGAACCGGTATGGGGACATTGACACCGACCATACCAACCTCGACATTATCCACGAAGTGACGAGCCGCACCACCGTCCCGCGTGAAAATCGCAACGCCATTTCCATACTGATGGCGGGTTGCCAATGCTACTGCTTCGTCGAGAGTTTGGGCTCGAACGATTTGCAGCACGGGACCAAATATCTCCTCATGATATGTCCGCATCTTCGGCGTCACACGATCAAACAGGGTCGGGCCGATAAAGAAGCCCTCCTCATAGCCCTGAAGACTGAAATCGCGACCATCAACAACAAGCTCCGCACCTTCTTCTAAGCCAAGGTCGATATAGGAGAGGATCCGAGCCTTATGTTGAGGCGTTACAACAGGTCCAAAGTCTGCGTCAGGATCGGTGCTGATCCCGACCCTTAGGCGCGCGATACCTTCGATCAGCCTTGCACGAAGCTCCTCTGCGGTGCCGTCACCGACGGGCACCACGACCGGAAGGGCCATGCAGCGCTCGCCTGCCGAACCAAAGGCTGCTCCAAGGATATCGTTCACGGCCTGATCGAAATCCGCGTCGGGCATGACGATACCATGGTTCTTCGCGCCACCCATCGCCTGCACGCGCTTACCCTGCGCTGTTCCCCGCGCATAGACAGCCTGCGCGATGTCGGATGAACCAACAAAGCTGATCGCCTTGACAACGGGATGATCGATCAATGCCTCAACCGCTACACGATCGCCGTGAACGACCTGCAGGACACCCTTCGGCAAACCGGCTTGTTCAGCCAGCTCGGCAAGCCGCATCGGGACGCTTGGAGCGCGTTCCGATGGCTTCAGGATGAACGTGTTGCCGGTAGCAAGGGCGGGAGCCATCATCCATAGGGGGATCATAGCCGGAAAGTTGAACGGTGTGATACCGACAGCGACACCGAGCGGCTCACGTAACGAATATACGTCAATCCCTGGTCCGGCCCCATGCGTATATTCGCCTTTTTGCAGGTGTGGGACGCCGCAGACAAACTCGACGACGTCAAGGCCGCGCTGAATATCGCCCTTGGCGTCAGCCACGGTCTTGCCATGCTCGCTTGACAGAAGCAGGGCGAGGCTTTCCATCTCCGCCTCTATCAGTTCCTTGAAACGGAACATGATGCGCGCTCGCCGCTGCGGATTCAGGGCCGCCCAAGCAGGCTGCGCCGCCTTTGAGGCTTCAACAGCCGCAGCGACTTCGGCCTCGTCAGCCAGTCGAACCTGGGCCTGCACCTGGCCGGTTGACGGGTTAAAGACGTCGGACAGGCGCGAACTGGACTGCTCTGTCGCCTTTTCAACCACCCAATGATCAATCACTTTCATCTCGTTCGCTCCTGTTCGTGCGCATGCAATGCGATATTAGGCAAGTTCATCAAGAATTTGGCGTAGCTGATCGAAGATCTGATGGATCTGATCTTCAGTGATCATCAGCGGCGGAGACAATGCGATGATGTCACCAGTGACCCTGATCAAAAGCCCCGAGTCAAAGGCACGATGGAAAGCTTCCATCGCCCGTGCACCCGGCGCGCCGTCTCGCGGAGCGAGTTCAATCCCGGCAACGAGACCAAGGTTACGAATATCGATCACATTGGGGCAATCGCGCAGACCATGCGCGCGCTCCTCCCAAACCGCAGCAAGCCCGGTCGCGTTGTCGAAGAGGGCCTCGTCGCGATAGACGCCAAGCGTTGCAATACCGGCTGCTGCCGCAAGCGGATGACCGGAATAGGTATAGCCATGGAAGAACTCGATGCCCGCTGGCGAACTGTCGACAACTGTATCATAGACTTCCCTGCTGGCCGCAACGGCACCCATGGGGACTGCGCCATTGGTTAGCCCCTTGGCCATCGTTAGGATATCGGGTCGAACTCCGAAGAATTCGGCGGCAGTCGCTTTTCCAAGACGCCCAAATGCCGTGATGACCTCGTCGAAAATCAGCAGAATGCCATGCTTGGCTGTGATTTCGCGCAATCGCTGCAGATAGCCCTGCGGCGGCACGAGCACGCCGGTCGAACCAGCAACGGGCTCCACGATAACGGCAGCGATCGTTTCCGCCCCATGCAACGCGACCAACTCCTCCAGCTCATCCGCCAGATGGCCGTTGCTGGACTGAAGGCCTTTCTGGAATTTCGTTGCACCGGCATGGGTGTGGGATAGATGGTCGATGCCCCACACCTGGCTGACGAAACGACGGCGGTTGCCTCCTATACCGCCGACGGACACGCCGCCGAAGTTGGTGCCATGATAGCCGCGCTGGCGCCCGATCAGCCGGAAGCGGCCATTCTCGCCACGCGCCTGGTGATAAGCGAGCGCCATCTTGAGTGCGGTATCGGCGCTCTCGGACCCGGAATTGGTGAAGAAAATCCGGTCGAGACCGTGCGGCATCAGTTGCGCGAGTTCCGACGCAAGCTCAAAGGGCAACGGATGTCCGAGTTGAAAAGTCGGAGCAAAATCCAGAACACCTGCTTCGCGCCGGATCGCCTCAGTGATGGGCGCGCGGTTGTGACCAGCGTTGACGCACCAGAGGCCCGCTGTCGCATCCAGAACCTTCCGACCATCGGCGGTCGTATAATACATGCCATCGGCCGCGACGAATAATCGAGGATTTGCCTTGAAGAAACGGTTGTCGGTAAACGGCATCCAGAACGCGTCGAGATCGACCTGACGCGGCTGCACTCCTTCGTAACCATTAATTTTCGCTTGCTGCCCGGTCATAGCAATTCCCTTCCAACCATGTTTGAAAGCGAACTTACTCTTGCGGCACTCTATGCGGGAGTGGAGTAATGTTTCCTTGATGTAGTCAAAAATGCACCACGCCACCAGCACCGCTAAGCCGCCTGATTAATCCCCGCCATGATCTTCATTCATGTCATGCAGGCGAGATTTCATGCGAACGGCTGCCTTGTTTGTATTCTATGACCGTGACTGCATCAGAGACCCAGTGAATACGTCGATCTATTTTTCGATTATTTATTCGCTTCTCACTGTGAGGAATTCTCGATATGGACCAATGGGTAACGAAAGAACTAGCCGAATATGCCGTATCAACCTCAATTGACACGTATCCAACTTCGACAGTAGAACAGGTGAAGTTATTTGTTCTGGATACTTTGGGATGCATGATCGGTGGAATGCAGACCAATTTGAGCAAGACCATGGCTCGAAGCTTGCTAAAGGCAGGTAATGGCGGCAGCGCAACAATTGTGGGTAGCGATATCAGGCTATCTCTTGGCGATGCCGCGCTGCTCAATGGAACTTCCGCCAATGCTCTTGACTTTGAAGAAACGCTTGCGGGGATCGGCCATCCATCGGGTACGATTTTTGGGGCAGCGCTCGCTGCGGGCGAGGATCGCAATATCACCGGAGCGGAGTTTCTCGATGCCATACTTGTCGGATATGACATCGGCAATCGGATAGGCCGTGCTATCCAGCCAACATACGAGCGTTTGAAGCAGGTCTGGTTTGTCGGCACCTGGCAGACCTTTTCAGCGGTCTCTGCCGCTTCGAAGTGTCTGAAGCTTGATGTTACCAAGACCCTCAACGCATATGGCATAGCTGGCGCGACGGCTCCCTTGCCGAATTCGCAGAAATGGGGTTTTGAGCTTAGGGAACGTCCGGTACACTGGGTGAAAGAGCCAACCGGCTGGCCCAGTTGGACGGGCATTACCGCTGCGCTGTTGGCCGAAGACGGATTTGTCGGCAATCGCTTCATACTTGATGGTGAAAAGGGTTTCTGGGCCATGGCCGGTTCAGATCGTGTCGACTTCGCGGCGATGCGGTGCAATCTGGGAAGCGAATTTGAGGTAACTAAGCTCAGTTTCAAGCCCTATTCATGCTGTCGGTGGCAACATTCTGCGCTCGATTGCGTAGTCGAGATAATCGAACACGGGAGACTTCAACCCAAGGACATCGCCCAGGTGGATGTTTACACGTTCGACTGGGTGCAGGACTTCGAGGTATACGGACCAGTGGATGTTGTAGATGCCGGGTTTTCGGTTCCGCACAGTGTGACCATGATACTTCACGGAATCCGGCCCGGACCAGAATGGTTTACTGACGAAAACCTGCATAATGAGACGCTGGTTGAATATTCTCGTCGGGTAAGAGTGAATTTTGACGAATCTTATAACAATTCTTTCCATCAGGACGGAAAGATCGGTTCCCGGGTAGACATAACACTACATACGGGCGATGTCTTGTCCGCATCTGCCAGTATGCCGGCTGGTTCACCAGAAAAGCCTATGTCCCGAGCTGCGATCGAAGGCAAATTCATGTCGATGGTCGCGCCTGTTCTGGGCGACGACAAGGCTGCTGCATGCATGCTGCGCGTCTCTGAGCTCGAGACCGCAAACGACATACGAGACATATTGGAGCTTACTCGACCGGCACATTAGCGCTTTCGACATCGCCATCCTGTGTTCGACACGGTTTGTGCCGACAAATATCCGGTGTTCCCAAATCACACTCGCCCTGCGCGCAAATGACATACCTTTTCAGCGTCTTGCAGCTGGGTGAGCTATCTCTGCGGAGGCCATTTTATGATTGCAGGGTTTTGCTCACCTGATACGCATGATCATTGGCCGACCAAAACATTTGCTTCTGGGAAAGTTCGGCCGTGAATATCGGCGTAGCTGTAGCACTTCTCGGTTACTTTGCGTTCGCCCTGAACGATGCCTTGGCCAAGATTCTAGTAATGAATTATGGCGTTGCGCAGGTCGTTGCAATACGTTCAGTCGGTGGGTTTCTGTTTCTAGTTCCGTTGTTGATCCGATCAAAATCCAAACTTTTCACTAACGTTGATAAACCAATTTTACAATTAATACGCGCGGCTTTAACTTTAGTGGACACTGGTCTATTTTACGCGGCCTGTGTTTACCTTCCACTATCTGATGTATTCACATTTTACATGGCCGGTCCTATTTACACAACACTTGCATCACACCTATTTCTTAAGGAGGAGATCGGTTGGAAGCAGTGGATCGCGATCCTCGTCGGATTTATCGGCGTCATTGTCGCTCTTCGACCTTCGACAGAAATAATTTCATTCGCTGCATTCTTCGCCATCATAGGCAGTATTTCATACTCATTATCAATGGTTATCAACAAAAAGCTGAAAAATACCAGCGATATAAACCTAGTGTCTTATCAGTCACTGATGGGAATTGTCGGCGCTGGTGCATTGTCTTCGTTCGACTGGCGTCCAATGACCGCAAGCGGGGTGTGCGCAATGTTCCTGCTAGGTCTGATCGGGACCGCCGCACACTTAATGCTCACACGAGCGATTAAGTTAACGCCAGTCTCTATCCTTGCACCGATACAATATACGCTTCTTATATGGGGAGTATTTTTAGGAATCGTTGTCTTCGGTGACTATCCTTCAATAAATATTATCCTAGGATCCGGAATTATTGTTACGGCAGGCCTTTTGGTTTTCTATAGGAAATCAAAAACCGGCAGGAAATCCGAGATACAGATTCCTCTCGATGTACCGTGAGATGGGGGGGGGGGTATTATCCGCCTTTTAACCATTTTATGTGGCGAAAAGT
>CAZEHR010000001.1:0-15805 GCA_964512265.1 uncultured Sphingobium sp. | reverse complement strand
CCCCCACCAAATCCCACCCACACCCACCCCCCCCAGCCCCGCCCCCTGGGGGCGGTTTATTAATTTTTGACGCTTACGAGCAGCTGGCTTTACCAATTTCAAAAACCCATCAGATAATAGTTATCACGGATACAGAATCTGCGTCAGAACTTATCACCGCCGCGCCTCTTCCTCAATGCTTGTGCGATGCAAATCCCGAATGGAATGAGCAGAATGAGCAGTTGGACTCCCAAGGTGATGGAGAAACTGTGCACGACATCATTGAGCGCGCCCGCAAGCATGGGACCCAAGACGATTCCGACCAGTAATGCAAAGTAACCAAGTCCCCAGGCAGCCGGAAACATCTGCGTTTTCACACTCCGTTTGATCGTAGTATTCCAAAAGACATCACATGCACCGATTCCCAATCCGAAAAAGATTGCATGTAGGATCAAAAAGAATAGCGGGCCACCACTTACAAGAGCAACAAGACTGGCAATTCCGACGGTGAAAAAGGCGAACGGAATAAGCGTGGACGCCAGCGGCCCGAGACGATCGATCAGCCACCCCATCAGGAGCGACCCGATTGCGGCGAAGGCCGCCGTCGAACCTAGGACGAGCGAGGCCAGAAACACTGACACATGTGCACTACTTACGGCTGTCGGCTGATGGGCCAGAACACCACCATAAATGTTGTAGAAAATGAACGTGCCAAGCAACACCGCCATGAACCCTGGCACCGAAACAACGTCCCGATAGGATACGACGACGTGTTCCTCGTCGACATGGTCTTCTCCAGGCTCTTTCTTCGCGCGGTCGGCCATACTCATCACCCATAGCCCCGGCAAGAGCGCGGCTAGCACGAGACTGCCCATGGCAATGCACGCTGTCCGCCAACCGTATGAGCTGATCAGATATGACGCCAGTGGTGCAATCACGACACCGCCCAGCTGCCACCCAGCATAATTAATCGAAATAGCGAACCCATAATTGCGCGAAAAAAGCTTGGAGACGGTGATGGGAACCGTGATTGCGAACAGAACCTTGCCCAGACCGGACAATGCCCTCAGAAGATAGAGCTGCCAAAGCTGGGTCGCGAATATCATTCCGGCAAAGCAGATCGCCTCGATCACGATGCCGGCAAGTATCATCTGTCGCGAACCGAAGCGCTGAATAAGCTTCGCGCCACCCAGGGAAACAGGAGCCATCAGCCAGAAAGCGCTGACCAGCCCGCCCATCGCCGCCTCAGACCAGTGGAATTCCTCAGCGATCGGCGCCGCAAACATGATGAAGCCATATGCTCCGGCGCCGTACATGATGAAGCCGACCAACGCGAGGCCAACCGCCACGGCCCAGCGAAGAAGCGCGCCATCTTCGGCCTTGCCTACCGGCGACATTCTGACCACTTTTTTAGAACTTCTAATGTAAAACGCCCACAGCGTTGGAACCTGGCCGCTCAAAATCACCGGCGCGGCTCTTCCTCAATGCTTGTGCGACGCAAATCCCGAATGGAATGAGTAGAATAAGCAATTGGACTCCTATGGTGATGGAGAAACTGTGCACGACATCATTGAGCGCACCCGCAAGCATAGGGCCAATAACGAGCCCAACCAGAATCGCGAAATATCCAAGCCCCCAGGCAGCCGGGAACATCTGCGTTTTCACGCCGCGTTTGATCGTAGCGATCCAGAATACATCAGAGCCACCGACACCCAATCCGAAAAAGATAGCGTGCAGGATCAAAAAGAATATCGGGCCACCACTTACAAGAGCCACAAGACTGGCTATGCCGACGGCGAAGAAAGTGAACTGGATCAGCACAGATATTAATGGCCGCAGACGATCGATCATCCTGCCCATCAGGAGCGAACCGATTGCGCCAAAGGCCGCCGTCGAACCCAGTGCGAGCGAGGCCAGGAACACCGACACATGCGCACTGCTTACAGCCGTCGGCTGGTGGGCCAGTACACCACCATAAATGCTGAAAAAAATGAAGTTGCCGAGCAACACCGCCATGAATCCGCGTACCGAAACAACGTCCCGATAGGATACAACGACATGTTCCTCGTCGACATGGTCTTCCCCGGGCTCTTTCTTCGCATGGTCGGCCATACTCGTCACCCATAGCCCCGGCAAGAGCGCTGCCAGTACGAGACCGCCCATGGCGATACACGCCATCCGCCAGCCGTAGGCGCTGATCAGATATGACGCCAGCGGCGCAATCACGACACCGCCGAGCTGCCAGCCCGCATAATTGATCGAAACAGCGAAACCATAGTTGCGCGAAAAAAGCTTGGAGACAGTGATGGGAACCGTGATCGCAAACAGGACCTTGCCTAGACCCGACAATGCCCTCAGAAGATAAAGTTGCCAAAGCTGGGTCGCGAATATCATTCCGGCAAAGCAGAGCGCCTCGATCACAATGCCGGCCAGAATCAACTTGCGCGAACCGAAACGCTGAATGAGGTTTGCGCCGCCCAGAGAAACCGGAGCCATCAGCCAGAAAGCGCTGACCAGCCCGCCCATCGCCGCCTCGGACCAGTGAAATTCCTCCGCGATCGGCGCCGCGAACATGATGAAGCCATAGGCTCCCGCGCCGTAAAGGATGAAGCCGACCAACGCGAGGCCAATCGCCACGGCCCAGCGAAGAAGTGCGCCCTCTTCGGTCTTGCCTGCCCTGGACGATGGGATCAGCGCTTCAGTATCCGAGTTCTCCATCGATGTCTTGGCTCCCTCTCCAGCTACCCGTTACTTTCCAGCTTTACGGTCTCGCATCCGTTATCTATCCCGTTCCCGGTCGTTCATACTAATGCGACCGATCATCCCTAATCGCGTTTCCGCAAGTCGGTCCATCGACGCGCCTTGTATGTGCTTAGCTCGATGTGCGGCACAAATTCGATATTGAAGTGAATACCAAGCCGCTCTTTCACCTCGGCATAAAGCTTCTTGCCCAGCGCTGGCGTGCCACTTTCAGGCACCGACGAGCGAAGCTGTAAACGGAGCGTCGCGATATCAGAAAAAGTTTCAGAGGATGTCAAAACAACCTGATATTGCTCAATCTCATGATTTGCGAAGATGAGATCGTCGACTGCCTGGGGGTAGACGTTGATACCCTTGATCTTTTTCACATCGTCAATGCGAGAAAGGGAACCCAATTCTATCGCAGTGAAATTGCGCTTGCCTCCTAATGATCGCCCTTCACGAAAGATAGCCCCATCCTTTAGACGATTGCGGATGACCGGATTGTCGAAATGATAAAGACTGGTCACGACCAGCTCTCCGAACTCACCATCCTTCACCGGCTCACCGGTTTCGACATCCAAAATTTCGAGATAGACATACGGGTCTATATTGAAGAGCAATCGAGGACTGCCTGGGCCACCGACACCGCTCTCATCCGTAAATAGGAAGTCTGCCCGCATCTGAGCACAACCGAAGCGCTCAGCACAGCGAGCATTCCATTGAGTTTCCAACCGCTGGAAGAAAGACAATCCCACGCCTTCCAGGCCGGTCAATAGCGTCTGAACCCCAATTTTTCGCGCGTCGTCACCCAAAAGCTTCGCAAGATGTGCGAAATAGGTGGTACTGCCGAACAGCGCCTTGGGCTTGAAGCGCTGGATGAGTTCAGCCTTCTGTTCGGAATTGTAATTTCCTATGGGAAATACGCTTAGATCAAAAGCCACACCGCCCTGATATTCGGCTCTTCCACCGGCCAGCATCGTGATGGGCAGCGTGAGCATTGTTATATCGCCGGGGCTCAGGCCAGCCCAGCTGAAATAATAGCCATATATGCGCTCCATGATAGCTAGTTCACGCTTGCTCTGAACGTGAAGCTCGACACCCTGGCCGCTCGTACCGCTCGTCGTATACACCTCTGCCCGTTCTGCAGCATGCTCGAAATCTCCAAGGCGGGTTCCGAACGGAGGATTGTCTTCCTGGTCACGTATGAAGTCGGACTTTTCCACCATTGGGATAAGTCGACGAAAATCCGCAAAGCACTGGATCTGTTCCACATCCACCCCTGCAGCCTTCCAGCGATCCGCATAATAGCGATTAGTGGAAGCGACATGGCGGAGCATGGTTTTCAGCTTCTCGAACTGAAGCTGATCTAGATCCGTTCTGGATAAGAATTCGAAGTCTTTTTCGAATGGCCGCAATTCAGACATGGCGACACTCACAAATAGATGGCGACGTCAGCGCAACAACGCAAAACGTTGTCACACTAAGGTTGGGTGTAAATTTTGATCGTGGATCGCCTCTGGGCATCATTTCCCTGCAATGCTCACAACGACACGACCGCGCACCTTGCCATCAACAATCTGATCGCCGAGAGTCAGCACATCCTCAAGGCCGACTGTGGTTGTAATGTCAGCAAGGACCTTCGGGTCGAGCAACTCAGCCAGAAGTTGCCATGCAGCGAGCCTCTTCTCGCGCGGCGTCATAACGGAATCGACGCCTAGCAAAGACACGTTGCGTAGAATGAAAGGTGCAACCGAAGTGGGCAATTGCATTCCGCCGGCAAGCCCGCAAGCAGCGACGGCCCCGCCATAGCTGGTCGAAGCAAGAACATTTGCGAGAACATTGTTGCCAACGACGTCTACTGCCGTGATCCAACGCTCTTTACCGAGCGGACGCGCCGGCTTGTCCAGCTCTTCACGTGAAAGGATTTCTACCGCGCCCAGCCGTTTCAGATATTCGCCTTCTTCGGCACGCCCGGTCGAGGCGATGACATGCCATCCAGCTTTCGCAAGAAGTGCAACCGCAACCGACCCGACCCCACCTGCGGCACCCGTGACAAGTGCGGGTCCGTCGGTCGGCTTAAGACCAGCCTGCTGCAGTGCAAGCACGCACAGCGCGGCCGTATAGCCCGCAGTCCCGATCGCCATCGCCTGCTCGGACGTAAACGCGTCGGGCAAAGGTAGAAGCCACTTGCCGGGAACGCGGGAATATTCACCAAACGCCCCAAGATGTGTTTCGCCAGTGCCCCATCCATTCAGGACAACCATATCCCCGACCTTGAGATCCGGATCGCTGGTCTCGACCACCTTGCCTGCAAAATCGATCCCAGGGATCATCGGATAGCGACGAACCACCGGACCGCGACCGGTAATGGCCAGACCATCCTTGTAGTTGAGGCTGGAATGGCTGACCGCGACGAGGGTGTCGCCTTCCATCAGATCGGCTTGATCGAAGCTGGCAAGCGCTACCTTCTGCTCGTCATCTTCCTTGGTGATCACCACAGCCTTGAATGCCACTATATACCTCCCCCGGTATTTGCCGGATCTTTAGAATTTGCTATTTGTTGCCAGCCGACCAGCTGCCAACGCCTTCCTTGAAGGTTTCAGATCGCACGAGAGCGACATCCGAGAGGAAAGCCAGCATCTGTGCGGGGCGTGCCGGCAGACCAGCCCCCGCCACAAGCATCGCCTTCAGCAGCTTAACCGCCTCACGGCTGGTCGTGCCGGCAAGCGCCTCAGCCTTGCGCCGCGCCGCCGCACGTACATCGCCCAAAGTGTCGATTTGACTGATCAGCCCTATGCTCAGCGCGGCTTCGGCGTTGATGGGCTGACCGAAAATCATCATTTCCCGCGCTCTGGAAAGGCCGATGGCGCGCGGGGCGCGGATCGTGCCGCCACCGGTGGGCAAAGCCCCGACGGTGATTTCGGGAAAACCGAAACGCGAGCCCGGCGATACAACCCGGTAATCACACGCCAGTGCGATTTCCAGGCCTCCACCAAGACAGGCTCCTTCGATTGCCGCGATGGTGGCGCAGGGAAGCTCGTCTAGCGTTTCGGCAAGCAGCTGAAACAGATAAGTGTGATGCTCGGCTTCTTCCGCCGTGTAACCCGCGAGAGCCTTGAGATCGGAGCCTGCACAAAATGCGCGATCTCCTGCCGCCGTCACGCAGAGTGCGACGACTGAGGAACGCCTGACCCGCTCAAGTGCAGCAAGAAACTGCTCGATCGTTACGTTGTCGAGTGAGTTGCGTCGCTCGTTACGATTGATAGTTAGCGTCGCTATCTGCCCGTCGGTTTCGAAAAGGATCGGATCAGTCATCACGAATTCCAGGCTTTACCGGTCGTAGGGAAACACCTTTTCGGCGTTCTTCCAGAGGATTTTTTCGACGACCTGCGGCTTGAGGTTGAGCGCATCCAGCTGCTCGAACGCCTCCTGGTGCTTGACCAGCGGGAAGTCCGACCCCCAAAGCACCTTGTCCTGTCCCCAAGAGTTGGCGAACTTCACCATTTCCGGCTTCCAGTATTTCGGAGCGTAAGCTGACGTGCCGAGATAGACGTTCGGATGCTTGGACGCTATCGCGATCGCCTCTTCAACCCAGGGCCAGCCCGTGTGCGTGCAGACGATCGTCAGTTCGGGGAAATAGAGCGCGATCTTGTCGAGACGAGCCGGACGGCCATTTTCGATGGGCATGAAGTCAAGCGTGTGGCCCATGGAGAAAACGGCCGGAACGCCCAGTTCGACACACTTGGCATAGTAGGGGAAGTAGAAGGCATGATCCGGCCCCAGGTCAAAGCCATGCGGATGAACATGGATACCGACGAAGCCATATTCCTTGACCGACTTCTCGAAATGTTTGACGCCGCGGAGCGCGTCGAACGGATTGACGCCATACATGCCATAAGCGAGGCCCGGAAGCTGGCGTGTGACTTCATAGACCTCTTCCGGCGTCACATGCAGATAAGGCCGCTGAAACCGGTAGCTCCAGCCGTAAAAGGCAGCGATGTTCGTGCGACCTAGGCCGACTTCTTCAGCATAGGTGCGAAACTCATCGACGGTGAGTCCCTTGAGCGTCTTCGCGCGCCCTAGGCTTTCAAACACCGCTAGTTCCTCTTCATCACCCAGAAAGTGCTTTTCAATCGACTCCGGTGTGAAGAGATGACCAAGAATGTCTACCGGTTTACCCATTTTACTTTCCTTGTAGATATTAAGACTAATAGCAGCGCAAATCCCGTATCCGTCGTTACAACACGGGCGCGCCAAGCTTTACTGCATCGTCAAACCGCCGCTGATCGAAAGAACCTGCCCGGTGATGTAATCGGCATCATCAGACACGAAGAAAGCGATAGCCGCAGCCTGCTCTTCGGGTTTCGCCATGCGGCGGAACGGAATCACCTTCAGGCGGCGCGCGACCAGATCGGGATCCTGATCGGCCTCAAGCGGCGTATCGGTTGGCCCAGGCGCCGTGCAATTGACGTTGATCTTGTAACGCGCCCACTCGCGCGCCACACTCTTGGCGAACGCGATCACGCCACCCTTACATCCTGCATAAACCGCCTCGCCGCTGGTCCCGACCTTGCCGGCATCCGACGTTACGAACAACATCTTGCCTCCGCCCTGCTCAATCATGATCGGGGCGATCGCCTGCGAGAGATGCAACACAGGAAGATAGTTGACCTTGATAAGCTTGTCCCAATATGCTGGTTCTTCCTCGATAAACCGGGAACTGTCGGTCCAGCCGACCGTGTTCACAAAGGCGTCAATCCGACCAAAGTCGGCTTTAACTTGCGCAACCGTATCACGACAAGATTCTCCGCTTGTAGCGTCGAATTGATACGTCTTCGCATCGATATTTTCGGTCGATATAGCTTCTTGAACCGCCGCAATATTAATGTCGAGCGCCGCCACTCTAAAACCTTCGGCGGCAAGGCGACGTACAGTCGGCAAACCCATGCCTCCTGAAGCCCCTGTAACGATTGCAACTTTCTTCTCGCTCATTTCATCCTCATGTCATGCATTTTCGATTGCTCTAGCCACCGAGATTCCACACACTCTTTAAGCATCAGCGCGACGGCGAACGCACATGACAAATTTGCTTGCATTGGATTAGCTGCGATAATGCGGCCTCGGCGGCGCCGTGGAATTCTGTTGAGAGCGGCTTTACGGCTTTATTGCATAGCAAAGTGATGGATATGGTGATCATGCGCGACCGTGGCGAAAGGCAAAAGGCGCTGCCTGTTTGTCTTTTTACGCCACAGTACTACCACTACCGGTAGGGTCTTGCATAGCGCGGCGAACCGTTTTCTATCGCTCACAATCAAACAGTGACGGAAGCGCGACTATGGCCCGAAGTGATCCACTAAACTACACGCGGACGATCCGGCGGCACCAGCTCAAGGAGATGGTACCGCTTGCCGACAGCACGATTTTCGAGATGGAGCAGCGTGGCGAGTTTCCACGCCGATACGCCTTGTCACCCCGCACGGTCGTCTGGAACCTAGCGGAAGTTGAGGCCTGGCTTGCGGAGCGTCAGGCCCGCCCCATACGACGCGGACAGCACGTCGACGTCCGCAACCGTAAGACCCGCCCGGTCAAAGGCTCGGATCGGGTTCAAGGATCGACATCGCAGGCGGGATGAGGACCGGAATATATTTCGCACCGGTGACCCAGGCGTCTACCGTGTTCGACCATTCCTGCATCATGTGACGTCGCTGAACTTCATATTCAGCCTTGTTGTAGACACCACGCGATGAGCGGCCATCCTCATGGGCGAGGCACTTCTCAATCCAGTCGCTGTTGAAGCCGAGTTCGTTCAGCAACGTCGACCCCGTACGCCGCAGATCGTGGACCGTGAAAGGTTCCAGAGGCAGGCCATCCTTCTTGGCCTGCTCCACGACAGAATAGGTAACCCGGTTGAACGTTGCGCGCGACATCGGCGCATCCGCATCATAGCGGGACGGTAGAAGGTAGCGCGAGTTTCCGGCGCAAGTTTTGAGCGCGATCAGGATGTCCAGCATCTGCGTCGATAGATAAACGTTGTGCGCCTTCGATCGCTTCATCCGTTCCTTGGGGATGCTCCACACCGCGTTCTCGAAATCCACTTCGTCCCATACAGCGTCCTGCAGCTCGCTCTTGCGCACCATAGACAGCAGGAAGAACTTCATCCCGAGCCGGATCGTCGGCAGGGTTGCGACCTTTTCTATCACCCGGAACAAAACCCGGATCTCAGACGGCGACAGGGAGCGGTCCTTGGGCGTAAACGTTGCGATTGAAGTGGGGCCAACTTCGTCCGCCGGGTTGCTGACCTTCTCGCCGTGCAGAATGGCAAAGCCATAGATTTGCTTGACGATGTCTCGGACATGGATGGCTGTCGCCGGCGCGCCGCGATCGACGATCGCGCCGCAGTGTGCACGAAGATCGTTAGGCGAAATCTCAATCAGAAGACGATTGCGCCACACCGGAAGAAGCTCGCGCTCGAAGATCGATCGCCGCATGGCCCGCGTACTGTCCGCCATTGGGGCCATCGTGAGCCACTTCTCCCCGAACTCACCAAAGCTCTTCGCCTCCTTCAGTCGGCGTTTTTCTCGCTGTTTCTCGATTGCCGGGGACACCCCCTCAGCAATCGAGCGTCGAGCGTCAATGCACTTTTCACGAGCACGGGCCAGCGACACACCACCTGGTCCATATTTACCGAGATAAAGAGTCTCACGCCTGCCATTGAACCGATAGTCCATTCGGAAACTCATCACCCCTGTCGGTGTGACGTGGACATACATTCCGTCGCGATCGGTGACCTTGTAAACCTTCTCCCTTGGCTTCAGGGCTTTGATCGCCGCGTCCGTCAGCATCTTCTTTCTCCCAGGCAAAACTACCGTCAAGCACTTTTTTGGGGTCACTGACTAGGATTACTACAGAAAAACAATGTATTAACTCACAAAAACTACCGTCAGAAACCCGAATTCAGCTGACGGTAGTCGCTTTTCAGGCACTCGGCAAGTGAGACGACTACCGTCACTCGAACCGTCAGACCTGATCTCTGCCCACCGATTGCCAATGAATGTGAATGAAGTTTTTTATAAGTATTTTCTGATGCTTGTTATGTATTCTAGCGTATAATGGCGGAGACTAGGATGCGCCAAAATCATTCCCACTCGATCGTGCCGGGCGGTTTGGAGGTATAGTCATACACCACGCGGTTGATGCCTTTCACCTCGTTGATGATGCGCGTAGCGGTGCGCGAAAGGAATGCGGCGTCGAAGGGATAGATATCCGCCGTCATGCCATCCGTGCTGGTGACGGCCCTCAGGGCGCAGACGCTGTCATAGGTGCGCCCGTCCCCCATCACCCCCACGGTGCGGACAGGCAGCAGCACGGCGAACGCCTGCCAGATCGCGTCATAGAGGCCCGCGTTGCGGATTTCCTCCAGATAGATCGCGTCCGCCTTGCGCAAGATGTCGCAGCGTTCTTGGCTGACCTCGCCGGGTATGCGGATGGCGAGGCCGGGTCCGGGGAACGGATGGCGGCCTACGAAAATCTCCGGCAGGCCCAGCTCGCGGCCCAGCACACGCACCTCGTCCTTGAACAGCTCGCGCAACGGCTCAACCAGTTTCATGTTCATGCGCTCTGGCAGGCCGCCGACATTGTGGTGGCTCTTGATCGTGACGGACGGCCCGCCGGTGAAGCTCACGCTCTCGATCACATCGGGGTAGAGCGTACCCTGCGCCAGGAAATCCGCTCCGCCCACCTTGCGCGCTTCCTCCTCGAACAGGTCGATGAACGCCTTACCGATGAACTTGCGCTTCGCCTCCGGGTCCGTCACACCCGCGAGGCCGCCAAGGAATGCGGCGGAGGCGTCGACATGCACGAGGTTGATGCCGTAATGCTGGCGAAACAGGCTTACGACCTGATCCGCCTCGTTCATGCGCATCAGGCCATGGTCGACGAAGACGCAGGTGAGCTGGTCGCCGATCGCCTCGTGGATCAGCACGGCGGCGACCGCCGAGTCCACGCCACCGGAAAGGCCGCAGATCACCCGGCCGCTGCCGACCTGCGCGCGGATCTCCGCAATCTTGGTGGCCCGGAACTCCGCCATCGTCCAGTCGCCCGCGCAGCCGCAGACATGCCGCACGAAATTGGCGATCAGCTTCGCGCCATCGGGCGTGTGCACCACTTCGGGGTGGAACTGCATCGCGTAAAAGCGCTTTGCCTCGTTGGCGACGATGGCATAGGGCGCGCCCTCGCTTTTCGCCACCACCTCAAAGCCCTCGGCAAGGCGCGTAACCTTGTCGCCGTGGCTCATCCAGACCTGATGCTTCTCGCCCGACTGCCACAGGCCATCGAACAGCGTGCAGGCGCCGGTGATGTCGATGAAGGCGCGGCCGAATTCGCCGCCCTCGCCACCCTCGACCTTGCCGCCAAGCTGCTCCATCATCGTCTGCTGGCCATAGCAGATGCCAAGGACGGGCACGCCCGCATCGAAGAACACCTGCGGGGCGCGCGGGCTGTCTTCCCACGTTACCGAGGACGGACCGCCCGAAAGGATGATGCCGCTGGGTTTCATCCGCTCGAAGGCTGCGGCGGCGGCGCTGAACGGGGCGATCTCGGAATAGACGCCCGCCTCGCGCACGCGCCGCGCGATGAGCTGCGTCACCTGGCTGCCAAAGTCGACGATGAGGATGGATTCGTGGTGCTGGCCTGTCATAGGGAGCCGATAAGGCGGGCAGGCGCGCCTGTCCAGCCTGCGCGCTATTTGGGCGCGACCTCCAGCCCGGTCCAGTGCGCCAGAAAGGCGTAGCTGTCGGCATATTCGGCGATCAGCTTGTCGACCGGCTTGCCAGAGCCATGCCCAGCGCGCGTTTCAATGCGGATGAGGTGCGGCTTGGGGCCGATCTGCGTGGCCTGCAACGCAGCGGTGTATTTGAAGCTGTGGCCCGGCACCACGCGGTCGTCAGTGTCCGCCGTCGTCACCAGGATCGCGGGATAGTCAACGCCCGGGCGGATGTTGTGATAGGGCGAATATCCGCGCAGGATTTTGAAGTCCGCCTCCTGGTCCGGGTATCCATAATCATCGACCCAGTACCGCCCGGCGGTGAACTGGTCGAAGCGCAGCATGTCCATCACGCCGACGGCGGGCAGCGCGGCAGCGAACAGGTCTGGCCGCTGGTTCACCACGGCACCGACCAGCAAACCGCCATTGGATCGCCCCTCGATGGCGAGCTGGCCTGCGCCGGTATAGCCATTGTCGATCAGATATTCGCCCGCGGCGATGAAATCATCGAACACGTTCTGCTTGTTGGCGAGCCGGCCCGCATCATGCCATTCGCGCCCGAACTCGCCGCCGCCGCGCAGGTTCGCCACCGCGATCACCCCGCCCTGCTCCAGCCAGGCCATCCGCGTGGCGGAATAGCCTGGGGTCAGCGGAATGTTGAAGCCGCCATAGCCGTAAAGCAGCGTAGGCGCAGGCGTACGGGTGCGGGCCAGCGCCTTCCTGCGCACGACGAACATCGGTATCTTGGTGCCGTCCTTCGAGGCGTAGAACAGCTGCTCTTCCTCATAATCCTCGGGATCGAAGGCGAGGCGCGGTCGGGCGAACTCTGCGATGGCGCCGGTATCGGTGTTGAAACGATAGATGGTGCCCGGCGTAGTGAAGCCGGAGAAGCTGAAAAAGGTCTCCGGATCGCCCGCCTTGCCGCCAAAGCCCGCCGCCGTGCCGATACCCGGCAGCGGGACCGGACCGACGAAGCGGCCATCCAGTTCCGCCAGTTCCGCAACCGACTGCGCCTTGCTCATGTAGGCGAGGATGATGCGCCGCCCGATCATCGACGCGCCCGCGAGCGTATCGTTTCGCTGTGCAACCACCTCCACCGGTGCGGCGCGGCGGCGCGCGGCGTCCAGCGTGACGAGGCGGCCGCGCGGCGCGTCGCGATCTGTCATGAACCACATGCGGCTCGCCACGCTGCCTACCAGCCGCCACTCATGATCGAGGCCGGACACCAGCCTGCGCGGTTTCCATTTCGGATCGGCGAGGTCGATCACCGTGACAGCATAACGCGGGTCCGTCCCTTCCGAGGTGGTGATGACGAGCCAGGCGCCATCGTCGGTCACCTGCGCGCTGTGGTTCCATTTCGGATGATCCGGCGTGCGATAGACCAGCCGGTCGGCGCCCTGATCGGTGCCGAGGCGATGATAATAGACCGCGTGGCCAAGGTCCGCGCCCAGAAATTCGCGCCCCTGTTCCGGCGCCGGAAAGCGGGAGTAGAAAAATCCCTCCCCAGCCCTGTCCCACTCGAGGCGGGAGAATTTGACCCACTCTACCCGGTCGGGCAGCACAGCGCCGCTGTCGACATCGAGCACGTGCACCGTGCGCCAATCGGTGCCGCCGTCCTGCACCGCATAGACAAGGCTGCGGCCATCGGGCGAGGGTTCCCATTCGGCGAGCGCGGTCGCCCCGTCCCTGGCGAAGGCATTGGGGTCGATCAGCAGGCGCTGCTTCCCCTCCGCCCCTTCGCGCACATACAGCGGAGACTGGTTTTGCAGCCCGGTGTTGAAGAGGTGAAAGATGCGTCCGCCTGCCTTGCGGGGCACGGAATAGCGCGCATAGTCAAACAGCGCGCGCATCCGCGCCCGCAATATCTCCCGCCCCGGCAGGGTGGCGAGATAGGCATCAGTCACGCGGTTCTGCGCGCCGACCCAGGCTTCGACCTCCTTGTCGGTGCGCACATCATTTTCGAGCCAGCGATAGGGATCGGCAACGCGCTCGCCAAACTTCTCCTCGACAAGCGGCAGCGCGCGGGTGGCGGGGTAGCGGATGGCGGGCATGGAGTCCTTGTTTGCGGAGTGAGGGGCCAAAGCGGCGGCATCGGGCGCTGTTGCCTGTGCACACGGAGCAGAAAGCGCGCCCAGCGCCAGCGCGCACACCAGCCCAGCCCGATATATCGATCCTGTCACACCCTCTCCCGGCTCGCTCCGGCTTACAACGCCAAACGGGCCGCCAGCCTATTGGCCGACGACCCGTTTGTGAAGCTAGGATGTGATGAAGCGCTTAGGCGGCTTCCATCTCGTCCATATCGGCGGTCTGCACCGGGCCGCTGTCCTGACCCTTGGCGCTGGTGTCGCGGTCCACAAGCTCGATCACCGCGATCGGCGCAGCGTCGGACGCGCGGAAACCTGCCTTGATGATGCGGGTATAGCCACCGGCGCGGCCCTTGTAGCGCTCGGCCAGCACGTCAAACAGCTTGGTAAGCTGTGCGTCATCCTGCAGGCGCGACTGCGCCAGACGGCGGTTGGAAAGGCCGCCGCGCTTGGCGAGCGTGATCAGCTTCTCGACATAGGGGCGCAGCTCGCGCGCCTTGGCGATGCCGGTGGTGATCTGCTCATGCTTGATGAGCGACGCCGCGAGGTTACGCAGCAGGGCCGTGCGATGACCCGATGCGCGCTGAAGCTTGCGATGTCCTACCTTGTGACGCATGTTTCTTACTCCGTTCGTTATGGACCCGTATCAGGTAGTCCAGACCTGGTGACATTTGGGGAAGTCGACCATTTCCCTTTGAACCGGGCCAAAGTATCACTTTGGCCCGGTTCATCTTAGCCCATGAGCTCCTGTTCGAGCTTCTTCGCCATCTCCTCGATATTCTCCGGCGGCCAGCCGGGGATATCCATGCCGAGGCGCAGGCCCATGGAGGACAGCACTTCCTTGATCTCGTTAAGCGACTTGCGGCCGAAGTTCGGCGTGCGCAGCATCTCCGCCTCGGTTTTCTGAACCAGATCGCCGATGTAGATGATGTTGTCGTTTTTGAGGCAGTTGGCCGAGCGGACCGAAAGCTCCAGCTCGTCCACCTTCTTGAGGAGGTAGCGGTTAATGGTGTTGGCGTTGCTCTCGCCTTCGCCACCCGCAGCAGCCCCACCTGCCATCGCGACCGGCGCAGGCGCGGCCAGCGCGTCCTCGAAGTGGACGAACAGCTGCAGCTGATCCTGCAGGATGCGCGCGGCATAGGCCACGGCGTCCTCGGGGCTGACGGTGCCGTCGGTCTCGACCGTGAGGCTCAGCTTGTCGAAGTCCAGCTCCTGGCCCACGCGGGTCGGCTCAACCTTGTAGGCCACCTGGCGCACCGGCGAATAGAGCGCATCGACCGGGATAAGGCCGATAGGCGCGTCGGCCGGGCGGTTGGAGACGGCAGGGACATAGCCCTTGCCGATATCGGCCGTCAGCTCCATGTTGAGCGACGCGCCCTGATCAAGGTGGCAGATGACGAGATCGGGGTTCATCACCTCGATGTCGCCGGAGACAGCGATGTCGCCCGCCTTCACCTCGGCCGGGCCGGTGATCGAGAGCTGAAGCCGCTTCGGCCCTTCGCCCTCCATCTTGAGCGCGATCTGCTTTACGTTGAGGACGATGTCGGTCACGTCTTCACGCACACCGGCAAGCGAAGAGAATTCGTGCAGCACGTTCTCGATCTTGATCGAGGTGACGGCCGCACCCTGCAGCGACGACAGCAGAACGCGACGCAGCGCGTTGCCCAGCGTCAAGCCAAAGCCGCGTTCAAGCGGCTCTGCCACGAAGGTCGCCTTGCGGCGGCCATCGCCGGCAGACTTGATCTCCAGGCTGTTGGGCTTCTTCAATTCCTGCCAGTTCTTCATGTTGACAGTCATGTATTTCCCCTGGGAATGTGGCGGGAGTTCTGCCTTCATGGAAGAAGCGAACCCCGGCCGGTGCAAAAGCGAGGGTGGCGCGTCCGCCACCCTGACGGGAGGTTCGTTAGACGCGACGACGCTTGGACGGCCGCACACCATTGTGCGGGATCGGCGTTACGTCGCGGATCGAGGTGATGGTGAAGCCGACGGCCTGGAGGGCGCGCAGCGCGGACTCGCGGCCCGAACCCGGACCCTTCACCTCGACCTCAAGCGTGCGTACGCCGTGCTCGGCTGCCTTGCGGCCCGCATCCTCGGCGCATACCTGCGCGGCGTAGGGCGTGGACTTGCGGCTGCCCTTGAAGCCCATCATCCCGGCGGACGACCAGCTGATCGCGTTGCCCTGTGCGTCGGTGATGGTGATCATGGTGTTGTTGAAGCTGGCGTTCACATGCGCGACGCC